>NZ_VMYE01000031.1 GCF_007655255.1 Extensimonas perlucida
ACAACCACCACTTGCCCCAATCAGCCCTGCAGAGCAAGACGCCTATGCAGGCTATGAGTGGGTGGTACGATTCATACCCTCATTTGTTCCATCGGCGGCCTTATGATCGTCCGGGACTGGACACCTACGTCAACCCCGCCGCCGAGCGCCTGACCGGCTGGCAGGCCTTTGATGCCGCACACCACGATGTCGATGAGGTCATAGGTCTGCGCGCGGCCGATGGCGCTACGCCCCGCTCCAGCCCGCTGCACCAGGCGCTGGAGGAAAAGCGCCCCATCCCCACCACGCGCGGCGTGGTGCTGCAGCGCGGCACGGGCCAGCGCTTCGATGTGGAAGAGTCGGCGAGCCTGATCACCGACCGCAAAGGCCGTGTCACGGGCGCCGTGGCCGTGCTGCGCGACGTGGGCGCGGCGCTGGCGCTGGCCGAGCGTATGGCGCACCTTGCGCAGTACGACGCGCTGACCGACCTGCCCAACCGCCTGCTGCTGCGCGACCGCGCGCAACAGGCATTCGCGCAGGCGCAGCGCGACGGCAACCTGGTGGCCGTGCTGTATCTGGATCTGGACGGTTTCAAGCAGGTCAACGACCAACTGGGCCACGACGTGGGCGACCAGCTGCTGGTGCAGTTCGCACAGCGCCTGCAGTCGGCCGTGCGCGCCACCGACACCGTGTGCCGCCTCGGCGGTGACGAATTTGTGTTGCTGCTGCCTGGCTTGGCGAACGGTCAGCAGATAGAACCGTTGGTGCGCAAGATCCTGGACGCCTGCAAGGAGCCCGTGCAGCTCGCGGGGCAGACGCTGCCGCTGCGTGTGAGCGGTGGGTTGAGCCTGTTTCCGGCGCACGGGCAAGACCTGGAAACGCTCGCGCGCCACGCCGATGAGGCCCTGTACGCCGCCAAGCGCAGCGGGCGTGAGCGCGTGTGCCTGTACGCAGGCGAAGGCGTGGAGCCTGCGCTGCTGGTGCTCGCGCCCGCACCCGGGGCCGCGAGCATGGGTGTCGTGCCGCAGAAGTAGCTTTTGAAAAGATAGCTGCTTGCGCAGTATCCATCAGTGCTAGAGGCCAATTTCTATCGAAATTCTCAGCCCTGCCGCGCCTCTCTGCCGCGCCTGCCCGCAAGGTCCGCATGTCGCACAATCGATCCCGAACGACTCCCAGCCCCATCAAAGGAGGCACCGCGTGCCCGACCTGTCCACCATCACCTGCATCGAAGACTTGCGCCGCATCGCGCGCCGCCGCGTGCCGCGCATGTTCTATGACTACGCCGACTCCGGCTCGTACACCGAGAGCACCTACCGCGCCAACGAGGCCGACTTTCAGCGCATCCTGCTGCGCCAGCGTGTGGCCGTGAATCTGGAAGGGCGCAGCACGCGCAGCACCATGCTCGGCGAGCCTGTCGCCATGCCCGTGGCGCTCGCGCCCACGGGCCTCACGGGCATGCAGCACGCCGACGGCGAAATCCTCGCCGCGCGTGCGGCCAAGGCGTTTGGCGTGCCCTTCACGCTCTCGACCATGAGCATTTGCTCGCTCGAAGACGTGGCCGAGCACACGGGGCGGCATCCGTTCTGGTTCCAGCTCTACGTGATGCGCGACCGCGACTTCATCGAGCGCCTGATTGAGCGCGCGCGCGCCGCCAACTGCTCGGCGCTGGTGCTCACGCTCGATTTGCAAATCCTCGGCCAGCGCCACAAGGACATCAAAAACGGCCTTTCCACACCGCCCAAACCCACGCTGGCCAACCTGCTCAACCTCGCCACCAAGCCGCGCTGGTGCCTGGGCATGCTGGGCACGCGCCGGCGCAGCTTCGGCAACATCGTGGGCCACGCCAAGGGCGTGGGCGACATGCGCTCGCTCGCCTCGTGGACGGCCGAGCAGTTCGACCCGCGCCTGAACTGGGCCGACGTCGAGTGGATCAAAAAGCGCTGGGGCGGCAAGCTCGTGCTCAAGGGCATCATGGACGCCGAGGACGCGCGCCTGGCCGCGCAAAGCGGGGCCGACGCGCTCATCGTGAGCAACCACGGCGGACGCCAGCTCGACGGCGCACCTTCGAGCATCCAGGCCCTGCCCGCGATCGCCGACGCCGTGGGCCAGCGCATCGAGGTCTGGATGGACGGCGGCATCCGCAGCGGCCAGGACGTGCTCAAAGCCCGCGCCCTGGGCGCGCGCGGCACGCTGATCGGGCGCAGCTTCCTCTACGGCCTGGGCGCCTTCGGCGAAGCCGGCGTGCGCCGCGCGCTCGAAATCATCCAAAAAGAACTCGACATCACCATGGCCTTTTGCGGGCGCACGCAGATCGACCAGGTCGATCACTCCATTTTGCTGCCCGGCACGTATCCAACGCCGTGAACGATCTGGCCGCCCGTGGGCGTCCGTGGCCGTCCGTGGGTGCGCTATTGCCGCGGCCGGGCATGCACCATCGTGCGCTTGGCAAAACCCTATCGGGGTAGTCCAAGATGCACTTTGATTGCGCCTTCGACGGCCTGCATATCGGCCTGAGAGAGCGTGCCCAGTTGGCGTTTCAGCCTCGACTTGTCAGCGGCCATGATCTGATCGGCCATCGCCTTGCTGTTTTGCTCTGCCACGGTAACCATGGCTTCGCCGGGATACAGCCGCCCCGTGTTGCTGGTCAATGGGATCACGACCACCCGTGCAAGATTCCGGTTCGCGGCGTCGTTGCTTACGATCACTGCGGGGCGCATCTTGCGGATTTCACTGCCCACCGCAGGATCGAACTCGACCCACCAGACCTCACCGCGCCGCATCGGTCATGTCTTGGGCAAGGGCATTGCACCATTGCGCGGCTTCGATCTCGCGGTGCTCGTCGGCTGCCATCGCCCGATAGCCTTCGTCGAGCGACTTGTCTACCACGTGAGGACGAAGCAAGTTCTCGATGAACTGGCTCATCTTGCGTGGCCCCACCAGCCGGTACAAGCCCTCGTAAACATCTTCATCGAGCGTGATCGTCATTTTTCGGTGCATATCCGCTCCTTTGCGCAAAGTACGGAGGGCATTTTATGGTGTGCGAGCAGCCCCCCGCGGGCGTGAGTTCATCGGCGCCCTCGCGCGTATCCTGGTGCTATCCCCCGTACCCCGTTGTGCCGTCAGCGCCCGACCTCCTTGAGGTACTGCTCGCGGGATTGGATGGCTGTAGGCGTGAAATCGGTGAACACACCATCCACCCCCGCGTGGAAGTAAGCCAGGTATTCGGCCATTGGGTCGCCTTTGAACACTCCGGCAAGGTACTTGGCCTCATTGCGGAAGGTGAAGACGTGCACGAAGAGCCCCAGCTTGTGGGCGTCGGCGATCAGGCTGGTGGGCGTGGCGCTGTTCACATCGGCGAGCTTGCCGCTCGGGCCACTCAGGCGCATCACTTGTGGTTTCCAGGGGCCGATGCCGTCGGCGTATTGTTTGATCCGGCCCAGGCCTGCCGGCGAGATCATGTCGCCGAAGGTGGCGGGATTGCCCGCGACGGTGTAGCTGTAAGGCCGGCCACTCACGAAGGTATACACATCGGTGCTGTCGCCGATGTAGATCATGTCGCCGGTCTTGTAGTTCACGTCGTTGCCGTCGATCAGCTGCACAGCCTTGGCCTTGAGGCCGGCGTTGCGCAGGTACAGCAGACTATCGGGGTCGAAGCTCTGGACGAACAAGGGTGCGTCCTTGCTGTTCAGGCCGTTGTCGCTGAGCACCTTGAGCACGATGTCCTCGAACGGATGGCTGGCGCCGGGAGCACCACAGCCATTGGCCTTGGCCTGCGCGTTGTTCCACAGCGGGTTTTTGGTTTCGGGGTAAATGCTGATCCTGCGCCCAGTCGATTTGGACTTGGCTTGGGCGATGTCTATGACTTCCTGCAGGCTCAGGATAGGCAGCAGGCCGTTGTAGGTGGTGGGGCGGGATTCCTTGGCGTCAAAGGTCGTGCCGTTGATACCAAATTTGCGTAGCTCAGCCAGTGTGAAATCGGTGATCGACCAGTCGCCTGTGTGGTCCTCGCCATCGACGACCAGCGAGCGCAGCACCGACGTCGGATCGGCGGGGTCGGTCAGGTCGCTCAGGTAGGCCGGGGGGCCGCCATATTTGGCGGCGTCGTATTTCACTGGCACGAGCACGCCGGGGACAGTGCGCTTGCGTGCCATCACCTCGGGGTATTTCGCCGCGACTTCGGCAATGTTGGTGTTGTCGCTGAGCCACGGGTTGTGGCGCGCGACCGGGATGCAATCCTTGGTCAGATGCACGTCGAGTTCGAGCGAGTCGCCGCCCAGATCGGCGGCTGTTTCGTATGACAGTCGCGTCTCTTCGGGGTAAAGGCCGGGGTAGCCGCGGTGCGAGATGACGAGCGGGACGCTGCCTTCCAGGGTCGGCAGCGAGGCGCCATCGTCGCCACCGCCGCAGGCCACCAGCAGCGAAGATACCGCGATCGTGCCCAGGGCCATGCGCGTCCAGCGCGAGGGGGTCGGGTTCATGTTCGTCATGGGTTCCTTCCTCCATCGTTGTCAGGAGCGGCGATGATTTCCTCGGTGTGTGAAAGCTTCTTGACAGGCGGGCACAATCGTTTGCGCACATTGCCGTGACCCAAGCCTTTATGTCTTCCCTTGACCAACGCGATGAGCGACCACAGTTCACACTCCACGACCAGGCCCCGCCCCGGCGCATCGCCCACCTGGACATGGATGCTTTTTTCGCCAGCGTGGAGCTGCTGCGCTATCCGCAGCTGCGCGGCCTGCCCGTGGTCATCGGTGGGCGGCGGCGCATGCCGCAAGAGGGCGCCAGCGCGGCCGACGCCGCCCTGCCGCTGTCAGCCTTCGAGCGGCTCCGGGATTACCAGGGCCGCGGCGTCATCACCACGGCCACCTACGCGGCGCGCGCCTTTGGCGTGGGCTCGGCCATGGGGCTCATGAAGGCTGCGCGCCTGTGCCCCGACGCCATCTTGCTGCCGGTCGATTTCGACGCCTACCGGCGCTACTCGCGCGCTTTCAAGGACGTGGTGCGCAGCTTCGCGCCGGTCATGGAAGACCGCGGCATCGACGAGGTGTATATCGACTTCACCCATGTGCCCGGCGGCCAGGAGCAGGGCGGGCGCGTGCTTGCGCTGCGCATTCAGCAGGGCATCCACGCGGCCACGGGCCTGACTTGCTCGATCGGCGTGGCGCCCAACAAGCTGCTGGCCAAGATGGCGAGCGAATTCGACAAACCCCAGGGCATTTCCATCATTTTTGCGGACGACCTGGCTACGCGCATCTGGCCCTTGCCCTGCCGCAAGATCAACGGCATAGGCCCCAAGACCGACGCGCGCCTGCAGGTACTGGGCATACACACCATCGGCGAGCTCGCGCAGCGGGACCTGGCGGCGCTGGTGCGGCACTTTGGCAAGGCCTACGGCGTTTGGCTGCACGAAGCCGCCTGGGGGCGCGACGAACGTGCTGTGGTCACCGAGAGCGAGCCCGTTTCCATGAGCCGCGAGACCACCTTCGAGCGTGACCTGCACGCGGTGCACGACCGCGCCGAGCTCGGACGCATCTTCACCGCGCTGTGCGAGCGCGTGGCTGCCGATTTGCAGCGCAAGGGTTACTGCGGCCGCACGATTGGCATCAAGCTGCGCTATGCCGACTTTCGCAGCGTCACGCGCGAGCAGACCCTCGCACTGCCCACGCAGGACGCCGCCACCATCCGCCGCGCCGCCGGCCAATGCCTGCGCCGCGTGGCGTTGACGCAACGCCTGCGCCTGCTCGGCGTGCGCGTGGGCAACCTGGTGCCGCAGAGCGAAGTCGCCCTGCAGACCGCACCCTGCGCAACCGCCGAATTGTTTTGAATTTGGGGTTGACCTTGGTCAAACCCCTGATGAGGGCATTCCGGGAATCTTGGTATGTTTTTTACAAAAACCATTCCAACCATGCGTATCAATTTGCCCGTCACCCAGCGCGAGTACGACTATCCCGGCGAGGAACTACTCATGTCCACCACGGACGCCAAAGGCCGCATCACGCATTGCAACGCGGCCTTCGTGCGCGTGAGCGGCTACGACTTTGCCGAGCTCATGGGCCAGCCGCACAACATCGTGCGCCACCCGGACATGCCGCCCGAAGCTTTCGCGGATATGTGGGCGACCCTTGGCAACGGCCGCAGCTGGAGGGGCATCGTGAAAAACCGGCGCAAGAATGGCGACCATTACTGGGTGCGCGCCTTCGTCACGCCACTCATGGAAGCTGGCAAGCCCAAGGGCTATATGTCGGTGCGCGCCAAGCCCACACATGAGGAGGTGCGTGAGGCCCAGGCGCTTTACGAGCGCATCAAGGCAGAGCGCGAAGCCGGCCGGCGCACGCTACGCCTGCACGCCGGGCGCGTGCGCCGTGTGGGCTGGCGCGACTTGCCGGGCCGCCTGCACCGCGCCACGCCCACCATGCGCATGGCGGCCATGCTGCTCGGCCTGGTTGCGCTCACGCTGCTGCCGCTGGGGCTGGGCTGGCAGGACGGCAAGCTGGTGCTGTTCCAGTTCTTTGCGCTGCTCTTGGGCGGGGGCTTTATCGTCTGGCGCTTTCATCGCAACGTGACGCAGTCGCTGCAGCAGGCCAACTTGCTCGCGCGTGACATCGCAGGTTGCGACCTCACCACCGCGTTGCAGTGGAACATGGACGCCGTGCGCACACCCATGGTCATGCTGACCGAGCGGCTGCAGCAGATCCAGATCAACCTGCGCGCGGTCGTCGGCGATGCGCGCCACGAGATCGCGGGTTTCGGCAGTATCTCTGCCGAGCTCGCGCAAGGCGCGCAAGACCTCTCGGCGCGCACCGAGGCGCAGGCCAGCAGCCTCGAAGAAACGGCCGCCGCCATGGAGCAATTGGCCAGCACCGTGCAGCAGTCCGCCGAGACCACGCAGCGCATCCAGCAGCAAAGCGAGCACAGCGCCGCACTCGCGCGCTCGGGCGGCGCAGCCGTGCAGGCCGTGGGCGCGGCGATGCAGGCCATCGAAAGTTCGGCGCGGCAGATGCAGCAGATCATCGGGGCCATAGAAGGCATCGCGTTTCAGACCAACATCCTCGCGCTCAACGCCGCCGTGGAGGCCGCACGCGCGGGCGAGCAGGGGCGAGGCTTTGCCGTCGTCGCGAGCGAGGTGCGTGCACTCGCGCAAAGCAGCGCCGCCGCGGCGCGCGAAATCCGTGCGCTGATAGGCACCTCGACCGCGCAGGTCGGCCAGGGCGCGGGCCAGATGCGCGAAGCCGATGAAGCCATCGCGCAGGTGGTGCACTCGGTGGAACAGGTGAACGCGCTGATCGGCCACGTCACCGGCGCCGCGCGCGAGCAGGCGCTGGGCATCGCGCAGGTCAACCAGGCCGTGAACGACATGGACAGGGTGACGCAGCAAAACGCCGCCCTGGTCGAAGAATCCGCCGCCGCCGCCACGGCCATGAACGGCAACGCCGGGATACTCGGGCGTACGCTCGCGGTGTTCAGGCTCGCGTGACCAGTTCGGGGTCTGAGCGCTGCGCGCTAAGCCGTACCCAAAGTGCCGTTGGACAAGGTATGGCAGCCTGCGCCGTCCGGGCTGAAGCAGGGCGCGGCCCCGCTGCGGGCGTTGACGGAAACCAGGAAGGCAAAATGCCAGAACACAGGCAAGAGCGCGGCCCCTGATGAACCCAAATTGCAAAAGCAAATTGCGGGAATGATTGCATTCGGCTAAAGTGCAAGACATTCCATCACAAAGAGGTTTTGCAATATGCCTTCCGTTACCGTCCGAAATGTGCCCGAGGAGGTGCATCGCGCGATCCGCGTGCGGGCCGCCAGACACGGTCGCAGCATCGAGGCCGAAATGCGCGACATCCTGGAGTCCGCGGTCAAGCCACAGGGTCGGGTGGAGCTCGGCTCGTTGCTGGCCGAGATCGGCCGCAAAGTCAGGCTGACCGATGAAGAGTTCGCCATCTTCGAGAGCGCACGCGACAAAACCCCGGCCCGTGCCGCGAATTTCGAATGATCCTGCTCGATACCAACGTGGTGTCGGAGCCGCTGCGCCCAGCGCCAGAGGCCCGCGTCATCGAATGGCTCGACGCGCAAGCGCTGGAGACACTCTACCTGTCGGCAATGACCGTGGCCGAGCTGCGCGCCGGTGTGGCGCTGCTGCCGGCTGGCAAGCGCCGCGCGGCGCTGCATGAGAATCTGGAAAAGAACGTGCTGCCTCTGTTCCTCGGGCGCGTGCTGCCGTTCGATCTGGCCTGCACGCAGGCCTATGCCGAGTTGCTGATAAAGGTGCGCAAGGCTGGCAGCGGCATCGAAACGGCGGATGCCTGCATTGCAGCGGTGGCCGTCGCCAACGGGTTGGCCGTTGCCACACGCGACACGGCTCCCTTTCAGGGCGCTGGGCTAAGCGTCATCAACCCTTGGCTGGCGTGAGTCGCTTGCGCTGCTGCAAATGTGCATGCGGGTTTTTTCGCAAGGGGCATGTGACCGTTTGTAATAATGCAGCCATCCCTTGTCCCATTTCCCTCGCGCCTCTGCCAGGGATGTTCCCGAGATCGGCATGCGCCTCAATCTACCCGTCACAGCCCAGGAATACGAATTCCCCGCCGATACCATGCTGGTGTCCACCACCGACACCAAGGGCGTCATCACGCACTGCAATGCGGCGTTTCGGGAAACCAGCGGTTATAGCTACGACGAACTCATCGGGCAGCCGCACAACCTGATTCGCCACCCCGACATGCCGCCTCAGGCATTTCGCGACATGTGGCAGACCATAGGGCGCGGCCAGACCTGGACGGGGCTCGTGAAAAACCGGCGTAAGAACGGCGATTTTTACTGGGTGCGCGCCAACATCACGCCCATCATGCAAGGGGATAAGCCGCGCGGCTACATGTCGGTGCGCACCAAGCCCAGCCGCGAAGAGGTGCGCCAGGCCGAGGCGCTGTACGCGCAGTTGCGCCGCGATGCCGAGCAGGGGCGCACGGGGCTGCGGCTGCAGCAGGGGCGCGTGCTCCAGCCCGGTGTGCGCGGCCTTTGGCAACGCCTGCGCTGGCTGCCGCCCGCCTATGGCCTGGGTGCGCTGCTGCTCGCCGTGACGGCGTTCGCCATGCTGCCTTTCATCCTCGGCGCCAGCGGTGCCTGGGCCTGGGGCGGTGTGCTTGCCCTGCTGCTGGCGGGCCATGCCGCGGTGCTCGCCTGGTTCCAGGCGCGCATCGTCGGCGGTTTGCGGCGCGCGGCAGCGTTTGCGCGTGACATTGCGGCTTGCAACTTGGCGGCACGGCTTGATGGCTCCGATTTTGCGCCGGCGCTGCATGACTTGCTGCGTAATCTGCAGCAGATTCAGACCAATCTGCGGGCGGTGGTCGGTGACGTGCGCAGCGAAATCCAGGGTTTTTTGCAGACCGCCGAAAGCATGGCGCAGGCTGGGCAGGACTTGTATGCGCGCACCGAGGCCCAGGCCAGCAGCCTCGAAGAAACGGCCGCCACCATGCAGCAGCTTTCGGGCACGGTGCACCAGGCGGCCGACATGGCCAGCCAGGTAGCGCAGGACGGCGCGCAGAGCGCCGCGCTCGCCCAGCGCGGCGGGCAGGCCGTGCAGCAGGTGGGGCAGACCATGCAGGCGATCGAGCAGTTCTCGCGCCGCATCAGCGAGATCGTCGCCGTGATCGAGGGCATCGCCTTCCAGACCAACTTGCTCGCGCTCAACGCGGCCGTCGAAGCGGCGCGTGCCGGCGCGCAGGGGCGCGGTTTTGCCGTCGTGGCGAGCGAGGTGCGTGCGCTCGCGCAGCGCAGCGCAGAGGCAGCCAAGGACATACGCACCCTGATCGCATCTTCGGTGTCGCAGGTCAGCGGCGGCAGCCAGCAAATGGCGCAGGCGCAGCAAATGATTGCCGCCGCAGTGGCGGCGGTCGAGCGCCTGAGTGCACTGGTGCGCAGCATCAGCGAAGCCACGCAAGAGCAGTCGCGCGGCATAGACCAGGTCAACGAGGCCGTGGTGCAGCTCGAGGCCGTGACCCAGCAAAACGCCGCGCTGGCCGAGCAGACCGCCTCTTCGGCCGAGGAACTCGAGGCGCACTCGCAAATGCTCGCGCGCTCGGTGGAAGTGTTCCGCTTGTAACTTGGCGCGTGGCCGCCCGGCCGCGCCCTGGTGGCCGCAGCGCTACTGCCGCGCCGTGCGCATGTTTGCCGGCGGCCGCTGCGGGTGGCTGGTGCGCCAGGGGTTGATGTCGAGCCCGCCGCGGCGCGTGTAGCGGGCATAGACGCTGAGCTGCGTCGGCCGGCAGCGCGTCCAGATATCCATGAAGATGCGCTCCACGCAGTGCTCGTGAAAGCCGCTGTGCTGGCGAAAGCTCACGAGGTAGCGCAGCAGGCCCTCCTGGTTGATCGGCGCGCCGCTGTAGCGAATCTGCACGCTGCCCCAGTCGGGCTGGCCCGTGACCGGGCAGTTGCTCTTGAGCAGGCGGCTCGTGAGCACTTCATCATGCACGGCCGGCTCGCCCGCCTGCACGCTGAGCAGCTCGGGCGCGGGCTGGTAGTGCGTGCATTCGACATCGAGCCGGTCCAGGTTCAGTCCGTCGAGTTCGTGGATGGTTTGCTGGTCGAACTGCTCGGGCAGCAGCAGCTTCACGCCGATACTGCCGGGCGTATCGGCGCCGCGCCACAGCGCTGCGGTCAGGTCGGCGCGCAGGCGCGCCTGCACTTCGGTGGCGTCCGCAAAGCGCGTCTGGCTGAAGCTGCCCAGGTAGAGCTTGAGCGATTTGCTTTCGAGGATGTGCGGCGTCTCGCACGGAATCATGAAGTGCGCGAGCGCCACCTGCGGCTTGCCGCGTGGGTTGAGCCACGAGAGCTCATAGGCCGTCCACAGGTCGGCGCCGAAAAAGGGCGGCGCGGCCGTGATGCCGAGCTCGGCCCGCTGCGCCGCGCGCGCTATCGGAAACAGCAGCGCCGGGTCGTACTGGTCGGCGTAGGCGACGGCCTTGCCTAGCGGCGAGTGCTGCGGTGACGGGCTGGGCGAATGCGCGGATGCGGGATCGTGGAGGGACATCGAACTTCTATCAAAAGAGGAGCTGCTTGCGCTTGATACACCTTCGCAAAAGGCCTATTTCATTCAAATTTTCCGGCGCGCAGCCACTTGGTGGCGATCCACTTTTCGCCCGCGATCACGGGGGTGCCCGTGTGCAGGCTGCCGCTGGAGGGGTGCGCGCGCTCGTAACTGAAGAACACGGCGTTGCCGCGTTGCGCCGCGACTTCGAGGTGCATGCCCGGAAAGCTCGTGGCGCCGCCTTTTTCGGGCGTGTTGAGATAGAGCACCAGCGTGCCCACGCGCTGGCCGCCGCGCGCGAGCAGCGTGGGCGTGCCGGGTGCGTCGGGGTCGAAGTAGTCGTAGTGCGGCTTGTATTCGGCGCCGGGGCGGTAGTGCAGCACCTGCAGGCCCTCGCCGTTTTCGACGGGCCAGCGCAGCAGGCGCGCGATGCGCTGCTCTATGCGCTGCAGCAGCGGGCTTTCGCCGCGCTGAAAGAACATGCCTTCGCTCGTGCGGTCGTCGTTGACCTCCTGCCCGCCCGTGGCCGTGGCCACGGTGAGCGAGCGCGCCAGGCGCGGACGCGCGGCTTCGATGAGCGCGTCGCACTCCTCGGGCGCGAGCAGGTCGCCGAACACCACGATGCGTGGATGGCCGATGGCGAGCAGCACGCGCACCTGGCGGTCACCCACGTCGATCAGCGTGGGTGCGTCGGCCAGATCGGGCTCGGGCACGGCGCTCGCGGGCGGCAGCCCCTGCGCGACGGCAGCGGCGTCGAGGTGCGCGCGCAGCGTCTGCTCGAGCGCTTCGGCGGCCAGGTCTTCGTCCCAGCCGGCTTGCTGCATGGCTTGCAGCAGTGAAGGGGCGCTGCAACCGGCCTCGGCCTGCGCGACGATCCACCGGCGCAGCTCGGGCGTGATGGTCTGGGCGCGGCGGTTCATGCGTGGCCTGCGGGATGTTCGCGCCGGAACACGAGACGCTCGGCGCTCGAGGCTGCGCGCGCAAAGGCGTAGCCCTCGAGCGCAAAACCTTCGAGACCCGCGGGCGTGGTGATGCGCTGCGTGATGGCGTAGCGCGCCATGAGCCCGCGTGCGCGCTTGGCGTAAAAGCTGATGATCTTGTAGCCGCCGCCCTTGAAGTCCTCGAACACGCAGTCGATCACGCGCGCGCGCAGCGCCTTGCGATCCACGGCCTTGAAATACTCTTGCGAGGCCAGGTTGACGACGATGCGCTCCTCGTGTCCTTGTGCCTCCTGCCCTTGTGATTGCGACGCAGCTTGCTCCTGCGCCTGTAGCGCGGCGTTCAGGTAGTCGGCGATGCGCGTGCCCCAGAACTGGTACAGGTTTGCGCCCGCGGTGGTGGCCAGCGGCGTGCCCATTTCGAGGCGGTAGGGCAGCATGCAGTCGAGCGGGCGCAGCACGCCGTACAGGCCGCTCAGGATCACGAGGTGCTGCTGCGCCCAGTCCAGGTCGGCCGCGCCGAGCGTGCGCGCTTGCAGCCCTTCGTACACGTCACCATTGAACGCCAGCAGCGCCTGGCGCCCTTGCGATGGGGTGCACTGCGGCTGCCAGGCCTGGTAGCGCGCGACGTTGAGCGCTGCGAGCTTGTCGCTCAGGCCCATGAGCGAGGCGATTTCTTGCGGCGACTTGCGGCGCAGCACCTCGATGAGCTGCGCCGCCTGTGCAGTGAAGGGCGGCTCGGTGCACGGCAGTTGCGCCGGCACGGGGGTGTCGAAGTCCAGGGTTTTGGCGGGTGAGAGCAAAAACAGCATGGCAAAGCCCCTTGGGGAATGGCGGCGTGCAGCGTAGCACGTGGGGCTGGCGTCAGGCGCGCGGCTCCTCGAACGGCAGGCGCAGCGCGGCCAGGTCGCGCCGCGTTTCCACGAGCACCAGCGGGCCTTCATCGGGCAGCACAGCGGCGGGGCGCGCGCGTGGCACGCGGATGGGCGCGGGCTCGGCGGCGATCGCGGCTTGCACGGCGGCCACCTTGGCAGGGTCCGAGTTCACCCATTGCAGGCCCGCCTGGGTGGCGATTTGCTGCAGCTCCTGCAAGGGCAGGGCAAAGCGCGGCGCCTGCGCGCCTGGCGCGCCCGGTGCTGTCGCAGTGACGGGCGTGGCAGCCGGCGCGGCTGCGCTGGTTGCCATGGCTTCGGCGGCGGGGGTGGCGGCGGGCGCCAGGGCTGCTGCGGCCGCTTCGGGGGCGAGCGCCGCGGGCTGCGCAGGCGCAGGCGCCTCGGCTGCGGCTTCAGTCACAGCTTCGCTCTGTGGTGCAGCGGCGTAAGTCTGGTCGAAGTAGCTGCGGCGCGCGGGCCCCTGCTCGGTGGGCACTGCAGCGTGCTCGGCGGCTGGCGCAGCTTGCGCGCTGGCGGCCTGCGGCACCTCGGCTGGGGTGCCGGGCAGGGTGTCGAACTCCAGCAGCACCGGCGCTTGGTCCGCTGCAGGGGTGGGCGCGGCCTCCTCGGCAGTGGTGCTGTCAGCCTCGGCGCGCGGCGTGCGGCTGCGCCGGTCGCGGCCGTAGCGGTCGCGCGAGCGGCGTTCGCGGCGCTCTTCGCCGCCTGCGGCTGCGCCGTTTTCTTCTGCCGTGGGCTGCGCAGCGGCAGCGCCGGGCGCGACTGCGCTGCCGCTCAGGTCGAGGTCGGGCAGCAGTTCGAGCGGCATGGTTTCGGCAAAACCGGAGACGGGCACTTCACTCTCGGCACTGCCCTCGGGCGCCTGGGCGGTGCGCAGGGCGCGCTCGCCGCGGTCAGGGCGTTCACCGCGTTCCCGGCGGCCTGCGCCCTCGCGCTCCCGGCGCGGTGCGCGTTCGCCGCGTGGCGCCAATGCCGGGGCTTCGGCGCCGGTGTCGCGGGCTTCGGCGGGGGCTGCGGTGGGGACGGCAGCGCCTTCGCCGGGAGTGCCGGCACGCGCCTCGGAATCGCGGCGGCCGCGGCCACGGCCTCGGCCGGTGGGGGCTTCGCCAGCGGGTTTTCCTGCCTCAGGTTTGTCTATGCCTGGCCTTTCGCTGCCCGCTTCGGCGCGGCGGCTGCGTGCTTCGGCGGCGTTTGGGCTGGCCTGGGCGGTGTCGCGTTGCGCGCCATTGCCCTGGCCATTGCCGGAGCCGCTGCGCTCACCGCGCCGGTTGCGCCCGTCGGCGCGGCCTGCGCGCCGGGGCTCTGCGGCGGGCGTGGCTGCGGCGGGGGGCGCCACGGGGACCGGGGCCGGCGTCGGTGGTGTGGCCGGTGCCAGCGGGGCCAGGCCCAGCAGGCGCTTGATCCAGGCAAAGAAACCGCGTTCCTGCGGCACGGGCGGGGGAGCGACCGGGGCGGCGGGCGCCGGCGGCACCGGTGGCACGGCAGGGGCCGTGCTGCGCGAGGCGGCGGGGCGCGGCGCGGCTGCGGGCGCGGGCATGTCGGGCAGCACGCCCTTGATGACCGGGGTTTGCCGGTTCGTGGGCTCTTGCGAGCGGCGCGTCACGGCCGTGGGGTCTTCGACTTCTTCGGCGAGCTCATAGCTGGGCTCGATCTGATCGAGGCGCGGGTCGTCGTGCTTGAGGCGTTCGAGCTTGTAGTTCGGCGTCTCCAGCCCTTTGTTGGGCACGATGAGCACGCTCACGCGCTGCTTGAGCTCGATTTTGGTGATTTCGGGGCGTTTTTCGTTGAGCAGGAAGCTCGCCACCTCCACGGGCACCTGGCAGCGCACGGCGGCGGTGTTGTCCTTCATCGATTCTTCTTGAATGATGCGCAGGATCTGCAGCGCCGAGCTCTCGGTGTCGCGCACATGCCCCGAGCCGCCGCAGCGCGGGCAGGGGATGGACACGCCCTCGGAGAGGGCCGGCTTGAGGCGTTGGCGGCTCATTTCCATCAGGCCGAACTTGCTGATGGTGCCGAACTGCACGCGCGCGCGGTCCTGGCGCAAGGCGTCGCGCAGGCGGTTTTCGACTTCACGCCGGTTCTTGGCCTCGTCCATGTCGATGAAGTCGATCACGATCAGCCCGCCCAGGTCGCGCAGGCGCATCTGGCGCGCCACCTCATCGGCGGCTTCGAGGTTGGTGCGCGTGGCGGTTTCCTCGATGTCGCCGCCCCTGATCGCGCGCGCCGAGTTCACGTCGACGGACACCAGCGCCTCGGTGTGGTCGATCACGATCGCGCCGCCGCTGGGCAGCTGCACGGTGCGCGCGTAGGCAGATTCGATCTGGTGCTCGATCTGGAAGCGCGAAAACAGCGCCGCGTCGTCGCGGTAGCGCTTGACGCGCGCCGCGTACTCGGGCATCACGTGCGCCATGAACTGCTGCGCCTGCTCGTAGATATCGTCGGTGTCGATGAGGATTTCACCGATGTCGTGGCTGAAGTAGTCGCGGATCGCGCGGATCACCAGGCTCGATTCCTGGTAGATCAGGAACGCGCCCTTGCCGCCCTTGGCGGCGCTTTCGATCGCGCTCCAGAGCTTGAGCAGGTAGTTCAAGTCCCACTGCAGCTCGGCGGCGCTGCGGCCTATGCCGGCGGTGCGCGCGATGATGCTCATGCCCTTGGGGTATTCGAGCTGGTCCATCGCATCTTTGAGCTCGGCGCGGTCTTCGCCCTCGATGCGGCGCGACACGCCGCCGCCGCGCGGGTTGTTGGGCATGAGCACCACATAGCGCCCGGCCAGGCTGATGAAGGTCGTGAGCGCCGCGCCCTTGTTGCCGCGCTCTTCCTTTTCGACCTGGATCAGCAGCTCCTGCCCTTCCTTGATCACGTCGTTGATGCGCGCCTGGCTGACAGACACCCCTTCGGCAAAGTATTGGCGCGAGATTTCCTTGAACGGCAAGAAGCCGTGGCGCTCCTCGCCGTAATCGACGAAGCAGGCCTCGAGCGAGGGTTCGACGCGCGTGACCACGGCTTTGTAGATGTTGCCCTTGCGCTGCTCGCGCCCTTCGATCTCGATTTCGTAGTCGAGCAGTTTCTGGCCATCGACGATCGCCAGGCGGCGCTCTTCGGGCTGCGTGGCGTTGATGAGCATCCGTTTCATGATGCGTGTCCTTCTTGTTGTTGGTGCGGGCAGCGGCTTGGCAGCATGTACGCTGCGTGGGGCCGCTGCCCGCGGGGGTCCAAATCAATGAATGCTCTGCCCTGCAGAGCTGCAAATGCCTGGACTGACGCATCGAAACGGAGGAAATGGCCAAAGCAGCCGCAAGCCCGCCGGGACCGATTGGTTCCGCTTGCGGCGCGCGCGACAGGGGCGTGGGGATGGGGCGAGCAGGGATTGCCTGGCAGGCTGGTTTGCTGCGTCAGTGATAGCTTCAAGCGCAGGCTGCGCCTTGGCTGGAACCACTTTTTGTGCCAGAAACTGGGGCGTGGGCCAGTGCCAGAGCACGCTCCACAAGGCCATCAGCAACCACATTGCTCGCTTTGATCCGCCGGCACAGGCTGTGAGGAGCTTGTGCCGGCTTGGGGATTCCATTGTTGGGGTTTCGATTCGTCGGTCCGCAGCGTGCTGCGCGGGCCATCGCAGACGGCTGGCCTGCAATGTGCGCACGACGCCCGCTGGCATCGACCTGCCTGCGCGTGCGGGGTTGACAGGGTCGGCTAAACTCGATCCAAATCAACCACTTACACGTACAGGTGAAACGAATTATAGGGGCCAAAGCGAATTCGCCGGCGCCGGCGGCGCGAACGGCCGCAGCGTCCCCGGTGGCGCGCGTGCACGCGCGGCCCGGAGCGCCCGAAGTGCGCACGCTGCAGGTCGATGAAGAATCCACGGGCCAGCGGCTCGACAATTTTTTGCTGCGCCAGCTCAAGGGCGTGCCCAAAACGCATGTCTATCGCATCATCCGCAGCGGCGAGGTGCGCGTGAACAAGGGCCGTGCGCGCGCCGATACGCGCGTGCAGGCGGGCGACGCGGTGCGCCTGCCGCCGGTGCGCGTGGCCGCGCGCGCCGCTGGCCTTGGCACCGGCCCCGAGGCCGACGCGCAGGCCGCGGCGCATGTGCCACCGCGCCACTTCCCCATTCTTTTCGAAGACGAGCAGCTGATCGCGCTCGACAAGCCCGCGGGCGTGGCCGTGCATGGCGGCAGCGGCGTGAGCTTTGGCGTGATCGAGCAATTGCGCCGCGCGCGGCCCGAGGCGCGCTTTCTGGAGCTCGTGCACCGGCTCGACCGCGAGACCTCGGGCATCCTGCTCGTAGCCAAAAAGCGTTCGGCGCTCACGCGGCTGCAAGACCAGTTCCGCGGCCGCGCCACGGGCAAGACCTACCTCGCGCTGGTCACGGGCGTGTGGCCCGCGAACAAGAGGGTGATCGATCTGCCGCTGCACAAATATCTGTTGCCGGGTGCATCGGGTGCATCGGGCGCGCCGGGCCAGGCTGGGCAAGGCGGCAGCGCGGGCGAGCGGCGCGTGCGCATCGCGCGCGCCGACGATCCGCAGGGCCAGCGCGCGATCACGCTGGTGCAGGTGCGCAGCGCGCTGCCCGCGCGGCCCGCGCAGGGCCTGCCCGCGATGACGCTGCTCGAAGTGACCATCAAGACCGGGCGCACGCACCAGATCCGCGTGCACCTCGCCAGCCAGGGCCACCCCATCGCGGGCGACGACAAATACGGCGACTTCGAGCTCAACAAGCGCCTCGCGCGGCTCGGGCTCAAGCGCATGTTCTTGCACGCCTGGCGGTTAGAGTTCAGCCACCCGGCCACGGACGCGCCCGTGCGCCTGCATGCCGAGCTGCCGCCCGAGCTGGCCGGCTTTTTGCCCACCGAGTGAAACCCATGCCTACCTCTGCACCTGCTGCGCCTGCTGCGTCCGCTGCGTCCGCTGCGCCTCCCGCCGCCGAGCGCCCGCGCCGCTTCGACCTGATCGCCTTCGACTGGGACGGCACCCTGTTCGACTCCACCGCCATCATCGTGCGCTGCCTGCAGGAGGCCGTGCGCGACGTGGGCGGCCCGGTGCCTGCAGACCAGGACGCCGCCTATGTGATCGGCATGGGCCTGCCCGAAGCGCTCGCGCACCTCACGCCCGGCCTGCCGCCTGCGGCCTACCCCGAGCTGAACCGGCGCTACCGCTACCATTACGTGCGCCACCAGAATGACATCAGCCTGTTCGACGGCGTGCTGCCCATGCTCGAGCAGCTGCGCGCGCGCGGGCATTGGCTGGCCGTGGCCACGGGCAAGAGCCGCCGCGGGCTCGACGAGGCGCTGCAGGCCGCCGCGCTGCGCGCGCTGTTCCACGCCACGCGCACCGCCGACGAAACCGCCGGCAAGCCGCACCCGCTGATGCTGCACGAGCTCATGGCCGAGCTTGGCGTCGCACCCGAGCGCGTGCTCATGGTCGGCGACACCACGCACGACCTGCAAATGGCGCAGAACGCGGGCTGCGCCGGCGTGGGCGTGGCCTACGGCGCGCACGATCCGCAAGCCTTCGCCACGCTGCAGCCGCTGTACGTCGCGCCCTCGGTGGCGCAGCTGCATGGCTGGCTGCTGCAGTCGGCCTGATGCCTGGCCATGAGCAGCGCACCTGCCGCATCCGCCGCGATCCCGCTGTGCCGTAGCAGCGAACTGCAAGAGCGCGGCCTGGCCGTGCCCTTCGACGTGGTCTATGGCGGCCAGACCTGCCGCGCCTTCGCCATCCGCTTCGAGGGCCAGGTGCATGCCTACCTGAACCGCTGCACGCACATCGCGATGGAGATGGACTACCAGCCCAACCGTTTTTTCGACGCGAGCGGCCAGTGGCTGCTGTGCGCCACGCACGGCGCCGCCTACGCGCCCGCGAGCGGCGCCTGCGCCGGCGGGCCCTGCCGCGGCGGGCTGGTGAAAATCGCCGTCACCGAAGCAGACGGCATGGTGCACTGGCATACTGCCCACAATCTCCGCCCCGCCGAGTTCTGACATGACCGACCCCGCCGCCCCACAGCCCCCCGAAGCCCCCCGAGAACCTGAGCAAAATATGCCTCCAACGCCCAATCCATGGGCGCAAGAAGCTCCTAATACAGAAGCAAACGCGGCGCCGCGCCGGGCCTCGTTCGAGACGTCGCCACAAGAGCCCGGCTGGGAGCGCGCCGTGCTCGAAAAACTTGCCTTCGCCACGCTCGAAGAACAGCGCCGCGCGCGCCGCTGGAAGGTGTTTTTTCGCTTCGCCTGGCTGGCGGTAGTGCTGGTCATAGGCGCAGTCGTGTTCTACGAAAACACGCCCGGCGCAGACGTCATCAAACCCCACACCGCGCTGGTCGAGATCAAGGGCGAAATCGCCGCCGACATGCCCGCCAACGCCGACGACATCGTGGACAGCATGCGCAGCGCCTTCGAGGACGAGGGTGCCAAGGCGCTCGTGCTGCGCATCGATTCGCCCGGCGGCAGCCCTGTGCAGGCCGGCATCATCAACGACGAAATCGTGCGCCTGCGCGCCAAATACCAAAAACCCGTGTACGTCGTGGTGGGCGAGACCTGCGCCTCGGCCGCGTACTACATCGCCTCAGCCGCCGACGAAATCTACGTTGATAAAGCCAGCATCGTGGGCAGCATAGGCGTGCTCATGGACGGCTTTGGCTTCACGGGCGCTATGGAAAAGCTGGGCGTCGAGCGCCGCCTGCTCACCGCGGGCGAGAACAAGGGTTTTCTCGACCCCTTCAGCCCGCAGACCGAAAAGCAGCGCGAATACGCCCAGGCCATGCTCAACCAGATTCACCAGCAGTTCATCAGCGTGGTCAAGGCCGGCCGCGGCGAGCGCCTCAAGCCCACGCCCGAGACCTTCAGCGGCCTGTTCTGGACCGGCCAGCAGGCCGTGGACATGGGCCTTGCCGACCACTACGGCAACCTCGACTACGTGGCGCGCGAGGTCGTCAAGGCCGAAGACGTCATCGACTACACGCACCACGAAAACGTGGCCGAGCGGCTGGCCAAGAAGTTCGGCGCCGCCATGGGGCAGGGCACGGTAGCCGCCTTGCGCGCGGGGCTGCCGGCGCTGCGGTGAGGGGGCCTCGCCATATGCAGGAAAGGCGTGCAGGTGCCATCCGCTTCGCCATTCTGGCCCCATGAAAGTCCATGAGGTTTTGGCGCTGCTGAAAAAAGATGGCTGGTATCAGTCTTTTCCAAATCAGGTATGAGCCTGAAGCCCCCGCAAAAAGCAGCGAGGCGCAACGAGTCGAATCGTTGTAGACGTCGGCAGTGTATTGGAGATTTTTCTCACCATCGTGGAGGGCTGTGGGC
>NZ_VMYE01000032.1 GCF_007655255.1 Extensimonas perlucida
TCGACCCGTTGCACCTAAGCTGCTGCCTATCAGCCGCTTGTGTCGCTTCTCCCTGGCCTGCCTTCAGGCTCATTCTTCCTTGGAATCACGGGGCGGGCTTCAGGCTCATACCTCGTTGGATAAGACTCCCAATGTATTTCCTGTCGAGAAACCGTTATGCTATGCCACCAATAGCGCCTCGCGCTTGATGTGATTGCCTCTACTGCCATTTTCACCCCAAACCCAGGAGAAGCCCATGTCCTTGCTGCGCACCATCCGTCTCGCTTGCCTTGCTGCCGGCCTTGCCGCGCCGCTGGCCCATGCCGACTGGCTCGTCGGTGTCGCTGGCCCATTTACCGGCCAGTACGCCTCGGCCGGCGACCAGATCAAGAAAGGGGCCGAGGCAGCCGCCGCCGACATCAACGCCAAAGGCGGCGTGCTCGGGCAGAAGATCAAGCTCGAATACGGCGACGACGCCTGCGATCCTAAGCAGGCCGTCGCCGTCGCGAACGCGCTCGTGAACAAAAAAATCCAGTTCGTACACGGTCACTGGTGCTCCAGTTCCACCATCCCGGCGTCCGACATCTACAACGACGCCGACATCCTGATGGCCACCGTCTCGACCAACCCGCAGGTGACCGAGCGCGGGCTGAAAAACATCTTCCGCATCATGGGGCGCGACGACCAGCAGGGCGCGATGATCGGCCAGTGGATCACCAGCCACTTCAAAGACAAAAAGGTTGCGGTGCTCGACGACAAGAGCGCCTACGGCAAGGGCCTTGCCGACGAAATCGCCAAGGCCATGAAAGCCCACGGCAAGACGCCCGTGCTGCGCGAATCGATCACCGCCGGTGAAAAGGATTATTCAGGCATGGTCACGCGCCTCAAGAATGCCGGTGTCGACGTCCTTGCCTACGGCGGCTACCACACCGAAGTCGCCCTGCTGCTGCGCCAGGCCGACCAGATCGGTCTACCGCTCACGGTGTTCGGCGGCGACACCATGACCAACTCGGAACTCGTCACGGCCGCGGGCAAGCTCGCTGACCGTGTCTATTTCACGTTCACGCCCGACCCGCGCAAAAACCCCAAGGCGGCCGCGATCGTCGAACGCTTCCGCGCGGCCAAGATCGAGCCCGAAGGCTACGTGCTCTACGCCTACGCGGCGCTGCAGCTGTTCCAGCAGGCCGTGACAAAGGCCGGCGGCGTTGAACGCGCCAAGCTCGAACCGGTGCTGCGCCAGGGCAAGTTCGATACCGCCATCGGCACGCTCGAATTCGACGCCAAGGGCGACCTCAAAACGCCCGCGTTTGCCGTCTACAAGTGGACCGGCGGCAGCTACGACTACGCCAAGTAAGCTGCCTCGCATAGTTTCAAGAAACGGAGCAGGCCGTTGGCTTACGCATTGCAGCAGCTCGTCAACGGCCTCACGCTCGGGGCCATGTACGGCCTGATCGCGATCGGCTACACGATGGTCTATGGCATCATCGGCATGATCAACTTCGCGCATGGCGAGATCTACATGGTCAGCGCCTTCATGGCCGTGCTGGTCTATGTGCTCTGCGCGGGCCTCGGCCTGGGGCCGACGCCGCTCGTGCTGCTAGCGATGCTGCTCGTGGCCATGGCGTTCACCGCGCTCTACGGCTGGGCCGTGGAGCGCATCGCCTACCGCCCGCTGCGCGGCGCGCCGCGGCTCGCGCCGCTGATTTCGGCGATCGGCATGTCGATCTTCCTGCAAAACTACGTGCAGCTCACGCAGAGCGCGCGCATCAAGTCCATCCCGCCGCTGTGGCAGGGGGACATCACGCTGTGGGCGGCCCCCGGCTTTCGCGTCACGCTCGGCTGGGTGCAGCTCGCCACGGTGGTGCTGACGGTGCTGGTGATGGCAGCCTTCGGCTGGATGATCGCGCGCACTTCGTTCGGCCGTCAGCAACGCGCCTGCGAACAAGACCCGAAGATGGCGGCGCTGCTGGGCATCGACGTCGATAAAACGATCTCGCTCACCTTCATGCTGGGCGCGGCGCTGGCTGCGGTGGCGGGGGTGCTCGCGGTGCTGCAGTACGGCGTCATCGACTTCACCATAGGCTTCATCGCGGGCATCAAGGCGTTCACTGCCGCGGTGCTGGGCGGCATAGGTTCCATCCCCGGCGCGATGCTTGGCGGGCTCATCATCGGTCTGGTCGAAGCCTTCTGGTCGGCCTACCTATCGCCCGAATACAAAGACGTGGCTACCTTCACGATCCTCGTGCTGGTGCTGTTGTTGCGCCCCACCGGCCTGCTCGGGCAACCGGACGTGGAGAAGGTCTGATGGCGGCCACCTCTGCCACACCCCCCTCCCCCGCACCTTCATCCGCCGCTGCGCTTGCGGTGCGCCTGCGCGATGCGCTCGCCGTCACGGTGCTCGGCGGCCTGCTCGCCCTGCCCTTCATCGGCCTGCGCACCGTCGAAGACGGCGGCGCGCTGGTCGTGCAAACACGCTGGGGCGCGCTGGGGTGGACGCTGCTGCTGTTGTTTTTCGCAAGATTGCTGCTGCGCGCGGGCATAGATTTCTGGCGGCGCCGCCGCCCTGCGAAGCGCCTTGCGCCCGCGCGCGGCCAAACCGCGCTGCGCCGCGCCAGCGCAGGCGCGATCCTCGTGCTGGCGTTGCTGTTGCCGCTGCTGCTGCCGGACAACCGCTACGCCATCGACACCGCAACCACGCTTGGCATCTATGTGATGCTCGGCTGGGGGCTCAATGTCGTGGTCGGGCTCGCCGGCCTGCTCGACCTGGGCTACGTGGCCTTCTATGCGGTCGGGGCATACAGCTACGCGCTGCTCTCCACGCAGCTCGGCTGGAGCTTCTGGGCCGCACTGCCGGTGGCCGGGGCCCTGGCCGCAGTGTTCGGCATCCTGCTCGGCTACCCCGTGCTGCGGCTGCGCGGCGACTACCTGGCCATTGTCACGCTCGGGTTTGGCGAGATCATCCGCATCATCCTGCTCAACTGGACTTCCTTCTCAGGCGGCCCCAACGGCATCGGCGGCATCCCGCGCCCGAGCTTTTTCGGCCTGCCGTTCGCGCGCAGCAGCGCCGAGGGCCGAACCTTTCACGAATTCTTCGGCCTCGATTTCTCGCCCATGCACCGCATCATCTTCCTCTACTACCTGATCGTGGCGCTGGCACTGCTCACGCATGCGCTGGTCACGCGCCTGCGCGTGCTGCCCATGGGGCGCGCCTGGGAAGCCCTGCGCGAAGACGAAATCGCCTGCAAGGCGCTGGGCCTCAACACCACGCGCATCAAGCTCTCCGCCTTCGCGATGGGCGCCATGCTCGCGGGCTTCGCCGGCGTATTCTTTGCAGCGCGCCAGGGCTTCATCTCGCCCGAGAGCTTCACCTTCAGCGAATCCGCCACCATTCTTGCGATCGTCGTACTCGGCGGCATGGGCTCGCAACTCGGTGTGGTGCTGGCCGCGGCGGTGCTCGTCGTCCTGCCCGAAGTCGGGCGCCAGTTCGCCGACTACCGCATGCTCGTTTTCGGTGCAGCCATGGTGACCATCATGGCCGTGAAGCCCACGGGATTGCTCGCGCGGCGCGAACCCACGGTGCGTCTCGCCACCGCGCATAAGAGCACCCCATGAAGCCGCTACTGACGGTGCAGCAGCTCGTGATGCGCTTTGGCGGCATCACGGCCATCGACGGCCTCTCGCTCGAGGTGCCGCGCGAACGCATCACGGCGGTGATCGGCCCCAACGGCGCAGGCAAGACCACGCTGTTCAACTGCATCACAGGGTTTTACCGCCCCAGTGCCGGGTCCATCGTGCTCCATACCGCGCAAGGCGAACAGGAACTCACCAGCCTGCAAGGCCACCGCATCGCCCACGAGGCGCGCATCGTGCGCACCTTCCAGAACATCCGGCTCTTTACGGGCATGACCGTGCTCGAAAACCTGCTGGTCGCGCAGCACCGCGAACTGCAGCGCGCCGCACGCTTCTCGCTCGCGGGCCTGCTGCACACACCGGGCTACCGCCGCGCGCAGCAGGCGGCGCTCGCGCGTGCGCGCCGCTGGCTGGCCGAGCTGGGCCTGACGCAATACGCCGACCTGCCCGCCGGTGCGCTGCCGTACGGCACGCAGCGCCGCGTGGAGATCGCGCGCGCCCTGTGCACCGGGCCGCAGCTGCTGTGCCTGGACGAGCCCGCGGCAGGGCTGAACCCGAAGGAGTCGGCCGAGCTCAACGCGCTCCTGCTGCGCCTGCGTGACGCGCACCGCCTGACGATCCTCTTCATCGAACACGACATGAACGTCGTGATGAACGTCTCCGACCACGTGGTCGTGATGAATTTCGGCCGCAAGATCGCTGAAGGCGCACCGCAGCACGTGCAGCACGACCCCGAAGTCATCGCCGCTTACCTCGGCGCAGCGGAAGACGCCGCAGAAACGGCCGATGTCGAGGTGGGCAATGCTTGAGTTGCAGGGCGTCAGCGCCCACTATGGCGCCATTCAGGCGCTCAAGAGCGTCGATCTGCAGGTGCGCGCCGGCGAAATCGTCACGCTGATCGGCGCGAACGGTGCCGGCAAATCGACGCTGATGACCACCATTTTCGGCATGCCGCGCGCCAGTAGCGGCCGCATCGTGCTCGCCGACGAAGACATCACCGCCTTGCCACCGCACCATATCGCCCGCAGGCAGATTGCTCTCGTGCCCGAAGGACGGCGCATCTTCGCGCGCATGAGCGTGCGCGAAAACCTGCTGATCGGCATGACCGCTGCCCGAGACGCCCATGGGACTTTGAATGCCAACGACGGCCTGCGCCGCGTCTTCACGCTTTTCCCCATCCTCGAAGCGCGGCAGACGCAGCGCGCGGGCACACTCTCGGGCGGCGAGCAGCAGATGCTCGCGATCGGGCGCGCGCTGATGGGCTCGCCGCGCATGCTGCTGCTCGACGAACCGTCGTTGGGCCTCGCGCCGCTCGTGATCCGCACCATTTTCCACACGATCACAACGCTCAACCGCGAACTTGGTCTGACCATTTTGCTGGTCGAGCAAAACGCACGCCAGGCGCTCAGGATCGCGCACCGGGGCTACGTGTTGCAAAACGGCGCCGTCGTGCTCGAAGGCAGTGGGCAGGGTCTGCTCGACGATCCGCAGATACGTGCTGCTTACCTCGACGCCGCCGCGTAATCCAGACTTGCGCCCGTCATGCACAAACAAGCAAGACAACGATCGGCATTTGCAGCCATACCAAACGCATGGTAGGCTGCACCGGCCAGCGGTATGCATGCCCCGCCGATTTCGACAGTGCGGCGCATCCCGCCAAAGCCCCGCACCCTGCTTTTTACCCCTTCAGCCCCATGCAAGCCCCCACCACACCACCCCTTGCCGAAACACCCCGTCCTGCCGCCTCCATGGTGCTGCTGCGCCAGGCACCCACGGGCCTCGAAGTGCTGCTGCTGCGCCGCACGGCGCAGGCTGCCAACATGCCGGGGCTGTACGTTTTCCCCGGCGGCAAGCTCGATGACGCCGACCAGAGGCTGGCCGAGTCCCTGCTCGACCAGCCGCCGCAAGCCCTGCACGCAAGCCTCAACGAGCCCAACCTAGACACCGCTACGGCGGCAGGTCTGTACGTCGCCGCCGTGCGCGAGGCGCTCGAAGAATGCGGGCTGTTGCTCGCCGAGGCCGCGGGCGCCCTGGCGCGCCTCGATGCACCGCAGGCGCGGGAGCTGCTGCGCACAGGCCAGTCTTTTGCCGAGGTACTGAGCACGCTGCAATTGCGCGTGCCCACACGCCGGCTCGTGCCCTGGTCGCGCTGGATCACGCCGCGTGCGCCCACGATCAACACCACGCGCCGCTTCGACACGCGCTTTTTCGTCGCCGAAGCACCGCAGGGCCAAACGGCCGCGCACGACGATGAAGAAACCACCGACAGCGTCTGGATCGCCCCGCGCACCGCGCTCGAGCAGTACCGCGACCGGCTCATCGACCTGGCGCCGCCGCAGATCATGGGCCTGGCGCATCTGGCCCGCCACAATGATGTGCAAAGCGTGCTCGAGGAGGCGCGCAGCAAGCGTCCACCGCTCATCGAACCAGAGCATCACCAGCGCGACGGCACACGCGTGCTGTGCTATCCCGGAGATGCAAAACACTCCGTCTCCGCACGGGCCCTGCCCGGCCCCACGCGGCTGCTGCACGTCGAAGGACGTTTTACGCCCGAAGAAGGTTTCGAGGCGCTTTTTGCCTGATATGCGGCTGCGGTGCACGTGGCTCGGCGAACGGCCCGTCTGACACCGTGCGGGTAAAATCGCCGCCTTCACCAAGCGCTCTGCGCGGCGTGCCTTGCGCCTGCCACACCCGGCCACATGGCCCGCATGCCTACAGCGGCAGGTGCGTCTGCCTGCACCTGCCTATCGCTCACCTTGGCGCGCAGCCGACTTCTTCTTCCGAGCTTCATGAACACCCCCCTCACCCCCGCCCCCATTTCCCCCGTGGAAGACATCGTGGCCGAGCTGCGCGCTGGCCGCATGGTCATCCTCGTCGATGAAGAAGACCGCGAAAACGAAGGCGACCTCGTGCTCGCCGCGGATCACGTTACGCCCGAAGCCATCAACTTCATGGCCAGGTACGGGCGCGGTCTGATTTGCCTCACGCTCACGCGCGAGCGTTGCGAGCGCCTGCGGCTGCCGCCCATGGTCACGCGCAACGGCACCAAGCACGCCACGGCCTTCACGGTGTCGATCGAGGCTGCCGAAGGCGTGACCACGGGCATTTCCGCCGCCGACCGCGCGCGCACCGTGCAGGCCGCTGTGGCGCCGCACGCCGTGCCCGAAGATTTGGTGCAGCCCGGCCACATCTTCCCGCTGCAGGCGATCGATGGCGGGGTGCTGATGCGCGCGGGTCACACCGAAGCGGGCTGCGACCTGGCTGCCATGGCCGGCTGCAGCCCTGCCGCCGTGATCTGTGAGGTCATGAAAGACGACGGTACGATGGCGCGCCTGCCCGATCTGCAGCTGTTCGCGGCCGAACATGGCCTGAAAATCGGCACCATCGCCGACCTGATCGAGCACCGCAGCCGCCACGAGTCGCTGATCGAAAAAATCGGCAGCCGTCCGCTACAGACCGCTTACGGCGAATTCATTGCGCACGCCTACCGCGACAAGCCCAGCCAGGGCCTGCACCTCGCGCTGGTCAAAGGCCAGTGGCGCAGCGACGAGAGCGTGCCGGTGCGTGTGCACGAGCCGCTTTCGGTGCTCGATTTGCTCGAAGTGCAGCGCACCATGCACTCCTGGGGCCTGGACGAGAGCCTGCGGCACATCGAGCAGCAGGGCCGCGGCGTGGCTGTGCTGCTCAACTGCGGCGAGAGCGCGGCCGAGCTGCTGGCCCAGTTCGAAGGCACGGCGCGCGCCACCCAGGCGCCCGAGCGCGGCCGCATGGACTTGCGCACCTATGGCATAGGCGCGCAAGTCCTGCGCGAATGCGGCGTGCACAAAATGCAACTCATGGGTCATGCGCGCCGCATGCCGAGCATGGTAGGTTACGGACTCGAAATCACCGGCTACATCCCCAAAGCGAAGGAGTAAAAGCATGCAAGACGCGGAACAAGGCAGCGCCCCCGAACTCGACGGCCAGGGCCTGCGCATCGCCATGGTGCAAGCACGCTTCAACGAAGGCGTCACCGACGCGCTGGTGGCTGCCTGCCGCGATGAGCTGCTGGCGCTGGGCGTGGACACCGAAGACATAGACCTCGTGCGCGTGCCCGGCGCGCTCGAAGTGCCACTCGCGCTGCAGGCGCTGGCCGAGAGCGAAAGCTACGACGCCCTGATCGCGCTGGGCTGCGTGATCCGCGGCGAGACCTACCACTTCGAGCTCGTCGCGAACGAGTCGGCGGCGGGCGTGGCGCGCTTGGCGCTCGACTACCAGATTCCCATCGCCAACGCCATCCTGACCACCGAGGACACGGCCCAGGCCGTGGCGCGCCAGACCGACAAAGGGCGCGACGCCGCGCGCGTGGCCGTGGAAATGGCGCGCCTGCTGGAGGACTTGTGATGAGCGACAGCGGCGCCTTCGTTCGCCCGCCCAGACCCCCGAAGCAGCCGCGCACCGGCCTCAAGAGCAACGGCGCGCGCAAGGCGGCCTCGAAGTCGCAGCGCAGCCGCGCGCGCGAATTCGCCCTGCAGGCGCTGTACCAGCACCTCGTCGGGCACAACGAGGCCGCGGCCATAGATGCCTTCACGCGCGACCTGGCGGGCTTTCACAAGGCCGACGCGGCCCACTATGACGCGCTGCTGCACGGCTGTATCCAGACGGCGCAGGAGCTGGACGCGCTCGTCGCGCCGCAGCTCGACCGGCCTCTCGGTGAGCTCTCACCGATCGAGCACGCCGTGATGTGGATAGGCGCGTACGAGTTTCAGCATTGCCTCGACGTGCCCTGGCGCGTGGTGCTCGACGAGTGCATCGAACTCGCCAAGGAGTTTGGCGGCACCGACGGCTACAAATACGTCAACGCCGTGCTCAACGGCCTGGCGCCGCGCCTGCGCGCGGGCGAGGTGGCTGCAGACAAGGCCATGTCCAAGTCACGGCCGCAAAGCCAAGAGCCGCACCCCTTGCCCGCCTCTGTGCAGCCCGGCGAGACCCACGACTGAGCTTCCCATCGGCTCCGAACCGACCCGCATGAAGTTTTCCACCCGCGCTGCACGCATAGAACCGTTTTACGTGATGGAGGTGGCCAAGGCCGCCCAGGCGCAGGCGCGCGCACTTGCGGGCACGCGCTCGCCCATGATTTTTCTCAACATCGGCGAGCCCGACTTCACGGCGCCGCCGCTGGTGCAAGAGGCCGCCGTGCGCGCCATCCACGCTGGCAGCACGCAATACACGCCCGCGCTCGGCCTCGACGCGCTGCGCGAACGCATCAGCGGCTGGTACCAGGAGCGCTTTGGCGTCAGCGTGCCGGTACGGCGCATCGTGGTCACGGCGGGGGCTTCGGCGGCGTTGCAGCTTGCCTGCCTGGCGCTGATCGACGCGGGCGACGAAGTCCTCATGCCCGACCCGAGCTACCCTTGCAACCGGCATTTCGTGAGCGCCGCGGAAGGCCGCGCCGTGCTGCTGCCTGCCACGGCGCAGGAGCGCTTTCAGCTTAGCGCCGCACAGGTGCAGGCCGCCTGGGGCGACAAAACGCGCGGCGTGCTGCTCGCCTCGCCCTCCAATCCCACGGGCACCTCGATCGCGCCCGAGGAATTGCGCCGCATCCACGCCGTGGTGCAGGCGCACGGCGGCATCACGCTGATCGACGAGATTTACCTCGGTCTGTCTTACGACACCACTTACGGCCAGACGGCGCTCGCGCTGGGCGAAGACATCATCAGCATCAACAGCTTCAGCAAATACTTCAACATGACGGGCTGGCGCCTGGGCTGGATGGTGGTGCCCGAGGCCATGGTGCCCGTGGTCGAGCGCCTCGCGCAAAACCTGTTCATCTGTGCGAGCACCGTGGCGCAGCACGCGGCGCTGGCCTGCTTCGAGCCCGACAGCATCGCCGAATACGAGCGCCGGCGCGCCGAATTCAAGGCGCGGCGCGACTACTTCATCCCCGCGCTGCAGGCGCTGGGCCTTGCCGTGCCCGTGATGCCCGATGGCGCGTTTTATGCTTGGGCTGACTGCAGCGCCGCGGCTGAGCGCCTGGGCGTGCAGGGTAGCTGGGACTTCGCCTTGGAACTCATGCGCCGCGCCCACTTGGCCGTGACGCCGGGGCGCGACTTCGGCGGCTTCGAGACGCAGCGCTTCGTGCGCTTTTCCACGGCCAACGCGCTGCCCCAGCTGCAGGAAGCCGTGGCGCGGCTGCAAACCTTGCTGGGCTGAGAGGATGAGCGCAATCGACGAACAGGAGGTGCACCCATGGCATTCGAATGGCCGGTCCGTGTGTACTGGGAGGATACCGATGCCGGCGGCATCGTCTTCCACGCCAACTACCTCAAATACTTCGAACGTGCCCGCACCGAATGGCTGCGCGCGCGCGGCGTCGAGCAGGGTGCGCTGCGGGAACAAACCGGCGGCGTTTTTGTCGTAACCGACTCGCACCTGCGCTATCTGCGCCCGGCGCGCCTCGACGATGCGCTGATCGTCACCGCCAAAGTGCAGGAAACAGGGCGCGCATCGCTTTCCATGCTACAACAGGTACTCCTCAAAACAGAGCAGGCCGCGCAGCAGACGGCATCTTTGCTGGTCGAAGCCGTCATCCGCATCGGCTGGGTCGATGCCTCCACCCTGCGTCCTGCGCGCATGCCCCCTTGGCTTCTGGAACGACTTTCATGAATGCACAAAACATGTCCATCGTCACCCTGGTGCTGCACGCCAGCTGGGTGGTGCAACTCGTCATGCTGCTGCTGCTGGGCGTCTCGATCGCCAGCTGGGGTACGATTTTTCGCAAGCTCATCACCGTGCGGCGCGTGAAGACGCTCAACGAGGACTTCGAGCGCGAATTCTGGTCTGGCACCAGCCTGAACGACTTGTACGCGAGTGCGGCGCAGAACGCCCGCCAGGGCGGGCCGATGGAGCGCATCTTCGCGAGCGGCATGCGCGAATACCAAAAGCTGCGCGAGCGCCGCATCAGCGACCCGGGCACGCTGCTCGACGGCGCCCGCCGCGCCATGCGCGCGAGCCTGCAGCGCGAGATGGACGTGATCGAATCCGGCCTCTCGCTGCTAGCCTCGGTCGGCTCGGTCTCGCCCTACGTGGGGCTGTTCGGCACGGTGTGGGGCATCATGCACGCCTTCACCGGCTTTGCGGGCATGGAGCAGGTCACGCTCGCCACGGTGGCGCCAGGCATCGCGGAAGCCCTCGTGGCCACGGCCATAGGCCTTTTCGCCGCGATTCCGGCCGTGCTGGCCTACAACCGCTTTGCGCACGACATCGACCGCGTGACCCTCCAGCAGGAGACCTTCATCGAAGAGTTCTCCAACATCCTGCAGCGCAACCTGGGCACACCTGCATCCAGCGCCGCCACCTCGGCGTCGGGCCGCTGAAACCAACGAGACGCCAAGGAACCATCGATGCCCGCTCTGGCTTCGCGCGGCCGCGGCCGCCGCACCATCAATGAAATCAACATGGTGCCCTTCATCGACGTCATGCTGGTGCTGCTCATCATTTTCATGGTAACGGCGCCCATGCTCACGCCCGGCACCATCAACGTGCCCAAGGTCGGCAAGGCCAACCGCCAGCCGGTCAAATACGCCACCGTGCTCATTGGCAAAGATGGCCGCCTGCAGTTCAAGGCCGACGGCAGCAGCCGCAGCGTGAGCGAAAAAGAGGCCGCCGAGGCCGCGCTACGCTGGCAACAAAGCCAGTCGGATGAACAGGCCGCGGTCGTGATCGCAGCCGACAAGAGCGTGACTTACGAAACCGTGGTCAAGGCCATGAGTGCACTGCAAAAGGCCGGCGTGCAGCGCGTGGGCCTGTCGGTCACCCAGGCAGGCGGCTGAAGCCCCTGCCTCGCGCTATGCCATGACCGCATCCCTGCATCGCGAGCCCCTTGCGCCGCCCCCCCCGCCCGGGCGGGGGCCGGCCATTGCGCTGTCGCTGCTCGCGCACGGTTTGTTGCTCGCCGCACTGGCCTGGGGCGTGCGCTGGAAGGCGAGCAGCGAGCAGGCCGTCGTGCAAGCCGAGCTCTGGGCCGCGCTACCGCAGCAGGCAGCGCCGCGCATGGCGCCACCTCCGCCCGCACCGCCACCGCCTGCGCCAGAGCCGACACCACGCATACCCTCGCCGCAGCCACCCGTACATACGACCGCACCCGACACACGCGACGCCGACATTGCCCTGGAGCGGCAGAAAAAACGCGAGGAACAGGCCCGCCAGCAGGCGCTGGAGCGGGCCCGCGAGGAAAAGCGTGCGCAAGAACAAAGGGAACGCGAACAAAGAGAAAAAGCCAAAGCTGCCCAAGAAAAAGCCGCGCAGGAAAAGGCCGCGCGCGCCAAAGCAGAGCGCGAGAAAGCTGAACGCGAAAAAGCCGAACAGGACAGGCTCGCGCAGCAGAAGAAACAGGCCGAAGACAAACGCAAGGCCGAAGCGCTGGCACGCCAGCTTGAAGCGCAACGCCAGGAAAACCTGCGCCGCATGCAAAGCCTGGCCGACGCCACCGGCGACACCAACGCCACGGGCAAAGACCTGCGCAGCGCCGGGCCGTCGGGGCCGTCTGGCAGCTACGCCGGTAAGGTGGTGGCCAAGGTCAGGCCCAATATCGTTTATCCCGACGAGGTCGTCGGCAACCCGCGCGCCGAAGTCGAGGTGCGCACTGCGCCCGACGGCACCATCGTGGGCACGCGCCTGCTGCAGTCCAGCGGCAACAAGGCCTGGGACGATGCCGTGCTGCGCGCGCTGCAAAAAACCGAGACGCTGCCGCGCGACATCGACGGCCGCGTGCCCTCCTCGCTCGTGATCGTGTTCCGGCCCAAAGATTGAGAGGCGGAGCCCACAACCTGCCCCTGCCACTGCATGGGTTTTCGCTCGTTTTTCCGATGTTTGGGACAATCGCGCCATGACTTTCCAAAGCCCCGAACTGCTGCTGCCCGCCGGCTCGCTCGACAAAATGCGTGCGGCCTATGACTTTGGCGCCGACGCCGTCTATGCCGGCCAGCCGCGCTACAGCCTGCGCGCGCGCAACAACGAATTCCGCCTCGAGCAAATCGCGCAAGGCATCGCCGAAGCACATGCACGCGGCAAAAAATTCTTCGTCACGAGCAACCTGTTGCCGCACAACGACAAGGTGCGCACCTACCTGCGCGACATCGAGCCCGTGATCGCCCTGCGCCCCGACGCACTCATCATGGCCGACCCTGGCTTGATCATGCTCGTGCTCGAAAAAATGGAGCACGGCGGCTGGCCCGAGGTGCCCATCCACCTCTCGGTGCAGGCCAACACCATGAACTACGCAGCCGTGAAGTTCTGGCAAAAGGTGGGCATCGCGCGCATCATCCTCTCGCGCGAGCTGAGCCTCGACGAAGTCGCCAAAATCCGCGAGGAATGCCCCGACATCGAGCTCGAAGTGTTCGTGCACGGTGCGCTGTGCATCGCCTATTCGGGCCGCTGCCTACTCTCGGGCTACTTCAACCGGCGTGACCCGAACCAGGGCACCTGCACCAATGCCTGCCGCTGGAACTACCAGACGCGCCCCGCCACGCTCGACCCCAACACCGGCGAGCCCATCGCCCAGCCCATGGAGGGCGACTTCAGCTTCAGCCAGGCGCAGGAAGACGCACACGCCGCGTTTGCGGCCTGTGGCGGCAGCGCGCGCCATCCGCTTGCCGACCAGGTCTATCTGCTCGAAGAAAAAGAGCGCCCCGGCCAGCTCATGCCCATCATGGAGGATGAGCACGGCACCTACATCATGAACAGCAAGGACTTACGCGCCGTCGAGCATGTGCAGCGGCTGGTGGAAATCGGCGTGGACTCGCTCAAGGTCGAGGGTCGCACCAAGAGCCTGTACTACGTCGCGCGCACGGCGCAGGTCTATCGCCGCGCGATCGACGACGCCGTGGCCGGGCGACCGTTCGACCCGACGCTGCTCACTGAACTCGAGGGCCTGGCCAACCGCGGCTACACGAGCGGCTTTCTGGAGCGCCGCCCCATGCACGACTACCAGAACTACGAAACCGGCCACTCCACGGCGCGGCGCAGCCAGTTCGTGGCCGAAGTGCGCGCCGTGGGCGCAGGCTGGGCCGAGGTGGAAACGAAAAACCGCTTCGACGTGGGCGACCTGCTCGAAGTCATCCACCCGAGCGGCAACCGCCTGCTGCGCCTGACGCAGATGTTCGACCTCGAAGGCCAGCCCGTGCAGTGCGCCCAGGGCAGCCCGGTGCGCGTGCGCATTCCGCTCGAAGGGCCGGCCGAGGGAGCCTTGCTCGCGCGCGTGCTCGAATCCGCATGAGACCCGCTCGTGAAAAGCGCCGGCACCTGGCGCTTTTCACGAGCAAAGCAGATTCAGTCTGTCACCGCGCCGCGCGAAAACGCGGCAGCACCACGCCCGTGTCACCCACGGGCTCGCACACCAGCTCGACCGGCATGTCAAAAGTCACGACCAGCGGATCGTCGCCGACGAAGGAACTGATCATGCGCGGCCCTTCGGCGAGCTCGACCAGCAGCACGGCGTAAGGCGTGTCGTGCTTGAAGGCCGGGCCGGGCGCGCGATACACCACGCTGAACGAATGCACGGTGCCGCGCCCGCTTGCGGGGCGATGCTCCAGATGCTCGCTGCCGCACGCGCGGCAAATGGCCTGCTGGTAAAACTGCACGTGACCGCATTGCTTGCAGTGCTGCAGCAGCAGCTTGCCTTCACGAATGCCGCGCCAATACGCCTCGGAATCGGCATCGGGCATGGGCAGCGGCTTGATGTGGGCTTCTTTGGGATTGATCACAGGGTGGCCTCCGTGCCGAAGATGGTGGTGGCTTGCGTGGCAAACCCCGCGCCCAGGCTGTGCACCAGGCCGAGCTCCGCGCCCTGCACCTGGCGCTCACCGCATTGCCCACGCAACTGGTGGATCACCTCGTAGAAGTGGAACAAGGCGCCGGGCATGCCCGAGTGCGCGAACGACAGCAAACCGCCGTGCGTGTTGCACGGAATCGCGCCGCCGTAGGTCATCTGCCGGTCTTCGACGAAACGCCCGCCTTCACCCTTGGGGCAAAAGCCCAGGTCTTCGAGCATCATGATCACCGTGCCCGTGAAGCAGTCATAGACACCGGCCACGTCCATGTCCTTGGGGCCGTAGCCCGCCATCGCGTAGGCCTTGGCGCTCGATTGCACGGCGCCGGTGGTCGTGATCGAGGGCATGAGGAAGATGTGCTCATGCGTGTAGCACTCGCCACCGCCGAGGATGTAGATCGGCTTCGGGATGCCCAGCGCCTTCGCGCGCTCGGCCGAGGTCACGATGAAAGCCGCGCCACCATCGGAGATGAGCGAGCAGTCGAGCTTGTGGTAGGGCGTGGTGACCATGCCGGAATTGAGCACGTCCTCGACCGTGAGCGGCTCGGTCATCTGCGCGCCGGGCGTGCGGCGCGCATGCTCGCGCTGGATCACCGCCACCTGCGCGAACTGCTCGGCCGTAGTGCCGAAATCGCGCATGTGGCGGTGCGCCGTCATCGCAAAGGTGTTGGCTACGGGAATGCCGAAGGGCATTTCGTACTGCTGGTCGCGGCTCTCGGTCATGGAGCGCAGCGCGAGGTCGGGCGAAAGGCCCGTGAGCAGGCTGTCACCGCCGACGATGAGCACCGTCTCGGCCAGCCCTCCGTGGATCGCCGCCGCGGCGACGTTGAACATGGTCGCCGCCGTGGCACCCGAAACCTGCAAGGTGTTCGAAAACGTGGGCTGTATGCCCAGGTATTCGCTGATGGCGACGCTGAAGCGGTGGAACGGCGAGGCAAAGGCGTGGCTCGAGAGCACGCCATCGATGTCGGTTTTTTGGAGGCCCGCGTCGGCCAGGGCCTTGTAGGCGGCGTCGGCAGCCAGCGCCAAGGCACTCTTGCCGGGCACACGGCCCACGGCCGAAATGCCGCAGCCTATGACCGCCGTCTTGCCGCGCAGACTTCGGCTCGCAGAGGGGGAAGATGTCATGGATTCCTTTCGGTGGTGGGGTTCATGCTTTGGTGATGCGCTGGCGCAGCTGCGCCTTCAAAATCTTGCCCACGGGGTTGCGCGGGATCACATCGGTGTATTCGATGCGCTCTGGCAGCTTGTAAACGGCCACGCCGATCTGCTTGAGGTGCGCGACGATGTCTTCGAGCGTGGGCGGGTGCGCCTTGTCTTTGGGCACGACGTAGATGCAGGTCTTTTCGCCCATGATCTCGTCGGGGACGGCCACCGCGGCAGCCTCTTGCACGCCGGGGTGCGTGAGCACGAGGTTTTCGACTTCGGCGGCGCTGATGTTGAAGCCGCCGCGGATGATGATGTCCTTTTTGCGGTCGAAAAAGCCCACGTGGCGCTCGTCGCGCACGATGAAGTAGTCGCCCGTGCGAAAGAAACCGTCGGCCGTGAACGAGTTCTGCGCGAGGTCCGGGCGGCGGTAGTAGCCTGCGAATACGTTGGGCCCGCGATAGACGAGCTCGCCCACCTGGCCCGGCTGCGTGCATTCGACATCGGCATCGTCGAGCAGCTTGATTTGTATCCCCTGCACCTTGGACGGCCATTCGATGCCGGGCTTGCCCCACCAGGGGAAATGGTCGCTGCGCTGGGCAAAGTCGGGCACGTCGAGCGGCCCGGCAATCACGCCAGTGCCCTCGGTCTGCCCCCAGAGGTTGCAGATTTCGATGTTCCAGCGGCGTTTGAACTCCTCCATGCTCCAGCGCGATGGCGGCGCCGAGCCCGTGGCGATCGAGCGGATCGACGACAGGTTGAGGCTGTCCACATTCGGCAGCTTGAGGATCATGTTCAGAATCGCGGGCACCAGGATGGTGAACTGCACGTTCTCCGTGAGCATCTGGCGGATAAGCAGCTCGACGTTGATCGGGTGGTGCAAGAGCAGCGTACCGCGCCCTGAAAGCCAGCTCATCCAGGCCACGGCCCCCGTCATGTTGACCATGGGCGCGGGGGCGAGCACGCGGTCGCCCTCCTGGATGCCCACCACCTCGGGGATCAGCCGCATCTGGAACAACCAGTTGTTGTGCGACATGGGGCAGCCTTTGGCGTGCGACTCGGTGCCCGAAGACCAGCACAGGCTGAAAATGTCATTGGCCCCGACTTTCACGCCAGCGAGCAAGGACGGGTCGGGAGCCTGCGCCGCCATCGCGGTGATCTCTTCGAGCGCCAAAGTTTGGTAGCCCACACGCTGCGCCATTGCGATGTGGTCGAACCCCTTGAAGTCTTTGACGCCAATGTAGCGCTTGGCCTGGCTGACCTCGGCGACGTTGCGCAGTTCGGTGTCGCGCCACTGCATTGCAATGGGCGAAAGAATGCCGCCGGCACGCGCCACCGCGAAATACAGCGCCATCAGCTCCCACACGTTGGGCAGCTGTGCGACCACGACTTCATCCTTTTGCAAACCACGGCGCAGCAGCCCCGTCGCGATGGCATCGACGGCGGCACCAAACTGTTGCCACGTCACTGCGGTGGCGGGCGTGCCTATCAACTCGGCGCGATCCGGCGTATCGACGACGCAGGGGCGCTGCGGCACGTCGGCGACATGCTGCGCGAGCAGGTCGAGCAAAGTCTTGTGACCCCAAAAGCCTTGAGAAACGTAGTGCTCTATGGTCGAGGCCGAATGCAAAATCATGAGAGAGGCTTCCTTTCAAAAAATGCCCCAGATGCTGCGCATCCAAGGCGTACCAGCAAAAAATCAAACGCTCGCTAACAACTGTTTGCGCAGCTGTGCCTTCAGAATCTTGCCCACGGGGTTGCGGGGGATTACCTCCAGGTACTCGAGGCGCTCGGGCAGCTTATACGCCGCGACACCTATGCCTTTGAGGTGCGTCACGATGTCTTCGAGCGTGGGCGGATTGGCCTTGTCCTTGGGCACGACGAAGACGCAGGTCTTCTCGCCCATGATCTCGTCAGGCACCGCAATGGCCGCGGCCTCTTGCACGCCGGGGTGCGTGAGCACAAGGTTTTCGACCTCGGCCGCGCTGACGTTGAAGCCGCCGCGGATGATGATGTCCTTCTTGCGGTCGAAAAAGCCGATGTGGTGGGCATCGCGCACGATGAAAAAGTCGCCGGTGCGGTAAAAACCGTCGGGCGTGAACGCGCTTTGGGCCAGATCGGGGCGCCGGTAATAGCCCGCGAATACGTTCGGGCCGCGATAGGCAAGCTCACCCACCTGCCCTGGCTGTGTGCATTCGGCGCCGAGTTCATCGAGCAGTTTGAGCTCCACCCCGCGCATGCCCGAGGGCCACTCGACGCCAGGGCAGCCCCACCACGGGAAGTGATCGGCGCGTTTGGAAAACTCGGGCACGTCCTTGGCGCCCGCAAAAATCGCCGTGCCTTCGGTCTGCCCCCAGCCATGCACGATTTCGATGTTCCAGCGGCGCTTGAACTCTTCCATGCTCCAGCGTGAAGGCTGCGAAGAACCTGCGGCGATGCAGCGCACATTCGAAAAATCGAGCTGATCGACCTGCGGCAGTTTGAGGATCAAGTTGAGCACGGCCGGCACGAGCAGGGTGAAGTGCACCTCCTCGTGCATCATCTGCTGCAAAAGCAAGGGCATATTGAGCGGGTGATGCAGCAAGGTGGTGCCGCCCACCGCCACCGAAGCCAGCCAGGTGCCCACGCCTGTCATGTTGACCACGGGTGCCGTCGCGAGCACCCTGTCCCCTGGGCGCAAGTCGGCCGTCTTGCGAATCAGGTTCATCTGGAAAATCCAGTTGTTGTGCGACATCGGACAGCCCTTGGACAGGGCTTCGGTGCCCGAAGACCAGCACAGGCTGAAAATGTCGTTGGCATCGATGCGGATGGCGTCGAGCCGGGCCTTGTCGGCCGCGCCGCGCGCCATCTCGTCGATGCGCGCCATGGGGAAGGCCGTGAAACCAAGTTTTTGCGCAATCGCCATCGGCTCGGCGCCCTTGAACTCGGGCAAGCCAAAGAAAAAACGCGCCTGCGTGATGTTCTTGACGTTTTGGAATTCGTTGTCGCGCCACTGGATGGGCATGGGCGAGAGCACCCCGCCGGCGCGACTCACGGCCAGATACATGGCGATCAGTTCCCAGACGTTGGGCAGTTGCACCACGACGATCTCGTCTTTTTGCAGCCCCAAGTCGAGCAGGCCCGTGGCGATGGCATCGACCATGGCCGCAAACTCGCGGTAGCTGAATTTTTGCGCCGCGGTGCCGACGAGATCGGGCCGATCTGCCGGATCGACCACTGCCACGCGCTCGGGCTCCTGCCTTGCCGTATCGTAGAAGTGATCGAGCAAGGTACGTTGCCCCCAGTGTCCGCTCTGGGTGTAGCGCTGCAATGCCTCGGCACTGTGCAGGATCATGGTTTGTCTCCTCTTTTGTTGGGTGGATGGGTTGTTGCCGCCGCGCACACCGCCAAGGTCTGCTGCGCTGGATGCCCAGCCTTCAGTCTGCGGCGCTTGCCAAGACGGCGCCCAGACTGTGCTTGGCTCTGCCGCCCATTTCCACCCGGGTTATCCCTGCCCCATGCCGCAAAACGCTCAAAAACCGTGCAGGCTGGCGAATTCCTCGAGCGGCGCACGTTCGGTGATGAAGGCGTTTTCCGGTGCCGAGAGGTCTTCATATCCCAGCGCGATGCCACAGGTGAGGATTTCGTGCTCGCTGATGGGCAGCTGCTCGCGCGCAATCTTGTGGTACCAGGCAAAAGCGGCCTGCGCGCAGGTGTGCAGGCCCTGCCCGCGCGCGGCGAGCATGATGCTCTGGATGAACATGCCCAGGTCCATGAAACTGCCCGTGTTCAGCCGCCGATCCATGGTCACGAGCAGGCCTACGGGCGCGTCGAAAAAGAGGTAGTTGCGCAGCATCTGCTGCTCGCGCGCGCGCTTGTCGTCGCGGCCTATGCCTAAGCTCGCATACAAACCGAGCCCGCAGCGGCGGCGCCGTTCGAGGTAGGGCTCGACCCAGGTCGTGGGGTAGTACGCGTATTCCGGATGGTGGCGATCGGGCTCATGCTGCGCGGCGTGGTAGATGGCTTGGCACAACCGCGCGCGCGCCTCGCCCGCCACGGCGTAGACCTTCCACGGCTGCACGTTGTTGCCGCTGGGCGCACGCGCGGCGACGCGCAAAATGTGTTCGAGAACGGGCAACTCGACGGCCTTGGGCAGGAAACGCCGCACGGACTTGCGGCTCGTGATGGCTTCATCGACATGCATGGGCTGGATCGTCCTTGGGTAATACCACCCCGATTTGCAGTCTTTTCCAAATCAGGTATGAGCCTGAAGCCCCCGCAAAAAGCAGCGAGGCGCAACGAGTCGAATCGTTGTAGACGTCGGCAGTGTATTGGAGATTTTTCTCACCATCGTGGAGGGCTGTGGGC
>NZ_VMYE01000033.1 GCF_007655255.1 Extensimonas perlucida
CAACCACCACTTGCCCCAATCAGCCCTGCAGAGCAAGACGCCTATGCAGGCTATGAGTGGGTGGTACGATTCATACCCTCATTTGTTCCATCGGCGGCCTTATGATCGTCCGGGACTGGACAGCTAGATTCGTACTCAATGTGCATTTACTGATTTTTTGTCCATTGCCGCCAGCGCCAAGTATAGACTCTCTTCATTCGATTGGGTGTAAATACCAGTGGTTGCAAGACTAGAGTGCCCGAGAAGTTGCTGTATCAGCGAAGGAGCAACCCCAGCCAAACCCAAATGGCTGCCGCGCGAATGGCGAATCCAATGGGTCGATGCCTTCTGCATTTGCAAGGCATCTTCCTCTAAGCCCTGCGCACGCAACGCATCCGCCGCCTGCAAAAACAACGTGCGCAGTATTTTGTAAAGCGCACTCGCGCTGAGGCGCTCATTCGCGGAAAGCTTTGCAATCAGCGGCGTCGCGCCATCGATATCCGAAATCGCACCAACAAGACCGCGGGCGCGCAAATAGGCAAACAACGCAGCCATCACATCGTCACTCATGGGAACTACGCGCACCTTGTCGCCCTTGCCTAAAACCTTGAGCATCCAGCGCTGCCCTAATTGCCCAGGCAAGGGCTTGCTATAGAGCCTACCGACACGCGCATCCACCAACTCCGACAACCGCAAACCTGTGGAATAAGCAAACAGCAGGAGAAAAGAAAACCTATCGCGCGCAGCCGAAGCGGGCATGTGCGCGACATATTCGAGCACGAAGTTCCACTGCGATAACGTCAGAACACGCGACAATTCGACATCACCAATGTCGTCCTTCTGAACGGAATTGACATCCGTCAATTCCTGCTCAGACCTCACCGCCCTGTGCGGTTTTTTATTCACCACGTCCCAGGCATTGAAGCTAAGGTAGCGCACCTGAACCAACCACAAAAACAAGCCGCGCAAAATCACCAGAGACTGCTTGACGCTATTCAGGGCAAGCGGGCCATCAAAAGGTCGCCAGGAGGCATCGCTACGCGGCGTATTGCGCCGTCCTATCCAATCTGTCTGCGCCATCCTGAACGGCCATTCATTTTCTGCCGTGCGCCCAAGCATACCGAGCCAATTGCGGTAAGCCACGCAGTCATCCACAGTCAACTGCTCGAATGATTTTTCTCGCTCCAGCAAAGACCACAGCAGAAAACGCTCACCTTCTTTGCGATAAGAGCGTGCCGTATGTGGGCTGCCTGCCTTGGCATCGATCCACTGCAAAATCGCCTCACGATCATCACGGGCCTGAATAAGACTTTGATGATCCCTGGCTTTCAATTCACAAGCTCTTGAAACGATGGATGGAATATCAAGACATTCCATTGGTGCTACGCCATGAGCAACCCTGCGGATTTGAACAAGTGCCTGCGCATGGATTTGTCGCGGCGGCCTGGTGGCCTGTATAGGCACCGGCCCGAGGCTGTCCTCGTAGCCCTGCAGCCATGTCACGATGCGCGCCGCGCCTTTTTCCCCGAGGCGTGGCACGTCCGCCCACCAGCGATATCCCTTGGCGCGCATACGCTCCAAAAGATCGCGCATGGTATAGATTTTGGCGATCAAAAGCCGGTCGGCAACCTTTTTATGGAACCATGCCACCACCCAATCATCAATGGTCGGGGTAGTCGTCACCAGGTTTTCAATCCAGCGCAGCGCCTCAAGTTGTTTATCGATGAGACGACGCCGCCGCTGGGCTTTTTTATCTATCAGTTGGGGAAAAGCCTCGACATAGAGACGAATCAACTCGGCTTCACTGTAAAAACCATCTGGATCATTTTCTTCGCGGAACTCATCGATGCTGGGCGGCAAAACGGTTGCCGCCGCGCCATCAACTCCGGGATCTGCAACCGAGCCATTCAGGACATGGCGCAGTGAGATACGTAGAAGACGCGCCTCACCAAATCTGCCGTTGCGTAGCGCAGCCTGAGAAAGTGCATCCTGAAGCCAGCGCAAGGTAGATTTTGCGACACGGAGATCTATCCCGTCTTCAAGATAACGATCCGCAAGCTCACCAAGGTCGAGTCCCTGCAGCCAGCCACGGTAAAAGGCCAGGTGATGTCTGCCAATTTTACGTTCGTCTTTTTGCATGATGTGGATTATGAATGCTCGGTGCGCAGGATAAAGACAAAGATCAAGCAGGGGCAGTGAAGGCGCCGCAATCTTGCAGAGAGAACAGAATACAGTATTTGCAAGATCAATGTTTTAGCGATATAGATTTGATGATTATAGAATAAAATGCGCAGAACAGAGCAAAGATGGAAGGATAGGTATGGAAGGCGGCCTGTTTCCATAACGTATTTTTTGCGTCTTCTGTGCCCGAAGCCAGCTAGAGTTGATCTGAAGCGAATCTTCTTAGCCGTCACAAGCGCAAACGACGAAACGGCGGTCGTTTCCATAACGTTAACGACGAAGGTTTCGTAGCCGATAGGTTCGTCTTTAGCTGTATGGGGCAGGGTGTGTTTCCATACCGTATTTTTGGCAGCTTCTACGCCAGAAGCCAGCTAGAATTGATCTGAAGCGAATCTTACTAGCCATCACGAGCGAAAACGACGAAACGGCGGTCGTTTCCATAACGTTAACGACGAAGGTTTCGTAGCCGATAGGTTCGTCGTTAGCTGTATGGGGCAAGGTGTGTTTCCATAGCGTATTTTTGGCAGCTTCTACGCCAGAAGCCAGCTAGAATTGATCTGAAGCGAATCTTACTAGCCATCACGAGCGCAAACGACGAAACGGCGGTCGTTTCCATAACGTTAACGACGAAGGTTTCGTAGCCGATAGGTTCGTCGTTAGCTGTATGGGGCAAGGTGTGTTTCCATAGCGTATTTCTGCTATCATCCACCTGCGCGATGCAAAAAACCGCCAAAACGCCGGGATGGATTTGTAGGTCGAATCCATCATGAGTAAGCCTATGGATTTGGGGGTGTGTGTGAAAGCCTATGATGAAGCACTTGCTGCGCTTGTTCGCTGCATCGATGAGTTGCATGAGGTTGGGATGGCTGCTGCTACTGCCTACTGGGACTTCGTTCGCCGGGAGGAGGCGCGGCGCCCTGGGTACGAGAATAGGACTTCTCTTGAGCTGTCCTGCTATCGCAGAGGAAACCACATCGAGATCAAGTGGTCGCATATCAAATGGTTTGGTAAGACCGGATCGAGGACAAAGGTGAGGACTCCTCTACGAAGAGGGACTGAAACCTTCGCCTACCATGAAAACACACTGAAAGCCCATGCAAAAGAATGGGAGTGGGAAATGGTGAAGGAGACTGAACAAAAAATGGCGATTATTCGTCAATCAGCAAGGCATGTAGTGAGAGCCATCATCTCTATGAGAAGCACGGGGAAGGTGGACAAGAAAAACCTGCTCGGTTTGAACTGGGGTCGTGGCTCTGGCGAGGCTGAAGAAGATGAGCACGCCGAAATCGACCACGAAACCTGAAAACCAATCTCGATAAAGACAAAAGAAAAAGCGCAACGACTAGAAAATGGCGCTGCGCTTTTTCTGTGTGGACTCTCTGCCTTTTGACCGCTGCAGCTTCTTGAACCCGGTGCACACAGATTCAATCCAACCAGCGCGGCCCGCTTCAATATCTGCAAAGCCAAGACGATCAATCGAAGTCTCTGATGGCGAGAATCCCTTGGCGCTCGTGACTCTGAGAACCGCTATAGATTAGACGCTGGCTGCTGCAATCATCAAAAGTCTGCGCGGCATAAAAAAGACAAGGCATACGCCATCTTGCAAAATACAGTTGCACAAACCCGCTTGAGTTGTTATGATTAAAACAAACAACCAGGGGAATTGAATGACGATAACAATTGATGATGCCATGGAAATAGCCGTGCAGGCATACTCTGGCAAAAAAGACAAAGCCGGGAAGCCCTACATCCTGCACGCGCTGCGCGTCATGCTCAATCTCGAAGAAAGCGGCGACGAAGAACTGATGGTTGCCGGGTTGCTGCACGACGTGATTGAGGACACGGAAATTGACGAAGTTCAGCTACTTGAATTTGGCTTGAGCGACAGGACTGTGGAAGTCATAAAAGCTGTAAGTCGCAAGAGACACGAAACCTACGAAGAATTCATTGAAAGAATCGCTCAGAATCGATCTGCGGCAAGGATCAAGATCGCGGACATAAAAGACAACATCAATCTGTTGCGCATGAACTCGATCGATGAGGCGACTATTCGGCGCACCAGGAAATACATGGCAGCCTGGTTGAGACTGAAAGAAGTGTTCGCTGATTGAACATCGGCTCGATGCCTGACAAAAGCAAAAGGAGAGCGACATGGGAAAGATTGCATCAGCGCTGATCGCGCACACATGGAAAATAATGACATTCAGGCACGATGGAGCAGGTCTGCCAAAAGAGCGAACCCCATTGCTTTACATGTTGTGCATACTGCTGGCGTTGTCTGGATTGACGCAGTTCTTTGCAAGCTCACTTCGCCCGAGCGTGGTTGAATACGTGGTGGTCTATGCGATGATGATTTTGTTTGCAGTGAATAGACCAGTGCTCTTTGGCGCCGCACTGCTGCCCCTCATCTTTTGCAACCTGCTCTACATACCGCTTTACCTTGTTATGGGGAGAGTGCCGGTGGTTGTTGATCTGTTAATAATGGGATGGGCACTCGCTGCGGTTGGTTCTGTGTGGCTGAAAATGATGAAGAAAGGGCGCGTTTGATGAAGACAGGGCACCAAAAGGAATCGCGGTTTGTGAGGTATTGCCATGATGGCAATCTGGGTTGGCTTACTTTTTGAAGGGATTGAAATGAGTGAGGCACTGGAACGAGTCATTGCTGAGCAGCAGAAGGAAATCGACCGCCTGCGCCTGATGGAAAAGAACAACAACGAGCGTTGGCAACATGAAAACAAAGCCGTGGAGCGGCTGGCGCTGGCGGCATTCAGCGTTTTGAACCACCCGGAAAGCCCTGAGTGCCACTTTGAACTCAAGCAGGCCGTCATGGCGATGGGATTCTGCCCGCGCTGTGAGTGGCGTCCCTGTGAATGCGAGGATCAACATGATGAATGATCTCGAACTCACGCCTGAGCAGGAGGCAATGTTTCAACCTGGGTGTTTCGTTGCTTTGCACCCGGAAAGCAAACACCCGGATGCCGGGCGTGTCGGCAAGATTGTCAGCCGCAAAGGTGCGGAAATGCTGGTCGAGTTCTTTAACGATGACCTGATCGGGAAAACTGAATACTGCACGATCCCGCTCGGCCACTGGGGGCCGGTTCCAGAATTCTTTGTCGAGGAATACTGGCCTCGCGCGAAGAAACGTGGGTGGCGCGTTACGGATCGCGGCATGAAGATGTTTCGTGATCTTGGGTGGGGTTACACCAAGGCAACGGAGGGGAAGTCGTGACTTGCTTTGCCGCCGGAGAGCGCGGCGGTGGAAGTCGTGGCGCGTGAGATTGGAATTGGCGTGAGCACTCTGCAGCGCTGGAAGGCCCGCCAGGGCCCTCACGGCTGGCGATGGCAGGCCGCAGGCAAGCCGGGAAATGCTGGGGGAGTCGGTGAGCCTACGACCGACGCCAGATCGAGCGCGAGAGCGCCCGGCATGGCCTCGCTGAACCACTGGCAGGGCTTCCCCACGTCAACCTCAAGGCGACCTTCGCCAAGGCCCGCAAGATCAAGCAGGTAGGTATGGCCACGGCCTTGCAGATCGTCGGCCTTGAGCTGGAAGGCGAGCACCACCGCGCCCTCTCCGACGCCCGGAACATCGCCCGGCTGCTGCCGTGGGCGTTGGGCTGAAAGCGTACTGGCAGTACGTGTGTGAGTGTTTCAGCGTGAACTCGGCCCGTGACACCGAGCAGGCGATGCTGGAGCGATGCCGCCAGATCGCTACTACGCCGGACGATGTGCCACGCAATCAGGCCGAGGCCAACGTCTGCCGACTGGCCGGGATGATCGTCCGCATCCGATACCCGGAGGCCGGGGCACGGCTGTTCGATGCGGCTACCACCTATTTTGCCGAGCATCCCGAGCAGCAAGTGGCATCCGCCGAGGTTGTGCGGCGTGGCTGGATCATCAATGCCCCTCGCTTGCGTGACCGGCTAGAGCGTCTGCTGGCTGGATAGGCCGCTCTCATGGTTTTGTGAGCGTTTCAGCGTGTCCAGAAAACGGTGGTTTTGCAGACAACGGTAGGGCCGCATCTTTTTGATGGTTTTGTCATTTTCAGAAGACGACTGCACCATTCAGCGCGGTTTGAAGCCTCTTGTGCATACGGCTCCTGACAGCCAGATATCAGGACTCCTCTGCACGAAACTCGTCTATGCTCAATACTCGTGTGCACCAAAGCGAGATGAGCATGGCGACCGATACCGCACCGATTACCGAGCACGGCGTGGCCACCCTGCCAGAACAGGCATGGGAGCGTGCGCGTCGTCGCGCGGAGATCATTGGGCCGTTGGCGCAGTCGGAGACGGTTGGGCATGAAGCGGCCGACGCGGCAGCCCAGGCATTGGGGCTGTCCCGGCGGCAGGTCTACGTCCTGATCCGCCGTGCCCGGCTAGGATCGGGGCTGGTCACTGACTTGGCTCTTGGGCAGTCGAGCGGTGGCAAAGGTAAAGGCCGCTTGCCGGAGTCGGTCGAACGAATCATCCGCGAGTTACTGCAAAAGCGCTTCCTGACCAAGCAGAAGCGTAGCTTGGCGGCGTTCCACCGCGAAGTTGTGCGGGCGTGCAAGCTGCAAAAGCTGCGGGTGCCGGCGCGCAACACGGTGGCACTGCGGATCGCCGGCCTCGATCCGCGCGAGGTCACTCACCGCCGGGAAGGACAAGATGCCGCCCGCGACCTGCAAGGTGTTGGTGGTGTTCCGCCACCCGTCTCCGCGCCGCTGGAGCAGGTGCAGATCGACCACACAGTCATCGACCTGATCGTGGTGGACGAGCGCGACCGGCAACCGATTGGCCGTCCGTACCTGACCCTCGCCATCGACGTATTCACCCGCTGCGTGGTTGGCATGGTCGTTACGCTGGAAGCCCCGTCCGCCGTCTCGGTCGGCTTGTGCTTGGTGCATGCCGCCTGCGACAAGCGCCCTTGGTTGGAAGGGTTGAACGTAGAGATGGATTGGCCGATGAGCGGCAAGCCCAGACTGCTCTACTTGGACAACGCGGCTGAGTTCAAGAGCGAGGCGCTGCGCCGTGGCTGCGAGCAGCATGGCATCCGGTTGGACTATCGCCCGCTCGGGCAGCCGCACTACGGCGGTATCGTGGAACGGATCATCGGCACGGCGATGCAGATGATCCACGACGAATTGCCGGGGACGACCTTCTCCAATCCTGACCAGCGCGGGGAATACGCCTCCGAGAAGATGGCCGCCCTGACACTGCGCGAGCTGGAGCGCTGGCTCACATTGGCGGTCGGCACCTATCACGGCTCCGTGCACAACGGCCTGCTCCAACCGCCGGCCGCGCGCTGGGCCGAAGCTATCACGCGGACCGGCGTGCCAACCGTCATCACTCGCGCTACGGCTTTTCTGGTCGATTTTCTGCCCATCATCCGCCGCACGCTGACCCGCACCGGCTTCGTCATCGACCACATCCACTACTACGCCGATGCGCTCAAGCCGTGGATAGCTCGGCGGGACCGCTTGCCTGCGTTCCTGATCCGGCGCGACCCGCGCGACATCAGCCGCATATGGGTGCTGGAACCAGAGGGGCAGCACTACCTGGAAATTCCCTACCGTACCTTGTCGCACCCGGCTGTCACCCTCTGGGAACAACGACAGGCGCTGGCGAAATTGCGGCAGCAAGGGCGCGAACAGGTGGATGAGTCGGCGTTGTTCCGCATGATCGGCCAGATGCGCGAAATCATTACCACCGCGCAGAAGGCTACGCGCAAGGCGCGGCGCGACGCGGATCGACGCCAGCATCTCAAGGCAACGGCACCGCCTGTCAAAACCACGCCACCACCGGGCGCTGACATGGATGGGCAGCAGGCAGACAACCAGTTGCCGGCCAAACCGTTCGACCAGATTGAGGAGTGGTAGCCGTGGAAGAATATCCCATCATCGACTTGTCCCACCTGCTGCCGGCGGCCCAGGGCTTGGCCCGTCTCCCGGCGGACGAACGCATCCATCGCCTTCGCGCCGACCGCTGGATCGGCTATCCGCGAGCAGTCGAGGCGCTGAACCGGCTGGAAATCCTGTATACGTGGCCAAACAAGCAACGCATGCCCAACCTGCTGCTGGTCGGCCCGACCAACAACGGCAAGTCGATGATCGTCGAGAAGTTCCGGCGCACGCATCCGGCCAGAGCCGACGCCGACCAGGAGCACATTCCGGTACTGGTCGTGCAGATGCCATCCGAACCGTCGGTAATCCGCTTCTACGTCGCGCTGCTCGCGGCGATGGGTGCGCCATTGCGACCGCGCCCACGGCTGCCAGAAATGGAACAACTGGCGCTGGCACTGCTGCGCAAGGTCGGCGTGCGCATGCTGGTGATCGACGAGTTGCACAACGTCCTGGCCGGTAACAGCGTCAATCGCCGGGAATTCCTCAATCTCCTGCGCTTCCTCGGCAATGAACTGCGCATCCCACTGGTCGGGGTCGGCACGCGCGACGCCTACCTGGCCATCCGCTCCGATGACCAGTTGGAAAATCGCTTCGAGCCGATGATGCTGCCGGTATGGGAGGCCAATCACGATTGCTGCTCACTGCTGGCCAGTTTCGCCGCTTCGCTTCCACTGCGGCGACCCTCGTCGATTGCCACGCTGGACATGGCCCGCTACCTGCTCACACGCAGCGAGGGCACCATCGGCGAACTGGCGCACTTGCTGATGGCGGCGGCCATCGTCGCCGTGGAGAGCGGCGAGGAAGCGATCAACCATCGCACGCTGAGCATGGCCGATTACACCGGTCCCAGCGAGCGGCGGCGGCAATTCGAGCGGGAACTGATGTGAAGCCAGCGCCACGCTGGCCACTGCATCCGGCACCCAGGGAAGCCGAAGCCCTGTCTTCGTGGCTCAACCGCGTGGCCCTTTGCTATCACATGGAGGTGTCCGAGCTGCTGGAGCACGATCTTGGTCACGGTCAGGTTGATGACCTGGACACCGCGCCACCACTGGCGCTGCTGGAGATGCTCTCCCTGCGGAGCGGCATCGAGCCGGATCGGCTGCGTTGCATGAGTTTCGCCGGCTGGGTGCCTTGGCTACTGGACAGTCTTGATGATCAGATTCCAGATGCATTGGAAACCTATGCGTTCCAGCTCTCGGTGCTGCTGCCGAAACTCCGCCGTAGGACGCGATCCATCACGAGCTGGCGTGCCTGGCTGCCCAGCCAGCCGATACATCGCGCCTGTCCGCTCTGTCTGAACGACCCGGCAAACCAAGCCGTACTGCTCGCGTGGAAGCTGCCCCTGATGCTGAGCTGCCCACTGCATGGCTGCTGGCTGGAATCCTATTGGGGCGTGCCAGGGCGGTTTCTCGGCTGGGAGAACGCCGACGCCGAACCGCGCACTGCCAGCGACGCGATTGCGGCGATGGACCAGCGTACCTGGCAGGCACTGACGACCGGCCACGTGGAACTGCCGCGCCGACGCATCCACGCTGGTTTGTGGTTTCGACTGCTACGCACGCTGCTCGATGAGCTGAACACCCCGCTTTCGGCGTGCGGAACCTACGCGGGGTATCTTCGCCAAGTCTGGCAAGGCTGCGGGCATCCGCTGCGTGCTGGGCAAAGTCTGTGGCGACCGTATGAAACCCTGAACCCGGCAATACGGTTGCAGATGCTGGAGGCGGCGGCAACGGCAATCAGCTTGATCGAGGTGAGGGATATCAGCCCGCCAGGCGAGCATGCAAAGCTGTTCTGGTCCGAGCCCCAAACCGGGTTCACCAGTGGTCTGCCGGCGAAAGCGCCGAAGCCCGAACCCGTCAATCACTGGCAACGGGCGGTCCAAGCTATCAGTGAGGCGATCATTGAAGCGCGGCACGACCCCGAGACGGCACGCTCGCTGTTCGCGATGGCTTCCTATGGTCGGCGCGATCCCGCTTCCCTGGAACAGTTGCGCACCACCTTTGCAAAGGAAGGCATCCCCCCGGAATTTTTGTCACATTACGAGCCTAATGGGCCCTTTGCATGTCTTAGACAGAATGACGGGTTAAGTGACAACTTTTGACGGTTAGAACTTTCCGGCGCATACTGTCACATAATCGAACGTATATTTGACAAGTGCGACATGCTGATTGGCTACATGCGGGTATCGAAAGCGGACGGCTCCCAGGCGACTGACTTGCAGCGCGATGCGCTGGTTGCCGCAGGAGTCGATCCGGTACATTTTTATGAAGACCAAGCATCAGGCAAGCGCGAGGACCGGCCAGGCTTGGTGAGCTGCCTGAAGGCGCTCCGACCAGGCGACACGCTGGTGGTGTGGAAACTGGACCGGCTCGGGCGTGACTTGCGCCACCTCATCAACACAGTGCACGACCTTACCGCACGCGGCATTGGCCTCAAGGTATTGACCGGCCACGGCGCGGCCATCGACACCACGACGGCCGCCGGCAAGCTGGTTTTCGGCATCTTTGCGGCGTTGGCAGAGTTCGAGCGCGAGTTGATCGCCGAGCGCACCATTGCAGGCTTGGCGTCGGCACGGGCGCGCGGTCGAAAAGGCGGCCGGCCGTTCAAAATGACCGCCGCCAAACTGCGTCTGGCGATGGCTGCGATGGGGCAGCCGGAAACCAAGGTCGGCGATCTATGTCGGGAACTCGGCATCACCCGGCAGACTCTGTACCGGCATATTTCACCCAAGGGGGACTTGCGCCCCGATGGAGCGAAGTTGCTGTCGCGAACCTAGCCATCATCATCCACAAGAAATCATAAGGCCGACCAGCTATGGAACTCATAGCGAGAGATGGTGGTTCAAGGCGGCACAAGCTTTGCGGACGGTGTCTGCGAGAACGCCCTGCAGGGGGTGCGGAGCTGCGATGTCCGGAAGAAGCATATTCACCTGGTAACCGATGGCAACGCTAAGCGGCCGCACTACTAGGTCCGGTCCGCTGAGTTCCAGTGCGGTGAACGGGTTTACGATGGCAACACCCAGGCCCTGACGCACCATGGCGCAGACAGCCACTGCGCTCGTGGTTTCAAACAGGGTTGCGCGATGTACTTTAGCGTCCTCGAACATCGCATCAATGGCGGTTCGATACGGGTCGCCAACCGCGAGACTGATGAAGCGCTCGCCTGTAAATTCGAGTGGTTGCAGTCGCGCCTTGCGGCACAGGCTGTGATCACGTGGCAAAACAGCCACTTCATTGACTTTCAGTAAGGGCTGCAAGGCAACTCCCGCAGGTGCCTCTTGGGTCTCACTCAGTCCCAGGTCAAAACGCTGTTCACTCATGGCTTGCTCCAGCCAGGGCGACTCTAAGGGATGCACGCTGACCCCTAGTTCAGGATGTGCCTGTGAGAGATATACCAGTGCGCGGGGTACCAAGGCATGGGCCAATGCCGGCAAACACGCAATGCGCAAGCGACCTGTCGATTGCGTGCGCAATTCGCTGGCGCGCGCTGCGATCTGTTCCAAGCCTATAAACGAGCGTTCTACTTCCTGCATCAGCGCAAGTGCCCGCACGGTAGGTCGTAATCGGCCCCGCACCCGGTCAAAAAGGTTAAACCCCAGTAACTGCTCCAGACGACCCAGCTCGCGACTCAAAGTGGGCTGGCTTGACGCGCACGCGTCAGCCGCACGCCCCAGGTTGCCGTGCAGCATGATGGCGCGAAACATTGTCAGCTGGCGATGAGTTAAATTCATATCAATATTGGATAGATGCCAGACAAGAATAGCATTGATTGAATTGACCATGAAGGGGATCATCCATCCATGAACCCTTTTACTCCCGCTACCATCGCTCCTTTGGCCCAGCAGTTCGGTACCCCGCTGTGGATCTATGATGCCGACACCATTACGCGCCAGATTGCCGCTCTGCGGTTGTTTGACGTAGTGCGTTTCGCTCAGAAAGCCAACTCCAATACACACATCCTTCGCCTCATGAAACGACAGGGCGCAGTAGTGGACTCGGTGTCTTTGGGTGAAATCGAACGCGCGTTGGCTGGTGGTTTTACGCCGGGCTTGCACAACGGGCACGCAGACATCGTGTTCACGGCCGATCTGCTGGACCGCGCTACGCTTGCGCGCGTGGTGGAACTCAATATTCCCGTGAACTGTGGCTCCATGGACATGCTGGACCAATTGGGTGCGGTCAACCCAGGGCACCCGGTGTGGCTACGCATCAACCCAGGTTTCGGGCATGGCCATTCCAAGAAAACAAATACCGGTGGCGAGCATAGCAAGCATGGCATCTGGCATGGCGACCTGGTACGCGCCTGCGAAAAGATCAAGTCCAACGGCCTGGCCTTGCAGGGCCTGCACATGCACATCGGCTCAGGCGTGGACTACGCGCACTTGCAGGAAGTGTGCGGTGCCATGCTGAAGCTGGTAGAGGTAGTGAATACGCAGGGTTTGGACCTGCACGCCATCTCCGCGGGCGGCGGTCTGTCCGTTCCCTACCAGGCCGGTGAACCCACGATTGATACGGCGCACTACTTTTCATTATGGGATGCAGCGCGCCATGCCGTGGAACGGCTGCTGGAGCACCCAGTGAAACTGGAAATAGAACCGGGCCGTTATTTAATGGCGGAGTCCGGCGTGCTGGTCACCGAGGTACGCGCCACGAAGCAACAGGGCGCCAACCATTTTGTGATGGTGGACGCCGGCTTCAGTGATCTGGCTCGCCCGGCCCTATACGGCGCCTACCACGGCATGGAGTTGATCCACTCTGATGGCACAGCGGTTAATGGCCTGCAGTTTGACACGGTGGTTGCCGGACCTCTGTGCGAGTCGGGAGATGTGTTTACGCAGGGAGAAGGTGGCGTGGTGTTGCACCGGTCCTTGCCGCAGGCGCAGGTGGGAGATCTTCTGGTGTTGCACGACACCGGTGCGTATGGCGCCTCCATGTCATCGAACTACAACGCGCGCCCGCTGATTGCCGAAGTGCTGATGGAAAATGGTGAGCCCCGGCTTATTCGACGAAGGCAGACGGTGGCTGAGCTGCTCGTGCTGGAGGCGGTGTAAGGCAGCACACAATGGCCTTGGCAACGTAACCTGAGGCGGCGGTAGAACGTTTTGACTGATTGCGACATGGTTCTTGGCGCCATCTTCACATGCGGCATTGTTAGTGCAGCCCACTTCTAAACTTACGTGCAGTCGTCTTCTGAAAACGACATCGTGTTCGACGACTCGACGATGGGCAAGGCCATGTACGCGATGTTTGGCATGTTCGCAGAGATGGAACGTGACCTGATCCGCGAGCGCACCCGCGCAGGCCTTGCGGCCGCCCGAGCCAGAGGCCGCGCCGGCGGCCGGAAGCCAAAGCTCACCGAGGCCCAAATCAAAGAGATCAACGAGATGGTGTCAGCGCAGAAGCTCCCCATCGGACGCATCGCCGAGCTGTACGGTGTCTCGCGAACCACAATTTACAAGGTAGCTCCTATTGGGCGGCCCGAGCCGAAGCGGCAGAACTGAATACAGAAGGACAACAATGGACACCAATACCAAGAGGGGCTACGACCTCATCAATCGCCGCCGCAAGCAGTGGGTCAACGAGGAAGAAGTACGCCACGCATGGATGAAGGGGCTTGAAGAGGCCTTGCAGATCGACTTGGACGCGGAGAGAGCCAAGCGTGACTCCAGCTACAACAACGTCGTCATCGAGTTCAAGGGCCCCGGCCTCTTCAAGGGTAGTGAGACAAGTCCGAAGTTCATTGAGGCGACCGATGGTCGTCTCTTGAAGTACATCCCCCGCTTGGCTGCTGAGCAAGGGCTGGATGAGAAGGACTACATCGGTATTGCCATCGACGGCGACCATGTGGGCTTTGCGCAAGTTCAAGATGGCAAGATCGTTCATCAGCCACTGATGCCGTTCTCGACCATTGCCTTCCAGATGGTGGTCGATGCGCTGAGAGCAAATTTCCGGCGAGCCATCACATCGGAGAACCTAGCCGAGGACTTTGGCCATCTATCCGAGACCGGCCGCGAGTTCATGCAGGAACTGTCCAATGCCCTCGCTGACGCTCTTGGGCAGCCCGGTAACCGCAAAATCAAGATGCTCTTCGAGGAATGGGCAACCTTGTATGGGCAGGCTGCTGACCTCAGCATTCAACAGCGCAAGAAGATCAATGGGTCATTGGGGTTTGACTTCGCAGGCCCGGCCGCCATTGACTTGCCTGCCAAGCTTTTCGTTACCCACACCTTTCATTCTCTGTTGATGAAGCTGATCGCGGCCGAGATCGTGGCTGCACATGGCATGGCGTCAAGCACTTCCTTGATCCATGAGCTACTGGCTCTTGGATCGGACGAAGCTCTGATTGAGGCCCTACGCTCGGATGTCGAGAACGGCGGGTTCTTCAATGCAGTCGGCCTGCATGGCTTCGTCGAAGAAGCCATCTTTAGTTGGTATCTGGATGCCACAACCAAGAAGGCGATCCGCACGTCGATGTGCTTGGCGATTCGCACCTTGCTGGCCCAGCTTTCGGTCTACCGCTTCGATACCATCAAGAAGACCGGCCGCTCGCGCGATGTTCTGCGTGACTTCTATCAGGACTTGGTGCCGGAGGAGTTGCGCAAGAGCCTTGGCGAGTTCTACACGCCGGACTGGCTGGTCGAGCACTCTGTAGCCAAGCTCGGCTACAAGCGAGACAAGTGGCTTGCTGCTCGGCTACTTGACCCGACATGCGGGTCTGGTTCGTTCTTGCTGGAAGCTATTGAGCAGAAGCGCCGAGCAGCGCTGACGGCGGGATGGACTGCTGAGCAGACCGTGGACATGCTGACCACGACGGTCTGGGGCTTCGACCTCAACCCACTTGCTGTGCAATCCTCTCGCGTCAACTTCCTGATCGCTATTGCAGACCTGTTGCAGCAGTGCAAGGGTAAAGACGTTGAGATTCCCGTCCTCTTAGCTGATGCGGTGTACTCCCCTGCCCCCCATCCTGACGGCGATCAAAAGGTGGTTGAGTACAGCATTGGCAGCCAGCAAGCCAATCTACAAGTTGTTCTACCTGCCGACTTGGCGCGTGATCGCGTGTTGCTCGACAAAGTATTCCAGCTCATGGGAGAAGAGGTTGAAAACGACACTGAATTCCCGCCCGTCTCTAAGGCGCTGGTGAAAGCCAAGATACTGAGCAAGTCGCAGGCCGATGAGTGGAATGACCACCTCAAGACGACCTATGACCAAGTGCTCGCACTGCATCGGCAGAACTGGAACGGTATTTGGTTCAGGATCGTGCGCAACTTCTTTTGGTCAGCTACTGCCGGACAGTTTGATGCCATTGTTGGTAATCCGCCTTGGGTGCGATGGTCGAATCTCCCAGAGGCATACCGTAACCGAGCTAAGCCCACCTGTGAAAAGTACGCCATCTTCTCTGACACCAAGTTTCACGGTGGCAACGAATTAGACATTTCCGCCATCATCACCTACACGACGGCTGACAAGTGGCTGGTCGAAGATGGACGGTTGGTGTTTGTCATCACCCAGACGGTGTTCCAGTCGCCTTCGTCGCAAGGGTTCCGGCGCTTCCGCATCAATGCAACCGACCGCTTGGTGCCTATCTCCATTGATGACATGAAGGAGCTAAAGCCGTTTCCAGACGCTGCCAACAAGACGGCAGTCGCCATGTTCACGAAGAAGATAGGGGGCACGACCCGCTATCCGTTGGACTATCGGGTCTGGCTTGGCAAGCCCAAGACCGACAACGCAGGCAATCCGAAGAAGGGACGTGGCGGTCAAGTGGCTCGCTTGAAGGCAATCGACCCACGGTTACATCGTGCAGAGGTGGCTGATCTTGTGGACGTGATCCAGATGGAAGCCAATCCCGTCTCGCAGACTATGGAGGGGGCACCTTGGGCCATCATGAAGCCGGGGCACTTCGCCGCATGTCAGCCGATGTTTGGCCCCTCTACTTGGGTCAACGGCCGTAAGGGCATCACGACTGACTTGAATGGCGTCTATTTTGTGGATGTCATTGACTCGAACCCTGCAACAAAGACGGTCAAGGTGCGAACTCGGCCACATGAAGGCAAAACCGACTTGGGGCAGCCGCGCGAATTCTGGGTTGAGGCTGAGAGCTTGTTTCCCCTGGCAAAGGGTGCAGGCGACCTCCATCCATGCTATTTCCTGCCGGAAAACACGCTCTATGCGTTCGTGCCGAATAAGGGCATTGACCGGGCATCATTGGACAGCGCTGCGGCGCGCTACAGCAGTCACACGAATCCCAAGACATTTAAGTTTTTCAAAGCCTACAAGTCATTTTTGGAGTCGCGTTCCACCTTCAAGACGCGCATGAAGGGTGCTCCCTTCTTCGCAATCTACAACGTGGGCGACTACACCTTCTCACCCTACAAGGTCATTTGGGCCGAGATGACGGGCGATTTTTCTGCGGCCGTCGTGGCGTCTGGGTCTGTGCCGGGCTACGGGCCGCGTGTTTATGTCCCTGACCACAAGCTCTACTTTGCCGACTTCGACCAATCGGAGCCAGCCTTTTACTTGTGCGGATTGCTGCACTCGGAGATCGTCAAGGAGATGATCGAGGCGCACAACGTGGCAACCAATATGGGCGACATCTTCAAGCATGTGAGCTTGCCTGAGTATGACGCCAGTTTGGCCGAGCACAAGGCGCTTGCTGAGCTAGTGAAGCAGGCCCATCAAGAGCATGACTCTAAGAAGCGGGCCAATATCGTCGCCAAGGTCAGGGCTGCTGCTGCTGAGATCATTGAAGCTGAAATCGCACTTCGCCAGTAATGAGTTCGATGACGGAAAACCAATAGCAGGTGCAGCCGATAGTCCTGTAGCGCGTCGCCATGCATCGCAACTGTAGAAATCAGGGAGGAATATGAGCGATCAATACACCTACGCGAGATTTTGGCGCTGCGCGCTACAGGTCAATCCTGTCGGCTACAACGGCACCTACAGGGGAGCCGATCACGGGCTGGATGAGGGCGGCTACAACCAAGCGCTGCTTCAAAAGTGCCTTGAGCTGGGCATCAAGGTTGTCGGTTTGGCTGACCACGGCAGCGTGGCCAGCGTCGATGCTCTGCGTCAGGTGTTACAGCCGCACGGGATCGTGGTGTTTCCCGGCTTCGAGATCGCCTCGAACGACAAGACGCACTACGTCTGTCTCTTCCCCGAAGACACCACGGTGCAGCAGCTTGATCGCTACCTTGGGAACCTCAAACTGCATGACCCAGCGGATGGCATCCGGCCTTCTCGGCTGAGTTCGGAAGAGCTGATCGAAGAGGTCGATCTACTGGGCGGGTTCATCTACGCTGCACATTGCACGCAGGACAGCGGGCTGCTGAAAAACCGGCTGAACCACGTATGGAAGCATCCCAAGCTGCGCGCGGCCCAGATTCCGGGGTCGATAGACGACCTGACGAGCATCGAGGGGGACTTCTATCGCAAGGTGTTCTTGAACAAGGACGACAGTTACCGGCGTGAGCGCCCTGTGGCAGCGATCAATGCCAAGGATGTTGCCAAGCCTGATGACTTGGATCAGCCGAGCGCAACGTGCTTCATCAAGATGACACGGCCCACGTTCGCTGCGTTCAAGGTCGCCTTCCTCGATCCGGGATCGCGTGTCCGGCTCAACTCGCAGCAGGCCCAAAGCCCAATTGGCAAGGTGGTACGCATGACGGTGGCCGGTGGCTACCTTGATGGCGTCCGGGTGGATTTTTCAGACCATCTCAACACGGTGATCGGCGGCCGTGGAACGGGTAAGTCAACCTTGCTCGAATGCCTGCGCTTCGCCTTGGACTTGCCACCCAAAGGCAGACAGGCTCAGAAGCTCCACCAAGAGATCATCAAGGAGAACCTTGGTCGTTCGGCTGGTCGAGTTGAGCTGACAGTGGTGTCCTCTGCCCAGAACGGCAAGCAGTACACCATCTCGCGCCGTCATGGCGAGCCGCCGATGGTGCGTGACATGGACGGCAACGTCTCCACCCTGCTCCCGCGCGACTTGCTGCCGGGTATCGACATTTATGGGCAGAACGAGATTTACGAGCTGGCCCAAGATGAAACCAGCCGAGTGCAGTTGCTGGATCGCTTCCTTCCTCAAGACGGAGAGTACGAGTCCAAGAGCGCCGACGTGCATAGGCGCTTGAAGGACAACCAGCAGAAGCTCACGAAGTCCCTGACCGATCTCGACGAGCTGAATGCACAGGTTGAGCGCTTGCCCAAGCTGGAAGAGCAGCTTCGCGGTTTCGATGAGCTGGGGATCAAGGAGAAGCTGGCCAAGACCTCATTGCTCGGTAAGCGTCCGCCCATCCCACCTTGCCCGCATCCGCTGGCTATGGCTGAGCCTCAAACCGAAGCATCAGATGCCAGCGCCGGCTTCCAGCGGTGCGGCAGCAGCTCCCCAATCCGACTATTGGGGT
>NZ_VMYE01000034.1 GCF_007655255.1 Extensimonas perlucida
CTTGAATTCATCACTGTGCCGGCGACGCGGCAGGCTCTTGGGGTTCATGGTGGGCTCCTGTTGTTGGGCTCGCACCATGGTCTTTTATCTCGGGGCTTGTCTCAAGATGGGATGGCCGGACGCTTACAATCAACCAGGCCAAGGCGCTGCTCCACTTCGTCCATGCTGTAGGACTGGCTGCGGCCAGCGCGGTGTTCGATCAAGCGCTGCTCGGCAAGGTACAAATCTTCGAGGTCGTCCAAGTGCTCAAGGATGGCCTCACGGGCATAGAAAGTCTTGGTGCGCCCGGTGGCCTTAGCTAGTGCTTCAAGGCGGGCTTCCACTTCGGCGGGTAGTCTGATGGCAAGCATTTTTCCGACTCCTGTTTTGCTATAACGAAATACAAGTATAGCGCAACCAATCGGAAATGCTACAGACTCAACCCTGCGGGGCAAGCTCATCCGCCCGATCAGCGCCCGCTACATGCACGCGAAGGAGGCTAGCAGCTATGAAGCGAGTACCTGAATTCAAGACCGATGCCGAGGCAGAAGCGTTCTTGGAGCAAGACCTGTCCGGCCTCGACTTCAAGCAGTGCAAACCCATGCGGTTCGAGATCGCGCAGAAGGACGCAGCGCTGAACATGCGTATTCCTGCCGTCCTGCTGGATGCGGTGCGAGCCAAAGCGAAGGCTAAGGGTATATCCCATACGCCCGCTATGTGCGGATGGTGTTAGAAGCGGATTTGCAGCGCGAGAGTTGATGGCGGTAAGCCGTCCTTTAAACTGTTAAGGAAACCCTGCAAAACTCCATCAAAAGTCTGGCAGGCGTAAGCAAAAGATGGCATCCTCTGAACCCATGAAACAAGCCAGCCTCGACCTCAATCTCACGGTGCGCAAGACGCGCAAACAAGTGTTCCTCGAACAGATGGACAAGGTGGTGCCGTGGGATGAGCTGGTGCAGCTGATTGCGCCCTACTACAGCGAAGGCATCAAAGGACGCCCACCCTTTGCGCTGCAAACCATGCTGCGCATCCACTTCATGCAGCAATGGTTCAATCTGGCCGACCAGGCGATGGAAGAAGCGTTCTTCGACACACCGCTGTACCGCGAGTTTGCCCAACTGCCAGCCTTTGGGCGCCTACCCGACGAAAGCACCATCCTGCGCTTTCGCCACCGGCTGGAAAAACACAAGCTGGCCGAGCAGATCCTGGCCACCGTCAACGAACTGCTCGATCAGCGCGGTCTGCTGCTACGGGCCGGCACCGCCGTAGATGCCACGCTCATTGCCGCACCGAGCTCGACCAAGAACAAAGACAAGGCGCGCGACCCCGAGATGCACTCGAGCCAAAAAGGCAACGAATGGCACTTCGGCATGAAAGCCCACATCGGCGTAGACGCCGACAGCGGGCTGGTGCACACCGTGCGCTGCACCTCGGGCAACGTGGCGGATGTCACCGAGGCCAACAGCCTGCTGCACGGGCAGGAAGCGGACGTGTTTGGAGATGCGGGCTACCAGGGCGCCGACAAGCGCCCCGATGCGAAACCCTGCCACCAATGGCACGTGGCCATGCGCCCGGGCAAGCGCAGGAAGCTGGACAAAGACAACAACCCGGTGGATGCGCTGATCGACAAGGTCGAGCGGATCAAAGCCAGCATCCGCGCCAAGGTGGAGCATCCGTTTCGCGTGATCAAGCGCCAGTTCGGCTTCACGAAGGTGCGCTACCGGGGGCTGAAGAAGAACACCTTGCAGATCAAGACGCTGTTTGCGCTGTCCAACCTGTGGATGGTGCGCCACAAGTTGCTGGGTGCGCAGGCATGAGTGCGCCCGAAAGCCTGCAAAGGCTGCGCAAAAACGGCAAAGGGGCCGTAAAACACGCGAAAACGACACCGAAGCGGGCAAAGAATCAGCGCCGTTCTGGCTCAGTCGGCCGGAATTCCACGACCTGAAAAACCAGACCGGCGTAGCACGCTTGAAAAGGCGTTTTTCAGGGTGTCCTTAAATGCAAAAAAACAATACCAGTGATATTTTCAAAACGGAAACAATCCGTTTCCTGGTCAACGTTGCGTAGATGAGACATTAAGCATGCTTCAATTCTCGCTCCAGTACCTCCTGAAAGTTGCCAGGAGTCAAAAGGTCGTCTGCTATTTTCCTGGCTGCGTCGATCTCTTTGTTGCCGAGTTGCTTCGACACTTTTTGCATGGCTTCCTCGATTTCGCTACGCGGCTCTTTACTTTTTTTCTGGGCAAAAAGCAGAACAGCGTAAGCCAATGTGTTTGACCTGTGGACGCCAAGACCTTGCTCCAACATGGACGCAAGGGCAACTTGAGCCATCGTGTTGCCGGACTCGGCAGCCGCAGCGAAATAGCGGCGGGCCTTCTCGTAGTCTCTGGTGACACCCTGGCCGCTCAAATGTAAGGCACCAAGCGCATATCTAGCTTCTGGCGACCCTTTTTCAGATGCGCGCTTGAAAAGATCGACGGCTGCATCGTAGTCTTGCTTCACACCGCGCCCGTCACGATACATTTCGCCAAGTCGGTATTGGGCTTCCACAACATCTTTGTCTGCGGCAATCTTGAACCAGCGCGCAGCTTCCCGGTCGTACTGGGTGATGCCCTTGCCCTCAAGGTACATCTCCCCCATATAGTACGCGGCGTCTGGCGAGCCATTTTCTGCTGCTCGGCGGAACCACTTCAGCGCTTCTTTGTAGTCACGCTCAACGGCGCGCCCGCTGTAGTAAACGTACCCAAGTCCAAACTGCGCTTCACTATTCCCGATTTCCGCGGCCTTTCGCAGCAGCTTGATGCCCTTTTGCGCATCTTCCTGAACGCCGTATCCGTTGAGGTACATCAGCCCAAGGTGGTATATCGCAACGCTGTCGCCTCGATCTGCGAGAGGCGTAAACTCTTTGAGAGCGGTTGCGTAATCTCCCTTTGAGAACGCCCTTTCCGCGCTATCGATGTCTGCGGCAGCGATGGTAGAAAAGATGCCAAAAGCACAAGCGACTGCTGCATGTTTTGCAAGTTTGTGTAGCATGAGAGATAACCTTTGGCGTCAGGATGTTGAGAATATTATATTCGTCTTGTGTTCCAACAGCTCTCGATGGGTGCGATTCAAACTGATGTGTCTTAATAGTGCCTATTGGCGTAAGCCTGCAATGCCAGGATGGCAGTGTGACGAGACCAGACGAGATCAGCGACGAGGAGATTGTGCGAGGGCTTAGCGAGCCCCCGCAGATTCGCCAGCGAGTGGCATCGCTGCTGGGTGCGGTGCAGGACGCACACGGGGATTTGAAACGCGCCGATGACGCCGAGCAGCGCCTAAGCGAAGAGCTTCGCCGCCTTGGTCAGAAGGCGATGCAGGGCTGGGCTGAGCGCCAGGTTCGCATCACCGAGCAGGAACTGCGCCGGGGTGGACGGGTGCACCGCGAGGGTAAAAAAAACTCCTGTGGCACACCACCTTCGGCGACATCAGCGTGATGGAGCCGCAGTACCGCCACGCCAGCAAGCGGCTGCGACCCTTTGCGCGCAGCGCCGGAGTTCGGGCCAGGGATGGATGGTGCGCCAGGTTAGACGGTAAGGCTGCATGCCAGCAATTATGCGCCTGCATGCTGTAAGCAGTATGGCTGCATTACCGAAGAATGCAGGCCGCAATCATGCAGGCATCCGCCAGCATGAAGCCATCTTTTAAGTGGCTATCCGTATTTAGTGGTTGAAACAGCCCCTGACGCTCTCTTTGCATTTGTGCAACAAACCGTAATTTGTGGTTGATTCTGCTTGCCGTTGGCGTAGAATCAAACAAACACAAAAACGTATTATGTGGTTGATAACCGGCAATGAAACCGCAAACAAATTTCTCTGAGAGGTGACCGACATGGAACATGTCCTGACGAAAAAAGTGGAAGGCACTGGAAACATGGAGTCGATTACTCCAACTTGCTCTTGTGGCTGGATTGGCCACCCGGAATATGCCTACAACGACGATCAGTACACGAATGTGCTCCGGCAAGAAAAGTATCATTTGCTTGAAGCCGCTCGTAGCGACTATCAATCCGCCAGTGCCGACTCTGGGAAAAAGCCATGCGTCCAGGTGACCGAGTGAATTGGGCCTACAGCCCGCGAGGCGGCTACGGCTACATCATCAACGTGGCGGGCGTGGTGAAGAAACTCACTGCCAAGCGCGCAACTATCGAAGTGGCTCGAAAGGTGGGTGGCGTTTGGCAGAAAGAGCAACGGTCGGTTTCCTTGGAGAAGCTAGCGCCAAGAACCAAGCCATCGCCTGAGTTGGGCGAGTAATCGTTGCGCTTTGACGCTGGATGCCAGACCATTGGCATCTTTGCAATTAGGCTGTAGAGAACAAGAACATGCCTCGCAACATCCTCAACCTACCTGACTATGCCGTGCTCGGTGTCGAAGAAGCCGAGCACGACTACCACATCCAAGCCGAAGCCATTCTCCCGCCCACACACTGCCAGTATTGCCAGTCTGCTGATCTGGTTGGCTTTGGCCGTCGAGAGCAACTGGTTAAAGACCTTCCCATGCACGGAAAGCGGGTCGGCATCTACGTTAGCACCCGGCGCATGAAGTGCCGCGCCTGCGAGCGCACCTTCAGCGAGGCCTTGCCGGGCGTGGACGAGAAGCGGGCCATGACGACCCGGCTGGTGGACTGGATCGGCAAGAGCGCCATCAAGAAGACCTTCTCCGGCATTGCCGAGGAGGTTGGCGTGGTCGAGGGCACGGTACGGGCCATCTTCGCGGACTACGTGGCCGAGCGCGAGCAGCATCTGAAATTCGAAACGCCCAAGTGGATGGGCATTGACGAAATCCACCTGACGAAACCGCGAGGCGTCGTCACCAATGTGCAGAACAACACGCTGGTCGAGATTCTGCGTGACCGCAACAAGAAGACCGTGGCCGACTATCTGTTCCGCCTGCCGAGCCGTGACAAGGTGGAGCTGGTGGCCATGGACATGTGGGTGCCGTACCGCGATGCGGTGCTGGCCGTTATGCCACAGGCGGAGATCATCATCGACAAGTTCCACGTCCTCAAGCTGGCCAACGAGGCGATGGAGAAGACCCGCAAGTCGATCCGGGCCGAGCTGGACACCAAGCAGCGCCGGGGGCTGATGCACGACCGCTTCGTGCTGCTAAAGCGCACGGCAGAGCTGACCGATCAGGAAGCCTTGCTGCTCGATGGCTGGATCAAGAACTACCCGCTGCTGGGCGAGGCGTACCGGCTGAAGGAAGCGTTTTTTGGCATCTACGACGCCAAGTCTGTTGATGATGCCAAGCGCCGCTATCGTGACTGGCATATGTCGGTGACGCCAGCGCTGCACCCGTACTTCGCGGATGTGATCCGGGCGTGGACAAACTGGCAGCCGTTCATTCTGGCGTACTTCGACCACCCGGTAACGAATGCCTATACCGAGTCGTTGAACAGCCTGATCCGGTTGATGAGCCGGGTTGGCCGGGGCTACTCGTTTGAGGCACTGCGGGCCAAGATGTTGTTTGCCGAGGGGGCGCACAAGCACACGCTGTCGCGGCCCAAGTTCGAACGGAAGCAGCTCGAGCCGGTGGCAGTAGAGGAAACGCCACGCTGGGGCTTCTACGTGCCAGAGATGGCCCGTGCGCTGCCGGACGAGATAGGCCGGATGCCACCAGCTCCGAGGCCAGCACGGGAGCCATCAACCAAAACGCCAAAGAACTACGGCGCAGACCTATCAACACTGGCGCGGCTGATCGAGGACGGAGAGCTTTAACCCTCAATCAACCGCGTAATACGCATACCCCTTTAAGTTAGCATGCCCGCCACTACATACCACAAACAAATGCGGTAGCTGCAAGCACAATCAGTGTCCCCGCGCCCGCTATAGCGTGCTCGCAGTCTTTTGCGCTCGGCTTCGATGCGAACAAAAATTGAGCCGCGACGATTTTTAGCGCAATATCGATTGCGCTAACAAGTGGCGCTCTCGTGGACTCATGCAACACCATGGCGCTCAGCGGAACAAGCGACAGCGGAGCGAGAGCGACTGGAATTGCATTCCACCAGCGCAATCGCTCGAAACGAACCTCGCCAAGCATGATCGCATTGCCTGCTCTTTTCGGAAATGGATTAAAAGACGCAGGTCGCGCTCCTAAAACCAAACCAACAAAGAAGTGCGAAAGCTCATGCGCCAGCGTGCCTGGGAACACCACCAGAGCATAAAGCCACACCCATTTCCGCAAAACAAAAAACAGCGCGCAAATAGCTACAGCAATCGCTGCGTGTTGCAGCATTAAATGCGCGCTCATGTTTGTGTTGAGATGGTTTAAGAATCGTCTGTTCGCTGGACTGCGCCTGGCGCAATCCGAGCCAGCAAGGCAGCATTTTGCTCTACAGCAGCCTGCAAGCGGCCCTGCAGCGCGGCGGCTTGTTCGCGGGCCTGCGCGGCCTGGGCTGCGGCGGTGTCTCGTTCACCACGCAAGGAGTCGGCCTGGACTTGCATGGACTGCACCTTTTCTTGTGCGGCAGCAAGCGCGGACTGCAACTCGTGCGCCCGCCAACCCATTGATTTCCAAAGGCAAAAACCGCCCATCAGAAAAACCGCAGACTTATCATCAAAAAATGAGAGTCATGATTATGGTAATAATCATGATTAAAGGATCGTCTGGAAGACGCCTCTGGACTGGGCTACCGCCACAAGGCCGTCTTGCTCTGCCTGCGCCAGGCAGTGGTCTTGCGCAAGCTGGGTCGCCTCAGAAAACGGAAAACAAAGCACGCTAAGGCTTCTCGCAAACGATGGTCTGCGAGAAGCCTTGCTGAGAAGGTGGCGCGGTCTAGCGCCGATGTGGCTGTTGGGTTCTCAAAAACCGTTCTCGGTTCAAGCGAACAGGAACGGCGAGTTTCAAGAACGCTGGACAGTTGCCAGCGGCAAGAACAAGGTTAGTGGCGAGTCTGGCAAGGCAATGAAGCCGTGATGCCGGTAGAACGCCGCTGCTGCCTCGTCTTTGGCGTCCACCATCAGAGCGAAGGCGGCAATCTCCGAACGGGCGGCACGGTCGAGCGCATCGGCCAGCAGCGCACCGCCGAGACCTTGCCCCTTGAATGCCTGATCGACGGCCAGACGGCCCATGCGGGCGGCAGGCACGGTCGGATAACGCGGCAGCTTCTTGCCGGTGCTGGCCGGAAGATCGGCCAGCAGCAGGCTTGCCGACGCCAAGGTGTAGTAGCCCGCAATGCGTTGCCCGTCCGCCAAGGCCACGAAGCAGGCGGCCACGCGGCGACGAACGTCCTGTATGACCTGCTCGCGCAGGTAGCGATTCAGCGGCTCCGAATCACTGCGGAAGGCGGCGCGATCATGTGCCGCATCGAGCGGCACAAGCTGGAACGGTGCGCGGCTCATTCAGAGCGCAGGAGCTTGCTACGGCGAGCGAATGCGCGTTCCAGAGCAGGGGCCGGTTTCGGCGGCGACAGCAGAGCTTGCGCGAAACATTCCTGATCGGCCAGAGACAGGCGGATGACTTCGGCTTGCTCGATGGCGCGCTGTGCGGCGTCCTGCACGGCGGACACCACGAAATCGGTCATGGTGCGCCCCTGAAGTTCAGCGGCACGCTTGAGCATCGAATGCAGATCGGTGCTGATTCGGGCTTCGAGACGGGCAGTAGAGATGGCGACGGGCATGATTTTGTCCTCCTGATGCAATAGTACGGCAAATTGCCGTACAAATTAAGACGGAATTTTCGGCGGTTCCGGCTTAGCGTGCTTTGTTTTCCGTTTTCTGAGACGACCCATACGCCCGCTGCATCGAGGCAGGAATACCGTCGGCCATCTGCCCCGCCGGCCGCGTTTTCCGGACCGTGGCGGGCCGTTTGTGCTGCCGCCGAGGGGGTACCCTGTCCGGGCGGCAAAAACGCGCTAAAGGGCTGTTTTGCCCCTTGCCCGAGCGTAGGCCATCCGTCACGAAAAGATGCAGGCCAAAAATATCGCTTGCATATCGTATCTGTATTGCGTATCATATCTGTATTGATACTATTTACACGATACGAAATACGAAATGGGTCTGATATGGCACGAGAAGGCATCACGTTTGAGCAGGTCGCCGCCGCCGCTGATGCGCTGGTTGGCGAGGGGCAGCAGCCGACTATCCGCGCAATCCGCGAGCGTTTGGGCACCGGCAGCCCGAATACCGTCCACAAGCACCTGACCGCCTGGCGAGAGGCCCGGCCGGTGGCCGCCGCCGCTGCGCCAGAACTGCCCCAGGCATTGACGGCCGCCATTGCAGCCGAGATCGAGCGCGCAGCCGCCCAGGCACGCGCCGAGATCGAGGGCCGCTTGGTGCAAGCCCAGGGCGAAGCCGCCGAGCTGGCCGCCGCTGGTGAAGTGATCGAGGCCGAGCGCGATGCCCTGGCCGATCAGGTGGCGGAACTGACCCGCGAGCGTGACACCCTGGCGGGCAAGGCCGAGCAGCAAGCCGCCGACTTGGCCGACCAGGCGCAACGCATCGAGCGCGAGCAACAGGCCGCCGAGTCTGCGCGGGTGGAGCTGGCCACGGTCCGCCTCAAGATCGAGGCCCAGGCCGAACGACAGGCAGAGCAGGCCGCCGAGATCGAGCGCCTGCGCGCCGCGCTGGCCGACGCCCAACAAGGCCGAACTGCCGCAGAGCAGAAGGCCGCCGTGCTGGCGGCCAAACTGGAGGCGTGTGCTGACCGTGTGAGCCGGGCTGAGACCCGCGTCGAGCAGATCGAGCAGCAGGCCGCCAAGGCGGCACAGGCCCACGAAGAAGCCCGCGCCGCCGCCGCGCAGGAAGCCCGCCAGGTGCAAGCCGAACGCGACGAAGCCCGCAAGGTGGCCGCCGAGGCCCGCGAGCAGGCCGCCCGCCTCGCTGGCCAGCTCGAAGTCTTCACGGCGCAGAAGGACAAGGCAGAAGGCCAACCGACAGCGGAATTTTTGCGGCCTGTTTGACAGATTCCGTGATGCGGAACACAATGTGAACATGATCCATTCGTTCACTTGTCTCGATACCGAGGCGCTTTTCCGTAGCCAGGTCGTGCCCCGGTTCAAGAACATTGAACGTGTGGCAAGGCGAAAGCTCCTGCAACTACATGCTGCTACTGAGTTGGCGAGCTTGAGGGTTCCGCCTGGGAATCAGCTCGAAGCATTAAAGGGCGACCGCAGAGGGCAACACAGTATCCGCATCAACGACCAGTGGCGAATCTGTTTCGTGTGGCATGACGACGGTGCGCACCAGGTCGAAATTGTGGACTACCACTAGGAGGTAAACATGGCTGAACTACTTGACGAAATCCACCCCGGCGAAATTTTGCTGGAGGACTTCATGAAGCCGATGGGCATATCCGCCCGTCAGCTTGCGGCTGACATTGATGTTTCACCCAGCCGGATCAGTGAGCTGGTGCATGGAAATCGCCCGATCACTGCCGATACAGCTTTGCGGCTTGGGTTGTTTTTCAACATGGAGCCGCGTTTCTGGATGAACCTGCAAACCGAGTACGACATGCGTGTTGCGGCCCGTACCGTGCGTGAAAAAATCGCGCCAAGGATTCGTGTTTTCCATCATCACGCTGCTGCCTGATAGAACCTCGGCGTGTCCATTCCTACGCTCTACCGCTGGGTGCCAACCTCAGCGCAGGCTTAGCGTACTTTGCAATCCGTTTTCTAAGACGCCGTTCCGTCAGACCTGCGCAAACCTGCTCATTGCTGAGCAAATCTGCCGCTGACTTCCTGCTTCGCCGAGGCCGGTTTCACCTGAGTCTTGCGACCCAGGCCAGAGCCTTCCTCTCCACAGGCTGCAACCGTGGAACTCACGGCCATGTTCTTGAGATTCACCGCCGCGTTCACGTCGCGGTCGTGAACCGTGCCACAGGACGGGCACGTCCACTCGCGCACCGACAGCGGCAGATCGTCCAGCTTGTGCCCGCACGCCGAGCACGTCTTGCTGCTGGCGTAGAACCTATCCGCCACCACGACCTGGCCGCCGCGCATCGCGGCCTTGTACGCCAACTGCCTCCGGAACTCGAAGAAACCCATGTCGGCAATGGATCGGGCCAGATGCCGGTTCTTCATCATTCCGCGCACGTTCAGGTCTTCGATGCCGATGGTGTGGAACCGGCGCGTGAGGTCCGTGGTGAACTTGTGCAGCGCGTCAGAGCGGATGGCGGCGATGCGGGCGTGCAGCCTCGCCAGTTTGGCCTTGGCCTTGTGGCGGTTGGCCGATCCCTTCTGCTTGCGGCTTAAGCTGCGCGAGAGCCGTTGCCGGCGGCCAAGCAACGCCTTGTGGGGCTTTGGGCCAGGGATCGTTTCTCCCGTAGAGAGCGTCGCCAATGCCTTGACGCCCAAATCCACACCGACCACGCCTTGGTTTTCGGCCTTTGGAAGATGCGAATCGTCTTGGGTTTCGACGGCAATGGAGACGAACCAACGGTCGGCCACACGGGAGATAGTGGCCGACATGATCTTGCCAGCGAAGCGCAACGTCTCGCGCATGCGCACCCAACCCAGATTCGGGATGCGGATGCGGGAACCGTCGATGTCGAACTGGTCGTTGGTGAGCGTGAAGCGGTCATGCACGCCCTTCTTGCGGAACTGCGGGTAGCGGGCGCGCCCCGCGAAGAAGTTCTGGAACGCCTGGCCCAACTGGATGATTGCCATCTGCGGCGCATTCTTCGTGACCTCCAGCATCCATGGGAACTGTTCGCGCTTGACGGCATTGAGTTGCCGTCGAAGCGCGGCCTGCGAGGGCTTCGGCAGCGTGTTGTCCGCCTTCCACGCCTCGTACTGGCGCTTCCATTCAGCCAGTGCCCAGTTGTAGGCAAAGCGGGCCGTGCCAGCCGCGCGGGCCAGATAGGTGGCCTGCGTGTTGTTCGGGTCGAGCGCGACGCGGTGGGCGATCAGCATGCGGCATTCTCCACGGCGGCCCGCACACCGTCGAGCAGCTTCTGGTTCTTGCGCGAGCGGCTGCCGTACAGCCGGGCACTGAACACCGTAATGATCTCCAGCACGTCCTTGGCGAGGTCTTCCTCGAACGTGGTGTCCTCGCCCTGGTTGAGAATGACCACTTCGACGTTTTTCGCCTCACAAATGGCGAAGACGAGTTCTGCGCCGAAGCGCAGCAGCCGATCCTTGTGCGTGATGACCAGCCGACCGATCTCGCCGTCAATCACGGCATCGAGCAGCCGCTTGAGGCCCTTCTTGTGATAGTTCATGCCCGAGCCCAGGTCGGAGATCACCTCGAACGTCCAACCCTGGCGGGTGCAGTAGAGTTCGAGCACCTGCTTCTGCCGCTCCAGATCGTCCTTCTGGTCGTGACTGGACACGCGGGCGTAGGCGACCGTGCGCCGGTTTGCCTCATCTTCGGCGCGAAACATCTCCGGGCGCAGCTTCGCCAGGTCGTAGCGGCGGTGGCCGCCCGCCGTGTGCTCGGCGCTCAGCCTGCCCGCCGCCTCCCATCGCCGCAGCGTCGTGATCGACACGCCAAGCGCCTGCGCGGCCTCACCTATGCCTACCAATCTCTCCATTTTGGAGATATTAGCATAGTTTTGCGTAGTTTCAAGGCGAACTGTTGAAGCCCTCAAAAAACATCGCCTGAGGCTCCTGAGCATCCTGCTGTCACCGCGGACGCCCCTAAAATCCACCCTAAAAGTGGCCGTTTTAGACTATGTTTTAGAACTTGCAGGGCGTTTGTATAGTTTTTTTTATGTTAAACAAAAAAACTTGCAAAGAATGACTTCTGCCGCTATGCTGTAGCCGCATGTTGAAAATGCGGCACAACCATGGCTCGGGCAATTGATTTCAAAACCTCGGTAGCGGTGTCGCTATCAGGCCTGGATGTGACTGCAAAAAAGTTGCAGGAGCTGTGTGGCCGGGAGAAACCGGCGGGCCAGCATCACATGCGATACATGCCCTCTGACATCCGCGCTGCGCGATACCGTGCTGCGGGAGTGGAGCCGCCAACCACTGGGCAGCTACCCTTGGTGTCAAAGCTGCCTCCCGTCATCGTCACCCGCATGACCAAGGGTGGCGTCGGAAAAACGAGTATTTCCGTCAACGTGGCAGCGGCGATGGCCATGATGGGCTACCGGGTGCTCGTTATTGACGCGGACCCTCAAGCCTCGGCATCCAACCTGCTGGGAATCGATACAGCGGTCTATGACACAGACATCCTGCATATTGGCCACTTCCTGAAGAAAGCCACCAACGCGCCCGATGCCGACTTGCCGGGTGCCATCAAGCACATCTACGACGGCGGCTTCCTAGACCTGATTCCATCCGATATCACCTTGGCAGAAACAGACGCCAGCCTGGTCGCAGTGATGTCAAGCCACACACGTGCAGAGCTGTTCCTGAACCGTAACAGCACATTCTTCGCCCAACGCTACGACGTCATCGTCGTCGATACCGCCCCTGGAACTACCCCTATTGGACTTGCGTTCTCGTATGCAGCGAAGGATTCCGGCAAGGTGCTTACCGTTGTTGAACCAGAAGGCAGCTGCCTACGGGCCCTTGACTCCCTTGCCTCCAACCTGGCTGAAATCAAGGCTGTTACGGGCGCCAACGTCACCATGGAAGTGGTGGTTAACAAATATCACCCAAGCCTGAAGCACGTGCGCGAGTCCATGGGCTTTCTGTACTCCAAGTACGGCTCCATGTTGAACGACTCCATCGTTCCGCAGTATTCAGGGTTTGCGCGGCAACTCAATCCCTCAGAGAAGGACGTCGGCCCACTTGTTGAGTTCGAGTCCAGCTCCGTCGGAGCTGCTGCAATCATTGACGTGGCCAAAAGCTTGGTTCGCAGCTACGGCATCACGATGCCTGGTCTGCCAGGTGATGAATGATGGCCAAGGCTCCTCCTAAACTTTCAGGGCTCATCAAGACAGGCGCAGTAGTGCCCGCCACGCCTGCACACGAACTAGCCGACATTCCTGGGCCTGGCACATCCGCTCCCATTAAGCCCAGCCAGGCAGCCACTTCTGTAATCAGCGAGGGTGCCTCCCCAGCGGTTCCAGCACCCATGTTGGACTCTAGCAATGGCAGAAACTTGACGATGATTGGGGTCCATTTGATTGACCCCAACCCGCTAGCTCCGCGCGAGGTCTACACGCCAGAGATGATTCTGAACCGCGCTGAAGACTTGCGCGCGCAGGGGCAACACGACCCGATTCACGTCATCCCAAATCCGAACGCCGCCGGCCGCTTCATCATCTGTGACGGCTGGACCAGAGTGCAAGCCTGTCGTGAGCACAAGGTGTTCGAGGCTTTGCTCGCAGAGGTTCACACCGAGCTTGGTCTGCAAGAGTCAGCATGGTTCGGCTACGAGCAAAACGAAGGCCGCTCGCAGCACTGCGACCTGGACCGAGCGATGTTCTATGAAAAGCTCATTGCAGCAGGAGAGTCCCCAGCCGAAGTGGCTCGCCGGGCCAAGGTCTCAAAGACCATGATGAGCTTCTACCGGGCATACAGCAGGCTTCCTGAGGACGTGCTCGAGATTATTCGCCTTCACCCACAAAAATTCGGTGCGACGGAGGCCTATCAGCTGGCAAAGCTGCACGACAAAGCGGGTATCCGCAAGGCGGTGTCGCTTGCGAACAAGTATGCGAGCGAAGACCAAACGCAGCGCTGGCTCACAAACCAGGTACAGGCTCTGCTCAACCCCATTGCCCACAAAGCAAAGACGTCAGGCAAGACCATCCGGTATGCGAACGGCATCTACAAGCAGCGCGGCGACGTGTTCGAGTTGGTCATCACTGTATCGGCCGACCAACGTGAGGCGTTCGCGCAAGGTCTGGAAGACCTGCTGGAGATGGCAGCTATCCAGCCGGAACCTGCTGAAGACGACGTCAGCGCAGAAGACACCAAAGACTGACCATGAACGGGTTTAGTCAACTAAACGGTCACACCTTGCCGCATGGCAAGTCAGATGTGCTGCTGGCTGACAGTCCAGCCTGCATGTTTAGTCAACTAAACGCAGGGGGCACCCCCCTTCTAGGACAGACGCAAAAAGATGCGTTTGCTGAGAGAACGTTTAGTCAACTAAACGCTTGGGCTTGCTGGGCCAGCCGAACTCAGTCCGTTCGGCACCGTTCAGGCTTTCGAGGTTTAAAGCGACGAGCCTATCTACACACAGCACACGAACCCCGCACGATGCGGGGTTCGGCGCATTTGGAACCAGGAATTTGGAGAAATCGCATGACTTAGCCAAAAACGCTCATGCCAATGAAAAAACCCTCAGAGCGCCAACTCTGAGGGTTTCCAGGAATTTTGATGGATTCCGCCAGTTTCGCCTAAACCGACGCCAATCGGTAAAAAGCTCCACAACAGGGCAAATTTTAGGGGAGCAGCGGAATTTCATCAAGGACTTTCGTGTCTTTGAGGAGACTGCGATGACTGTTATCGCCCCTACCGTTGTTTACCCATCACTCATCAGCCGGGCATGTGCCGCGCTGGACGAATCCCCAGCGTTCAAGGATGTGCCGGACGGCTACCTTCGGGTCATCTTGCGCATCGTCAAAAAAATCAACCTGAAACGGCTTGATTCGCCGATTTTGGCCTCGCGCGCGAAACTGGCGGAGGAATCAGGCAAGTCCATCGAGACGGTCCACCGCGTGATTCGCTGGCTCGAAGAGCGCGGCCTGGTGGAACGTGAACAACGAGCACGCCCTGAGCTGCGCGGCTCATCCTCACCTCTTGTTCCCACAAAGCGACTGCTAGACGCTCTACTGCTGTCAGAAGAAACGCGAGCAGCTGTTAACGAGTCTCATCCAGCCAAAGGCGCCAAGACCGCAGGAGGAGAGATGGCAACCGCTGCCAACAACAGTTCGGTACGCTCTGCAGGCCCAGGCGGCGAATTCGAACGTGTTGGCAAGGTTCGACTGCCTCGCGACCTGGCTTGGTTAGTCAAGGACAAAGGCATGAACTGCTCGGGGGTACTTCATCTCATGAAGCTCGCAGGCCAAGCAAAACAGCGGCTCTCCACCGTTGTAGCCGCTACCAGGAAGTATCTCAAAGGCCTGGAAGGCCGAGAGCTCTACGCTTACCTTCGGGCGTTGCTCGGCAAGGGCAAAGACTTCGGGTATCGGGCATCAGAGGAGTCTCGCACTTCAGCCGAAGTGGAGGAACGCGAATACCTCAAGCAAAAGGCCCATGCCTTGGCGGGGCGGTCCTTCCAGAACCGCGACCAAAGCCTCATCGTGACGGTGGACGAGTCCGGCATGCTGATTGAAGTACGCAACGGACAACGTGCGGCGCGTCATTTCTGCAAGGCGTTTGTTGAAGCAATCGAGGCTGGTCGGCTTCGCGGCGTGCAAGGAGCGGTTCTTTGACCTGTGGATAACTTTGAGGTGACCAGCTGTCAGTAGAGACAGCTCTAAATCCTAGGTTTTTCAAACCTACAGTCTTTCAGAAAACAACCGGACGGGCCGGCGATTTTTTGAAAAGCACTTTCACCTATTCACCCGGCAACTAAGTTTTGCTCTGCGGCATAGCTCACCCGCGGGTCCTCGAAGTAAGAACGCACCCGCTCAGGGTTATCGTGCAGCATCTGCATGTGTGTCTCGGTGGCCTGCCTGAGCT
>NZ_VMYE01000035.1 GCF_007655255.1 Extensimonas perlucida
GATCATCATGGTGTACGGGCTCCTTTGCTGGCTTGCTCATGTTCCTCAATCAGGGCTTGCAAAACGGCACGAGCCATGAACAGGGGGTAGCGGCGGGAGTCTATACAATCGTCAGGGATGCGACAGCTATGCACTGCGCAAGCATGGCATAGAGGTGCGCAGGTTCTGAGAACTTGCCGCTGTGTGGCCTTTGTCGCATCACCGACAAGGCCCGCGACAAGGCAGCTTGCCGGTGTGCCGTTTGCAACACCAAACACCCTACAAAGCCTGCAAATTTTGGGGTGAAACAAGGCCAAAAGTGCCCCAAAGCCCTGGCACGAATTTGGCAAAGGAAGCTCACACGCGGCCACGGTAGGACGCAAGAGAGGTTCCCATGCAAGCGAGCACATCCACGGCGCCGATGCCGGCACCGACCTACATAGGCATAGGCCAGATCAAGCCCCTAGGGTCTGGCTTGGACGTTCCTGCCGCTGGCGGCGGCTGCAGCAGCCATGGCGGTGAGGGCAAGGCCAGTTGCGGTTCGTCAGCGGGCCCGGACGACATGCCCCAGGAAATCTGGGACAAGGTCAAAAACCACCCCTGCTATTCCGAAGAGGCCCACCACCACTACGCGCGCATGCATGTCGCCGTGGCGCCGGCGTGCAACATCCAGTGCAACTACTGCAACCGCAAGTACGACTGCAGCAACGAGTCGCGGCCCGGCGTGGTCTCGCAAAAACTCACGCCCGATCAGGCCGTGCGCAAAGTAGTGGCCGTGGCCAGCGAAATCCCGCAGATGACGGTGCTGGGCATCGCCGGCCCGGGCGACGCGCTGGCCAACCCGGCGAAAACCTTCGAAACCTTCCGCATGCTGCAGGAGCAGGCGCCCGACATCAAGCTGTGCCTGTCCACCAACGGCCTGGCGCTGCCCGACTACGTCGATGAAATCTGCAAATACAACGTCGATCACGTCACCATCACGATCAATATGGTGGACCCGGCGGTGGGCGAGAAGATTTACCCTTGGATATTCTGGGAGCACCGGCGCGTGCGCGGTTACGAGGCCGCCAAAATCCTGCACGAGCGCCAGATGCTGGGGCTGGAGATGCTCACGGCGCGCGGCGTGCTCACCAAGATCAACTCGGTGCTGATCCCGGGCATCAACGACGAGCACCTGTACGAGGTGAACCGCGAGGTGAAAAAGCGCGGCGCCTTCCTGCACAACATCATGCCGCTCATTTCCGAGGCCGAGCATGGCACCTATTTCGGCCTGAGCGGGCAGCGCGGCCCCACGGCCACGGAGCTCAAGGCCGTGCAGGACGCCTGCATGGGCGGCGCCAACCTGATGCGCCACTGCCGCCAGTGCCGCGCGGACGCCGTCGGGCTGCTCGGCGAAGACCGCAGCGAAGAATTCACGCTCGACAAGCTCGAGCAGCTGGACGTGGTCTATGACCTGGAAAAGCGCCAGGCCTACCAGGCGCAGGTCGAACACGAACGCCAGGCGCAGCACGCCGCCAAGGAGGAGGCGCTGGCCGCGTCGCGTGCCATTGCGGTGGCCGATGAGCTCACCGACGAGCTCAAGGTGCTGGTAGCCGTGGCAACCAAGGGCGGTGGCCGGGTCAACGAGCACTTCGGTCACGTCAGCGAGTTCCAGGTGTTCGAAGTCTCGGCCACGCAGGCGCTGTTCGTCGGGCACCGGCGCGTGGACCTGTATTGCCAGGGCGGTTTCGGCGATGACGAGCAGCTGCCCTCGGTGGTGCGCGCCATCAACGACTGCCATGCCGTGCTCGTGGCCAAGATCGGCGCCTGCCCGCGCGACGAATTGCTGGCCGCAGGCGTGGAGCCGGTCGATCAGTACGCGGGCGACTTCATCGAAAAGGCCGCGCTCGAATGGTTCAACGGCTACCGCAGCCGCATCGCGAGCGGCGCCATCGTGCACCAGCACCGCGGTGACGCGCAAATCCGCCAGGGTGCGTACACGCATGGCGCGGAGCCGATGGCGCAGGCGGCCTGAGCGCGCTCCTGCGCTACCCGTTTCCGCACATGTTTCTCATTGCTTTTGCCACCTGAGGAGAGTCATCATGTCCATGAAGATCATTGCATCCACCTGCACCGCCTGCTCGGCCTGCGAGCCCGAGTGCCCCAACGTCGCGATCCGCGAAAAGGGCGGGGTTTACGTCATCGACCCCAAGAAATGCACTGAATGCGAAGGCCAGTTCGACGAGCCGCAATGCGTGGCCGTCTGTCCGGTTGACGGCTGCATCGTCAAGGCCTGAGCGTCCATCCCCAAGTCCACACGATCCCGCGCACCCCTCGCACAACCCCACCAAAGGCAGAGACACCATGTTGCCCAACGTCACGCTCACCCCCGCCGCCGCCAAATTCATCCAGCGCGTCCTGCGTTTTTCCGGCCTGCCGCCGACGGCGGGTTTCCGCCTTCTGGTCAGCCCCGGAGGATGCTCGGGCTATAGCTCGGAATTCAGCGCCGAAGCCGCTTTGCAGGACGGTGAGCAGCTGCTCGAGGTGCAGGGCCTGCGCTTTTTCCTGCCCGCGCAAAGCCGGCTGCTGCTCGACGGCGCGACGATAGACTTCGTCGAGACGCCGACGCAGTCCGGCCTGAGCTTCAGCCACCCCGGGCAATCGAGCTGCGCCTGCAGCAGCGCCGAAAGCACCGCGCCCGGCGCCGCCGCCGGGGTGACGAAGATCGACGTGGGCACCATCGCACGCGGGCGCCCGGCGTCTGCGGCGCTGGCCTCCTGAAGGCTACGCCACCAAGGGACGGCACACCAAGGGGCAGCACCATGGAGCACGGCCGCTGGGGATTCGACGAGGCGAGCGCGCTGGCGTTTGCTGAGGGTGCGCTCGGCGGCGCCGTGAGCCCCGAGGTGCACGCCCTGATCGCCGAAGCCGGCTCGCTGCGCGCGCAACCCGCCGCCGCGCTGGCGCTGCTCGAGCGTGCGCGTGCCGCCGCGCCGCGCCACCCCGTGCCGCTGATTGCGCTGTACCGCTTTCACTTCTATGGCCACCGCCTGGCCCAAGCGCGCGCGGTGGGTGAAGACGCGCTGGCCGTGGCGCGCATGGCGCTGGGGGCGGAATTTGGCGACCAGCCGCCCGCGGACGAGGCCGTGCGCCACGACCCAGCGGTGCGCTTTTACCTGTTCACGCTCAAGGGGCTGGCCTACCTGAACCTGCGTCTGGGCGCGTTCGATGAAGCGCAGTACCTGCTGGGCGCATTGCGCCGCCTGGACCCGCAGGACCACGTCGGGGGCGCCTTGCTGGCGCAGGTGCTCGCGCGCCACCTGCAAGGCGACGCCGCGCTCGCGCAGGACTTGCCGCCCGAATACCCTTTGCGCGGCTGGAGCACCGCACCATGAACGCACCCGGCCATACCCACGCCGCGCTCCCGCCCGGCCCCCGGCCCCCGCAGGATGTGCAAGCTGCGCCCGGCGACATCCCGGCGCGCCACTGGCAGGGTGGGCCGGTCGACTGCAGCGCCTGCGTGCATGCGCCGCTGCGCGCACGGCAGGGAGAGGCAGGGCAAAAAGGCTGCGAGCCGGGCTACGCATGCATGCAGGACGCCTACGCGCGCCGCATAGACCGCTTCTTTCGCTGGCACCCCGAACTGAGCGACGCGCAGCTCGACCACCCCTATTTCGAAGTGCGCGCCATCGCCGCGCGTTACGCCAGCGTGTTCCGCCTGGCGGCCCTGGTGGACGACCCCGACGAAACCGTGCGCATGCAGGTCGCGCTGCGCCTGCCCCTGGCGCAGCTCAAGCGCCTGGCTGCCGATCCGCACCGCGAGGTGCGCATCCGCGTCGCGCTGCGCCTGGCGCCGGCAGAACTGGCCGCGCTGCGCAACGACCCCGACTACGGCGTGCGCGAGCGTGTGGCGCAGCGTCTGCCGCTGGCGCTGCTGCCGAGCATGGCGCACGACCCCGAGCGCAACGTGCGCATGCGCGTCGCGCAGCGCCTGGAGATGCCCGCGCTGCTGCGCATCGCCGATGACAGCGCCCCCGAGGTGCGCCGCATCGTGGCCGAGCGCCTGCCCGACGCGCTGCTGCCACGCCTGGCCGCTGACGCCGACTGGCGCGTGCGCTGGGAGGTCGCACTGCGCGCCCCGCTGGCCGCACTGGATGCGCTGCGCGACGACGCCGACCCCGAAGTGCGCCAGATGGTACGCACACGCCTGGCGCAGCAAACCCGCCAATTCCGGCTAGACACCTCCGGCCCCGCAGCCGCACTCTGTGCAGGAGCCCACCATGGCTGACATCAACCGCGACGACAACGAAATCGAGCTGGCCGGGCCGCCGCGCTTTCACTACGGCGAGCGCGTGGTTTCGCGCACCGTGGTCCGCAACGACGGCACCTACAGCGGCAAGGACATCGGCGAGGTGCTGGTGCAGCGCGGCGAGATCGGCTACGTGGTCAACATCAACAGCTTCTTGCAGCAGTTCTACATCTACGCCGTGGACTTCGTCGATTCGGGCTGCCGCGTGGGCATGCGCGCCAAGGAGCTGTGCACGCTCGACAAGCTGCCCGAAGAAGTGCTGCAGCAGCTGGGCGCCAAAGCTGCGGCGCTGGGCGATCTGGGGCTGGCGCCGGCAAAGACGGAGGAAGTATGAGCCTGGACATGAACTTCTCGGAGCCACGCGCGGCCTTGTACGCCTGGGGTCAGCGCGTGATCGCGCTCGAGGACCTGTGCAACGACGGCAGCTACCCCGAACGTGCGCCTGATGCCGTGCTTGCCGAACGCGGCGCAGTGGGCGAGATCGTCAACGTGGGGCACATGCCGGAGCACAACGAGCCGGTTTATCTGGTGCAGTTCCCGGGTTGCGTGATCGGCTGCATGGAAGACGAAATCATCCCCGCCCCCGCCGGGCTGCTGCCGGAAACCGAGGAGGCGCCATGAACCCCGCCCGCAGCGTGCCCGCCGCCGCGCGCGCCGTCCTGCAGGTCGGGGCGCCGCAGGTGCGCGACCTGATCCAGGCCCGCGTCGTGCGCGCGCTGCGCCAGCGCACGCGCTACCGCTACGTGCGCCCGCGCGTGCTGCGCGAAGGCCCCGGCTACCGCGTGGAAAGTCCCTGCTGCTCGCGCAACGTGGACCCTGCGGGCGGCACCATAGACATCGCGCTGCTGCTGCCCGACGCCGCGCAGCGCTGGTGCCTGCTCGCACGCGACCACGAGCAGGGCCGCTGGATGCCCAAACTCGAACACGTGCCGCTGGACGTCGCGCTCGACACCCTGTGCGCCGATGCCGAGCGCGTATTCTGGCCTTGACGCGGGCCGCACGACATAGCCACGGTGATAGCCACGGAGCACCAAGCATGATCTATCTGGACCACAACGCCACCACCGCGCCGGCGCCCGCCGTGCTCGACGCCATGCTGCAGGTGCTGGGCAGCGTGTGGGCCAATGCCTCGTCGCAGCACGCACCGGGGCAGCAAGCGCGGCGCACGCTGGCCGACGCCCGGGCGCGTGCGGCGCAGGTGCTGGGCTGCAAGCCGGCCGAACTCATCTTCACGAGCGGTGCGACCGAGGCCAACCACATGGCCGTGCGGGGCCTGCTGGCGGCTGCCGCGCCCGGGCGGCGGCGCGTGGTCTTCAGCCAAGTGGAACATGCCGGCCAGCTGCGCCTGGCGCACGCGCTGGCCGCGCAGGGGGTGCCCGTCGATACGGTCGGCGTGCACCCTGACGGCCGGCTCGACCTGCAGCAGGCGGCTGCTTTGATAGGCCCCGAAACCGCGCTGGTCTCGCTCATGGCGGCCAACAACGAAACGGGCGTGCTCATGCCCATGGCCGAGGTCGCCGCGCTGGCGCATGCGGCGGGGGCGGCGCTGCACGTGGATGCAACGCAGTTCATCGGCAAGCTGCCGTTTCGTTTTGGCGATTGCGGCGCCGCTGCCGTGTCGCTGTCGGCGCACAAATTCCACGGCCCCAAAGGCGTGGGCGCGCTGCTGCTGCGCCAGGGGCAGCCCTTCGTGGCGCAAACCCTGGGCAGCCAGGAGCGCGGGCGGCGCGGCGGCACCGAGAACCTGCCCGGCATCGTCGGCATGGCCACGGCGCTCGAACTGCTCGGCGACCTGTCGGCCCAGGCTGCCCGGCTGCGCGCCCTGCGCGATGCGCTGGAGCATGGGCTGGCGGCGGCGCTGCCGCGTGTGCATGTCTGGGGCCAGACGGCAGAGCGCCTTCCCGGCACCAGCTACCTGCGCTTCGGGCGTCTGGAAGCCGACGTGGTGCTGCAGCGGCTGGAGCGCCTGGGCGTGGCCGCGTCGTCGGGCGCGGCCTGTTCCTCGGGGGGAACGCAGCCCTCGCACGTGCTGCGCGCCATGGGCGTCGCGCCCGCGGAAGCGCTTGCGGCAGTGCGCCTGTCGCTGGGTGCCGGCAGCACGGCGCAGGAGGTGGCCTACCTGCTGCAATCCCTGCCGCCCCTGCTCGAGCCCCTGCTGCGCGAAGAAGAGACGCTGACCGCAGCATGAGTGATGCCTTTTGCACTGCAATCCACCTATTCCATTCCCTTACATCCCCCCACCGGAGCCGACGATGAAAGTCATGATTCGCAAAAATGCCCAGGGCGTGTTGAGCGCCTACGTGCCCAAGAAAGACCTGGAGGAGCCCATCGTCGCCATGGCCCAGCCGGACATGTGGGGCGGGCTGGTCACGCTGGCCAATGGCTGGCAGCTGGAGTTGCCCACGCTGCCCGCCGACACGGCCCTGCCCATCACGGTCGAAGCGCGGCGCCTGGCTTCGTCCGTCGAACAGGAATAGGGAGCCGCACCATGGCCCTGACCCTCGAAGCCTTGCAGCAAGCGGGCCAGCTCGTCGCCTGCGCAAGCACGCTGCGCGAGGCTGCAGCGCAATGGCGCAGCCGCTACCCCGACCTGCGCGTGGTGCTGGTCGATGCCATGGACCTGCGCGGCGAAACGCCGGCGCTCGAGCTCGGCCCACGCCGCATCTATCTGGCCTCGTCCAACGGTCATTGCTGGCACATCACGCAAGCGCCGCAGGACGCCACGGCGCTGATCCTCACGCAGGACGAGTGACCCCAAAGACAGCAGCGCAAAAACAGCAGCACCACAGCAGGAGCCATCATGGACATAGACGTCATTTCCCTGTTCGAACCCGAGTGTGGCGCGCGCGAGTCCGAATGCGTGCAGGCCGTGCTCGACTCCGGTCGCTGGAGTGATGGCCCCATGGTCGAAGCCTTCGAGCGCGCCTTTGCCGCCTGGGTCGGGCGCCGCCATGCCGTGGCTGTGGGCAGCGGCACGCTCGGCACCTGGATCGCCCTGCGTGCATTGGGCATAGGCGCGGGCGACGAGGTGGTATGCGCCAGCCACTCCTGGCACCAGGTGGCGCAGGCCATCACCCTGGCCGGGGCCACCGCGGTGTTTGCCGACATCGACTACTGGAGCGGCAGCCTGAGCCCTGAAAAAGCCGCGCTCAAGATCGGCCCGCGCACCCGCGCCCTGCTCGCGGGCAACACCAACGGCCACCCGGCGGCCTGGGAGCCCCTGCGCGCGCTGGCGCAGACCCATGGGCTGCAGCTCATCGAAGACAGCAGCGAGGCCCTGGGTTCGCGCTACCGCGGACAGAGCGTGGGGACGTTTGGCGACGTTTCGGTGTTCGATTTTTCGCCGCCCTCGGCGCTGTGCACGGGTGAAGGCGGCATGCTGCTCACCGACGACGAGGCGCTGGCGCATGAGCTGCGCTATCTGCGCCAGCGCCGGCTCGCCGACCGCAACTCGCTGTCGCTGGGCGCGCGCGTGCCCTTGCAGGCCGGCATGAGCGAGCTCACGGCCGCGCTGGGGCTGGCGCAGCTCGCCGGGCTCGACGACCGGCTGAGCGCACGCAAGCAGGTCGAAGTCTGGTACCACGAGCAGATGCAGAGCTTCGAGGGCGTCAAGCCGCCGTACCTGGCCGACGACGTGCAGGAAGTGCACTGGATGTTGTACGTGGTGCACCTGGGCAAGCGCTTCACCGCGAGCGCGCGGGCGCAGATGATCGACGACCTGCGTGCCTGCGGCATCGAGACGGCGGCCTACAGCCACCCCTTGCACCAGCAGTTTTTCTACATGCAGGCCGGCGACGCCATCGGCCGCCAGCGCGGCCTGCTGCGCGACACCGACCGCATCGGCGACCGCGCGCTGGCCCTGCCGCTGCACACCGGGCTGGACGCCACCCAGGTCAAATACATCGTCACCACGCTCAAGGACACCGCGACCAACGTCGGCGCCGGGGCGGCCATTTATCTTTGAACGCTCTGCGCTTTGCCATTCACCCCAGGGGAACATGATGAACACCGCTGCCGCCATCCCGGAAATCACCCGCCTGCTCGAAGCCGGCACCGTCATTCCCTACCTCGGGCCAGACATGCTGGGCCTGTGCAGCAATGTTCAGGTGCCGGCCACGCCGCTGGCGCTGGCCGAAATTCTGACCGCCAAGGTCAGCGTGCCGCACAAGATCCGCAAACGCCTGACGCAGGCCGCGCAGTTCATCGAAAACTTCAAGCACCGCAAGACCGTGGTGCACCTGATGAACGAGGCTTTTGCGAGCGCGCCGGCCCCTTCGGCCCTGCACCTGGCCCTGGCGGCATGCAATACGGGGCTGTGGGTCGATACCTGGTACGACGACACCTTCATGCACGCGCTGCGGCTGGCCCGGCCGCAAGGTGGCTGGGTGCAGTTGCAGGGCCTGTCGCAGTCAGAGCACTTCGGCCAGTGGACGCAGACCTACGACGCCGCGGGCCAGGCGCTGGCCGACTCGCCCGACTCGCCGGGCCTGGTGGACAGCCCCACCGCCATGCTCTACAAGCCGATCGGCGGCCACAGCCCGGCGGGCAACTATTTGGTTTCGGACTCCGACTACGTCGAAGTATTGACCGAAATCGACATTCAGACGCCCATTCCCGCCGCCGTGCAGGCCTGGCGCAGCGGGCGCAGCTTTCTGTTCCTGGGTTGCCGCTTCGACGACCAGCTCACGCGCAGCTTTGCGCGCCAGATCATGAAGCGCTCGAGCGCGCGCCACTGGGCGGTGCTGCCCGACGAGCCCACGCGCATGGAGGCGCGCTTTCTGCAGGAGCAGAACATCACGCGCATCGCGATGCCGCTCGCCGGGTTCGCCGACGCGCTGGTGGAGGCGCTCCAGCCCGCGCTCGCGGCCTGACACGCGCGCGCTCCCTGGCCCGTGGTTTTCCCCTTTCCTCGTCCCTTGTTCCTTTTTTTTGCCACCATGACTACATTGACTACCCCCACCCCTGCATCGGCATCCGCATCCACCGCAGCTGCAGCCGCAACCCCCGCCACCTTGACGGCCATGACCGTGCTGCCCTCGGGCAAAACCTACGAAGTCCCCGTGGGCACCTCCTTGCTCCAGGCCCTGCTGGCCGTGGGCGAGGCCATCGTCAGCAAATGCGGCGGCAAAGCCGAGTGCGAGAGCTGCCATGTCTTTGTCACTGCAGGCCGCAAGAGCCTGTCCAAAATCCAGCGCGCCGAGAACGAAAAGCTCGATGGCATGGTGGGCGTCAGCTCCCAGTCGCGCCTGGCCTGCCAAGCCCTGCTTGGTAGCGAGCCAGTGACGGTGCAGCTGCTTTCTTCGACCTGAGAAGGCACTCTTTGCGACGTCCTGCGCTTCCTGCGTCGAAGATTTCACAGCGCGCAGAGGGGCCGCAAAGCAAGGTTACAATGCCGCTCCTGCGATGTTGCACAGACGTTGCAGTGCAGCAAAGGCCTTGTGCTGGCACTCGCCAGTAGCAAGCAAGGCCCGCAAAGTTCTTGATCCGGTCTTCGGTCTTCATGCCGCAAGACTCCATTCCTCGATAGCTCAGTCGGTAGAGCGCCGGACTGTTAATCCGTAGGTCCCTGGTTCGAGCCCAGGTCGAGGAGCCAAATTCCATGAGGGTTGCCGCGTGAGCGGCGACCCTCATTTCATTTCGGGAATGACTCAACGCCATCCCTGGGCTCCACCAGTTTAAGCATCCCGTTTCTCGCCATCTCCCGTGCTTCCGTCATTGCAGCCTGAGTCTGGACGTTGGGCGTTTTCTCGTTCATTGCATCACTCTGCAAGGGTGGCGAAAGACCTCAACCAGGGATCGAGGCGGGCGATGTCGAATGTTCCAGTCTCGAACATTTGAATCATCTCGGCGTGAATCTGCATCGGAGCACGATGCAACCGCCAGCCATTGATGCGCAGGAACACGTCAGCAGCGGCAAAGGCGATGCGTTTGTTGCCATCCACAAATGGATGGTTGATCGCCAGGCTTTCCAGCAGCGCAGCCGCTTCAGCCACGATGTCGTCGTAGTAGCCTGTCTGCGGGCGGAACAAGGCAGCCTCCAGCGCACCAGGATCACGCACACCCGGCGCGCCGCCGTAACGCTGCATCAGCACGGTGTGCATGCCGAGCACATCGGCCGTGGTCAAGTAGTCGCGCGGCACGGCTTACTTGGCCAGTTCACGGTAGAGGCCGTCGAACTCATCCAAGCTGGACGCGAACGAGGCCATCACGTGGCGACGGGGACGTTCCCTCTGTTGCCGGTCGATGTAGTCGCGCAGGGCATCATCGAGCACGGCCTGGAACTGGCGTCCCTGGCTCTCTGCGATCTGGCGCAACGCCGCCAACACGTCGGGCGCGGCTTGGGAGGAAAATTTCTCGCGGACGGCAGCGGTCATGGCTCTCTCCATCATGATTCATCTTGATGCTTCATGATAGAGCAAGATGGGGTCCCACGCCAGTGCCTGGCTGGCCTTCGATGGCTGACTGGTCGCCATGGTTGACGCTGAACCGCCGCGTGTAAGTTGTTGATTTTTCGATGGCACCCACTGCGCCTACCCGCAGGCCAAACGGAGAATAGAGACGGCTCTGGCGGAGAAAGTGGCCGATTCCAGGCGTTTCGGCGGGTGACCACCCGCAGCACAGGTGGCCGGAACCCCGCGTGGCGCGGGGATTCCAGGCAAGAAAAAGGGCCCGGAGACTATCCGAGCCCTTGTGTATGGTGGTGGGGCAGCACCCCGCACCAAACGACTATTGAAAGTACGGAATCGAAGCGTTGCGGGCTGCTGCGAACCGCTGCGAACTCGATCGAAAAGCCTGTCAGTACGCCCTTCGGCTATGGACCATCAAGGAGGTTTTTCGCTCTGATTGGTGCCCGAAAAGGTCGCTCAACCTCGTCTGTTTTCCAGCGCCAGTTCAATTCCGGTTTGGGAATCGAACCCGCGTCCGTCAGATCGCCACCTTCCACTCCCGCAACTGGCCAACGGTCTGCGTCAGACCCTGCTTGAGCAGGGTGTCGAGGTACTCGTCTGTCGTCTTGGGCGGGTTCTTCAGCGACCGGCGATGGTTGGCCGCCGCCTCGCACACCCGAGCCGCGTGCAGATCCAGCAGATCGAAGATGAAGTCATCCGGATGCTGGGCGGCCAAGTTGTAGGGCTTGAGCCGCTCCGGCGGGAAGTCCTTCAGGTTGAAGGTCACGATCAGACTCGCGCCGCCGTGGATGGCACCGGCCACTACATGACGGTCGTCTGCATCCGGCAATTCGACGGCCGGGATCAGGTGCTCGAAGCCGGTAACGAGGCTGTCCCGTACATGGGCGTTCATCAGCGATCGCGTGCGCTCCAAGTCTTCGGCCTTCAGGTCTGGGCGCTGCTTCAGGACGTTACGCGTCCACTCGTCGTGGATCATGTCCGTCCAACGCGCCCGGTACAGATCGGTCAGTGCCAGGCGCATCAGGAAGTCGCGCAGCGGGGCCGGGTAGAGCACGCACGCGTCGTAGATGACGGTGAAGTTCGAACTCATTCATTCGTACCCCATCTTGAGCGCCTGGCCTTGCTCGGCCAGGGCATCGAGGGCCTTGCTGCGCTCCACGTCGATGCGCTCCTTGTACGCGATCACGTCCTGGTAGCGGACGCGCCGGTGCGTGCCGATCTTATGGAACGGGATCTCGCCACGCTCCAGCAACTGGACAAGGAACGGTCGCGAGACGTTGAGCACGTCCGCTGCGTCCTGGGTGGTTAGTTCGGCGTGGATCGGGATGATGCTCACCGCGTTGCCCTCGCCGATTTCGGTCAGGACGTCCACGAGCAGCCGAAGCGCCGACACCGGGACGCGAACGGGATGGGCCGCGCCCTTGTCGTCGAAGATCTCGATCTGCTGGGTTTCCGCACGGGTCTGCAGGAAGGCAGACAGCGCCCGTCCGCTCTCGCGAGCGATGGCAACTTCTTCGGCCGTCGGCAACGAATGTGTGGGAGAGAGAGTGGTCATGGCAGCCTCCTGGGAGCTTCAAACAGCATCATGGGAGGAAGTATAACCGAAATAAACGAATAATCGCAATATCCGAAACGGGCGCGTTCCAAGGGCGTCTGGCTCGCCCATCCCCAAAAGGACACCCATTTACGCCCAATCAGGCGCCAGACCGCGCTGGGCCTTGGCTCGTCGGTGGAACAGCGCCTTCATGGACTCCTGCCAACTCATTCGGAAGGAGACCAAGATGGACGTCGTTCACCTCAATCAAAAGCAACTGGCCGCGCGCTGGCATCTCAGCGAGGCCACCCTGGAGCGCTGGCGTAGCGAGGGGCTCGGGCCCAAGTTCCTGAAGCTCTGCGGCCGGGTGATCTACCGCCAGGTCGACATCAAGGCCTACGAGGAATCGTGTCTGGCGACCTCGACCAAGACGATCGCGGCGCAGACCAGTGCCAGCTGAAGAATGTTCCGTATCGTCGGTAGATGTAGCATCCCTGACGATTGTATAGACTCCCGCCGCTACCCCCTGTTCATGGCTCGTGCCGTTTTGCAAGCCCTGATTGAGGAACATGAGCAAGCCAGCAAAGGAGCCCGTACACCATGATGATCGCCTTG
>NZ_VMYE01000036.1 GCF_007655255.1 Extensimonas perlucida
TCATCATGGTGTACGGGCTCCTTTGCTGGCTTGCTCATGTTCCTCAATCAGGGCTTGCAAAACGGCACGAGCCATGAACAGGGGGTAGCGGCGGGAGTCTATACAATCGTCAGGGATGCGACAGCTAGGTTCGAAGAGGCCACACCAGGCGCTATGGCGAGCCTGAGCTGTGGGCGTGGGCTGGTGGCGTCGTGCATGAGAGGCCCCAAGAAGCGATAAGACAAGGATGGAAAGTCTTCATGATAGCTAGTTTGAGTTAAACTTAACGTGGTTAAATTGTCGGGACTGTTCGACGCTTCCAAGGATGGAGAAGCGAACTGTCCGACGAGGCCGTCCCCCAGGCACTACCACTTTCGACGCCGAGCCAGCGTTGGCATTCGGAGCGGCCGTTCGTGTCGCCCGCCTGACGCAAGGTATTGCTCAGGAAGAACTGGCTGCGAAAGCAGGGATCGAGCGATCGCACATGGGCAAAATAGAGCGTGGGGAGCACATGCCCACTCTCGCTCTGATCTTAAGAATCGCCGCCGGACTCAAGCTTAGTGCTGCGGAACTCGTCAGCGCAGCCGAACGCAATCTTCGTGCTGCGGCGCACGATTCAGATGGGCATTGACGCTTTAGTCATCCGGAGGTCCTCGCAGACGTTCCATGAAGCGATCCAGCGAAACCGATGAGTTGCTGCTTTCTGGCCGAAGCAGATAGGTTGTGATTACCGCCGTGTCCTGCGCCAGAGGGCGAATCACCACGTCCGGCCTCTGGCTGATGGGAATCTTGGTCGCTGTCATGAAACCAATCCCATAGCCTGCGCCGACCAGCGTTAGCATCATGTCCAGCGACGACACTTCTTCGACAACGTTGAGCCTGTGTTCCAGAACCTGTAGCAGCCGATTTAGTTCTCGGCAGTAGCCTTCGCAGGCCAGTTTGTCGCACAGAACCAGTGGGTGACCCTGAAGTTCGTTGAGCGGAACTTGCTTGTGCGCAAGAAGCGAGTGCCGCGCTGGCACGGCGATCACAATCGGGTCTCGCCAGATCGGTTCAGCCACGATGCCTTCGCCAACATCCGCCGCGTGTGCAAATCCGATCGTGAAGTCGCCAGACCGTAGGCCCCGTATCTGCTCGGTCAGCGGTACCTCGGAGAGACGTATCTCGACCTCGGGCTCTTCCGCGCGGCAACGAGCTAGGAACGCCGATAGTCGTGGGTCCATCGCACCATCGGAAATTGCAATGCGCAGGCTGCCCCTCAGGCCCGCGGCAATGGCTCTGGCATTCTCACGCGCTTGCTCCAGGACAGTGAAGAGTCGGCGGGTGTCCTGCAAGAATGCCGCCCCCGCCACGGTCAGCCGTGTACCCCTGCGGTCGCGGTCAAACAGCGTGACCCCAAGCTCATCTTCCAATTCCTTGATCGCGCGAGACAAGGGGGGTTGCTCTATATGCAGCCTCTCGGCCGCCCGCGTGAAATGCAACTCCTCTGCCAAGACGACAAAGCATCGTAGATGACGCAACTCCATAAATCGGGCTCCTCGCAGGTTCTCATTCGCGCAAGATGTCCCGTGGACGAATCACGGTGGATGTGGAGGCTGGATCCATTCCAGGGAAGTTGATGCGCTTGACATCGCAAAAACTGGCATCTTGAGCGCTCGTGGTTGCTCGTGACGCGTCCCAATCGCGCGCGCCCAATCGGGGCGCGCGTCTCTGTCACACTGTGCAGAAGCTTTGAAAAGCACCGCACACCCGCGGCGTCATCCGCCGTGCTCTTTTTGTAGCAGCGAGCCGAGGCGAGCGACTTCATTGCTGGTGATCGCGATGTTGCGCCCATCCTTCGTCGACACCGAAGCCCCGACATTGAGATAGACGGCGCGCCCGAAGCGGCTTTCCTGTGCCATCTTTCCGTCCTTGAAGATGTACAGCGTTCCCCCGTCAGCCAAGGGAACCATCTCCTTGGCTGCTTGGGCTGCTGCATGACCGGCGAAGGCTGGCACGGAGAGAGCGCTCAACAGGGCGGCAATGACAATTTGCGATTTCATGATCGACTCCTTTGTAAAAACGACGACAACTTGCGCCGCGTCGTTAAATGTAGAAGCAGGCGGTCTACAGAGGGCTTACCCGTGCATTACATTCAATTCATGCGCTGTCATCTGCCGCCCATGAAGGATTAGGTTCCAGTGGGAGACAAGATGCCAAGCCATGCAACGCTCGCCAGAACCAAAACGGCCAAGGTTGCCTCCGTGAACAGACTCTGCCTAAGCTTGATGACTGCCTGTGCGCGATTGCCTGCCTTCAAAGCTGCCTCCAGGCTCGGGCTCAACCGATACCGATTGGCAGCAGCCAACGCCAGCATGCCTGCGAAAAGCAGGAGCTTTACCATCAGCAGCCGGCCATACAGCGTCGAGATGAGCGGATCAAACGATGGTCCGGCGATCAACAGGTAATTGAGAGTTCCACTCACGACGAGTGCAGCCACGATCGCTGTACCTATGCGAGCAAAGCCATTCGACGTCCGACTGAGGACCGCTACCGGGTCTTGCGCGACATCCCGCTTGTGGGATGCCAGCATCAAGAACGCCAACAATGCGCCCACCCAAGCGCCCGCTGCCCAGAGGTGGGTGATATCCGACGCAAGATGGATGTAGCCGCGAACGCCGTCGTCCATGGCGCCGTGGCCTGCCCACGCAAGGGTCGCCAGCGCCACGCCGGTGGAGAGCGCCATCACTGCAAATCGCAAGGTAGCGTTCAATTTCAACATTGCGACGAGCACACACACCAACAGCGCGAGGATGCGAATGCACCAGGCGATGCCCATGTGCGTGCCCGTAATGAGCATGTCGAAAACGTGCGTTGACAGCTCCGCGTAGCTTTGGGCGCCGGACATGGCCTTGGCCATGACCGTCATGCCCCACATCGACAGGGCAATGCCGATGGCAGCGGATGCGCCAATGAGGACGCGATAGCGGCGCGAGATCGTCGAGGATCGCTCGTCGTTGCCCAAAGCATAGAGTCCGAACATGGCGACGCCAAACGCCGCCGCCAGGTCCAGATAAAGCGCCAGGCGCAGGACGATGGTCAACCAATCCCCGGCCATGGGCTTACTTCACCTTGAAGGTGACGTTACCCGTGATCGGATGCGTGTCCGAGGAGACGGCACGCCATTCGACGCGATAGTCGCCGGGCTGGAGCGCCTGTGCTGGCGTGATGACCATGGTCTTGCCGTCGCCGGCACCCGCGACGCTGGCGTTGATCTTCATCGGGCCATGGCTCGCCATTCCCGGCATGCCAGTCATGACAAGGCTCGCGGCGGAGAACTGCGGCACCAGCGTTTCGGAGAACTTCAGCTCGATGGTGGCTGGCGCGGAAACCTGCGACTTGTCGGCTGGCGTTGAAGACACCAGCGAAGGATGCGCGAATGCGGCGGTGGCGAACAGACCAGCAGCGATCGGCGCGACGAGCTTGGCGATGAAATGTGAACGGGTCATAGAGATTTCTACCTTGATGTGTGAGGAGTGGTTTAAGAACGAAGTGCCGAGATAAGGCTTGCACCTTCGCAACGGCGTGGAACGAAAGAAACGGTTCGCTGGGCGATAGCAGGCTCCTGTAGGTTCAGAAAGAAAATCCGGTCACAGTCGGCTCGCTCTCAGGCGCAAGGCGTTGCCAACGACCGACGCCGAACTCAGGCTCATCGCCAATGCTGCGATCAGCGGCGACAGCAGCCAGCCCGTGAGGGGATAGAGAACCCCGGCGGCGATGGGGATGCCCAGCGCGTTGTAGAGGAAGGCGAACATGAGGTTCTGCTTCATGTTGCGCACGGTACTCACCGAGAGCGTGCGAGCGACAGCGATGCCACGCAGGTCGCCCTTGACCAGCGTGACCTGGGCGCTGTTCATCGCCACGTCGGTCCCCGTTCCCATGGCGATGCCCACGTCTGCCTTCGCCAAGGCCGGCGCGTCGTTGATGCCGTCTCCGGCCATGGCGACGATGCGTCCTTCTTTCTGCAGCCGCTCGATCAACATGAGCTTGTCCGCCGGCTTGACCTCACCATGCACCTCGTCGATGCCTAGGCGTGCACCGACGGCTTTGGCGGTGGTCTGCCCGTCCCCGGTGGCCATGATGACCCGCAGGCCCGCAGCCTTCAACGCGGCCAGGGCCTCGGGGGTGCTGCCCTTGACCGGATCGGATACGGCGAGCAAGCCCGCGAGCTGCCCGTCCACAGCCAAGTACATGACGCTTGCCCCTTCGCCGCGCAGAGCTTCGGCCTGGGGTACGAGCGGTTCCACCGATACGCCAGACTGTTCCATCAGCACTGTGTTGCCCAACGCGAGTTGCCGGTGCTCAACCTTTCCGCGCACGCCGATGCCGGTTCCCGATTCAAAGCTCTGAGGCTTCACGAGTTGGAGGCCCTGGGCACGCGCGGCCTGCACGATGGCGTCGGCCAGGGGGTGTTCACTGCCCTGGTCCAGGCTGGCCGCAAGACGCAGCACCTCATCGTTCGTAAAGCCGGGTGCTGCGACGACCTGATCGAAAGCAGGTCGGCCTTCGGTCAGGGTTCCTGTCTTGTCGATGACGAGGGTATCGACCTTGCGAAGATTCTCGATCGCCGCGGCATCGCGGAATAGCACGCCCTGCGTGGCGCCACGGCCCGTTGCGACCATGATCGACATCGGCGTGGCCAGACCCAGCGCGCACGGGCAGGCGATGATCAGAACGGCCACCGCATTGATGAGTCCATAGACCCAGGTGGGCTGCGGCCCGAAGAATCCCCATACAAAGAGCGTCGTGACCGCAATGGCAACGACGGCCATCACGAAGTAGCCGGCAACGACATCGGCCATGCGTTGCATCGGCGCCTTGGAACGCTGCGCCTGGGCGACCATCTGGACGATCTGCGACAGAACGGTGTCCGAGCCGATCCGCTCCGAACGCATGACCAGCGCGCCGCTGGTGTTGAGTGTGGCCCCGATGACCTTGTCGCCCGCGCGCTTGCTTACGGGCAGCGGTTCGCCGGTCAGCATGGATTCGTCAATCGAGCTGCTGCCCTCGTGCACGATGCCATCCACCGGCACCTTCTCGCCGGGTCGGATGCGCAGCAGATCGCCGACGTGCACATGGCTGAGCGGCACGTCTTCCTCGCTGCCGTCCGCATTGATGCGCCGCGCGGTCTTGGGCGCCAGCCCCAGCAGCGACTTGATGGCCGCCGAAGTCTGGGAGCGCGCCTTGAGTTCCAGCACCTGGCCGAGCAGTGTCAGCGAGATGATGACGGCGGCGGCCTCGAAATACACGCCGACCCGTCCCATGGACATGAAGGAAGCTGGAAACACTTCCGGCGCAACGGTTGCCACGACGCTGTAGATGAATGCCGCACCCGTTCCCAGGCCGATCAGTGTCCACATGTTCGGGCTGCGGTTGACCACGGACAGCCAGCCGCGGGAGAAGAAGGGCCAGCCGGCCCACAGCACGATCGGCAACGACAGCACCAACTCGACCCAGCTCTGTGTAGCCATGTCCATCAGGTGTAGCCGCTCGCCCAGCATCGCCAGCGCCAGGACCACGAGCGTCAACGGCAAGGTCCACCAGAAGCGACGCGAGAAGTCACGCAACTCCGGGTTGTCGTCGTCGAGGTCGGGCAGCAGAGGCTCCAGCGTCATCCCGCACTTGGGGCAGATTCCCGGATGATCCTGGCGGATCTCCGGGTGCATCGGGCAGGTGTAGATTGTTCCGGGTGCGGTTGGCGATGCCGCCGGGGCCGGTGAAATCGCGGTGCTGGCATGGTGATGCGGTGCATGGCCGCTGCCTGTGCCTATGCCCGCGCCACCGCTGGCATATCGCGCCGGATCGGCGTCGAATTTGGCCTTGCATCCGGTGCTGCAAAACAGGTACGTGTTCCCCAAGTGCGTGGAGCGGTGCTCCGACGCCGCCGTGACCGCCATCCCACACACCGGATCTCGTGTCGAGGCATCGGGCTGCGAGTGGCTTGAGGGCCCGCCCGCATCGTCACTTCCAGCATGGCTGGCGTGATGGTGGTGGGTATGCGTGCCGGACGTTGTGGCACCCGCCGCCATGCCTGCGTGCTCATGTCCTGAAGACTTGCTGGGTGAATTCATAGTGACAAGTGCCCTCCGCCGTTAACCGTTGGTGTCTGGTGATCGCAGCAGGCCGCACGCGCGCAAGGAGACAAGCGCGGCGTCGCGTGCTCGCACGGTGCGAGTGCCTCGACTCATTGCTTCTGCTCCTTGGAGGCTGCGGCACCTTCCTCACCCTGACGCGCGGCATGATCGTGTCCGCCGTGGCCGTGACCACGGTGCATGAACAGGTGCATCAGCGGACAAGCCGCCAGCAGCAGGAAGGGGAGATAGCCGGCAACATGTGCCGTGTGCTCCTTGAGCAGGAAATACGCGGCGACAGCGGCGATGATGAGGAACGCCACGCCGTAGCGCGATCGCCAGAACCGGGGACGATCGCTGGGGGTATGTGTGTGCTGATGCTGCATGGCATATCTCCACGGAGAAGGGTTGATGGATGGTCAGCGATGCGACTGATAGACCGTGCTGCTACCGTTTTTCCCGATCAGCAGCACGTCGTAGGCGTCCTTGCGTCCACCATAGGCCGGACCATCCATGCCGGGCGAACCGACCGGCATGCCGGGCGCCGCAAGGCCGATGGCCTGCGGGGCTTCGCGCAGCAAGCGTTGAATGTCCGAGGCAGGCACATGACCCTCGATGGCATAGCTGCCGATCTGCGCCGTGTGGCACGAACCGTACTTCTGCGGGATGCCCAGCCGCGTGCGCGCTGCCGTGTTCCCGGTGTCGAGAACCTGCACATCGAAGCCTGCGCCTTGCAGGTGTGAGACCCAGTCCTTGCAGCATCCGCAGCTCGGGTCCTTCCAGACCTTGGCAATCGGTCGGCTCTGCGCCAGGCTCGGTCCTGCGAGTGCCATCACCAACAAGCCAGCGATCAATGCCTGGCGTCTCGGCACTTTGCCCTGGCTTCTGTCGTAGTGCATGTTCATAGATTGCCTCTCATCAGATGATCAAACCCGCTAGGTTCTAGAACCAGAATCGCACGCCAGCCACCCAGCGCGTCTGCTGCGCGCGGCCGCCTTCGGCACGCACATAGTCCGCGGTGCGTCCGAAGCTGCCCGCCCGTTCCACGCCGATATAGGGGGCGAACTGGCGACTGAATTCATAGCGCAGGCGCAAGCCAGCAGACGCTTCGGCCAAGCCCTTGCCGATACCGCGTTCCGGGTCGTCCTTGCCATAGAACTGCAACTCGGCGCGAGGCTCCAGAATCAGTCGCTGGGTCAGCAGCAGCTCGTAGCTGCCTTCGACACGCAGCGCCGTACGTCCGCCACTTCCCACGTAGCCCGTCGCCTCCAGCTCGAACCAGTAGGGGGCGAGGCCCTGGATGCCGAAAGCCAACCATTGACGGCTCGGGCCTTCGCCGTTATCCACCCGAATGCCGAGCTGGGTGTCCCAGTACGGTGCGACGGCGTGCCCCCAGAGAAGCTCGGTACGCGATTCTTCGAGCTTTCCTTTGGCGATATCGCCTTCGGCCTTCACGACGGCCTTGTTGTAGGTCGTCCCATACCACGCCTGGAGGTCGTAGGCCGTGGAATCGTCCCCTTTGCGCGTGAAGCGGCGTTCCAGGGTTTCGCCGCGCAACGAGAAGAACCTGTGTTCGTCGGCCAGCATCAGCCGCGGCACACCGGGTACGGCGTAGTCGCCCGATCCCAATGTCAGGCCATTGGAGTAGCCATGCGGATCGCGGGCGTCAGGAGGCGCCGACCCGCCCTGCATCTGCATGTTGCCGTGATCCATGGCCGGGGCCGCGGTCGAGCCGCTCGCCGACGCCGCGTGACCCGCGTGCGGGTCGGCGGCAGGAGCCACGGTCTGAGTGGATGGCGCGGCCGTTTGAGAGTCGGCCTGGCCGTGCGCAGCATGGTCGTTCTGTGCTTGTGCCTGTGCGGCGACGCTTACCAGGGCCAGTAGCGTCGTGGCCAGTGCGCGAGTGGGGAGTGCTTTGGACATTCTTGGTCTTCCTTGTGCGCTGGGTTCAAGACACCACGACTTCGCGGAACATGCCGGCATCCATGTGGAACATCAGGTGGCAGTGCCACGCCCAGCGGCCGAGCGCGTCGGCTGTCACCAGGAAGCTGATGCGTTGTGCCGGCTGCACCGGCAGGGTGTGGCGGCGCGCAAGGAAGCGACCGTCGGGGCTTTCCAGCTCGCTCCACATGCCGTGCAGGTGCATGGGATGGGTCATCATGGTGTCGTTGTGCAGAATGACCCGCAGCCGCTCGCCGTGTTTGAAGTGCACCGGCGTGGACTTTCCGAACTCCAGCCCGTCCAGGGACCATGCGTAGCGTTCCATGTTGCCCGTGAGGTGCAATTCGACCTCCCGGCCAGGGCCTCTCTTGTCCAGCGGCCCCGACGGGGTATGCAGATCCGCGAGGGTCAACACGCGCCGACCGTTGTTGCGCAGTCCAATGCCGGGGTCATCGAGGTTGGTGCGCGCCATGTCAACGCGCATGTCCGTGCTGGCACCATACTCGGTGCGAGCGTGGCGGGCAGTAGTGCTGGGCACGGCCAGTCCCCCCGCAGCCGCGGCGTGTTGGCTGTGATCCATCGCCATGCCACCGTGGTTCATGCCAGCCATCGCCCCATGATCCATCCCGGACATCGAACCCGAGCCCATCCCGGTCATCCCGGTCATCCCGGTCATGCCCGTCATGCCCGTCATGCCCGTCATCCCGGTCATCTCCATGGCCTGGCCGGACCCGCCATGGTCCATGCCCCCCATCATGCCGCCCATCATGTCGTTCATGGTCAGCCATTCGACCGGATCGAGGGCAGGCACGGGAGCTTGAAGACCTTCACGCACGGCCAGCGTGGCACGCGCGTAGCCTGTCCGGTCCATCGCCTGGGCGAAGATCGTGTAAGCGTCATCCCGTGGCTGGACGATCACATCGACGGTTTCGCCCGGACCGAATCGGAACTCATCGACCGTCACCGGCTCCACGTCAACACCATCGACGTGCACCACCGTGAGTTTCAGTCCGGGAATGCGTACGTCGTAGAAGGTGTTGCCCGCACCGTTGACCATGCGCAGCCGCACGCGCTCCCCCGGTCGGAACAACGCCGTCCAATTGCCGGCGGGGGTGACGCCGTTGGCCAGATAGGTCAGCGTGGCGGCGGACAGATCGGCGAGATCCGTCGGATTCATCCGCATCTCGTTCCACATCTTGCGCTTGTCGATCGCAGCGGCCATGCCGTCGCGCGAGGCGTCCCGGAAGAAGTCGAAGACGGTAGGTTGGTTGTAGTTGTAGTAGTCGCTTTGGGACTTGAGCTTGGTGAACACCCGCATCGGGTCTTCGTCGGTCCAATCCGAGAACAGCAGCACGTGGTCACGGTCGGCGCGGATGGTCTCGGCGCCAGCGGGGTCGATGATGATCGCCCCGTACATGCCCGTGAGTTCCTGGAAGCCGGAGTGCGAGTGGTACCAGTAGGAGCCGCTTTGCTGAACCTTGAAGCGGTACGTGAAGGTCTCGCCGGGAGCGATGCCTTTGAAGCTAATGCCCGGCACGCCATCCATCTGATACGGCAGGATGATCCCGTGCCAGTGGATGGATGTGGCTTCACGCAGCTTGTTGGTCACACGGATTGTGACGGTGTCACCCTCGCGCCAACGCAATGTCGGTGCCGGCAGCGAGCCGTTGATGGTCGTAGCCACGCCTGGCTTGCCCGTGAAGTTCACGGGCGATTCGGCGATCACCAAGTCGAACTCGGTGCCTTTTAGCACAGGGGCGGCACCGCGCGTCGCGGAGCCTTGCTGGGCAAATGCCTTGAACGCCGGCGTGGACAGCCCAGCGAGAACGCCGCCGGCGGCTAACCCTTGGACGAAACGCCGACGAGAAAGGCCCTGTGGGGGCACGATAAAAAAGGGTGAACGAGGCGGCATGGCCTGAAATCCTCCATAGATGACTCGGAAGTCGTTCTAAACGCCACCCCATCCTGAGCGGCACAGTTCGACGCAATGCAGGTCATGCTATGGGTTGGGCACTTTCCACCGAATGACCCTTGAATTACATTCATGTAATGTTCGTGTCATGTTCGTGGAAGCTGGCAACCAGTAAATTGCTGATTGAAGTGGATGAATGCGTACATGTCGCATCCCTGACGATTGTATAGACTCCCGCCGCTACCCCCTGTTCATGGCTCGTGCCGTTTTGCAAGCCCTGATTGAGGAACATGAGCAAGCCAGCAAAGGAGCCCGTACACCATGATGA
>NZ_VMYE01000037.1 GCF_007655255.1 Extensimonas perlucida
TCGACCCGTTGCACCTAAGCTGCTGCCTATCAGCCGCTTGTGTCGCTTCTCCCTGGCCTGCCTTCAGGCTCATTCTTCCTTGGAATCACGGGGCGGGCTTCAGGCTCATACCTCGTTGGATAAGACTACTCCTCAGCCGCGACCAAACTGCCTCGCCAGTCGCCTCGCCATCATCCCGCGTCCTAATGAACAATCTGGGTTCACCGCAGGCATCGATAATGCGCCATATGTCGCTTTTACCAACTCGACCCACCTGCTGCTTTGCCTGCGCAAGCGCACTGCTTGCGGGCTGCGCCTTGCCGGCCTGGGCGCAGGAGGGCCCGCAGGACGCCCTGGCTGCGCCTGCCCCACCTGCAGAAGCCGCCCCAGCTGCTGCAAGGTCCTCTGCCACGCCAACGCACTTCGTGGCGGGCCTGCTGGTTTCATCCAGCCCCAAATACGCGGGTGGTGAAGGGCGATCCACCAGCCTGCGTCCGGCCTGGGCCATAGAGCATGGACGTTTCCGGCTGAGTACGGCGCGCGGCAGCGCCATCATGGGCCACGGGCTCGCGGCCGTCGATATCGGCTCGGGTGTGAGCGCCGCCCTGATCGATCAAGACCGCTGGCGCCTGCGTGCCAGCCTGCTCGTCGACAACGGCCGCGACGAGGGCGACGGTCCGCGGCTGGTGGGGCTGCCGAAAGTGCGCTCTACGCTGCGCGCGCGCCTGGGTCTGGGTTATGCGATCACGCAACGCTGGGGGCTGGGGCTGAGCGTGGCGCAAGACATCCTGGATCGTGCGGGCGGCGCCCAATGGTCTGCCAGCATGGGCTACACCATGCCCGTCACACAGCAAACCTCACTGAACTTCGGCGTAGGCGCCGGCTGGGGCGACAAAACCTTTATGCGCACCCATTACGGCGTGCCCGCCTCGGCGGCCCCGCGCAGCCCCTTGCCCACTTTTGCGCCCGATGCGGGTTTTTACAGCATCGATGCCGGGATAGACGCCATGACCGCGCTCCACCACTCCTGGGTGCTGTTCGGCGGACTGCACGTGGCCCAGTTGCAGGGTGATGCGCGGCGCAGCCCGATCACCGTGCGTCCGACGAGCTTTTCCGCTTCGATCGGGCTCGCGTACCGCTGCTGCCGCTGAAGGCTTTGGCTACGCCCGCCGCCCCCACCATACGCGCCGTCTCAGCAGCTGCGCTGCGGCAAGGCAGGGAAACATTCACTGCTGACCAAGCCGCTTGAGCCGGTACAGCGCCTCGAGCGCCTCGCGCGGGCTCAGGGCGTCGGGGTCCAGGGTGGCAAGCGCCTCCTCGACCGCGCTCGGCGCGGCCAGCGCACTTTCGGGCTCGGGCGGCGGGGCGAACAAATCGACCTGCAATTGCCCGGCGCGTGCACGTTCTTCGAGCGCGGCGAGCGTGTGGCGCGCGTGCTGCAGCACGGCGGCCGGCATGCCCGCGAGCTTGGCGACCTGGATGCCGTAGCTGCGGCTCGCCGGGCCGGGCTGGATCTCGTGCAAAAACACAATATCGCTGCCCGACTCGGCCGCGCTCACGTGCACGTTCACGGCGTGGCGCGCACGCGCGGGCAGCTCGGTGAGCTCGAAGTAATGCGTGGCGAACAGCGTAAAGGCGCGCGTCTTGTCGTGCAGGTGCGTGGCTATGCCGCTGGCGAGCGCCAGGCCGTCGAAGGTGCTGGTGCCGCGCCCGATTTCGTCCATCAACACCAGGCTGTGCGGCGTGGCGCTGTGCAAAATTTGCGCGGCTTCGGTCATCTCGAGCATGAAGGTCGATTGCGCGTTCGCGAGGTCGTCGGCCGCGCCTATGCGCGTGTGGATCGCGTCGATCGGCCCGAGACGGCAGGCGCGCGCGGGCACGTAGCTGCCCATGCTCGCGAGCAGCACGATCAGCGCCACCTGGCGCATGTAGGTGGACTTGCCGCCCATGTTGGGGCCGGTGATGATTTGCATGCGCGTATTCGCGTTCAGGCGTGTGTGGTTCGCGATGAAGGCGCCGCGCGAGGTTTCGGCCAGCCGCGCCTCGACCACCGGGTGGCGCCCGGCTTCGATCTCTATGCAGGGCTCGGGCGCGAACTGCGGCGCGCACCAATCGAGCGTGAGCGAGCGCTCGGCCAGCGCGCACAGCACGTCGAGCGCAGCCAGCGCCTGCGCGAGCCGCGTGAGCGCGCTCACATGCGGCTGGAGCTGCTCGAGCAGCTGCTCGTACAGCCATTTTTCGCGCGCCAGCGCACGCTCCTGCGCCGACAACGCCTTGTCCTCGAAGGCTTTGAGCTCGGGCGTGATGAAACGCTCGGCATTTTTGAGCGTCTGGCGGCGGCGATAGTCCGCGGGCACGCGCTCCAGGTAGCTGCCCGTGACCTCGATGTAAAACCCGTGCACCTTGTTGAACTGCACGCGCAGGTTCGGGATGCCGGTGCGCGCTTTTTCGCGCCCTTCGAGGTCGAGCAAAAAGTCGTCACAGCCGGTTTGGATCGCGCGCAACTCGTCGAGCTCGGCGTCGAACCCCGCCGCGATCACGCCGCCGTCGCGCACCAGCGCGGCAGGCTCGGGCGCGATCGCGCGGGCAAGCAAATCGACGCAAGCCGCGGGCGGCTGCAGCGCCGCAACAATTTGCATCAAATACGGCTCTCGTGCAGGTATATCAAGCGCTAGCAGCTCTGTTTTTTGAAGCGTCCTGCCCAGCGCCAGCAACTCGCGCGGGCGCACCTGGCGCAAGGCGATGCGCGCCGTGATGCGCTCCACGTCGCTCACGCCCTGCAGCGCGGTGCGCAATGCTTTCCAGGCGCCATCACCGCCGAGCCCGGTGCCCGTTTCTGCGCCCGTTTCTGCGCCCATCCCTGCCGCCAAGTCTGCGCCCCCCCGCAAAGCCGTGATCGCTGCGAGGCGCTCGCGCGCTGCGCTGCGTTCGCGCTGCGGCGTGAGCAGCCAGGTCTTGAGCAGGCGGCTGCCCATGCCCGTGCAGCAGGTGTCGAGCAGCGAAAACAGCGTGGGTGCATCGTCGCCGCGCAGCGTCTTGACCAGCTCCAGATTGCGCCGCGTGGCCGGCGGCAGGGCGATCAGCGCATCGTCACGCTGCACCTGCACGCCGTGGATATGGCTCAGCGCCCGGCCCTGCGTGTGCTCGGCGTAGGCCAGCAAGGCAGCCGCGGCCGCGTGCGCAAGCGGCAGGTCTTGCGCATTCCAGGCGTGCAGATTCGCCGCGCCCAGCACTTCGCGCAGCTTGCGCTCGCCCAAAGCGCCGTCGAACTGCCAGTCGGGCCGCGGGCTCAAGGGGCAGGCCAGCGTGCCGCTCTGGCGCAGCGCCTGCAATTGGTTTTCGAACGCCGTGCTGCAGCCCGCGCTGTAAATCAGCTCGCTCGGCGCGACGCGCGCAAGCCAGCCCGCAAGCGCTGGCTCCGTGCATTCGGCCAGATGCACGAGCCCCTGCGTGACGCTCGCCCACGCCAGCCCATAGCGCCCGCGCGGCCCCTGGTGCAGCGCGAGCAAGAACGCCTCGGCCTTGTCGGGCAGCAGTTCGGCATCGGTCAAAGTGCCGGGCGTTACCACGCGCACCACCTTGCGCTCCACGGGCCCCTTGCTGCTCGCCGGATCGCCCACCTGTTCGCAAATGGCCGCCGACTCCCCGAGCCGGATCAGCCGCGCCAGGTAATTTTCGAGCGCATGAAACGGCACCCCCGCCATAGGAATCGGCTGCCCCGCCGAGTGCCCGCGCTGCGTCAGCGTGATGTCGAGCAGGCGCGCGGCCTTTTCCGCGTCGGCGTAAAACAGCTCGTAAAAATCGCCCATGCGGTAGAGCAGCAGCGTGTCCGGGTACTGGGCCTTGAGGGCCAGGTACTGCTGCATCATGGGGGTGTGATTTTCCAGCTCCTTCATCCCTTCAGATGGAAGCTTGCTTGCACCGCCATGATCGTCTTTTTTCTTTGTCATTCAAATACTTATCGAAACTCCGCTGTCTTCGATCACCATCACCTGCCGTCAATCGCCATCATCTGTCGGCAGCAGTAATGGGGAGCAGATGGGGATGATTGTCTGCGACTGCCCGATGTGGTAGATTTTAGTCCCCGACTCAATAATAAATTCAATAAAATCAATGACTTGAATAAAAAAATCAGTCCCCAACGACAGCTTCAGCAGTTCTGAAATCCATTGGCCATGCAGAAAGACCAAGATTCCTTCGTGTCCGAACCTTCTGGTGTCCCGTCCAGCGAGTACAAGGACAAGGATCGCAATCCGTCATGGCGGGCAGAGTTGAACGACAACTACTGCAAGCTCAGGAGACTTGAGCAGCCTCCCAAGGGTTACGACGAAAAGGGCAAATTGGTCTTCGCGGCAAAGCCTGTCGCATCTCCGCAACCCTACATCTTATGGGACGTCTCCAGAGACGCTCCGCCCGGCTTTGGATTGAAGGTGGGTAGGAAGAAGGTGTACATCCTGCGCCGGAAGGTCATGGGCAGGTCGATGCTTGCCACCGTTGGAAATTTCGCTGACTTCAACCGCATCCAAGACGCCCGAGCAAAAGCGGCAGAGCTGGCCCGCACGATGATCGAGACGGGCCAGAACCCCAACACCTTGGCTCGGCAGGTCAATGCTGCTGAGGTAACACTGCGCCAGGTGATGGCCGCTTATCGTGAGCACTGGACCACGCGGACACAAAAGCCGGCCGCACGTGAGTCCTTGAAGGTCTTCGACCGGGTGGCGCGCCAGCACGATGCTTGGGGCTGGGCGGATCGCAAGGTGCGAGAAATCGACGACAACGAGATCATCAAGAAGTTCTTGGAGACTCACAAAGCGACCCCGACCGCGACAGAGCAGGCGTTCCGTTGGCCCACCCGGGCGATCGACTGGTTCATTGAGAACGAGAAAATCAGAGCCGATGCGCAGGACCGCGAGCCCGCGCTCAAGGGCAACCCTTTCAAGACGCTGGCCCTCAACGGCTACTACCGCTCCAAAGAGCAAATCGAGCAGGAGCGGCACGAGAAAGGCAAGCGTAATCCCCTGCGGCCCTCTGCGGACCTGGGGCCATTTCTCGAAGCATGCTGGTCTAAGCGCCTCATTAACGACAACATGACCGGCATCCACTACCTAATGCTTATGTTGCTCTGGGGTTGCCGCAAGAGCGAACACGCGGGCCTTGTGTGGGGTGAGTTGCTGGATGAGCTTGGCGAGACTGGTAAAGGGCGGCGCTCAACCAGCCATGTCTGGCTCAAAGATCATCCGGATTGGGGGCCATACGTCTTTTTCTATAAGACAAAGAACGGCCGCTCGCATCGGTTGCCGATCACGCCGATGGTCTTGGAGTTGTTAAGGCAGCGCCAGCGCTGCGCTGCAGATGAGGCCATCCGCCGTGGCTTCCATGCAAAGTCCCGACCATTCGTATTTCCCGCGCGCAGCAGGTTTTCAAAGACGGGGCATTACATGGATGCGACCGACCTGCTCGACGACCTGCGCGAAGAGATCGGTTTGGAAAAGCTCAACCGGCACGACCTGCGTCGCTCTTTCGGCGCGGTGATGACTTCGCTGGGCATCGACGAGGTGATCAAAAGTCGCTTCCTTAACCATGCCCGCGCAAACGTGACGGATACCTATACGCAGGCAGAGTGGCAGTTGCTGCGGGAATCGATGGTGAAGATCGAACAAGCGATCCTCTCCAAAGCCCCGAACGTGTACAACGCCCTCAAGCCAGCGGATTGGCCGCCACTTCCTGCGCCTGCACCGCATGTCTGCCGTCCACCGAAACCCCGAACGGGACGACCGCGCAAGATCGGCAATCATCAGTGATGATGCTCAGACTGATGGTCCCGATTAATCACCCCTCCGACTCAGGGCTCGGAGTGCGCCTATCATTTACCTCGTACGAAATTCATGCGGCATGCCCGTGTAAGCAGACGATTCAAAACATGCTGCAAAGGCAGAAAGTTTCGGAGATTTATATCGTGGCTCGCAAAGATAAGGAAACGCTGATTCGAGATTTGGAAGTTCTCAGGGCACTTCATCTTTTGCCAGATCTTGCCGCTCTGACACCTGAGGAGGCCGCTGTTCTGTTGCGTGTGTCCTCAACGACGTTGGAGCGTCTGAGGAGAGGCAACTCAGGCCCTGCTTACATACAGGGCGGCACGAAGGGAGCGAAAGGCACAAATCAAAAGATCACCTACTTCAAAGCAGATCTTATTGCATATCAGCAAAGCCTGAAGGTCCAAAGCAGTATGTCTGCCGCTGTACGAAAAGGACAGGCCTTCCTCGTTCCATACGCGAAGCCCATACCAAAGCGGTCAAATTTTGACCTCGTCACGAAGCGCCCCTTCTATATGATGAGCGGCGAATTGGAGGTTTTTCGATGCGTATTGAATGTGCCAATGTCCGAATTCATCGATAATCTTGGGCAATTCAGGATTGCTTGGTTAAACCCGGTTCATGCTGCGATGTTGAGTTGGGGGGATTCGGGTTCAAAGGCGATTTACGTTGAAGAGATTCAGGGTGCTCTTGAGCAGACCATGAAAATCTTGAAGTCAATGTGACTTTTGTCCTCAGACGAACCCCATCGACAGTTTCGTTTGCGTGCGAAACAGCGTGGTCAGGTCGTCCAGCACGAGGTAGTTCCGCCCCGCTGACATGGCCGCTCCGACCGCCAACTCAAGCCGGACCTTCAACGTCCTTGGCGTCTGATCTCCGATCAGCGGCGCCAACTCCCGAGGCAGGCGTGTCTGGAAGTGAATTCCTAACTCCCGAACGGTCGACTCCAACATCCGTTGGGCAATGCCGAACATCGCATTCCCACTGGGTGGCTCAATCTCGTAAACCAGAACCCTGCTGAGGATGGGATCCGGAATACGGCGGATGTCGTTCGCGGTCAGGATCCATCTAACCAGAGAGGCATCGAAGACGATGCCTGGCAGCGCCTGGTCTTCAAATACACGCGCGGTTTCCTCCTCAAGCACGGTGTAAAGCGGACCCATTGGGTCGTACCGATCGGAGGAGACTTTGTCGATCTCGTCCAACACAACCACGGGGTCTGCACATGGTGGGTTGCCCTGAATACCGAAGGCTATCGCAGTGAACAATTGGCCTGGTTGAGAGTTGGACCAAAAGGTGCTGCTGCCTGCCAAGGCGGCCCCGTTGGTTGCGCTGGCCATGTCAATGCTCAGGCATCCCGTACCCAGCAACTCCGACAAGCGGCGCGCGAACGCGGTCTTGCCCACCCCTGGAGGTCCTACCAGCAAGATCGGAGGCATGCGGACACGCCGGGCGCCGGCGGCGATCAAGCTGAGATGCGGCTGCACCACCTGATCCACCACCGTGGCAAATGCCGGAAACTCACCCCGCAGTGTTCCAAGATCCCGGAGCCATGAATGGTCCGGTTGACTCCTCGGGCGCTTGGTGCCGTAGGCCAGGAGCTTCTTCAGCGCCATCTGCATCTTCTGGCGGGATTCACCATCGATCGGTAGTTGCTGAATCAGCGCTGCCGTATCGGCCAGCCCCGGATCAAACACTTGCACCGTGCTGCGATCCACTCCGTCTTCGATCAGCGATCGCACGAACGCTTCCACGGATGCCTCCCCCTCCGCATCCGTTCCCATGCCCGTTCCTGCTTCGGTACTTGGCTTCAACGTCTCGGCTTGGCGATGAGCCTCTGGCTGAGCGGACTTGGGGATCCAAGGAAACATGAACCCCATGCTCCGAACCAAAGGCAGCAGAGACTGCCTTTCGCGCCGGGACAGTGCCGGGGTCGTGTGCACTTTGACTCCCAGCCAGAACGGACCCTTATGCAGCTCAAGGGCAAACAAGGCTCGGCGACCGCTCAGGTGAATGGCCAGACTGACGGCCAGCACCTGATAGGCCTCGAGCGCCAAAGCATCATCCCCATCCGGGACGACCACCGACAGCTCCGGAAACCGAGGGATTGGCAGCTTCATCGTTGCGCTCCTTGCAGTGGTCCAACGACCAAGGGAACGCAAGCGCCGGCGCACAGAATCAAAACGCTCGCCACCAGAACCTCCCGGGATCCGCCAGCCAGGGCGTAGATCACGGTGCCCAGGCAGGCGATCACGTTGAGGGCGTGCGACTGCCAAGGCAAATGCCGCAGCAGGGCGGTGAAGGTGGGGTAGCGAAGCCCTTCTTCAACGCAGAGAGCCGCGCGCAGGGCACTGACGGCGCCAAGGCATACCGCCAAAGAATCAAGGATCGGGGACACAAAAACTCCTGAAGCTGATTTCAACTGGGAAAGCCATGCCGTGATGGCAAAGATCCAAGCAAAAATTCAGATCAGGGTCTTATGAAATGAAAAACGGCAAGTTCGACCAGGTCGACACGAATCAACCCCTGGTGTTGCTGAGACACCTTGGATGGGTTGAAAGACGTGACGCTTTGATTCATGTCCGAAATCGTACGCAAGCGAAGGCTGGATGTCGAATGCCTTGTGGTGACCAGGCCGCGTTGTAATTTGCCCCGCCATGGACATTCATGTAGGCCAACTGCAAGGACCACCTTTCGATGGGAAGTGGTGACGGTGTCGTCTGTCACAACGCTTGCTCGACTCTGTGGACCGACAAACAGTGCCCTCGCACCAACCTCCACCCCCACGCTTCAAGAATCCACAGCTTGTTTCAGAAGTCGAAGCGCGTCGCGGAGTTGGGACTGGAGCTGGGCGGTCTTCCTTCGTTCGGCGACCAGCGCTTCCACTAGGTCGTTGTGTTCTGCCACCAATGCGTTGTATGCCTCCACGGACACTCCCCGATGGACTTCGGGTTGCCAATGGTAGTAGCTCGACAGCGGACGCTGCGGTGCGGTCAGGCGGTTTAACCCCGCCTGCAGCCCCGCCATTCCGAGCTCGACGCCCTGCATTGCATTCAAGTAGCCCATCGATGAATCTCCAGAATCTATTGGACGGCCAAAGTGGCCGAATGATCGGCCTCTTTGGTCCTCTAATCGGTCCATCCGGCACAACGAAAGGACGAACCAATTCGTTGATCGGCCGCAGGTGTACATCAATTGGCCACAAACGTCAAAAATTGACAGCAACAGTCGACTGGCCGTGTTGTCAAGCTTCGGATAACAGCAAAGCGGGTCGGAAAAGGAGGGGTATTGACCAGTGAGGCATACGGTCAGATGCATGTGACGTACCGGTTCAACCGAATACTCCGTACCTCAAAACCCGAGGGGTTTGTACCCCGCCTGATGACTCGGCGGGGTGGTGGTGAACCCTTCAGTAACTGTCCAGTCCCGGACGATCATAAGGCCGCCGATGGAACAAATGAGGGTATGAATCGTACCACCCACTCATAGCCTGCATAGGCGTCTTGCTCTGCAGGGCTGATTGGGGCAAGTGGTGGTTGTA
>NZ_VMYE01000038.1 GCF_007655255.1 Extensimonas perlucida
ACGCCACGAATCGCAGATTTGAAAGTGAACAGGAAAGTCAATGAAATCAACGATCTACCAACACCACCTCCGCGCCAGTGCTAGCTTTTCGTACCGTCACTTATTGCACTGAAAACGAGGAGACCCCGGCGAGCACAACCGGCTCGGCATCGTCTTGGCCGATCCCGCTCACCCACTCGATGCGCTGGATCACGGGCACAGAGCGCCGCAGCTCGGCGCAGTGGTACGGGGTGGTTTTGGTGGTTTGCATGGGAGTCGATCTCCGGTGATTGAACAAGCCACCATCCTTGCGTCACGACGCTCCGAGCACCACACAAGCCGCTTGATTTCCTCGCTTTATGTATATATATACCTACCTATATACATACGGTTTTCAAGTGGAAGCCGGGTCAAGGGCGTGACCGGAAGCCGCACGCGGAGCACAGGGCGCAGCCCGAGCACCGAACGGGTGAGGATCACGGCGCAGCGCACCCTTGATGCGGCTGGAACGACCAGAGCCTCACGTCAGAGGGGGATGTCAAGGGCAAAGCCCGCCCACATTCCCCCGCGACGTGTGGGGCAAGACCCCACGCGGGAAGCCGAAACCGAAGGGGTTTCGGTCGCCGGGACGGCGAAAGCGGCAGGCCGACCAACGGGAGGGAAGATCGAAGCCCGCAGGGGTCGAAACTCGGCACGAGGCTCGATGCGAAGCACGAGAGCCCGGTCGATGCGCAGCAGCGAGCCGCCCGGATTTCACTGCGGCTGAACTGGACGACGCTGGCCAGCCACACCGGCACCAGACGAAAGCAGCTTGACGGCCTTCACAAAGTCGATGCCCAGCAGGTGCATCACGAGGTCGATGCCGCCACCTCCACCCTTCCCTGCGCGCACGTCAAACCACTTGAGGCCCGTCACCAGAACTTCCCAAGCGAAGCCCGAGGGCGACGACAAAAACAGCCGCACCGTCCGCTTGTCCTTCTCCGGCACGAAGTCGGGATCGCGACGCCAGAACAACTGCCCATCGTCGCGCAGCTTGTCGAGCACCTGCGACAGCGGCATCTCTCGCACCCATGCGAGCGTTTCATCGTCAAAAGACCGTCGAGCCATACGCTACATCCTCCGAACTCCATTCAACCGACACGGCCGCCACGCCGACAAGTGAAGGGGGGGCCGCGCTGACGCGCGGCGGAACACCCTCCGGGCTTCGCCCTGCGCGCGGGATGATGGATAAGTCCTGCGGACTTACCCACAACCCACTTGCGGCTACTCGCGTTTGAAAAACGCTTGGGCTACTCAAAACCAAAACCAGCTCCATCTCAGCCATCGAGCACGGGCACCACACCCGGCCCGGCAGGAAACAGCTCAAGGGACACCGATGCAGCACCCGGAACCCCGGCCCCCTGCGGGGCGGCAGTTACCTGATGTGCACCATGTTTAACATCGTCGGCCTTGCCCGAAGCGCCCCCCAAAATCGCCACAGCGACGGGCTTGAGCACTTCTTCGAGCACATGTTTGTAGGTGGCCACCGTCTGCCTCGTGAGGCCCGCCACGCGGCCGATAGCGGCTTGCGTGAGGGCTTCGCCCTTCTGTTGCAGCAGGCGGCACGCGGCGCGCACCTTGGACTCGGTAGCCTTGTGGCGCACGTCGTGGGTGCGGGCGGCGGCGAGGCGCTGCCGCTCGATCAGCGGCAAGTCCTTGTCGAGCTGCATCACGCCCCGGTGGCACCGGCCGCAGCCGGTGTAGCGATCCCACGTCCAGCGGGCGACCGACTTCACCGTGGCCTTGAGTGAGGACTGGGCCAGGTTCTCCATGAAGCCCAGCTTCTGGAAGCTGTTGCGGTTGTGCGCGTAGGCTTCGAGCAGCCGCGTGAAGGTGGCAAAAGAGCCGCGCTCGCGCTCACGGTTCACGATGGAATAGGCGTAGTGGCGCAGGTGCTCGAAGAGGATGCAGTGCCGGGAATGGCTCACCTCGTCGAACTGAGGCCCCTTGCCCCACGGGCTGGACACAGCCAAGTCCACGTAGTCGGCCAACTCCCCCAGCTCGTAGACGTGGGCGTGCAGCTCGTGCGTCAGCCACCAAGGATGGCCGGGCGTCTTGGCCACGGGGCCGCTGTGGAAGTCGGTGTCGGCATCGAGCCGGGCAGCGAAGGCCTCATAAACGGCCTTCATGTAGGCGATGGGCTTGCTGCGGGCGGCCTCGGTCGTGCAGACCGGGGGAATCGCGTAGTAGAGGTGGCTGTGGCCGCTTTGGCGGTTGCGGACGATCAGGTTGGGAGCGGGAAGCCCTGCGTCCTCCCAGATCATCGCCTTGGTGTGGTCGAGATCGAAGATCAGCCAGCTCACGAAGCCGGGCCGATTGACCTGCATGTAGGGGTAGCGAATGGCGTATTCGCGCGGCCGGACTCGGGTGGCCGTCTTGTCGTCAGAGCACCGAGGCAGGTACGGCGCTTCCGTGAGCACGCGATTCAGCGCGGTGCCCGACTGGAAAAAGCGATCTGTCTGGTTGTCTGTTTTCTGTGCCGTTGTCGCCGTCATAACCCCTCATCACTCGTCCGTATGGGCGAGCGCACGCTTGCGTGCTGGGGTCAGACTGCGTACAATGAACCTTATCCGTTAGGTCTCACTGACGCACGATGAAGTAGCCCGCCAAGGCTGCTCCTCGTTTTTAGTCTGGGCTCCCAGCCCGGTTTCTATGCAAAGCCCGCTCGCCAAAGCGGGCTTTTGCTTTTCTGATCGTCCAGTTTTCGCTGTCTGGTCAGCTCTCTCCTTCGTAGTCATCACGGATCACTCGTCGGCATCCAAAGACGCCGGGGCTTGCTTGTAGCCGCGCACCATCGTCTTGGGCACCCAGTGCTCCGTGTTCACGTCAAACTTCATGATCCCGTAGGACTGCAAGACGCTTGCAGCTCCATCGAGGCTCTGAAAGTACCGGAGGCCACCTCGGGCCGCACCCAGCACTCGCTCATTCATTCCGGCTCGCACCACGATCAAGAGGCCCTTGTCACCGGGTTCCACTCGGGCGGCTGAAACCGACCCAGCGGCGATGAGTTCCTTCAAGATTTTTGGCGCGACCACACTTGCAGTTGTCGTCAACATCGCTTTTATACCCTATTCCGCGCCCAACCGCAACAATATCAGTTTTCGTTGCGACCGTCGCTGTATCGTGTGAGTGTCAGCGTTTGTATGGACTATAGTCCATATTGAACGTCGTTATATATATACATAGATAGGTATATATATACCTATCAGCCCTTGAGGAAGGCTTCCAGCGCCTCGATCACGATGTCCTTCTCCGTGACCCGGCCGCCCTTCTCTTCCGAGCGCTTGAGCGCTTCGCGGCGCAGGCGATCAGCCAGTTCCTCGGGGAAGTTGAAGATTTTTTGCACCCGAGCGCGGCCGTAGCGCTGCGTTTCCTCGGCAGCGGGCGGCGTGGCGGCCGGTGGCGTGGTCACGGCCGCAGGGGCGACCAGCGGCTTTTCTGCCTTGTCGGCCTCCCCGCCTTCGAGGAAGGCGGTCGGGTCTTTGGGCGGCTTGAACTGCGCCGTGTTGGGCTTGCCCTTCATGCTCATGCCATCACCTCCTTGAAGAAGGCTTCCATCTCGGCAATGGCGGCTTGGTCGCGACCCAGCTCCTGAACGGTCGCGCCCTCGCCGATGGCACGGCGGAAAGCCACCCGCTCGCAGACTTTTGTAGGTAATACAGTCAGCTTCTGCTCGGCCAAGAATTCCAGCATCTCGGCCGCATCCTTGGTGCGCGGATCGACGCGGGTCAGCAGCACGCGCACGTCCAGCTCGGGGTTGTAGTCGCGGGCCAGCTCGACGACTTCGAGCAAGTCGGTCATCGCGGCGGCGTCAAGGTTGGACGCACCGACCGGGATCACGGCACGCTGGGCCAGCAACAGCGCGGAGCGCAGGCCCACGGAATCACGGCCACCCGCATCAACGACGACATGCTCAAAGCCGGTGGCCAGTTGCTTGCCTTCACTGAGGATCGCCTTGCCAGCGAGGCAGGTGGTGGTGGGCGACGGGTCGTATTGCGTCTCACGACGCCATGCGGCCCAGCTCGCGGCCGAAGCCTGCGGGTCGCCGTCGATGAGCAGCGTCTTGCCCTGACGGGCCAGCATCACTGCCAGATGCACGGCGGTCGTGGTCTTGCCGACGCCGCCCTTGGTGTTGACACACGCGAAGATCATGGGTGCTCCTATCTATGTATATACATACCGATGGGCAGCGCAGCCGCTGGCCCTCGACCTGCCGGGTGCATCCCCGGCTCTGTGACTCGGTAAGTATATATATACCTACCGACCGCAAGCGAATGGTAGCAGACTTTCGCGCTTTCGCGTATAGTTTTTGTTGTACGCAACAACACCAAGAAGAGAACGCGCTCATGCAGTTCAAGATCATTCGCCACCGGGACAAAGACGGCACCTACAGAGAGGGCCACCGCGTCCAGTGCCTGCGCCGGGTGCGCGAAGTAACGCCGGATTTTCCCGAGGGCAAGAACGTCCAGCGCGTGGTGGCCAAGTTCGACCGTGAGGCGCGCGAGCTGCCCGCCGATGCGCTGGCCATCCTCACCCCGGCTGAAGTCGAAGAGTGGCGCGAGTGGCGGGTGCGACAGGACGAAGAAGAGTTGAAGGCAGCGGCTCAGTTCGAGCTGGACACGCTGGCCGAAAGCGCTCGGGTCGCACGCATTGGCTTGAGCAAGGGCTACGCCACCACCACCACCGAAAACGTCGCCGCCATCCGCAAGGAAATCCGGGCGCTGATACGAGTTGCCAACGAGCTGGGCCTGATGCCGGAGCCGGTAAGAGGGCGGCCGGTCATCGAAGAGGAAAGCGAGATCGGCCTGCTGCCGAACTTTGCGCCACCCGGCACGCCCGCCTATGAGTCCTACCAACGGCTGCTCGATGAGCACGAGCGAAAGAAAGCACAGACCAACGACGGAGGCTGACATGCGCTACTGGACATTCGACCCCAACATCTGCCGCTTCGAGCGGGCGAGCAAGCAAGCCGCTTTGCACGCTGCTGACGTGGCCGTGGTCAACGACGACGCCGATGTGCATGTCATCAGCGACCACCAGCCGCCCAAGCGCTGGCCCAGCGGTGAGCCGCTGGTGGTGGCGGGCGTCGAGTTCGAGCGCGAGCTGTTCGAGTAGGTATGTAGGTATATAGGTAGGTATATATATACATGAAGCCCACAAGAGCCATTGTCTTTGACGCCTTCGGCACCCTGATCCGCTACACCGCGCGCCCTGCGCCCTATGGGCGTCTCGTGGGCGCGGACGGGCGGCCGGTGGATCGGCTCGCCTGCCTCACGCGCGACGTGCCGATGGCGACCTTCGCCGTCGAGCTGGGCACGGAAGCCAGCTTGGATGTGATGGAAGCCGACTTGGCCGAAGAGCTATCCGGCTTGCGCCTGTTCCCCGAGGTGCCCGACGTGCTCGCCAAGGCGCGGGCAGCAGGGCTGCGCTTGGCGGTGTGCTCGAACCTTGCCTATGAGTACGGCCCGGCCGTGCGCGGCCTCGTGCCCGAGCTGGACGCCTACGTGCTCTCCTACGAGGTGGGCGTGGCGAAGCCACACCCGACGATGTACCGGCTGGCGTGCGCCGAGTTGGGCTGCGCCCCAGCCGAGGCGGTTTTCGTGGGCGACAGCAAGCGGTGCGACTTCGACGGGCCGCAGGCCTTCGGGATGCAGGCGCGCTGGCTGGATCGCAGGGGAGGGCAGTCGCTGGTCGATGCCCTTGCGGGGGTTCTGTGACCCCGGTGCTGGTCATCGACCTTGAGGCTAGCAGCCTGTCGGACTTCCCCACCCCCAGCCGGTAAAATCGCCCCATCCCCTGCAGACCCGACGACCATGGCGCGCTTTCGTCCGATCAACCGAGACATCGAATACCTTTTCCCGCCCTCGGTACAAGACTGGCTGCCCGAGACCCACCTGGCCCGCTACATCGCCAACGTCATCGAAAGCCTCGACCTCAGCGAGATCGAGCAGGCCTATGCCGGGCGTGGCAGCGAGGCCTACCATCCAGCCAGCCTGATGAGCCTGCTCATCTATGGCTACGCCACAGGCGTATTCTCCAGCCGCAAGATCGAAATGGCCACCTACGACTCGGTGGCCTTCCGGTATCTGGCCTGCAACCGCCACCCCGACCACGACACCCTGGCCACCTTCCGGCGCCGCTTTGGCGAGAAGTTTCAGGCCCTCTTCGTACAAGTCCTGCAGATCGCTCAGGCCAACAGACTCTCCCAATTCGGCACGGTCAGCCTCGACGGCACCAAGCTCCACGCCAACGCCAGCCGTCACAGCGCCCTGTCGTATGGACACGCCGAGAAGCTCGAAGCCCAACTCAAAGAAGAGGTTCAGCAACTGCTGGCCCAGGCCGAGTCGGCCGACGCCGCCAAGTTGCCCGAAGGCCTCTCGGTGCCGTCCGAGATCGCCCGCCGGCAAGATCAGCTGGCCGCCATCGCCACAGCCAAAGCCAAGATCGAAGCCCGGGCGAAGGCCCGCTATGAACGCGAGAAGGCCGAATTCGACGCCAAGCTGGCCGCGCGCGAAGACAAGGCCGCCAAGGCAGGCAAGAAACCAGGCGGCAAGCCGCCCGCGCCGCCCAGCGCAACCCCACGCGAGGAAGACCAGATCAACCTCACCGACGACGCCTCGAGGATCATGAAGGTAGCCGGCGGTGGTTTCGAGCAGTGCTACAACGCCCAAGCGGTGGTCGATACCGAGACGATGCTGGTCATGGTTCCCGAGGTCACGCAGGCGGCCAACGACAAGCAACAGGTCGAGCCGATGCTCGAGAAGCTCCGCACCCTGCCCGAGGGACTGAATGCGCCCAAGAAGCTCCTGGCCGATGCCGGCTACTTCAGCGAAGGCAACGTCCAAGCCTGCCACAAGGCCGAGGTTACACCGCTGATCGCACCCGGGCGGGAAGGGCACCATCCGCACTGGCGCGAACGCTTCAGCGAACCGCAACCCCTGGCCGAAGACGCCACTGCGGTGGAGGCGATGAAGCACGCCCTGAAGACCCAGGCGGGCCGGCAGGCCTATGCGCTGCGCAAACAGACGGTGGAGCCGGTGTTCGGCATCATCAAGTCCGTCATGAAGTTCCGGCAGTTCCTGCTGCGTGGCCTGGCCAACGTCCGCAACGAATGGACGCTGGTGTGCCTGGCGTGGAATTTGAAGCGCATGGCCGTGTTGCGCCCAAACTCCGTCCGGAGGGCCTGAAAAACAGGGAAAACGGGCTCGAACCGGTGAATTCGAGGGGCGGAGAGACCCAAAAGTGCCCAAAAAATGTGCAAACCGGGTTTTTGGCTGGAATATCGGCCAGGATTCTGGAGTAAGTCCGACAGGCTCCTAGCTGCGACGATGCCGATGGCCTCCCGGCAAGCGATATGGAGATCATCGAGATCGGCGCGGTGTGGGCCACGGCTGAGGGCACCGTGCTCGACACGTTTCAGGCGCTAGTGCGCCCCGTGGTACGCCCTCAGCTCACGCCGTTTTGTCGGCAGCTCACGGGCATCCAGCAGGCCGACGTGGACGGTGCCGAGCTGTTCCCGGCTGTCGCAGCAAGGCTGGCCAGCTTCGCCCAACGGCATCAGCCACCGGGCGCGACGTGGGGCAGTTGGGGCCAGTTCGACGCCAAGCAGCTTGCCCGCGACTGCGAGCGACACGGCATCCAGAACCCGCTCGCAGCGTTCGAGCATGTGAACCTCAAGCGCCGGTTTGCTAAGGCCCGCAAGATCAAGGAAGTGGGGATGGCCCGCGCGCTGCAAATGGTCGGCCTGCCACTCGACGGCTCGCACCATCGCGGCCTCGACGATGCACGCAACATCGCCAAGCTGCTGCCGTGGTCTCTATAGGTATGTATATATATACCTACCTATATACATACATAGAGACAGGAAGCGGGGGGAGGGGTGTCGCCTTGCGATTGCGCGCGGTCTGCGATACAATGTATCTCAATCAGTCGCAATAGGAGGCCGTCATGGCTGCTACCACCACTATGGTTCACGTTCGCGTGGACGAGAACGTCAAGGCGCAGGCTGCGGAAACGCTGGCCTCGATGGGCCTGACCGTCTCCGATGCGATCCGCGTGTTCCTGACCCGTGTCGTCGCCGACAAGGAACTGCCGTTCGCGCTCAAGGCACCGAACGCCACCAGCCGCGTCGCCATCGCAGAAGCCGACGAGATCATCAAGAGCCGTCGCGCTCGCTTTGCAACCGCTGACTCGCTCCTGAATGACCTCGAAGAAGCCAGCGGCAAGTAAGCGGGCAAACCTGCCTCGCGCGTCGGACTACACCAAAGAGTTCCAGAAGGACTGGGTGCGCCTGTCCCACTCCGGCCGGTACGACATGACCCGGCTGAAAGAGGCCATGCTGCTGCTCATCGCCAACGATGCGCCGCTGCCGCCTGAATGGCTCGACCATCCACTGACGGGTGACTGGGCGGGCCATCGCGAGTGCCACATCGGCGGCGACTTCCTGCTGATCTACCGGCTCGACGATTCAGGCAAAAGCGGCTTGGTTGTGTTCGTGCGCAGCGGGACACACTCCGAGCTTTTCTCGTGAGCCTGCATCCAACCCTTGACCCTCAACTGACCGGCAACGTCGGTCTGTACTACTGCTGCTACCGGCTCTCGCTGATGGGCTGGAACGTGATGCCCACGGCGCGCAACGCGCGAGGGGTAGACATCATTGCCTACAGCCGGGACGCTTCCCGGTTCGTCGGCGTGCAAGTGAAGGCCCTGAGCAAGCGCAACCCGGTGCCGCTGGGCACATCGCTCGACAAGGTGATGGGCGACTTCTGGATCATCGTCAACAAGGTGGCCACCGCGCCCTCGGCCTACATCATGCTGCCGTCCGAGGTGACGGAGCGCGCGCACCGTGGCGAGAAGGAGGGCAGGGTGTCCTACTGGCTACAGCCCGCCGACTACGGTAAGCGTCCGGCCATCCCATCTTGAGACAAGCCCCGAGATAAAAGACCATGGTGCGAGCCCAACAACAGGAGCCCACCATGAACCCCAAGAGCCTGCCGCGTCGCCGGCACAGTGATGAATTCA
>NZ_VMYE01000039.1 GCF_007655255.1 Extensimonas perlucida
CACCCCAATAGTCGGATTGGGGAGCTGCTGCCGCACCGCTGGAAGCCGGCGCTGGCATCTGATGCTTCGGTTTGAGGCTCAGCCATAGCCAGCGGATGCGGGCAAGGTGGGATGGGCGGACGCTTACACAGCGAACGCAAGGAAACCGCTGAAGCGCTCGAGGCGCGCATGCAGCTGCGCGGGATGTGAAGGCTTGGCGCCTCGTTCAGGAGGCAGGCGCGGGGCCCAGAGCTCCGCGTCGGGCGCAAGCCGGATGCGCGCGCAACTGCCGGATTAATGTGGAAGACCTCCTCGTAAGGGTGAGGGTAGCCCTGACCTGAGGCCAGTCCGAGCCACATGGTGACAAGGCTGTGCTTGGATCAGGCGGCGGCTGGCGTGGCGATGAAGAACTGCTGGAGGGACTGATGTTCCAGCTGACACAAACCGTTGGCAGCAATACCGCCTCGCCGCAAGGTTGGCAGCAGCTGGAGCTGATTCTGAGAAAGGCTCTGGAAGCGGGCATCTCTCCAGGCGACATTGCACGCTTAATCGAAAGGCACCTACAGAACAGATAGCCAGACCGCTTCCTGTTCGAGCGCCAGTCCGGATTGGCGCATTTGTTCGGTTAACGGACCCAGATAATCAGGCAACTGCAGAGCAGCACTGGTAAACTCCCGAAGCGTATCCTGCCATAGCCGCTGGCTACCATAGCGTGCCAGTTTGCTTTGCCAGTCGGGCATCAGCCAGTATTCGCAAGTGTCGCCAAGCTGTGCAAAGAGTCGCGCGAAATTGGCCAGCCCCACACCGTCATAGTCCGGGAACAGTACGACACGGCTTGCACGCGGGCGCTTCCCCAGCCAGGCGAGAAGCCGGCCATCAAGCTGTCCACCGTAGTACAGCAGGGTGGCTTGCGTTCCTACTGGCAGCCAATCCGTGCTGTCAAACAGCGCTTGGTTCTCCACCAGCCAGAGCGGCTGCCCGCTTTGCCAGGTGTCGCCAGTTTCAATGCGCAGGCTGGCAGCCCCGAAGTGGTGTGTGAGCTGGCTGAGTGGCAGTTCGCTCCCGTGTTCGCCTTGTCGCCAGAGAACCTTTTCACCAACGGCCTTGAGCAAGGGGTAGTAGCACTCATGCTGATGATTGCGCGCTTTGCTGTCGCGCGCGTGGGCGATGTGTTGTGCCCGTAGCGGCAAGTCGTCCGTGGTTAGCATCCCGACTTTGGGGGAGAGTGCGCTCAGATGGATATCGAATAGTCTCGGATCGCTGACACGGTAAACATCACCGCGCCCCTGACGCTGGCAGATTACCGCTCCTGTCTGCCTGGCAAAGCGATCCAGAGCGCTGCGCTGAGCGGCGGTGAAATGGCTGGCCGGCAGGGTTTGTTGGCCATGCAGCTTGAGCAAGGCAGCGCGCAGGGTTCGATCCATACTCAGGCATCCAGCGGTTCGATGACCTGCCAGCTATGGCGGCTGATCTGATTGCTGCCGTTGCGCGTGTGAATCGGAACGCAGTAACGCACGGTCGTCAGCGGCGCGGGCGAGGCAAAAATCAACGAGAAGCCGAACTCCGCCGCCGTGTCGATCAGGCTGCGCTGATTGCGGGCGTCCAGGGCCAGTGCCTCGTCCAGGTAGCAGATGCCCTGAATAGGGCGACGCTGATCCTGCATCAGATGCAGCATCGCCAGCCCCGTCACCAGTTTGGCCATCAGCACGGTGCCATTGGAGGCGGCACTGTCGAGGTCATCGAAGGCTTCCGGATCTCGATCTGCCTTGCCGACCCAGAAACGCAGGCGAAACAGGTCGGCCACCCGCAGGCCATGGCGGGCGTTACCCTCTTCGATCAGCAGGGTCTTGGCGCGATTGAGTTGATCATCGTCGAGTACGCTCTGCTGGTTGAACAGCTCGAAGGTTTCGCCACTGTCCACCGTGGCAGCGGTATTGATCAGTAGCTCGATGGCCTCGACCAGAATGGTTTCGTCTTCGGGTTCGATCTTGAATACTGCCAGATCGGAAAGTTGCCGGCCGCTGATCTTGCGGTTGAACTCGCGCATCCGGCGCTTGAAAGCAAACAGGCCGTCACGCAGTTCGCGCAGGCAGGCGGCCACATTCACCACCGCCGAGCGCACTTTCTTTTCCAGGGCTGCGGCTTCCTGCGGCAGGTGATGGGCGAATTCAACGAGACGAACAATCTCGCTTTCCGGTTCGCCGACAAACTGATACTTGGTCAATCCGCCGGTATGGATTTCACCCAGCAGATGGCGGATCTGCTCATCCAGCTCCAGCAACTGGCGGCAGTCGGCCTGATAGGTCTGCAGCCGCTCGGCCAATTGTTCCAGCGCGAACTCGGGCTGGGCCAACCAGGGGCTGTGCGGCAAATCGGCCAGCCAGGTGAAGGGGCCTTCGTGGTCGATTCGCTGATGACGGCGTTGCTCGATCTGCCGGTGTTGCTGCTGCAAGGCCGCCAAATCCTGTTGCCGCTGCTGCCGCTGCTGATCCAGTGCGCGGTGCCGTTCTGCCGACTGCGCCAGGCTGGCGCCGAGTTCGGCGAGTCTTTTCGCCAGTGTCTGCAGCCGCCCTTCGCGCTCGGCCTCGCTTTGCTGCAAGTCCTGCATGTGCGCGTAGTCTCGCAACTCAGCATCCAGTTGTGCCAGCTGTTGGTCTAGTGCCTGGCGTTGCTGTTTGACGTTTTCCAGAGCTTGGGCGGTGGCCAATTGTTCTTGCAGCTGAGCCTGCTGTTGCTGCAACTCCTGCTGCAATTCGCTCAGTTCCGCCAGGGTCCGTTGCTGATACTGTGCCGGCAGGGCTTCCAGCCGCAGTTGAATGCCAGGCAAATTGAATTGCCCGGTATTCGCATCGACCAAGGCCGCAAGCAGGGCCTTGCCATCAAGGCGGAAATCTTCATTGCCCAGGGTCAGTACCGGTTTGGCCAGCACCTTGTTCAGCGCATTGAGTTGTTCCGTCGATACGACACCGGCCAGTTGCTGATAGAGGTTCTGCCCTTGGGTGCGCAACTCCTGCGCCAGCTGCGCAGATTCCCGCTCGATCCGCGCCAGCTCGCGCTCGATGGCTGCTGGCGTGCGGCTCTGGGCCTGGCCGATCCTCACCACCAGCGCATCCCGTTGCGCCAGCAACTCGTGGCGGCGCGCCTCCAGCAGGGCACGGTCGGGGATCAATGCAAAACGCTGCTGCAAGGCGCGCAACTGTTCGCTTTGTTGGCCGAGCTGCTTTTGTTCCAACTCGCACTCTTTCTTCTCGCCAGCCGAATGCATATCCTGTTCGCGCAGGCGCTGCAGCTCGACATCGCACTGCGCCAACTCATGCTGCAAGGATTGCTGTCGGGTCTCGTAATGCTGTTGCCACTGACCCAGTGCCGTGTCGATCAAGGGGCGCCAGCACAGCAATTTGCCGCGCAAGACCAGACGGGCATCCTGCTTCTGCTCCAGTTCGCCCAAGGTGGCTTGCAGCCGCACGGCGGCCAGGTACTGGCTGCGTTCGGCGTTGAGGTCAGCAAACGCCTTGTCCCATTCCGCCTTGAAGTCGATGCTGGCATCCGGCAGATCGCGCCGGAAAATCTGCAGCAGATAGTCCTTGACCTCGCTGGAGCGCAGTTTGTCCAGGCGCAGCGTGCGGGTCAGCACCCGCTGAAAAACGCTGGCATCACTGGCGTGCTCCAGCCGGAAAACGCAGAAATCCTGCTGGCTGGCGAGCTTGCGGCTGCGTCCGCCATAGATCATGTCGGCGAATTCGCTGCTGCTGTAGCTGAACACCCTGCGTTCGTGGCTCGCCAGATGGCTGGCCAGTTGCGGTTGTGCCACCAAGGTGCCATCCGGCAGGCAGAACTCCTCGACCTTCAGCGGCCCGGCATAGGCGAAATACTCGTACTCGAAGCTTACACCCTTGCCCACGCAGCCCAGCACTACGGTGCCGGACTCCGGCAGCGACACCTCCAGCAGCACATAGGCGCTGTTGTTGGGGAAATAGAAGCGCCGGCTCTTGTCCACATCGTGCGCACCAAAATCCATACGGCGGCGGTCGATGATCAGCAGAAACTGCAGGGCATTGATCAGGCTGGTTTTGCCAGTATTGTTGGGCGCCACCAGAGAGACCGCACCATCGAGCGGCAGCTCGGCGCGCGAGTAGCCTGCACTCCCCAGCAGGACCAAACGTTGGAAGCCGTACTGCATCAGGTGTTCTCCTCGTCGTCTGGTGCATCCGCAGTCCAGTCTTCCGCGGCAGGCGTGCTCTCTTCGTAGCCATCGGTCTTGGCCGTCAAGGCCAGGCTTTCGAAATGGTCGAGGTAGCGGCATACAGCGGGCAGCAGTCGCCAGCCCGCTGGCTCGGCCACGGCAAAGCCCAAGTTGCAGGCGCGGCCCAGCAGCTCCACCAGGGCGTCGGGGTTGAGGCCCTCGGCATCCAGCAGGTCTTGCTGTTGCTTGTAGACTTCGGCCAGCCAGGCACTGTCGATCAGCCAATCGGTAAAGCGCTGCAGGGCCTTGCCGGCGTTGGCTTGAGCATCGAAGATCACCATGAACAGCAAGGCCAGCTGGCGGCTGATCTTGCCGATGTTGCTGTTGGCGTCACTGCTGTGAAACCAGGCAAAGCCCCTGGCATCCAGGCGCAGTTCGAACCCCAGCGCGGCAAACAAGCCGACATAGCTGGCCTCGTGCTGTTCCAGCTCTGCCCACAGCGCGGGCTCGGCCATGCGATTGAGGTGTTTGCCGGAGAGAAACAGCCGGAACAGCTCGGCCAATGCCGGCATTTGTGACAGCGCAGCTGCCAGAGCGTGTGGGATCGTCATTGCGGGATACTCACGCGGTGAGGGTGATGCAGGACGCGAATCGTCTGCAACGTGGTTTTTTCAGGCTGGCTGGCGGCCTCGAACTGCCAGCCGGGCTCATGTTGCAGGTCATGGAACAAGCGCAGCAGGGTGGCATCCTGCAGATGGGCGTAATGGTTGTGCAGCCAATCGAGCAGATTTTCCACTGGCAGGCTGCGGGCCAGATGCGCACGAATGGCGGCTTCGTCCACCTGCTCCAGCAACGGAACGCCATCGCCGGGTTCATCCTGCGGAAAGGCCACAGCCTGCGGCTGGTATTGGTGCGCGGCAGCCATGACCGCCCGTACCTCATCGCCCAATTGCAATTTGAAACCGCGCTCATTGCGCCAGACGGGGAGTGCCGTGTCATCCGTCGAGCGCGACAGTGCGCGACGCAGGCCGCGTTTGCGCACCTGCCCCAACAGCAAGCTGATGGCACTGGTCAGTGCGTTGTGCTGACGCAACTCTTCGCGCAAGGGCAGCAGTGTATCGGCGCACTGCTGCGCAACCAGCCGGCCAAAGCGCCGCAGCTCCTTGGCCTGGTGCGCCACCTGACGCAACTGCAGGCGATGCGAGTAGAGCGCACCCTGCACCGACAATTGCTCTAGGCCCAAGTCGAGCCCGCGCTCTGCTTCTTCCAGATAGCGGTAGAAAGTGCCCTGCGAGCCGCTGTCCATCATCTGGTTCATCGGCTCCACATAATGATCGTAGGCTTCCAGCACCTCGCGGTAGCGCTGGCTGATCGGCATGGTGCTGTCGGCGCTTTTGGCGTTTTCCGCCAGCTCAAAGAGCGCGTGCCGGTCCTGATCGAGCTGCAGACTGATCTGGCGGAAGAGTTCTGCCAGCTTGTTGGCGGCTCCGCGCACGCGATCCATGTCGGCCCCGAGCATCCCTTCATTGAGTGCTTCGGTGGCTTCACGGATCGCAGCAACACGCGCCTGCAGTACGGCAGCCAGGCCCAGCTCATGTTCACGGGTGAGGCCGCGCACGAACTCCAGCACATAGGCATTGAGCTGCAGATCGCTGCTGCGCGGCAAGGTTTGCAGGATGTCCGCATTGACCAAGGCACGCAGCACCGCGCCCTGCGTTTCGGCATCCCGTTGCCCGGATACCTTGGCAATACCGTTCAACACCTGATCGCTGGTCAGCACGGCAAACTCGCGCGACAGCCGCACCAAAAGCTCCACGGTGTCCCAATGGGTGTAAAGCGCGCAGACCAGCGAGCGAGGGTTGGCCATGTCAGTTCAGTCCCCACCACCGAGCAGCACAGTCTTGCGGACATAACCCCTGCGCAGCCGCGCCCTATCAATCTTATCCACGGCATCGAGCGCCTCGGTCTCCTGCAAAAACACCTGCATCTTCCCGCCGTGGCGCTTGTTGAACAAGCCATACCAGCGCCGCACCAGCACGAAATCACCCAGAAGATCGCGCACCAACTCCACGCGATAGCCTCTTTTGCTAGATGTCGCATCCCTGACGATTGTATAGACTCCCGCCGCTACCCCCTGTTCATGGCTCGTGCCGTTTTGCAAGCCCTGATTGAGGAACATGAGCAAGCCAGCAAAGGAGCCCGTACACCATGATGATCG
>NZ_VMYE01000004.1 GCF_007655255.1 Extensimonas perlucida
GGACTTTGCGCACTTAGCTCAAACGCCCACGCTTATCGGCTGTGTGTTTTTAAGGATCCGCGCTACAAAAGCTTTTCTAAACTTTTGCCGCTTTGCACCTCAGCTGCAATCAGCTGAGCCGCGTATTCTAGCAATCTTTTTTATCTCCGAGCAAACCATGGGGTCTATCGGCTTTCTTCACCCCGCTCAGCAGTCGCTTCGCAACTCCCCGCAGGCTTTCACCAGCTCCCCCAGCTTCGCTGGCACTCTTGCTGCCACACCCCCCACATCTTCAGACTTGGGGCGCTCAGCAGCTGAGCCCGCTATTCTATAGCGAAAATTAGGGGATGCGCGAACTTTGACGGAAGAATTTTCTGCGGCCTGGGGCGAAAGGCGCTGATGAGCGCCGCAGGCCACCTGTCGCAAAATTTTATGCTCCATCGATAGCAGGTCGTGCTGGACGCGCGCTGCCTTGCACTAGGTCGAAGCGCAGCAGGCGACACTCGATGGGGCCGTTCCACATCGGGATGCGGCGCGATTCTTTGAGGCGCATCTTGCTGGGCAGCTTGGGGTCGGGCGAGAGCAGCCAAGCCGTCCAGCCTGCGTAGTGCTTTTTCCAGTGCGCGGCGAGCTGGCGGAAAAAGTCGCCGCCTTCCTCTGCATCGCCGGCTGGATGGGCTTGCGCAACCTCGCGACCTACGGCGGCGCCTTGCGCGCGCAGCGCGGCGCGTGCGGCGGCGTTCTGGCCTGCATGGCCTGCCGCGGCGATCCGCTCGCCATAGGGCGGGTTGAGCAGCAGCACGCCGGGCGGCGCGCAAGGCGGCAGGCGTTGCAGCGCGTCGCCGCCGCGCAGCTGCACGGCTTGCGCCACCCCCGCGCGCTCGGCGTTGCGCTGCGCAAAGTCCACCATGCGGTGCGAAATATCACTGCCAAAAATGGGCACAGCGCTTGACTGGATTGCCTTAGCAGCTTCTTCTTTGATAGCTTGCCAGACATGTGCCTGAAAGGGCAGCAGGCGCTCGAACGCGAAGCCGCGGTGCAAACCGGGCGGGATGCAGCAGGCGATTTGCGCGGCCTCGATGACGATGGTGCCGCTGCCGCAGCAAGGGTCATACAGCGGCACGGGGGCGTCTGAGTGCGGGTCCCAGCCGCTGGCCGCGATCATGGCCGCGGCCAGGGTTTCCTTGAGCGGGGCGTCGCCCTTGTCGAGGCGCCAGCCGCGCTTGAAGAGTGGCTCGCCCGAGGTGTCGATGTAGAGCGCGGCCTGCTCGGGGTCCAGGTGCAGGTGCAGGCGCACCTGCGGCCGCCGGGTGTCCACGTCGGGGCGCACGCCGGTTTTGGCTCGGAAGCGATCGGCCACGGCGTCCTTCACGCGCAGACCGGCGAAGTGCAGGCTCTGCAAGGGACTGTGCTGCGTGCTGACCTCGACTTTGAAGGTCTGGCGCGGCGTGAACCAGGCCTCCCAGGCGACATCGCTTGCCAGCTCGTAGAGATCGTTTTCGCTGCGGTAGGGGCGCTCGTTCAGCAGCACGAGCACGCGCTGCGCGAGGCGGCTGTGCAGGTTCAGGCGCAGCGCATCGCGCCAGGCCGCGCGCAGCAGCACGCCGCCGCGCCCGACGAGCAAGTCCTGCCCGGTGCGGCCAGTGAGCGCGTGTACCTCGTCGGCCAGATAGCTTTCCACGCCACCGGCGCAGGGCAAAAAGAGTTGGAGTGCATTCATGGGGCATGGAGCATAGGGCAAGGCCATGCGTGTGCCGCGCTGATAGAGTCGAAAACGCTTCCCGCAGATGCATCGCACCGACCTCAGGCTGGGTGGCGGCGCCAGCCCAGCCACGGCACCTGGCGCGCGGGGCGGCCATTTTGGCGCGCAGCAATGCTACCGAACAAGGAGTGCAGCATGCATCTGAATCCTCCCGTGATTTTCATTCCCGGTGATTGGATAGGCGACACGATGGCCGAGGCGCTGGCCGGCCAGGGTTATGAAATCGTGCGCGGGCCGGCGGCGCACGAGGTGCCGCCGCGCGTCGATGCGACGGGGCAGCTGCCGCTGTTGCAGCGCGCGAACATCATCGTCGCCACGCCGGGCTTGCGTGTCGATCGGGCTTTGCTGCAGGCGCTGCCGCGGCTGCGCGCGGTGGTGGCGCCGGCGATCGGGGTCGAGAACATCGACGTCGCGGCCGCCACGGAGCTCGGCATTCTGGTGGCGCACGGCGCCACGCCCGAAAACTACCTGGGCATGGCTGAGGCCACCGTGATGCTGATCGCGGCGCTAGCCATGCAGTTACCCCACAAGCAGCGCCTGCTGGCCGAGAACGCGCCGCGCCCGCGCGAGCTTCTCTCGCGCAGCGTGCGCGGTAGCACCATCGGGCTCGTGGGCATGGGCCGCATCGCGCACGGCGTGGTCGAGCGCCTGCGCGGCTGGGAGGCGCAACTGCTGTATTTCGACCCCTACGTGCCGCAAGAACAAGCCCCGCCAGGCGCCACGCGGGTCACGCTCGACGCGTTGCTGCGGCGCGCCGACTTCGTGAGCCTGCATGTCACCTTGACGGCCGAGACGCAAGGACTGATCGGTGCGCGCGAACTCGGCCTCATGAAGCCGACGGCGTACCTCGTCAACACCTCGCGCGGCGCAGCCATCGACGAGGCGGCGCTGGTGCGCGCGCTGCAGGAGCGCCGCATCGCGGGCGCTGCGCTCGACACCTTCATGCACGAGCCGCTGCCCGCCGACAGCCCGCTGCACGCCTTCGTCGGCAGCGACAACGTGATCCTGACGCCGCACATCATCGGCCAGGGCCACGAAGTCATGGCGTCGCTGCGCCAGGCCATCGCCGAGAATGTGCGCCGCCTCTTGCGCGGCGCGCCGGCGCTCTACACCAAGAACCCCGAAGTGCTCGCGCGCTGGCAGGAGCGCATCGCGCGGCTGGCCTAATTTCTCAATGCCAAAATTGGCATTTCAGGCAATACCAATAAGCGCCAGGAGCCTGTCGGGCTTTGGGCGTCGAAAGCGAGAATGTGCCCCAGCGAGACCAGTTTTTGCCGGATTCGCCGCCCCATAGCAGGACTATGGGGCAAGAGGCCGGTGAAAAGTGGGCCGCTGCGGCGCATTCGCAGCCGACGATTCCAAAGCCCGACAGGCTCCTAGCAGCTATTCATACCGAAGCAATAAAGGAGACCCTCATGATCACCGCCATCGTCACCTTCGCCCTGCCCCAGCCCATCACGCAGGAGGAGGCACAGAAGATTTTTCTCAGCACCGCACCGCGCTACCAGAACCTGCCGGGGCTGCTGCGCAAGTATTACGTGCTCTCGGATGATGGCCGCACGGCCGGCGGCGTGTACCTGTGGCAAAGCCGCGAAGCGGCGCAGGCCGTGTACGACGATGCCTGGCGCGCCTTCGTGCGCGAAAAGTACGGCAGCGCGCCGCAGCTCACCTACTTGCACACGCCCGTGGTCGTGGACAACCTCACGCACGAGATCCTCTCGGGCGCGTGAACGCGGCGGGCGTCGGGCTGGTTCGAGCGCGTCAGGTCAGCCGCGTCAGGTCAGCCGCGTCAAGTCAGCCGCTTTACGCCGGGCAGCTCGCACGCATAGACGGCGTTGCGCAGCGCGGCGATGGCTTCATAGCGCGTGAAGCTGCGCCGCCAGGCCAGCACCACGCGGCGCGAGGGCGGCGGGCCGTTCTCATCGGCGTGCAGCGGCAGGTAGCGCACCAGGGCATCATCGCTCTTGCGCCGGCGCGCGTTGCCGGGCAGTGCGGTACGTGGCACGGCGAGTTGCGGCACCAGCGTCACGCCCATGCCCTCGGCCACCATGTGCTTGATGGTTTCGAGCGACGAGCCCTCGAAGGTGCGCCGCATGCCCTCGGCGTTGGTGGAAAAGCGCGCGAATTCGGGGCAGACCTCGAGCACTTGGTCGCGAAAGCAATGGCCTGAGCCCAGCAGCAGCATGGTCTCGTCGCGCAGTTCGGTAGCCGACACGCTCTTGCGCTGGGCCAGCGGGTGCTTGGCCGGGATGGCGGCCATGAAGGGCTCGTCGTACAGCGGTGCGATCGCGAGGTTGGTGTCGGGAAAGGGCTCGGCGAGGATCGCGCAATCGATCTCGCCCGTGCGCAGCATGTCGAGCAGTTTCAGCGTGAAGTTTTCCTGCAGCAGCAGCGGCATTTGCGGCGTGCGCTCCATGCTGCGGCGCACCAGTTCGGGCAGCAGGTAGGGGCCTATGGTGTAGATCACGCCCAGGTGCAGCACGCCCGCGAGCGGGTCCTTGCCGCGCCGCGCGATCTCTTTGATCGCGGCGGCCTGCTCCAGCACGACTTGCGCCTGGCGCACGATTTCTTCGCCCAGCGGCGTGACGGCCACATCGCCGGCATTGCGCTCGAAGAGCTTGACGTCGAGCTCTTCCTCGAGCTTTTTGATCGCCACCGACAGGGTGGGCTGCGAGACATGGCAAGCCTCTGCAGCGTGGCCGAAGTGTTTGGCGCGTGCGAGCGCGACGATGTATTTGAGCTCGGTGAGGGTCATGGGCGAATGGTACAGATACGAAAAATTGGCCTCTTGTGCCCGTCAAACATGCGCTTCTTGCTCTGCAAACTGCAGCGCCACAGCTTCGAGCGAGTTGTGCACCCGCTGCACCATGGGCGAGGTGCCGGCGGCAGACAGCACCAGCTCGTGCGTGGCGCGCGTCATGCCGACATAGAGCAGGCGCAGCTCCTCGTCCATGGGCTCGCCCTTCCAGGGCATGGCATCGAGCCCCGCGATCAGCACGAGCGCAAACTCCAGCCCTTTGGAGCTGTGCAGCGTCATCAGCTTGACGCTGGGGCGCTTCCAGACAAAGGCGCGAAAGCCCGGCGTCGCCATGGATTGCACGGCGATGCCGCGGCGCTGCAATGCCGCTGCGACCAACACCATGCGCTGGCGGGTGCGAAACAGCACGGCGATGTCGTCGGCGGCGCGCCCGTCGGCCAGGGCCTGGGCGATGCGCTCGGCCACCAGCTCGGCTTCTTCACGCACATTGGGAGCCTGCAGCAATACCGGCAGCGGGCCGCGCCGGCCTGCGCTGGCGGGCTGCACGGCCTGCATCTGGTCGTCGGTGGCTGGCCGCTCGGCCAGCAGGCCTTGCGCGCAGTGCATGGCCAGGGCCAGCACCTCGGCGGTGTTGCGGTAGTTGAGTTTGAGGATGCTGGTGCGGCCCTGGGCCTGAATGCCTACGCTGGCGAAGTTGAACTTGCGGCGCTTTTTTTGGTAGATGGATTGCGCGTCGTCGTAGAGCACGAGCAGCGCGTTCGTTGCCGGATCGACCATGCGCGCGGCCACGCGCAGCCAGGCGTCTTCGAAGTCGTGCGCCTCGTCAATCAGCAGCGCCAGATATTGCCCGCCCGGCACCAGGCCACGCGCCACGGCGCGCTCCACCGTCTCGGCCAACGCGGCAAAGTAGGCATCGCCCGACAAGTGCTGCGGCACATCGAGCTGGTAGCTGCGCACCATGTCCTGGCACCAGCCATGGAAAGTGCGCACCTGCACACGTTCATCGACGCCGCGCTGGCGCAGGCTGGCTTCGATGCGCTGGGCCAGGGTTCTGTTGAAGCACAGCACCAGGATCGGCCGCTCCAGCGCCGCCGCGGCCGCCAGTTGCTGCGCGCGGAAGATCAGGATCATGGTCTTGCCCGAGCCTGCGGGGCCGTGGATCACACGGTGCCCTTCGCCCAGCGTGCGCGCGACCTGTTCCTGCTGCAAGTCCATGACCTGCATCAGGTCGGGCAGCGCGAGGGCAGGTGCGCCCTGCTCCTGCGCCTCGAACAAAGACGCCTGCTGCACACGCACTTCCGGGAACAGATGCCAGCGCACGCGGTCACGCTGCGGCAGGGTCAGCGCCTGCGGCGTCCAGCCCGCGTACATGCCCCACAGGCGTTTTTCGAATTCGTAAGGATCGAGCTCTTCGCAGAGGTCGTCGCGCAGCAGGGTTTTGAAGTCCGGGAACACCTCGGCAAAGTCCGTGCCCTCGACCTGCTTGCGTCGCACGTTCGAGAGCACGCAGCCCCAGCCATAGGGCACGCGCGACTTGCCACGAAACGGCGGCGCGTCCTGGATCAGCGCGGGGTCGCGCTCCAGAACTTCGTTGAGCTCCAGCGCATAGCCGCGCGCCTGCAGCAAAGGGTGCGCCACGGTGACGAGGCCGCGCGCCGTGGTCAGCTCCACGCTGTGCCGGTTGTACGCGCGCAGCGAGCCCCAGGCCCAGTGCTTGACCTCCAGAATCAGCAAGCCGCGCCGCGGGCTGAAGACCACGAAGTCCGGCTGGCGCGCCTTCGGCCCTATGGGCACGTCGTGCCAGACCATGTAATCGTCGGACAGGCAGCGCTTGAGCTGGTGCAGCACGGCGCGCTCGCCCGCATTGGCGCAGCGCTTGTCGATCTGGGTCAAACCTTGGGGAAAGAGGGCCATGGGCTCGTATCAAGGTGCGTGCGCGGTCGCTGGGGCTGGGGGTGGCTGTCTCTGCCCGATGATAGATGCTGCCCGCGCAAGCTGGCTTGCCCCAAACCCGCTCAACCCGCGAGCGCGCCGCGCCTTCATCGTCAGGCCTTCAAATACTCCTCTTTGCCCCCGAGCCAGCGTTCCACGTGGCGCGCGGCGAGGTCGGGGTGTTGATCGAGCATCTGCGGCGCGAGCGCGCGCGCCCATTCGAGCAGGGCTTGGTCGGTGGCGAGGTCGGCAAAGCGCAGCATGGCCTCTCCCGACTGGCGCGCGCCCAGAAATTCGCCGGGGCCGCGGATGGCCAGGTCGCGCCGCGCGATCTCGAAGCCGTCGCTGGTCTCCAGCATGGCCTTGAGGCGCGCGCGCGCCGTCTCGCCCAGGCGGCCGCTCTCGCCCGTGGCGTAGAGCAACACGCAGGCCGAGGCCGCACTGCCGCGCCCCACGCGCCCGCGCAGCTGGTGCAGCTGGCTCAGGCCGAAGCGCTCGGCGTGCTCGATCACCATCAGGCTCGCGTTGGGCACGTCCACGCCCACCTCGATCACCGTGGTGCTGACGAGCACGCCCATGTGCCCGCCGCTGAACTGCGCCATGACGGCTTTTTTCTCGGCGCTGGGCATGCGCGCGTGCAGCAGGCCCACGCGCACGCCGGGCAGGGCCGCGCTGAGTTCGGCGTGCGTCGCGGTCGCGTTGCTCAGGTCGAGCGCCTCGCTTTCCTCGATCAGCGGGCACACCCAATACACCTGCCGCCCCTGCGCGAGCTGGGCGCGGATGCGCTCTATCACTTCATGGCGGCGCTGCTCGGCCACCAGTTTGGTGACCACGGGCGTGCGGCCCGGCGGCAGCTCGTCGATCGTCGAGACGTCCAGGTCGGCGTAGTAGCTCATGGCCAGCGTGCGCGGGATGGGCGTGGCGCTCATCATCAGCAGGTGAGGTTCTAGTAGCCTGTCGGACTTTGGGATCGTCGGCTGCGGCGCATGCTCGCTTTCGACACCCAAAGTCCGACGGGCTCCTAGCGCCGATGCGGACAGCTTCTGGCGCAGCGCGAGCCGCTGCGCGACGCCGAAGCGGTGTTGCTCGTCGATGATGGACAGGCCCAGGCGCGCAAAGCGCACCTGCTCTTGAATCACCGCGTGCGTGCCCACGACCAGCGCGGCTTGGCCCGAGGCGATCAGCGCGAGCATTTCGGCGCGCGCCTTTTTCTTTTGGCTGCCCGTGAGCCAGGCCACGCACTGGCCGCGCGGCGCGAGCAAGGGTGCGAGCCAATCGACCAGCTTGGCAAAGTGCTGCTCGGCGAGGATTTCGGTCGGCGCCATGAGCGCGCACTGCCAGCCCGCGGCGATGGCCGTGGCCGCGGCGAGCGCCGCGACCACCGTCTTGCCCGAGCCCACGTCACCCTGCAGCAGCCGGTGCATGGGCTGCACGCGCGCGAGGTCGTGCGCGATCTCCGCGCTCACGCGGCGCTGCGCTGGGGTGAGCTCGAACGGCAGCGCCGCCAGCAATTGCTCGGGCAGCTCGCCCGCTGGCGCGCGCAGCTGGGGGGCGCGCCGCTGCGCGCGCTCGCGCCGCGCCTGCCACTGCGACAGCTGCTGCGCGAGCAACTCCTCGGCCTTGAGGCGCTGCCATGCCGGATGGCTGCGGTCTTCGAGCGTGGAGAGCGCCACGTCGGGCGCGGGTTTATGCAAAAAAAAGAGCGCCTCACGCAGGTTGAACAATGACTTTTGGCCATTTTTATCTAAAAACTCGGCGCCCGGCGGCGCGACGCCCGCGGGCAAGGTCTCGGACAGGTCGGCGCGCGCGAGCGCCGTCAGCACGGCGCGGCGCAGATAGGGCTGGGGCAGGCCCGCGGTGCTCGGATAGACGGGCGTGAGCGCGGCGGGCAGCTCGCCCTCTGCGGGGCGAAACGCCGGGTGCAGCATCTGCCGCCCCCAAAAGCCGCCGCGCACCTCGCCGCGTATGCGCAGGCGCGCGCCCACGGCGAGCGCCTTTTGCTGCGATGGGTAGAAGCTGAAAAAACGCAGCACGCAGCTGCCCGTGCCGTCCTCCACCGTGACGAGCAGCTGGCGGCGCGGGCGCAGCTGCACTTCGCTGGCCGTGACCGTGGCCTCGATCTGCACCACCTGCCCGTCGCGCGCCTGCGCGAGCGGCGTGATGCGCGTTTCGTCCTCGTAGCGCAGCGGCAGGTGCAGCGCTAGGTCGATGTCGCGCACCAGGCCGAGTTTGCGCAGGGCTTTTTGCGGGCCGCTCAAGGGCGCTTTGCGCGCGTCCCTGACCGGCTTTTCTGGCACGGTGTCCGGCGCTTCCTGTATTGCGGCGGTGCGCACATCAGCGGCGGCGTTCGAGGAAGCGGGCATGCGGGTGGGGAACATGAAAATGCACCGGAAAGCCTATCATGCTCGCCACGCCCCCTTCGAGTTACCACCTTTTACAATTGCGCGCCGCATTGGTGCATATCCCTGCACCATCGTCAGAGCGCAGCCTTCGCACAAAATTCTTTCCTCATGCTCAAACGCATCCCCGTCCAAAGCCTGACCCTGGGCATGTACCTGCACGAGTTTTGCGGCTCCTGGATGGAGCATCCGTTCTGGCGCGCGCAATTCCTGCTCAAAGACCCCAAGGACCTCGAACGCATCCGGGAGACTTCCATCCACGAGGTCTGGATAGACACCGACAAAGGCGTGGACGTGCCGGCCGGCACCCCCACGACGACGCGCGAGCAGGCCGACGCGCAAATCGACACCGACTTCGGCCAGCTCGACGAACTGCCGGTGTTCACCGTGTCCACCGCGCCATTGGCGCCGGCACGCACACTCGCCCCGACTTCAATGGACGCCGAATTGCAGGCCGCGGCCTCGATTTGCCAAGCGTCCAAGCAAGCCATGGTCGATATGTTCCGCGAGGCGCGCATGGGCAAGGCGGCCGACGCGGCCACCGCACGCGCCATCGTCGAGCAGATTTCCGACTCGATGACGCGCAACCCCAGCGCGCTCATCAGCCTCGCGCGGCTCAAGACCGCGGACGACTACACCTACATGCACTCTGTAGCCGTGAGCGGGCTCATGGTGGCGCTCGCGCGCCAGATCGGGCTCGACGCAGAGCAAACGCAGATCGCCGGCATGGCCGGGCTGCTGCACGACATGGGCAAGGCCTTCATCCCGCTGGCGATACTCAACAAACCCGGCAAGCTCAGCGACGAGGAGTTTGCCCTCATGCGCAAGCACCCCGCGCGCGGCTGGGCGCTGCTGCGGCGCAACGCCGACATGCACGAAGCCGTGCTCGACGCCGTGCTGCACCACCACGAAAAAATCGACGGTTCGGGCTACCCCGACAAGCTCGCGGGCGCGCAGATCTCGCTGATCGCCAAGATGGCGGCGATCTGCGACGTGTATGACGCCATCACCTCGAACCGCCCGTACAAAAACGGCTGGGACCCGTCCGAGTCGCTGCGCCGCATGGCCGAGTGGACGCGCGACCACTTCGACGCCAAGCTCTTTCAGGCTTTCGTCAAAAGCATAGGCATCTACCCCGTGGGCTCGCTCGTGCGCCTGGCGTCGGGGCGCATCGGCGTGGTCACGCAGCAAAGCGGCAAGTCGCTGCTCATGCCCTGCGTGAAAGTGTTTTTCTCGACCAAGTCGGACTTGCGCATTCCGCCCGAGGTGATCGACCTGTCCGCCCCCGGCTGCTCCGAGAAAATCGTGGCCCGCGAAGACCCGGCACAATGGAACTTCCCCGACCTGAACGAGCTCTGGTCGGGCCAGTCTGGTCAGCCATGGTGATGCGCTGGCGTGTCGGCCCGGCCCTCTTGCTGCCACGCCCATGCCCGCTATCCTCACGCTGACCCCGAACCCCGCCCTGGACTTGTCCACCACCGCCGAGCGCGTGCTGCCCACGCACAAGCTGCGCTGCGGCCCCGTCACGCGCTATGCGGGCGGCGGCGGCGTCAACGTGGCGCGGCTGCTGCACCGCCTGGGAGCAGACGTGGCTGCCTGGACGCTCACCGGCGGGCCGGCCGGTGCCAAGGTGCAGCAGTTGCTGGAGCGAGAAGGCGTGCCCGCGCTGTGCCTGCCCATCGCCGACGACACGCGCGAAAACCTTTCCGTGGTCGAAACCGCCACGGGGCAGGAATTTCGCTTCGTGCTGCCCGGCCCCACGCTGGCCGCGGCCGAATGGCAAGCGGTGCTGCAGCGGCTCGAATCCTTGCCGAGCTTGCCAAGCGCGCCGCGCTGGCTCGTCGCGAGCGGCAGTCTGGCGCTCGGTATGCCCGACGATTTTTACGCGCAGGCGGCGCGCATCGCGCAGCGCAAGGGCTGGCGCTTTGCGCTCGACAGTTCGGGCCCGGCGCTCGCGGCGGCGCTGCAAGTTGGCGTGGCGCTGGTCAAGCCCAGCCTGCGTGAGCTGCGTGAACTCACCGGCCAGGCGCTGCCCGACGCGCCCGCCTGGCAAGCCGCCGCGCAAGAGCTGGTGCGCAGCGGCCAGGCCGAGCTCGTGGCGCTGTCGCTGGGCGCGCAAGGCGGGCTGATCGCAGGCCGCGACGGCGTCTGGCAGGCCCCGGCCCTGGCCGTGCCCACGACTACCGGCACCACGGGCGCGGGCGACTGTTTTCTCGCCGCGATTTTGTGGGCGCTGGAACAAGGTGCAGCGCCGCCCGAAGCGCTGCGCTGGGGCATGGCCGCCGGCGCCGCCACGCTGCTCGCGCCAGGCACGGCGCTCGCCCAGGTGGCCGACGTGCAGCGCCTGTGGCCGCAGGTCGTGGTGCAGGCGGTGCAGGCCCCATAAACCCGGCCACGGCGACGTCGCGGCGCGAAACCGCACCAGTGCATGGGCGCCGCGCTTTCCAGCTTTGCCATACTCGCCCCCTTTTCTTCTTGCGGGCCTGTCCAGCCCCTCTCGCCATGCCTTCTTCCGCCTCTGCCGAACCCGGCGCTGCGCGCCACTTCACGCTGCAAGACTTCGACTTCGATCTACCGCCCGAGCTGATCGCGCAGCACCCCGCGCCCGAGCGCAGCGCCGCGCGCCTGCTCGACGGGCGCGGCGCGCTGCCCGTGGATCGCGTCTTTCGTGAGCTGCCCGCGCTGCTGCAGCCGGGCGACCTGCTGGTGTTCAACGACACGCGCGTGCTCAAGGCGCGCCTGTTCGGCGCAAAAGCCAGCGGCGGCAAGCTGGAGCTGCTGATAGAGCGCGTGCTCGCGGGCAACGAGGTCGTCGCGCACATGAAGGTCAGCAAAAAGCCGCGCGTGGGCAGCAAGCTGCTGATCGCGGGCGGGCCGCAGCGCGGCGGCTTCACGGCCACGCTGCTCGGGCGCTGGCCCGACGCCGACGGGCCGCTGTTTCGCCTCGCGCTGCACGGGCCGAAAGACGCGCCCGATGCAACGCCCTACGCGCTCCTGGAGCGCTACGGCCACATGCCGCTGCCGCCCTACATAGAGCGCGCGCAGCAGTCGGCCGATGCCGCGCAGGCCGCCCAGGAAGCGCAGGACGCCGAGCGCTACCAGACCGTGTTCGCGCGCCAGCCCGGCGCCGTGGCCGCGCCCACGGCGGCGCTGCATTTCGACGCCGCCGTGCTGGCCGCACTGGCCGCGCGCGGCGTGGAGCGCGCGAGCGTCACGCTGCACGTGGGCGCGGGCACCTTCCAGCCCGTCAAGACCGAGGACCTGGCCGCGCACCACATGCACAGCGAGTGGTACGACATCCCCGCCGCCACGCTCGAGGCGCTCGCGCGCTGCCGTGCGCGCGGCGGCCGCGTGGTCGCCGTGGGCACGACCACGGTGCGCACGCTCGAATCCTGGGCGCGCTCTGGGCGCACGCGCGGCGAGACCGACATCTTCATCACGCCGGGCTTTGCGTTCCAGGTGGTGGACTTGCTCGTGACCAACTTCCACCTGCCCAAGAGCACGCTGATGATGCTCGTGAGCGCCTTTGCAGGCTACGCGCACACCATGGCCTTGTACCGCCACGCGATCGCGCAGCGCTACCGCTTTTTCAGCTACGGCGACGCGATGCTGCTCGCGCGCAGTGCGGCGCAAGCATCGGGAGCGGCGCCAGCAGCGGAAGTGGCGCCAGCCGGCCTGCGACAATCGCCCGCATGACTGCCACGGTTTCTCATCCCCCTTCCACCGCGTTCGCGCCGCTGCGCAACGACTGCTTTTTGCGCGCCTGCCGCCGCCAGGCCACCGACTACACCCCCGTGTGGCTGATGCGCCAGGCGGGCCGCTACCTGCCCGAATACAAGGCCACGCGCGCCAAGGCGGGCAGCTTCATGGGGCTCGCCACGAACGTGGATTTCGCCACCGAGGTCACGCTGCAGCCGCTCGAGCGCTTTGCGCTCGACGCCGCGATTTTGTTCAGCGACATCCTCACCGTGCCCGACGCCATGGGCCTGGGCCTGTCGTTTGCCGAGGGCGAGGGCCCGCGCTTTGCCAAAGCGGTGCGCGACGAGGCCGACGTGGCCCGGCTCGCCGTGCCCGACCTCGACAAACTGCGCTACGTGTTCGACGCCGTCACCAGCATCCGCCGCGCGCTGCAAGGGCGCGTGCCGCTGATCGGCTTTTCGGGCAGCCCCTGGACGCTCGCTTGCTACATGGTCGAAGGCAAGGGCAGCAACGACTACCGGCTCGTCAAAACCCTGCTCTACAGCCGCCCCGACCTCATGCACCGCATCCTCGCGGTGAACGCAGACTCCGTCGCCGCGTACCTGAACGCGCAGATCGACGCGGGCGCGCAGGCCGTGATGGTGTTCGACAGCTGGGGCGGCGTGCTCGCCGACGGCGCCTTCCAGCAGTTCAGCCTGGCCTACACGGCGCGCGTGCTCGCCCAGCTGCAGCGCACGGGCGCCGACGGGCAGGACGTGCCGCGCATCGTCTTCACCAAAGGCGGCACGCAGTGGCTCGAAGACATGCGCGCGCTCGACTGCGAGGTGCTGGGGCTCGACTGGACGGCGCACCTGGGCAAGGCGCGCGCACTCGTCGGCGGCGCGGTGGGCGGGCCCGGCAAGGCGCTGCAGGGCAACCTGGACCCGAACGTGCTCTTCGCCCCGCCCGCGCAGATCGAGCAGCAGGTGGCGCAGGCGCTCGCGAGCTTCGGCGCGCCACACGGCGACCGCAGCACATGCGGCCCCACGCACATCTTCAACCTCGGCCACGGCATCAGCCAGTTCACGCCGCCCGAGCATGTGACGGCGCTCGTCGAAGCCGTGCACAGCCAGTCGCGCGCGCTGCGCCAGGCCACGACTTGTGCACAGTCCGCGGCGCGCTGAGCGCGCCCTTGGCCCCCATACGGTGCGGGCCATGGCTGCTGGCGAGAGTCCCGGTGTTTTTTCTAACCCATTGATTTTTCGAGCATTAAAATCCCTGCGCGTTTCCTGGACAAAGTGAGCAAAGCACGGCGTGACAAGGCTTTGCAGAGCATTTACAAAGCCTGTCCACAAAGTTATCCACAGAAAGTGTGGAGTACGGCAAAAATCCCACGCGAATCAAGCACTTGCATGCCAAAACAGAGAAAAAAGGCCAAATGCGCGAACGCAGCTAGCACAAAAACGCCCCAAAACCGGGCCTTGACAGATGCAAAAAGTTGGACTTGTGCACAATTTTTTTGATGCGGCGCAACGCGACAATTGCCCGCCTGCGCCTCTCTGGAAGCCCTGGCCAATGAAAAAGATACTTGATTCATAAGGCCTTTTCTTTTTGCTGAATTTTCGTGCAACCCAGCCGGCGCACGCAGCCATGCGGCTTGGCACGCGGTGCACGCAGGATTTCAACAAAGTTATCCACAGAAACTGCGGACACACGCAAAAGCCCTGCAAAATCAAGCCCATGGCGCGCTTTCTTCCCAAACCATGTCTGACCTGCCCCACCTCGTCCAAGTCGCCGTGCACGCGCCGGTGCACAGCGGCCTGGGCGATTTGTTGAGCTACGCCAGCGCGGCGCCGCTGCCGCCGGGCACGCTGGTGCGTGTGCCGCTGGGCGCGCGCGAGGTGCTGGGCGTGGTGTGGGACGCCGCCGACGCGCCGCCCGCGCCAGGGGTGGAACTGCGCGCGGTCGCGGGCGTGCTCGAAGGGCTGGCGCCGCTCGATGCGCACTGGCGCCGGCTCGTGGCCTTCACGGCGCGCTACTACCAGCGCAGCCTGGGCGAAGTGGCGCTCGCGGCGCTGCCGCCGCAGCTGCGCTCGCTCAGCACCGAGCAGATTGCGCGCCGCCTGCGGCGCAGCTCGCCCGCGCCCGAGGCGGCTGCGGAAACTATCGAAAACGTAGTGCTTAGCGCAGAGCAGGAGAGCTCCAGAGCCAAAATTTCCTCTGAACCAGGGCCTTTTTTGCTGTTTGGCAGCACGGGCAGCGGCAAGACCGAGGTCTATCTGCGCTGCGTACAGGAGGCGCTCGCGGCAGCGCCCGACGCGCAGGCGCTGGTGATGGTGCCCGAGATCAACCTCACGCCGCAGCTCGAGGAGCGTTTTCGCGCGCGCTTTGCGCCGCACTTTGGCGCCGCCGCGGTGGTGGCGCTGCACAGCGGCATGACGCACGCGCAGCGCCTTTCGAGCTGGCTCGCCGCGCACGCGGGCCGCGCGCGCATCGTACTCGGCACGCGCATGGCCGTGTTCGCGAGCCTGCCGGGCCTGCGCCTGATCGTCGTCGATGAGGAACACGATCCGAGCTACAAGCAGCAGGAGGGCGCACGCTATTCGGCGCGCGACCTGGCCCTGTGGCGCGGGCGCGCGCAGGGCGCGAAGGTGATCCTGGGCTCGGCCACGCCCTCGCTCGAGAGCTGGCACGCGAGCCGCCCGGCGACACCCGAAGACCCGGCAGGCGGGCGCTACCTGCGCCTGCACATGCCCAGCCGCATCGGCGCGGGCGCATTGCCGCGCGTGCGCCGCGTGGACATGAACCAGCAGCCGCGGCGCAGCGTGCTCTCGCCGCCGCTGCTCGCGGCCATCGCCGAGCGCGTGGCGCGCGGCGAGCAGAGCATGCTCCTGCTCAACCGGCGCGGCTACGCCCCGGTGCTGCACTGCGCCGACTGCGACTGGAAAAGCGACTGCCCGCACTGCAGTGCGCACCAGGTGTTCCACAAGCTCGACCGCACGCTGCGCTGCCACCACTGCGGCACCACGCAGCGCGTGCCGCGCGCCTGCCCGGCCTGCGGCAGCCTGGACATCGTGCCCATAGGCCGCGGCACCGAACAGCTCGAAGAGCAGCTGACCCAGCTGCTCGCGCCCGTGCTGCGCCCCGACGGCACGCCCGCGCGCGTCGTGCGCATAGACGCCGACAGCACGCGCGCCAAAGGGGCGCTGCAAAGCCAGCTAGCACAGGTGCACGCGGGTGAGGTCGATGTGCTCGTGGGCACGCAGATGATCGCCAAGGGGCACGACTTTCGCCGCATCACGCTCGTGGCCGCGGTACAGCCCGACGGCGCGCTGTTTTCGAGCGACTTTCGCGCGCCCGAGCGCCTGTTTGCGCTACTCATGCAGGCCGCGGGCCGCGCCGGGCGCGATGCCGCCTACATGGCCGCGCAGGGCACGCCGTGCGAAATGTGGGTGCAGACCAGCCACCCGCACCACCCCGTGTTCGAGGCGCTCAAGCGCCACGACTACCCGGCCTTTGCCGCGCAGCAGCTGCAAGAGCGCGCCGCCGCGGGCCTGCCGCCGTTCAGCTTCCAGGCGCTGGTGCGCGCCGACGCGCGCACGCAGGAAGTCGCACAAGGCTTTCTGCGCGCCGCGAGCGAAGCCGCGCAGACCCTGCCCGAGCTCGCCCAGGTCACGCTCTACCCGCCCGTGCCGCTCGCGATCCAGCGCGTGGCCAACGTGGAGCGCGCGCAAATGCTGCTCGAGAGCCCGCACCGCACCGCGCTGCAGCGCTTTCTCGCCGCGTGGCAGCCGCTCTTGCACGCCACGCGCGCCGACCCCGCGCACAAGGGATTGATACGCTGGCTGATCGACGTCGATCCGCTCGCGATCTGAGAGGCTGATGTCGCAAGGTGATGCAAGCCAAAACGCATTAAACCCAAGGTCTATCAAGCGCGAGTAGCTATCAAAAATGTGAAGGCTGGGTTGCAACCCAGCCTACCTCGTTCACACCTTCTCAGCCCTCGTCCCGAATCTGCCGCCCCGTGAGCTTGAGGAACAAGTCCTCCAGATTGGCCGGGCGGTGCAGCGTGCGCAGTTGCGGATGCGCTTCGAGCGCGTGCAGCAAGGGGCGCGCGTCGGGTGTGTAGAAAAACACCGTCTCGCCGCTCGTCTCCACGCGCGCTGCGAGCGCGCGCAGCGCGGCGTCCTGCGCGAGTGCGGTCGCACCCTGGCCATAGACCTCGACCACCTCGCGCTCCAGGTGTTCGGCGATCAGCGCGCGCGGCGCGCCTTCGGCGATCTTGCGGCCATGGTCCAGCACCAGCAGGCGCGCGCACAGGCGCTCGGCTTCGTCCATGAAGTGCGTGGTCAGCAGGATCGACTTGCCCTGCTGCAGCAGCAGCTGCAGGCGCTCCCACATCAGGTGGCGCGCCTGCGGGTCCAGCCCCGTCGTGGGCTCGTCGAGCAAGAGCAGGCGCGGATCGTTGACCAGCGCCCGCGCGAGCGACAGGCGCCGCCGCATGCCGCCCGAGAGCTCCGCGGGCCGGGCTGCGGCCTTGCTGGCGAGCGCGGCGAATTCGAGCAGCTGCGGCACGCGCGCGTCCATCACGGCGCGCCCCAGACCGAAGTAACGCCCATAGACGCGCAGGTTCTCGGCGCAGCTGAAGTCGGGGTCCAGCGTGTCGAACTGCGCCACCACGCCGATCTGCGCCTTGATCGCGAGCGCGTCGCGCGGCATGTAAAGCGGCGCCGCGCCCGGCTGCGCAACAAAGCGCACGCTGCCCGCGTCGGGCGTGGCCTGACCGAGGCACATGCGCAGCGTGGTGGTCTTGCCCGCGCCGTTGGGGCCGATGATGCCCAGGCATTCGCCCGCATCGATGTGAAACGACAAGCCATCGACGACAGCTTGGCCGCCGTAGCTTTTGCGCAGGTGCTGGGCTTGGAACAGGGGAAAATCCATGGCCCGATTGTCTGCGAAGCGCGGCACTCACGCGGCCCCTTGCCCGCTCCCTTGCCCGCCCCACCATGCCCGGTGCCACCTTTACGCTTTCCAAGCAAATCCTCTCCCCATGCCTGAACCCATGCTTGAAACTTTGCTTTTGCTCGCCGCCGCCGGCACCGCCGGCGCCCTCAACGCCGTGGCCGGCGGCGGCAGCTTTTTGACGCTGCCGGCGCTGGTCTTCAGCGGCGTGCCACCCGTGATGGCCAACGCCACCGGCACCGTGGCGCTGTTTCCCGGCTACATCGCAAGCGCCTGGGGTTTCCGTGAAGACCTGGCGCCGCCGCCGGGGCTCACGCTGCGCGCCGTCATGGGGCTGTCGCTCGTGGGCGGGGCGCTCGGCGCGCTCTTGCTGCTGGCCACGCCCGACGCCACCTTCCGCCGCATCGTGCCCTGGCTGCTGCTCGCCGCGACGGCGCTGTTCGCGCTCGGCCCGCGCCTGCGCCCGGCTGCGCGGCCCGATGCCCCGGCGCCGATGACACCCGGCGCCCGCCTGCGCGCGCAGGCCGGCGTGCTCGCCGTGGCGGCGTATGGCGGCTACTTCAATGGCGGGCTGGGGATTTTGCTGCTCGCGCTGTTCGGCCTGCTCGGGCAGACGCGGCTGCATGCGGCCAACGGGCTCAAGAACATGGTCTCGGCCCTGCTCACGGCGATTGCCGTGCTGATCTACGCAGCCGGCGGCCTCGTCGCCTGGCCGCAGGCGCTGGCCATGATGCTTGCGGCTACGGCGGGCGGCTACGGCGGCGCGCGCCTCGCGCGGCGCATTCCCGCGCCCTGGCTGCGCGCCGGCATCGTGGCCACGGGGCTCGTGATGGCGGGGCTTTTCTTCTGGCGCGGCTGACGGAGACTGAGCGCCCAAGCGCCCAAGCGCCCAAGCGCCCTCTCGTACCCATTGCGCCGCACAAAGCACACCCGGCGCTGCGGCGGTATAAAACGTGGATGACCCCACCCGACCGCCTCACCATCGCCGCCGAGCCACAGGGCACGGCGCCCGGCGCACCCGGCATCGCGCCCACCTGGAGCAGCAGCGACAAAGACCTGGTCGGCACGGCCGCCGAAGGCTCGCGGCTGTGGTTCACCTGCGGGCACGGCATCGTCAACGAGGTCTATGGGCCGCGCATAGACATCCCGCAGACGCGCGACCTGGGCTTCATCGTCGCCGACGGCGCGGGCTTCTGGGTCGAGGTCAAGCGCCTCGAAGACCGCCAGCTGCGCCTGGCGCACCCCGGCGTGCCCGCGCCTGTGATCGTGCACCGGCACCCGCGCTTCACGCTGCAATTGCGCATCTGCAGCGACGTGGAGCGGGAGGTGCTGCTGATCGAAGTCGTCCTGAGCGGCGATGAGAGCTTGCGCCCCTACGTGCTGCTCGCGCCGCACCTGGGCAGCACCGGCTTGCACAACCGCGCCGCGGTCGCGCGCCACGGCGCGCGGCGCGTGCTCTGGGCCGAACAGGGGCCGTTCGGCCTTGCGCTGCTCGCTTGCGACGAAAACGGCAGCGACGCCTTTGCGCAGACCAGCGCCGGCTACGTGGGCCACTCCGACGGCTGGCAGGACTTTGCGCGCCACGGCGCCATGACCTGGGCCTATGCCGAGGCCGGCCCGGGCAACGTGGCGCTCACGGGCGCGCTGCGCAGCCGCCACGCGGTGCTTGCGCTGGGCCTTGCCAGCAGCCCGGTGGCGGCGGCCACGCTTGCCGCGAGCGCGCTCGCGGCGCCGTTTGCCAAGCGCCTCGACGCCTACGTGCGCGGCTGGCGCGACTGGCGCCGGCGCGGGCTCTCGCCGCACCGCAAGGCGCCCAGCGCGGCCGGCCTCACGCCCGCGGTGAAGCGCGAATTCGCCGTCTCGGCGCTGGTGCTGCGCAGCCACCTCGACCGCACCTACCCCGGCGCCGCCGTGGCGAGCCTGAGCATCCCCTGGGGCAGCAGCTCGGACTCGCCGGGCGGCTACCACCTGGTGTGGCCACGCGACCTGGTCGAATGCGCGGGCGCGCTGCTCGCGCTCGGCGACCACCACGCCTGCCGCAACACCCTGGCCTACCTGATCGCCACGCAGCAAGCCGACGGCCGCTGGTACCAAAACCAGTGGCTCGGCGGGCGCGCGTACTGGGCCGGCATCCAGCTCGATGAGACGGCCTTGCCCGTGCTGCTTGCCGCGAGCCTGGCCGAGCGCGACGCGCTGCACGGCCTGCACGCCGCGCCCATGGCGGCCGCGGCGCTGCGCCACCTCGCGCTCAACGGCCCGAGCAGCCCGCAAGACCGCTGGGAAGAAAACGCCGGCCTCAACGCCTTCACGCTCGCCACGCTGATCGCCGCGCTCGTCGCCGGCAGCCGCTTCGTCGATGCCGCATCGGCGCGCGTGCTGCTGGCGCTGGCCGACTACTGGAACAGCCGCATCGAGGACTGGACCGTGGCCCGCGGCACGCCGCTCGCGCAGCGCCATGGCGTGGCCGCGTACTACACGCGCATCGCGCCGCCGCAGGTGCTCTGGCAAGGGCCAGCGGCGTTGCAGCAGGTGCTGCCGATCAAGAACCACCGGCAAGACCTCGGCCAGCGCGCGGACGAGACGGTGGGCGTGGATTTTTTGCAGCTCGTGCGCTTTGGCCTGCGTGCGCCCGACGACCCGCTGGTGCGCGACACGCTGGCACTGGCCGACGCGCTGCTGCGCCGCGACACGCCCAGCGGCCCCGTATGGCGCCGCTACCTTGGCGACGGCTACGGCGAACACGCCGACGGGCGTCCCTTCGACGGCAGCGGCATAGGGCGCGGCTGGCCGCTGCTCACGGGCGAGCGCGGCCACTACGAGCTCGCCGCCGGGCGCGACCCGCTGCCCCAGCTCGAAGCCATGACGCGCATGGCCAGCCCGCTGGGCCTGCTGCCCGAGCAGGTGTGGGACGAGCCGCAGCCCATCCCCGAACGCTTTTTGTTCCCCGGCCGGCCCACGGGCGGTGCGATGCCGCTGGCCTGGGCGCATGCCGAGTTCATCAAGCTCGTGCTCTCGCGCCAGTTCGGCCGCGTGCTCGACCAGCCGCCCGCCGTGGCCGCGCGCTACCAGGGCCGCCGCCCCGAAGCCGCGCTCGCGTGCTGGAGCGAGGCCGCGCCGATCACGCAGATCGCGCGCGGCCAGGGCCTGCTCGTGCTGCTGCCGCGCCCCGCACGCCTGCATTGGGGGCACGACGGCTGGCAGGACGTGTGCGAGCAGGACAGCCGTGCGCTGCCCATCGGTCTGCACGTGGTGGAAATCGAGCCCGCTGCGCTCACCCACGCCACGCGCCTCGACTTCACCTGGCGCTGGCAGGACGAGGGCAGCTGGCGCGGCGTGGACTATGCGATGGCGCTGGCCTGAGCGGCGGCCCATGCTCATGCCCAAAAATGGCCGTCAAAGCGGTTGGGAGCTGGCGCACGGCTTTCTTGAAAAGTATTGTTTTGATAGCTGCCAGCGCTTGATACACCTTGGCTTTTGGCCGATTTGGCTCAAAATTCGCAATCCACTCAAAACTGCTCGTGCGGCAGCAGATAGCGCCACTGCCCGGGCGGCAGCGCGCCCAGGGTCACGCGCCCGATGCGGATGCGCTTGAGCCCGACGACGCGCAGGCCCACGAGCTCGCACATGCGGCGGATCTGGCGCTTTTTGCCCTCGGTGAGCACGAAGCGCAGCTGCTCGGGGTTTTGCCATTCGACGCGCGCGGGCCGCAGCGGCTGGCCGTCGAGCGCCAGGCCGTGGCGCAGGCGCGCGAGCTGCGCGGCGGGAAAGGCAGCCTGCACGTTGCTGCTCACCGCGCCGTACTGCACGCGCACGAGGTATTCCTTTTCCATGACCGAATCCTCTCCGATGATCTGCCGCGCCACGCGCCCGTCCTGCGTGAGCACGAGCAGGCCGACCGAGTCGCTGTCGAGCCGCCCCGCGGGCGCCAGGCCGCGCAGCTGCTGCGCATCGAAGCGTATGCGGCTCGCGTCTTCGCGCCAGTGGTTGCGCGGCTGGATCAGCGCCACCGCGGGCGTGTGCCCATCCTCGGCCTGCCCGCTCACGTAGCCCATGGGCTTGTGCAGCAAGATCGTCACCAGCCGCTGCTGCTGGCCCTGCGCGCGCGCATCCAGCTCGATGCGGTCCTGCGCCGCCACCTGCTGCCCCATGGCGGCAACGCGCCCATTGACACGCACCCAGCCCTGCGCGATCCAGTCGTCGGCCTCGCGGCGCGAGCTCAAACCGAGCTCGGCCATGCGCTTGTTCAGGCGCACGGTGGCATTGTTGCCCACAGAAGGCCCGGGGCTTGGGGCGGACTCAGACGCGGCAGCCGCCCGGGGCGGGCGCGCCGCAGGCTGAGCGGCCTGGGTGGCCTTGGCAGATGCAGGCCGGCGCAGCACCGGGCGCACGAAGGACGCTGGAGGCGCAGAGTTCGCGGTGGCCGCAGGAGGCTGTGCCGCGGGCGCTGCACCGGCGCGCGGGGCCGAGGCCGAAGGTGACGATGAGGTGGGGCGTGAGGAGAACGGCATGCAGCGTATTGTCCTGCGCCGGCTCGCTTGGCGCGCACGCTGCCTACTCACTGGCCAGCCAGCGCCCCGCCGCGCAGCGCCTCCAGGTCGAGCACGCGCACGCCGCCGTATTCCACGCGGATCACGCCCTGCGCCTGCAGTGCGGCGAGCGCCTCGTTGACGCGCTGGCGCGACAGGCCGACGAGGTAGGCAAGCTCCTGCTGCGTGGTGCGCAGCACCGCGCCCACGCCCGGGTAGAGCACGGGGTTGAACAGGATCGCGAGGCTGCGCGCCACGCGCAGTTCAGGGTTGCTGATGCGGTCAATCTCACGCGCGGCGATGAACTGCCCGAGGCGCTCGTTGAGCTGGTTCATGACGAAGCGGTTGAAGCCTATGGAATGGTCGAGCAGCCAGTGGAAGGTATCGACCGGCAGGCCCGCGACCAGGCTGGTGCGCAGCGCCTGCACGTTGTAGCGGTAGGGCTCGCGCTTCATCGCCGTGCCCTCGCCGAACCAGCCGCCCGGCGGCAGACCCGTGAAGGTCATGGTCTGGCCCTGCGGTGTGTCGCTGCTCATCTTGAGCAGGCCCGAGAGCACGCCAAACCAGTAGGTCGCGGGCCGGCCGACGCGGCACACGAGGTCGCCCGCACGTGCCTCGACCACCCGCAGTGCAGCTGCGGCCCGCGCGCGCTCGTCGGGCTCGATCCGCGCGAGCCAGGGAATGGTGTGCAGCTCCGCCTCGGTGAGCGGGCGGCGGCGCTGGTGCAGGGAAGGATCGGGAGGCATGAGAAACGAGACTTCCACGAGCGCAAGGACGCCAAAAGCGGCATCCCTCTCAGTGATTTCCCTTAAATTGTCTTCGCAAAGACAATATGGCGTCAAAGCTTGCCCTAGCATGCGCGCACTGTTACAGGGCGGGCCCGCCATGCCCCGGGCCGACTTTTGGAATTTTCAGGAAGCTGCATGCTCACCACCTTTCCCCAACTGCTGCTGCGCCATGCGGCCGAGCGCCCCCAGGCCGCGGCCATGCGCGAGAAGGAATACGGCATCTGGCAGACCACCACCTGGGCCGACTTCGCGCAGCTGGTCGAACACCTCGCCGCGGGGCTGCACCAGGCCGGGCTGCAGCGCCACGAGCACCTGGTCGTGATCGGCGACAACCGCCCGCGCCTCTATGCCGCGATGCTGGCCGCGCAGGCGCTGGGCGCGATTCCAGTGCCGCTCTACCAGGACGCGGTCGCGGCCGAGTGCGTGTTTCCGCTCAACAACGCCGAAGTGCGCTTTTGCGTGCTCGAAAACCAGGAGCAGGTGGACAAGCTGCTCGAAATCCGCGCGCAGTGCCCCACGCTCGCGCAGCTCTACTACGACGACCCGCGCGGCCTGCGCAACTACGAGGAGCCAGGCCTGCAGCCGCTCGCCGCCCTGCTGGCCGCAGGCAAGGCGTTCGCGGCGCAGCAGCCCGAGTGGTTTCGCACCGTGGTGGCGCAGGGCCGGCCCGAGGACGTGGCGGCGATGTTCTTCACCTCGGGCACCACGGGCAACCCCAAGGGCGTGGTGCACACCTACGCCGCGCTGCTCGACCGCGCGCTGGCGGGCGCCGAGTTCGACCGCCTGGGCCAGACCGAAGAGGTGCTGGCCTACCTGCCGCCGGCCTGGATCGGGCAAAACATCTTCAGCTACGCGCAGTGGCTCGCCTGCGGCTACGTGGTGAACTGCCCCGAGTCGGCCAGCACCGTGTCCATAGACCTCAAGGAAGTCGGGCCCACGTACTACTTCGCGCCGCCGCGCGTGTTCGAGGGCATGCTCACCAGCGTGATGATCCGCATGGAGGACGCCAGCGCCCTCAAGCGCAAGATGTTCGAGGCCTGCATGAACGTGGCGCGGCGCGTGGGCCCCGCGCTCATGGACGGCCAGCCCGTGGGCCTGCTCGCGCGACTGCAGTACGCGCTCGGCAACCTGCTGGTCTATGGGCCGCTGCGCAACAATCTGGGCTTTTCGCGCGTGCGCGTGGCCTACACGGCAGGCGAGGCGATCGGGCCCGACCTGTTCAACTTCTACCGCGCCATAGGCATCAACCTCAAGCAGCTCTACGGCTCGACCGAAACCGCGGTGTTCGTGTGCCTGCAGCCCGACCACGAAGCGCGCGCCGACACCGTGGGCGTGCCGGTGCAGGGCGTACAGATCCGCGTGGCCGACGACGGCGAAGTCCTCGTCAAGTCGCCCGGCCTGCTCAAGGAATACTACAAAAACCCGCAGGCCACGGCCGAGGTGCTCACACCCGACGGCTGGTACCACACGAGCGACGCGGGCTTCATCGACGCGCACGGCCACCTCAAGATCATCGACCGCGTGAAGGACGTGGGGCGCCTGCGCGGCGGGCCGTTCGACGGCGCGATGTTTGCGCCCAAGTACGTGGAGAACAAGCTCAAGTTCTTCCCCTACATCAAAGAGGCCGTGGCGCTGGGCGACGGGCGCGAGAAGGTCTGCGCCATGATCAACATCGACTTCGACGCCGTGGGCAACTGGGCCGAGCGCCGCAACCTCCCCTACGCGGGCTACACCGACCTCGCGCAAAAGCCCGAGGTCTATGCGCTGATCCAGGACTGCGTGGAAAAGGTCAACACCGACCTCGCCGCGGACAAGCTGCTCGCGGGCAGCCAGATCAGCCGCTTTCTCGTGCTGCACAAGGAGCTCGACGCCGACGACGGCGAGCTCACGCGCACGAACAAGGTGCGCCGCGGCTTCATCGCCGACAAGTACCGCGTGCTCGTCGATGCGCTGTACGGCGGCCGGACCGAGCAATTCATCGAGACGCAGGTCAAGTTCGAGGACGGCCGCACGGGCAGCGTCAGCGCCACGCTCAGGATCGTGGACGCCAAGACCTTCGCCCCCGTGCAGGCCGCGGCCTGAGCAGCCCCATGCCCCTGCAAAGTCCAGGAAGCCCCATGAGCAAAAAGAAGATCGGCGATGTCATCCTCGACGTGCGCAACATCAGCCTGCGTTTTGGCGGCGTGAACGCGCTCACCGACATCAGCTTCAACGTGCGCGAGCACGAAATCCGCGCCATCATCGGCCCCAACGGCGCGGGCAAGTCCTCGATGCTCAACTGCATCAACGGCGTCTATACGCCCAGCGAAGGCTCCATCACCTTCCGTGGCCAGACCTTCAGCCACATGAACAGCCGCCAGGTGGCCGAGATGGGCGTGGCGCGCACCTTCCAGAACCTGGCGCTGTTCAAGGGCATGAGCGTGATCGACAACCTCATGGCCGGGCGCAACCTCAAGATCAAGAGCAACCTGTTTTTGCAGGCGCTGCGCATAGGCCCGGCGGCGCGCGAGGAGGCGCGCCAGCGCGAGGCGGTCGAGCACATCATCGACTTTCTCGAAATCCAGGCGTACCGCAAGACGCCCGTGGGCCAGCTGCCCTACGGCCTGCAAAAGCGCGTGGACTTAGGAAGAGCGCTCGCCATGGAGCCGCAGGTGCTGCTGCTCGACGAGCCGATGGCCGGCATGAACGTCGAGGAAAAGCAGGACATGTGCCGCTTCATTCTCGACGTGAACGACGAATTCGGCACCACCATCGTGCTCATCGAGCACGACATGGGCGTGGTGATGGACATTTCCGACCGCGTCGTGGTGCTCGACTACGGCAAAAAGATCGGCGACGGCACGCCCGATGAGGTGCGCAACAACGAGGAGGTCATTCGCGCCTACCTCGGCACCGGGCACTGATGGGAGACAAGTGAGATGGGATTTTTCCTCGAAACCCTGTTCGGCGGCCTGATGGCGGGCATGCTGTATTCGCTCGTGGCCCTGGGCTTCGTGCTGATCTTCAAGGCCAGCGGCGTGTTCAACTTCGCGCAGGGCGCGATGGTGCTGTTCGCGGCGCTCGCGATGGCGCGCTTTTCCGAGTGGGTGCCGCACTGGCTCGGGCTGGAGGGCAAGCTGCTGGCCAACGCCATCGCCTTCGTGCTCGCCGCGGCCTGCATGTTCGTGCTCGCCTGGGCGGTGGAGCGCCTGGTGCTGCGCCACCTCGTGAACCAGGAAGGCGTGACGCTGCTCATGGCCACGCTGGGCATCACCTACTTTCTCGACGGCCTGGGGCAGACGCTGTTCGGCAGCGACATCTACCAGATCGACGTGGGCATGCCCAAAGACCCGCTGCTGCTGTTCGAAAACACCTTCCCGGGCGGCATCATGGTGAACCAGGAAGACCTGATCGCCACCGTGGTCGCGGCGCTGCTGGTGTCGCTGCTGTCGCTGTTTTTCCAGAAGACCAGCACCGGCCGCGCGCTGCGCGCCGTGGCCGACGACCACCAGGCCGCGCAGTCGATCGGCATTCCGCTTTCGCGCATCTGGGTCATCGTGTGGTGCGTCGCGGGCATCACGGCGCTCGTGGCCGGGGTGATCTGGGGCAGCAAGCTGGGCGTGCAGTTTTCGCTCGCCACCGTGGCACTGCGCGCGCTGCCGGTGATCATCCTCGGCGGCCTGACCTCGGTGCCCGGCGCGATCATCGGCGGGCTCATCATCGGCGTGGGCGAAAAGCTCTCCGAGGTCTATCTCGGCCCCTTCGTCGGCGGCGGCATCGAAATCTGGTTTGCCTACGTGCTCGCGCTCGTGTTTCTGCTGTTCCGCCCGCAGGGGCTGTTTGGAGAAAAAATCATCGATCGTGTGTGAAACACGCGATTTGCCCGAAGGGCACTTTGCGCAAGCAAACGATGATTTTTCGGCGCAGCCAGAAGATCATCGATCGTGTGTGACGAGATATGAATTCAATAGCTGCCAGCGCTTGATAAACCTGCACAAATGGCCATTTTGACTACTATTCCCAGAGGCTGACCCATGTTTTACCGCGAGAACGGCCAGTTCAAGACCAGCTACCAGGCCGACCAGCAGATCCTCCCCGTGGCGCAAGACCGCTGGGCCATCGTGGCGTTGCTGGCATTTGCCTTCGTGGGCGTGCCGCTGCTGGCCGACGAGTACCTGCTGCGCGCGATCCTGATCCCGTTCCTGATCCTCGCGCTCGCCGCGCTCGGGGTGAACATCCTCGTGGGCTACTGCGGGCAGATTTCCATGGGCTCGGGCGCGTTCATGGCCGTGGGCGCGTACATGGCCTACAACTGCTTCGTGCGCATAGACGGCATGCCGCTGCTCGTGGCGCTGCTCGCGGGCGGTTTTTTTGCCACGCTCGTGGGCATGGTGTTTGGCATCCCCAGCCTGCGCGTCAAGGGCCTGTACCTGGCCGTGGCGACGCTCGCGGCGCAGTTTTTCTGCGACTGGGCCTTTTTGCGCATCCCATGGTTCACCGGCAACAGCCCCTCGGGCTCGGTGTCGGTGGCCAACCTGCAAATCTTCGGCTGGCCCATCGCCACGCCGCTGCAAAAGTACCTGTTCTGCCTGGCCCTGCTCGCGCTGTTCGCGCTGCTCGCGAAAAACCTGGTGCGCGGTGCGATCGGGCGCGAGTGGATGGCCATCCGCGACATGGATGTGGCCGCCGCGGTGATCGGCATCCGCCCCATGTACGCCAAGCTCAGCGCCTTTGCCGTGAGCAGCTTCATCATCGGTGTGGCGGGCGCGCTCTGGGCCTTCGTACACCTGGGCTCGTGGGAGCCCGCAGCCTTTTCCGTCGAGCGCTCGTTCCAGCTGCTGTTCATGGTCATCATCGGCGGCCTGGGCTCTATCATGGGGAGTTTTTTCGGCGCGGCCTTCATCGTCGTGCTGCCGATTTTTCTGAGCCGCTTTCTGCCCGTGCTCGGCGCGCTGTTTGGCGCCGAGGTATCGACGGCGCTGCTGGCCCACACCGAATCCATGGTGTTCGGCGTGCTCATCGTGTGGTTCCTGATCGTGGAGCCGCACGGCCTGGCCAAGCTCTGGAGCATTGGTCGGCAAAAAATGCGCTTGTGGCCCTTCCCGCACTGAGTTTTACAAACCCTCGTTCGTGCTGAGCGATTTTTTCCAAGGAGACCTCGTGATGAAGCTGCGCAACCTCGTCCTTTCCGCGTCCGCCCTCGGCGCGACCCTTTCCGCGGCCCTCGTGGCACCGGCCGCCCTGGCCCAGCAGGCCAAGGAGCAATACCTGCCCGCGCTGGTCTATCGCACCGGCCCCTACGCGCCCAACGGCATCCCCTGGGCCAACGGCTATGCCGACTACATGAAGCTGACCAACGCACGCGGCGGCATCAACGGCGTGAAGGTGCTGGTCGAAGAGTGTGAAACCGCCTACGCCACCGACCGCGGCGTGGAGTGCTACGAACGCCTCAAGGGCAAAAACGGCGGCGCCACGCTGTTCCAGCCGCTGGCCACGGGCATCACCTTCGCGCTCACCGAAAAGGCCCCCATCGACAAAATCCCGCTGCTCACCGTGGGCTACGGCCGCAGTGAGTCGCAGGACGGCGGCGTGTTCAAGTGGAACTTCCCCATCGGCGGCACCTACTGGGTCGCGGCCGACGTGCTGCTGCAGCAGATCGGCAAGAAGGAAGGCGGCCTCGACAAGCTCAAAGGCAAAAAGATCACGCTCGTCTATCTCGACAGCCCCTACGGCAAGGAGCCCATCCCGCTGCTGACCGAGCGCGCCGCGATGCTGGGCTTTCAGTTCAATGCGCTGCCCGTCACGGCGCCCGGCGTGGAGCAAAAATCCACCTGGCTGCAGATCCGCCAGCAGCGCCCCGACTACGTGCTGCTGTGGGGCTACGGCATCATGAATTCCACCTCGCTCAAAGAGGCGCAGGCCACGGGCTACCCGCGCGAAAAAATGTACGGCGCCTGGTGGTCGGGCGCCGAGCCCGACGTGAAGGACGTAGGCATGGGCGCCAAGGGCTACAACGCCGCCGCGATGCAGCACGGCGCCGAGCCCGGCTCCGCCGTGGTCAAAGAAATCCTCGACAAGCTCCACGCCAAAGGCCAGGGCACGGGCCCCAAGGAAGAAGTCGGGCAAGTGATGTACATGCGCGGCGTGGTCAGCGCCATGTACGCCGTCGAGGCCGTGCGCGCCGCGCAGGAGCGCTTCGGCAAGGGCAAGGTCATCAGCTCCGAGCAGGCACGCTGGGGCCTCGAAAACCTCAACCTCACGCAGGCCAAGCTCGACGCGCTGGGCTTCAAGGGCGTGCTCAAGCCCGTCTCCACGAGCTGCCAGGATCACATGGGCGGCAACTGGGCGCGCATCCACACCTGGGACGGCAGCAAGTGGCAGTTCTCGAGCGACTGGCTGCAGGCCGACGAGCAAATCCTCAAGCCGCTGGTCAAGAGCGTGGCCGACAAGTACGCGGCCGAGAAAAAGATCACGCGCCGCACCGCTGCCGATTGCCAGTCCTGAAAACCCCGCGCAAGAGCTGTTTTGCAGCCCTTGCGCCGGGCAACCCCGAGAGCACCCCATGGATCCTAAAAACATCGTCCTCAACGTGAACGGCATAGAGGTCATCTACAACCACGTGATCCTCGTGCTCAAGGGCGTGTCGCTCAGCGTTCCCGAAGGCGGCATCGTCGCGCTGCTGGGTGGCAACGGCGCCGGCAAAACGACCACGCTGCGCGCGATCTCCAACCTGCTGCAGGGCGAGCGCGGCGAGGTCACCAAAGGCGCGATCACGCTGCGCGGCGAACGCATCGAAAACCTCTCGCCCGCCGAGCTCGTGCAGCGCGGCGTGGTGCAGGTCATGGAGGGCCGGCACTGCTTCGCGCACCTCACGATCGAGGAGAACCTGCTCACCGGCGCCTACACGCGCAAAGACAAGGGCGAGATCGCGGCCAACCTCGAAAAGGTCTATACCTACTTCCCGCGCCTCAGGACGCGCCGCCACTCGCAGGCCGCCTACACCTCGGGCGGCGAGCAGCAGATGTGCGCGATCGGCCGTGCCCTCATGACCCAGCCCAGCGTGGTGCTGCTCGACGAGCCCTCGATGGGCCTCGCGCCGCAAATCGTCGAAGAGGTGTTCCACATCGTCAAAGACCTCAACGAGAAAGAAAAAGTCACCTTCCTGCTGGCCGAGCAAAACACCCACATGGCGCTGCAGTACGCCGATTACGGCTACATCATGGAAAGCGGGCGCGTGGTCATGGACGGCCCCGCCAGCGACTTGGCGAATAATGAGGACGTCAAGGAGTTCTACCTTGGCATGGGCAGCAGCGAGCGCAAGAGCTTCAAGGACGTCAAGAGCTACCGACGGCGCAAGCGCTGGCTGGCCTGAAGCCCATTCCAATTTAGAGCATTTTTGGCTTCTAGCGCTTGCTGGATCGGCGCAAGCAGCTTTCTTTTAAATAGCAAACGCCATGACCGAATTCTTCGACGCCCTCGAAACCCGCGACCCCGCCGCACGCGAGGCAGCCCTGCTCGCCGCGCTGCCCGCGCAGATCGCACACGCACGCGCCGCCGCGCCGGCCTTTGCCGACATCCTCGCGCACGTCGATCCGGCCCAGGTCACCAGCCGCGCCGCACTCGCCAAGCTGCCCGTCACACGCAAGCACGAACTGCTCGAACGCCAGCAGGCGCAGCGCGCGCTGGATCCGTTCGGCGGCTTCAGCGCGCTGCGCTTCGGCCCGGACATGCCGCGCGTGTTCGCAAGCCCCGGCCCCATTTACGAGCCCGAAGGCACGGCGCGCGACCAGTGGCGCACCGCGCGTGCGCTGTACGCCGCGGGCTTTCGCCACGGCGAGCTGATCCACAACTGCTTCAGCTACCACTTCGTACCCGCCGGCGCCATGATGGAAAGCGGCGCGCACGCGCTCGGCTGCACCGTGTTCGCGGGCGGCACGGGCCAGACCGAACAGCAGGTGCAGGCCATGGCCGAACTGCGCCCCGCAGGCTACGTAGGCACGCCGAGCTTTCTCAAAATCATCCTCGAAAAAGCCGCCGAAATGCAGCAGCCGCTGCCCAGCATGCGCAAGGCGCTGGTCTCGGGCGAGGCCTTCCCGCCCTCGCTGCGCGACTGGCTCACGGCGCGCGGTATCGCGGCCTACCAGTGTTACGCCACGGCCGACCTGGGCCTGATCGCCTACGAAACCAGCGCCCGCGAGGGGCTGGTGCTCGACGAAGGCGTGCTCGTCGAAATCGTGCGCCCCGGCACGGGCGAGCCGCTGCCCGAGGGCGAAGTCGGCGAGCTCGTGGTCACCACCTTCAACCCCGCGTACCCGCTGATCCGCTTCGGCACCGGCGACCTTTCCGCCATCCTGCCCGGCACCTGCCCCACAGGCCGCACCAACACGCGCATCCGCGGCTGGCTCGGACGCGCCGACCAGACCACCAAGGTGCGCGGCATGTTCGTGCACCCCGGCCAGGTGGCCGACGTCGTGCGCCGCTTCCCACAAGTGCTGCGCGCGCGCCTCGTCGTCAGCGGCGAAATGGGCAACGACCAGATGGTGCTGAAGGTGGAAACCCGCGAAACCGCCGCCGGCCTCGCCGAGCTGCTCAGCGAAACCATGCGCGAAGTGACCAAGCTGCGCTGCGAAGTCGAAATGCTGCCGCCGGGCTCGCTGCCCAACGACGGCATCGTCATCGAAGATGCACGCAGTTACCGCTGAATGCGTCGCAGAAAACGCTACTTTTCATAGCTGCCTACGCTCTACCCATGGGCGCAAAAGCCCATTTTGATGGAGGAATCATGCGCAAACTGCTGCAACACACCCTGCCGGCCCTCGCCCTCGCGGCTGCCCTCGTCCCCGCTGGCGCACACGCCGAAGACTTTCCGGCCAAAAACAAGACCATCACCATCGTCGTACCCTACGCCGCCGGCGGCCCCACCGACCGCGTCGCACGCGACCTCGCTGAAGCGCTGCGCAAACCCCTGGGCGACGTGAGCGTGGTGGTGGACAACACCGCGGGCGCCGGCAGCACCATAGGCACGGCGCGCGTGGCACGCGCCACGCCCGACGGCTACACCCTGCTGCTCAACCACATCAGCATGGCCACCATGCCGAGCATGTACCGCAAGCTGCCGTTCAGCGTGCCCAACGATTTCGAGTTCCTCGGCATGGTCAACGACGTGCCCATGACCCTGATCGGCCGCCCCACGCTGCCGCCGAACAACTACAAAGAGCTCAGCGCCTGGATCGCGCAGAACAAGGGCAACATCACGCTCGGCCACGCCGGCCTGGGCTCGGCCTCGCACCTGTGCGGCCTGTTGTACCAGTCCACGATCAAGGTCGAAATGACCCCCGTGCCCTACAAAGGCACGGCCCCGGCCATGACCGACCTGATCGGCGGCCAGATCGACCTGCTGTGCGACCAGACCACCAACACCACGGGCCAGATCGAGGCGAAAAAGGTCAAGGCCTATGCCGTCACCACCCTCAAGCGCCTGCAGACCCCGGCGCTCAAAGACCTGCCGACGCTCGACGAATCGGGCCTGAAAAACTTCCAGGTCACGATCTGGCACGGCCTGTACGCGCCCAAGGGCACGCCCGCAGGCGTGCAGAAAAAGCTCAACGACGCGCTCAAACAGGCGCTCAAAGACCCGGAATTCGTGAAAAAACAGGAAGGCCTGGGCGCCGTCATCGTGACCGACGGCCGCGTCGATCCAGCCGGGCACAAGAAGTTCGTGCTCGCCGAAATCGACAAGTGGGGCGCCATCATCAAGGCCGCAGGCAGCTACGCAGACTGAGAGGATGAGAAGGTAGAAGGCGCGTGAACGCCGGCCGCAGAGCGCGTCGGTCTCAGCGCGCGCTCTTGCCCGCGGCAGACTTGCGCGCTGGCGCCGACGCCTTTTTGCTGGCAGTGCGGCGCGCCGGTGCTGCAGCCGGAGCCGATGCGGCAGCCTTGCGCGCCGCACCCTTCGCTGTCGCGGACTTGCGGCTTGCGGCCGCATTTTCGCCCGCAGCAGGAGGCGGCTTTTGCCCCGTCGCGGCCTGCGCCATTTTTTGCGCGGCTTCCTGCATGCCCTGCCAACTTTGCGCCGCCATTTGACCCACCTGGCTCGCAGCACCCGCGGCAGATTGGAGCGCCTCCTGAACTGCGGCCGGCGCTCCTTGGGCTGCGGGCGCGGCCATCTCTTGCAGCGCCTGCGTCGCGATGTGCTGAAACTGCTGCGTCAGCGCCCCCCACCACTGCATGGGGTCGAGCATGCTGGCCGCCTGCGCCGTCTGTGCCTCAGCCCTCGGCGCATCTTGCTTGTCCGCTCCCGACACCGCTTTGGTCGCCTTCGCAGGCTCAGGCTCTTTGGCCGGCGTGGCGGGCGCGCTGGCAGGGGCAGACTTTGTCGGCTGAAAGTTTTGCACCATGTCCGCAAAACCCACGTTCATGCCCTGCAGCGCGCTCAGGGTCATTTTTTGCACCTCGAGCGCCTGGACTGTGGCCGCCAGCGCGCGCCCGTTCTGCTCGAGCCAGAACTGCACCGCCTTGAGATCGTCTATGCGCTTTTGCAACTCCTGCACATCGATGGTCGGCGCCACCCAACTCGCCAGGTGCGGCATTTGCCCCATACCACCCGACGCGCCCTTCACCAGGTTCTGCAAAAAATCGAAACCCGGCACCATGGCGCTGAAGCTCCACTGAGGTGCATTGTTCATGTTCGCTCCTCCATCCAAAGACTGTGCATTGCCGGGCCCACAAGCCCTCACCATTTAGCGTCTAAAAAACTCAGTGCGAATGCTCTGCGTTCTTGTGTTGCATCTTGGCAGCCGGCGGCTGATCCGTCACGGGCACTTGCAACTGCAGTTGGCTCTGTACGCCCTTGGCGTCCTGGAACACCAGGGTCAAGGGAACATTCGTGCCCTTTTCCAGCGGCGCTTTCAAGTCCATCAACATCACATGGTAACTGCCAGGCTTGAGCTCCACAGGCTTGCCTGCAGGAACATCCAGCGCCGGGATGGCACGCATGCGCATCACATTGCCATCCATGGCCATCTCGTGCACTTCGGTCACGCCCGCCACGGGCGAATCAGCGCGCACCAGCCGCTGATCGGTCTTGGCCGTGATGCGCATGAACGCACCGGTCGCTTTTTGCCCCGCCACCGGAGCACGCACCCAGGCGTTTTCCACGCTCACCGGCGCCGCGGCAGTTTGCGCCACGGCTTGCGCAGCAAACAAAGCGCCGGCCAGGGCGAAGGATGCGGCAATACTTTGAAATTTCATGAAGGACTCTCCTTTGCGATATGGGTCAACTTTGCACTTGGTGACCGAACCATTTTAGCCAGCGGCCCTAACCTCCAAACGCTACTATGAACCGCGCTAGCGATTAGCCGAAGCGCAAGGACTCCCCAAGAACCCAACCCTTGATTTCGGTCAACGGCAGACGAAGGCAGAAGGCGCAAGATGATTACAAGAGTAATTTTGCGATTTCTTTTTCAGGAGCACTCACCCATGGACAGCACTCAAGCCGCACCTTTCAAAGACAAATTGCTGCACATGCAGTCCGAGCTATTGGACAGCATTTCGCTTCAGCGCGGCGGTGTCGTCAGCCGCGCCGAAGCCACCGCAGAACACTTCGCGCAACTCGAAGACCCTCAGTCCGAGGTGGCTTCCAAGAAAGAAGACGAACTCTCCTTGGACGAACATGAGGTCGCGCGCCTTGCCGACATTGCCGCTGCACTTGAGCGCATAGCCTCCGGCACTTACGGCCTTTGCATGGATTGCGGCATAAACATTCCGCTTGCACGCCTGCAGGCGGCTCCCGAGGCCCTGCGCTGCATCGCGTGCCAGGAGACCTTCGAAAAACACCATCCCCGCGCCTAACAGCCGTCGCAGCGCCACGGCCTTACCGAAGGCACATGCATTCTCAAACCGAAAAAGGAATTCCATGGCTACATTTCACGCCATCGTCTGGCTGGACCACTCTGAAGCCCATGTGCTGATGTTCGACCGCGAACATCTCGAAGCACAGCGCATCAAATCGCGCAGCCACCATAAACCGCAGGACAAGGCCGTCGATACTGTCCAATTTTTCGACGACATCACCAAGGCACTCGAAGGCACCCACGAGGTGCTGCTTACCGGGCCAGGCTTGGCGCGCAACCAGTTTCGCGAATGGTGTCAGGCGCATCGCCCGCAGACCGCAACCCTCATCGTGGACTCCATTCCCGCCGACCATCCTTCCGATGCGCAACTGGTGGCTTTGGCAAAACAATATTTCAAAAAGTACGACCGACTGGCAGCAGACCCCTCTCAGGCATGAATGGCCGAGCGCCGCAGGGCCCAAAGCCGCTGAGCACACCGTAAGCCTCCAGGAACATACAGCGCCTGGGGTAGCGCATAACCTGTGTGTGCATTTGCGATGCCATGGTAGCCGGCGATTCGAAAACCCTGCAGGCTGCTAGGAGCCTGTCGGACTTTGGAATCGTCGGCTGCGAATGCGTCGCAGCGGCCCATTTTTCACCGGCTTCTTGCCCCATAGCACCACTATGGGGCGGCGAATCCGGCAAAAACTGGCCTCGCTGGGGCGCATTCTCGCTTTCGACGCCCAAAGTCCGACAGGCTCCTAGGCACCGCAGCGCCGATTCAAAGTGGGAGCTTGCCCTGACCATCACCCTGGTGGTCTGCGCTCTGGCGCTCGTGCTCGCCGAACGCATACAGAGCTGAGGCTTGGCGACCGCCTTTGAGCGGCTGATGGGCTTGATTCTGGTCGCGATCGCGGTAGAAATGCTCATCCGGGGCTGCAACGACTCATGCACCAGATGCAGTGGCCTTTGCAGCACCTGAACGCAAAAAGCCCGGCTTGAACCGGGCTTTTTTCAATTTTGGTTGCGCGAGAAGGATTTGAACCTCCGACCTTTGGGTTATGAGCCCAACGAGCTACCAGACTGCTCCATCGCGCGGCAAGCTGCGAATTGTACACCATTATTCGGAAGCTTGTGAAGCCTAATGTGCACCCAACAATCAGGGGCATCGCATGCACAGTGCTACGCAGCTGGTTGACCACCTAGGAGCCTGTCGGACTTTGGAATCGTCGGCTGCGAATGCGCCGCAGCGGCCGATTTTTTACCGTCTTCTTGCCCCATAGCACCACTATGGGGCGGCGAATCCGGCAAAAACGGGTCTCGCCGGGGCGCATTCTCGCTTTCGACGCCCAAAGCCAGACAGGCTCCTAGCCTGTCTGGCCAAGCCCCGACAAGCCCCACCGAAAGCCGCCCCCCTATAATTTCCATTTCCCACCACCCATAAACGACATGACCAAATTCGTCTTCGTCACCGGCGGTGTGGTGTCTTCCCTGGGCAAGGGAATCGCCTCTGCCTCCCTTGCCGCGATCCTCGAATCGCGGGGTCTCAAAGTCACCCTCATCAAGCTCGACCCCTACATCAACGTCGATCCGGGCACCATGAGCCCGTTTCAGCATGGCGAGGTCTTCGTTACCGAGGACGGCGCCGAGACCGATCTCGACCTGGGCCACTACGAACGCTTCATCGAAACGCGCATGCGGCGCGCCAACAATTTCACTACGGGCCGCATCTACCAGTCCGTGCTCGAAAAAGAGCGCCGCGGCGACTACCTGGGCAAAACGGTGCAGGTGATCCCGCACGTCACGAACGAAATCCAGGAGTTCATCCAGCGCGGCGCAGGGGTGGGCGGCGATGAAATCTTCGACGTCGCCATCGTCGAGATCGGCGGTACCGTGGGTGACATCGAGTCGCTGCCTTTCCTCGAAGCCGTGCGCCAGATGAGCCTGCGCCTGGGGCCGAACAACGCTGCCTTCGTGCACCTCACCTACGTGCCCTGGATCGCCGCGGCGGGCGAGCTCAAGACCAAGCCCACGCAGCACACGGTGCAAAAACTGCGCGAGATCGGTATCCAGCCCGACGCGCTGCTGTGCCGCGCCGACCGGCGCATCCCCGACGAAGAGCGCGCCAAGATCTCGCTCTTTACCAACGTGCCCGAGTGGGGCGTGATCAGCATGTGGGACGTGGACACCATCTACAAGGTGCCGCGCATGCTGCACGAGCAGGGGCTGGACGGCCTGATCTGCGACAAGCTGCGCCTCAACACGCCGCCCGCCAAGCTCCAGCGCTGGGACGCGCTCGTCTACGAAACCGAGCACCCGCAGGGCGAGGTCACCATCGCCATGGTGGGCAAGTACGTGGAGCTTTCCGACAGCTACAAGTCGGTCAACGAGGCGCTGCGCCACGCGGGCATGCGCAACCACGTGCGCGTGCACATCGTGCACATCGACTCCGAAACCATGGACGCCGACACGGTGCGCCAGCTCGCCGACTACGACGCCATCCTGGTGCCGGGCGGCTTTGGCCAGCGCGGCGTGGAAGGCAAGATCCGCACGGCCCAGTTCGCGCGTGAGCAGCGCATTCCCTACCTGGGCATCTGCCTGGGCATGCAGGTGGCGACGATCGAATACGCGCGCCACGTGGCCGGGCTCGAAGGTGCAAACAGCACCGAGTTCGACCCGCACACGCCGCACCCCGTGATCGCGCTCATCACCGAGTGGAAAAACGCCGACGGCAGCATCCAAAAGCGCGACGAGCATTCTGACCTCGGCGGCACCATGCGCCTGGGCGCGCAAAGTGCCGACGTGCAACCCGGCACGCTGGCGCACCAGATCTACGGCGACGTGGTGACCGAGCGCCACCGCCACCGCTATGAAGCCAACGTCCACTACCTCGAGCGCCTGCGCGAAGCCGGGCTCGTGATCTCGGCCTACACCCAGCGCGAGCACCTGACCGAGATCATCGAGCTGCCGCAGAGCGTGCACCCGTGGTTCATCGGCGTGCAGTTCCACCCTGAGTTCAAGAGCACGCCCTGGGCCGGGCATCCGCTGTTCAACGCCTTCATCGCGGCCGCGGTGCAGCAGCGCGCGCGGCGGCTTGGCAACGCGGCTTCGACGCCAGCCGGCGCCTGCATGCCCGCCGCAGTCGCCGCGACAGCGGCACCTGCCACCGCCACCTGAGCGCCAAAGGAAAAGCCATGCAACTGTGCGGTTTCGACGTCGGGCTCGAGCAGCCGTTTTTCCTCATCGCCGGCCCTTGCGTAGTCGAGTCTGAGCAGCTGCAAATGGACGTGGCCGGGCAGCTCAAGGAAATCACCGCGGCGCTGGGCATCCCCTTCATCTTCAAGAGCAGCTACGACAAGGCCAACCGCTCGAGCGGCGCGAGCTTTCGCGGCCCAGGGTTGGAGCGCGGGCTGGAAATTCTGGCCAAGGTGCGCCGCGAGATCGGCGTCCCCGTCCTCACCGATGTGCACACCGAGGCCGAGGTGCCCACTGTGGCCGCGGTCGTCGATGTGCTGCAGACACCGGCCTTTTTGTGCCGCCAGACCGACTTCATCCGCGCCGTGGCGCAGTCGGGCAAGCCGGTCAACATCAAAAAAGGCCAGTTCCTCGCGCCGCACGACATGAAAAACGTGATCGACAAGGCGCGCGCTGCCGCACGCGAGGCGGGCCTGTCGGAAGATCGATTCCTGGCCTGCGAGCGCGGCGTGAGCTTTGGCTACAACAACCTCGTGAGCGACATGCGCGCGCTCGCCATCATGCGTGAGACGGGTGCGCCCGTGGTGTTCGACGCCACGCACAGCGTACAGCTGCCCGGCGGCCAGGGCACGAGCAGCGGCGGCCAGCGCGAGTTCGTGCCCGTGCTCGCGCGCGCGGCCGTGGCCGTGGGCGTGGCGGGTTTGTTCATGGAAACGCACCCCAACCCCGCGCAAGCGCTCTCGGACGGGCCCAACGCCGTGCCGCTCGCGCACATGCGCGCCCTGCTCGAAACCCTGCTCGCGCTCGACCAGGTCACCAAGCGCCAGGGCTTTCTCGAAGACGTTTTTCGCGCCTGAGCCAGGCAGCGGGCGTTAAGGTTCACCCCTCATCGAGGAGACAAAAAATGAGCAGTGCCTACGTCATCGCCTCGGTCACCGTCACCAACCCGGCGCAATACGACGAATACCGCAAACTCAGCACCGAAGCCATGCGCGTGCATGGCGCCGAAGTGTGCGTGCGCGGCGGCAAGGTCGAAGTGCTCGAAGGTGGCTGCGATCCGGGGCGCATCGTGGTCTTGAAGTTCCCCAGCGTGGAAGCCGCGCGCGCGTTCTACGACTCGCCCGAATACCGCAAGGCGCGCGCCGCACGCGAGGGCGCTGCCGTGATGCGCCTGCTGGCCGTCGAGGGCGTGTGAGCCCCGCCACGAAAAAATCTTTTTTGATAGCTGCTTGCGCAGGATGCACAAGCGCTAAAGCCTTATTTCATTCATAAACTTTTGCAAAGGAAGAAGCTCCATGAGCGCCATCGTTGACATCGTCGGCCGTGAAATCCTCGACAGCCGCGGCAACCCCACCGTCGAGTGCGACGTCCTGCTCGAGTCGGGCGTGATGGGTCGCGCCGCCGTACCCTCGGGCGCCTCCACGGGCAGCCGCGAGGCCATCGAACTGCGCGACGGCGACAAGAGCCGCTATCTGGGCAAGGGCGTGCTCAAGGCCGTCGAGCACGTCAACACCGAAATCTCCGAAGCCGTGCTGGGCCTGGACGCGAGCGAGCAGGCCTTCCTGGACCGCACGCTGATCGACCTCGACGGCACCGACAACAAGGCCCGCCTGGGCGCGAACGCGCTGCTCGCCGTGAGCATGGCCGTGGCGCGCGCCGCCGCCGAGGAATCGGGCCTGCCGCTGTACCGTTACTTCGGCGGCATGGGCAGCATGCAGCTGCCCGTGCCCATGATGAACGTGATCAACGGCGGCGCGCACGCGAACAACAGCCTCGACCTGCAGGAGTTCATGCTCATCCCCGTGGGCGCACCGAGCTTTCGCGAAGCGCTGCGCTGGGGCGCCGAGGTGTTCCACGCGCTCAAGAAAATCATCAACGACAAAGGCATGAGCACGGCCGTGGGCGACGAAGGCGGCTTTGCCCCGAACGTGGCCAACCACGAGGCCGCAATCCAGCTCATCCTGCAGGCGATCGATGCCGCGGGCTATCGCGCCGGCGAGCAGATTGCGCTGGGCCTGGACTGCGCGGCAAGCGAGTTTTACCGCGACGGCAAATACGTGCTCGCAGGCGAAGGCGGCCTGCAACTCGTGGCTGCGCAGTGGACCGACATGCTCGCGAGCTGGTGCGACAAGTACCCCATCATCAGCATCGAGGACGGCATGGCCGAAGGCGACTGGGACGGTTGGAAGCACCTGACCGAGCGCCTGGGCAAGAACGTGCAGCTCGTGGGTGATGACCTGTTCGTCACCAACACCAAGATCCTCAAGGAAGGCATAGACAAAGGCATCGCCAACTCCATCCTCATCAAGATCAACCAGATCGGCACGCTGACCGAAACCTTCCAGGCCATCGAAATGGCCAAGCGCGCGGGCTACACCGCCGTCATCAGCCACCGCTCGGGCGAAACCGAGGACGCCACCATCGCCGACATCGCCGTGGGCACCAACGCGGGCCAGATCAAGACCGGCTCGCTGAGCCGCAGCGACCGCATGGCCAAATACAACCAGTTGCTGCGCATCGAGGAAGACCTGGGCGACGTCGCCCACTACCCGGGCCGCGCGGCGTTCTACAACCTGCGCTGACCGCGCGCCGCGCCACCTAGCCGCCATCCGCCTCCACCGAGCCACCATGGGCGGGCGCTTCGTTCCCTTCGTGCTGCTGGCCTTGCTGGTGGCCTTGCACGCCCAGCTCTGGCTCGGGCGCGGCAGTGTCGCGCATGTGCGCAGCCTGCAGCAGCAGCTCGCCGCGCAAAAGGCCGCAAACGCCCAGGCCCAGCAGGCCAACGAGCGGCTCGCCGCCGAGGTCAACGACCTCAAAGAGGGGCTGGAGATGGTCGAAGACAAGGCCCGCAGCGAACTGGGCATGGTCAAGCCCAACGAAATCTACGTGCAGATCGCTCCGCGCTGAAAACACCTCGGCAAAACGGTACGGGGCGCCGGTTCGGACAAACCGGCGCCCCGTTTTTTCGCTTATCAGATTACACCGGCGTGAACATGGGCACCATGGTGCCGTTTTCGCTCGGCTTCATCACCACCTTGACGCGGTCGCCGATGCGCAGGGCGTCGAAGTCGCAATCGACGATGTTGGTCAGCATGCTCACACCCTCGTCGAGCGTGACGTAGGCGATCACGTAGGGCACGGGGCCGACGCGGCGGCCGACGCTGAGGGTGTAGATCGTGCCGGTGCCGGCGGCCTCCTGCCACTCGGTCTGCTCGCTCAGGCAAAACGGGCACAGCGGGCGCGGATACCAGTGCGGCTGGTTACAGGAACGGCAGTGTTTGATGAGCAGCTTGCCGGACTGCGTGGCGGCCCAGAACTCCTTGTTGTCGGGCCAGATATCTGGCGAAGGGATGGTGCGTGTGCTTGCGGTGGTCATGGCGTCAGGCCCTTTCGAGAATCAAGGTGGCACTGCCGTGGCGCGCGCCGAGGGAGCCGCCGGTGCCCTGCGCAAGCGCCAGCGTGCAGTTTTTCACTTGCACCGCGGGGTGCGCCTCGCCACGCAGCTGGCGCACGGCCTCTATCACCTTGGTGATGCCGCCGCGGTTGGCCGGGTGGTTGTTGCACAGACCGCCGCCGTCGGTATTGAAGGGCAGTTTGCCCACGCCGGAGATCAGGTTGCCGTCGGCGACGAACTTGCCACCCTCGCCCTTCTTGCAAAAACCCAGGTCTTCGAGCTGCATCAGCACGGTGATCGTGAAGCTGTCGTAGATCGATGCGTATTGAATGTCCGCCGGCGTCACGCCCGCCTCGGCGAATGCGCGCGGGCCCGACCAGGCCGCGCCCGAGTACGAAAGATCGACCTTGCCGCCATTGAGCCCCTTGGGCGCCTCGCCCGCTCCGAGCACGTTGACGATGGGGCGCTTGAGCGAACGCGCAATCTCGGGCCGCGCGACGATCAGCGCGCCGCCGCCATCGCTGACCACGCAGCAGTCGAGCTTGTGCAGCGGGTCGGAAATCATGGGCGAGTTCACCACGTCTTCCACGGTGACCACGTCGCGCAGCATGGCGTTGGGGTTGTGCTGCGCATGGTGCGAGGCCGCGACCTTGATCCAGGCGAGCTGCTCCGCGGTGGTGCCAAACTCATGCATGTGGCGCTGGGCCACCATGGCGTACATGTTCACGGTGACCGGGCCGTAGGGCGTCTCGAACGGCGTGTCCGGCACGTTGGGCCCCCAGTTGCGCGGCTGCGTGCCGCTCGAGGCCTCGGAGCGCGGGCGCCCGGCCAGCGTGATCAGCGCGACGTTGCACTTGCCCGCCATGATGGCCTGCGTGGCATGGGCCACGTGCGCGATGTACGAGGAGCCGCCGGTTTCGGTCGAATCGACGTGGCGCGGGCGCAGGCCCATGTAGTCGACCATGCTGAGCATGCCCAGGCCCGGCGCGTCACCGGCGCAGAAGTAGCCATCGACGTCACTCAGCGAAAGCCCCGCGTCTTCGAGGGCGCCGCGCGCGGATTCGGCGTGCAGCTGGGCGACGGTCTTGTCCGGCGCTTTGCGTGTGGGGTGCTCGTAGGCACCCACGATACAGGCTTGTCTTTTGATGCTCATGGGGAACCGATCAAAATGATGAAAAGGAAAGAAACGACATCTAAGCGATGAACCTGCTATCCTAACAAACGTTCGGATGGCTTGAGTATTGCACCCTTCGCACATTCGCAAAGCCGGCGCCAAAGCGGCGCAAAACTCGGCAAAACACCCGATACGGATTTCTTTAACCCAGATTGTTCGTTAGGGCGCGGGATGAGGGCGAGGCGGCTGGCGCGGCAGTTTGGTCGCGGCTGAGGAGTTCGTGGAACCACCACGAACGACGAAGCCGCGGCCCAAATGACCGCCAGACAACCGCCAGCGCCCGCGTAGGCCCGAAGGGCCGCCTAATGGACAATATGGGTTTAACCTGCAACGACACCAAGGAGACACCCATGAACATTCGTTACGACAACCGCGTCGCCATCGTCACCGGCGCCGGCTCTGGCCTGGGCCGCAGCCACGCGCTGTTCCTCGCCTCGCGCGGTGCCAAGGTCGTGGTCAACGACCTCGGTGGCGCCGTCGATGGCAGCGGCAGCTCGCTCACGCCGGCACAGCAAGTAGTGGCCGAAATCCAGGCTGCGGGCGGCACCGCCATTGCCAATGCCGACTCGGTCGCGAGCCCCGAAGGCGCCCAACGCATGGTGCAAGCCGCACTCGACCAGTGGGGACGCGTGGACATTTTGGTGAACAACGCAGGCATCCTGCGCGACCGCACCATTCTGAAAATGACGCCGCAGGACTTCGACGCCGTCGTGGCCGTGCACCTGGCTGGTTCGGCCTACTGCACCATGGCCGCCTGGCCGCACATGAAAGAGGCCAACTTCGGGCGCATCGTGATGACCACTTCGGCGGCCGGCTTGTTCGGCAACTTCGGCCAGGCCAACTACGCGGCGGCCAAGCTGGGCATCGTGGGCCTCATGAACGCGCTCAAGCACGAAGGTGCCAAGTACGACATCCGCGTCAACACCGTCGCGCCGATCGCGCTCACGCGCATGACAGAAGACCTGATCGCCGCGGACGTCAAGCCACGGCTCAAACCCGAATACGTTTCGTCCATGGTGGCCTGGTTCTGCGCTGCCGAAAACCAGGCCACGGGGGACATTGTCGAGGTCGGCGCCGGCTACTACGCGCGTGTGCAAATCATGGAAGGCGAAGGCGTGCTGCTGGGCGACGGCCAGGTGCCCGCCCCCGAAGAAGTGCGCGACAACTATGCACGCATCTGCGACATGCGCGGCGCCAAGCCCTTCGAATCGGCCAACGAGGTCATGGGCCGCGTATTCGGCGAAATCCAGCGCCCGAGCAAATAACACAGGGGCGGCACGGCGCCGCCCCTGCCATTCCCAGACCTCGCGGCAAAGACGCCGCGAGGTCTGCTCCGGCCTCAGGCCGGCTCGAACTGCGGAATCTTGAAGCCGCCCGCGCGCGTCTCGAAGCACAGCTTCACGGGCATGCCGATATAGACCGACTGCGGGTCGCAGTGCAGGATGTTGGTCATGAGGCGCGGCCCCTCTTCGAGCTGGATGATGGCCATCACGAACGGGCAGTCGTCGCGAAACGCCTCATACGGCGGCTGATAAACCACGGTGTAGCTGAACACAGTGCCGCGGCCGCTGGCCTTTTCCCACACCGGGTCGGGCGAAAAATCGAACGGGCTCCAGGGCCGCGGATACAAAAAAGGCTTGCCCGTGCCGCGGCAGCGCTGGAACACGAGCTCGCCGCGCTGCGCTGCATCCCAGTAGGGCTTGCTGTGCGGGCTGACTTCGGGGACGGGTTTGGGATTTGTGTGGTGCGTGCTCATGACTGCCTCCCGAGTACGAGGGTCGCGTGCTCGGCCATCATGCCGCCGTAGCAGTGCACGACGCCCAGATCGGCCTTGGCCAGCTGGCGCTGCGGCCCCGCGATGCCCATGACTTGGCGCGCGGCCTCGACGATCATGGTCTGGCCCGAGGCGTCGCCCACATGGCCGAAGGACATCAGTCCACCATAGGTGTTGACCGGGAATTCTCCGCCCGGTGCCGTGCGCCCGCCGGCAAAAAAGGCCCCGCCCCGGCCTTTGGGGCACAGGCCCAGGTCTTCGGCGTAAATGATGGGGTTGATGCTGAACGAGTCGTAGAGCTGCGCGAAGTCCATGTCGGCAGGGCCTACGCCGGCCATGCGGTAGGCCTTGGCGCCGGTTTCCTTGGAACCCAGCGTGGTCAAGTCGTGCGCCTGGCTGATGCTCGAATGCGTGTGCTTTTCGCCGTAACCGAGCAGGTAGCAGGGCTGCTTCGCGTAGCGCGTGGCAAGCCGCGCAGACACGAGCAACACGGCAGAGCCGCCCTCGCAGGGTACCGAGCAGTCGAGCAGGTTGAAAGGGTAGGCGATCGGGCGCGAGGACCGCACCTTGTCTATGGTCAGCGGGCCTTGCGGCGCCATCAGCGCGTCGGGGTGCAAGAGCGACCAGGCGCGCTGTGACACGGCCACCTGCGCGAGCTGCTCGCGCGTGGTGCCGAACTCGTGCATGTGGCGCGTGGCATTGAGCGCAAAAATCGGCGGAATATAGGTGCCGTACGGATATTCGAATTCGGGGTGGCTGATGAGCTTGCTCAGGGTCTCGGCCATGCCGCTGCCTACGTTGGGAAAGCGCCCCGCACCCAGGCACAGCACCGAATCACACAGGCCGCGCTCTATGGCCAAGCTCGCGCGGATCAGCATGAGCGCGTAGGTGGCGCCGCCCGCGTTGATGGTTTCGCTGAAGCTGGGCTCTATGCCCAGCTCTTCGGCGATCTTTTCGTGCGCGAACACATCGACACCTTCGGCCGAGGCCATGCCCGCAGGCGCCGACATCAGGCCCTGAATGTCGGACGGGCGCAGCTGCGGCCATTCGCGCAGAAACTGCGCCAGTACCTGGCGGTACATCTCCATACCGTTGTAGTGCGGGTATCGCCCGGGCTTCATCTCGGACACCGCCACGATGGCTGTTTGGGGTTTCATCCTGTCTCCATGTTAAGTAATCACCCATCCATTTTCACTGCAGCCCCTGCGGCCCTGGTGGTGCAAAAGGTGCATCCGGCGCGTCGGGCGGGGCTGCAAAAATCTGCGCCACATCGACGGCGTCGAAACGGTACTGCTGGCCGCAAAACTCGCAGCCCACCTCGACCTCGCCGCGCTCGGCCAGAATGCTTTCGGCCTCCGGCTCGCCCAGGCTGCGCAGCATGGCGCTCACGCGCGCGCGGCTGCAGCTGCAGGCAAAGCGCGGCCCGCGCGCGCCTTGCAAGGGCTCGAAGCGCAGCAGGTTTTCTTCCCAGAACAGGCGGTGCAAGATGGTATCGGCATCGAGCGAGAGCAGTTCCTCGCGCGTGAGGCTCGCGGCCAGATGCGCGATGCGGTTGTAGTCCTCATGCGCACCGATCTGGTCTTCGTGCTCCGCGGAACCCCGGCGTTGCGCCAGATTGCCCTCGCCCGCAGCCGGCATGCGCTGAATCAACAGCCCGGCTGCCAGTTCATCATTGGCGGCCAGCACCAGCACGGTGTCGAGCTGCTCGGACTGCAGCATATAGTGCTGCAGCACGTCCGACATGCTCGCAAAGCTGCGGTAGCGCGCATCTTCGAGCGGCACCACGCCCTGGTAAGGCTGCTGCCCTACCGACTTGTCCTTGGGGTCCAGCGTAATCGCGCAGCGCCCGCCGCCTTCGACGTTGAGCATCTGGCCCAGCGTGGCGTCCTCGGCCACGGGGCCGCGCACCGTGGCCGTGGCGCGCAGGCTCAAGTCAGGCTGCACCTCGACCACGGCAAGCTTGACCGGGCCGTCGCCAAACACCTGCAGCACCAGCGCACCGTTGAATTTGATGTTCGACTCCATCAACACCGCCGCCGCGGCCATTTCACCGAGCAAGGCACGTACCGGCGCCGGGTAGGGGCCCGTGGCGGAATTGGCCGCACGGCGCTGCAGAATGTCGCGCCAGGCATCGGTCAGACGCACGAGCATGCCGCGCACGGGCAGGCCTTCGAACAGAAATTTGTGTAATTCGGACACGCGCAGCTTTCGCTTTCGAAGGTTCAGTGGATCAAAAAGAAGCGACCGCAAGCCACTTACGCCAGCCTGTGCAGGCTGCGCTGGAAGCGGCGCGCGTTCTCGATGTAGTGCCGCGCACTCTGGCGCAGCCCTTCGATTTGCTCGGGCGTGAGCTGGCGCACCACCTTGGCGGGGCTGCCGAGGATCATCGAGCCATCGGGGAATTCCTTGCCCTCGGTCACGAGCGCGCCCGCGCCCACGAGGCAGTTCTTGCCGATTTTTGCCCCGTTGAGCACCACGGCGCCTATGCCTATGAGCGACTCGTCGCCTATGGTGCAGCCGTGCAGCATGACCATGTGGCCCACGGTCACGCGCTCGCCCACGACCAACGGCTGGCCGGTGTCGGCATGCAGCACGCTCGCGTCCTGGATGTTGCTGCCCGCACCTACGGTGATGCTGTCGGCGTCGCCGCGCAGCACCGCGCCGCACCACACGCTCGCCTGCGCGCCCAGCGTCACGCGGCCGATCACCTGCGCGCTGTCGGCCACCCAGGCCGAATCGGCGAGCTGCGGCACCATGCCGTCGAGTTCATACACTGCCATGTTCATGTCTCCCAATCATCAACGATCCCCGCCGTAGTACGGCTCCAAGGTGCGGCTAATTGTAGGGAGCCAGGGTGGGCCTGCGCGAGATGGGCATTACCACTGTGGGCTCGCACTTTCAGCCATACATTCGGCCACGACACCAGCGCACCCTAAAATGAATAGCTGACAGTGCCCATTCGACCAGTGCTGCCGGCTTTTTTCCTTTGTTTTGCCATGAACCAGCTCGAAGCCCTCAAACAGTTCACCACCGTGGTTGCCGACACCGGCGACTTCCAGCAGCTGGCGCAATACCAGCCGCAGGACGCCACGACCAACCCCTCGCTGATCCTCAAGGCGGTGCAAAAACCCGAATACGCGCCGCTCTTGCAGGCCACGGTGGCGCGCTGGCGCGGGCAGCCCATGGACGCGCTGATCGACCGCCTGCTCGTGCGTTTTGGCTGCGAGATTCTGGCCATCATCCCGGGGCGCGTTTCCACCGAGGTCGATGCGCGCCTGAGCTTCGACACCAGCGCCACGGTGGCGCGCGCCGAGCGCCTCGTCGATCTCTACCAGGCCGAGGGCATACACATCGACCGCGTGCTCATCAAGATCGCCTCGACCTGGGAGGGCATACGCGCGGCCGAGCAACTCGAGCGCCGCGGCATCCACACCAACCTCACGCTGCTGTTCTCGTTCTGCCAGGCCGTGGCCTGCGCGCAGGCCAAAGTGCAGCTGATCTCGCCCTTCGTCGGGCGCATCTACGACTGGTACAAAAAGCAGGCCGGCGCGCAGTGGGACGAAGCCGCGATGGCCGGCGCGAACGATCCCGGCGTGCGCTCGGTGCGCCAGATTTACCACTACTACAAGCACTTCGGCATCGCCACCGAGGTGATGGGTGCGAGCTTTCGCAACGTGGGGCAGATCATTGCGCTCGCGGGCTGCGATTTGCTCACGATTGCGCCTGAGCTGCTCGCGCAGCTCGCCGCGAGCGAGGCGCCGCTGCAGCGCGCGCTAGACCCAGAAGCCGCACGCGCCATGGACATCGCGCCCGTGCAGTACGACGAGCCGGGCTTTCGCTTTGCGCTCAACGAAGACGCGATGGCCACGGAAAAACTCGCCGAGGGCATCCGCAACTTCTGCGCCGACACGCGCAAGCTCGAACAGCTGGTGCTGGCGGCGCAATAAGCTACTCAAAAAATAGCTGCTAGCGCTTGATATATAAGCGCTAGAGGCCCAAAAGACTATAAAAACAAGGCACTCAAAGCCCCAGCGCCGCGAGGCTGCCGCGGCCCTCGCGCAGCACCACGGGCTCGCCGCCCGTGGCCATGGGCACGAGGTCTAGCACCGTGGTGGGCTCAGCGGGGCAAGGGCCGGCATCGACCACGGCATCGATCGCATGCTCGTAGCGCGCGCGGATTTCCTGCGCGTCGTTGAGCGGTGCGCTCTCGCCCGGCGGGATCAGGGTGGTGGCAAGCAGCGGCGCGCCGTGCAGCTCGAGCAGCATCTGCAACCCTTTGCGCGCAGGCACACGCAGGCCTATGGTCTTGCGCTGCGGGTGGCTCACGCGGCGCGGCACTTCCTTGGACGCTTCGAGGATGAAGGTGTAGGGCCCGGGCGTGCCGAGCTTGAGCAGGCGGTATTGCCGGTTGTCGACGCGCGCGTAGTTTGCAAGCTGCGACAAGTCGGAGCACAGCAACGTGAGCAGGTGCTTGTCATCGACCTGGCGCACGCGGCGCAGGCGCTCCACGGCCTGCTTGTCGTCGAGCTGGCACACCAGCGCGTAGCTCGAATCGGTGGGCACGGCCAGCACGCCACCTTGCTGCAACAGTGCCGCAGCCTGGCGCAGCAGACGCGGCTGCGGGTTGTCGGGGTGGACTTCAAAGAACTGGGCCATGCTCGTTCCTCGCTTCAGGCAGGATGCTGGATGCGCGCTTCGAGCAGTTCCCACACCGAAGCGAGCCCCGCTGGCAAGTGCGGCAGGCAGCCGAGGTCGTACGAGGATTCCTCGGGGCTGTGAAAGTCGCTGCCGCGCGACGCCGCCAGGTCGAACTCTTGCGCCATGCGCGCATACCTTGCGTATTCGGCCGACGTGTGGCTGCCGGTGACCACTTCCACGGCCTGCCCGCCGTGCGCGCGGAATTCGGAAAACAGCGCATATTCCTCGTTTGCGGTGAGGCGGTAGCGCGCGGGGTGCGCGATCACGGCCACGCCGCCCGCGCCGACGATCCAGCGCACCGCATCGCCAAGCGCGGCCCAGCGGTGCGGCACGTAGCCGGGCTTGCCTTCGGTCAGGTATTTGCGAAACACCTCGGGCGTGTCGCGGCACACGCCGGCTTCGACGAGAAAGCGCGCAAAGTGCGTGCGCGAGATCAAGTCCGGGTTGCCCACGTAGCGCAGCGCGCCTTCGAATGCGCCTGCGATGCCGTGCGCGGCAAGCTGCTCGGCCATTTCGCGTGCGCGCTGCTCGCGCCCGCCGCGCGTGGTGGCCAGGCCCTGCACCAGCGCCGCGTCGTCGGGGTCGAACCCCAGGCCGACGATGTGCACGGTCTCGCCCGCAAAGCTCACGGAAATTTCGGTGCCGCAAAGATAGGCCATGCCCTGCGCGCGCGCTGCGGCGGCGGCGCGGTGCTGGCCGCCGACCTCGTCGTGGTCGGTCAAGGCCCACAGATCGACGCCGTTGGCGCGCGCGCGCGCCGCCAGTTCTTCGGGCGTCAGGGTGCCGTCGGAGACGACGGAGTGCGAATGCAGATCGGGGTTTTGGTAAGGCAATGTCACACAGGCATCTTACGCGAGCGCACGCAGCAGGGCGGCAGTGGGGTTAACCGGTGAGGCAGCGCTTTGATAAAGATAGCTGCTTGCGCTTGCTGTACCTTGTCAAAAGGCCAAAATCACTCCAAAACACATGGCGCCGCCCGCCTCCCAGGCGGCGACGCCCAGCCTCTCAGCGCTGCGGCTTGTCGCCCGCCAGGGTGATGCGGTGCAGCACGCGGCGAAAGCCGTGGTAGTCGTTGACCGGGAAGTGGTGCGTGCAGCGGTTGTCCCACAGCGCGAGCGAGCCCACGCGCCAGCGGAAACGGCAGGTGAATTCCTCCTTCTTCTGGTGCGCAAACAGCCATTGCAGCAGCGGCGCGCTTTCTTCTTCGGTCATGCCGGCAAAGCGCGCCGTGTGCGCGTAGTTCACATACAAAGCCTTGCGCCCGGTTTCGGGGTGCGTGCGCACCACGGGGTGTGTGGCCTCGTACTGGCTCGCGGCGTCGCTGCGCCCGACTTCAGCCAGGCGGTCTTCGCGCGTGCGCGTGACGTCGGCCTTGGCCGAGGTGTTCACGGCGTCCAGCCCGTCGAGCAGCTTTTTCATGCCCTCGGACAAGGTTTCGTAAGCCAGGTACTGGTTTGCAAACAGGGTGTCGCCGCCATAGGGCGGCACCTCGCGCGCGAGCAGCAGCGTGGCCATGGGCGGGCGCTCGAGGTAGGCCGTGTCGCTGTGCCACACGCCGCCGAAGTTGACCTTTTCGTGCTCGAGCTTCTTGATCTCGATGATCACGGGGTAGTCCGCAAGCCCTTTGACGAAAGGGTATTCGACCGGCGTGCCCCAGCCCTCGGCAAAAGCGAGGAACTGCGCGCTCGACAGCGGCTGGTCGCGGAAAAAGAGCACGCCATGCTCGAGCCACAGCGCGCGCAGCGCGGCGCGCTCGGCGGCATCGAGCGGGCGCGACAGATCGACGCCCAAAATCTCGGCGCCGATGGCGCCGGCGAGGCGCTCCACCTTCCAATCGGCAGTGCTCATGGTTTGCTCTCCTTCTTTCCTATTTAAATTCATTGTCGAGCTGGCGCGGATCAAAGCCGCATTCGCGCAGCACCTCTTCGGTGTGCTGGCCCAGGCGCGGCGCCGGCGCGAGCGCGCCGACCTCGTAACCGACCCAACGCGCCGCCGTCCCGAAGGTGCGCATGGGCCCTTCGCTCGGGTGCTCGACCTGCTGGAAAAAGCCCACCGCCGCAAGCTGCGGGTCGTCGAACAGATCTTCTATGGTGTTGACCGGCCCCGCAGGCAGATCGATGCGCGCAAAAAACTCGAGCCAATGCTCGGTGCTTTGCGTGCGCAGCGTCTGCGCGAGAAAGCCATAGACCTCGTCGATATGGCGCGTGCGGTTCGCCAGGCTCGCAAAGCGCGCGTCGGTCAGCAAATCCTCTCGGCCGATACCCCGCAGAAAGCGCTGCCACTGGCCGTCGTTATAGACCATCGCACACAGATACCCGTCGCTGGTTTCGTAGGGCCGGCGGCTCGGCGAGAGCAAACGGCTGTAGCCGGCCTCGCCCGTGGGTGGCACAAAGGTGCGGCCGTAGATGTGGTCGGACAGCACCACGCCCACCATGGTTTCGAACATGGGGATGTCGATGCGGCAGCCGCGCCCTGTGCGCTCGCGCGCAAAGAGCGCCATGGCCACGCTGTGCGCGGCGTGCAGGCCGGTCATGCGGTCGGCGATGTTGAGCGGCGCATAGCGCGGCACCTCGGCGCCCGCGCGCTTTTGCAATGCCGCCACGCCCACGGCGCCCTGGATCAGGTCATCGTAGGCCGGCCGCCCCGCGTAAGGGCCCTCTTCGCCATAGCCATAGACGCCGCACCAGATGATGCGCGGGTTGATCGCGGCCACGCTGTCGTAGTCGAACCCCAGCCGCGCCACCGAGGCCGGGCGCAGGTTGTGCACGAACACGTCGGCGCTCTCGAGCAGCCGGCGCATCGCGGCCTTGCCGGCGGGCGTCTTCAAGTCCAGCACCACACTGCGCTTGTTGCGGTTCAGGTGCAAAAACATGGGCCCCATGCCCGCATGGCGCGCCGGCCCGATCGCGCGCGTGGAGTCGCCCTCGGGCGATTCGATCTTCACCACGTCGGCGCCGTGGTCGCCCAAAATCTGCGTCGCATAAGGCCCCATGAGCACCGCGCTCAGGTCGATCACGCGCACGCCCGCGAGCGGGCCAGAGTCGCCTCGGGCTTTTGCCGCAGCGGCTGTGGATGCTTCTTTTGTGTGAGCTTCTGACGCGCTTTCAGACCGCGTTTGCGCCGTTTCCGCCATTGTTTTCAGTCTCCTGGTTGCACACTTGCTTGCGTACTGGCAGAGCCAAGGTTTTTGCCCTGCCTCTATACTTCCAAAGTGGGTCAGAATACCAAACAATCGTTTGATAGTCTGCTTTTTTCTTCCCAACCACCGCCCCACGGAGACGTTTCCCATGAGCAGCAACGAGCTTCTGTACGAAGTCAAAGACGGCATCGCCTTCATCACCATCAACCGGCCCGAGCGCCGCAACGCCCTGAGCAACGCGGTACGCCAAGGCTTTTTCGACATCTGGCGCCGCTTCGAGGCCGACGAAACGGCGCAGATCGCCATTCTTTCAGGCGCTGGCGAAAACTTCTGCGCCGGCATGGACCTGGTCGAGGCCGCCGACACGCAGCTGCGCATCCCGCCACCGGGCTTCATGCCGGTGCTCGGCGACAACATCGAAGTCACCAAACCCGTGATCGCCGCCGTGCACGGCTACGCCTACGCGGGCGGCTGGCTGCTCGCGCAGATGTGCGACCTGTGCGTGGCCGACGAGACCGCCAAGTTCGCCATCACCGAAGCCAAGGTCGGCCGCGGCATGCCCTGGGCGTCTCCCGTGATCCACATGCTGCCGCAGCGCATCCTCATGGAAGTCGCGATGACGGGCGACCCTTTGAGCGCGCAGCGCGCCTACGAGCTCGGCTACATCAACCGCCTGATGCCCAAGGGCCAGGCCGTGCAGGGCGCGGTCGAGCTCGCGCAAAAGCTCATGGCGAACGCGCCGCTCACGGTGCGCGCGGCCAAGGAGATGGTGCGCCTTTCGACCGAAATGGGCCGCACCGCGGCGCTGCGCGCCTCGAACCACGCCTTTGCCACGGTGTACCTGAGCGAAGACGCGCTCGAAGGCCCGCGCTCCTTCCGCGAAAAACGCAAACCCGTCTGGAAAGGACGCTGACATGAGCACGCCCGCCGCCATTGCCCCTGACGTTGCTACAGCGCCTGCGGCCACGGCGCCCGGGCTCACACGCGCACTCGCCGCGCGCAGCGCGGCGCTGCGCTACACCGATCTGCCACCCGCCGTGCGCCTGCTCGCACGGCAATGCCTGCTCGACTGGATAGGCGTGGCGCTCGCGGGCGCCTGCGAGCCGCTCGTGCACATGCTCGCCGAAGAAGCGCGCGAGCAAGGCGGCCACGCCCAGGCCACGGTGATAGGCCACGCGCTCGCCACTGCGAGCCGGCAGGCCGCGCTGATCAACGGCGCGGCCTCGCACGCACTCGACTACGACGACGTCAACATGGCCTGCACGGGCCACCCTTCGGTCGCGTTGATCCCGGCACTGCTCGCATTGGCCGAGACGCGCGGCGCGAGCGGGCGTGACTTTCTGACCTCCTTTGTCGCCGGTTACGAAACCATGTGCCGCATAGGGCGCACGAGCGGCGACGCGCAATACGCGCGCGGCTTCCACACCACGGCCACGCTGGGCACGCTGGGCTCCGCCGCAGCCTGCGCACACCTGCTGCGCCTGGACGCCGAAGACACGGCCACGGCCCTGGGCATCGCAAGCACCATGGCCGCGGGCCTCAAGTCCATGTTCGGCACCATGTGCAAGCCCTTGCACGCAGGCCGCGCGAGCGCCGAGGGCTTGCATGCGGCCTTGCTCGCCGCGCGCGGCTTCACGAGCCGCCCCGACGCGCTCGAATGCCCGCAGGGCCTGATCGCCACGCACGGCGGCACGCCCAGCCTGGAGATTGCACTGGCCGAGCCCTCGGGCGGCTGGCACCTGCACAACAACCTGTTCAAGTTCCATGCGGCCTGCTACGGCACGCACGCCGCGATCGAGGCCGCGCGCCAGCTGCGCGCCCAGCACCAGCTCACCCCTGCGGACGTCGCGCGCGTGCAGGTGCGCGTGGGTGCGAGCAGCGAGGGCGTGTGCAACATCCCCGAGCCGCGCACGGGCCTGGAAGCCAAGTTCAGCCTGCGCCACACCGTCGCCATGGCGCTGGCCGGCGTGGACACGGCCGGCCTCGACGCCTACGCCGACGAATCCGTGGGCCAGCCCGAGCTCGCCGCGCTGCGCCAGCGCATCACGGTGGAGCTCGTCCCCGAATGTCCGGGCCTCACGCTCAGCGAAGTGATCGTGTACACGGCGAGCGGCGCCACGCTGCGCCAGCAGCACGACAGCGGCCGACCCGCAAGCGACCTGCAGGCGCAGCAGCAGCGCCTCGAGGAAAAATTTCACCGCCTCGTCGATCCGGTGCTCGGCGCGGCGCAAAGCACGCGCCTGATTGCGCTGGTGGCGCAGCTCGAGGATCTGACCGACCTCTCGCCGCTCGCAGGCATGCTGGCCACGCCCGCCTCGTGCTGCGCGGACTGAACTGAACCTCGCCAATCCCCTGCATGCAGTACCGCCGCTTGGCGCACCGCAGCGCGCCAAGCAATAGCGTTCACGTCTGTTCGATGCTTGCGATCAGACGCTGCAACTGCGCAATGGTCTCGCCGCGCGCGCGCTGCTGCGGGTGGTGCCCCTGCCCGGCCAGCGCGAGCACTTCGAGCCCCATGTTTCCATGCGTGAACAAGGCCAGGGCGCTCGGGCGCCAACCGTATTCGTCCTGGTTGCCGAACAGCGCGGATACCGGGCAGCGCACCGCGGCGATTTCGGCGCTCATGTTCCATTCAAGGGCCTTTTGGCTCGCCCAGGCGTTGAACCAGCCCCAAAACATCGCGTCCGTGCCCGCGCCGTGGTAGCGCTCGAGCTTTTCGCGCAGGCCCTCTTGCTCGTAGGCGCGCCGCGCGTTTGCCATGGCATCGACCATGAACTGATCTATGGCGATGGTGGGCGAGCAGCCCATGGCGCCGCAGACCACGTCTGGATGCGCCGCCGCGGCCAGCACCGACATCGCGCCGCCGTCGCTGTGGCCGAACATCAACGCCTTGCGGATACCGAAGTGGCGCAGCACCTCACCGAGCACCGGCCCGGCCTCCTCGCGCCGGTAGCTGGGCTCGCGCCCGCCCACCAGCGGCTCGGAGCGGCCATAGCCGTAGCGGTCGTAAGCGAGCACCGGCCAACCCGTGGCCTCGGCGATCACTTGCGGCAGGTCTTTCCAGGTGGCGATGCAGTCGAGCCCGCCATGCATCATCACGATGGTGGGCCGCTCACCACCGACCTCGCCCCAGGTGCTTGCCGCGAGGCGGTGGCCGCCCGCCATGAATTCATGGTCTTTCATTTTCGTCTCCTTGCGGCCTGCGGGCCGCATGCCTGTATTTACAAGTCGACATGGCCGCCGAGCAATTGGCGCGCGATGGTGCGGCGCTGGATTTCTGCCGTGCCGTCGGGGATGCGCATCACACGTGCATAGCGGTAGCCCTCTTCGAGGCGCAGCTCGTTCGTCAGGCCCATGCCGCCGTGGATCTGGATGCTGCGATCCATCACACGGCCCAGCATTTCGGTCGAGAAGGCCTTGACCATGCTGACCTGCGCGGTCGCATTGCGCCCCGTGTCCAGGCGCCAGGCGCAGTTCTGAATCATGTTCTTGGCCGCGTAGATGTCCATCGCGCTCTCGGCGAGCATGAACTGGATCGCCTGGTGCTCGGCAATCGGCACACCAAAGGTCTTGCGCACCTTGGCGTATTCGGTCGCCTGGTCGAGCGCCCAGCGCGCCAGCCCCAGACACGACGCTGCCATGCCCATGCGCCCCGTGTTGACGCCGTCCATGGCCACTTGCAGGCCGCGACCGACTTCACCGAGCCGGTGGTCATCGCGCACGCGCACGCCCTCGAGCACGATCACGCCCGTGTCGCCGCCCAGATGCCCCATGGTGTTGATGACGCGCGGCACGGCAAAGCCCGGCGCGCGCGTATCGACGAAAAACCCCGTCACGCCGCCCTTGTGGCGCGCCGCGGCCTCGGGGTCGGTGAGCGCGAACACCATCGCGTAGTCGGCATAGGGCGAATTGGTGATCCACTGCTTGGTGCCGGTGATCACCCACTCATCACCATCGCGCACAGCGCGCGTCTTCATGCCGAACACGTCCGACCCCGCGTCGGGCTCGCTCAGGCCGAAGCACAGCGTTTTTTCGCCGCTTGCAATGCCTGCGCCATAGAGCGCAAACACTTCGGGCTTCAGATAGCGCAGCACCGGCGACAAGCCGTTGGTGAAGGGGGACGAAATCACCACGGTCTGCACCAGCGGATGGGCCGGCCCCACGCGGTGGTTCAGCGCCTCCTGGATGTGCGCCATTGCCAGCGCGCCCTGCCCGCCGCCGCCCAGCGACTCGGCGCCGAACAGGTTGTAAAAGCCCAGCTCGGCCGAGCGCATGCGCACCTGGCGCCGCAGCGCAAGCACCTCGGGCACATAACGGCCCCGCGCGTCGAACATGGTGCGCTCGCTGCCCAGCAGCTCACGGTGCTGCTCCTCGAGCGGGAGCACCTCGCGCTCGACGAAGCGCAGCAGCGCCTCAGCAATCGCCTGGGTGTCGGAATCGATCGTAAAGTCCATGAAGTTACCTTTAGGTCAGACAAGCCGGAATTTCGGCAGCGTGACCTCGTCGGTCACATCCTCGTACTGCACGCTGACGCGCTGGCCTATGCGCACGGCATCGACGTCGGCGGTCACGATGTTGGTCATCATGCGCGCGCCTTCGTCGAGCTCGACCACGGCTACCACATAGGGCGTGTCGGCCTTGAAAGCCGGCCCGGCCGGGCGGCGCGCAATGGTGAAGCTGTAGATCGTGCCCGTGCCGCGCGCATCGACCCACTCGAGGGCGTCCGAGTGGCAATGCGGGCACAGGGCGCGCGGATAGAAGTGGTGTTTGCCGCAATCCTGGCAGCGCTTGAGCGTCAGGCGGTGCTGCTTGAGGGCATCCCAGTAGGGGCGGCTTTCGCTGTCGATGACGGGCAATGGTTTGTCGTACATGGTCTTCACCGCGTGGAAAGAATGCAGGTGGCGCCGCTCGAGAGCGTGCCGCCGGTACCGTGCACCAGCGCCGTCTGCGCGCCCTGCACCTGGCGCGGGCCGCATTCGCCGCGCAGCTGGCGCACGGCCTCGATCAGCAGAAAAATGCCATACATGCCGGGGTGCGCATAAGACAGGCCGCCGCCGTTGGTGTTGAGCGGGAATGCGCCGCCCGGCGCGGTGCGCTGGTTCGCGACAAAAGCCCCGCCTTCGCCGCGCCGGCAAAAGCCCAGCGCCTCGAGCGTCAGCAGCACGGTGATGGTGAAGGAGTCGTACACCTCCACCACGTCGATCGCCTCGTGGCTTATGCCGGCCATGGCAAAAGCGTCACGCCCCGCGACTTCGGCCGCCGTGAGGCGCGCGAGGTCGGGCATGGCGGCGATGGTCCAGTGCGTGTGCGACTCGCCGTAGCCGCGCACGTGCACAGCTTTACACCCCAAGGATTTGGCGTGCTCGGCTGTGGTCATGACCACGGCGCCGCCGCCATCGGTCACCAGACAGATGTCGAGCAGGTGCAGCGGGTCGGCCACCATGGTGCTGCGCAGCACGTCGTCTATGGTGAGTGGCTCGCGCATGGTGGCGGCAGGGTTCAGCGCTGCCCACTTGCGTGTGGCCACGGCAATCTCGGCCAGCTGTTCGGACGTGGTGCCGTACTCGTGCATGTGGCGCTGCGCCGCCATCGCATAGCCGCCCACGGGCGTGGGCATGCCCCAGGGGGTTTCGTACTGCATGGTCAGCACGGCGGGGCGGCCCGCGAGGTTGCGACTCAGCTCGCTTTTTTGCAGGCTGCCGTAGGTGATCAGGGCCACCTCACAGCGCCCCGCCTCGATCGCCATCGCCGCGTGGGCCACATGCGACTCGAAGGCCGAACCGCCGATGTTCGTGGCATCGACGAAGCGCGGGGTTATGCCCAGATACTCCGACAGCGTCACCGTCGGCAGCTGGCCCGGCCCGGGCACGCCCCACAGGCCCGCCGTCAGCAGGCCATCGACGGCGCTCATGGGAATGCCGGCATCCTTGAGCGCATCGCGCGCCACCAGCGCCTGCGCTTCGAGCACCGACATGGGCCGGCACACCTTGCCATCCTTGAGCGGCAAGTCGGCCACGCCGACGATCACGGCTTCTCTTTTTGTCATTCCTTGTTTGCTCCTTGGCTTCACTGCAACGCGTCCGACCCATGTGTCTCCATCGGGAGCACGCAGGCCGGAACAACTGGCGCTCTTATGCGGACGCGGCCTTGAACTGCTCCTTGGCCATTTCGCGCAGGCGGAACTTCTGCACCTTGCCGCTGGGCGTGCTTGGCAAAGCCTCGGACACGGCCAAAAATTCGGGCCAGTATTGCTTGGCCATGCCGTTTTCTTCGAGAAAGCGCCGCATTTCCTCCATCGTGAAGCTGTGTCCGGGGCGCAGGATCACATAAGCTGCGGCACGCTCGCCCAGGCGCGGATCGGGCACGCCGACCACGGCAGCGACTTGGATCGCCGGGTGCTTGTGCAGCAATTGCTCGACCTCGACCACGGGGATGTTTTCGCCCCCGCGGATGATGATGTCCTTGGCACGCCCTGTGATGCGCACGTAACCGTCGGCGTCGAGCCTGCCCAAGTCACCCGTCTTGAACCAGCCTTCGGCGTCGGTGTCAAATTTTTCCGGGCGCTTGAGGTAGCCTACGAACTGCCCGGGGCCGCGCGACTCGATTTGCCCCTCCTCATCGACACCCAGCACCTTGCCCACGGGATCGACGATGCGCATCTCCATGCCTGCCACCGGCACACCGTCGGTGCCGAACACTTTCTCGGGTGGATCGTCGAGCCGGGTCGAGGTGACGAGCAGGTTTTCCGTCATGCCATAGGCCGAGACGATGTGCGCTTTGAGGCGCTCGGTAGCACGCTGCACGAGTGCACGCGGGATCGGTGCACCGGCGGACAGAAAGATGTCGAAAGTGGAGATGTCGTATTTGGGCAGTGCCGGATGATCTGCCAGATCGGCCATGAAGGGCGTTGCCGCCATCATGAAGTGCACACCCTCGTCCTGGATGCGGCCCAGGCCGACCTCTGGATCCCAGATGTCTTGTAGCACTATCTTGCCTCCCAGGGACAGAGGCAACTCCATGCCCACGAGGAAGCCCGTCTGGTGCGCCATCGGCGAGGGCATGAAGAACACGTGGTCGCCGGTCAACTTGTTGCGCTGCACGATCTGCATCAAGTTGGCGAAGTGGGTGTTGGACGTATGCAAAGCCCCCTTGGGCTCGCCCGTGGTGCCCGAGGTGTAGAGCAGCTCCATGACCTCGTTGGGCTGCATGCGCCGGTCTTTGAGCATCTTCTCGGCGTCGGGGATTTCCTGCTCCCAGCGCCGCTCCAAAAAGTATTTCTCGAACGAGGCGTCGCCGCTGCCGCCGATCGCAAACACGTGTTCAAGCTTGGGCAGGTTGGGCTGGATTTCGCGCACCATCGCCAGGTGGTCGAAGCCGCGCCAGTTTTGCGGCACGATCATGACCTTGCTCTCGGCCAGGCCCAGCATGAAAGTGAGCTCGCGGTGGCGGAAGATCGGCATCACGGGGTTGGTGACGGCGCCCACGTGCAGGCAGGCCAGGTGCAAGGCAACGAACTCCCACCAGTTGGGCAGCTGGTACGACACCACGTCGCCGCGCTCCACGCCCAATGAGATCAGCCCCAAGGCGATGCGCTTGGAGGTTTGCAGCAGTTGCCTGTAAGAGACAGAGTTTTTGCGCCCCGTCATGCTGTTGATGTCGGTCACCGCGACTTTATCGAGGCGCGAGGGCGCGACTTCGTCGAGGAAGTCGAGCAGCGTTTTGTTGTGCCAGTGGCCACTGGCCTGGTAGCGCGCTTGCAGATGGGGGGGCAGTTGGGATTCGAACATATGCAAAAGTCTCCTTGGACAATGAAAAAACACACTGCCTACATTACTGGGGCACTTTGAACTGCTCTTTGGCCATTTCACGCAAGCGGAATTTTTGGATCTTGCCGCTGGGTGTGCGCGGAACGTCTTCACATACCGCGAGAAACTCGGGCCAATATTGCTTGGCCATCTGGTGCTCAGCAAAAAAGCGCTGCATCTCCTCCATCGTGAAGCTGTGCCCAGGACGCAGGATCACGTAGGCTGCGGCGCGCTCACCCAGGCGCGGGTCGGGCACGCCCACCACCGCTGCAGTCTGCACGGCGGGATGCTTGTGCAGCAGTTGCTCGACCTCGACCACGGGCACGTTCTCACCGCCACGAATGATGATGTCCTTGGCGCGTCCCGTGATGCGCACGTACCCGTCAGCGTCTATGCGCGCAAGGTCACCCGTCTTGAACCAACCCTCTTCGTCCATGCCGTAAAGTTCGGGGCGCTTGTAATAGCCCACGAAGTGGTTCGGGCCCCAGGATTGCAACTCACCTTCCTGATCCACCCCAAGCACCCTGCCCGCGGGATCGACGACACGGATTTTCATGCCCGGCAACGGTAGACCATCGGTGCCAAAGACCTTCTCTGCCGGATCGTCGAGGCGCGTGGTGGTCACGATCAGGTTTTCCGTCATACCCCAGACTGAGACGATGTTCGCCTGCAAACGCTCAGTGGCACGCTGCACGAGCGCGCGCGGAACCGGCGCGCCGCCGCACAGAAAAATCTCAAAGCTCGACAAATCGTATTTGGGCAGCGCCGGATGATCGGTCAGGTCGGCGAGGAAGGGCGTCGAGGCCATCGTGAAATTCACGCCTTCATCCTGGATCCGGGCGAGTCCCACTTCTGCATCCCACACGTCCTGCAGCACCAGTTTGCCGCCGAGCGCCAACGGTAGCTCTATACCCACGAGGAAGCCCGTCTGATGTGCCATCGGCGAGGGCATGAAGAACACCTGATCTCCGGTCCTGCGAAAACGCTCCCTCAGGGTCATGACGTTCGAAAAATGGGTGTTGGACGTATGCAAAGCCCCCTTGGGCTCGCCCGTGGTGCCCGAGGTGTAGAGCAGCTCCATGACCTCGTTGGGCTGCATGCGCCGCGCGGCGAGCATCTTCTCTGCGTCGGGGATTTCCTGCTCCCAGCGTCGCTCCAAAAAGTATTTCTCGAACGAGGCATCACCGCTGCCACCCACCGCAAACACGTGTTCGAGCTTGGGCAGGTTGGGCTGGATTTCGCGCACCATCGCTAGGTGGTCGAAGCCGCGCCAGTTCTGCGGCACGATCATGACTTTGGTCTCGGCCAGGCCCAGCATGAAAGTGAGCTCGCGATGGCGAAAGATCGGCATCACGGGGTTGGTGACGGCGCCCACGTGCAGGCAGGCCAGGTGCAGCGCAACGAATTCCCACCAGTTGGGCAGCTGGTACGACACCACGTCGCCGCGCTCCACGCCCAATGAGATCAGCCCCAAGGCGATGCGCTTGGAGGTTTGCAGCAGCTGCCTGTAAGAGACAGAGTTTTTGCGCCCCGTCATGCTGTTGATGTCGGTCACCGCGACTTTATCGAGGCGCGAGGGAGCAACTTCGTCGAGGTAGTCGAGCAGCGTCTTGTTGTGCCAGTGGCCGCTGGCTTGGTAGGTTTTTTGCAAGTCCTGACTCATTTGCGAAGCCATCATTTTTTGATCTCCTTGGAATGTTGGAAAGGGAATGGGACTCACGCAAGCCAGGGTGCCGAGGTATTTCCACGAAGCAAACGCCTTGGCTGAAGCCGGTTCGCGCAAGCCATGCACAACCTACTAGGCTGCCTTGAACTGCTCTTTGGCCATCTCGCGCAGACGGAATTTCTGGATCTTCCCGCTGGGCGTACGCGGCAGGTCTTCAGAAACGGATAGGAACTCAGGCCAGTATTGCTTGGCCATTTGGTGCTCGGCAAAAAAGCGCTGCATCTCTTCCGTCGTAAAGCTGTGCCCATGGCGCAGGATCACATAGGCGGCGGCGCGCTCGCCCAGGCGCGGGTCGGGCACGCCGACCACGACTGCCACCTGGATCGCCGGGTGCTTGTGCAGCAGTTGCTCGACCTCGACCACGGGCACGTTCTCGCCGCCACGGATGATGATGTCCTTGGCGCGCCCGGTGATACGCACGTAGCCATCCGCATCTATGCGCGCGAGGTCGCCCGTCTTGAACCAGCCTTCGGCGTCGGTGTCGAATTTTTCCGGGCGCTTGAGGTAGCCCACGAAATTGCTAGGGCCACGCGACTGCAATTCGCCCTCCTGATCCACGCCCAGCACCTGACCGGTCGGATCGATGACACGAATTTCCATGCCCGGCATGGGCACACCGTCGGTGCCAAAGACCTTTTCGGGCGGATCGTTCAGGCGCGTAGTGGTCACGAGCAGGTTTTCCGTCATGCCCCAGCCCGAGACGATGTGGGCCTTGAGACGCTCGGTCGCGCGTTGTACGAGCGCGCGCGGAATGGGCGCACCAGCGGAGATGAATACGTTCAACGAAGAAATGTCGTACTTTGGCAGCGCCGGATGGTCGGTCAGGTCGGCCAGAAAAGGCGTGGCCGCCATCATGAAGTTCACACCCTCGTCCTGGATGCGACCCAGGCCGACCTCGGCGTCCCAGACGTCCTGCAAAACGATCTTGCAGCCCAGCATCAGCGGCGTCTCCATACCGAGGCCGAAACCCGTCTGGTGCGCCATCGGCGAGGGCATGAAGCACACGCGGTCGCCCGTCAACTCCATGCGCTTGGCAATCTGCGTCAGGTTCGCATAGTGAGTGTTCGGGGTGTGCAGCGCCCCCTTGGGCTCGCCCGTGGTGCCCGAGGTGTAGAGCAACTGCATCACCTCGTTGGGCTGCATGCGCCGCGCCTTGAGCATCTTCTCTGCGTCGGGCGTTTCCTGTTCCCAGCGCCGCTCCAAAAAGTATTTCTCGAACGAGGCGTCGCCGCTGCCGCCGATCGCAAACACGTGCTCAAGCTTGGGCAGGTTGGGCTGGATTTCGCGCACCATCGCCAGGTGGTCGAAGCCGCGCCAGTTCTGCGGCACGATCATGACTTTGCTCTCGGCCAGGCCCAGCATGAAAGTGAGCTCGCGATGGCGAAAGATCGGCATCACGGGGTTGGTGACGGCGCCCACGTGCAGGCAGGCCAGGTGCAGCGCAACGAATTCCCACCAGTTGGGCAGTTGGTAAGAAACCACGTCGCCGCGCTCCACGCCCAATGAGATCAGCCCCAAGGCGATGCGCTTGGAGGTTTGCAGCAGCTGCCTGTAAGAGACAGAGTTTTTGCGCCCCGTCATGCTGTTGATGTCGGTCACCGCGACTTTGTCGAGGCGCGAGGGAGCAACTTCGTCGAGGTAGTCGAGCAGCGTCTTGTTGTGCCAGTGGCCGCTCGCCTGATAGCGCGCTTGCAACTGGGGGCTGAGTTGGGATGTGAACATGGGCTTGTCTCCTTTTTTGTGATGGTCCGGTCAGTATCCCTATGTGAAAAACACAGGGAACCTCATGATGAATGGCTTTCCTTTGGAAGGAAAGTCAGGGTTTCCGTGAAGTCCGCGATCGCCTCACCATGTTGGTTAATCACCCAATGCTGCAACTCCATCAGCGTGTAGCCGCGCGAGGTCTTGGGCAGCAGCCGCGGCTCGCATTCCACGTGGATGGTGTCGCCGGGGAACAGCGCCCCGCGCAAGCGCGCCTGCAGCCCCGTCATGCCGCCAAACGGGCCCACATCCTGCTCTTTGAGCGTGTTTGCGATGATCTCGGAGACGTAGGTTGCCAAGAGCCCCATGCCCAGAGAGATGATCATGGGCCCGGGCGCGAAACGTTTGCGGTGCGCGCCCTCCATGTTCTTCTGGATGTATTCCATATCGATGAAAAAAGGCTCATGCAGGCCGACGACGTTGACGAAGGTGACGATGTCGGTCTCGGTAATGGTGCGGCGGTGGGTTTTGTAGCGCCGAGCGCTGTTCGTTGGGGTCATGGCATGTCTCCTGTGCGTGGTTGAAAAAAGGTATTTGGTGATGATCCTGGGGCAAACCCTATGTCGAATTGCACCGTTTTGCACACAATCGGGCGTTTCTACCAGTCAAGGACAACACACCATGCATCCAAGCCCTGGCGCTGCACGCGCGCTCGAAGGAAAAATTGCCCTCGTCACGGGTGCCACGGCCTTCATAGGCCGCGCCACCGCCGTCGAACTCGCGCGCCGCGGCGCCCATGTGGTCGTGAACGGCCGCAATGCCGTGGCTGGCCAGGCCGTCGTGGATGAAATTGCCGCGCAGGGCGGAAAAGCCTCGTTCGAGGCTGCCGACCTGGGCCAGAGCGAGGCCGTGCGTGCGATGGTCGGGCGCGTTGCCCAGCAGCACGGTCGCATCGACATCCTCGTGGCCAGCGGCGCGGGTGCGAGTGCGGATTCGCCCTCGTTTCGACTCTTCAAAGAGATGAGCGACCAGGACTTCGACAGCTACATCCGCGCCCACTGGCTCACGCGCGCCTACCTGATCCAGGCCTGCGCGCAGGTCATGGCAGGCCATAAACACGGCAAGATCGTCGCCATCGGCACCGACGCCGGGCGTGTGGCCACGGTGGGGGAATCGTTCATCGGCGGCGCCACTGCCGGCATGATGCAGATGTGCCGCGTGCTCGCGCGCGAGCTTGGGCGCGACGGCATCCGTGTGAACGCCGTGGCCATGAGCTACATCTGGGACGCCGAGCCGCGCTGGGGCAAGGGCTCGGCAGCCCTCGAAGCCGGCGCCCACGGCAAAGGCATGCTCGACAACCTGCGCAAGCGCATGCTGTTTCCGGTGTATTGCCAGGACATTGCGAACGCGGCGGCATTCTTTGCCGGGCCGGAATCCGACGCGATCACCGGCCAGACGCTGAGCGTCAATGGCGGTTTGAGCACGCCGGGTTGACATCACCGACTCACAAGCCGCCGTGTTTGGTTTTCACGGCCGTGCGGTCGGTTTTACCGGCCGCATCCTTGGGAAGCTCCGGCACGAACACCACGTGCTTGGGCTTTTTGTAGCGTGCGATGCGGGCGCCGACGAATTCGATCAGCGCCTCAGCCGAAACCATCTGCCCCGGCTGGAGCACGCAGACCGCCTTGATCGCCTCGCCCCACTGCGCGTCGGGCACGCCGATCACTACGGCCTCGGCGATCGCCGGGTGTTCGAGCAAGGTACGCTCGACTTCGGCCGGATAGACGTTTTCACCACCAGGCTTGATGAGCTCCTTGGCCGGCGAGCGGCCGCTGTACCACAGATAACCCTCGGCATCGAGGCGCCCCATGTCGCCCGTGTGGTGCCAGCCGTTGCGAAACGTGAAGGCGTTGTCTTCATCGAGGCGCCAGTAGCCCTCGAACACCATGGGGCCGCGCACCACGATTTCGCCCGTTTCGCCCAGCGGCACCTCCTGGTCCAGATCATCGACGATGGCTACGCGGTTCAGCCCCGCGGGCCGTCCCGCGCTGCCCGGGCATTCGTCGAAAGGCGCCATGCTGACCCAGCCCGAGGTTTCGGTCTGGCCGTAGGCGCTCCAAAAGCGCGCATGCGGGCACACGGTGCGCAAGCGCTGCAAGGTCTCGGGCGCGTCTATGCCCGAGACGATGCGCAGATGCGCCAGCGCCGAGCCCTGCGCCGCAGCCGCATCGAGCAAGGCACCCAGCATGGGTGGAAACGTGCCGATCAGGCTGCCGCCATCCGCGTCGATGTGGCGCACGAGCGCTGCCGGATCGAAGCGCGTGAGCAGCAGCGTGCTGCCGCCGGCGAGCTGCGCCGCGAGCCAGAAGCCGATCGCCGCGACATGAAAAAGCGGCAGCACGCCCAGGTTCACATCCTTGGGCGTCAGGCCCCAGGCGAGCTGGGTCTGCATCGCGGCAAGCATCAGGCCGCGGTGCGACAGCAGCGCCCCGCGCGGGCGCCCGCCCACGGCGGCCGTGTGGATGATGACCACGCCATCGTCGTCGCTCAGCGGGGCAAGCGGTGCCTTTGCCGCGCCTGCATCATGCGCATACAGCGACTGTAGCGCCCCCCAAGGCGCCTGCTGCCCACCAAAACCATAGCACGCCACGCCCTCCAGACTTTCCGGAAGCAGGGATTTGAACTCGTCTGCCGCCACCAGCAGCTTGGGCGCGACATCGCCGACGATGTAGGCCACTTCTTCGGCAGACAGGCGCCAGTTGATGGGCACGAGGATCGCGCCAAGGGATGCCGCGGCACCGAACAGGTCTAGGTATTCGGGGCAGTTTTGCGCCAGGATCGCGACGCGATCGCCGCGCCCCACGCCCGCAGCTGCAAGCCCCGCCGCAAGCTGCGCCACGCGCGCGGCGTACTCGGCGTGGGTGCTGCGCTGCCCTTCAAATACCAGCGCCGTGCGCGCGCCGTGCACCAAGGCGTTGCGCGCAATCGCATCGTGCAAACCGAAAGATCGCAAGTCCATGTTCGTCTCCTCCAATGTTCTGGTTTCGGCTCGAACGCCTAGTTCATTGCCGCGGCCGGCACCGACGACGGCGGCATCACCTCGGACAAAAAGTCCCTCACACTCGCAGTGAAGGCGTCGTTTGCATCGCCCGCAATCATGTGGCCTGCATCGCGCAGGTCCACGAAGCGCGCCTGCGGCAGGGTTTTCACCAAAGCCTCGGCGTCTTCCTTGGTGATCACGTCGCTGCGCTGGCCACGGATCAGCAAGGTCGGAGCCTGCAGGCCGCGCAAGGCGCGCTCGTAGCTTTCTGCATCGCGGCGGTGGTTGTGATTGGATTCGCTCATCATGAGCGGGTCCCAATGCCATATCCAGCGACCCTGCGCATTGAGACGCAGGTTTTTCTTCAGGCCCTCGAGCGGGCCCGTCATGGGCTTGCCGCGGTAGGCCGCGATGTGCTGCGCAGCCTCTTCGAGCGAGACAAAGCCTTCGGGCTTTGCGCGCATGAAGCTGACGATGCGATCGACACCGGCCTCTTCCATGCGCGGTGCAATGTCCACAAGCACCAGCGCGTTGATGGGCGGCGCATCGGGCAGGCCCACGGCCGCCATGCTCGCCAAGCCGCCGAGCGAGGCGCCGACCACGGCGAGCGGCCGGCCGAGCTGGCGCCAGACATTGCACATGGTGCGTGCCAGAGTTTCGATGCGGTAGTCACCGTCGCTCGCCCAGGCACTTTCGCCGTGCCCCGGCAGGTCGAGCGCCACCGTGTACCAGCCCGCGGCGCCCAGCACCTGGGCCGCGTTGCCCCAGGCATGGCGCGTCTGCCCGCCGCCGTGCAGCAGCAGCACCGCGGGCGCACCCTCGGGCCCATACACGTCCGCCACCAGCGGACCTCCGGGAAAGCCGGAAAATTCGCGACGGCCGCTCACGCCCCAGCCCTCACCTCTTTTTCGAAGTCGGCGCCGGCCTCGGCCGCGACCTGTCCCCACTCAGAGAAGGACTTGTAGTGCTCGCTCCAGGCCTTCAGGAGCTCTTCGCGCGGCAAGTCGGCATAGCTGCCGCGATCGCGCACGTATTCCATGTGCCTACGCCCGCTCACGTCGAACTCGTGGAACACCGAATCTGCACTGCCGTCGAACTCGAGCGGATGGATACCGGCTTTTTCGCATAGCGAGCGGTTGAAGGCCGGCGTGGCCTTGAGCCATTGACCGTCGATCCACAGCTCGGTAAAGCCATGGAAAACAAACAGGTCGGTGCCCATCATGTCGTAGAGCCGCTTGCTCGTGAGGTGGTTGCGCACGTCGGCATAGCCCAGGCGCGCCGGCACGCCGAGCACGCGCGCGGCGGCTGCAAGCAAGGCGGCCTTGGGGACGCAAAAGCCGCGCCCGGCCTCGATCACATGGCTGGCCTTGAGTCCCTGCTCGGAAACGTCGAAGTAATACGGGTCGTAGATGAATTCGTCGCGCACTGCGTAGTAGAGCTTGACGGCGATCTCGCGCGGCGACATGGCAGGGTCGGCCACACGGCGCGCAAAGGCGACGACGTCTGGGTGGTCGCTATCGACGAATTTTCCTGGCGCCAGATAGGCCGAAAGGTCTTGCGATGTTTGTGTTTCCATGGCATCAATCCTTGACGCTCAAGCACTTGGGCGGCTTGGCGAGCAAAAAGCCTTCGAAGGGTTTGGAGCGGTCGTGCGGCTGCAGCGTCCAGGTGGGACGCGCGTTGGGCACGCCACCATCGACACGGATGCAAGAGCCCGTGATGAACGCCGCAGCCTCGCTGAGCAGGAACACGATGGCGGCGGAAATTTCCGCCTCGGTGCCGTAGCGCTGCAGCGGCACCTTGGTCTTGAGCGAGCGCAAGTTGGCCTGCATCTCGGGGCTGTAGGTGTCGAAACCGCTGCTTGCGATCCAGCCGGGCGCGACCGCATTCACACGCACTGCCGAAGACGACCATTCGCAGGCCGCCGTTTCCGTGAACGACAGCATGCCCGCGCGCGCCGCGCCGCTGTGCGCCATGGTGGGCATGCCGCCCCAGATGTCGGCGATGATGTTCACGATGGCGCCGCCGTGCTGCTCCATGCACTGGTTGAACACTTCGCGCGCAACGAGAAAACCGCCCGTGAGGTTGTTGCGCACTACGGCCTCCCAGCCTTTGAAGCTGATGTCCTTGGCCGGCTGCGGGTATTGGCCGCCCGCGTTGTTCACCAAGCCGTCGATCTTGCCGTGGCGCGCGAGCACGTCGGCCACCATGGCCTTGACGCCGGCCTCGTCGCGGATGTCGCACGAGTGGATGCTGACCTTGCCGCCAGCGCCCTCGATCTCGGCCTGCACGTTCTGCAGTTTGTCCATGCTGCGCCCCACCAGCGCCACGGTGGCGCCGAGGTTAGCGAGCTCGTGCGCGGTGCAGCGGCCTATGCCGCTGCCGCCGCCGGTCACGATCACGGTCTGGCCGGCAAAAAGGCCGGGGCGGAAGACGGAACGATAAGTGGCTTGTGCCATGAAAATCTCCTGGGTTTGGACTTGTAGTGGGCGCTCAGCCACGCAGCATGAAATTGCCGTGGCCGAGGGCGATGGGTTTGTCGGGGCTTTCCTGCCAGGCCTGGATACGCAGGTTGGCGACGCGCTGGCCCTGTTTGACCATGAAGACATTGGCGTAGGTGTCTTTGGGCCGGCCCGAGCGCAGGTAGTCGATGCTGAAGTCTATGGTCTTGGGCAGCTCTTGGCTGTCCATGTGCCACAGCAGGTAAAAAATCCCTGCGCATTCGAGAAAACCGCCCGTAGCGCCGCCGTGCAAGGCCGGCAGGATGGGGTTGCCGATGAGTTTTTCTTGGAACGGCAGGATGCAGGTGAACTCTTCGCCCTTGACGTCTATGCGCAGGTCCAGAAAACGCGCAAACGGCACGGCGTCGATCAGCGGGCGCCAGTCGTTGTTGGCGCAGGCTTGGTTGATACGTTCGGCCCAGCTCATTGCACGCCCTCCACTTTCTGCGTGATCACCGGGCGCCCCGAGGTGAACATGTAAATGCCCACTGCCATGGCAATGGGTTCGTCGGGCGTCTCGTGGTAGGCCGCGCCGCGCACGAAGGCGAGCTCGGACGTGAGCTTGTAGCACACCGCCCCGCCGAGGATCGTGCGCCCCGGCGTTGCAGGCTTGAGGTAGTCCATGCGCAAGTCCAGCGTCGCCATGGGTTTGAGTTCCGGCAACTTCATGAAGATGGAAAAGCCGCAGGCGGCGTCGAGCAATGCCGTGATGACGCCGCCATGGATCACGCCTGTTTTCGGGTCGCCGACCAAAAAATCTTTGTAATCGACCTTGAGCACGAACCAATCGGGCTGCGCAGCCTGCGGGAGCACGCCAAGCTCGCGGTTGTAGGGAGAGGCGTGGATGTATTTCTGCCACCGCGCCACCAAGTCTTGTTCAGCGGACGTTGCCGTCGTGTCTGTCATCGCAATCCTTCAAGAAAGTGTGAGGGTAGGCAATTCTGCCGCCTTGGGGCCCGGATACCAGCGTATGAGGGCGGGTGTTTCTTCCCGCCGCACGTGCCCCTGGCGTTCGAGCCAGAGCAGGTGCGCAAGCGTCTCGCCCATGGCCAAGTAGGCATGCAAGACCTCGTGCTGGTCGCCATAGACGGCCAGACCGAGTTCGGCCGCGGTCATGCCTTGCGGGCCGAGCTTGGCCATGAATTTGCGCAAGGCGCGCTCGTGGTGCGCCACGAGCGCGTGGGCACGCTGCACGCCGGCCTGGTACACGCGGTGGTGCGCGGGCAGCACATGGGCAATGTCGAGCCGGGCGATGGTGCGCAGGCTGTCGAGGTAGCGCGGCAGTGGATCGGTCTCGCCGTAGGGCCAGACGCCGATGTTGGGCGTAATGCGTTCGAGCAATTGGTCGCCCGTGAGCAGCAGCTTGAGGTTCGGTTCGTACAGGCACACCTGTGCGACGCTGTGGCCGCCGAGCACCAGGGCCTCGAACACCTGTGTGCCGATGGCGATCTTTGCATTCGGCGCTATGGTTTCAATATGGTCGGGGACGGCGCAGGCCATGCTCGCCTGCAGCACGTCGTGCACCACGGCCTTGGCATCCGCCTCGCCAAGACCATGGCGGCAAATGAAGCGCACGCACTCGGCCTGATCCTCAACGCGGCTCACGTGCATCTGCTCGGCCACGTGCGCTTCTTCGGGCCGCATCCAAATCGGCGCGCCCGTGCGCTCGTGCAGCCACACGGCCAGCCCCATGTGGTCGGGGTGGTGGTGCGAGACGACGATGCGCGTCAAACCGGCCTGCAGCGGCCCGGCGAGCGCCTGCTCCCAGAGCTTGCGCGCCGCAGCGCAGTCCGAGCCGGTATCGAACAGGCACCAGCCCTTGCCGTCCTGAATCAGATAGACGTTGACATGGTCTATGCCGTACTCGACCGGCAGGGTGAACATCAAAATGCCAGGCAAGACCTCGCGCAGCGGCAGACCTGCGACGGTGTTGGCAGGCGCTGCGTCGTCGGCAGCGGCACCTGCGACGGCGGCAGGAGCAGCGGGGGCGTTCATAGCCTTTTCGCCACTTCTTCGAGCATCACCTCGGTGGCGCCGCCGCCGATGGCCTGGACACGGGCGTCGCGCACCATGCGCTCGATCGCGGCCTCGCGCATGTAGCCGAAGCCGCCGTGGAACTGCTGGCAGTCGTAGAGCACGTCATTCACGAGCTCGCCGCACAAGGACTTGACCATGGAGACTTCCTTGATGCATTCACGCCCCTGCGCATCAAGCCAGGCCGCGTGGTAGACGAGCTGGCGCGCCGCGGCGACTTGCGAGGCGCGCATCGCCAGGCGCTGGCGAATCGCCTGCTTGTCCCACAGCGTGGCGCCGAAAGCCTTGCGCTGGCGCACGTAATCGAGCGTCAGCTCGATGCCGCGCGTGGCCTCGCCCACGGCCTGCGCGCCGAGCACGATGCGCTCGTTCTGGAAGTTGCGCATGATCTGGTAAAAGCCCTTGTTCTCCTGCCCCAGCAGGTTCGCGGCAGGGATGCGGCAGTTTTCGAACACGAGCTCGGCCGTGTCGCTGCAAAGCCAGCCGCTCTTGTTGAGCTTGCGCCCGACGCGAAAGCCCGGCGTGCCCTTTTCGACGATGAAGATCGAAATGCCGCGCGAGCCCTTGGCCGTGGTGTCGGTCTTGGCGCCGACGAAATACAGGTCGGCATGCACGCCGTTGGTGATGAATATCTTGCTGCCGTTGAGCACCCAGTGGTCGCCATCGCGCACGGCGCGCGTGCGTATGCCGGCCACGTCAGAGCCGGCGTCAGGCTCGGTCACGGCCACGGCGCAGATCTTTTCGCCGCGCGTGACGCCCGGCAGGTGGCGCGCGAGCTGTTCGGGGTTTCCGTAGTTGGCCAGGTGCGGCGAGGCCATGTCGGTGTGCACGAGCACCGTGACGGCAAAGCCGCCGAAGGTCGAGCGCCCCAGCTCCTCGGCCAGGATCGCGCTATAGACGGTGTCGAGGGCGGAGCCGCCGTATTGCTCGGGGTAGCGTATGCCCAGGTAGCCGAGCTCGCCCATGGTGCGCAACACCTCGCGCGGCACCATGCCTGCATCTTCCCAGGGCAGGGCCTTGGGCACGATTTCCTGCTCGACGAAGCGGCGCAGGTTGTCGCGGAACTGCCGATGCGGCTCGTCGAAATAAATCGGGTCGTTGTTCATCATGGGTTTTCCTCTGTTGTTTCCAATACCACCAGCACGTCGCCACCGCGCACGGCGTCGCCCGCGCGGCAGCGCAGCTCGGCGACACGTCCGGGCGCGGGCGCGCTCAGCGTGTGCACCATTTTCATGGCTTCCATCTGCACCAGCACCTCGCCGGCCTGCACTTGCGCGCCGACCTGCACGGGCACCTGCGTGACCATGCCCGGCATGGGCGCGCGCAGGTGGCTGCCGCTGTGCTCTTGCTGCCCCGCAGCGCCATGCAGCGCGCGCTGCCAGCGATCGACGCAATGCCAGGCGCGCGTCGCGCCCTCTGCGGTGAGCCAGAGCTGCTCGCCTTGCTCCCCTTTTTGCTGCGTCACCACATAGCGCACGAACGCGTCATCGCTGCGCAGCTCGAGCGCATCGGGCGTCCAGCGCGCCTGCACGCGGTAGGTGGCACCGCCCTCTTTTTCTGCGCCTGCGCCCTCTTCGGACGATTTTTCAGTCGCGTCCGTCGGATCGAGCCGCACGCACCAATGCGCATCCTCGGGCCACACCTGGGCCTGCACCATCTGGCCTGCGGCGTCTTGCAGCAGCACGCGGGTGCCCGTGGGCTTGGCGGCAGTGGGCAGGCGCCAGGCGCCCAGCGTCTGCCACGGCGATGGGCTGGCCGCCGCCTGGCGCGCGAGCACGCCGTGCAGCGCCGCGGCAACGCGCATCAAATCGCCTTCGGGCTGCGGCACCCAGCCCTGCGGGAAAGCGTTTGCGATGTAGTTGGTCGAGAGCACCTGCGCAAAGTGCGGGTGGCGCACCAGGTCGGCGAGGAACTCCAGATTGCTGTGCACACCTTGCACCACGGTGCGCTCGAGTGCATGCACCAATCGGCGCGCAGCGCCCGTCCTGTCTGCGGCATGCGCTATTACTTTCGCTAGCATGGAGTCGTAAAACAGCGAAACCTCGCTGCCCGTGCGCACGCCGCTGTCCACGCGGATGCCGGGGCCGCGGGGCTCCTCGTAGCGGATCAGGCGGCCGATTTCGGGCGCGAAACCGGCGGCGGGGTTTTCGGCGCACACGCGCGCCTCGATCGCGCAGCCGTTTTGTGCAATGTCCGCTTGCGTGAATGCGAGCGCCTCGCCCGCGGCCACGCGCAGCTGCCATTCGACCAGGTCTATGCCCACGGTGAGCTCGGTCACGGGGTGCTCGACCTGCAGCCGCGTGTTCATTTCGAGGAAGAAGCTCTCGCCGCTGTGGCTGTCGTGGATGAACTCGATCGTGCCCGTGCTGTCGTAGCCTATGGCGCGGCCCATGGTCAGCGCGTGCTGCAGCAGCGCGTCGCGCAATTCAGGTGCGAGGTGCGGCGCGGGGGCCTCCTCGATGACCTTCTGGTGGTTGCGCTGGATCGAGCATTCGCGCTCGAACAAATGCACCAAATGCCCGTGCTTGTCGCCGAGCAGCTGCACCTCGAGGTGGCGCGGCAGCGTGAGGTAGCGTTCGAGCAGCACGCGGTCGTCGCCGAACGCGGCTTGCGCCTCGCGCCGCACGGTGGCGAGCGCCGGCGCGAACTCGGCCGGGCTGCGCACCACGCGCATGCCCTTGCCGCCGCCGCCCGCCGAGGCCTTGATGAGCACGGGGTAGCCTATGGCCGCAGCCGCTTCGACCAGCGTGGCCTCGTCCTGCGCGTCGCCGTGGTAGCCCGGCACCACGGGCACGCCGGCTTCGAGTGCGATGCGCTTGGACTCGATCTTGGAGCCCATGCGCCGGATCGCTTCGCGCGAAGGCCCGACGAAGGTGATGCCCGCGGCTTCACAAGCCTCGATCAGCGCGAGACTTTCGGAGAGAAAACCGTAGCCAGGGTGGATGGCCTGCGCCCCACTCGCGCGCGCCGCGGCGACGATGGCTGCAGCGTCGAGGTAGCTGCGCGCGGCCTCGGGCGGGCCTATGCGCACGGCCGTGTCGCAGGCGTGCACGTGCAGCGCGTCGCGGTCGGCGTCGGAATACACCGCCACCGTACGCAGCCCCATGCGCCGCGCAGTGCGCGCGATGCGGCAAGCGATTTCACCGCGGTTGGCGATCAACAAGGTATCAAACAAGGTGAGCTCCCGCGGTGCATTCGCCTGCCCCACGCGCCATGCGCGCCAGGCAATCTGGCTGCACTGCTGCGCCGGCCAAGGCCGGCTGGTCACCGCGGTTGGCGATCAACAAGGTGCCGAACATGCTCAGCCCCTGCGCCAGAACGGCGCGCGTTTGGCAAAGAATGCCGTGATGCCTTCGCGGCCTTCGTCGGTTTCCCAGGCGTCGGCGAGCTTGTCGGCGGTGTAAATCATGTTGGTGTCGAGGTCGTGCGCATCAACGTAGGCGATGAGCTTTTTGGTCGCGGCGACGGCGCCAGGCGCGCATTGCAGCAGGTCGGCGATTTCGCGCTCGACAGCAGCGTCGAGCTCGTCTGCGCTCACCACGTCGGAGAGCAGGCCCAGGCTGCGCGCCTCGGCCCCGCTCATGCGCCGCGCCGTGAGGAAGGTGCGGCGCGCGTTCGCCTCGCCCATGCGCGCGACCACGTAGGGGGCGATGTTCGCGGGCAGCAGGCCCAGGCGCGTTTCGCTCAAGGAATAAATCCCCGTATCGACGCCGATGGCGATGTCGCACACCGAGATCATGCCCACGCCGCCGCCATACGCGGGGCCGTTGATGCGCCCGATCAGCGGCAGCGGCAGCTCGTTCAGGGCGCGCAGCATGCGCGCGAGGTCGCCGCTTTCGCTGACGCGCTGGGCGCGCGTTTTTTTCGTGTTTTCCTGCATCCAGCCGAGGTCGCCGCCGGCGCAGAAGGTTTTGCCTGCGCCTGTGAGCACCACGGCGCGCAGTCCGTCAGCGCGGCCCAGCCATTCGGCGGCGCTGCGCAATTCGTGGATCAGCGTGGCGTTGAGCGCGTTGTGCGTGTCGGGGCGGTTCAGCGTGAGGCGGGCGATGCCGCGCGCGTCAATGTCGAGCAGCAGGGTTTCGAAATGCGGAATGCTCATGGATCGGACTTTCTTTTCTGTTTTTGCTTACATGCGGTACACGGGCGTGGCCGTCTGCGGCACGCTGCGGCGCACCGCGAGCGCGAGCGCCAGGCCCAGCACGTCGCGCGAGGCCGAGGGCTGGATGAGCCCGTCGTCCCACAGGCGCGAGGTGGCGTAGTACGGGTCGCTCTGGCGCGCGTATTGCTCGCGCACCTGGCGCTCGACTTCGGCCACATGCGCCTCGTCGGCCGGGCCGCGCAGGTTGGAGCGTGCGAGTTCGGTCATGACGTTGCTCGCGATGTCTGCGCTCATGGTGGCCACGCGCGCACTCGGCCAAGCAAACAAAAATTCGGGCTCGAAGCCGCGCCCGCACATGCCGTAGTTGCCCGCGCCGTACGAACCGCCCACGACCAGCGAAAGCTTGGGCACGCGCGCGCACGACTGCGCATAGACCATGTTTGCGCTGTGTTTGGCGATGCCGGCGCGCTCGGCTTCGGTGCCGACCATGAAGCCCGCGATGTTGTGCAAAAAAAGCAGCGGCACGCCGCGCTGGTTGGCCAATTCGATGAAGTGCGCGCCCTTGAGCGCGGCCTCGGCGACGAGCGCGCCATTGTTCGCGAGCACGGCCACGGGCTGGCCGTGCAGCGCGCCGAAACCCGTGACCAGCGTCTCGCCCCACTGCGGCTTGAATTCGTGGAACTCGCTGCCGTCGAGCAGGCGCGCGATGATCTCGCGTGCATCGTAGGGCTGCTTGGGGTCGGCGGGCACGATGCCGTCGAGCTCGGCCGGGTCGTAGCGCGGCGGGCGCGGTGGCAGCGGCGGCATGAGCGACAACGCGCCCGGCTCGGGCGGCAGCTTGTCCACCACCTGGCGCAGCAGCGCGAGCGCCTGCGCCTCGTCCTCGGCGAGGTAGTCATTCACGCCCGAGACGCGCGTGTGCATCTCGGCGCCGCCCAGGGTTTCGCCATCGACCGTCTCGTTGATCGCGATCTTCACGATCGAGGGGCCGCCCAGGTGGATGCGCGCGTTGCCGCGCACCATGATCACTTCGTCGGAGAGCGCCGGAATGTACGCGCCGCCCGCCGTGCAGCCGCCGAACACGGCGGAAAGCTGCGGGATGCCGTCCTGCGACATGCGGCACTGCTGGAAGAAGTTGTTGCCAAAGTGGTCGCGGTCGGGGAAGACGCGGTCCTGCTCGGGCAGGAAAGCGCCGCCGCAATCGACGAGGTACAGACAGGGCAGGCGCAGACGCCAGGCGACTTCCTGCGCGCGCCGGTGTTTTTTCACGGTTTCGTGGAAGAACGAGCCGCCCTTCACGGTCGCGTCGTTGGCGATGAACATGCAGGGCCGTCCGGCCACGATGCCGACGCCGGTGACGATGCCCGCGCCCGGCACCTCGTTGCCGTACTGCCCCCAGGCCGCGAGCGGCGAAAGCTCCAGAAAAGGCGTGCCGTCATCGACGATGAAATCGATACGCTCGCGCACCAGCCACTTGCCGCGCGCGCGGTGGCGCCCGATGTGCGCGTCGCGCCCGCCCGTCGCGGCTTCGCGCAAGCGCTCTTGCAAAAGGGCAATTTCTTCGCGGTGAAAGCGCAGATTCTCGGCGAAGCCTGCGCCGCGCACGTCGATGTGCGATTCAAGCACGGCCATGGTCACCACCTTTCGGGCTGCATGCCCGGCGCTGCGATGCACGCTGCCGGGCGCCGGCATTTGCTATATTTTTCATTGCAAAAACAGATGCATAAAATTGGCCTCTTGCGCTTGATAAAAAAGCGCTAGCAGCTTCTCATTTGAGAGTAAAAACCTTGGAATCAATGCGTTGCGGCTGCACGGAACTCCTTGAGCGAGCCGCTGTGCATGATGTGCCCGGAGAGCGGACGGCCGATGATGCGCTCGGCCAGGCGCGCGGCTTCGATCAGCGCCTCGAGGTCTATGCCGGTTTCTATGCCCATTTCCTCGCACATGAACACCATGTCTTCGGTGCAGATGTTGCCCGCCGCGCCGCCGTGCTTGTGCCCCGCGAACGGGCAGCCACCCAGGCCTGCGACCGAGCTGTCGAACAGGCGCACGCCCATCTGCAGCGCCGCGTAAACATTGGCGCCGCCCGCACCGCGCGTGTCGTGCAGGTGCAGGCCGATGGCGGCATCGGGCACGAGCTCACGCACCGCACCGATGCGGCGCTTGATCTCTTCGGGGTTGCCCCAGCCCATGGTGTCGGCCAGGTAGATCGCAGGCAGCGGCACGCCGCGGTCGGCGCAGGCGTCGATGAGCCAACGGATGTGCTCGGTCACGGCCGACACGGGCACCGGGCCGCCGAGGTTGCAGCCGAAGGCCGTGATCACGTAGGCCTTTTCGACCGGAATCCCCAGCGCGATGTAGCGGTCCAGCCAGCCGAGCTGGCGCTCGCGCCCCTCGGCCACGCTGCAGTTGTTGTTGCGCTGCGAAAACGGCTCGGTGGTGTAGAACATCAGCTTGCCGTCGAGGTCCACCTGTTCGCAGGCGCGTGCGCGCTCGAAGCCATTGTCGTTGAGCCACAGCGCCGTGTAGCGCGTGCCGGGGCGCTTGGTGATCGCGGCGAACAACTCGGGCGCGTCGGCCATCTGCGGCACCGCGCGCGGGCTCACGAACGAAGCCACCTGGATCTGCTTGAGACCCGCCGCCGACAAGGCGTTGATCAGCGCCGCGCGGTCGGACAGTGGAAAGGTTTGCTTTTCCATTTGAAAACCCTCGCGCGGGCCTTCTTCGTGGAACTCTACGGAACGGGGCAAGTCGCTCATGGTCGTCTCCTTCGGTGATTTTTTCAGCTTCAGACCGGGCTGACCTCGGCCAGCACCTGGTGGCGCTCGACCATGTCGCCCACCTGGCAACGCAGGCTGCTCACGTTGCCGTTGAAAGGCGCCGTGACGTGCAGCTCCATCTTCATCGATTCGAGCACGACCACGGTCTGCCCAGTGACGACGGCGTCGCCGGCCTGCGCCTTCACGGCCACGACCTTGCCCATCATGGGCGCGAGCAATTGCCCGCCGGCTGCGGCGTCGCTCGCCACGCCGCCGAGGTAGGACGTGGCCGAGAGCACCGCCGTGCCCAGCGCGCTCGCGAGCTCGATCTGCTCAGAGGCGCTGCAGATCGTAAGCTCCAGCGCATGCTCCTTGCACAGCAAAAGATAGCGGCCCGCGCCGATCTGGCGCTGGGTGGCCTCGATTTCTTCCTCGGCGATGCGCAGCCGGTAACTGCCCTGCGCAGAGAGGCCCGAAAAGCGCACGGGCCACTCGTTCGCGCCCTGCTTGAGCAGCAGCGCCGGCTGCGGCGCGGGCACCAAGGCACCCGTGTTCACGCGCCAGCCCGTAAGCTCGCCCAGCGTCCAGCAACCAAGCTCGGGCGTTTGCGCGCGCCATTGCGCAAGCCAATACAGCGCCGCAGCCGCGAGATGTTCGATGGGCACGACTCCCGTAGCGGCGGCGCCCGCTGCAGCCCCAGCGGGCGCGTAGCGCTCGTCGATCAGGCGCGTGTGAAAGCTCGCGTCGCGCGTCTGCGGCCATTCGAGCAGCTCTTGCAAAAATTGCAGGTTCGTCGGCAGGCCGATCACCGTGCTCCCACGCAGGCCGGCGAGCAAAGCGCGGCGCGCGGCGTCGCGGTCGGGGCCGTGCGCGATCAGCTTGGCGATCATCGAGTCGTAGTGCGGCGAGATCTCATCGCCGCTTTCCACGCCCGACTCGATGCGCACCCCGGCGCGCGAAAAATCCACGAGCTGCAAACGCCCCGTGGCCGGCAAAAAGCCAGCCGCCGGGTCTTCGGCACACAGCCGTGCCTCGAACGCATGGCCCGTGCAGCGCACCTCGGCCTGGCTGAGCGGCAAGGCGCCGCTGTCGGCGATCTGCAGCTGCAGCGCGACCAGATCGAGCCCCGTGACTTCTTCGGTCACCGGGTGTTCGACCTGCAGACGCGGATTCACTTCAAGGAAGAAATATTCGTCACCCGCGACGACGAACTCCACCGTGCCCAGGCCGCGGTATTCGACGCTCGCGGCCAGTTTGACCGCGTCGGCCAGGATCGCCTGGCGCAGCGGCTCGGGCAAACCGGCCGAGGGCGCCTCCTCGATGACCTTCTGGTGGCGGCGCTGCAGCGTGCACTCGCGCTCGAACAAATGGATCGCCTGGCCCTGGCCGTCGCCAGCAACCTGCACCTCGATGTGGCGCACGCGCGGCAGGTAGCGCTCGACGATCAGCTCGCCATTGCCGAAAGCCTTTTCGGCCTCGCGCATCGCGCTCTCGATGCGGCCTTCGAGGCCGTCCAGCGTTTCGACCACGGCCATGCCGCGGCCACCGCCCCCGGCCACGGCCTTGAGCAGCACGGGCAGCGGCATGCTTTGCACCAGGCGCAACACCTCGGCCGGGTCTTTCATGCCGCCGGGGCTGCCGGGAATCACCGGCACGCCGGCGCGCTGCGCCTCGATCTTGGCACTGGCTTTGCCGCCTATGCGCTCCATGGTTTCGGCGCGCGGGCCTATGAAGGTCAGCCCCGCGGCGTCGAGCGCGCGCACAAAGTCGGCGTTTTCGGACAAAAAGCCGTAGCCCGGGTGCACCGCGTCGGCGCCGACGCGGCGCGCGGCCGCCACGATCGCGTCTATGCGCAGATAACTCTCGGCGGGCGCAGCGCCGCCGATCTCGACCGACTCACCGATCTCGCGCACGTGGCGCGCAAAACGCTCTGCGCTCGAATGCACGGTGGCCACTTCGAGGCCCAGCTTGCGGCAGGTGCGCGCGATGCGGCACGCGATTTCGCCGCGGTTGGCAATGAGGACTTTTTTGATCATCTCGTGAAACTCTGTGGATCGAAGAGAACCGACGCTGCGGCATGCATTTCCGATGCGTCGGCGCTGCCCGTAAGCAAAACTCAGAAACGGAAGACACCGAACGGCGTCGGCTTGGCCGCAGTGCGCGAGGCCAGGTCGAGCAGCAGGCCCATCGCGTCGCGGGTTTCGACCGGATCGAGAATGCCGTCCGCCCACAAGTTGGAAGAAAAGTTCTTCGCGGGCTGGAAGTCCTCGTAAATCTTGCGCACGGGCGCCTTGAAAGCCTCTTCTTCCTCGGGCGTCCACTCCTTGCCCTCGCTCTTGTTGATCTGCCGGCGCACCAGCGCCATCACGGTCGCGGCCTGCTCGGGCCCCATGATTGCGGCGCGGCCCGTGGGCCAGGCGAACATGGCCGTGGGATTGAACGGGCGCCCGCACATGGCGAGATACCCCGCGCCATACGAGGCGCCGATGATGATGGTGTATTTGGGCACATTGGCCGAGGCCATGGCCGTGATCATCTTCGCGCCGGCCTTGGCGATGCCAGCCTGCTCGGCTGCGCGCCCGACCATGAAGCCCGTGACGTCGGCCATGAACAGCAGCGGGATGTCGCGCTGGCAGCACAGGTCGATGAAATGCGCCGCTTTCATCGCGCTTTCGGGGAACAGCACGCCCTGGTTCGCGAGGATGCCGATTTCGTGCCCATGGATGCGCGCAAAGCCCGTGAGCAGGGTGTCGCCGTACATGGGCTTGAACTCCTGAAAGCGGCTGTCGTCGACGAAGCGCGCGAGGATTTCGCGCGTGTCGGTGGGGAATTTGGGGTCGCGGCTGATGATGCCGTAGATTTCGCGCGGGTCGTAGCGCGGCGGCAGCGAGGGCTGGCGCGTCCAGCGCGGCTTGGGCACCTCGCCCAGATCGCGCACGATCTCGCGCGTGATCGCGAGCGCGTGGCGGTCGTCCTCGGCGATGTGGTCGGTCACGCCGCTCACGCTGCAGTGCATCTTGGCGCCGCCGAGCGACTCGGCATCCACGGTCTCGCCCGTGGCGGCAAACGTGAGCTCGGGGCCGCCGAGGTACATGTAGCCCTGCTCCTTGACGATCACGACCTCGTCGCACAGCGCCGGAATGTAGGCCCCGCCGGCCGTGCAAGGCCCCAGCACCACGGCGATCTGCTGTATGCCCTCGGCCGACATGCGTACCTGGTTGTTGAAGATGCTGCCGAACTGCCCGACGTCCGGGAAGATGTTGGCCATGTCGGGCAAGAAGGCGCCGCCGCTGTCCACCAGCGTGATGCACGGCAGCCGGTGCTGCCAGGCGATCTGCTGCGCGCGCACGTGCTTTTTGCAGGTCATGCCGTAGTAGGTGCCGCCTTTGACGGTGGCATCGTTGGCGATGATCATGCAGGGGCGCCCCTGCACCAGGCCTATGCCGGTGATGATGCTCGCGCCGGGCGGCACGCCCTCGTACATGTCTTCACCCGCGAGCATGCCGACTTCGAGAAACGGCGAGCCCGGGTCGAGCAGCACCTCCACGCGCTCGCGCGGCAGGATTTTGTTGCGCGCAAGGTGTTTTTCGCGCGCCTTGGGCGGCCCGCCCGCGAGCGCACGCTGGCGCCGCGCCTGCAGGTCGGCGATCACCGCCTCGTAGGCCTCTTGGTTGCGCCGGAACTCCTCGTCCGACGTGGAAATGCGCGAAGAAAGAATGGTCATGGTGGGGTGTCAAAAAGCACGGTATCAAAGCGCGCATGGCACGCGGCGCAGGCCGGGGACACCATGAGCGCTCGACTGGGCGTCCTGATCAGGACTTGAAAACAGGCGCGCGGCGCCCTTCGAAGGCCGCAAGCCCTTCACTGACATCGTCGCTGAGCAAAGCGCCCGTGACGATGTCTTGCTCGAGCTTGAGCCCGTCAGCGAGCGAGCCCTCGAGCCCTTCGCGCGCCAGGCGCTTCATGGTGGCGATGCCGGCGCGGCTGCGGGTGGTGATCTTGGTGCAGTATTCGAGCGCGGCTTCCGCGAGTTTTTCTGACTCGACCACGTAGTTCACCACACCCCACTGCAGCGCCATGTCGGCGTCTATCCAGCGCGCGGTAAAGAACAGATCCAGCCCACGACGCAGGCCCACGATGCGTGGGAAACGCTGGCTGCCGCCCCAGCCCGGCACCAGGCCGAACTGCGCATGCTGGTCGCCGAAACGCGCGTCCTTGGCGGCAAAGACCACGTCGCACGCGAGCATCAATTCGGTGCCACCGGCCAGCACCAGTCCCTGGCAGGCGGCCACGATGGGCAAGGGGCTGGCTTCGAGCCGGCGCAGCACGCTGTGGCCGTAGCGGATGAAGTGCTCGATCTTGGCCTGGTCGCTGCGCAGCGACTTGACCTCGTCGAGGTCGGCGCCGGTGCAAAAATGCTTGCCCTGCGCACGGATCAACACGGCGCGCACGCCGGAGTCGGGCTTTTCGAAGTCATCGATGGCGGCTTCGAGCGCGGCGTGCACGGCCAGCGACAGGCAATTGAACTTGTCCGGCCGCGCGAGCTCGATCACACCCACCGCGCCGCTGCGGCTGACGATCACCGGGGGGGCTTCGCTCATTTATTTGTTCTCCTTCGCGTATTGCACCGCCGCACGGCCCACACGCTCGCGCGCCACGATGAGCTTCATGACCTGCGCCGTGCCGTCGCCGATCTCCAGACCCATCACATCGCGCAGGCGCTGCTGGTGCGGCAAGTCCATGGACCAGCCGTAGTGACCGAAAGTCAGCAGGCACTGGTGGATGGTGTCGAACGCCGTTTTCGGGCCCATCCACTTGACCATCGCGGCCTCGGCCGTGTGCGGCATGCCTGCGTCGCGCAGGGCGAGCGCGTGGTAGCAGAGCTGGCGGCAGGCGGCGATCTGCGTCTCGAACTCGACGAGCGGAAAGCTCACGCCCTGGTACTGCGCCAGCGGGGCGCCCATGGCGTGGCGCTCCTTGGTGTATTCCCAGGCTTCGTCGATCGAGGCCTGCGCGGCGGCAATGCACTGCAGCGCGATCAGCACACGGCTGAAGTCGAAGCCCTGCATCACCTGTGTGAAGCCCTTGCCTTCGGCGCCGAGGCGGTTGGCCGTGGGCACGCGCACGTCATCGAAAAAGACCGAACCGCGGCCGATGATCTTGCTGCCCAGGTCATTGAAGCGCGTGCGCTGCACACCCTTTTGGTTCAAGTCGACGAGGAAGGCGCTGATACCGCGTGCGCCGTCCTCAGGCTTGCCAGTGCGGGCAAAAAGGATGATGGCATCGGCCTGGTCGGCCAGGGTGATCGAGGTTTTCTCACCCGAGAGGATGTATTCATCGCCGTCGCGGCGCGCCTTGAGCTGCAGGTTGGCTGCGTCGGAGCCGCCACGCGGCTCGGTCAGGCCCAGCGCCACGATGGCCTCGCCTGCCACCAGGCGGCTGTTCCAGGTCCGCGCGAGTTCGGGCGAGGCATTGGCGTGGATGATCGCGCCCATCAAGGAGCCGAGCAGCTGCAGATAGCTCACATTGAAGTCGGCGTAGGCGATTTCCTCGATGATCACACCCGCAGTAACGCCGCTTTCACCCAGGCCACCATATTCCTGCGGCAGATCGACGCCGATGAGGCCCAGCGAACCCATTTCGCGGAACAGGGCCCGGTCTATGCCCGGTTCGGATTCCCGCTTTTGGTAGTCAGGGCGCAGTTTTTCGCGGGCAAAGCGGCGCGCCACGTCACGCAGCGCAATCTGGTCTTCGGTCAAGATCATCGTAGGGTCTCCTGGAGAAGTGTTGCTGAAACCACCTGCGGCCACCCAGCCGCCCGGCATGCAACATTCACAGCACGGGCGCCGCGCTGGAGCGCAAAGCTAAGCTCTATAATATCATCGAACAGTTGTTAGTTAGACATCGCCCCAGGAGACTTTCGCAATGCAAAACGCCACCGCCTTTCCAACGCTGCTGTCCCCGCTGCAGGCTGGTGCCCATGTGCTGCGCAACCGTACCCTGATGGGCTCCATGCACACGCGGCTCGAATCGCTCGATCGCCCCATCGAACGCCTGGCCGCGTTCTACGCCGAGCGTGCGCGCGGCGGCGCCGGCCTGATCGTCACGGGCGGTTATGCGCCATGCGCAGATGGTCGGCTCGACGAAAATGGGCCGATGCTCGTGTCGCCCGAACAGGCCGACGAGCTCAAGCCCATCACCGACGCCGTGCACGCCGCGGGCGGCAAGATTCTTTTGCAGGTGCTGCACACGGGGCGCTACGCCAAAATCGCCCGCCCCGTGGGGGCCTCCGCGATCCCCTCGCCGATCAATCCCCGCGCACCGCGCGCCCTGAGCACACAAGAAGTCTGGCAGACCATAGACGACTACGCGCGCTGCGCTGAACTCGCCCAGCGCGCAGGCTTCGACGGCGTGGAGATCATGGGCTCCGAGGGCTACCTGATCAACCAGTTCACGGTCACACGCACCAACGACCGCACGGACGAATTCGGCGGCAGCATGGAAAACCGCCACCGCCTGCCCGTAGAGATCGTGCGCCGCACCCGCGCGCGCGTGGGGCCGGGCTTTTTGCTCATGTACCGCATCTCGGCGCTCGACCTCGTCGAGGGCGGCGCGCCTGCCGATGAAATCCTGCACCTCGCCCAATCCATCCAGGCCGCGGGTGCCGACCTGCTCAATACTGGCATAGGCTGGCACGAGGCGCGCATCCCCACGATCGCCTACGTGGTGCCGCGCGCAGCCTGGCGCTTTGCCGCGGCGCGCATCAAGAAAGCGGTCAACATCCCGGTCATCGTCTCGAACCGCATCAACACGCCCGCGCTGGCCGAAGAAATCCTCGCGAGCGGTGACGCCGACATGGTGTCGATGGCGCGCCCTTTCCTTGCCGACGCCCACTTCGTGAGCAAGGCTGCGCAAGGCCGCGCCGACGAGATCGCGCCCTGCATCGCCTGCAACCAGGCCTGCCTCGACTACATCTTCGCCGAGCGTCCGGCGACCTGCCTCGTGAACCCGCGCGCCTGCCATGAAATCGAGTTTGCACAAATGCCGCAGCCCAAAGCGCGGCGCAAGGTCGCCGTCGTAGGCGCCGGCGCAGCGGGCTTGGCCTGCGCGATCACGGCAGCAGAGCGCGGCCACGCGGTGACGCTCTATGAAGCAAGCTCGTCAATTGGCGGCCAGCTGAACCTGGCCAAAGCCGTACCCGGCAAGAATGAGTTCGACGAACTGCTGCGCTACTTTGCGCACAGCATCGAACGCCATGGCATCGATCTGCGCCTGCAATCGCGCGCCGACGCCGCCACTTTGGCCGCGGGCGGCTACGAGCGCATCATCGTGGCCACGGGCGTGCGCCCACGCGTTCCGCAAATCCCTGGCATAACCCACCCCAAGGTCGTGGGCTATGCCGACATCCTCTCGGGCAAGGCGCAAGCGGGGCGGCGCGTGGCCATCATAGGTGCGGGTGGCATAGGGTTCGACGTCGCGGCCTTTTTGTTGCACGACGCACAAGAGGCACAGCAGAGCGTGCAAGCCTTTTTCGCCGAATGGGGCGTGGACACCTCGCCCAACTCCCCGGGGGGGCTCAAGCCGCCAGCTCCCGTCAAAGCGCCGCGCGAAGTCACGCTGCTGCAGCGCAAACCTGAAAAGCCCGGCCGCTCCCTGGGTCTCACGACGGGCTGGGCGCTCAAGGCCGAACTCGCGCAGCGCAAGCTGCGCACGCTTTCGGGCTGCAGCTATGAGCGCATCGACGACGAAGGTCTGCACCTGAGCGTCCATGGCGCGCCGCAAACACTCGCCGTGGACACCATCGTGCTATGCGCAGGCCAAGAGAGTGAGAACGCCCTGGCCACGGCGCTGCGCGCACAAGGCATGGCCGCCGACGTCATCGGCGGCGCCGAGGTGGCCGCCGAGCTCGATGCGCTGCGAGCGATCGACCAGGGCATGCGCCTGGCTGACAGCATCACTTGACCTCTCAGGAGCGCATCCCATGGATTTTTCTGCATCGAAAGAGCACGAAGCCATCCGCGAAGCCATAGGCAAAGTTTGCGCCCGCTTCGACGATGCCTACTGGCTCGAGCGTGACCGCGTCGGCGGCTTTCCGCACGAGCTGCACCGCGCGCTCGCCGATGGCGGCTGGCTGGGCATCTGCCTGCCGCCCGAATACGGCGGCGGCGGTCTGGGCATCACCGAGGCCACGGTGATGATGCAGGCCATCGCCCAGTCGGGCGCGGGCCTCTCGGGCGCTTCGGCCGTGCATATGAACATCTTCGGCCTGCAGCCCGTCGCGGTCTTCGGCACCGAAGAGCAAAAGCGCCGCATGCTGCCGCCGCTGATCCAGGGCAAGGAAAAGGCCTGCTTCGCCGTCACCGAACCCAACACCGGCCTCAACACCACGCGCCTCAAGACACGCGCCGAGCGCGCCGGCGACCATTACATCCTGAGCGGCCAGAAGGTCTGGATCTCGACCGCGCAGGTGGCCGACAAAATGCTCATCCTCGCGCGCACCACGCCGATCGAGGAGTGCAAAAAGCCCACCTTCGGCCTGAGCCTGTTTTACACCGACCTCGACCGCCGTTTCGTCGAGGTGCGCGAGATCGACAAAATGGGCCGCAAGGCCGTCGATTCGAACCAGGTTTTCATCGACGGCCTGCGCGTGCCCGTCGAAGACCGCATCGGCGAAGAAGGCCGCGGCTTCGAATACATCCTGCACGGCATGAACCCCGAGCGCGTGCTGATCGCGGGCGAAGCCATCGGCCTGGGCCGCAAGGCGCTCGAAGTCGCGGTGCAGTATGCAAAGGAGCGTGAGGTGTTCGACCGCCCGATCGGCAAAAACCAGGGCATTCAGCACCCGCTCGCGCAGTCGTGGATGGAACTCGAAGCCGCCGAGCTCGTGGCCATGCGCGCCGCCTGGAAGTACGACCACAAACTCGAATGCGGCGCCGATGCGAACGCCGCCAAGTACCTCGCCGCCGAAGCCGGCTTCAACGCCTGCCAGCGCGCCATGGCCACGCTGGGCGGCTTCGGCTACGCCAAGGAATACCATGTCGAGCGCTACCTGCGCGAAATCATGATCCCGCGCATTGCCCCCATCAGCCCGCAGCTCATCATGTGCTTCATCGCCGAAAAGGTGCTCGGGCTGCCGAAATCCTACTGACCGATGCGAACGCTTTCTGCGTCCCACTGCTTGCTGCTGTCCCACCATGACAGCCCTTCGCAGCTTTTTTCATCCATGTCCAAACCAATCCGACCATGAGCATTTCCGCCGACAGCGATCGCGCTGAACAACTCTCCCTCTTGCGCGAAAGTGCCCTCAGTTTCGCCAGCAAAGAATCTCCGCTCACGCGTGCGCGTGCGCTGCGCCAGCAGCCGCCAGGGTTCGACCGTAATTTCTGGGCCGCACTCGCCGAACAAGGCTGGACGGGCTTGCTGGTGCCCGAGGCGCAAGGTGGCTACGCGCAGGGCCTGACCGAAATGGCCGAGGTTGCCGGCGCACTCGCAGCGCAGGTAGCGCCCGAGCCCGTCGTGCCGGTGCTCGTATTCGCTGGCCGCCTGCTTGCGCACGCTGGCCCAGGCGCGCTCGCCAGCAAGTTGCTGTCCGACATGGCTGCCGGCACGCTGCTGCCCGCGGTAGCCTGGCAAGAAGACCTCACCGGGGCAAAAGACCAGCCCGAGCACGCCAGCACGCGGCTCGAGCGCACGGCCGATGGCCTGCAATTGCAGGGCCGCAAGCGCCATGTGCGCCCCGGCGCGGGCGCCGACGGCTTCATCGTCAGCGCCCATGGTGCGCAGGGCCTGGCGCTGGTCTGGGTGCCCGCCGATGCCGCAGGGCTCAGCCTGCACAGCCGGCCCCTGGCCGACGGCAGCTATGCCGCCGAAATCGAACTCGCCAACCTGCGTGTGCCGGCGCAAAACCTTTTGGCCGAAGGCCCTGCCGCGGTTGCCGCGCTGACGCGCGCCTACGACGAAACCCTGGTGCTCACGAGCGCCGAACTGCTGGCCCTGGTGCGCAGCATGTTGGCCATGACGCTCGAATACCTGCGTTCGCGCGTGCAGTTCGGCAAGCCGATCGGCAGCTTCCAGGCGCTGCAGCACCGCGCTGCCGACCTGCTGATCCAGCAGGAGCTGACGGCAAGCGTGCTCGCGCAGGCCCTGACCCTGCTCGACGACCCCAACACCTCGGCCACGGCGCGCTCGGCCATGGCAAGCCGCGTCAAGGCGCGCGCCTCCGACGCCGGCCTGCAAGTGGCGCGCGAGTCCGTGCAACTGCATGGCGCGATCGGCGTTACCGACGAGTACGACCTGGGCCTGTACCTGCAGCGCGCCCTGGTGCTCTCGGCCTGGCTGGGCAACGGCACGCAGCAGCGCCGCCGCTACGCCGCCCTCACCCGCAACCTCACCGAGCAGGAACACGCATGAACACCGCGACCGCAGCAGCTTCCAGCACCGACTGGAACGCCCTGGACAACGAGAGCTTCCGCGCCATGGTGCGCGCATTTTTCGAAGCCGAATACCCGAGCGAACTGCGCTACCCCAAGCGCCGCCTGCGCTGGGCCGAGATCAAGCCCTGGTTCCTCAAACTGTCGCAAAAAGGCTGGGTGGCGCCGAGCTGGCCCACGCAGTACGGCGGCATGGGCCTGTCGCCCGAAAAGCTCATCATCTTCATCGAAGAGCAGGAGCGCTGGGGCGTGGGCCGCGCGCCCGACATGGGCATTACCATGGTCGGCCCGCTGCTGATCCAGTACGGCACCGAGGAGCAGCGTGCGCACTACCTGCCCAAAATCCTCACGGGTGAGAACATCTGGTGCCAGGGCTATTCCGAGCCCAACTCAGGCTCCGACCTCGCAAGCCTGCGCACCGAGGCCGTGGTGGACGGCGACGACTTCATCGTCAACGGGCAAAAGATCTGGACCACGCTCGCGCAGGACGCGACGCATATCTTCCTGCTCGTGCGCACCGACAAGTCCGCCAAGAAGCAGGAAGGCATCAGCTTTCTGCTGGCCGACATGAGCATCCCCGGCATCCGCGTGCGTCCCATCCGCAACATCGCCGGCGGTGAGGACTTCTGCGAGGTGTTCCTCGAAAATGTGCGCGTGCCGCGCGCCAACATCGTGGGGGCGCTCAACAAAGGCTGGACGATCGCCAAGGCCCTGCTCGGCTTCGAGCGCATCTTCCTCGGCAGCCCCAAGCAAAGCCAATACGCCTTGGCGCGCGTGCAAGAGGCCGCCGAACGCCTGGGCCTGTTCGACGACGCCGGCTTCGTCGATCGCTACACCAAGCTCGCGCTCGACGTGGCCGACCTCGGTACGCTCTACGGCCGCTTCATCGAGCAGGTCAAGCGCGGCGAAGCCCTGGGGCCGGATGTGTCCATGCTCAAAATCTTCGGCACCGAAACCTATTCACGCCTGGCCGACCTGCTCGTGGACATCCTGGGCGCCAACGGCGGCACGCCGGGATCGATCGAACTGCCTGGCGGCCCGGTGGATGCGCTGACTTCGTTCTACAACGCCCGCCCGGCCACGATTTACGGCGGCAGCAACGAAATCCAGCGCAACATCCTCGCGGCCAACGTGCTCAAGCTGCCCGCGTGACCGCCGTGCAGACCAACCCCTTCACCGGCCCCGGCCCGGATGCGCGCTTTGCCGCGGCGCTGGCGCAAGGGCGCTTTGAAATCCAGCGCTGTGCCGCATGCGGCGAGCATGTGTTTTACCCGCGCGCGCTGTGCACGCACTGCGGCTCGGCCCAGCTCGACTGGGTGCAGCCCAGCGGGGCGGGTGTGGTCTATTCGAGTACCGTGGTGCGGCGCAAGCCCGAGGCGGGCGGCGACTACAACGTGGCACTGATCGACCTGGCCGAAGGCCCGCGGCTGATGTCGCGCGTCGATGGCATTGCCCCCGCGCAGGTGCGCATCGGCATGCCCGTGCAAGCGCAGGTCATAGACGATCCGGCCCAGGGCAAGCTGCTCGTCTTCGTGCCGCAAACCGCAGCGGAAGCCAAACCATGAGCGCAACATCTTCTGGCAACTCCTTGCTGCGCGGCAGGGCTGCGATCGTAGGCGCCGGTCTGGGCGGCGTGCCCATGGCGCCGGGGCGCAGCCCGCTCGAGATATTGGCCGAAGCCGTGCACGGTGCCCTGGCAGACGCCGGCCTCAAGCTCTCAGACGTCGATGGCCTGTTCACGGGCTCGGCCTACCACTTTCTCGCTGGCTTGTCGGTGGCGGAATACCTGGGCCTACACCCCAAATTCTGCGAGGCCACGATGGTCGGTGGCTCGTCCTACGTCGGCCACCTGCTCACCGCGGCGATGGCGCTGCACACTGGGCAGTGTGAGGTGGCATTGGTGTGCTACGGCAGCAACCAGGGTTCGGGCCATGGCAAGCTCAAGTCCATGGCCGAGACGCCCCCCTACGAGGCCCCCTACGCGCCGCGCTACCCGATCTCGAGCTATGCCTTTGCGGCAGCACGCCACATGCACCAGTACGGCACTACGCGCGAAGACCTCGCGCACATCGCGGTGGCGGCGCGCCAATGGGCGCAGCGCAACCCGCTGGCCTACGCACGCGATCCGCTGAGCGTCGAGCAGGTGCTGGCCGCGCGCATGGTGAGCGATCCGCTCTCGGTGCTCGACTGCTGCCTCGTCACCGATGGCGGTGGCGCGCTGGTGCTGGTGCGCAGCGAGCGCGCCAAAGACTTCCCCAAACCGCCGGTGTATGTGCTGGGCGCGGCAGCCGCCACCTGGCACCGCCAGATCGCCTCCATGCCCGACCTCACGGTGACGGCCGCCGCCGAATCCGGCCCGCGCGCCTTCGCCATGGCGGGCCTCAAGCCCAACGATGTGGACGTCGTGGAGCTGTACGACGCCTTCACCATCAACACCCTGCTGTTCCTCGAAGACCTGGGCTTTTGCGCCAAGGGCGAGGGTGGCGCCTTCGTGCGCGGCGGGCGCATCGCACCGGGCGGCGAACTGCCGGTCAACACCAACGGCGGCGGACTTTCCTGCTGCCACCCAGGCATGTACGGCATGTTCCTGCTCATCGAGGCCGTGCAGCAGCTGCGCGGCGAAGCCGGCGCGCGCCAGGTGGCCGATGCGCAAGTCGCGCTGTGCCATGGCAATGGCGGCGTTCTTTCCAGCCAGGTGACGGCGCTGCTGGGCACAGCAGCCACCGTCTGATTTTTCTCAACAACCAGGAGTTCACACATGCACAAAGGCATCATGCTGCAGGACAAGGTCGCGGTCGTCACCGGCTCGGGCCGCGGGATCGGGCGAGACATCGCGCTCGAAATGGCGGCGCAAGGCGCCAAGGTGGTGGTCAACGACATCGGCGCCTCCGTCACCGGCGAAGGCAGCGACGCCAGCCCCGGCCAGCAAGTGGTCGATGAGATCAAGGCCATGGGCGGCCAGGCGGCGCTCTCCACCGACAGCGTGTCCGAGTGGAACTCGGCCAACCGCATCATCCAGTGCGCGCTCGACAACTTCGGCCGCATCGACATCGTCGTGAACAACGCCGGTATCCTGCGCGACCGCATGTTTTTTGCGATGTCGCCCGAGGAATGGAAAGCCGTGATCGACGTACACCTGAACGGCAGCTTTTACGTTTCGCGCGCGGCGGCACCGCACTTCAAGTCGCAGCAGTCGGGCGCTTACGTGCACATGACCTCGACTTCGGGGCTGATCGGCAACCTCGGGCAAGCGAACTACGGCGCAGCCAAGCTCGGCATCGTCGCGCTGTCGCGCTCCATCGCCGGCGACATGAAGCGCTACAACGTGCGCTCCAACTGCATTTCGCCTTTCGCCTGGAGCCGCATGATTGGCTCCATCCCGACCGACACGCCCGAGCAGCAGGCGCGCGTGGCCAAGCTGCAAAAGCTCGGCACGGCACAGATCGCACCCATGGCCGCCTTCCTTGCGAGCGACGCGGCAGCCGAGTGCACGGCGCAGATTTTCGCGGTGCGCGGCAACGAGATTTTCCTCATGAGCCAGCCGCGCCCGATCCGCGGCATGCACACCTCTGAAGGCTGGACGCCCGAAACCATCGCCGAGCGCGTGCTGCCCGCGATGAAGCCCAACTTCTTCCCGCTCGAGACTTCGAACATCGTGTTCTCGTGGGATCCGGTCTGACGCGGAGGCCGCCATGGCAATCAATTACGAAAAACTGATGGCATGGCCTTTCGAGGACGTGCGGCACCGCTACACGCAGCGCGACACCATGCTCTATGCGCTCGGCGTCGGTCTCGGTACCGACCCGTGTGACGAGACCGAGCTGCGTTTCGTCTACGAGAAAAACCTGCTCGCCCTGCCCACGCTGCCTGTGGTGCTGGGCTACCCCGGCATGTGGCTCAAAAACCCTGAAACAGGCGTCGATTGGGTGCGGCTGGTGCATGGCGAGCAAGGGCTGAAGCTGCACCGACCCATCCCGGCCGAGGGAGAAGTGATAGGCCGCACGCGCGTGACCGGCATCATCGACAAAGGGCCGGGCAAGGGCGCGCTGATCTATACCGAGCGCAGCGTCGTCGATGCCGCGAGCGGGGACTTGCTCGCCACCTTGAGCTCGACCACCTTCTGCCGCGCCAACGGCGGTTTTGGCGGCCCTTCGGGGCCGGTCAAGAGCGTGCATGAACTGCCGACGCGCGCCATAGACCACAGCTGCGACTTCGCCACGCAGCCGCGCGCGGCGCTGATCTACCGCCTCTCGGGAGACTACAACCCACTGCACGCCGAGCCCGCCGTGGCGCGCGCTGCGGGCTTCGAACGTCCCATCCTGCACGGCCTCGCCACTTACGCGATCGCAGGCTGGGCCATCGTCAAGACCGTGTGTGGTGGCGATCCACATGCCATAGGCTCCATCGATGTGCGCTTTTCCTCGCCCGTCTATCCGGGCGAGACCATCCGCACCGAAATGTGGATCGATGGCAAGGCGGTTTCTTTCCGTGCGCTCGCCGTGGAGCGCAATGTCGTGGTGCTCAACAACGGCCGCGCCGAGTTGCGCTGAGAGCGCCTTCTTTTTTCAACCTATCCCCTCGTTTTGCCCTCTCTCCAAGGAGACTTCGATGAACTACTCTGACTTCCAATTCCTCAAGTTCGAAAACAAGCCCAATGGCGTGCTGGTCATCACCATCAATCGCCCCGAGGTCATGAACGCCACCAATGGCCGGCTGCACTGGGAGCTGACCAAAATCTGGGGCGTCGTGAACGACGATCCCAAGACCCGCGTCGCGGTCATCACGGGCGCCGGCGACAAGGCTTTTTCGGCGGGGGGCGACCTGAGCTGGATCACCGACATGGTCGGCAACCCCAAGACCATCAACAACGTGATGAACGAGGCCTCGGACATCGTCTATAACGTCATGGCCTGCGACAAGCCCGTGATCTCCGCGATCAACGGCGTGGCCGTGGGTGCAGGATTGGCCGTGGCCATGATGGCCGACATCAGCATCATGGCCGAAGAAGCCAAGATCACTGACGGTCACGTCAAGCTCGGCGTCGCCGCAGGCGACCATGCCGCAATCTGCTGGCCGCTGCTGTGCGGCATGGCCAAGGCCAAGTATTACCTCATGACGGCCGAGTTCGTCTCGGGCAAAGAGGCCGAGCGCATCGGCCTCGTGAGCCTGTGTGTGCCGCGCGCGCAACTCATGGAAAAAGCCCTGGAAGTGGCCAACAAGCTCGCCACCGGTAGCCAGCAAGCCATCCGCTTCACCAAGCGCTCCTTGAACGGCTGGATGAACGTTGCACGCCCGATCTTCGAGAGCTCGCTCGCCATGGAGATGCTGTGCTTCCTCGGCGAAGACGCCAAGGAAGGCGTGGCCTCGGTGCGCGAGAAGCGCGCGCCCAAGTTCCCCTCGGCACAGGATTGAATCCAGCCCTGCCGCACAAAAGCAAAAGGCTTCTCTCGGTGTATTGCCGGACGAGGCCTTTTTTCTCAGCCCTACCCCAATAACCCCACCAAGGAAAGACCACCATGGACTTTCAACTCACCCAAGAACAGCGGATGATCTACGAGTACGGCGACCGTATCTCGCAGCAGTTCGACCACAGCTACTGGCGCACCTACGCCGAAAAGAACGAACCCCCGGCTGAACTCTATAAGCAGATTGCCGATGACGGCTTCCTGGGCATCATGGTGCCCGAAGCCTACGGCGGTGCCGGCCAGGGCATGACGGAAATGCTGCTGTTCATGGAAGGCCTCTCGAACAATGGCATCCCGCTGCTCAACCTCGTGGTCGGCCCCACCATGACCATGGGCCTGATCGCCAAGCACGCAAGCGAAGACATGAAGCGCCGCCTGCTGCCCGGCGGCTGCGCGAATGAAATCAAATTCTGCTTCGCCATCACCGAACCCAACGCCGGCTCGAACTCGATGGAAATCACGTCCATCGCCAAGCCCGATGGCAAGGGCGGTTTTCGTCTCACGGGACAAAAGGTGTTCATCACCGACGCGAACCGTGCCGACTATGCCATGGTGATTACGCGCACCACGCCGCGCGCCGAAGTCAAGAAAAAGACCGACGGCTTCACGATCTTCATGGTCGACATGAAGAAAAAAGGCATCAGCAAGACGCTGATCCCCGTGGCCTTCCCCGTGCCCGAAACGCAGTGGCAACTATTCTTCGACGACGTGCAACTGACCGAGGACGACGTGCTCGGCGAAGTCGGCAAGGGCTTCGGGATTCTGTTCGACACCCTGAACCCCGAACGCATCATCTTGTCAGGCCTGTGCACCGGCGTCGGTCGTTTCGCACTCAAAAAAGCTGTGGCCTATGCCAACGACCGCAAGGTGTTCAACAACACCCCGATTGGCGCGCACCAGGGCGTGCAGCATCCGCTGGCGATTGCCTACAGCGAAATCGAAATGGCTTCGCTCATGGCACGCAAGGCCGCCTGGGCCTTCGACCAGAACCTGCCCTGCGGCGAATACGCCAACATCGCCAAGTACGCGGGCGCCGAAGCCGGCATCCACGCAGTCGATGCCGCCATACAGACACACGGCGGCAATGGCTTCACCAAAGAGTATGGCATCTACGATCTGCACGGCCTCGTGCGTCTGCTGCGCACGGCACCGCTGAACCGCGAGATGGTGCTCAACTACATTGGCGAGCACGTGCTCGGTTTGCCACGCTCATACTGAGTCTGCACGGTTTTCTTTCTGGGACTTACGCCAACAACGATGCACCCGGCTTCGCCAAGGTGTTGCGCTACCGCGCGGACACCTTGTGCGGGCCCGGTCTGCATCCAGCGCGCTTCTTTTTTCGCATATCCATGAGTTCTTTCCCTCCCCTGCCGAGCTTTGGCGCCCTTGCGGGCCTGAAGGTGCTGGACTTGTCGCGCGTTCTCGGCGGCCCGTATTGCGGGCAGATCCTGGCCGACCACGGCGCCGAGGTCATCAAGGTCGAGCCGCCCGCAGGTGATGAAACCCGCTCCTGGGGGCCGCCTTTTGCCGCGGACGGCACGGCGGCCTACTTCAATGGGCTCAACCGCAACAAGCGCGACATCGTGATCGACCTGTCCCAGCCAGCAGGGCGGGAGATCGTTCTCAAGATCCTGGAAGACTGCGACGTGCTGATCGAAAACTTCAAGATCGGCACGCTCGAGCGTTGGGGCATGGGTTATGAACAGCTGCTGCGCGAGCGCTTTCCGCGCCTCATCCATTGCCGCGTGAGCGGCTTCGGCGCCGACGGCCCGCTCGGCGGTGCGCCTGGCTACGACGCCGTGGCGCAGGCGCTGGGCGGCCTCATGAGCGTCAACGGCACCCCCGAAACCGGCCCACTGCGCGTCGGCGTACCCGTGGTAGACATGACCACGGGGCTTTCCGCCGTCATCGGCGTTTTGCTCGCCGTGATCGAACGCCAACGCTCTGGTCGCGGCCAGTTCGTCGAAGCCACGCTCTACGACAGCACCGTGGCATTGCTGCACCCGCAAAGCGCCAACTGGCTCGAATCGGGCAAGACGCCGCAGCTCAGCGGCAATGCCCACTCCAACATCGTGCCCTACGACAAATTCCCGACCAGGACCTGCGAGGTGTTCCTCGGCATAGGCAACAACGGGCAATGGAAAAAGCTCTGCGAGTTTCTCGGCCACCCTGAACTGGCCGAAGACCCGCGCTTCGTCACCAACGCCGAGCGCTTTCGCCATCGCCCGCAACTGCGCACCCTGCTCGAAGGCCATTTGCAGCAGGTCGATGGCGAGGAGCTGTGCCGCAATCTGCTGGCCGCGGGCATTCCGGCCGGCGCGGTGCGCCCGATCCCCCAAGTGCTCACCGACGCACACACCCTGCACCGCAAAATGGTCGTCGAGGTCGAGGGCAAGCGCGCCATAGGCATCCCCATCAAACTATCGCGCACGCCAGGCCAGGCCCTCAGTGCGCCGCCCCGCTTCGGGCAACACACCCGTGCATTGCTCGCAGAATACGGCTTCGATGCAGCCGCCATCGATGCCCTGCTGGCGCAAGGCACGGTCATGGATGGATCGCCCGCCGCGTAGAGCCCGACGCGAAACCCGCGGCGACAGCGGATGGCACCGCTGTGCGCAAGGAAATTCTTGTCGTCTCGCCACCTTGTTAGAGTCTGGTTTCCCCCTTTTTTTATCCCCAAAGGCCGGCTCCATGACACTAGAAATCGTCCTGATCACCGGCATGTCCGGATCCGGAAAATCGGTGGCCCTCAATGCGCTCGAGGATGCGGGCTACTACTGCGTGGACAACCTGCCGCCGGAATTGCTCGGCGCCTTTGTCGCCCTCGAACACAAACACCATGGCAACCGCGTCGCGATCGCCATGGACGTGCGCAGCGCCTCCTCACTGCCGCAATTGCCACAGCAGCTGCAAAAACTGCGTGCCCAGGGCATTCCTGTGCAGTCACTTTTCCTTGACGCCTCCACCGACACGCTGGTACGCCGCTTTTCCGAGACGCGCCGGCGTCATCCCTTGTCCAACGAAAACTCCCCACTCGGCAGGGGGGCGCTCGTGCAGATCATCGAGCGCGAACGCGAGTTGCTGGCCCCTCTGCGCGAGCAGGCCCATGTCATCGACACCAGCACCATACGCACCGCACAGTTGCAACGTTACGTGAAGAGTCTGATGGCCGTCGCGCCCAGTGCGCTGTTGCTGGTGTTTCAGTCCTTTGCCTTCAAACGCGGTATTCCGCTTGATGCCGATTACGTGTTCGACGTGCGCATGCTGCCCAACCCTTTTTATGAGCCATCGCTGCGCGAACTCACGGGCCTCGATGCGCCGGTGATCGAATTCCTGCGCGAACATGACGATGTGGCACAGATGCAGGAGCACATCACGCAGTTTCTGAGCCAGTGGCTCGATGCACTTGCCAGCGGCCAACGCAGCTACGTCACTGTGGCCATTGGTTGCACGGGCGGCCAGCACCGCTCGGTGTACCTGGTGGAGCAGCTCGCCCGAACCTTCAGCACACGCTGGAAGGTGCTGCGGCGCCACCGCGAGTTGGACGGAGCAAAGTAGCTTTACACCAGTCCATAGAGCAACCTGCGCACCGGCGCCGGCAAGCCCAATGCGCTACTTTGCTGCACGGTGAACCATGCTCCTGCGTCGCCCTTGGCTGCATGCACCTCGCGCTGCAACTGCGGCTCGTCCACGACCGCGAGCACGGGGTGCAGGTGCAATTCTCTGTGTGTAAGCACATGCACAAAAGGCGCAAGCTCCCGTGGCGCGGCATGCGAGGCATGTTCGCGCAAAGCCACCATCAGCTCGGCGCGCGAAGAAAACACCGGCACGCAGTGCAAACCGGCCCAAATGCCACGCGCCGGTCGCCGTTGCAGCCAGATGCGCCCGCCTGCATCGCGCAGCACCAGCAACCACCAGGACTGCGCCCGCCGCAGGAAGTTGCGCGTCTTCACCGGGTAGCGCTCGGGCGCGCCCTCCTGCCGGCCCACACACAAGTCCTGCACCGGACATTGGCTACAAGAAGGATTGCGCGGCGCGCACAGACTCGCCCCCAGGTCCATCAAGGCCTGGGTGTAGCGCGGCATGGTGGTTTGCAAATCGGTATGCGGCAGCAATGCCTCGGCGTGCATCCACAAAATACGTTCATTGCTCGTACTCGACAGGTCTGCGCCAAAGCCGAGCAGCCGCGTCAGCACACGGCGCACGTTGGCATCCAGAATGGGTACGCGCTGTCCATGGCAAAAGGCCGCGATGGCCCCCGCGGTGGAGCGCCCTATGCCGGGCAGGCGCGCCAACTCCTCGGCCGTGCGCGGAAATGCGCCCCCGTGCTGAGCCACCACCTGCTGCGCGCACCGATGCAGGTTGCGTGCGCGGCTGTAGTAACCGAGCCCGCTCCACAGCGCCATGACCTCGTCCGGATGCGCCTCGGCCAGCGCCTGCACATCGGGGAAACGCTCGAGAAAGCGCGCGTAATAACCCAGCACGGTCGTCACCTGGGTCTGCTGCAGCATGATCTCGGAGAGCCAGACGCGGTACGGATCGCGGGTTTGCTGCCAGGGCAGGTGCTGGCGGCCATGCGCGAGCTGCCAGTGCAGCATGCGCTCGGCAAATTCGCTGTGGGCGGAATTCATGCCAGCGAGAAACGCGCACCTTCCGCGGCTTGCCCGGGAGTACCCAAGGCGGTGAGCAGCGCCACACGCTGGGCAAGTTCGCGCTCCAGGTCAATCAACTCCTGCTCGCTGGCCTCGATCTCGGCGATGCGCTCCACAAGCCCACTCGCGGCCTGCTGGATGCGCTCCACGGCCTCCAGGCGCCGTGCGAAGCTGCGCCGGCGCTCACGCAACTGGGCGTCGAGCTGCGCCGTGGCCGACTTGCTCCAAAGCTCGAGCTCGTTCGCCGCGGATTCATAAACCGTGCGCAAGCGCATACCCAGTGCGCGCACCAGCCGCTCGGCAAACGCGCCCTGCGCCAGCCTGAGCACATTGCCCACACCCAGATACTGCACGTGGCTTTGTTCGATGCGCGCAAGCTCCTGGGCAAAGGCGCTGAGTTGCGGCGTCGGCGGCACCTGCAGCGAAAAACCAAATTCGGCGTTCAACTGGCGGAACGTGCCTTCGAGCATGGCCTGGATTTCCGCCGCGCCGGCCTGCACCTTGTCGAGCGTGGCGCGCAAGCGCTCGAAGGTATGCGCGTAAATTTTGCGCACGCCAAGCTTGACCCCTTTTTGTTGCAGCGCTTGCGTCAATTCGGCCAATTCTGCTTTGAGCGCTTTCGTGCCAAGTTGCTGGAACATGTCGCGCAGCAATTTGAGGTGCACGGAACGCACGGCCTGAATCTTGGCCGCACTCTGATCGAATTCATGCTGCTCCTGCTCGATGCGCTTGCGCATGACGCCTATGACCGAGGCGTTTTTGCCGCGCAGGCTGCGCAGTTCGGCCATTTGATCATCGAGGTCGCGCTGGCGGATATGGAGGAGGCGCACCGCCTGGGCCTGCAGCTTGGCCACTCCCGCGGCCACGGCGGCACGCAAAATGGCCTGGCGCTGGCCCATGATTCCTCGCGCCAGGGCATCCTCGAGCACCGGCAGACCGCTGGATTCGAGCAACAGGTCATCGCAGGCAATCTTGGCCATCAGGCCTTTTTGCGCCGAGATGGGCACCACCTGGGTGCGCGGCACATCGAGCACCTGCGCCACGGTTTCACATTGGCGCTCCAGCTGTGCCTGCACCTGGGCAGGGGAATCGAGGCTGTCCCACAGAGTGTCTATCTTGTTCAGCACGGCCAGCCGTGCCGCTGCACTGTCGGCCGCCGGCGCCAGATGCTCACGCCAGATCGCCAAGTCCGAACGCGTCACGCCGGTATCCGCCCCGAGGATGAAAACCACCGCGTGGGCTTGGGGAATCAGGCCCACGGTCAACTCGGGCTCGGCCCCGACGGCGTTCAGGCCGGGCGTGTCGAGGATGACCAGCCCCTGCTTGAGCAGAGGGTGCGGAAAATTGATCAACGCATGGCGCCACATGGGCACTTCAACCAGGCCCTGCGCGTCGGGCAAAGGGTTTTCTTCGGGCAAGTCATCGTGCCAGAACCCCAGGGCCCGGGCCTCGCTCTGCGTGACCTTGCGCACCTGCGCCACCTTGGCAATGGCCTGGGCCATCTGGTTCGCGTCGTTCGGATCGAGGGGCAGCTCGGTCCAGTGCGCGGGCCGCTGGCGCCACTCCGTCAGCCCCTGCGGCTGCAGGCGGGTTTCGATCGGCAGCAGACGCAAACTCGCAGGCGCTGCAGGATCGTAGGCCAGCTCCGTAGGGCACATGGTGGTGCGCCCGGCGCTGGCGGGCATGATACGGCGCCCATAACCGGCAAAAAAAATCGCATTGATGAGTTCGGACTTGCCGCGCGAAAACTCCGCGACGAAGGCCACCATCACCTGGTCGCTGCGCACCTGCGCCTCGAGCTGCTGCAGCTGCTCTTCGATGGCCGCATCCATGAGCTCATGGTCCAACAGCCAGGTGGACAAGGCGCGCAACTGCTGCGCGAAGCCGCGCCGCCACACCCCATGCTGGTCGAACTGTTCGTTGAAGGATGGCCCCACGTTGCTCCCGACTTGGATGAATGCCGCCTATGCGGAGGTTAACGCAATAGTCAACGCAATATATAGCATCCTGCCCTTTCCTCGCGCGGCCGAACGCAGAATCTCAAGCACGCTGACAACGCGGACAGAAATAACTGCTGCGCTGGCCTTGCTGAAGCCAGCGGATCGGCGCACCGCACACCCGGCACGGCGCATCCGCGCGGCCATAGACCTGTGTCGCATGCTGAAAATGCCCAGCTGCCCCCGCCGCATTGGAAAAGTTGCGCAAGGTGGTACCGCCCAGCGCGATGGCCTGCGCCAGCACCTCGCGGATCGCAGCATGGAGCTTGCGCACGCGCGCGAGCCCCAGCCGCATCGCTGGCGTGGTGGGCCGTATCCCTGCCAGGAACAAGGCCTCGTTCGCATAGATATTGCCTACGCCCACCACCAGCCGCCCCGCGAGCAAAACCTGCTTGATCGGCGCTCTGCTCTTTCGCAGCCCGCAAGCAAACTGCTCCACCGTGAAGGCTTCGGACAGAGGCTCGACACCGAGCCCTGCGAGCAGCTTTTGCGCTGCAGGATGCTGCTCGCTCGGCGCATACACCACCGCCCCGAAGCGCCGTGGATCGTGCAGGCGAAGAGTGCCGCGCGAAGTCACAAGGTCGAAGTGGTCGTGGCCTCCTGGCGGCGGCAGGTTCATGGCAAAGCGCAGACTGCCCGACATGCCCAGATGCAGCAGCAGCAGCCCCCGCTCAAGATCGATGAGAAGGTACTTGCCGCGGCGGCGCACCCCCAACACCCGCAGCCCCACGAGCGCCTGCGGCACACACCCGAGCGGCCAGCGCAGGGGCTTGCCCAGCCATAGCCCCTGCACCCGTGCGCCCACGATGGCATCGGCAAAACTGCGGCGCGTGGCCTCGACTTCGGGCAACTCAGGCATGCGGGGGCATTCAGGTTCAGTGGGGATGCTTCGATTATTATGGCCCGATGATTCGATCCCTTCGCTTGCGCACCACCGCCATTGCCGCAGCCTTCGCGCTGGCTGCTTTTGCGGGCTTGACCAACCATGCCCATGCAGCCGCGGAAAAGCAAGACAAACGCGTCGCGGCGTCCAGCGCCGCCGACGCGCAGGCGGCGCTGGACGCCGAGCTTTTTTACGAAGTCTTCCTGGGCGAATTGAACCTGCGCACCGGCGACCCGGGTGCCGCTTACGCGCTCATGCTCGAAGCCGCGCGGCGCAGTGGTGACGAGCAGCTTTACCGCCGCGCGGCTGACATCGCCCTGCAGGCGCGCTCGGGCGACTACGCGCTCCAGGCCGTGCAGGCCTGGAAGGAGGCGCATCCAGACTCGCGCGAGGCCAACCGCTACCTGCTGCAGATTCTGGTGGCGCTCAATCGGATCGACGAAACTCCGCAACTGCTGCGCCAGGAGCTCGCGCAGGCCGCGGCGCAGGACAAAACTGCGCTGCTCACCATGGTGCCGCAACTTTATGCGCGTGCCAGCGACAAAACCCTGGCCGCGCAGGTGGTGGAGCAGGCACTCGCAGACATGCTCGCCGATCCTGCGGTCGCGCCGGCTGCGTGGGTGACGGTGGGGCGCATGCGGCTCGCCGCCAGGGACAGCGCCGGTGCGCTAGAGGCCGCACAGCGCGCGCAAGCGCTCGCCCCCACGAACGACGGCGCCATGCTGCTCGCGCTGGAATTGCTCGAATCCGGGCAAACCCAGGCGCAAGCCTTGGTCAACCACTACCTGGCCGGCCAGCCCAAGCCCGAGTTGCGTCTGGCGTATGCCGGAGTGTTGCTGAACTTACAGCGCAATGCGGATGCGGAAAAAGAGTTGCGGGCCGTAACCCGCGCCAAGCCGGACTTTCCCGACACCTGGCTGCTGCTCGCGGCGCTGCAGCTGCAAAGAAACCAGCTGGGCGACGCAGAAAAATCCCTACAGCGCTTTCTGGAGCTCGTCCCCAGCGCCGACCTCGACCCACAGACCCGGCAGCGCGGCCTGACCCAGGCTTATTTGATGCAAGCGCAAATTGCCGAGAAAAAGCACGACTATGCTGCCGCGGAATCCTGGCTCAAACGCATAGACAACGCCGACGAGATGTTCAGCGTGCAGCGCCAGCGTGCATCCGTGCTCGCACACCAGGGCAAGATCGAGCAGGCGCGCGCACTCTTGCAAAACCTGCCCGGCGCGACGCCGCAGGCCGCGCGCCTGAAGCTCCAAGCCGAGGTGCAGCTGCTGCAAGAAATGCGCATGTACCGCGAAGCCTTCGAGGTGCAAAGCCAACTGGTGGCGCTCTACCCGCAGGACGATGACCTCGTCTATGACCAGGCCGTGCTCGCCGAAAAGGCCGGCAACCCGGAGCTCATGGAAAAGCTGCTGCGCGAACTCATCGCGCGCCGCCCCAACTACTTTCATGCCTACAACGCGCTCGGCTATTCGCTCGCCGATAGAGGCGTGCAGCTCGAAGAGGCCAAGCGCCTGATCAGCAAAGCGCTCGAATTTGCGCCTGGCGACCCCTTCATCACCGACAGCCTGGGCTGGGTGGAGTTCCGCCTCGGCAACCATGCCGAGGCGCTGCGCCTGCTCGAGTCAGCCTACAAAACCCGCCCCGACGCGGAAATCGCCGCGCACCTCGGTGAAGTCCTCTGGAGCATGGGCGAGCGCCACCGCGCCTTGAGCATCTGGAAAGAAGCGCGGCGCCTGAACCCCGACAATGAGACTTTGCAATCGACCCTCAAGCGCCTGGGCGTGCGCCTGTGAGAGCCTGTTCTGAGGCCGCGTGAGCCGCGCGCCGTCCGCCATACATGCTTCAAACGGCGAGCCAAGGCCCACATCTGCCTGGGCGCACCATCTCCTTGCGCATGGGAATGTGGGCGCTTTGCCTGGGTCTGCTGCTTGCCTTCGCAGGCTGCGCGCAGCCACCTCGCGCCAGCGCACCGCCAGGGGCCTCATCCGTGTGGACCGGGCGTCTGGCGCTGCAGGTGCAAGGTGACGAAGCACAGTCTTTTTCCGCGCTGTTCGAGCTGCGCGGCTCACCTGAGCATGGCGAACTCGTGCTCTCGAGCCCGCTCGGCAGCACCCTCGCCGTGCTGCGCTGGCAGCCTGGCGAAGCCGCGCTGCAAACGGGCCAACAAACGCGGCAGGCCACATCGCTAGACGCCTTGCTGCAAGACGCTGCTGGCAGCCGCATCCCCGTGGCGGCCCTGTTCGACTGGCTGCAAGGCATTAACACGCCGGCGGCGGGCTGGCAGGTCGATCTCTCGGCCCTGCCAGAGGGCCGCGTGCTCGCGCAGCGCAGCGCCCCGCCGCCACCCGCGACGCTGCGCATCGCGCTCTCGCGCTAACCTGTTCTAAGCTGCCCTGCCATGCAAGCCCTGTACGACGTACCTGCCCCTGCCAAGCTCAACCTCTTTTTGCACATCACGGGCCGCCGGGACGATGGCTACCACCTGCTGCAGTCCGTTTTCATGCTGATCGACTGGTGCGACACGCTGCATTTCGAGCGCCGCACCGACGGCCGTATCGCGCGCACCGATCTCGGTGAGCCGCTGCCCGCGCTCGACCTCAGCGTGCGCGCCGCGCAGGCCCTGCAGGCTGCTACGGGCTGCAGCGCGGGCGTACAGATCAGCGTGCTCAAGCGCATCCCGGCTCAGGCCGGCATGGGCGGCGGCTCCTCGGACGCCGCCACCACGCTGCTGGCGCTCAACCGGCTGTGGGACTTGCGCCTGCCGCGCGCGGCGCTCGAGCGCATTGGGCTGGCGCTGGGCGCGGACGTGCCGTTTTTCCTGCGCGGGCGCAACGCCTGGGTCGAAGGCATAGGCGAGCAGATCACGCCGCTCGCGCCCACGGTGCAACTGCCGCGCGCCCGCTTCGTAGTCGTCAAGCCCACGGTGGGGCTGGACACGCGCGTAATTTTTTCCTCGCCCAGCCTTCAACGTAACTGCGAAGCTGCTACAATCTTGGGCTTTGCTGCAGCACCCTACAGCTATGGTCGCAATGACCTGCAACCGGTTGCCCAGGCACTGTGTCCCGAGATAAACCAAGCCATTGCATGGCTACAATCGCGGGGCTTGCAGGCCAGGATGACAGGCTCTGGCAGTGCGGTGTTTGCGCAATGGGCCCATACGCCAGACCCTGGCGACGTCTTTTTGGACGTCGCCCAGGCCCCAAAAGGGTGGAAAGTCAAAGTATGTGAAAATCTGATGCTCCATCCGCTGGTGGACTGGGCGTCCGATGAAAGTTTGCGGTGAGCTGCCTTCGGCAGTTGACCTGTGTAGGGGAGTCGCCAAGTTGGTCAAGGCACCGGATTTTGATTCCGGCATGCGAGGGTTCGAGTCCTTCCTCCCCTGCCAAATCTTCCAAAACCTGTAGAGCACACGCAACCATGTCTGATCCGCTTGTAGCAACGGGCTTCGCGCTGCAAGTGCGCCCAGCGTTGCACCAGCTGTGATCTACGCGCGGGCCCTCTCTCCGATCGCTGGGACGCACATGCAAGCCAATCAACCCGATTTCATGGTTTTCACGGGCAATGCCAACCCCGGCTTGGCCGCTGAAATCGTGCACCACCTGGGCACGCGCCTGGGCGCAGCCGATGTGGGGCGGTTTTCTGACGGCGAGGTGGCCGTCGAAATCAAGCAAAACGTGCGTGCGCGTGACGTCTTCGTGGTGCAGTCCACCTGCGCGCCCACGAACGAAAACCTCATGGAGCTGCTGATCATGGTCGATGCGCTCAAGCGCGCCTCGGCCGAGCGCATCAGCGCCGTGATCCCCTACTTCGGCTATGCGCGCCAGGATCGCCGCCCGCGCTCCTCGCGCGTACCGATTTCTGCCAAGGTCGTGGCCAACATGCTGCAAGCCGTGGGCGTGGCGCGTGTGCTGACCATGGACTTGCACGCCGACCAGATCCAGGGATTTTTCGACATTCCGGTGGACAACATCTACGCCTCGCCGGTGCTGCTGCGCGACTTGCGCCAGAAAAGCTACGACGACCTCATCGTCGTGTCGCCCGACGTGGGCGGCGTGGTGCGTGCGCGCGCTCTCGCCAAACAGCTCAACTGCGACCTCGCCATCATCGACAAGCGCCGCCCCAAGGCCAACGTGTCCGAGGTCATGCATGTAATCGGCGAGATCGACGGGCGCAACTGCGTCATCATGGACGACATGATCGACACGGCCGGCACGCTGGTCAAAGCCGCCGAAGTGCTCAAGGAGCGCGGCGCGAAAAACGTCTATGCCTACTGCACGCACCCGATCTTCTCCGGCCCGGCCATAGAGCGCCTCAGCCAGGGGCGGGCGCTCGACGAAGTCGTGGTCACCAACACCATTCCCTTGAGCGACGCGGCCAAGGAATGTTCCAAGATTCGCCAGCTCTCCGTCGCGCAGCTGATCGCCGAGACGATACAGCGCATCGCCACGGGCGAGTCGGTCATGAGTTTGTTCTCCGACCAGGAAAATCTTTTCTGATTTTCACTGTCTGCCCGTTCGTTCGGGCTGGCAGGCGGATGCGAGAACGGCACGCAAGCCTGCAATGCTGCAGGTTTTTCAGTAACGGGGTGAGGTTGGTCGCGGCCCACCCATTTTTCAGGAGTCAGTCATGCAATTCGTCGCTTTCGAGCGCAGCAAGCAAGGTACGGGTGCGAGCCGCCGCCTGCGCAACTCGGGCAAGACGCCCGGCATCGTCTATGGCGGTTCAGCCGAGCCGCAAATGATCGAGCTCGACCACAACGCCCTGTGGCACGCGCTCAAAAAAGAAGCCTTCCATTCGAGCGTGCTCGACATGGAGCTCAACGGCCAGACCAGCAAGGTGCTGCTGCGCGACGTGCAGTACCACCCTTTCAAGCAGCTGGTCTTGCACATCGACTTCCAGCGCGTCGATGAGAAAACCCGCGTGCACATGAAGGTGCCACTGCACTTCAGCGGCGCCGAAGAATCGCCCGCCGTGAAAGTGGACAAGTGCATGGTCACGCCCATCGTGACTGAAATCGAAGTCACGTGCATGCCCGCAGACCTGCCCGAATTCATCGCTGTCGATCTTTCCACGCTGCAAAAAGGCGGCTCCTTGCATCTCAAGGACGTGAAACTGCCCAAGGGCGTGACGGCCATGGTGCGTGGTAGTGATCGCAATCCGGTGTTGGTGTCGGTCGTGCCGCCCGCGGCCGAAATCGAGACCCCGGCTGAGGCCGCACCTGCTGCCGAAACCAAGGGCAAAGGCAAGGGCAAGAAGTAATCCTTTTTGACGGCGGCCGAGAGGCTACCCTTCTCCCCGAAGCGGCCCACCACAGCGTGGGCCGCCGTCGTTTTTGTCCCGATAATCTTTGCATGATCAAACTCTTCGTCGGCCTGGGCAACCCCGGCCCGCAATACGAGGGCACGCGCCACAACGCGGGCTTTTGGTGGCTGGACGCGGTGGCGCAGGCACTGGGCGTGCGGCTGGTGCCAGAGCGCAGCTACCACGGGCTCGTCGCGCGCACCAGCGTAGAGGGGCGCAGCGTGTGGCTGCTCGAACCACAGACCTTCATGAACCGCTCGGGCCAGTCGGTGGCTGCGCTCGCGCGCTTTTACAAGATCGCGCCAGAAGAAGTCCTCGTCGCGCACGACGAGCTCGACCTGCCCGCGGGCCAGGTCAAGCTCAAGCGCGGTGGCGGCCATGCGGGCCACAACGGCCTGCGCGACATCCATGCGCAACTGGGCTCGCCCGACTACTGGCGCCTGCGCATAGGCATAGGACACCCGGGCGTGAAATCGGAGGTGATCCACTGGGTGCTGCAAAAGCCCTCGCCGGAGCAGCGCCGGCTGATCGAAGCCGCCATCGCGCACAGTTTGCAGGCCATGCCCGCGCTGCTGAGTGGCGACATGGAAAAAGCCACGCAGCAGGTCCACACCACCGCCGCGCCGCGCCGCAAACCCCAGCGCCCGCAGCAAGGCCCCAATCCAGGCCCCGCAGCAGCGCCCGAGCCCGGCGTTTGAAAATTCTATTTTGATAGCTTATCGCGCTTATCCATCAAGCGCTAGGAGCCTGTCGGACTTTGGGCGTTGAAAGCGAGAATGCGCCCCGGCGAGGCCAGTTTTTGCCGGATTCGCCGCCCCATAGCGGGACTATGGGGCAAGAAGACGGTAAAAAATGGGCCGCTGCGGCGCATTCGCAGCCGACGATTCCAAAGTCCGACAGGCTCCTAGAGGCCAAAAACACCATCAATTTTCGAGCTTCGTCGTGTGCAGACGCAGGTATTTCTGCCACAAGGCTTCGCGGCTTTCGACGTGCGCGGGGTCCACGGGAATGCAGGAGACGGGGCACAGCAGCGCGCATTGCGGCTCGTCGAAGTGGCCCACGCATTCGGTGCAGCGTGCCGGGTCGATCACATAGACCTCGGGCCCGAGCGAGATCGCCTCGTTCGGGCACTCGGGCTCGCAGACGTCGCAGTTGATGCACTCGTGCGTGATCATCAGCGCCATGCTCGTCCTCGCTCAGAGACTCAACTGCTGGCCAGCCGCACGGCGAGCCCCAGAAACACCAGCCCCGCGACGCGGTTGAGCGCCGTGCGCGCGCGTGCCGAACGCTGCAGCAAGGCGCCGAACGCGCCTGAAAAGCAAGCGATGGCGCCGAACACGAGCAAGGTCGCAAGCATGAACGCCAGCCCCAGCACCATGGTCTGCGCGGCCACGCTGCCGCGCGCCGGATCGGTGAACTGCGGCAAAAAGGCCAGGAAGAAAATCAGCACCTTGGGGTTGGTGAGATTCATGAGCATGCCGCGCCCGACCATGCGCAGGAGGCCAGGCGCGACGGCCGGCACGGCTTGCGCCGCGGCGGTCTGCTCTTGCTCGCCGCGCGCCGCATCGCCTGCACTGCCAGCCTCGGCCGCATCCTGCCCTTCATCCTGCTGCCCTTCATCCTGCCCCGCGCCCGCGGGTGCGCGCAGCGCCTGCCAGGCGAGCCAGGCGAGGTAGGCCGCACCGCAGAATTTGAGCACTGTGAAGGCAGTGGGCGAGGCCGCGAACAGCGCCGCCAGCCCGAGCGCCACGGCCGCCGTGTGCACCACCAGCCCCAGGCACAAGCCCAGCACCACGGCCATGCCTGCGCGCCAGCCGCGTTGCGCGGACTGCAGCAGCACGAACAGGTTGTCGGGGCCGGGCGTGAGTGCAAGCAGCACGGCCAAGCCGAAAAACGTGCTCAAGGTATGCAGGCTGGGCATAGAAGGCGAGAAAAGAAAACGCGGAGAAACGCTGGCCCGCAGCCTTTCAGGCGCGCCCGATGATGGACGCCGTGGCCATGAGCTCCTCGAGCAGTGCGAGCGCCACCTTGCCCGACATTGCGTAGGGATCGAGCTCGGGCTTTTCGGAGTATTTGAGCAGGATGGAATGGTTGATCTTGGCAAGGTTGGCCTGCCCCATGGTCCAGCCGCCGAAGCGCCGCTCGCAGATTTCTTCGTAAGCCAGCAGCTCGATCTGGCGGTGGCGCGCATCGTGCAGGATGTGGCTGTAGAGCTTGTTGACCGCAGATCGGCCGCCCTCTATGGCCTGCAAGAAAATGCCGCCGCCATAGCACAGGATGCCCGTGATGCCGCTCGCGGGGTTGTGGCTGCGCGATTCGGCCAGGATCGCCTCGATGGCATCGGGGGAAGGATCGACCGCGCGGCTCGCGTACACCAGGCGCACCAGCATGTTCAGCTCCTGCCAGGGATGAGCGAGAGAAACTCACGGCGCAGGTTCGCATCTTTGAGGAACACGCCGCGCATGACGGAGTTGAGCATCTTGCTGTCCGTCTCGCGCACGCCGCGCCAGGACATGCAAAAGTGGCTCGCCTCCATGACGATGGCCAAGCCGTCGGGCTGGGTTTTTTCGATGATGAGGTCGGCAAGCTGCACCACGGCTTCTTCCTGGATCTGCGGGCGGCCCATGACCCAATCGACCAAACGCGCGTATTTCGACAGGCCGATGACGTTGGTGTGCTCGTTGGGCAGGATGCCGATCCAGATTTTGCCGATCACCGGGCACAGGTGGTGGCTGCAAGCGCTGCGCACGGTGAGCGGGCCGACGATCATGAGCTCGTTGAGGTGCTCGGCGTTGGGAAATTCGGTGAGCGCTGGTTGCGACGCGTAGCGGCCCTTGAACACCTCATTGAGGTACATTTTGGCGACGCGGCGCGCGGTATCGCGCGTGTTGTGATCGCCGTCGGTGTCTATGACCAGGCTGTCTAGCACACCCTGCATCTTGAGTTCGACTTCATCGAGCAGTTTTTCGAGCTCGCCGGGTTCGATGAATTCGGCGATGTTGTCGTTGGCATGGAAACGCTTGCGCGCTGCAAGGAGGCGCTCGCGGATCTTGACAGAAACAGGCGTACCTTCGTCTTCGGTTGGCGGCGGCGATGTCATGGTGGCGGCGAGGGGTCTGAGCATGGCAGGGATGTTAACAGTGATCGCAACCCCCTGATTACAAAGGTTTTTCGGCTCTCACGCATACCTAGTGGGCACAAACAGCTACTCAATAAATAGCAAGCAACGTCAATAGCGCTTGCCCGTCACCCACAAGGCAAGGCGCATCAGGCCGTAGGCGAGCCAGTCGAGCACGCGCTCGCGCAAGGGCCTTTGCAGGTAGCGCGCAGGATCGACCTGCTGCCCGGCGTGCTCCATGGCATGCACGAGGCGCGCGCGCAAATCGCTCGCAAACGTACCGTCCTCCACCACCACATTGGCCTCGCGCGCGAGCAGCAGGCTCAAGGGTTCGAGGTTGGACGAACCCACCGTGGCCCAGGGTTTGTCGCCCAGCGCGTCGATCACGGCCACCTTGGCGTGCAAAAAGCTCGGTGCATATTCATGGATTTCGACGCCGGCTTCGAGCAGCACGCCATAGACAGGCTTGGCCGCGTGGTACTGCATGAAGTATTCGTAGCGCCCCTGCAGCAGCAGACGCACGCGCACTCCGCGCCCCGCGGCGAGCACGAGCGCACGGCGCAGCTTGCGGCCCGGGATGAAGTAGGCGTTGGCGATGACGATCTCCTGCCGCGCCATGGCGATCGCGCGCAGGTAGTGTTGTTCGATGCGCCGGCGGTGGCGCAGGTTGTCGCGCAGCACCAGCGCGGCGCGCACGCCCGTGGCGCCGCGCTGGTGCAAGCGCGCCGCATGCCGCGCCGCGCTGGCCGCACGCAGCGCGCGCACAGCCTCGGGCAGGTCGCGTCGGCGCAGGTCGCGCACCGCTTCGAGGCGCCACCAGAGCTGCTCCATCGCCTCGCTCGCCTGCGCGACTAAGCTGCCCGCGACCTCCACGGCGAAATCCAGCCGCGGCGCAGCGAGCGGCCCGTGGTTGGGGTCATGAAAATCGTCGAGGATGTTGATGCCGCCACAAAACAGCAGCCAGCCATCGACCACACAGAGCTTGCGGTGCAGGCGCCGCCAATGGCGCGGCGAGAGCAGGCCCAAGCGCCCCGGCGGCGCATAGACGCGCCACTGCACGCCCGCCTCTTTGAAGCGCCGCGCCCAATCGCGCGGCGGGCGGCCCGTGCCTACGCCATCGACCACCACATGCGTGCGCACGCCGCGGCGCGCCGCGCGCTCGAGCGCCTCGGCCACCGCGACTGCGCCGCCCGTGAAGTCGAAGATGTAGGTTTCGAGCTGGATGTCCGACAGCGCCGCGTCCATCGCCCGCACCAGCGCCGGAAACAGCTCTTGCGCACCTTGCAGCAGACGCAAGTGATGGTCTTTTGCAAAAGTGGCCGTGGGCGCCATGGCTGCTCAGGGCGGATCGAGCCGGAATTCGGCGATCAGCGGCAGGTGGTCGGACATGCGCCACCAGAGGCGCCCGCGCGGCACCAGCAGACCCAGCGGCTGCAGGCCGCGCGCGTAGATGTGGTCGAGCTGCACCAGCGGCAGGCGCGCGGGGTAGGTGTAGGCGCGCGGCGCGTCGAGCTCGGTGAGGCCGAACTCCGCGAGCATGTGCCTGGTCTGCACGCCCCAGTCGTTGAAGTCCCCCGCCACCACCAGCGGATCGCCCGCGGGCACCTCGCGCGCGATGAATTCCTGTAGTTGCTGCGTCTGGCGGATGCGGCTGCCCGGAATCAACCCCAGGTGCACCACGATGGCGTGCAGGCGACGCCCATGCGCGTGCACCTCGACGTGCAAAAGCCCGCGCTGCTCGAACCTGTGGTCGGAAATGTCCTGGTGCTGGTGCCCCAGCACGGGCCAGCGCGAAAGCAGCGCGTTGCCATGCTCGCCGTGGCGCGTGATGGCGTTGGTGCGGTACACCGCGTGGTAGCCCTCGGGCGCGAGAAAATCGGCCTGCGGCAGTTCGGGCCAGTGTGGAAAATGCTGCGCATAGCGCCGATGCAGCTTGCGCACTTCCTGCAAAAAGACGAGGTCGGCGTCGAGTTGCTGCACCGCCTGCCCGAGGTTGTGGATTTCGAGCCGTCGCGCCGGCCCCAAGCCCTGCACGCCCTTGTGGATGTTGTAGGTGGCGACGCGCAGAATGCGGTCGCTGTCGTGGCTGTGTTTGTGCATCGCTGCCCGTAATTTTGGAATTTATCTATCAAAAAATGAGCTGCTTGCGCTTGTTGAATGAGCGCTTGATGGCGATTCGGCGACGGTATTTTTACTATGCAACATATAGCAATCACGACGACTGGCCGACAAAGCGCGGAAGCATCAGGATCGCTTCGGCGTTCGACGGCGAAAAGCAGCGCTCGGCGGCCTCGCGCCAGGGCAACCATGCAAATGCGGTGTGCTCACGCGGATTCAATACCACAGGCGTGCCTTCGGGCACCTGCAGGCTGAAGAGGTGCTCGGTGTTGCGCCACACGCCGGGCGCATAGCGGTGCTGCCATTGCGGATAGATCGCATAGACATTCTCGAGCTGCCAGTCGCGCAGCACACAGCCGGGCGCGAGCGCATCGATGCCCGTTTCCTCGCGCACCTCGCGCACGGCAGTGTCGTAAAAGCTCTCGTGCGGATGGTCTTTGCTGCCCGTGACCGACTGCCAGAACAGCTCGGCGTCGGCACGCCGCAGCAAGAGCACCTCGAGCGCCGGCGTGTGGATGACCACGAGCACGGACTCCGGGATTTTGTAGGCGCGGGGTTCAGACACCACTGAGTACGGCATCCATTGCGGCGCTTACCGCACTGGCGCTGTGCGGCAGCGAAACCACGGGATTGCGCAGCAGTCGTGCCGAGACAGGCGCCGCCAGATGCGGCATCAAAATCAAGGCTTCACCCTCGACTTCGAGCACTGGGCACAGATTGGTCGGCAACTTTGCCAGCCCAGCACCCACACGCGACAAAGGCATCACCAAGCGCGTCGGCAGGCTGTCGATCAAGCCGCTTTGCACATCCAGCACGAAAGGCACCGACGGGCGCGAGGCCGGATTGGGATTCACATAGACATCGAACTGCGCCATGCTCAAGCCCGGACTCAGGCCTGGTCTTGCCAGGCGACGAAGCCCTCGCACCAGAGCCCATGCTCCTCGAAATGCCGGTTCTGCGCGGCAATCCACTCTTTATAAGTTTCGTTGAACTCCTGGCGCCGCTGCGCCAAAGATTTGGGCGGCGCCGCTGCCCTGAGCGCTTCGAACTGCTCGACCGAGAGAATGACCGAATCGACGCGCCCGCCCTTTTCCACGAACACCGGCGCGCGCTTGGCCTGGGCGCAAATCTGGCCAAACCGGTTCTTGGCTTCGGTGGCGGTGACGTGCATGGTGATCTCCTGCGGGTGAATGGCCATTTTAGCCATTCGCTCCGAATTACCCATGCAGCAGCCGCGCGAGGCGCTCAAGCCGCCTTGGGCGCCTCGACGTTGCGCAAGCGGATATGCAGCTCGCGCAGCTGCTTTTCATCGACGGGCGACGGTGCGTGGGTCAGCAGACACTGGGCGCGCTGGGTCTTGGGGAAGGCGATCACGTCGCGGATCGACTCGGCGCCGGTCATCAGCGTGATCATGCGGTCGAGACCGAAGGCCAGGCCACCGTGCGGCGGCGCGCCGTACTGCAGCGCGTCGAGCAGGAAGCCGAACTTGAGCTGCGCCTCTGCTGGCGAAATTTTGAGCGCATCGAACACCTTTTGCTGCACGTCGGCGCGGTGGATACGCACCGAACCGCCGCCGAGCTCCCAACCGTTGAGCACCATGTCGTAGGCCTTGGAGAGGCATTTTTCGGGCGCGCTTACCATCCAGTCCTCGTGCCCGTCCTTGGGCGCCGTGAACGGGTGGTGCACGGCGTTCCAGCGCTGCTCGTCCTCGTCGAATTCGAACATCGGAAAGTCCACCACCCACAGCGGCGCCCAGCGGTCTTCGAACAGGCCGTTCTTCTTGCCGAACTCGCTGTGGCCGATCTTGATGCGCAGCGCACCGATGGCGTCGTTGACCACCTTTTCCTTGTCGGCGCCGAAGAAAATCAGGTCGCCGTCCTGCGCCCCACTGCGCGCAAGGATGGCATCGAGCGCCGCATCGTGCAGGTTCTTGACGATGGGCGACTGCAGGCCCTCGCGCCCCTTGGCAAGCTCGTTGACCTTGATCCAGGCCAAGCCCTTGGCGCCGTAGATTTTGACGAACTCGGTGTAGCCGTCGATCTCGCTGCGGCTGATCTCGGCGCCGCCAGGAACGCGCAGGGCCACCACGCGGCCGCCGGCCATGTTCGCCGCGGCGCTGAAGACCTTGAAATCGACTTCTTTCATCACGTCGGTGAGTTCGGTGAACTCGAGCAACACGCGCAGATCGGGCTTGTCCGAGCCAAAGCGCCGCGCCGCCTCCTGGTAGCTCATGACCGGGAAGCTCCCCAGATCGACGCCCAATGTGTTCTGGAACACGCTGCGCACCATGTGCTCGAACAGCGCGCGGATGTCCTGCTCGTCCATGAACGAGGTCTCGATGTCGATCTGCGTGAATTCAGGCTGGCGGTCGGCGCGCAGGTCTTCGTCGCGAAAGCACTTGGTGATCTGGTAATAACGGTCAAAACCCGCGACCATCAGCAACTGCTTGAAGAGCTGCGGCGACTGCGGCAGCGCGAAGAACATGCCCGGATGCACGCGGCTGGGCACGAGGTAGTCGCGCGCGCCTTCGGGCGTGCTCTTGGTCAGCATGGGCGTTTCGATGTCCACGAAGCCGTTCGCGTCGAGGAACTTGCGCACCTCCATCGCGACGCGGTAGCGCAGCATCAGGTTGTGCTGCATGTAGGGGCGGCGCAGGTCGAGCACGCGGTGCGTGAGGCGCGTGGTCTCGGAGAGGTTTTCCTCGTCGAGCTGGAACGGCGGCGTGACCGAGGGGTTGAGCACTTTGAGCTCGTGGCACAGCACCTCGATCTGGCCGCTCTTGAGCTTGTCGTTCGTGGTGCCGGCCGGGCGCGCGCGCACCAGGCCCGTGATTTGCACGCAATACTCGTTGCGCACTTCCTCGGCCGTGTGGAACATCTCGGGGCGATCGGGGTCGCATACCACCTGCACCGTGCCTTCGCGGTCGCGCAGGTCGATGAAGATCACGCCGCCATGGTCACGGCGGCGGTTCACCCAGCCGCACAGGGTGACAGTTTGGCCCAGCAGGGCTTCGGTCACGAGACCGCAATAATGGGAACGCATGGCCATGACAAAACTTCCGGCGCCGCAGCGGGCGCATTAAAGACATCGGGAAAAGGAAAACGGATCAGTGGGGCGCTTCGAGCGCAGGATCGGTCGGCGGCGCGACCACGCCCATGGAGATGATGTATTTGAGCGCCACGTCTATGCTCATGTCGAGCTCGATGCACTCGCTCTTGCGCACCATCACGAAGTAGCCGCCCGTGGGGTTGGGCGTGGTGGGCACATAAACGCTCACATACTCGTCACGCAGATAGGCCGCCACCTCGCCGCTGGGCGCACCGGTGATGAAAGCCAGCGTCCACACGCCTTCGCGCGGCCACTGCACCAGCGCCGCGGTGCGAAAGGCGTTGCCGCTTTCGGAAAACACCGTGTCCGACACCTGCTTGACGCTCGAATAGATGGAGCGCACGACGGGGATGCGGCTCACGATGGCGTCGCCCCATTGCACCAGCTTGCGCCCGGCGAAATTGCTCGTCGCGGCGCCGACGAGCAGCAGAATCAGCAGCGTGAGCAGCACACCGAAGCCCGGAATGTGCAGACCGATCAGCCGGTCGGGCTGCCAGGTCTCGGGCAGGATCAGCAAGGTCTGGTCGAGCGTGCCTACGATCCAGTGCAGCACGGCCAGCGTAATCGCGGCCGGCACGATGACCAGCAGGCCGGTCAAAAACCATTTGCGCAAGGCAGCCATGCGCGGGTCTTCAGGCTTGCGGCGCGGCAGCGGCGGGTGCAGTGCAGCCTGCGCAGGCTGCCCCGGCAGAAGCACCGTCTTTGCCAGACTCGGCAGTCGCGCAGGCCGCGCCCTCTGCCGCGGGTTCGCTCGCCGGCGCAGATTTGCCCGCGCCCTTGCCGCTGTCACGGAAGTCGGTCGCGTACCAGCCCGAGCCCTTGAGCTGAAAGCCCGCCGCCGTCACCTGCTTGGTGAGAGTAGCCGCGCCGCATTCCGGGCACACGGTGAGCGGCGCATCGGAGATTTTTTGCAGCACGTCCTTGGTATGGCCACAAGTGCCGCATTTGTAGGCGTAGATAGGCATAGCGTTGTTGGAGGAAGTGGAATGCAAAACTCCCAATTATAGGCAGGGGTGCTTTTTGCAATATCCGTGCGATGCCAGCCGCCGCACGCGGCTCAAAACAGGCGCATCCGCACCAGCCACTGCATCAGCAGCAGCCCCAGCACGAAACCGAGCCCGCCGTAGATCAGGCTTTGCAGCAGGCGGTTCGTGCGCTTTTGCGCTTCGAGCAGTTCGCGCACCAAGGGCGTCGGCTCGGTGCGGCGCTGGCGCAAGTATTGGTGCAGCAGCAGCGGCAGCTCGGGCAGCAGCTGCGCGTAGTGCGGCGCTTGCGCGCGCAGCTCGCGCCACAGGCGCTGCGGGCCCATTTGCTCGAGCATCCATTTTTCGAGGAAAGGCTTGGCCGTGCTCCACAAGTCGAGGTCGGGGTCAAGCTGGCGCCCCAGGCCCTCGATGTTGAGCAGGGTTTTTTGCAGCAGCACGAGCTGCGGCTGGATTTCGACGTTGAAGCGCCGCGAGGTCTGAAACAGGCGCATCAGCACCATGCCGAGCGAGATTTCCTTGAGCGGGCGGTCGAAATACGGCTCGCACACGGTGCGGATCGCCGCCTCGAGCTCGTTCACGCGCGTCTCGGGCGGCACCCAGCCGCTTTCGATGTGCAGCTCGGCCACGCGCTTGTAGTCGCGCCGGAAAAAGGCTGTGAAGTTCTGCGCGAGGTATTCCTTGTCGAATTCGGTGAGCGTGCCGACGATGCCGAAGTCGAGCGAGATGTAGCGCCCAAAGCTCGCCGGATCGAGGCTGACCTGGATGTTGCCGGGGTGCATGTCGGCGTGAAAAAAGCCGTCGCGAAACACCTGCGTGAAGAAAATCGTCACGCCGTCGCGCGCCAATTTGGGGATGTCCACGCCCGCCGCGCGCAGGCGTTCGACCTGGCTGATGGGCACGCCATGCATGCGCTGCATCACCATCACCTCGGGGTGGCAGTAGTCCCAGACAATCTCGGGGATCAGCACCAAATCGAGCCCGGCCATGTTGCGCCGCAGCTGCGCGGCGTTGGCGGCCTCGCGCACGAGGTCGAGCTCGTCGTGCAGGTAGTTGTCGAACTCGGCCACCACCTCGCGCGGCTTGAGGCGCCGGCCGTCGGCCGACAGGCGCTCGACCCAGCCAGCCATCATGCGCATGAGGCTCAGGTCTTTTTCGATCACCGGCAGCATGCCGGGACGCAGCACCTTCACAGCCACCTCGCGCTGCTGGCCGGTGCGGTCGCGCAACGTGGCAAAGTGCACCTGCGCGATCGAGGCGCTGGCCACGGGAACGCGCTCGAACTGCTCAAACACCTCGGCGATGGGGCGGCGGAACGCGCGCTCTATGGTCGCCACGGCGACGTCGGCGTCGAACGGCGGTACGCGATCCTGCAAGAGCGCGAGCTCGTCGGCGATGTCGGGCGGCAGCAGGTCGCGCCGCGTCGAGAGCACCTGGCCGAACTTGACGAAGATCGGCCCCAGCTGTTCGAGCGCTTCGCGCAGGCGCTGGCCGCGCGGCCTGTCCAGCTGCCGCCCCAGCGTCAACGCCCGCGCGAGCCCGCGCAACCAGGGCTTTTGCAGACCATCGAGCAACAGCTGGTCGAGGCCATGGCGCCATACCACCCAGACGATGGTCGCGCCGCGCGCCCAGTGTTTCATGGGTTGGTGGGCGAAGAAACGGCCGCCGGCGCGCTGCGCGCCGCGGCAAACTGGCGCAGCGCCTGCGCCGCGCGGCGCGCGACATCGCCCACGACATGCGCGGGCGCGTCGCCGATGAAGCGTGCGAGGTCTTCTTCGAGGTCCCAGCGCACGTGATCGACGAGCCAGTTGATCTCCGCCGCGAGCTGCACGTCACCCTCTATGCGCAGCGGCGGCTTGTCGCCGCGCAGCGCCGTCTGCGCGAGCACGAGCGGCGAGGGCTCGGTGATTTCCAGGTGCAAATCGGGCTCGGCCTGCGCGGGTGCGAGGTCGAGCAGCCCTGCGGGCGTGACGCCGAGCGCGAGCACATACGCACGCCAGCGCAGCTGCGCCACGCGCCCGCGCTGGCGCACGAGGCGCTCCATGGCCTCGGGCTCCTGCATGAGCACGTGGTTGAGCAGCAGCACCACGCGGTGCTGCACCTCATGCACGAACCACTGCGGCGCCTGTGGGCCGGCGGCGAAACGCTCGAACAAACCATCGAGCACAGAAGATGGAGAAGGTATTGCCATGGCTGGCGATTATGGCTGCGCCGCCGCGCACAAGCGCTACAGCAGGCGCATAGCGGCAAGAATCACTGCAGCGCCTGCACTCCCGCGACCAGCCAGCCGGTAGTGCCCGACTTGGGCTTGGTCATGTTCCAGACTTCGCGGAACGGGCTGGGGCCGGCCGAGGGCTCCTCGCGGATCATGCCCGAGAACTCCACGCTGGCCATGTAGCCGTCACCCAAGTCTTCGATGCCCAGCAACTGCGCCTCGAGCATGAGCACGTCGGTCTGGTTGGGCTGGCTGGATTGGCTGTTGCGATGTGCCTCGCGTTCGGCGAGCTGGGCGCGGATTTCGGCGAGCATTTCGTCGGTCATCATGGAGCGCAGCGTGGCAATGTCGGCGCGATCCCACGCGGCCTGCAAGGTGGTGAAATTGCGCTTGGCCGCGGCCAGAAAGCCCGCGACGTCGAAGCCCTCAGGAACGCCCCAGTTCTGTGAACCGGAAAGCGCCGAGCCTATGACCACGCCCGAATTTTGCGCAGCTTGGGGCGCATTCGCCGCCTCGAAAGCCGTGCCGCTGCGCTCCCAGGGGCGCGCCGAGGCATCGTTGCCGACCTTGGCGGGGTTGTATTGCGCCGGCGCTTGCGCAGCCGCGGGCGAGCCCGCACCCTGCAAGGCCCAGCGCGAGGGGTTGCCGGCCGGGCGCGGGCGCATGAACATGCGCAGCACCGCGAAGGCCACGAGCACGAGCAGCGCGATCAACAGAAATTGCCCCATCTCGGCCCCGAGCCCGAGCGAGTGCGCGAGCCAGGCAAGGCCCAGGCCCGCTGCGAGGCCGCCGAGCATCGCGCCCCAGGGCCTCTTGGGAGCGGCGGCCGGAGTCGGGGCGGTGTTCGGCGCAGCGTTGGGCGCCGCTGCAGGCTTGGCGGGCGCAGCTTGGCCGGGGCTTTGCGGCGCGGCGTAGCGCTGCGTGACATTGCTCGACTGTTTGCCCGCCGAACGCCCGCCACCCAGGCGTGCGGCGTCGGCGTTGGCATGTGCGGCAGCCAGGGCCAGCACCAGAATCCAGGACCAGAGTTTCATGTTCATCGTCTCCATCGGTTGCGTCGTTGCGGCAGTCGTAAAAATGGTTCAGCCTCTCAGCACTTGATTCCAACATGCAAGGCCACGATGCCGCCCGTGAGGTTGTGATAGTCCACATGGCCAAAGCCATTTTGTTGCATCAGGGCTTTGAGCTCCTCTTGCCCCGGGTGCATGCGGATCGATTCGGCCAGATAGCGGTAGCTGGCCTCGTCGCCCGCCACCCACTTGCCCAGGCGCGGCAGCACCTGGAACGAATACCAGTCGTAGAGCTTTTCGAGCGGTTGCGCCACCTTGGAAAACTCCAGCACCAGCAGCTTGCCGCGCGGCTTGAGCACGCGGCACATCTCGGCCAGGGCGCGCTCCTTGTGCGTCATGTTGCGCAGGCCGAAGGCAACACTCACGCAATCGAACTGCGCGTCGGCAAAGGGCAACTGCTCGGCATCGCAGACCAGCGTGGGCAGCACCACGCCGGCGTCGAGCAGGCGGTCGCGCCCGGTGCGCAGCATGGCTTCGTTGATGTCGGTGTGCACCACGCGGCCCGTGGGCCCCACTTTTTTGGCGAACGCCAGCGCCAGGTCGCCCGTGCCACCCGCGATGTCCAGCACCTGCTGGCCGGGGCGCGGGTTGGCCACCATCACGGTGTAGGCCTTCCAGGCGCGGTGCAGGCCCACGGACATGAGGTCGTTCATGAGGTCGTAGCGCGGCGCGACCGCGTCGAACACGCCACGCACGCGGCGCGCCTTTTCCTGCTCCTCGACCGATTCGAATCCAAAATGGGTAGTGCTCATGGGACGGGCATGTTAGGCGCTCTGCCGCGCCGCGTACAGAGACAACCCTGCACCGGCACCGGACATAGCGACAATTCGTTGCAAAAAGGGGCCATAGAGCGCGAGTGGCAAGCGCTGGCAGCTATTGATTTCGATGCGGATGGGCAGCGCAGGAAATTCCGCGCAAAACCAATGCGGCGCCCGGCACGTCAGGCTAGGCACTGCGCCAGCCGCGCCGCCATGTCCTGCTCGAGCGCCGCGCGCCGTGCCAGCAGCGCGGCCTCGTGCTCGGGCGCACGCGCACGCAGCGGCTGCGCCCAGACGGGGCCAGGGAAGTGGCTGTCCCAGGCGAAGCGCGCGATCACGTGCCAGTGCAGGTGCGGCACCTGGTTGCCGAGCGCGGCCAGGTTGATCTTGGTGGGCGCAAGGTGCGCGCGCAAGGCTTCCTCGACCAGGGCCACGGCCTGCATGCAGTGCGCGCGCTGCGGGGGCTGGAGGTCGGTGAACTCGGCCACGTGCGCATTCCAGACCACACGGTAAAAGGCCGGAAAGCCCGGTTCGTCGGCGCGGATCACGCGTAGCTGCGCGCCGCGCCAGACAAGCGCACCGCCCTCCTCTGTGCACAAGCCGCAGGCCGCGCGGGCGGCATCGGACGCAGCATGGCTGCTCATACCAGCACCCGCTCGATCCCGCCCTGGTTCGCGCGCTCCACGTACTCGGGCAGCCAGTTTTCGCCGAGGATGGCGCGCGCCATCTCGATCACGATGTAGTCCGCCTCGAGCAGGCCGTTTTGCAGATCGTCCTGGTAGCGGCTCAGGCCCTGCAGGCAGCTCGGGCAGCTCGTGAGGATTTTGAGGTTGCCGCTCTGGGTCACGGCGCCGGCGCCGGCGCCCGACTCCTGCATGCGCGCACGCAACTGAGCTTCGCCTTTTTGAATTTCTTCCTGTTTGCGAAAGCGCACCTGTGTGGCCACGTCGGGGCGCGTCACGCCCAGCGTGCCCGATTCGCCGCAGCAGCGCTCGCTCTTGAGCACCTGTTCGCCAAGCAGCGACTTGACGGTCTTGAGCGAATCCTGCAGCTTCATCGGGTTGTGGCAGGGCTCGTGGTAGAGGTAGGCGTTGCCGCCCGGCAGGGTGATGCCTTTTTCGAGCAGGAACTCGTGGATGTCGATGATGCGGCAGCCGGGGAAGATCATGTCGAACTGGTAACCCTGCAGCTGGTCGTAGCAGGTGCCGCAGCTCACCACCACGGTTTTGATGTCAAGGTAGTTGAGCGTGTTGGCTACGCGGTGGAACAGCACGCGGTTGTCGGTGATCATCTTCTCGGCGCGGTCGAACTGGCCGCTGCCGCGCTGCGGATAGCCGCAGCACAGGTAGCCGGGCGGCAGCACGGTCTGCACGCCTGCGTGCCACAGCATGGCCTGCGTGGCCAGGCCCACCTGGCTGAACAGGCGTTCGGAGCCGCAGCCGGGGAAGTAAAACACCGCCTCGGTATCCGCCGTGGTGGCAGCCGGGTCGCGAATGATGGGGACGTAGTTCTTGTCCTCGATGTCGAGCAGCGCGCGCGCCGTCCTCGTGGGCAGGTTGCCGGGCAGCTTCTTGTTCACGAAATGGATCACCTGCTCGCGCAGCGGCGCCGTGCCCACGGTGGCGGGCGGGCGCGCGGTCTGCTTGCGCCCCAGGCTGCGCAGCGCATCGACGGCCAGGCGCTGCGCCTTGAAGCCCCAGTTCACCATGGCGCCGCGCAGCAGCTTGATGGTGTCGGGGTTGGTGGCGTTGAGCATGGCCATGGCCAGCGCATTGCCGGGGCGCCAGCTTTTTTGTCCCATTTTGCGCAGCAGGTTGCGCATGTTCATGGTGACGTCGCCGAAGTCGATCTTCACCGGACACGGCGCGAGGCACTTGTGGCATACGGTGCAATGGTCGGCCACGTCCTCGAACTCCTGCCAGTGCTTGATCGAAATGCCGCGGCGCGTCTGCTCCTCGTACAAAAAGGCTTCGATCAGCAGCGAGGTTGCAAGGATTTTGTTGCGCGGGCTGTAGAGCAGATTGGCGCGCGGCACGTGCGTGGAGCACACGGGCTTGCACTTGCCGCAGCGCAGGCAGTCCTTGACGCTGTCGGCGATCGCGCCGATGTCGCTTTGCTGCATGATCAGCGACTCGTAGCCCATGAGGCCGAAGCTCGGCGTGTAGGCGTTGGTCAGGTCGGAATGCAGCACCTCGGCGGGCGCCGGATTTTGCGCAGAATTCTGAGCAAAATTGGCATATAGCGCCCGTCCATCCTGCGCTAGCAGCTCCTGATTACGAAGCAGCTTGCCGCGGTTGAAATGCCCTTGCGGATCGACCTTTCGCTTGTATTCGGCAAACGGGCGCAGCTCCTCGTCGGTCAGGAACTCGATCTTGGTGATGCCTATGCCATGCTCACCCGAGATCACACCGCCCAGGCTGCGCGCAAGCCGCATGATGCGCGCAACGGCCTCGTGCGCGGTCTGCAGCATCTCGTAGTCGTCGCTGTTCACGGGGATGTTGGTGTGCACGTTGCCATCGCCCGCGTGCATGTGCAACGCCACCCACACGCGGCCCTTGAGCACGCGACTGTGAATGGCCTCGACTTCGTCGAGGATGGGCTGGAACGCTGCACCCGTGAAAATCGCCCGCAGCGGTGCGCGCAGCTGCTTTTTCCAGCTCGCGCGCAGGCTGTGGTCTTGCAGCTGCGCAAACAAGGTATCGATGTCGCGCAGCCACTGCTGCCACTGCGCGCGCACCTCGGCGATCAGCGCGAGCGCCTGCGCCACGCGGTCTTCGAGCAGCTCGGCGGGCGGAATCTCGCCCGCCTCGTCGCTGCGGCCCAACGGCAGGTCGCCGCGCGCAAAAAAGGCTTCGAGCGCGTCGCACAGCTTGATCTTGTTGCGCAGCGACAGCTCGATATTGATGCGCTCTATGCCGTCGGTGTATTCGGCCATACGCGGCAGCGGAATCACCACGTCTTCGTTGATCTTGAAGGCGTTGGTGTGGCGGCTGATCGCGGCCGTGCGCTTGCGGTCGAGCCAGAACTTCTTGCGCGCCTCGGGGCTTACGGCGACAAAGCCCTCGCCCGCGCGCGAATTGGCGATGCGCACGACCTCGCTGGTGGCGCGCGCCACGGCGTCCGGGTCGTCACCTGCGATGTCGCCGAACAGCACCATCTTGGGCAGCCGCCCGCCGTGCTTCTTGCTCTTGGTGGCGTAGCCCACGGCCTTCAGATACCGGTCGTCGAGGTGCTCCAGCCCCGCGAGCACCACGCCCGAGCGCTTTTGCTCGGCGAACATGAAGTCCTTGATCTCGACGATGCTGGGCACGGCGTCGTGCGCATGGCCAAAAAACTCCAGGCACACCGTGCGCGTATGCGCCGGCATACGGTGCAGCACCCAGCGTGCACTCGTAATCAGCCCGTCGCAGCCTTCTTTCTGCACGCCCGGCAGGCCCGCGAGGAACTTGTCCGTCACGTCCTTGCCCAGCCCCTCCTTGCGGAACACCGCGCCGGGAATTTCGAGCTGCTCGGTGCGCACGGGCGTCTTGCCGTCGGCCGCGAAGTAACGCAGCTCGAAGCACGCCACGTCCACGTCGTGGATCTTGCCCAGGCTGTGCCCAACGCGCGTGACTTCCAGCCACTGCGCCTGCGGCGTCACCATGCGCCAGCTCACCAGGTTGTCGAGCGCCGTGCCCCACAGCACGGCCTTCTTGCCGCCCGCGTTCATCGCGATGTTGCCGCCTATGCACGAAGCCTCGGCGCTGGTCGGATCGACCGCAAACACCAGCCCCGCACGCTCAGCCAGATCGGCCACGCGCTGCGTGACCACGCCGGCCTCGGTCCACACCGTGGGCACCTCGCGCTCCAGCCCCGGCAGGCGCAGCATCTCCACGCCTGACATGGCCTCGAGCTTTTCTGTGTTGATCACCGCACTCAGCGGCGTGAGCGGCACCGCGCCGCCGGTGTAGCCCGTGCCGCCGCCACGCGCAATGATGGTCAGGCCCAGCGCTATGCAGCCTTGCACCAGCGCGGCCATCTCGGCCTCGGTGTCGGGCGTGAGCACGACGAACGGATATTCGACGCGCCAGTCGGTCGCGTCGGTCACATGGCTCACGCGCGAGAGCCCGTCGAACTTGATGTTGTCGCGCGCCGTATAGCGCCCCAGCGTGCGCAGCACCTTGCGGCGCAACTGCACCGCCTGCGCAAGCTGCGCATCGAAGCGCACCACGGCCTGCGCCGCCGCCTGCACGAGCTCGCCCACCATACGGTCGCGCTCGGCGTCCTCGCCCGGCGTGCGGCGCTTTTCGACCTCGGCCAGGCGGTGCCGCAGCGCATCCACGAGCAGCTTGCGCCGCGCCGGGTTGTCCATCAGGTCGTCTTGCAGGTAGGGATTGCGCTGCACCACCCAGATGTCACCGAGCACCTCGTAGAGCATGCGCGCAGAGCGCCCCGTGCGCCGTTCCTTGCGCAGCTGATCGAGCAAGCCCCAGGCTGCCGAGCCGAGCAGCCGGATCACGATCTCGCGATCAGAGAACGAGGTGTAGTTGTAGGGGATTTCACGCAAGCGAACGGCCTCGCCAGCCTGCGCCTGCAGTTGCGTCAACGCAATCGGAACGTTCATGGAGGATAGACCTGGAGCGGACGCCAAGCGCCCATGAGCTTCGGGGTGCAAATTCTATGCGAGGGGGTTTGCCGGCGCCGGCGGCAGCGCAGCCGCCGTAGGGCTTGTGGGGTTGTCGAGAAAGAGGGCCGCGGGGTAGAGAAAGAGGGCCGCGGGGTATTTTGTGCATAGATTGTGCTTAAAATGTTCAATATGCCCACATCTCACAGAAATTCCCCATGACAGCTATCCTCTCCGACATTCTCGAATCGGCGCGCGAGCCCGGTACGTCGCGGTTTTCCGCCTCGCGCATTGCCAGCATTCTCGGTCTACAGCAGCAGGAACTGGCCGAGCTGGCCGGGGTGCATCGCAACACACTGCGCATTCATCCCGAATCGCCACGGCTGCAATCCGTGCTACGCGATCTGATGCGGGTGCTCTCCGCCGCCACGGCGATGGAGCCAGACCCGCAGCGAGCCATCTTTCTCATCAAGAACGAACCCATCCCCGCCTTCCGCCACAAGACCCTGCTGCAATTGGTGCAGGAAGGCCGGGCGGAGGACGCGATCGACTACCTGGAGTCGGTCAGCGCTGGGTTCGTCGGATGATTCTTCACGACCTACCACCCGGAACCCCGCTGTTCCGGGCGCACGCGCCGCAATGGGCCAGCCGGCCCGTGAGCGGCGAAGGTGCGGCGCGCAAGGGCGGGCGCTTCAATCGGCCTGGGGTTGCAAGCTTGTACCTGTCGCTGGACGAATTGACGGCGCTGCGCGAATACCAACAGACGTCGCCGTTCCTGCCGCCCTGCACGATGTGTTCGTACACGGTGGCGTTGCGCGACTTGGTTGATCTGCGCCAACTTCACCGTGGTGATCCGTGGGACGACCTGTGGCACGACTGGCGCGAGGATTGGCGACTCTTGAAGCTGGAGCAACACATCGAGCCGCCAACCTGGGTGCTCGGCGATCTCGTGCTGGCCCGCGGCCACACTGGCATTCTGTTTCCGAGCCAAGTGCATGACGGCGGGGTCAACGTCATGGTGTATATAGACCGGCTTCAAGGCGCGAACACCATTGAAGTCAACGACCCTGATCGCCGACTGCCCCAAAACCAATCCAGTTGGACGCGCTGACACCCGGCGCAAACAATGCCGCGTAGCGCCCGAATGGGCGATTTGCGGGGGCCGAGCCCGGCCGTATCAACGCGGCAAGTCGCTCGAACCCATCAGATAGGCATCAACGGCACGTGCCGCCTGGCGGCCCTCGCGCGTCGCAGGCGGCCAGCCTGCGACCTCCCATCACGCCCGAATGGGCGATTTGCGAGGGCCGAGCCAGACCGTATCAACGTGGCAAGTCGCTCGAACCCATCAGATAGGCATCGATGGCGCGTGCGGCCTGGCGGCCCTCGCGCGTCGCAGGCGGCGAGCCTGCGACTTCCCATCACGCCCGAATGGGCGATTTGCGAGGGCCGAGTCCGACCGTATCAACGTGGCAAGTCGCTCGAACCCATCAGATAGGCATCGATGGCGCGGGCGGCCTGGCGGCCCTCGCGCGTCGCAGGCGGCGAGCCTGCGACTTCCCATCACGCCCGAATGGGCGATTTGCGAGGGCCGAGTCCGACCGCATCAACGCGGCAAGTCGCTCGAACCCATCAGATACGCATCAACGGCACGTGCGGCCTGGCGGCCCTCGCGAATCGCCCACACCACCAAACTCTGCCCCCGCCGCATGTCGCCCGCGGCGAACACCTTGGGGACGTTGGTCGCGTAGCCGCCCTGCTCGTCGGTCGTGGCCTTGGCGTTGCCGCGGGCGTCTTTTTCCACACCGAAGGCGTCGAGCACGGTGGACACGGGGCCCATAAAGCCCATGGCGAGCAGCACGAGGTCGGCGGGATAGACCTTTTCGGTGCCGGGCACTTCGACCATCTTGCCGTCTTTCCATTCGACGTGCACCGTCTTGACGCCCGTGACCTTGCCCTTTTCACCGAGGAATTCCTTGGTGGCGATGGCGAATTCGCGCGTGCAGCCTTCTTCGTGGCTGGAGCTCGTGCGCAGCTTGATCGGCCAGTAGGGCCAAACCAAGGGTTTGTTTTCTTGTTCGGGCGGCATGGGCATGAGCTCGAACTGCGTCACGCTCGCAGCGCCGTGGCGGTTGCTGGTGCCCACGCAGTCGCTGCCGGTGTCGCCGCCGCCGATCACGATCACGTGCTTGCCGTCGGCGCGGATCTGGTGCTTGAGCTTGTCGCCTGCGTTGACCTTGTTTTGCTGCGGCAAAAACTCCATCGCGAAATGGATGCCGTCGAGCTCGCGCCCGGGCACGGGCAGGTCGCGCGACTGTTCGGCGCCGCCGGTGAGCAAGATGGCGTCGAAGTCTTGGCGCAACTGCTCGGGCGTCACCGTTTCTTTGGCGCAGTTGAGAATTTTGGCGCCCTTGCCCAGCCCGTCCTTGGGCGCGCCCACGAACACGCTGGTGCGCACCTGCACGCCCTCGGCCTGCATTTGTTGCACACGCCGGTCGATGTGCGATTTTTCGAGCTTGAAGTCGGGGATGCCGTAGCGCAGCAGGCCGCCCACGCGGTCGTTCTTTTCGAACAGGGTGACATCGTGCCCGGCGCGCGCGAGCTGCTGTGCGGCGGCGAGGCCCGCGGGGCCTGAGCCTACGACGGCGACTTTTTTGCCCGTCTTGCGCGCGGGTGGCTGCGGCTGCACCCAGCCCTCGGCCCAGGCGCGGTCGATGATGGCGTGCTCTATGCTCTTGATGCCGACAGGGTCATTGTTGATGTTGAGCACGCACGCAGCCTCGCAAGGCGCGGGGCAGATGCGGCCGGTGAACTCGGGGAAGTTGTTGGTGCTGTGCAGCACCTCGATCGCGCGCTGCCATTGGCCGCGATAGACCAGGTCGTTGAAGTCCGGGATGATGTTGTTGACCGGACAGCCGCTGTTGCAAAACGGTGTGCCGCAGTCCATGCAGCGTGCGCCTTGCACCTTGGCTTCTTCTTCATTGAGGCCGATGACGAATTCGCGGTAGTGCTTCAAGCGCTCGGCAACGGGGCGGTAGCCTTCTTCGAGCCGCTCGTATTCCATGAAGCCGGTGATTTTTCCCATGTTGGTGTCCTTGTGCAGAGGGTGGGGTGCGAACCGGCCCGAACGTGCGGGCCGGTTGCAGTCACTTGGCGCTCACCGCTTCCTTTTTAGTAGCTGCTTGCGCTTGCTTTGCGGTCTCTTCGAACGCTTTTCGCTCATGAATTTCAGCCAGCGCGCGGCGGTACTCGGTCGGGAAGACCTTGACGAACTTGCCGCGTGCGACGCTCCACTGGTCGAGCAGTTCGCGTGCGCGCTTGCTGCCGGTCCAGCGGTTGTGCTCTTCGAGCAGCTTCTTGAGCTGCGCCTCGTCGGTCTGGCCGCGGTGCCAGATGGCGCGCGGCATGGTCGCGAGCTGCTCCTCGCTGGGCAGCACGCGCTCGAGCGTGACCATGGCCAGGTTGCAGCGGCTGGCAAACTGGCCATCCTCGTCATAGACATAGGCCACGCCGCCGCTCATGCCGGCCGCAAAGTTGCGCCCGGTCTTGCCAAGCACCGCCACGGTGCCGCCGGTCATGTATTCGCAGCCGTGGTCGCCCGTGCCTTCGACCACGGCGGTGGCGCCCGACAGGCGTACGGCAAAGCGCTCACCCGCGACACCGCTGAAGAAAGCCTCGCCGCTCGTGGCGCCGTAGAGCACGGTGTTGCCGACGATGATGTTGCGCGTGGCCTCGCCGCGGAAGTCCAGGCTCGGGCGCACGACCACGCGCCCGCCCGAGAGGCCCTTGCCCGTGTAGTCGTTGGCGTCGCCGATCAGGTACAGCGTGATGCCGTTCGTGAGGAAGGCGCCGAACGATTGCCCGCCCGTGCCTTCGAGCTGGATGCGGATGGTGTCGTCGGGCAGGCCCTCGGGGTGCACGCGCGTGACGGCGCCCGAGAGCATTGCACCCACGCTGCGGTTGACGTTGCGCACGGCCTCGATGAACTGCACGCGCTCGCCTTTGTCGATGGCCGGGCGGCTGCGCTCGATGAGGCGGCGATCCAGCGTGTGCTCGATGTTGTGGTCTTGTACCTCGCAATGGCGGCGCGGCACCGCGGCATCAACGGGCGGCTGCGCGAACAGGCGGCTGAAGTCCAAACCGCGCGCCTTCCAGTGCGCAATGCCCTGGCGCATGTCGAGCAGGTCGGTGCGGCCCACGAGTTCGTCGAAGGTACGAATGCCGAGCTGCGCCATGATCTGGCGTGCTTCTTCAGCGACGAAGAAAAAGTAATTGACCACGTGCTCGGGCTTGCCCGAGAACTTTTTGCGCAGCACCGGGTCTTGCGTGGCGACGCCCACGGGGCAGGTGTTGAGGTGGCACTTGCGCATCATGATGCAGCCCTCGACGACCAGCGGCGCGGTGGCAAAGCCGAACTCGTCGGCGCCGAGCAGCGCGCCTATGACCACGTCGCGCCCGGTCTTCATCTGGCCGTCGGCCTGTACGCGGATGCGTGCGCGCAGGCGGTTGAGCACCAGCGTCTGCTGCGTCTCGGCCAGGCCGATTTCCCACGGACTGCCCGCGTGCTTGATCGAAGACCAGGGCGAGGCGCCCGTGCCGCCGTCGTGTCCGGCGATGACCACGTGGTCGGCCTTACACTTGGCCACGCCCGCGGCGATCGTGCCCACGCCGGTTTCGCTGACCAGCTTGACGCTGATGCTCGCGTGCGGGGCGACGTTTTTGAGGTCGTGGATGAGCTGCGCCAAGTCCTCGATCGAATAGATGTCGTGGTGCGGCGGCGGCGAGATCAGGCCCACACCGGGCACGCTGTGGCGCAGCTTGCCGATGTAGTCACTCACCTTGCCGCCGGGCAGCTGGCCGCCTTCGCCGGGCTTGGCGCCCTGCGCCATCTTGATCTGAATCTGATCGGCACTCGTGAGGTATTCCACCGTGACGCCGAAGCGCCCCGAGGCCACCTGCTTGATGCGGCTGCGCAGGCTGTCGCCGTCCTGCAGCGGCAGATCGACTTCGACGTTCTCGGCGCCGATGATGCTCTTGAGCGTGTCGCCCTTCTTGATCGGGATGCCCTTGAGCTCGTTGCGGTAGCGCGCCGGGTCTTCGCCGCCCTCACCAGTGTTGCTCTTGCCGCCGATGCGGTTCATGGCGATGGCCAGCGTGGCGTGCGCCTCGGTGCTGATCGAGCCCAGCGACATCGCGCCGGTGGCAAAGCGCTTGACGATCTCGCTCGCGGGTTCGACCTCGTCGATGGGGATGGCCTTGGCCGGGTCGATCTTGAACTCGAACAAGCCACGCAGCGTCATGTGGCGCCGGCTCTGGTCGTTCACGAGCTGCGCGTATTCCTTGTAGGTGTTGAAGTTGTTCGCGCGCGTGCTGTGCTGCAGCTTGGCGATGGTGTCGGGCGTCCACATGTGCTCTTCGCCACGCGCGCGCCAGGCGTATTCGCCGCCCGCGTCGAGCATGTCGGCCAGCACCGGGTCGTCGCCGAAGGCGGCCTTGTGCATGCGGATGGCTTCTTCGGCGATCTCGAACACGCCTATGCCTTCGACACGGCTCGCCGTCCCTGTGAAGTATTTGTCTATGGTTTCGCTGTTGATGCCAATGGCCTCGAAGAGCTGCGCGCCGCAGTAGCTCATGTAGGTGGAAACGCCCATCTTGGACATGATCTTGGACAGCCCCTTGCCCACGGCCTTGATGTAGTTGGCGATGGCCTTTTCGGCCGAGAGCTCGCCCGGCAGCTCTTTGTGCATCTCGGCCAGGGTTTCGAGCGCGAGGTAGGGGTGCACGGCTTCGGCGCCGTAGCCGCCAAGCACGGCAAAGTGGTGCACTTCGCGTGCCGAGCCGGTTTCCACCACCAGACCCGCCGAGGTGCGCAGGCCCTCGCGCACCAGGTGCTGATGGATGGCAGAGAGCGCGAGCAAGGCCGGGATGGCCACCTGCGTGGGACCCACGGCGCGGTCGCTGATGATGAGGATGTTGGCACCGCCCTGGATCGCATCGACGGCCTGCGCGCACAGCGAGGCGAGCTTGGCTTCGACGCCCTCGCGCCCCCAGGCCAGCGGGTAGCTGATGTCTATGACGCGGCTCTTGAACTTGCCCTGCGTGTGCTTTTCGATGTCGCGCAGCTTGGCCATGCCGGCGAAGTCGAGCACGGGCTGGCTCACCTCAAGGCGCATGGGCGGGTTGACCTGGTTGATGTCGAGCAGGTTGGGCTTGGGGCCGATGAAGCTCACGAGCGACATCACGATGGCTTCGCGGATCGGGTCGATCGGCGGGTTTGTCACCTGCGCGAACAGCTGCTTGAAGTAGCTGTAGAGCGGCTTGTTCTTGTCGGAGAGCACGGGCAGCGGGCTGTCGTTGCCCATGGAGCCCACGCCCTCCTCACCGTTTTGCGCCATGGGCGCGAGCAGGAATTTGAGGTCTTCCTGCGTGTAGCCGAAAGCCTGCTGGCGGTCAAGCAGCGCGACATTCGACACCGGCGGCTTCGCCGCTACGCCACCGCCCACGTTGTCGAGCTTGATGCGCAGGTTTTCGATCCACTGCTTGTAGGGCTTGGTGTTGACGATGTTGGCCTTGAGCTCCTCGTCGTCGATCATGCGGCCCTGCTCGAGGTCGATCATGAACATCTTGCCCGGCTGCAAGCGCCATTTGCGCACGATTTTGTTCTCGGGCACGGGCAGCACGCCCGACTCCGAGGCCATGATGACCAGGTCGTCCTCGGTGATGCAGTAGCGCGAAGGGCGCAGGCCGTTGCGGTCCAGCGTGGCGCCGATCTGGCGCCCGTCGGTGAACACGATGGAAGCCGGGCCGTCCCAGGGCTCGAGCATCGCCGCGTGGTATTCGTAAAAGGCGCGCCGGCGCTCGTCCATGGTCGTGTGCTGCTCCCAGGGCTCGGGAATCATCATCATCACGGCCTGGCTGATCGGATAGCCGGCCATGGTCAGCAGCTCCAGGCAGTTGTCAAAGGTGGCGGTGTCGGACTGGCCCGCAAAGCTGATCGGGTAAAGCTTTTTGAGGTCGGGGCCGAGCACGGGCGAAGCCATCACGCCCTCGCGTGCCTTCATCCAGTTGTAGTTGCCCTTGACGGTGTTGATCTCGCCGTTGTGCGCTACGTAACGGTACGGGTGCGCGAGCGGCCACTCGGGAAAGGTGTTGGTCGAAAAGCGCTGGTGCACCAGGCCCAGCGCCGAGATGCAGCGCTCGTCTTGCAAATCAAGGTAGTAGGTGCCCACCTGATCGGCCAGCAGCAGACCCTTGTAGATCACGGTACGGCTGCTCATGCTGGGCACGTAATACTCTTTGCTGTGCTTGAGGCCCAGCGCCTGGATGGCCGCGCTCGCGGTCTTGCGGATCACGTAGAGCTTGCGCTCGAGCGCATCCTGCACGATCACATCGCTGCCGCGCCCTATGAACACTTGGCGCAGCACCGGCTCCTTGGCGCGCACCGTGGGCGACATGGGCATGTCGTGGTTCAACGGCACGTCGCGCCAGCCCAGCAGCACCTGGCCTTCGGCCTTGATGGCGCGCTCCATTTCCTGCTCGCACGCGAGGCGCGAGGCGTGCTCTTTGGGCAGAAAAACCATGCCCACGCCGTATTCGCCCGCGGGCGGCAGGTTCACACCCTGCTTGGCCATCTCCTCGCGGTACAGCGCGTCGGGGATCTGGATCAAGATGCCCGCGCCGTCGCCCATGAGCTTGTCCGCGCCCACGGCGCCGCGATGGTCGAGGTTTTCCAGAATCTTGAGCGCCTGGGTCACGAGCCCATGGCTCTTCTCGCCCTTGATGTGCGCCACGAAGCCGACGCCACAGGCATCGTGCTCGTGCACGGATGAATACAAACCCTGTTGTTGCAAATGCAGTGCCTCGGCAGCCGAAGTCATGGCGCACTCCTCAAATTTTTAGCAAGGGCTGCAAGATTAGTGCATTGCAGCAATCGCGGCAACAAGAATAATTGGGGTCAGATTCCAATTATCTGGCGATTTTTTTATCTTCGATTTATTTGGGGACACATCAAAACAATAGCTACGAGCGCTCATCAGATGGCCCATTCAAGCCATTTCTACGCACACCCTCGTGCATGCGCACCGGGCGCCCCGCCTTGGAGCGAACGACGCGCCGCGGCGATTTTTTTTGCAACTCGGCCAAAAAATCACCCTCCCCCAGCGCCCAGCCGCGCAGCGTGGCATCCGTGAGCGCGCTTTGCTGCGCCGCACTGATGCCGGCCTGCACCAGTTCGGCATAAGCCGCCTCGCGCGCAAATGGCGTGTTGCCAAGTTCCCAATAGAGGGCGTGCGGCGTCACCAGCCTGTCCTGGCGCAAGCCCACGTAATGCGCGTAACTTGACCAGGGCCACTCACCTGGCTGTGCCGCCATGCCCGCGCGCACGGGGTTCAGGTCTATGTACGCCATGCAGGCAAGCAAATAGCGTTCCGACTCGATCATGGTGCTGCGGTAGCGGCCCTCCCACAAGGTACCCGTGCGACCGTGGCGCCGGTTGAAGTAGCGCACGTAGCTGCGGCCCAGGGCTTGCATCATCAGCGGCAGCGCCTGCTCGGTCGCAGGCGTGGCCAGCAGGTGAAAGTGGTTGTCCATGAGCACATAGGCGTGGAGCTCGACGCCGAATTTCTGCGCGTTCTCGGCCAGCAAACCGAGCATGTGCTCGAAATCGCTGCGATCGACAAAAATGCGCTGGCGGTTGTTGCCGCGCTGGATCACGTGGTGCGGGTAACCGGGCAAGGTCAGACGGGGAAGGCGGGCCATGGCGTGTCCGAAAATTGGAATCTGACCCCAATTAAATCAGAACTTCGGAGTCCGTCCGGAAATTGGAATCTGACCCCAATTATTTTGGGTGCTGATTACAATGCCCCTCCCCATGTCCTCCGAGGAGAAACGCCCATGAAATCCCGTGCCGCCGTGGCCTTTGAAGCGGGCAAGCCGCTGCAAATCGTAGAGATCGATGTCGCCCCGCCCCGCAAGGGCGAGGTGCTGGTCAAGATCACCCATACCGGCGTGTGCCACACCGATGCCTTCACGCTCTCGGGCGATGATCCTGAAGGCGTGTTTCCTGCCGTGCTGGGCCACGAGGGCGCGGGCATCGTGGTCGAGGTGGGCGAAGGCGTGACCAGCGTCAAGCCGGGCGACCACGTGATTCCGCTCTACACCGCCGAATGCGGCGAGTGCCTGTTTTGCAAGAGCGGAAAAACCAACCTGTGCGTGGCCGTGCGCGCCACGCAGGGCAAGGGCCTGATGCCCGACGGCACGGCGCGCTTTTCCTACAACGGCCAGCCCGTCTATCACTACATGGGCTGCTCCACGTTCAGCGAATACACCGTAGTGGCCGAGGTGTCGCTTGCCAAGATCAACCCCGCGGCCAACCCCGAGCAGGTGTGCCTGCTGGGCTGCGGCGTGACCACGGGGCTGGGCGCCGTGAAAAACACGGCCAAGGTGCAGCCCGGCGACAGCGTGGCGGTGTTCGGCCTGGGCGGCATCGGCCTCGCGGTGGTCCACGGGGCGCAGCTCGCGGGTGCGGGGCGCATCATCGCGGTGGACGCAAACCCGGCCAAGTTCGAGCTGGCGCGCACCTTCGGCGCAACCGACTTCGTCAACCCCAGGGATTACGACAAGCCCATCCAGCAGGTCATCGTCGAGATGACCGGCTGGGGCGTGGACCATAGCTTCGAGTGCATAGGCAACGTGCAGGTGATGCGCGCGGCGCTCGAATGCGCACACCGCGGCTGGGGTCAGAGCGTGATCATCGGCGTGGCCGGCGCGGGGCAGGAAATCAGCACCCGCCCCTTCCAGCTCGTGACCGGCCGCAAGTGGATGGGCACGGCCTTCGGCGGCGTCAAGGGCCGCTCAGAGTTGCCGGGCATGGTCGAGGACGCGATGGCCGGCAAGATCCGGCTCGCTCCTTTCGTCACCCACACCATGCCGCTGACCGAGATCAACCACGCGTTCGAGCTCATGCACGAGGGCAAGTCGATCCGCAGCGTGGTGCACTACGACTGACGCTGACGGCGAGGCTTTCGGGCGGCGCGAGGCCACGCGGCACCACCCTTTCGGGCCATTTCGCTGCCGTCAATCAGGGATGCGAAAGCGCGCGCCCAGCGTCGGCTCGAGCCCGAATTCGGCCAGGATGGCGTGCAGGCGTTCGGCGGCGCTGCGTTTTTTCTGCCCGGTGTAGCGCGCGATGATGAGTTCGTTTTTCAGGCTGTGCTCCCAGCCTACGAGTTCGGTCACGGTGACCTGGTAGCCGCTGGCTTCAAGGCGCAGGCAGCGCAGCACGTTGGTGAGCTGGCTGCCGAATTCGCGCGTGTGCAGCGGGTGGCGCCAGAGTTCTGCCAAGGGCGTGCGCGCCAGGTGCAGCGCCTTGTCGTGGCGCAGGCAGGCGGCCAGCTCGGCCTGGCAGCAGGGCACGAGCACCATGGCGCGCGCCTTTTTTTGCAGGCCGAAGTCGATCGCGTCGTCGGTGGCGGTGTCGCAGGCATGCAGCGCCGTGACGATGTCGATGCGCTCTGGCAGTTCGGCAGCCTGCGCCGACGCAGCCGCCGAGAGGTTCAAAAAGCGCATGCGCTCGAAGCCCAGCCGCTGCGCAAGGGCGCGCGATTTTTCGACGAGTTCGGGGCGCGTTTCTATGCCATAAATCCACCCCCGCCCAAGCTCTTTGAAATACAGGTCATAGAGGATGAAGCCCAGGTACGACTTGCCCGCGCCATGGTCGGCCAGCGTGGGGCCGTGCACGGGGTCGTAGCCGTGCTCGGCGCAGTCTTGCAGCAGCGGCTCGATGAAGTGGAACAGGTGATAGACCTGCTTGAGCTTGCGCCGCGCGTCCTGGTTGAGCCGCCCTTCGCGCGTGAGGATGTGCAGCTCATGCAGCAGCGCGATCGACTGCCCGGGGCGCAGTTCGGACGCATCGAGGGCTGTGTCTGTGGTGCCCCGGCGCTGGGTTGGCGGCGCAGGGGGTTTGCGTTGCGACCTTGGTATGTTCATGGCGTGATTCTGCACCGTGCACATGCGGCGGCAGTCGCGCCGACGCCGCGCATGCGCAGCCGGCGATGCCAAAGTTCGACAGACTCCTAATCCGCCACAAGCCAGCGCTCCCCGGTCAGGCGCCGGTGCTCGCGCAGCGCGAAACGGTCTGTCATGCCGGCGATGAAGTCGGCCACGGCACGCGCCCGCGCCGCCGCGTCGCCTTGCAGGGCGCGCTGCGCAAAGCCGGGCTTCATCTCTGCGGGGCGCTCCAAATAGGCAGCAAAGAGCCCCTGCACCACGCGCTGCGCGCGCCCCGTGGTTTCGACGACTTGCGGGTGGCGGTACAGGTTTTGGAACAAAAAGCGCTTGAGCGCCGCCGACTGCGCGCGCATGTCTGCGCTGAAGCGCACGAGCGGCGTGGCCTGGGCGCGCACTTCTTGCACGCTCGCCACTCCTGCGCTGGCCAGCGCGGACTGCGTCGCGTCGATCACGTCGTACACCTGCGCGCTCAGCATGCGGCGTGTGGCTTCGTAGAGCAGACGCCGCTGGCGCGCGGGCGCCTGCAGCTGCGGGTGTTCGGCGAGCGCCTGCGCCATGAACTGCGCGAATAACGGCACCTCGGCCACCTGCGCGAGCGTGATCAGGCCCGAGCGCACCCCGTCGTCGATGTCGTGTGCGTTGTAGGCGATCTCGTCGGCCAGGTTGCACAGCTGCGCTTCGAGGCTGGGCTGCGCACGGCGCAAAAAGCGCGCGCCCACGCCGCCGGGCTCCTGCGCTTCGAGCTGCTGCGCATGCTCTAGCGAGCAGTGCTTGAGGATGCCCTCGCGCGTCTCGAACGTCAGGTTGAGCCCGTCGTAGTCGGGGTAGCGTTCTTCGAGCCAATCGACCACGCGCAGGCTCTGCAGGTTGTGCTCGAAGCCGCCCCAGGCTTGCATGCAGCGGTGCAGCGCATCCTGCCCCGCGTGCCCGAAAGGCGTGTGGCCCAGGTCGTGCGCGAGCGAGATCGCCTCCACCAGGTCTTCGTGCAGGCGCAAAGAACGCGCAATCGAACGCCCGAGCTGCGCCACTTCGAGCGAATGCGTGAGCCGCGTGCGAAACAAGTCGCCCTCGTGGTTCAAAAACACCTGCGTCTTGTAAACCAGGCGCCGGAACGCCGTCGAGTGCACGATGCGGTCGCGGTCGCGCTGGTACTCGTTGCGCGTGGGTGCGGCGGGCTGCGGGTAACGCCGCCCGCGCGAATGCGCCGGGTCGCAGGCGTAGGGGGCAAGCGCTGAATTTTGAATCAAATCGGCCTCTAGCCCTTATGTAGCAAGCGCAAGCAGCTATCGATAATGAAGTATTCGCACCAGCGATGCTCAGGCGCAACAGGCATCGATGACGGCGCGCACCTGCGCGTCGGGCACGGCACGCAGCACCGCGCGCCCTGGCCCGTCGATCAGCACGAAGCGAATCGCCCCGCCTTCGGCCTTTTTGTCCACGCGCATGAGCTCGAGGTAACGCCCCGCGTTGTCCTTGCTGTCGAGCACCGGCGCGCGCACCGGCAGCCCGGCGCGCGCTATCAGGCGCACGAGCCGCGCGGTGAATGCCGCATCAACCAGGCCCAGCGCGCGCGACAGCTCTGCCGCGAGCACCATGCCCGCGCCCACGGCCTCGCCGTGCAGCCATTGGCCGTAGCCCAGGCCCGCTTCGATCGCGTGGCCGAAGGTGTGGCCGAAGTTGAGGATCGCGCGCAAGCCCGATTCGCGCTCGTCCTGCCCCACCACCGCGGCTTTGATCTCGCAGCTGCGCCGCACCGCATGCGCAGCTGCGCCGCGTTCGCGTGCGCGCAGCGCGTCCATGGAGGCTTCGAGCCACTCCATGAACGCCATATCGGCGATGGGCCCGTATTTGATGACTTCGGCGAGCCCCGCGCTGAACTCGCGCGCGGGCAACGTGTCCAGCGTCTCGAGATCGCACACCACCAGGCGCGGCTGGTAGAACGCGCCAATCATGTTCTTGCCCAGCGGGTGGTTGATGCCGGTCTTGCCGCCCACCGACGAATCGACCTGCGCGAGCAAGGTCGTCGGCACCTGCACGAACGGCACGCCGCGCATGTAGCAGGCTGCGGCAAACCCCGTCATGTCGCCCACCACGCCACCGCCGAGCGCAAAAAGCACCGTCTTGCGGTCGCAGCCGTGCTGCAGCAGCGCGTCGAAAATCAGGTTCAGCGTCTGCCAGTCCTTGTACTGCTCGCCGTCTGGCAGGGCGAGCAGGTGCACCGCAGGATAGATACCCTGCAAGGCGGCGCACAGGCGCTCGGCGTACAAGGGCGCGACCGTGGTGTTGCTCACGATCAGCGCCGCCGAAGCTGCAGGCAGCTGGGCATAGAGCGCAGCGTCGTCGAGCAGACCAGAGCCTATGACAATCGGATAGCTGCGCTCGCCCAAGTCGATGCGCACCTCTTGCCTGGGCGCGTACTCCGCCAGAGTGTTTGCGGATGAGGTCGAGGAAAAATTGGGAAGGGCGTGGGACGCCGCGGGTCGATGTGCAGATTGCATACCGGCAAGTGTAGAGCAGCCGCGCGCACCGCCGCGCTGGCCTGTGCGCCCTGGCCCGACGCCGAAGATAGGCCTCAGGTGGGCGCAGCCCCACCCTCCGCGGGGGCCGCGGGAGGCACCGCCAACTCCAATTGCATGACGATCATGTTGACCAAGGTGGCCACCGAAGGCCGCCCGGTCTCGATCACAAAATGCGCAGTCTCCCGGTATAGCGGGTCGCGCTGCGCATGCAAGTCGCGCAAGCGCGCGAGCGGGTCCGCCACCTGCAGCAGCGGCCGCGACTTGTCGTGCCGCAGGCGCCGGAAGATCTCTTCGGGCGACGAGCGCAAATACACCACCGTGCAGCGCTGGTGCAGCACCGTCCGATTTGCCGCGCGCAGCACCGCCCCGCCACCCGTGGAAAGCACGCAAGGCTCGGAGGACGCTGACGTGCGCGTCAACTCGTCGAGCACCTGCTGCTCCAAGTCCCGGAAACGCTCCTCACCCACGTGCTCGAAAAACTCCCGGATTGAGCAACCCAGGCGCCGCTCGATCACTTGGTCGGAATCGACAAAACCGATCTTCAAGCGCCGCGCGAGCTGCCGCCCCACCGTGGACTTGCCGGAGCCGGGGAGGCCGATGAGGGCGCAACAACAGGAAACCATCGACGAAATTTGATTACTTGTTCCCGCCACGGTCCTGAATGATCTTGGGCGTAATGAAAACCAGCATTTCCTGTTTGGTGGATAGCTTCGTTTTATTTTTGAACAAATTCCCCATCACAGGAATGTCCCCCAAAAGCGGCACCTTGTTCACTTGATCGCTCTCATCCAGCGAAAAAATGCCGCCGATCACCACCGTACCCCCATTTTCCACGAGCACCTGCGTTTTCACATGCTTGGTATCAATGGCCACGCCTTGTGTAGTCGTTTCGCCGCGGCTGTCCTTATTGACGTCCAGATCGAGAATGATATTCCCTTCGGGCGTGATTTGTGGCGTAACTTCCAGTTTGAGAACCGCCTTCTTGAATGCAATCGACGTTGCCCCATTGGGAGCAGTTACAGAATACGGATATTCTGTACCTTGTTCAATGAGCGCCTTGGTTTGATCTGCGGTAATCAGGCGCGGACTCGAAACGATACGCCCGTTTCCATCTGACTCCATGGCAGAGAGCTCCAGCGTCAAAAATCTGTCTGCTGCGGAGTTGAAAATAGACAGCGCAAAACTAGCGGCACCATTGACGTTAGGCAAACTCGCTGGCAGATTGACAAAACTGCCCGACGTATCGACCGTACCGCCTGCGCCGGTCGAGGCCACTGCGTTGTTATAACTCGTACCGAAAACAAATCTATTATTCCTACCAAGGCTGTAGCCGGCTTGCCCCTGACCGCTCAAGTCAGCCCCGCCAAGTCGGACACCCAAAGACCGTCCGAAAGAATCCCGCGCCTCCACGATGCGTGCCTCGATCAATACCTGGCGCACGGGCACGTCAAGCGACAGGAGCAACTGTCGCACGTCCTCCAGCTTGCTCGCCGTATCGGTCACGAAGATCTGATTCGTTCTTGGTTCAGCGATCACATTCCCTCGCTCGGTCAAAAATCGCGCGTTATTTCCTGTGCCCCCGGTGTTGGTGTTGGTGAGCTGATTTACGATATCGTTGGCCTTGGCGTAATTGAGTTGGAAGGCCTGGGTTTTGAGCGGCTCCAACTTCCGGATTCCGTCTGCTGCCTGCAAATCCTTTTTCATCCGCGCGTCGATCTCATCCTTGGGCGCGATCCAAAGCACCGTCCCGGACTTGCGCATTCCCAAGCCCTTAGCGTCCATGATGATCTGCAATGCCTGATCCCATGGAACATCCTTGAGGCGCAGGGTCAGCGAGCCCGTCACCGTGTCCGAAGTTACGATATTGAAGTTCGTGAAATCCGCAATCACCTGCAGGAGCGAGCGCACCTCAATGTTCTGGAAATTCAGCGACAGCCTTTCGCCGGTATATCCTGGTCCAGGGGTGAGTTTTGACAAGTCTTTCTTTTGCTGCCTGATCTCCACGACAAACTGATTGTCGGCTTGGTAGGCGCTGTGCTCCCAATCGCCCGCGATATCGATCGTCATGCGCACGCGATCGCCCTGCTGAACGGTCGTCACCAACTGCACGGGGGTTCCGAAATCCGTGACATCCAGGCGCCGGCGCAGCCCCTCGGGCAGCGAGGTTTTCAGAAAGTCGATGGTCAGCCCCTTTCCTTGCTTGCGCAAGTCAACGCCCACCTGGTTGTTGGCAAGCCCAATGATGACGCGCCCGGCGCCATCCGCAGCGCGACGAAAGTCCACGTCTTTGAGGGGGAGCACGTCGCTGTTCAGATTTTCGGCAAATGCTGGGGGCTGCTGCGGCGCTACGGTGCTGGTTGAAACAGGTGTCAGCGAAATGTAGAGGGACTTCCCTTTTATTTCCGTTTGATAGGGCGTAGCCTGCTTGAGATTCAAAACCACGCGCGTCCGATCCCCGGCCTGCACCACATTGACCGACTTCAGGTTCCCCTGGCTCACGTCAACCGTGGAGCGGCCTAGCCCATTCGAAACCCCTGGAAAATCCAGGGCTATGCGCGCTGGCGACTGGACGACGAAGCCACTGGGAACTGCTGACAGCGGCTCGGACAGGTCTATGCGCACGACCTCCGCGCCGCCCTGCACATTTCCTGTGACGGCGGTGATGGCATTTTGCGCCATGGCGAGCGCAGCTAGCGTGAAACCAAGCAGCGCCACGAAAACATTGCGCCATTGCTTTATCGCCGATAATCTTGTGACTTTCATTTTTTACCCTCTTGCAATTCGAGCGTAGTGATGCGCTCAGTCCATTCACCGGTTACATCTTGGACAATTTCGCGGATTTTTATGGCCGTTTCCGATATATCTACAACCTTGCCATAATTCGGCCCGAGATAATTACCGCGATATACCTGGTAGAGCAGATTATCAACCTTTAACAGCGCCACTGGCTTCCCGTTTTTATTCATGCTTCCCACCATTACCATGGCATCGAGTGGGAATGCCTCCAGCGGTTCCTTTCTGCGCGCCAACTCCGGCGCAATCAACGCTGCATTGGAGGCATTCTGCGCCGAATCCCTTTTCAATGCCAAGGTCAATCTGCTGAGATTGAAAGGGTCCAGCTCAGCAGCGGCAGTGTATTTTTGCGGCTGGAATTTTTTGGGCTCTTCTATGGGTGTCACGTGCGGCTTCGTCGAGGCGCGCAATTCGGCCATCCATTGGCGCAACTCGTCTTCACCGGAAGCACCGCATCCAGACAAAACGGCCAGGCATGCCATCAGCGCTACAGAGCGGGCATCTTTCATTTTTTCCCTCCCGCAGTCTTTTGTGCTTGAATTTCCTCTGGATCGAGGTAGCGGAAAGTACGTGCCGTAGCATCCAGAGTCAAACTGCCTGCATCTTTCCCAACTGGGGCAATAGAAATATCATTCAGAGTCACAATGCGCGGGAGCTGTGCTATGTCGGCGGCAAATTCGCCCATATCATGATATTTCCCGCTAACCCGAATAGAAATGGGCAGCTCCGCATAATAATCCCGCGCAACGACCTGACCTGGACGAAACAGATCAAACTGCAGACTTCTTCCCAAACCGGCCTGATTGATGTCGGACAGCAGCGCAGCCATCTCTGCCTTGCTGGGGAGCTGCTTTTCCAGCTGCATCACATATTGCTGTATCTGTTCACGCTGTTTCTTCAGCGCATCCAGATTGATCGCCTTCACCAACTTCCTTTGATAATCTTCGCGCAGCGCGACTTCTTTGCTGCGCTCTGTCTCCAATTCGGACTGATAGTCCGTCAACATCACGTACCACGCCACCACGACCACTGCGATCGCAATAAAGGCACACAACAGCACTTTAGGCAATAGGGGCCATGCAGAGGGGTCTTTGGTATCTAGATTGCTGAACTGCCGCTGCAAATTTTGCTGCAGCGCGGCAAAATCGATTTTTAGAGATTGTTTTTTTGCCATGGGTCACTTTCCTACGGAGGCACCGGCTGGCGCATTCACCGGACTCGTGGCGTTTTTCACGTCGCTCGCACGCAGCAATTGAAAGCGCAGATTGAAAGCGGCAACTCGCCGTTGGTCTCTTGGGCTTAGCGACACATTGCTACTGACAATTTCTATGAGCTCGGGCTTTGTAAACCAGGGCGTTTTTTCGCTCAGATTGCGCAACAATTCCGAGACTCTTTCGTTCGATTGCGCCACGCCCTGCATGGAAATTGTTTGCCCCGCCTGCTTGAGACTGGTCACGTAAACACCCTCCGGCAATTGCTTCGTGAGTTCGTTGAGCAAATGCACCGGCAGATTCCGGTCTGCCTGCAAGTCTTCCACCGCCTTCTGCCGCGCACGAAGGGCGGTAATTTCGTCTTCCAGCGTAGCGATCTCCTTGATTTGTCCTTCCAGCACCTTGATTTCGCTTTGCAGGAAGCTGTTTCTCCCTTGTTGATCTGCAATTCTATTTTGCAGCCACATATAAATGATGCCGGCCATGACCAAGCCTGCCAGAAACGAGGCAAACATCGTCGCCTGGAAAAGCTCACGCCGGCGTTTGCGTGCCGCTTCTCGGTGCGGGAGCAAATTGATCAAAATCACAGAAGGAACCTCCTCATCGCCAAGCCGCATGCCGTCAAATAGGAGGGTGCTTCACGTGCCATTTTTTTCAAACGCACGGAATTACCGAGCTCCATGCCCTCGAAAGGATTGACCACGCTGCAGGAGAAGCCCGTTTGCCGGCTCACTGCATCCGTCAAACCAGGCAAGGGCGCGGACCCTCCTGCCAGCAGGATGTGATCCACACGGTTATGGGGTGTGCTGGTAAAAAAGAACTGCAAGGCCCGGCCGAGTTCTTGCGCCATGCTGTCGACAAAGGGGCGCAACACCACGGACGCAGAGTCCTCCGGTAGCTCGCCATTGCGTTTTTTGTTTTCTGCCTCTTCCAGCGAAAAACCATACTGGCGCACGATCAGCTGCGTCAGCTGCGCGCCGCCGAAGGCCTGGTCGCGCTCGTACAGCACCTCCTCGTTGCGCAGCACCTGCATGCTGGTGGTCTGCGCCCCGATCTCGAACAAGGCCACCAAGGCATCCGCCCCTTTTCCGGGCAAGGCTTCGATCAGGCGCCCAGCCGCCCGCCGGGCCGCGAACGATTCGATGTCCAAGACCACGGCCTTGAGGCCTGCGGCCTCGGCCAGGCCTTGGCGATCCTGCACTTTTTCCCGACGCGAAGCTGCCAGAAGAACATCGACTTCGCCAGGCATGTTCTTGTTCGGGCCGATCTGGCAAAAGTCGAGGCTCACCTCGTCGAGCGAAAAAGGAATGTATTGGTTGGCCTCGGACTCCACCTGAACCTCGAGCTCCTGCTCCGTCATCCCGCCGGGCAGTGTGATTCTTTTCGTGATGACGGCCGACGGCGGCAGCGCCAGAGCGGCATTTTTGGCTCGGCTACCGATTTTTTTGACCAGACGCCGCAGGGCCTCGGCAACTTCGTCGAATTTTTCGATATTGCCCTCGTTGACCCACCCGGGCTCCAGGGTTTCGAGGGCGCAAGCCTCCAGCACCAGACGTCCCGTTTTGTCGCGATCGAGTTCCACGAGCTTGACGCTGGAGGAACTGATGTCGATGCCCAGCAATGGCGCCGGCTCTCGACTGAATAAAGATCCCAAAGAGATCAAGATGGTCCTCCCTGTAACAACGCGCCGCACTGACGCAACAAAACATCACATCGGCGACGGATGCTATCAGCAAGATAGTCTGCCAACAAAGTATTTACAGACCCTGACTGCTGTGCTTCGTTGCCAAAAGCAGACGCTTTTGCCGCAAAAGCGGCTTTGCACAGCACCCAGGCTCAGGAGGTGCGCACCGCGGCGGTGCCGCATTTTTTGTTCCCATCTAGCCTTGTGACGGAGCTTGTTACAGCAGCGGGCGACCGATTTTTATAATTGAGCGTTTTTGCTTTTGCATCCCCATGCCAGCCCCCTCTTCACCCAAGGATTCCTCCGCTCGGCCGACATCGACTCCGAGAGGGCGCCCAAGCTGGCTGCGCTGGTCTGTGCGCTTCGTGCTGTGGCTTGGCGGACTGGCCCTGGCGGGCGCTGTGGCCTTGGGCTGCGTGGTCGCCGTGGCGCTGGCCATGGCCTATCCGAATCTGCCCGACGTTTCCGATCTGGCCGACTACCGCCCCAAGCTGCCGCTGCGCGTCTATTCGTCCGAAGGCGCGCTGCTGGGCGAGTTTGGCGAAGAACGCCGCACCCTCACGCCCATCGATGAGATTCCCAAGGTCATGAAGGACGCCGTGCTGGCGATCGAAGACACGCGGTTTTTCGAGCACGGTGGCGTCGATTACAAAGGCATGCTGCGCGCCGCGCTGGCGAATCTGGGACACGTGAAAAGCCAAGGCGCTTCGACGATTACCATGCAAGTGGCGCGCAATGTGTACCTGTCTTCGGAAAAAACTTTCACGCGAAAGATTTACGAAATATTACTCACGTTCAAACTCGAGCATTCGCTGAGCAAAAATCAGATTCTCGAGATCTACATGAACCAGATCTACCTGGGCAACCGCGCCTATGGTTTTGCCGCGGCATCGGAGGCGTACTTCGGCAAGCCGCTCAAGTCCATTTCGATTGCCGAGGCGGCCATGCTCGCGGGTCTGCCCAAGGCGCCGTCGGCCTACAACCCGATCAGCAACCCCAAGCGTGCCCGGGTGCGCCAGCTCTACATCATCGATCGCATGGAAGAGAACGGCTTCATCACGCCTCAGGAAGCGGCTGCGGCGCGGGCAGAGAAGCTCCAATTGCGCACGGCGACGGACGATGCGCGCGTGCATGCCGAATACGTGGCCGAAATGGTGCGCCAGCTGGTCTTCGCCCAGTATGGCAACGAAGCCTACACGCGCGGGCTGAATGTCTATACGACCGTGAATGCCGGCGACCAGAATGCCGCCTACCAGGCACTGCGCCGCGGCATCATGGACTACGAGCGGCGCCAGCACTACCGCGGGCCGGAGCAGTTCGTGGACCTGCCCGGCGATGCACAGGCGCTCGAGGACGCCATCGACGACGCGCTGGCCAATCATCCAGACAACGGCGACGTGCTGGCGGCCGTGGTGCTGGAAGCCAGCCCGCGCAAAATTGTGGCATTGCGCGCCAACGGCGACCGCGTGGAGATCACGGGCGAAGGGGTCAAGCCCGCCGAATCCGGACTCAGCGACAAGGCGCCGCCAAATATCAAAATCCGCCGTGGCGCGGTGATCCGCATCATCAAAACGCCCAAAAACACCTGGGACATCACGCAACTGCCCGAAGTCGAGGGCGCCTTCGTCGCCATAGACCCGCTCAATGGCGCCATCAAGGCACTGGTGGGTGGCTTCGACTTTCAAAAGAACAAGTTCAATCACGTGACGCAGGCGTGGCGCCAGCCGGGCTCGAGCTTCAAACCCTTCATTTATTCAGCCGCGCTCGAAAAGGGCTTCACCCCCGCGACGGTGGTCAACGATGCACCGCTGTTTTTCGATGCCGGCGCCACGGGCGCCCAACCCTGGGAGCCCAAAAACTACGACGGCAAATATGAAGGCCCCATGCCCTTGCGCACAGCCCTGGCCAAGTCCAAGAACATGGTATCCATCCGCGTGCTGCAGGCCGTGGGGCCCAAAACGGCGCAGGAATGGATCACCCACTTCGGCTTCGAAGCCGACAAGCACCCCGCGTACCTGACCATGGCACTGGGCGCGGGCTCGGTCACGCCCATGCAGATGGCCACAGCGTATTCGGTGTTCGCCAACGGCGGCTACCGCGTCAACCCGTGGCTGATTGCGCGCGTGACCGACCACAAGGGCCGCGTGCTGACCGAAACCAAACCGCCCGCGCTGACCGAGGACGCGCGTGCCATCCCGGCGCGCAATGCCTTCGTCATGGGCTCCTTGCTGCAAGAGGTGACACGCTCGGGCACGGCCGCGCGCGCGCAGGCCACGCTCAAGCGCCCCGACTTGTACGGCAAGACCGGCACCACCAACGACGCGGTGGATGCCTGGTTCGCCGGCTTCCAGCCCACTTTGACCGCGATCACGTGGGTAGGGTACGACACGCCGCGCAACCTGGGCAGCCGTGAAACCGGCGGCGGCCTGAGCCTGCCGATATGGATTCGCTTCATGGAGCACGCGCTGCGTGGCGTGCCCGTGTCAGAGCCTCAGGTGCCGCCTGGGGTGGTGAATGTGGGGGGAGAATGGTTCTATGAGGAATACGCGCGCAATGCCGGCGTGACCAGCCTGGGGCTCAGCGATGCCCAGGGGCCGGCCTCGGCTGCTGCGCCTGGAGCGGCCCCGGCACCCTCGAGCGAAGAACGCAGCCGCATCCTCGACCTGTTTCGCAACTGAGGCCACTGAGCGCACCCCCCGTACCCCAGATCCGGGCGGGCGCGGTCTCGTTCGCAGAGATTCAGGCGCCAAACGTGAGCGGCATACCCGCCTGGCGCGAGGCCTCGCGGCTCAGGCAGGCAAAAAATTCGCCCGCGCCCTTGGTGTCCTGCCAGCGCGTGCCGTCGAAACGGTAGTGGTAGCCGCCCGACTGCGACGCCATCCAGACCTCGTGCAGCGGTTTTTGCAGGTTGATCACGATCTGGCTGCGGTTGGGGAAGGCGATCGTCACCATACCGCCGCTGCGCTGGCTGTCCAGGTCGGCGTCGCTCGTTTCGTTGATGCGGTCGCAGCTGCGCTCCACGGCCAGCAGCAGGCGTTCGGCGTGATCCATGAATTCGAGGTCGGTCATTACAATGCTTCCATGCGGAATGTGCGAAAAATTCTACTCAGCCCGTGCGTGTTGGCCGCCCTGGCCGCTTTGATGGGCTGCGGCCAGCGCGGGCCTTTGTACCTGCCCCAGGAGCCCGTGGCGCGCGAGCGTGCAACGCTGCCGCAGGTGCTCACGCCCGAGAGTCTCTCGACCAAGCCGGCTGCGCCAGCAGCTGCACAGGCACCCGCATCCGCTGCCTCCGCGCCCGCATCCCCCAACGGCCCTGCAGACGTCCCGGCCAACGCGCCGGGCCCCGGCGCACGCTGAACCTGCACCAGGCCGAGCGCTTCACACAGCCCCTTTGGCCGTTTTTTTCTGCAGCCGCGCGAGCACCGGTGGCGAGACGAACTTTTCCACCTCGCCGCCCAGCGTCGCGATCTCGCGCACCAGCGTGCTGCTGATGAACAGGTACTGGTCGCCGGGCGTGAGGAACACCGTCTCCACGTCGGGCATGAGCGCACGGTTCATGCCCGCGAGCTGGAACTCGTAGTCGAAGTCGGTCACGGCGCGCAGGCCCCGGATCATGGCCTTGCCGCCGCGCGCGACGACGAAATCGCGCACCAGGCCCGTGAAGCTCTCCACGCTCACCTGCGGATACGGCGCGAACACCTCGCGCACCATGTCCAGGCGCTCTTCAAGGCTGAACAAGGTCTTTTTGTGGTGCCCCGCAGCCACGGCGACGATGACGCGGTCGAACAACTGGATGGATCGGCGCACCAGGTCTTCATGCCCCAGCGTGATCGGGTCGAAGGTTCCGGGATAGACGGCGAGCACGCTCGGGGATGCCATGGCGGGAGTCTCCTGTCGGTGAATGCGGCGAAAGCCGCGAAAAAACGGCAAGCGCCGATTATGTCGCGTGCCTGCGGCCTGCTGGGAATTTCAAGTAAAAAGTGCCGTTAGCGCTTATGTATCAAGCGCTAGAAGCTATCGATCAAGGAGCATCTTGCGCCGGCACCACGGGCCGCAGCAGGTGCGCGTGCACGGCGCCGGCGCGCAGCGTGCGCTGCGCGGCAAAGCCCAGCGGCGCGAGCGCGGCGGCGTCCCAGGGCTGCGGCGCTTCGAGATAGATGAAGCCGCCCGGCGCCACGGCGCGGCGCGCGGCCTGCAAGGCGGGGCTGAACAGGTCGCTCGCAAACGGCGGGTCGAGGAAGATCAGCTGCAGGCTCGCGGGCGCGCTCTGGCGCAGCGCCGCGATGCCGTCGCCACGCTGCACCGCCACTTGCTGCGTGGGCGGCACCTGCAGGCGCTGCAGCACGGCGCGCAGACGCGCGACGAGCGCAGGGTCGCTTTCCACTAGCTCGACGCTGGCGCCGCGCGAGGCGGCTTCGAGCCCGAGCGCGCCCGTGCCCGCGAAGGCGTCGAGGCAGCGCCAGCCCGTTAAATCCTGACCGAGCCAGTTGAACAAGGTCTCGCGCACGCGGTCGGGCGTGGGGCGCAGGCCCGGCTGCTGCGCCACGGGCAGGCGCGTGCGCTTCCATTGCCCGCCGATGATGCGCACCTCGCCGCGCCCCACGGGTACGCGCGCTGGCGCGCCCCCAGCCACGACCGCGCGCGCGGCGCGGCGCTTCACGGCTGGCCGCCCACGACCACGGTGACCATGCGCTCGGGCTGCAGCTTGCGTTGCAGCGCGGCGCGCACGTCGGCCACCGTGAGGGCCTGGACTTTTTTCGGCCATTGCTCGAGGTAGTCGAGCGGCAGGTCGTGCCAGGCGATGTTGGCGACATTCGCGAGCAGCTTGCCGTTGCTGTCTATGCGCAGCGCAAAGCCGCCGATGAGGTTGTCCTTGGCGGCGCGCAGCTCGGGCTCGGTCGGGCCTTGGGCGACGTAGCGGCGCAGCACGTCCTGCGCCACCTGCACGGCCTGCGCGGCCTGGTCGGGGCGCGTTTGCAAGCCGACGACGAAGGCGCCCGCGTGCAGGCCGGGGTTGAACTGGCTATAGACGCTGTAGCTGAGCCCGCGCTTTTCGCGCACTTCTTCGGTCAGGCGCGAGACCAGCCCGCCGCCGCCGAGGATGTGGTTGCCCACGAGCAGCGCAAGGAAATCGGGGTCGCGCCGTGCGATACCGGGCTGGCCGATCAGCACATGCGCCTGCGCCGAGGCGAAGGGGATTTCGACCTCTTTCGCGGCGGTGAGCGGCGCCACCTCGGGCACGGGCGGCAGGGGCGCGCAGCCCTCTGGCGGCGTCGGTAAACGCGACAGCAGGGTTGCCACGAGCGCATCGGCCTGCGCGCGCGTCACGGCGCCGACCAGGCTCACGCGCGCGCGGCAGGGCGCGAGGTAGCGCGCATGGAACGCGACCATGTCGGCCACGCCGATGCGCATGAGGCTTTCTTCGCTCGCGTGGTAACCGTAGGGGTGGCTGCCATAGACCGCGGCGGCGAAGGCTTCTTCGGCCAGGGTGCCGGGGCGTGTGTGCGCCTCTTTGATGCTTGCGCTCCAGCGTGCGCGCTCGCGCTGCCAGACGTCCTCGGGCCAGCTCGGCGTGCCGATCTGCCGCGCGGCCAGGCGCAGGGCGCGCTCGAGCAGTGCGGGCTCGGTGAGCGCGCGCAAGCTGTAGTGCAGCGCGTCGGCCCCGGCCGCGGCGCCGAAGTTCGCGCCCAGATCGGCCCAGGCCGCACCGAGCGCGTTTTCGTCGAGCGGTGGCTCGTCCTGGCCGTTCAGTTTGTCAGCCTGCACGCCCTTGGACGCCATCAGCGCCACGGCCTCGGCCAGCCCGGCTTGCGGCGCCGGGTCGCGGCGCTTGCCGGCGTCGAAGTCTATGCGCACGTCGAGCATGGGCAGCGTGGCGCTTTGCACCAGCCAGACCTGCGCGCCGCTGGGCTGCGTCCAGTGTTCTATGGGCAGCAGCGCCCACGCGGGATTTGCGCCAAAAATGGCGACAGCGCCCATGAATAAAGCGCGAGCAACTATTCTTTTGATACTTTGCATGAAGGACTCCGAGGTGTCGGGTGGGCCAGCGAACTCAGCGGATCGGCCCGCCCAGCGCGGGCGCCGCGGCCTTGCGCCGCGCGTTCGGATCGACGGGCTGCGGCAGCAGCGTGGCCACGGTGAGCTGGTCGTCGCCAAAGTAACGTGCCGCCACCTGCTGCAATTGCTGCGGCGTGACGCTGCGCAGCAGCGCGAGCAGGCGGTCTTCGGTGTCGAGCGGCAGGCCCAGCACCCAGTTGCTGCCCAAGTCCATCGCGCGCGCAAAGAGTGAATCGCGCTCGTAAATCGTCGCCGCCGTCCATTGCGTGAGCACGCGCGCGAGCTCCTGCGCGCTCACGCCCTCGCGCGCGATGCGCGCCACCTCGGCGCGCAGGGCCTGCTCGACCTCTGGCGCGCTGCGACCTTGCGCGGGCACGCCCATGAGCAAAAACAGGCCGGGCCCGCGCCCCGTCACCATGGCCGCGCTGTGGGCGCTGTCGGCCACGCGCTGCGCGCCCTGCGTGAGCGCACGCTCCAGGCGCGCGCCGTCGTAGCCACTGAGCACCTCCGACAAGACCATGAGCGCGAGCGCGTCGCGGTCTTGGTCGGTCAGCGCCTCCACATGCCGCAGCGTGGGCGCGTGGAACGCGAGCGCGACGAAAGCCTGCTCGGCCGGCGCCTTCACGTCTGTGCGCCGCAGCCCGGCCTGCACGGGTTCGGCGCGCGGCTTGCGCGGCGGTACGGCGCGCGCGGGGATGCGGCCGTAATACTTTTCGGCCAGCGCGCGCACCTGCGCCACATCGACATCCCCCACCACGACCACGGCCGCATTCGCGGGCACGTACCACTGGCGGTGAAACGCGCGCACGTCGTCCGGCGTCATGGCGTCGAGGTCGGTCATCCAGCCGATCACGGGGCGCCGGTAGGGCGAGACCATGAAGCTCGTGGCAAACAATTGCTCGGCGAGCACGGCGCGCGGCTGGTCTTCGGTGCGCATGCGGCGCTCTTCCTTGACGACCTCGATCTCCTTGCGGAATTCGGTGTCGGGCCAGGCGTTGTGGGCAAAACGGTCGGCCTCCAGGCGCATCACCTCGGCCAGGCGATTGGCCGGAATCTGCTGGTAGTAACCCGTGAAGTCACGGTCGGTGAAGGCGTTTTCCTGCCCGCCCAGCGCCGCGACGCGGCGCGAGAACTCGCCGGGCGGCACGTTTTTGGAGCCCTTGAACATCATGTGTTCGAGCACATGCGCAACGCCCGAAGTGCCGTCAACTTCGTCCAGCGCGCCCACGCGCACCCAGACCATATGCACCGCCGTGGGCGCGCGCCGGTCGGGCAGCACGATGAGCTGCATGCCATTGGCAAGCGTGAACTGCTGCGCCTGCGCCGCGCCCGCCACGGCGGGAATGGGCGCCAGCGTGGCGGCGGGTGGCGGCTGCGTGTCCGCAGCAGGGGCAGCCCAGGCCGCACCGGGCCCGCACAAAGCCAGCGCCCCCGCGCAGAAAACACCGCGCAGCGATGCAGCCAGAGAAGAAGAGAGTGTCAGAATGCGTTTCATGGTTTGGCTCAACGGGGGATGCCCCAGAGCGAAAGATTCTACGTAGCACCAAATGTTCAGTTTTTTCAAGAAAAAATCCCCTCCCCCACCCGCGGACGCAGCCGCGCCCAATGCAGCGCCCAGTCCCGCACCCGCGCCCGCCCCGGCTGCACCAGCCCCGGCCCGGCCTGCGGAGCCGGCCTCTACGCCTGCTGCGAGCGCTGCGCCGGCTCCGGCCGCTGGCGCTTTCGGCTGGCTGCGCAAGCCCTTCGGCGGCAAGAGCGCCACGCCGCCCGCGCCTCAACCCACCCCTCCCGAGGCGCCGGCTCCAGCGCCCGCGGCCGCCCCAATCCCGGTGCCGGCGCCGGCCCCAGCACCTGCGGCCACACCAGCGCCGGCATCAGCCCCCGCACCAGCGCCAGCCAGCGCTCCGGCTGCATCCGCAGCCGAACCCACCGCCCCTGCGCAAGCCGCTGCCGCGCCCGCTGCGCGCACGGGCTGGCTCGACCGCCTCAAGGCCGGGCTGCGCAAGACCGGGTCGAGCATCGCGAGCGTGTTCACGGGCACACAGATCGACGACGCGCTCTATGACGAGCTCGAAGAAGCCCTGCTGCTCGCCGACACCGGCGTGCAGGCCACGCAGCGCCTGCTGGCCGACCTGCGCCGGCGCGTCAAGGAAAGCAAGGCCACCGAGCCCGCCGCCGTCAAGGCGCTGCTCGCCGACGCGCTGACCGAGCTGCTGCGCCCGCTACAAAAACCGCTGGTGATCGGCGAGCACCAACCCACGGTGATCATGGTCGTGGGCGTGAATGGCGCGGGCAAGACGACCTCGATCGGCAAGCTCACCTGGCACCTCGCGCACGAAGGCGCGCATGTGCTGCTGGCCGCGGCCGACACCTTCCGCGCCGCCGCGCGCGAGCAGCTCGGCGTCTGGGCCGACCGCAACAGGGTCGAGATCGTGAGCCAGGAAGGCGGCGACCCGGCCGCCGTGAGCTTCGACGCCGTGCAGGCCGGCAAGGCGCGCGGCAAGGACGTGGTGCTCGTGGACACCGCAGGCCGCCTGCCCACGCAACTGCACCTGATGGAAGAGCTCAAGAAAATCCGCCGCGTCATCAGCAAGGCCGAGCCGACCGCGCCGCACGAGGTGCTGCTCGTGATCGACGGCAACACCGGCCAGAATGCGCTCGCCCAGGTACGCGCCTTCGACGACGCGCTGCAGCTCACGGGCCTGATCGTCACCAAGCTCGACGGCACGGCCAAGGGCGGCGTGCTCGCCGCGATCGCGCAGGAGCGCCCCGTGCCCGTGTATTTCATCGGCGTGGGCGAAAAGCTCGAAGACCTCGAAACCTTCGACGCGCGCGAGTTTGCGCAGGCGTTGCTGGGTTGAGTGGGCCGTTTTGCAAGGTCGTTCTGCCCGCCCAAGGCAACTACGGCGTATTGCCGTTCATTGCCGTTTGGCCTATCGATCAGCCCCCACGAGCCGCACCGTGTTCTCATCGGCTTCGCCCGCATAGAAGGCGTCCAAAGCGCTGCGAAACACGTCCAGTTGCGGCGCCGCCAGCATGAACAGCGTCATGCAGGAGCGAAACTTGAGATCGTCGGGCGCGCCGAAGATCTCGTGTGCGGTCTTTTTGCCTGCATGCGCGAGCACGGCCCGCGTGCAGTCCACGAGGCGCGCGCCGAGCACCGGATGCGCGAGATACGCCTTGGCCTCGGCCAGGTCTCGGAGCCCGTAAAACTTGGCCGTGGCGCTGCGCCCGAGCGCCGCGAGCTGCGGAAAGACGAACCACATCCAATGGCTCTGCTTGCGGCCGGCCTGCAGCTCGGCCATCACGTGAGCCATGACGGGCGCCTGCGCCGTCAGGAATCGTTCCAAATTCATGGCGGATTCGTTCATATCGGCTCCTTCTCAGACTCCCGGCGGCAGTTTGGCGGCCATCATCTTGCGGCGGTCCATCCTGCGCCCATCCACGATGAAGGTGCCGTCGCCCACCGCGTGCAGCATGCGCTGCTCCTTGCGCTCGGTGTCGAAATACGCCGCGAGCCCCTGCAGCACGACGATGTCGTGCTTTTCGATGATGTCCACGACCTTGCACTCGATGTTGGCCAGGCAGTCCTGAATCAAAGGCGCCGCAACATGCCGGGCCGGCGCCCGCGTCAGCGCGAAGCGGGAGAACTTGTCGGTATCCAGGCCCGAGCAGGTGCCTATGCCGACCACCGTGTCGAGCATGTCCACGGTGGGGATGGCAAGCACGCATTCGCGATGGTGCCGCAGCGCGTGGTAGGAGTAATTCCACGCGCCTGTGGTGATGGCGAAGAGGGGGCTGAAGTCCATCACCATGGTCCAGGAGATGGTCATGACGTTGTCCTTGCCCGCGTCATGGGTGCTCACGAGCACCACGGGCCCTGGCTCTATCAGGGTAAAGGCCTCAGAACCTGCTCATGGTCTTTTCATGGGGTACGCATGGCAACAAACGGTCACGATCGAGGCGCCCGCCGCCGCCCATGCGGGTGGCCTGGGCAAGGCGGGCAACGACGAGCGTGGGCGTTTGCTGCCATGCCCTTCGGGTTGCCCCGCAAAGGCAGCGTCTGCGGCGTTGCCCATCCTCGCCGCACATCGGTGCGGCTTGCGGTGGGCGCCTTGCATTCACTGCCTTTGCGGGGCAACGTACCCCATGAAAAGACCATGAGCAGGTTCTCGGACTCAATGGCTGCATGGAAACACCTCCGCGTCGCATCCCGGTAGTGCAGCGATTTTCACCCCCGCGCCACCGCGGCGGAAAACTTGAGTTCAGACAAGGCCCAAACCCACGCCGTTGGCTGTGCCGCAGAAAAATAGGCGCTGCGCCGCAGCCGCCCATACATCGAAGGGCAAGAGCGCGGGAACTTCGGCCTTGGCACTCTATCCAAGCGAGTGCTAACATCCCTTGTCGGCACACGAAAGAGAGGATTCCTGATATGACTACTGCATCTGCAAGCACTACGGCACTGGCCCCCGCCAACCCCTGGGCGCTGGTGCCACCGCTGGGGAATCTGGACGCTTACATCACCGCAGTCAATCGCCTGCCCATGCTCACTCATGAGGAAGAGCAGCGCTATGCCCGCCAATTCAAAGAACACGGCGACATTGAGGCTGCGGGGCGGCTCGTGCTCTCGCACCTGCGCCTGGTGGTTTCGATCGCGCGCCAGTACCTCGGCTACGGCCTGCCGCATGGCGACCTGATCCAGGAAGGCAACGTGGGCCTGATGAAGGCCGTGAAACGCTTCGACCCCGACCAGGGCGTGCGCCTGGTGAGCTACGCCATGCACTGGATCAAGGCCGAGATCCATGAATACATCCTGCGCAACTGGCGCATGGTCAAAATGGCGACGACCAAGGCACAGCGCAAGCTGTTCTTCAATCTGCGCTCGCTCAAGCAAGGTTTCAAGGCTGACGCAGCCGACGCCGACACCTACCGCGAAACGCTCACCGAGCACGAAATCGACACCGTGGCCCGGCAGCTCAACGTCAAGCGTGAAGAAGTCATCGAGATGGAGGCGCGCATGGCCGGTGGCGACGTGCTGCTCGACCCGGCCCCGAGCGAGGACGGCGAGCAGGCGTTCGGCCCCATCGCCTACCTGGCCGACGCGGCGCACGAGCCCACGGCGATGATCGAGTCGCGCCAGCGCGAAATGCTGGCCACCGATGGCATCGCCACCGCGCTGCAGACGCTCGACCCGCGCAGCCGCCACATCGTCGAAGAGCGCTGGCTCAAGGTCAACGACGACGGCTCGGGCGGCAAGACCCTGCATGATCTGGCCGCTGTCTATGGCGTGAGCGCCGAGCGCATCCGCCAGATCGAAGCGGCCGCGATGAAGAAGATGAAAAAGGCGCTCGCGCAGTACGCCTGATGAGCGCGATGGCGCAGCCGCCTTTGCGGGGCTAAACCAATTCAAAAAAGCGCCGCTGCTCGCGGCGCTTTTTGCTCTTATCTTCCTGCTCTTCTTCCTGCTCTTATCTTCCGCGCACTTGTTGATCTATCATGAATCGGAATTCCATTGTGGGAGAGGAAGACATGAAACCCTCTGAAGCCTTGGCTGCGAACCGTGCCGCGATCCGGCGGGTGGTCGCGTCTCACCGTGCCTGCAATGCCCGGGTTTTCGGCTCCGTCCTGCGAGGGCAGGACACCGACAGCAGCGATCTGGACATCCTCATCGACCCGACACCGGAAACGACGCTGATGGACGTAGCGGCCATTCAAGTAGAACTACAACGCCTGCTTGGCGTAGCCGTGGATGTACTGACGCCCAGGGCCTTGCCCGAGGCTTTGCGCAGCCAGGTTCTTTCGGAGGCGTTGCCGGTGTGACCAAGGTCCTGCGCGTGCCAGACTACCTCGGTCACATCCTCAAAGCCATAGAGCGCATCGCTCGTTACACGGCGGCGATGGATGAGGCGGCATTCCTGAGCAGCGAGTTGGTGCAAGACGCCGTGCTGCGCAACATCGAGATCATCGGAGAGGCAGCAAACAATATTCAACGCGCGGCCCCTGAATTCGCCGCGCAGCACCACCGCATTCCTTGGTTGGTCATGTACACGATGCGCAACCGCATCTCGCACGGCTACGACAAAGTGGACCTGGAACTCGTCTGGAAAACGATTCAGAGCGATTTGCCCGGTCTGCACGAACAAGTCGTCAAAGTGCGAGCGACGTTCTTGCGCGATCAAAGCTAGGAGCCTGTCCGGCTTTGGGCGTCGAAAGCGAGAATGCGCCCCAGCGAGGTCAGTTTTTGCCGGATTCGCCGCCCCATAGCGGGACTATGGGGCAAGAAGACGGTAAAAAATGGGCCGCTGCGGCGCATTCGCAGCCGACGATTCCAAAGTCCGACAGGCTCCTAGCAACGCTCAGCCCCCTGCTGCCGCAAGCGAAACTCGCGCGCCTTGCTGAAGTGCCCGCAGCCGATGAAGGGCTGCGGCGGGCGTTCGGCCGAGAGCGGTGAGGGATGGTTGGCCATGAGCACGAGGTGGCGCGGGTCGTGGCCGATCAGCGCGCGCTTGTTTTGCGCGTGCGCACCCCAGAGCATGAAGACCACGGGCCGCGGCCCCTGCGCGACGTGGCGGATGATGGCGTCGGTGAGCTGCTCCCAGCCCTTGCCGGCGTGGCTCGCGGGTTTGCCTTCTTCGACCGTGAGGCAGGCGTTGAGCAGCAGCACGCCGTGGCGCGCCCACTGGGCCAGGCTGCCGCCGGGCTGCGGAAAGGGTGGCGGCGGCACGCCCAGGTCGCGCTGCAGCTCGCGGAAAATGTTGCGCAGCGAGGGCGGCAGCGGCACGCCCGGCGCCACCGAAAACGCCAAGCCCTCGGCCTGGCCGCGCCCGTGGTACGGGTCTTGCCCCAAGATCACCACGCGCACCGCCTCGGGCGGCGTGAGTTCGAGCGCACGCAGCGGCTGCGGCGGGAAGATGCTTGCGCCGGCGTCCAGCCGCGCCTGCAAAAAGCGCAGCAAATTCTGCCCCGTGGGGCTCGCAAAAAACGCATCGACGAGCGGCCGCCAACCCGGCGCCACGGGCCAGTCGGCGGGGTTGGCGCTTTGCAACTGGGTGGAGGCTGGGGCCACGCAGTTCATGGTTTCATGGTCAAAATTGGCTTTTGCGCTTACTGCATCTTGGCTGGCAGCTATGTATTTGATACTTGCCACCCATCAGGCAAACAGCTGGGCGAGCGCCTCGCCGGGCTCGGCGGCGCGCATGAAGGCTTCGCCCACGAGGAAGGCGTGCACGCCCGCGGCGCGCAGGCGCTCAACGTCGGCGCGCGTGGCAATGCCGCTTTCGGTGACGAGCAGACGCTCGGCGGGCACCTGGGGCAGCAAGCTCAGTGTGGTGTCGAGCGACACCTCGAAAGTGCGCAGGTTGCGGTTGTTCACGCCGATCAGCGGCGTTTGCAGGCGCAGCGCGCGTTCGAGCTCGGGCTGGTCGTGCACCTCGACCAGCACAGCCATGCCCAGGCTTTGCGCGATGGCCTCGAACTCGGCCATCTGCGCATCGTCGAGGCACGCGCCGATGAGCAAAATCGCGTCGGCGCCGATCGCGCGCGCCTCATAGACCTGCCAGGCGTCGATGATGAAGTCCTTGCGCAGCACGGGCAAGGTGCAGCTTGCGCGCGCCTGCTTGAGGTAATCGATGCTGCCCTGGAAAAACTGCTTGTCGGTCAACACCGACAGGCAGGCCGCGCTGACCTTGCCGCCGCGGTCGGTGTTGCCCACGGCGTAGCTTTGCGCGATGTCGGCAGGGATGAAGTCGGCGCGCAGCACGCCCTTGCTCGGGCTGGCTTTTTTGACTTCGGCGATCACCGCGGCCTGGCCTGCGGCGATCTTGGCGCGCAGCGCGCCCACGAAGTCGCGCGTGATCATGCGGCTTTCGGCGTCGGCACGCATCGCCGCCAGCGGCGTCTTCTTGCGCCCGGCGGCCACTTCTTCGCGCTTCACGGCGATGATCTTGTCGAGGACGTTACTCATTATCTGATAGCTCCTTGCGCTTATCTGGTGCGGGCTCTTTGAGGATTTTGATGAAAACATGGCGCATCACCAGCGCCGCCACGATGGTGACCAGTGTGCTGCCCAGGGCGATCCACAGGCCCGCGTCGTGCCAGAGGGGGCTCATCGCGAATCCTCGCCGACCAGGGGATGCAAGTGCGGCGCTTGCTGCCGATCAGCCTCTGTCAGGAAGTCTGCGGGCACCTCAGTCGTGGCGAGCAAGTCCAGAAATTCTCGCCACGACGCGGCCGCAGGCTGAAGCGTCTGGGCAGGCGCGGCGGCGTCTTTTCTCGCTGCTGGCGTAGTGGGGAATCGCGACATGGTGACCTCCTTTGGCATGGGACTGCCCGGCAGCGCTCTCACCCCGCCGCCCGGCTGAACGCCACCACCTGTTCGAGCTTGGCCTGCGCGGCGCCGGAATCGATGGCGCTGCGCGCGCGGGCGATGCCGGTGGCGATGTCAGGCACCACGCCGGCGGCGTAGAGCGTGGCGCCGGCGTTGAGCAGCACGATGTCGCGCGCCGCACCAGGCCGGCCTTCGAGCACGCCGCGCAGCATGGCGAGCGATTCTTCGGGCGTGTTCACCTTGAGGCTGCGGTTGCTTTGCATGGCCAGGCCGAAGTCCTCGGGGTGAACCTCGTATTCGCGGATTGCACCGCCTTTGAGCTCGCCCACCATGGTGGCCGCGCCCAGGCTGATTTCGTCCATGCCGTCGCGGCCATGCACCACGAGCGCGTGCTTGGCGCCCAGGCGCTGCAGCACGCGCACCTGGATGCCCACGAGGTCGGGGTGGAACACGCCCATGAGGATGTTGGGCGCGCCCGCGGGGTTGGTGAGCGGCCCGAGGATGTTGAAAATGGTCTTGACGCCCATTTCTTTGCGGATGGGCGCGACGTTTTTCATTGCCGGGTGGTGGTTGGGCGCGAACATGAAGCCCACGCCCGTCTCGGCCACGCAGCGCGCGATCTGCGCGGGCGCGAGGTGGATGTTCACGCCCAGCGCCTCCATCACGTCGGCGCTGCCCGATTTGCTCGACACGCTGCGCCCGCCGTGCTTGGCCACCTTGGCGCCCGCGGCGGCGGCCACGAACATGCTGCAAGTGCTGATGTTGAAGGTATGCGCGCCGTCGCCGCCCGTGCCCACCACGTCGACGAGGTGCGTCGCGTCGGCCACCTGCACCTTGGTCGAGAGCTCGCGCATCACCTGCGCGGCGGCGGTGATCTCGCCTATCGTCTCCTTTTTCACGCGCAGGCCCGTGATGATGGCCGCCACCATGAGCGGCGAAATCTCGCCGTTCATGATCAGGCGCATCAGGTGCAGCATTTCGTCATGAAAAATCTCGCGGTGCTCTATGGTGCGCGCCAGCGCCTCTTGCGCGGTGATGGGCATGGGCCGTGTCTCCAAATCGTCAGAAAAACCAGAAAAATCAACGCGCCCCGGGCGCCTGCGTGAGCGCGAGCTTGACGCCAAACACGATGAACAGGCCGCCCGCCACGCCGTCGAGCCAGCGCAGCGCGCGCTGCAAGGCGCGCGCACGCCGCGCCGCCCAGGCCGCCACCCAGGCCCAGCCCAGGCACACGAGCAGGCCGTTGACGGTGAACAGCAGGCCCAGCAGCAAAAACACCGCGCCCGCGTGCGCCGCGCCCGGCGCGATGAACTGCGGCACGAAGGCCAGAAAGAACAGCGCCACCTTGGGGTTGAGCACGTTGGTCAGAAAGCCGCGGCGCAGCACGGTGGTGAGCGCGACAGGGGAAGCGGGCGCGGCACTTGCAGCGGCCGGGTTTTTGGCATCAAAAGTGCCTCTAGCGCCCGTCCCACCTGCGCTAGCAGCTATCACTTCAGAAGTATCCTGCGGCTGACTCCCACGCCAGGCCGTGCGCAGCATCTGCACGCCCACCCACACCAGATACACCGCGCCCACCCATTTGAGCAGCGCAAACGCCGTCGCGCTGGCCGCGAGCAGGGCTGACACACCGAGCGCCGCCGCCGCCACGTGCACCAGGCACCCCGCCGCAATCCCCAGCGCCGCCGCCACGCCGGCGCGCACCCCGGCGCGCACCGCGTTGGCGACGATGAACATCACATCCGGCCCCGGCGTGAGGTTGAGCACCAGGCCGGCGGCGAGAAAGAGCAGGAGGTGGTGGGCGTCGGGCATCGGAAGCATTCCCTTGGCGTGCGCTCGCGCTCAGCGCAAAAAGTTCGCCAGCATCGCATGTCCATGCTCGGTCAGGATGCTTTCGGGGTGGAATTGCACGCCTTCGATGCGCACGGCGTCGGCGAAGCCGGTGTGGCGCACACCCTGGATTTCGCCGTCGTCGTCGCTGGTGGCGGTGATTTGCAGCTCGGGCGGGCATGTGGCGCGCTCGATCACGAGCGAGTGGTAGCGGTTCACGGTGAACTGGCGCGGCAGGCCGGCGAACACGCCTTGCTGCGTGGTGGTGATGGGGCTGGTCTTGCCGTGCATGAGCGTGCGTGCGCGCACGATGCGCCCGCCGAAGGCCGCGCCTATGGCCTGGTGGCCCAGGCACACGCCCAGGATCGGCAGCTTGCCGGCAAAGTGGCGGATCGCGGGCACCGACACGCCGGCCTCGGCGGGCGAGCACGGGCCGGGGCTGATGCACAGGCGCTCGAAGCGGCCCGCGCGGAACATCGCGTCGAGCTCTGCGAGCGTGACTTCGTCGTTGCGCAGCACCTGCACCTGCGCGCCAAGCTCGCCGAAATACTGCACGAGGTTGTAGGTGAAGCTGTCGTAGTTGTCGATCATGAGCAGCTTCACGCCACGGCCCACGCTCGCGGGTGCGTGCGCCGCCGGGGCGTTTGCCGGCGCGCTGTGCAGGCGCTCGAACTCGCGCTGCTCGAAGGCGATGCAGGTTTCCATGAGGGCGCGGTAGATGGCTTCGAGCACCTCGGGCGGGCCGCCTTCGGCCTGGGCGCGTGCGCGCACGCGCTCGACGATGGCGGCGATGCGCGCCTCGTCGCGCACCTGCTCGGGCGCCTGTTTGATGCGCGCGGCCTGCAGCATGTAGCCCAGGCGCTGCACGAGCAGGGGCACGAGCTGGTCGTCGAGCGCATCGACGGCGCGGCGCACTTCGGCCATGGTGGTGCAGTGCAGCACCTGTTCGATCGCCTTGCTCATTCCAAGCCCTCCTCGACGAGTTCGGCGGCGCGCAGCAGCGCGCGCGCCTTGTGTTCGGTTTCGCGCCATTCGAGCTCGGGCACGCTGTCGGCCACCACGCCGGCGGCCGCCTGCACGTAGAGCGTGCCGTCCTTGACGATGCCGGTGCGTATGGCGATGGCCACGTCCATGTCGCCCGCATAGCTCAGGTACCCGCAGGCGCCGCCGTAGATGCCGCGCTTGACGGGCTCGAGCTGGTCGATCAGCTCCATCGCGTGCACCTTGGGCGCGCCCGTGAGCGTGCCCGCGGGGAAGGTGGCGCGCAGCACGTCCATGTTGGTCATGCCGTCTTGCAGCATGCCCTCGACATTGCTCACGATGTGCATGACGTGGCTGTAGCGCTCGACGGCAAAGGCTTCGGTCACCTTGACGCTGCCTGTTTTTGCGATGCGGCCTATGTCGTTGCGCGCGAGGTCGATCAGCATCACGTGCTCGGCGCGCTCCTTGGGGTCGTTGACGAGCTCGCGCTCGGCGGCCAAGTCGGCCTCGGGCGTGGCGCCGCGCGCGCGCGTGCCCGCGAGCGGGCGGATCGTGACCTTGGTGCCCGCGTCGGTGCGCTCCTGGCGCACGAGGATTTCGGGGCTGGAGCCCACCACCTGAAAGTCGCCCATGTCGTAGAAATACAGGTAGGGCGAGGGGTTGAGCGAGCGCAGCGCGCGGTACAGCGCGAGCGGGCTTTGGCTGTAGGACTTGTGGATGCGCTGGCCCACCTGCACCTGCATGAAGTCGCCCGCGGCGATCAGCTCCTTGGCGCGCAGCACCGCGGCCACGTAGTCGTCCTTGGCGAAGCTGCGCTGCGCAGGCGCGCTGGCGCTCGCGCGCAGCACGGGCGGGCGCACGGGGCTTTGCAGCTTGGCGCGCAAGGCGTCGAGCCGTGCGCAGGCCTGCGCGTAGGCCTGCGGCGTGGCCGGGTCGGCATAGACGATGAGCGAGAGCTTGCCCGAGAGGTTGTCGATGACGGCGAGCTCCTCGCACTGCAGCAGCAGGATGTCGGGCGTGCCCAGCGTGTCGGGCGGGCAGCTGGCCACGAGCTTTTTCTCGATGTGGCGCACCGTGTCGTAGCCGAAATAGCCCGCGAGCCCGCCGCAAAAGCGCGGCAGGCCGGGGCGCAGCGCGACCTTGAAGCGCTGCTGGTAGGCCGCGATGAAGTCCAGCGGATTGCCCGGCGCCGATTCGACCACCTGGCCGTCGGTCACCACTTCGGTGCGCGCCTGCTCACCGAAGCCGCGCGCACGCAGCAAGGTGCGCGCCGGCAGGCCGATGAAGCTGTAGCGCCCGAAGCGCTCGCCGCCAACCACCGATTCGAGCAAAAAACTATAGCTGCCTGCGCTTGATCCATCTGCACTACAGGCCAATTTGAGGTACAAAGAAAGGGGGGTTTCGAGGTCTGCGAAAGCCTCGGCCACGAGCGGGATGCGGTTGTAGCCGGCATCGGCCAGGGCTTGGAATTCTGATTCTGAAATCACCGGGGACTCCTGGAGAGGGAAGCGGCACCGCGTCGCATCGCAAGGCTGGCTGAAAGCCGGGTGCCGCCTCGTTCATTGCATGCAAACGGCCCGAGGCTTGGGCCACGCTGGTGCGCCCGGCGGCTGCGCCGGACGCGGTCAACAAGGGCGGGCTGCAGCAGGCTTACGCCAGGGCCAGGCTCCCCGGTCGCTGCGACCTGTCACGGACATGCGGTGAATGAACATGGGCGCAAAGTGTAGCAAAGCGGCTTGGCGCACCGGCCCCCAATGCAAGCGTGCTTGAGCGGGCGTGGGCCGCGCGTGGTTTCGCGCCCACGGGCGCTGTTTTGTCATCGGCGTTTGGCGCAGGACTTGCTAGGCTTAGAGCGAGCAATTCTCACTTTCTGCGAAAGACGCCCCCATGGCCATCCACGTCGCCCTGAACCACATCACGCACTACCGCTACGACCGCCCTGTGCAGCTGGGCCCGCAGGTCGTGCGCCTGCGCCCCGCGCCGCACAGCCGCACCAAAATCCTCGCCTATTCGCAGCGCGTGGAGCCGCCCAAGCATTTCATCAACTGGCAGCAAGACCCGTTTGCCAACTACCAGGCGCGCCTGGTGTTTCCCGAGCCCACGACCGAGTTCAAGATCACCATCGATCTGGTCGCGGAAATGGCGGTCTATAACCCCTTCGACTTTTTTCTCGAGCCCTACGCCGAGCAGTTTCCGTTTCGCTACGAAAGCGCGCTGGCACTCGAACTCGCGCCCTACCTGGCCAAGGAGCCGCTCACGCCGCTGTTTGCCGACTATCTTGCGCGCACAGACCTCAAGCCCCGCCGCACCATAGACTTTTTGGTCGAGCTCAACCAGCGCCTGCACGCCGACGTGGCCTATACCATCCGCATGGAGCCGGGCGTGCAAAGCCCTGAAACCACGCTGCAGCTGGCGCGCGGCTCGTGCCGCGACAGCGCCTGGCTGCTGGTGCAGCTGCTGCGCCACCTGGGGCTCGCGGCGCGCTTCGTCTCGGGCTATCTGATCCAGCTCGCGCCCGACGTCAAGGCCATCGACGGCCCGAGCGGCCCCGAAAAAGACTTTACCGACCTGCACGCCTGGTGCGAGGTGTTTCTGCCCGGCGCGGGCTGGATAGGGCTGGACCCGACCTCGGGCCTGCTCGCGGGCGAGGGGCATATTCCGCTGGCCTGCACGCCGCAGCCCTCGAGCGCCGCGCCCGTGGAGGGCCTGGTGGACGAGTGTGAGGTGACGTTCAGCCACCACATGCAGGTCACGCGCGTGCACGAGTCGCCGCGCGTCACCAAGCCCTACACCGAGGAGCAATGGGCGCATATCCTGGCGCTGGGCGAGCGGGTGGACGCCGATCTGCAACACCACGACGTGCGCCTCACGCAGGGCGGCGAGCCCACCTTCGTGGCCACGAGCGACCGCGACGCGCCCGAATGGAACACCGACGCGCTGGGCCCGACCAAGCGCGGCTACGCCACCGAGCTGCTGGGGCGGCTGCGTGCGCACTACGGCTCGGGCGGCTTCATCCACATGGGACAGGGCAAGTGGTACCCGGGCGAGCAGCTGCCGCGCTGGGCGCTGTCGGTGTTCTGGCGCGCCGACGGCCAAGCCTGCTGGCACGACCCGGCGCTGCTGGCCGACGAGCGCGAGAGCGCGCACTACACGCACGAAGACGCGCAGCGCTTCATCGCCACGCTGGCCGAGCAGCTGCGCATCGGCACGAACTGGATCACACCCGGCTACGAAGACACCTGGTACTACCTGTGGCGTGAACGGCGCCTGCCCGTGAACGTGGACCCGTTCGACAGCAAGCTCGACGACCCGCTGGAGCGCGCGCGCCTGCGCCGCCTGTTCAGCCAGGGGCTGGACGCCGTGGTGGGCTACGTGCTGCCGCTGCAGCCCTACGCGCCCGCCCTGCTGGCCGAGGACGGCAAGGCCACGCGCACGCGCTGGGCCAGCGGGCCATGGTTTTTGCGCGACGAGCGCATGTACCTCGTGCCTGGCGACTCGCCCATGGGCTGGCGCCTGCCGCTCGACTCGCTGCCCTGGGTGGCGCAGGCCGACTACCCCCACCTCATCGAACAAGACCCGTTCGCCCCGCGCGCGCCGCTGCCTGCGTCCGTGCCGCTGCGCACGCAAAGCCCCGGCCACGCTGGGCCAGAGCACGGTATTGCGCCGCACCAGATCGGCGGCGGCTTTGCCGAGGGCGGCACGGTGGCCGTGCAGGGCGTGGATGCGGGCGCGCCGGCTGAAGGGCAAGCGGAAGGCACCGGCAGCGGCCTGCCGCCCGCCGTCGCCCCCGGCGTGCTCGACACACGCATGCCGCGCCTGGGCGAATCGGCCGCGTGGCTCACGCGCACTGCGCTGTGCGTGGAGGCGCGCGACCCGCAGCGCGCCAACGGCCCGCTGGCCGAGCGCACGCAAGGCGGCAAAAGCCAGCACCTGTACGTGTTCATGCCGCCGATTGCGCGGCTCGAGGACTACCTGGACCTGCTCGCCGCCGTCGAAGCCACGGCGCAGGCGCTGGGCGTGAAGATCATCCTCGAAGGCTACCCGCCGCCGCGCGACCCACGCCTGAAGATGCTGCAGGTCACGCCCGACCCCGGCGTGATCGAGGTCAACATCCACCCCGCGCACGACTGGGCCGAGCTCGTCGAGCACACCGAATTCCTCTACGCCGCGGCGCACGAGACGCGCCTGTGCGCCGAAAAGTTCATGACCGACGGGCGCCACACCGGCACCGGCGGGGGCAACCACTTCGTGCTCGGCGGCGCCACGCCCGCCGACTCGCCCTTTTTGCGCCGCCCCGAGCTGCTGGGCAGCTTGGTGGCGTACTGGCACAACCACCCCTCGCTGTCGTACCTGTTCAGCGGCCTGTTCATAGGCCCCACGAGCCAGGCCCCGCGTGTGGACGAGGCGCGCAACGACCAGCTCTACGAGCTCGAAATCGCGCTGCGCGAAATCGCGCGCAGCCGCGCCCTGCACGGGCAGGAGATGCCGCCGTGGCTGGTCGATCGCACGCTGCGCAACATCCTCATCGACGTCACGGGCAACACGCACCGCAGCGAGTTTTGCATAGACAAGCTGTATTCGCCCGACTCTGCCACGGGGCGCCTGGGGCTCTTGGAGCTGCGCGCCTTCGAGATGCCGCCGCACGCGCGCATGAGCATCGCGCAGCAACTGCTGCTGCGCGCCCTGGTCGCGCGCTTTTGGCAGCAGCCCTACAGCGGCACGCTCACGCGCTGGGGCACCGAGCTGCACGACCGCTTCATGCTGCCGACCTTCGTGCGCATGGACTTCGAGGACGTGCTCAGCGAGCTCGCCGAGTTCGGCTACGCGTTCGACATGGCGTGGTTCGCGCCGCACTTCGAGTTCCGCTTCCCGCTCATCGGGCAGGTGCGCGCGCGCGGCATAGAGCTCACGCTGCGCAACGCGCTCGAACCCTGGCACGTCATGGGCGAGGAAGGCGCCCCCGGCGGCACCGTGCGCTACGTCGATTCGTCGCTCGAGCGGCTCGAGGTGCACGTGAGCGGCTACAACGACAGCCGCTACGTGGTCACCTGCAACGGCCAGACGCTGCCGCTGCAGCCCACCGGCACCGTGGGCGAATACGTGGCCGGCGTGCGCTACAAAGCCTGGGCGCCGCCCTCGGCGCTGCACCCCACCATAGGCGTGCACGCGCCGCTCACGTTCGACATCGTCGATCGCTGGATGCAGCGCTCGCTCGGCGGCTGCCAGTACCACGTCACGCACCCGGGCGGGCGCAGCTACGACAACTTCCCCGTCAACGCCTACGAGGCCGAGAGCCGGCGCCTCGCGCGCTTTTTCCAGATGGGGCACACGCCGGGCAAGCTCGACGCCGCGCCGGCCGCGGTAAACCGCGAGTTCCCGTTCACGCTGGACTTGCGACGCACCTGAGCGCGCAGCTCGCCCACCCCACCGCGCCGCCGTTTTTTACATGCCAAAAGACCCGTCAGACGTCTCTGCACCTGCGCAAGCAGCTACTGATTCGAAAGCATCTGCGGCAGCGGGCGGGCCGGCGGCCAAAACTGCAGACGGCCCGCCCCCGGCAAACGGCCCACCCCAAGCTGCTTTGACCCACCTGACCAGCGCCAGCCGCGGCGCGAATGCGGGCACCCAGCGGGCATACTCGGGCCCCATGTCCGCCTCTGTCTCCACCCTGCCCGGCCTCGATCCCGCGGCGCTGCCGCTGCGCAGCGCCCCGGCCGCGCCAGGCCACTTCGACGAACTGTTCGGCGCCACCACGCCCGCCGCGCCCACCGCGCCTACCACGCCCGCCGCCACCGACGGCCCCGATGCCGCCGATGCCGCTACGGCGCCGCCCGCGCGCAGCCTGAACCCGGCCTGGGCGCGCTTTTTTGCCTATTTGGGCAAGGACGACCTCGCGCGCAGCAACGACAACCTGCAGCGCCAGCTGCGCGACAACGGCGTGACCTACAACGTCTATGCCGACGCCTCTGCGGGCCTGCAGCGGCCCTGGGCGCTGGACTTGCTGCCGCTGATCGTGAGTCCGCAGGACTGGGCGCAGATCGAGGCCGGGGTGCGCCAGCGCGCGCGCCTGCTCGACGCCATGATGGCCGACCTGTACGGCCCGCGCACGCTGCTGCAGCGCGCGCTGCTGCCCGCCGCGCTGGTGCAGGGCCACCCCGGCTACCTGCGCCCCATGCTGGACGTGCGCCCGCCCGGCGACACCTGGCTGCCCATCGTGGCGCTCGACCTCGCACACGGCCCCGACGGGCGCTGGTCGGTGGTGGGCCAGCGCACGCAGGCGCCCTCGGGGCTGGGCTATCTGCTCGAAAACCGCATCGCCGTCTCGCGCCAGTTTCCGCACGCCTTCGCGGGCATGAAGGTGCAGCGCCTCGCCGCGAGCTACCGCGCGCTCATGGAGGGCCTGCAGCGCAGGCTGCCCGAAGGCGAGAACGCGCGCATCGCGCTGCTCACGCCCGGCCCGTACAACGAGACCTACTTCGAGCACGCCTACCTCGCGCGCTACCTGGGCCTCACGCTCGTCGAGGGCAGCGACCTCACGGTGCGCGACCAGCGCCTGTACCTCAAGACGCTGCAGGGCCTGGAGCCCGTGCACGCGCTCATCAAGCGCCTCGACGACGAATGGCTGGACCCGCTGGAGCTGCGCGCCGACTCCACGCTCGGCGTGCCCGGCCTGCTGCAGGTGCTGCGCGCGGGGAATCTGCTCATGGCCAACATGCCGGGCTCGGCGCCGCTCGAGTCGAGCGCGCTGCTGGGCTTTTTGCCCGCCATCAGCGAACACCTGCTGGGCGAGCCGCTGCGCCTGCCGTCGCTCGCTACCTGGTGGTGCGGCGAAGAAGCCGCGCTGCGCGAGGTGCTGCCGCTTTTGCCCACGAGCGTGATCCGCCCCACCTACCCGAACACGCGCATGGACACGGTGATGGGCCGCAGCCTCGACGAGCGCGCGCTGAACGAGTGGGCGGGCCGCATCGCGCGCCACCCCGAAGACTACACGGTGCAGGCCTGGCTGCCGCTGTCGCAAACGCCCACCTGGACGCCGGACGGCCTGGTGCCGCGCTCGGCCATCCTGCGCGTGTTCGCGCTCGCCGACGGGCCGCAGTCGTGGCGCGTACTGCCCGGCGGGCTGGTGCGGCTCGCGCCGCGCGGCGAGCTCGTCGCGGCCATGCAGCGCGGCGGCAGCAGCGCCGACTGCTGGGTGCTCACCGACGGCGCGGTGGACCGCACCACCATGCTCAACCCCGCCACGGGCGTGCCCACGCAGGCGCAGCCCAAGCGCCCCGTGACCAGCCGCGCGGCAGAAAACCTGTTCTGGCTCGGGCGCTACACCGAGCGCGCCGAAAGCAGCGTGCGCATGGCCCAGATCATGCTGCGCCAGCTCTCGGGCGACGAGCCCGGCGCGCGCCCGCTCGTCGCCTGGCTCTCGGCGCTGGCACGCGAAAACGCGCTGGTGCTGCCCGACGTGCCCGGCGCCGAGCAGTCGCCGCGCGTGTTCACGCGCAGCCTGATCGCCGCACTCGCGCCCGCGCCGGGCACGCCGCTGGCCGAGCAGTCGTACAGCGTGGGCTTCAACCTGCGCGCGCTCAAATCCGCCGCCGCGCAGGTGCGCGAGCGCCTGTCGCAAGAGCACTGGAACCTCATCAAGCGCACCGAGGGCGACTTCGCGCGCGACTGCGCCGCGCTCTCGGGCAACGCCGAATACGCCACCGCCGAGGCGCTCGTGGCCCTGCAGAACGCGAGCGAGCTGCTCGCCGCCATCACCGGCGCGCAGACCGACCGCATGGTGCGCGACAGCGGCTGGCGCCTGCTCTCCATAGGCCGGCACATCGAGCGCCTCGTCACCCTGGCGCGCGCGCTCATGCTCGGGCTGGAGCAACGCAGCCTGCAGGACATCGACGGCTTCGAGGCCATGGTGGCGCTGTTCGACAGCACCATCACCTTCCACGCACGCTACCAGCAGCGCCGCGACATGGCCGCGCTGCTGGACCTGCTCGTGCTCGACCGCGACAACCCGCGCTCGCTCGCCTGGGTGCTGCACTCGCTGCGCGCGCGCCTGCTGCGCCTCGCCGAAAACACCTCGCCCGCGGACACAGCCCTGGCGCTCGCGCTGCCGCAGCCCGAGACCTGGCAGCTCGCCACGCTCGCGCAGCCCGGCAGCGAACGCAACTTTGGCGCGCTGCACACGCTGCTGGCCGACTGCATCGGCGCCGCGGGCACACTCTCCGACGAGATCACGCGCCTGCACTTCAGCCACGCCGACCGCCCGAGCCAGAGCCTCGAAATCTGACACCGATGCATCCATCGCCCCGCCCCATGCTGCTGCGCATCCTGCACCGCACCTGCTACCGCTACCAAGGCCCGGTGGATCACGCGCAGCACATGCTGCACCTGAGCCCCGTCGATACCGCCGTGCAGCAGGTGCTCTCCCACACCCTGCGCATCACCCCCGAGCCCGCCGCACAAAGCAAGGCGCGCGACGCTTTCGGCAACCTGCGCAGCTTCTTCACGCTGCAGGCGCCGCACGAGAGCCTGTGCGTGGAGGCCGACAGCCTGGTGCAAACGCAGCTCCCGGCGCCCCTGCCCATCGTGGCCGCTGCGGCAACTACGGCCACCGCAGCAACTGCGGCAACTGCGGCTGCAACCGCTGGGGCCACCGCCGCCGCGGCCCCAAGCATTCCCGCGGCGGCGCCCCCGGCCCTTTCCCTCGTCCCGTCCAGCGCCGCGTCCGATTTGGCCACCGCCGACGCACCTCCTGCCGACGCACCTCCTGCCGACGCACCTCCTGCCAATGCGCCGCCCGCCCCTGCATGGCACGCGCCTTGGCAAGCCCCCTGGGAGGCCGTGCGCGAGCACTACCGCTACCGCGCCGGCGCGCCCTACGACGCCGCGAGCGAATTCCTCTTCGCCTCGCCGCATGTGCCGCGCGACGACGCCTTCGCCGCCTTTGCGCGCCCCGCGTTCGCACCCGGCACGCCGCTGCTGGCCGCCGCGCAGGCGCTCATGGAGCGCATCCACCGCGAACTGCGCTACACCCCCGCGAGCACGCAGGTCAACACGCCCGCGCTGCAGGCGCTCGCGCAGCGCAAGGGCGTTTGCCAGGACTTCGCGCACATCATGCTCGGCTGCCTGCGCAGCCTGGGCCTGCCCGCGCGCTACGTGAGCGGCTACCTGCTCACGCGCCCGCCGCCGGGCAAGCCCCGGCTCATAGGCGCGGATGCCTCGCACGCCTGGGTCAGCGTGTATGTGCCCTGGATCGCCGCCCACGCGCACGCCGCGCCATTGCCTGACGACACCGACCCCATGAGCGCGGCGCTGCACACGCAGGCGCAGCAAGCCGGCGGCGCCTGGTTCGACTTCGACCCCACGAACCGCCGCAGCGGCTGGGGCAGCCCCGGCGCGGACTACGTCACGCTCGCCGTGGGGCGCGACTTCTCCGACGTCTCGCCCATGCGCGGCGTGATCCAGGGCGGCGGCGCGCACGAGCTCGAAGTCGGCGTCACCGTGGCCCCGCCCGAGGAACTGCAGGCGCTGCTGACAAACAAGCCCCCGTCATTGCGTGCCCCGTAGGGACACGGCACCGCCGCATGCGCCATCTGGGGTAAACGGCGGTGACGCAGACGCAGGGCACCACATACACTCCTGAGCATTGACAGAAGATCTGGTGCGTATATACTTTTTGTATATATTTTCAAAGGAGGTCACATGACCTACGCCCGCGTTTTCCAGTCCGGCAACAGCCAGGCCGTGCGTCTGCCCAAAGAATTCCGGTTCAACACCGAGCAGGTAGAGATCTTTCGGCAGGGCAACGACATCATCCTGCGCGAACACCCCGCCAGCGCCGCTGCCATCTTTGATGCCCTGACCTCCCTGCCTGCCGACTTCATGCAGGAAGGCCGCGAAGATCCCCCTCCCCAAGAGCGCGAGGCGTTTTGAATGCCCATCCGCTATCTGCTCGACACCAACATCTGCATCTACATCGCCAAGCACCACCCGCCCGCCGTCAGGGCGCGGTTTGAGCAACTCAGCGCAGACGCTTTGGCCATGTCCGTCATCACCCTGGGCGAGCTTCAGCACGGCGCAGAAAAGAGCCAGTCCCGGCCCAAGGCCCTGCTAGCGCTGCAGCAGCTGCAAAGCGCCATCCAGGTAATGCCCTTGACCCCTGCCGCTGGCGAGCACTATGGCCAAATCCGTAGCAGCCTTGAGCGCGCCGGGCAGCCCATTGGCAACAACGACCTCTGGATCGCCGCCCACGCGCGGGCCGAAGGCTGGGTGCTTGTGACCAACAACGAGCGCGAGTTCCGCCGCGTCGAGGGACTAGCGGTAGAGAACTGGGTGGCGCCTGCGCAGGACACTTAAACCCAAATTGTTCATTAGGACGCGGGATGATGGCGAGGTGGCTGGCGAGGCAGTTTGGCTGCTGAGGAGAAGTCCATGGCCGGTGCCATGGACGCCGAGGCAGCGGCCAAAATGGCCGTCAGGCGCCCGCCAGCGCCCGCGTAGGTGCGCAGCACCGCCTAATGGACAATCTGGGTTAAACCCAGATTGTTCATTAGGACGCGGGATGATGGCGAGGCGGCTGGCGGGCATCACTTCGTCCGCCTGTCTGCCGCCTCGCAATGACGGGCGAAAGACGCAGGCTGGGTTGCCAACCCAGCCTGCCTTCATCATTTTTGATAGCTTCCAGCGCTTGCTGCACCTTGGCTAATGGCCATTTTTGGCCTGAAATTCCAAGCACGATTCATTGCTCCACGTGCACGCGCAGCCCCAGCACGGTCTGCGTGCCGGGGCCGCCGCCGGGGCGGGTGATGTATTGCAGGTCGGGCTGCACGTACACATGCGGGGCCAGCTCGGTCGAATACACCAGCTCCCACACGGTTTCAGCGCGCTGCAGCGGCTGGCGCACCTGCGCCAGCCCCAAAGTCAGCACATCGGCCGGGCGCGCCGCGAACAGCCCGCGCACGCGCGCACCCGCGCCCAGGTAGCTGCGCACCATGCTCGCGGCCTGCGGCGCGCGCCCGGCTTGCGCAAACAGGCTCCACAGGCGCCGGGCCTCGTCGCGCCAGCTGTGCTGGACAATGCCATACGGGCCTGACGCCCCCGCCGTGCCCTGCAGCCGGTGCTGCCACCAGCCGAGCTTGAGCGTGGTGCCCGCTTTGCTGCCTGCGGCGGCATCGTCGGCGCGCGCTACGTCGTCCGCGTCCACGCCGTCGGCACCGTCCGCACCGCCAAAGTCACGCGCGGCCTCGGCGATGAACAGCGCGCCGCGCAGCGCCCCCGTGCCCGCGGGCGGGTTGCCCTGCCAGAGGCCGGCCTGCGCGCTCCAGCCCCGGCCCAGGTCGGCCCCCGCCACCATGGCCAGCCCAGGGTTGGGGAAGGTGGCGAGGCGGGCGTTTTCGGTCAACGTGGGCGTGCTGCCGAACGAAGCGTTGTGCAAATGCCCGGCCACCTCGGTCACGTTGAACTGGTTGGCCAGGTCCATCACCCCGCCCTGCACGAAGGCGCTGCCGGTGCCCTGGCGATAGCTGGCCTGATAGACGCGCAAAAAATCCGGCGCCCACAGACTGGTGGGCAGCTGCGCGTCGCCGCTGCGCTGCGGCAGATTGCCACTCGCGCGCAGGCCCATGAGCATGAGGTCGAACTGCCCCTGGCGCCACCAGCCGGCCTGTTCGGTGTCCAGGCTCAGGCCGGCCTGCACCGCGGCCACGGCGAGCGGCCGCCGCGCTCCGCGCCCGCCCACCACGCCCAGCGCCTCGGCATCCAGGTGCAGCAGGCTGCTCAGGCCCTGGCCCCAGGGCTGCGCGGGCGGGGTGTAGGGCGCACTGTAGGGGGCCAGCGGCTCGTTGCCAGCCTCGTTGCCCGGCTCGCTGCCCGGCGTTTGCGCGACGTTTGGATCGGCCTGTGCCCAGGCGCCAGCCAGCCACAGCGCCAGGACGCCGCAGGCGCCGAGCTTTTGGATTGCGTTACCTCTGCGCATGCAGCTTGATTTCATGATTCTTGGTCGCTTTCCGAACGTCCATGAAGGTGCTGTGCGGCGGGCGAGCGAAGTGACAGGTAGGCGTCGACTATTCGCTGCATATTTTGCGGAGATTGGAGAGCGGATTCGCCGCATTCAGAATGCCCCGTGGCGCTATCACCGGGCTGCTGCCGCCCTAGGAGCCTGTCGGACTTTGGAATCGCCGGCTGCGAATGCGCCGCAGCGGCCCATTTTTTACCGTCTTCTTGCCCCATAGCGCCACTATGGGGCTGCGAATCCGGCAAAAACTGGCCTCGCTGGGGCGCGTTCTCGCTATCGACGCCCAAAGTCCGACAGGCTCCTGGCCACTGATTCCTGCAGCCGCTGCGCTTCTTTCTGCGCCTGCGCCAGCAGCCGATCCCAGTCATCGGGCGGATGCCCGTTTTCCAGCATCTTGCGGAACACCCGGTAGGCATCGTCGCTGCGCTCAAAGGCACGTTTGGTGTCTTCGTCATTCACCCAGGCGTAAACGATCACCTTGGCCTGCGCGTGGTAGCGGAAGAACAGTCGGTACTGCTGGAAGAACTTGGCCCGGAACCAGTGTTTGTGCTCGTCGCCGAGCGTCCCGCCCTGGCGATACTCCGGTCGCGCCGGATCTTGCGGGATGACATCGAACGCCAGTTTGGTGATCGCGGCCAGTCGTTTGCTGGCGTTCTTTTTCACGTACCCGGCAGGATCCTTCTGTTTCAGACTCTCGACCTGCCGTGCCAAGGCTTCAACCTGCGCCAGGAACAGCGGATGAGCGAAGACCGTCCAGCCGTGAATGACCAGGGGTACGGGTTTCCCTGCGCTCATTCATCGTCTGCCGAAAGGGCCGCTTCGAGATCGACATCGACGCCGCCAACCAACGATTGGAGTCGTTCGATGAGGGCGGCATCCACAGCTTGCAGCCGCTCGGGGTGGCGAGCGATGTCGGCGGCGAGGAAACCGAGGAACTGCCCCAGCACCGGGTCGTCGCCCTCGGGGGCCTCGGCGCGCGTGAGCACCACCTCTCCACTGGGGCGAATGGTGTAGTGGATCTTGTCGCGCTTGCCCAGCTTGAGGGCACGACGCACGGTTTCCGGCACCGTGGTCTGGTAGCGATCGGTGAGTGTGGATTCGACTTCGAGGGTCGCGGCCATGGCGGTCTCCTGCGGATCTGGGGTGATGCCTGAATGGTAATGCAATCGCATTATCCTATCAATGCAGCTGCGTTGCCTTCGGTGACGCCCGGACTCGGATGGGCGTAAATGGGTGTGCTTTTTGGCCGGAACGGGACGGACGCGGGTTCGATTCCGGTTGCAAACCCGCGCCGCAAAGCTGCCGGGGTTACACGGCCTTGGCTACGCTGCGCCGCCCGCAGGCCCGGCCCCGTGGCTGCGCGCAAGGTTCAGCGCCAGCAGGCGACGCAGGATGTCTTCGTCGCTCCAGTCGGGCGCGTAGTCGGCCCAGCCGTAGGCCGCGGCCACGGCGGCGTCAAGCGCGGCGTGCGCCTGCGCGAGCCATGCCGGGCGCTGGTTGTAGAGCTTGGTGAGCGTGCGCTGCTGCAAGTCTTTTTCAAAACCGGGGCGCGGCACGATGCGCTCGGGATAGGGCGAATGCTCCATGCCCAGCGGCACCACCTCGGGCACGCGCTGCGTCCATTCGGGCGGATTGAGCCACGCCTGGCGCAGCGCGTCGAGCCGCTGCGCGGCCTGCGCGATGGCCGTGGCGGCGGCGCGCAGGGATATGCTTTTGGTAGCTGCTAGTGCTTGCTGCGCCTTGGCTTGAGGCCGATTTGGCTCAAAATCTTGCGCCGCGATCAAGACCGTGTCCGCGAGCCCCGCGGGGATCAGCGCTCCGCCTTCCACGGCCTCGGTGCGCTGGTGCGCGGTGTCGGCGGGGGTGAGGCCGGCGGGGAAGGGGAAGGTTTCGAAAACCTGCGTCGTGTTGTAAACAGGTCTGTCCTCCAGCGTGCCGCCGCGCGCCAAAGCCCAGACGACGTGAAAACGGCTCGACAGCACGCCAAAGGTCGTGTCATCGGCGCGCGGAATCACGATCAGCCTGTGCTCGGGCGCGACGCGCGCGGGCAGGAACACGAACAGGCGGTGCTTGGCCGTTTCCACGGTGACGATGTAGCGCGTCAGCGCGGCGAGCTGGCGGCGCAGGCCGGGGCGTGTTTCGCCGAAGCGCCACCACCAGCGCGCGCGTGCCGCACGCTTGTTGCTGGCACGCACGGGAGCGACCTGCGCGCGCACGTGCGCAAACGGCGCCTCGTACAGCGCGGCGTCCTGCTCGGACATTTGGGCGCCGAAGTCCACCACCCAATCGCCCGACCAGCGGTAGGTGATGTCGCGCCCGTTGTAAATGGGCTTGAGCACGTCGCTGTTGGGCCGGCCGTGGACGTTGGGCAGGCGCAGCCATTGGGCGGCGGTTTCGGCGGGCACCTTGAACTTGCCGGCCAGGCAAAAGCCGAAATACGAGGCGTCGGCGTTCTCGGCCAGCGGCTTCGCGCGCGTCAAGTCCACCGCCTCGCCGCTGGCGAGCGGCTGCGCCTTGAGGTCGGTGAAGATTTGCGCCACCTCCTGCCCGTCGAGCCGCGCGGGCTGATCCCACGCGCCAAAGCACACGATGGACACGCGCACGGCGGCGCCCTCGTTCACCCAGGGTTCGTCGGCCCAGGCTTCGAAGATGCGCGTGGTGTGCGCAATGCGCTCGAGCACGGGGCGGTTGCCGCGCTGGCGGATCGAGTTGGTTGCTACCAAACCCGCAGCTTTCAGCGCTTGCTGTGCAATGGCCGAGCGCGCTTTTTCATACCAAAACGTAACGAGGTCGGCGCCGCCGGGCACACGGCCTTCGTACACCTTGCGCAGCGCATCGACGTAGGCGTCGCCGAGTTCGCTGCGCATCCACTTGTCGCCCAAAAACGGCGGATTCCCCACCACCACGTCGGCCTTGGGCCAGGCGGCTTCGACGGGCCGGGGCGGCCCGCCTTGCGCTTCGCTTTCCCACGCGAGCAGCGCGTCGCGGCATTCAATTTGCTCGAGCGGCTCGAGCACGGGGTTGGTTTTGGGCTGGTAGCCGTGCGCGATGCGCCACTGGATTTCGCCGATCCAGATGCTCACGCGCGCGAGTTCGGCGGCGTATTCGTTGAGCTCTATGCCCAGCACGTTGTGCGGGCCGGTGACCAGGTCTTGCTCGCGCGCAAGGCCCAGGTCGGCGGCCTGCGTGACGCACACCAGCTCTACGTCCTTGAGCGCCTTGAGCCCGAGGAACAGAAAGTTGCCGCTGCCGCAGGCCGGGTCCAGGATGCGAAAGCCGGCCAGCGTCTGCAGCCACTGCACGAAGCGCGCGTGCGCCTTTTGGTAGGCGGCGTCGCCATGCTTCTTGATTTTGGCCGTGAGCCCTTGCAGCTCCTGCGCAAATTGCTCCCACTGCTGTAGCAACGGGCGGATGATGACGGGGTCGATGATGCGCGCGATGGTGGCCGGGTCGGTGTAGTGCGCGCCAAGCTGGCTGCGCTTGGCGGGGTCGAGCCCGCGCTCGAACAGGGTGCCAAAGATGGAGACGTCGATCGCGCTCCAGTTGAGCGCGGCGGCCTTGCGCAGCTCGGTCACGTCCGGCACTTCGAGCCGCGGCACTTCGATGCGCGCAAACAGCCCGCCGTTGAACCAGGGCAGGTCGTCGGGCCCGTAGAGGCCGCCGTCACGCATGGTGGCAAAGAGCTGCTGCAGGCCCTGGGTGAGGCGTTCGCTGCTGAGGTGGCGGTTGCCCACGAGGCGCTCGAACATGCGCCCCGGCAGCAGGCCCACGTCTTCGGCAAAGAAGCAAAACAGGCACTGCGTGAGGAAGTGCGCCACCGCGTCGGGGTGGTGGCCGCGGCGGCGCAGCTGCTCGGCCAGGGTGGCAAAGCTCTGCGCGGCGGCTTCGGTGATGGCGCGGTTGGTGAGCTGCGGGCGAAAGCTCGCAGGATCGTTCCACAGGCGGCGCAGCAGCTCGCGCGCCTCGGGCTGGTCGAGCTGGTCGAGGCGCACGGTGTGCGTCTGGCTCGGGTGGCCGTTGAACTGGGTGTGGATGCGGATCGTGAGCCGGTCGCACACCACGAGCAGCGGCGGGTTGGCCAGCGCCAGGCTGTATTGCTGCAGCTGGCGCAGCGCGGCGTCGAGGTTTTTGCCGGGGGCTTTGTTTTCCCACGCGAAGTGGTCGCGGTAAAACACGTCGGCGTAGCCGCGTGCCTCGCCGAGCACCAGCGAGCCGCGCTCGAACAGGTATTCGTGCGCCACCTCGCCGCTGCCGGGCTTGGGCACGCCGAGCAGCTCGCACAGGTCGAGAAAGTAGCTTTGTGCGCCCTGCTCTTCGTTGAGCGCGTAGGCAGGGCCGCCAGGGCCCCATTTGGCGATGAATTCTGCGGGGGTCATGGGCGCGGGGGCATCGAACATGGAGAGGGCAAGCTCGTAGGCTGGGTTGGCGTAGCGTAACCCAGCATTTCCGGTACGTGGCCAGCAGCCGGTGCTGGGTTACGCTGCGCCAACCCAGCCTACTGCTGCAGCGGCAGCAGGTCGGCGAGCGAATCGATGTAGCCATCGGCCGGCACGCTGCGCGCGGGCTGGCCGTGGTTGTAGCCGTAGGTGACGAGCACCACGGGGCAGCCGGCGGCGCGCGCGGCCTGGGCGTCGTTGCTCGAGTCGCCCACCACGAGCGTGCGCGCGGGCGCGCTCAGCAGCGCTTCGCAGGTTTTGCGCAGCGGCAGCGGATCGGGCTTTTTGGCGGCAAAGCTGTCGCCACCGAACACCTGCGCAAAGTACGGCGCAAGCCCCTTGGACTGCAGCAGCGCACGTGCAAAGGCCAGCGGTTTGTTCGTCAGGCAGGCCAGGCGCAGGCCCGCGGCGTGCAGCGCCTGCACGCCCTGCAGCGCACCGGGGTAGAGCTGCGCGTACTGGCCGTTGATGGCCGCATAGTGCCGCTGGTAGCTGGGCCAGGCACGCGCGTACAGGGCCTCCACCTGCGCATCGATTTCAGGAGCTGCTTGCGCTTGTCCCACCTGCGTTAGCACGTGTTTTAGCACTGAACGCAGCAGGTGCTCGGAGCCTTTGCCTATCATGGTCGCGACGAAGGCGGGCGCGATGGGCGGCAAACCTGGGAGCCTGTCGGACTTTGGAATCGTCGGCTGCGAATGCGCCGCAGCGGCCCACTTTTCACCGGCTTCTTGCCCCATAGCACCACTATGGGGCGGTGAATCCGGCAAAAACGGGTCTCGCCGGGGCGCATTCTCGCTTTCGACGCCCAAAGCCCGACAGGCTCCCAGGTCCTGCAGCATGCGGTTGAGCGCGACGCTGAAGTCGCCCAGGGTATCGACGAGCGTGCCGTCGAGGTCGATGATGGCCGCGTCCCAGGCCGCGCGCTCGAGCGGGATCGCGATCATGCGGCGCGCGGGGTGGCAGAGGCAGCAGCGGGCGCGGCAGACGGCGCCTGCGCAAGCTGCGCGCGCATGGCCTCGATCACGGCGCGGTAGTCTGGCTGGCCGAAGATGGCGCTGCCCGCGACGAAAGTGTCCGCGCCCGCGTCGGCCACGCGGCGGATGTTGTCGGCCTTGATGCCGCCATCCACTTCCAGCCGGATGTCCTTGCCGCAGGCGGTGATGCGCCGACGCGCGTCCTCGATCTTGCGCAGCGCCGAGTCGATGAAGCTCTGCCCGCCAAAGCCGGGGTTCACGCTCATGATGAGGATCAGGTCTATGTCTTCGATCACCCAGTCGAGCACGTCCAGCGGCGCGGCGGGGTTGAATGCAAGCCCCGCTTTGACGCCGCGCGCGCGGATCGCCTGGATGCTGCGGTGCACGTGGCGCGTGGCGTCGGGGTGGAAGCTGACAGTGTCGGCGCCAGCCTCGGCAAAGGCCGCCGCGAGCGCATCGACGGGCTCGACCATCAGGTGCACATCGATGGGCACGGGCACGCCCGCCGCGGTGCGCGCGTGCGGCTTGAGCGCCTGGCAGACCATGGGGCCGAAGGTGAGGTTGGGCACGTAATGGTTGTCCATCACGTCGAAGTGAATCCAGTCCGCGCCAGCAGCGATGACCTGGCGCAATTCATCGCCCAAACGGGCGAAGTCGGCAGAGAGGATGGAGGGGGCGATGCGGTAAATCGTGCTCATGGCGCGATTGTCGCAGCCAGCGGCGCGCTGGAACCCCTGGAGCCCCTGGAGCGGCTGAAACCCCTCTATTTTTTGAACAAATGTTCAACTGCAAATTGATTGTTTCAAAAATTGAAACATTGAATTGACATCCGTCTAGTTTTTCATACCTAGGGTTTTCCCTAGTATTCGAGCCATCGTTGTATCGCAACCCCTCAGTCGATGCACCGATGCCGGCAAGCAAGGGCCATCGCCCACCGGCGTTATGGCCGCCACCCGCTTTTGAAAGGATTCCACCATGAACAAGAAACTTCGCACCAGTACCCTGGTACTCGCAGCCGGGCTGCTCGTCGGCTCTTCGGCCTTCGCCCAGCTCACCCGTGAACAGGTGCGCGCCGAGCTGATCGAGGCACAACGCACGGGCGACATTCCCACGGGCCTCGATGGCAACAAGAAGCTCAATGAACTGGAGCCCGCCCGTTACCCCGCGCAGCTGGTGAGCGCTGGCGCCACACGCGCACAAGTGCGCGCCGAACTCGCCCAGGCGCAACGCACGGGCGACATCGTCACGGGCCTCGATGGCAACAAAAAGCTCAACGAGCTGGAGCCGACCCGCTACGCGAGCCAGCAAGCCACCCAAGGCAAGACGCGCGAGCAAGTGCGCGCTGAACTGATCGAAGCCCAGCGCACGGGCGACATTCCCACGGGTCTTGATGGCAACAAGACGATGCGTGAGCTCGATCCCAGCCGTTATCCGCGCCAGAACTAAAGCGCGGCAACGCCCGACAGGGTCCTATCAGGCGATGCGCCCGGGCAGAAAGGCGCTCATGAAGTCGAGGAACGCCCGCACGCGCGCCGGCATGAGCTTGCGCGAGGGTACCGCGGCGTAGATGGTCGAGCGGCCAAAGATCCACTCGGGCAGCAAGTGCACGAGTGCGCCGCTTTGCAAGTCGGGAGCGACGAGCAGGTGCGAGAGCACCGCCACGCCCGCACCATGCAGCGCCGCGCGGTACAGCACCTCGAAGCTGACCGACTGCAGCACCACGGGCATTTCCACGTGCACCGGCTCGCCCGTGCCGTCGGCACGGCGCAGCGGCAAGTAACGCCGGCTCGTGCCGCCACCCTGCTGGCGCAGGAATTTGAGGTAGTCGTGCTGCGCCAAATCTTGCGGCTGCTGCGGCGTGCCCGCGCGCGCGAGGTAGGCGGGCGCAGCGCAGACGATGAACTCGGTCGTGGCGAGCGGCCGCGCGACTACGTTCGCGTCGAAGCCTTCCTCCACAGTCATGAAGGTCACGTCGTACTCTTCCACGTGCAGGTGCGGGAACGGCTCGACGACGATCTCAAGCGCCACCTTGGGATGCTGCTGGTGCCAGTGCGCGATCTGCACAGCCAGGAAGTACGAGGCCAGCAGCGGCGACGCCTGCACCCGCACCATGCCTTGCAGGGTTTGCGCGCTCGCGCTGACGGCCGCCTCGGTGTCGTCGATCTCCTGCAGGATGCTGCGCACGCGGCGCAGGTACGCCTCGCCCGCGTCGGTGAGCGCGAGCTTGCGCGTGGTGCGCTGCAACAGCCGCGCGCCCAGGTGCTGCTCGAGCTCGGCCACGGCGCGCGTCACCGCCGCCGGCGACATGTCGAGCGCCCGCGCCGCCGCGGCAAAACTGCCCTCGTCGGCCACGCGCTGGAACACCCGCATGGATGAAAGCCTGTCCATTGATTTGAACAAATGTTCAGATAGAAATCCATTATTGCAAATGGAGCAACACTGAATTGCGGTTTACTTGGTTTTAAAATGCTAGGGTTTTCCCTAATATTCGAGCCATTGATGCATCGCAACCCACTAGCCGATGCACCGATGCCGACAGGCAGGGACCACCGCCCGCCGGCGTTATCACAGCCAACAGCTTTGAAAGGATTGCACCATGAACAAGAAACTTCGCCTCACTACCCTGGTTCTCGCAACGGGTTTGCTCGCTGGCACTTCGGCATTCGCCCAGCTCACGCGCGATCAAGTGATCGCCGACATGATCGAAGCCCAGCGCACGGGCAACATCGCCACGGGCCTCGATGGCAACAAGAAGTTCAATGAGCTCGACCCCTCGCGCTATGCCCAAGCAGCACAACTCGCTGCAACCAGCACCACGCGCACCCAAGTGCGTGCCGAGCTCGTCGAAGCCCAACGCAGCGGCGACATCGCCACGGGCCTCGATGGCAACAAGAAGCTCAACGAGCTGGAGCCTGCGCGCTACGCAAGCCAGCAAGCCGCCCAAGGCAAAACACGCGCCCAAGTGCGTGCCGAGCTGATCGAAGCGCAGCAAAAGGGTGAGATCGTGACCGGCCTCGACGGCAACAAGACGGCGCGCGAGCTCGATCCGGCACGCTTCCAACGTGCCGAGAAAACTCTGGCCAAGGCCGGCGCAAGCGCCGAAGGCACCGCGCTGACGGACGCTGGCAAAGACAGCCAAGCACCCAAGGACTTGTAAATCGGTCTCGTACCGGCAGCGTAAACCATGGTTTGCGCTGCGCCGCGCAGGGCTCCCGTCACCGGGGGCCCTTCGTGTTTTTGGGTTTTCGCAGCGCCAATGAAAACCCCATTTACCCACGCTTTACGCCCGCTTCAACCGGCGCGCACGCCAGCAGTGCGATCATCGCGGCAGACACAGCTCTACACTGCCACGCCATGAGTTCCCAACTGCTGATGATCGAAGACGACGCGCGCCTCGCGCAGATGGTCGGTGAATACCTGGGCCAGTCGGGCATGCAGGTGCTGCACTGCGCCGATGGCGCGAGCGGCCTGGCGCAGCTGCAGGAGCCCGGCTTCAACGCCGACCTCGTGATTTTGGATTTGATGCTGCCCGACATCGACGGGCTCGAGGTCTGCCGCCGCATCCGCGCGCTGCCCTCTGCCGCGGCGCAGGTGCCCATCCTCATGCTCACGGCCAAGGGCGACCCGATGGATCGCGTGATCGGCCTGGAGATCGGTGCCGACGACTATCTGCCCAAGCCCTTCGAGCCGCGCGAGCTGCTCGCGCGCATCCGCGCCGTGCTGCGCCGGCGCACGCCAGGCAGCGCGCCGGCGGCGCAGGTGCTGCGCTTTGGCTCGCTCGAGATCGACCGCGACGCGCGCAGCGTCAGCGTGGGCGGCAAGCCCGCCGAGCTGACCTCGTACCAGTTCGACCTGCTCGTGGCGCTGGCCGAGCGCGCGGGGCGTGTGCTCACGCGCGACCAGATCATGGAGGCCGTGCGCGGGCGCGAGCTCGAAGCCTTCGACCGCTCGATCGACGTACACATGGGGCGCATCCGCGCCGCCATCGAGGCCGACCCGAAAAACCCGCGCCGCATCCTCACGGTGCGCGGCGTGGGCTATGTGTTTGCGCGCCAGCAGGATTGAGGCTGCTCGCAATCCGGTCTGCTCCCATGCCTTTCTCCGGCCCGTTCTCCAGCCCGTTTTCGCGCCGCCTCTATCTGCGCCTGTGGCTCGCCGTGGTCGCGGCCGTGATGGTGCTCACGCTGGCCGTGGGCCTGGCCTGGCACATCGCCGCCGAGCATTGGGCGGCCGAGCGCCTGGCCGCCGAACAAAGCGGCGCGCCAGTGCAACCGCCGGGGCGCATGCTGCGCCTGCTCGATGCGCAAGGCCGGCCCGTGCTTGCGGGCCTGGCCACGCGCGTGCCCGCGCCGCCCGGCGAGAAGCTGGCGCTGCGCATCGAAGGCGCAGACGGCCGCACCTACCGCCTGGAGCTGGCGCCGCGCCAGGACCGCGGCCCTGGCCACCCGCCGCCGGGTGCTTTCTGGCTGCGCCCGCCGTTTGGCTTTGTGTGGATGCTGGGCATCGTGGCGCTTGCGGTGGCGCTGGGCATGTTCCCCATCCTGCGACGCCTGCTGCAACGGCTCGAGGTGCTGCAGCGCAGCATGAAGCGCTTCGGCGATGGCGACCTGGCCGTGCGCGCACCGGTGCACGGGCGCGACGAGGTGGCTGATCTGTCGCGCCAGTTCAACGCCGCGGCAGCGCGCATCGAGGCGCTGGTGCAGTCGCACAAGTCGCTGCTCGCCAACGCTTCGCACGAGCTGCGCTCGCCGCTTGCGCGCATCCGCATGGGGCTGGAGCTCATGTCTGGCGAGCAGCCGGCGCCCGCGTTTCGCGCCGAAATTTTGCGCAACATCGCCGAGCTCGACCAGCTCGTCGATGAAATCCTGCTCGCGAGCCGCCTGGACGCACGCGAGGCCGACGTGGGCACCTTCGAGCGCGTCGATCTGGTCGGCCTGGCTGCCGAGGAATGCGCGCGCGTGCATGCCGAGCTGCACACCGACGCCGCGGCGCTCGAAGTGCAGGGTGTGGCCAAGCTGCTGCGCCGCGCGCTGCGTAACCTGCTCGAAAACGCGCGCCGCTACAGCCAGGGCGAGATCACCGTGAGCGTGCAGCGTCAGGGCAACATGGCCGAGCTGCGCGTGCGCGACCACGGCCCCGGCGTGCCCGAAGACTTGCGCGAGCGCATCTTCGAGCCCTTTTACCGCCTGCCCGGCGCGAGCGAGCGCGCGGGCGGCGTAGGTCTGGGGCTGGCGCTGGTGCGCTCGATCGCGCGCCGCCACCACGGCAGCGTGCACTGCGAGGCCAACCCCGACGGCGGCGCCTGCTTCGTGCTGCGTCTGCCGCTGCCGGCGCAGTGATTCACGCCGCCGCGCTCACTGCCCCACGATGCGCCGCAGCGCGCGCAGCCGCTCGGCTACCGCTGCGGCATCTTCACTGCCTTGCGCGTGCTCCAGATAGGCTTCGAGGTCGGCCACGGCGCGTGCGGGCTCGCCTTGTGCGGCATAAAGCAAGCCGCGGTCGCGCCGCTCCTCCCACACCCGCGGCAGCAGCACCACGAGCCGGTCCTGCACGGCCAGCAAGCGCTCGGCGTCGTGCTGCGCGCCGTAAATTTCCTTGAGGTTGCGCAGCATGCGCGCCACGACGTCGCGCGGCGTGGCCGCCTGCAGGTACAGACTCAACGGCATTTCGTCCGGCACGAGGCCGCGCTCATCCTGGTAGAGCTCGAGCCGCTCGAGCAGTTCCTCGCGCCCCAGCGACTGCCCCGTGACCGGGTCTATCACCACCTGACCGTTGGGCAGCACCACCTTGACCATGAAATGCCCCGGAAACGCCACACCGCGCACCTGCAGCCCCGCGCCCTGGGCCAGTTCCAGCCACAGCACCGCGAGCGACACGGGAATGCCGCGGCGCGTGGCCAGCACATGGTGCAAAAAGCTGTTTTCCGGGTCGTAGTAGTTGTTGGCATTGCCGCCAAAGCCCAGTTCGGCAAAGAACAACTGGTTCAACTGGCGCAGCCGCTGCAGCGCCGAGGCATTGCGCGAGATACGGCGCTGCAGCCGGGCCTGCACCTGGTCCACTTCGCCGAGCACCTGCTGCAGGTCGAGTTCGGGGTATTCGTCCTGCGCGATGCTGGCCGCCGCTTCGAGCAATGGAAAATGGGCGTCGCTTTGCACCAGCGTCGCAAAATAATCGAGCGGGGTCGGAGGGGAATCATCGAAAAGCATGGGTTTCGCGTGCGCTGCAGCAAACCTGCGCAATCTATACCAAAGACGCCAAAGCCGGGTTCACACCATCAGCGCCGCAGCAGCTGCCGCAGCTGCAGCCCCGCGGCCCACAGCGCGCCGAAATACACCGCCGCCGCCGCACACAGGATCATGGCCAGCAGGCCCGCGCGTCGCATGCCGTCGGCACGCAGCGCAAGCCACGGAAAGTGCTGCGCCGCCCACACCAGCAGCACGGCCAGCAAGGCGCTGGCCGCCACCACTTGCAACGCAAAACGCCCCCAGCCCGGCTGCGGCCGGTAGCTGCCGCGCCGCAGCAAGCCCACGAGCAGCCACAGCGCATTCACGAGCGCCCCCAGCCCGATCGACAAGGCCAGCCCCGCATGCGCCAAGAGCGGCACCAGCGCCACGTTGAGCAGCTGCGTGATCACCAGCACCACCACCGCGATGCGCACCGGCGTGCGGATGTCCTGGCTTGCGTAGTAGCCGGGCGCGAGCACCTTGATCGCCACCAGCCCGAGCAGGCCCGCGCCATAGCCGACCAGGGCGCGCGCGATCTGCCCCACGTCGCCATCGTGCAGCGCGCCGTGGTGGAACAGCGTGGCCACGAGCGGCGTGGCAAAGGTCAGCAGCGCCACCGCGCAGGGCACGGCCAGCAGCACCACGAGGCGCAAGCCCCAGTCGAGCATGGCCGAATAGCGCTGCGCATCACCCGCTGCGCGCGCCGCCGCGAGCTGCGGCGTCAGCACCACGCCCAGCGCCACGCCCAGCAGCGCCGTGGGGAATTCCATCAGGCGGTCGGCATAGAACAGCCACGTGACGCTGCCCGGCGCGAGGTACGAGGCGATCTGCGTGTTGATCATCAGCGAAAACTGCGCCACGCCGACGCCGAGCAAGGCCGGCGCCATCAGCTTGAGGATGCGCCGCACGCCAGGGTGCGCCCAGGCCGCGCGGATTTCGGCCCAGCGCAGACCGATGCGCGGCAGCAGCCCCATGCGCAGCAGCACGGGCAGCTGCACGCCCAGCTGCAGCACGCCGCCCAGCATCACACCACCCGCCATGGCGTAAATCGGCTCGATGCCGCGCGCCGCAAGCTGCGGCGCGCCGAGCCAGGCCGCGGCGATCATGCTGAGGTTCAAAAGCACCGGCGTCGCCGCCGGCAGCGCAAAATGCTTCCAGGTATTGAGCACCCCCGAGGCCAGCGCCACCAGCGACATGCAGCCTATGTACGGGAACATCCAGCGCGTCATCGCCACAGCCGCGTCGAACCCCGCGGGGCTCTGGTGCAGGCCGCTCGCGAGCGCCCACACGAGCACAGGCGCACCGAGCACGCCCAGCGCGCAGGTCAGCACCAGCACCCAGGTGAGCACCGTGGCCACGCTGGCGATCAGCGCGCGCGTGGCTTCGGCGCCGCGCTGCTCCCTGGTGGCCGCGAGCACGGGCACGAAAGCCTGGCTGAACGCCCCTTCGGCAAACAGGCGCCGAAACAGGTTGGGAATGCGAAACGCCACATTGAAGGCGTCGGTCAGCACATTCGCGCCAAACATCGACGCCATGAGCAAGTCGCGCACCAGCCCCGTGATGCGCGAGGCCAGGGTCAGCAAAGAGACGGTGGAGGCGGCTTTGAAAAGTGACACCGGCGGGAGTGTATGCGCAGCCAGCCTTGCACCACCCCCTGCGCCACGCATTGCGCACGGCCAGCTCACGCGCAAGACAGCCGCGCAAACACGCGCAAAGCGCAGAGCCAAAGGATATAATGCCCGGCTTTGCTGACAACACCCACAGACACCCAAGGAACCCAGTCATGGCATCCAAGCCCCAAAAGAAAAACCCGCGCCTCGCGTCGGGCCGCAAGCGCGCCCGTCAGGACGTCAAACTCAACGCCGCGAACAGCTCGCTGCGCTCCAAATACCGCACCGCCGTGAAAAACGTCGAAAAAGCCGTGCTCGCCGGCGACAAGACCAAGGCCACGGAACTCTTCGCCAAAATGCAATCGGTGGTCGATACCGTGGCCGACAAGGGCATCTTCCACAAGAACAAGGCCGCACGCGACAAGAGCCGCATCGCCGCCAAAGTCAAGGCGCTGGCACTTTCTGCCTGAACGCCGGCAGAGCGTCCCGCCTTTTTTATCAGCCCGAGCGGCCTTAGCCGCTCGCCGTTTGTAAACGGTGCGCTGTCAGCAAAGCAAAAAGCCGTCGCAAGACGGCTTTTTTGTTGCCCTTCTCCAGTCCGTCCTGGTTTTTTTACACCCCAAAACTTCATATAGGAACATGCTACACTCCGCTTCCTATATGAAGTCCGTGCTGCGCATTCCCCTCGACACCTCCCCTGAGCAAGGGCAGCGGCTGCAGGCATTGCAGCAGGGGTTTGCGCAACTGTGCAATGCGCTCGCGCCGCTGGTGCAAAACACCCGCGTGTGGAACCGCGTGGCCTTGCATCACCTGGCTTACAAGGCACTGCGCGCGCAGTTCCCGGCCATGGGCTCGCAGATGGTGTGCAACGCCATCTACTCCGTATCTCGCACCTGCAGGGTGGTGTTCCAGCACCCGGACAGCCCGTTCAACCTCACGCGCCTGGGCGATAAGCCTTTGCCGCTGTTGCGCTTTACCGACAGCTGCCCGGTGTATTTCGACCGGCACACGCTGAGCCTCAAGGCGGGCCAGCTGTCCATGTTCACGCTGGACGGACGCATGCGCTTTCAACTGTCCTTGCGCCCCGAAGACGAGGCCGCCTTCCACACGCAGAAATTGCGCGAAATCGTGCTCTCGCGCCGCGCCGACGGCATTTATGAATTGGCCTTCTGGCTCACGGACCCTGACGAGGAGGCGCCGCAAAACCCTGCCGCGGACGCCACCGGCACCGCTGAAATTCCCGAATACGTGATGGTGGAGGAAACCGTATGAACCCCAACAAACGCCCTGCCGCCGAATTGCGGGAGGCCCTGGCCACGCTGCGCCCGTATTTCGTGCGCGCAAGCTGGCTCAGCCTGGCAACCAGCCTGCTCGTGCTCGCCCCCACGGGCTACATGCTCGAGGTCTATGACCGCGTGGTCAACAGCCGCAGCCACATGACGCTGGCCATGCTCACGCTGCTCGTGCTCGGCGCCTACCTGCTCATGGAGCTGCTCGAGTGGGTGCGCACCGCGATCCTGCACGAAGCCGGGATAACGCTCGACCGCAAGATGTCGGCGCGCGTTTTCAATGCCCTTTTCGAGGCCAACCTGCGCCGCGTGCCCGGCGGCATGGTGCAGTCGATGAACGACCTGCGCACGGTGCGCGACTTTCTGCATGCCTCGGTGCTCACCGCGCTCATGGAGGCGCCTGCCTCCATCGTCTTTGCCATCCTGATTTTTGCCATCAGCCCCGTGCTTGGCTGGTCGGCGGTCGTGGGCGCGCTGGTGCAGGTCGGCATCGCCTGGCTCACCGAGCGCAGCACGCAGCCGCCGCTGTCGGCCGCCAACCGCACCGCGATTGCCGCGCAGCAGTACGCCGACGGCTCGCTGCGCAACGCCGAAGTCATCGAATCCATGGGCATGCTGCGCGACATCCACAAGCGCTGGATGGACAAGCAGCGCGAATTCCTGCGCCTGCAGGCCGTGGCTTCGGATGCGGCCGGCAGCTACCAGGCCGTGGCCAAATTCGTGCAACAGGTCATGGGCTCGCTGCTGCTGGGGCTGGGCGCCTGGCTGCTGCTCAACCGCAGTCTCAACGGCGGCGCGGGCATGATGATCATCGGCTCGGTGCTGGGCGGGCGCATGCTTGCGCCGCTGGTGCAGATCATCGCGCAGTGGCGCACGGTCGTGAACGCCCGCGACGCCATGGGCCGGCTCGAGCAGTTGCTTGCCAACGTGCCGCCGCGCCCCGAAAGCATGCGCCTGCCGCCGCCCCGTGGTGCGCTGACGGTGGAGGCGCTCGTGGCCGCGGCGCCGGGCTCGGCCATTCCCATCGTGCGCGGGGTGCAGTTTGCGCTGCCCGCCGGGCGCGTGCTCGCCGTGGTCGGCCCTTCGGCCTCGGGCAAGACCACGCTCGCGCGCCTGCTCGTCGGCATCTGGCCCGCCGCCAGCGGCAAGGTGCGCCTCGATGGCGCAGACGTGTTCACCTGGGACAAGTCCGAACTCGGGCCGCACATGGGCTATCTGCCGCAAGGGGTGGAACTGTTCGAGGGCACGCTGGCGGAAAACATCGCGCGCTTTGGCGAAGTGGACATGGCCAAGGTCGAAGCAGCGGCACGGCTCGTGGGCATGCACGAATTCATCCTCGGCCTGCCGCAGGGCTACGACAGCCCCGTGGGACGCGACGGCGCCATGCTCTCGGGCGGGCAGCGTCAGCGCGTCGCGCTGGCACGGGCGCTCTACGGCAAGCCCGCCTTCGTGGTGCTCGACGAGCCCAACTCCAGCCTCGACGAGGAGGGCGACGCCGCACTGGCCCAGGCCATTCTCATGCTCAAACAGCAGGGCACGACCTTCGTCGTCATGACGCACCGCACCAGTGTGCTCGCCGTGGCCGACGCCATGCTCGTGCTGCGCGATGGCACGCAGCAAGCCTTCGGGCCGCGTGACGAGGTGCTGGCGGCGCTCCAACAAGCAGCACAGCAGGCAGCACAGCAAGCAGCGCAACAGGCGGCTGCCGCTGCGCAGCCACGCCCGACCGCCCCCGGCGGCGCCCTGCCCGCCGCATCCTGACCCTTGCCCGCCTTCCGCCTCATCTTCCTATGAAAACCCCTGCCTTCTTTGCGCGCAGCGAGCTGACCCAGACGCTCTGGGCCTTCCGGCGCGAGTTTTTCATCGTCGGCATTTTCAGCATGGTCGCCAACCTGCTCATGCTCACGCCCACCCTCTACATGCTGCAGGTCTATGACCGCGTGCTCGCGAGCGGCAGCGAGCTGACCCTGCTCGCCGTGTCGCTGATCACGCTCTTTCTGCTTGGCATGCTCGCCTTCACCGAGTGGTCGCGCTCGCGCCTGCTGGTGCGCACGGGGGTGCGGCTCGATCAAAAGCTGGGCACGCGCGTGTTCAACGCCAGCTTCGAATCTTCGCTGAGCCAGTCGGGCCACAGCCCGGCGCGCGCCTTTGCCGACCTGACCGAACTGCGCCAGTTCATGACGGGGACGGGCGTGTTCGCCTTTTTCGACGCGCCCTGGACACCGATCTACATCGCGGTGCTGTTTTTGCTGCACCCCTGGCTTGGTGTCACGGGCATCGTTTTTGCGCTCGTGCAGGCGGCGCTTGCCTGGTTCGGCCACCAGCGCACGATTGCGCCGCAGCACCTGGCTGGCACGGCGCAGGCCGAGGCCAATGCCTATCTGCAAGGCAAGCTGCGCAACGCCGAGGTGCTCGAAGCCATGGGCATGGTGGGCAACCTGCGCCGGCACTGGTTCCAGCGGCACCAGCGCGCGCTGCTGCGCCAGCACCAGGCGCAAGGCATTTCGAGCCGCATCACGGCCTGGAGCAAATTCATCCGCTATAGCCAGCAATCGTTCGCGCTCGGTGTGGGCGCACTGCTCGTGATCGACGGCCAGCTCTCGCCCGGCGCGATGATCGCCTCCAACGTGCTCATGAGCCGTGCGCTCGCGCCCATAGACCTGCTCGTGTCGTCCTGGCGCAGCTTCATCGGCGCAAGCGAAGCCTTTGCGCGCCTCGAGGCCCTGCTCGAGACCCACCCCGAACGCGATGCCGCACTCATGCGCGTGCCGCCCACGGGCGCCGTCACATTGCGCAACGTGGTCGCCACCGCCGCCGGGCGCAGCAGCCCCATCCTCAAGGGCATAGATTTGCACATCCCCGCGGGCACCGTGACCGTGGTGCTGGGCCCTTCGGGCTCGGGCAAGTCCACGCTGGCACGCGTGCTCGTGGGCATCTGGCCCATGGTTGCGGGCGAGGTGCTGCTCGATGAGCGCCCCTTGAGCGGCTGGAACCGCAGCGAGCTCGGCCCCCACCTCGGCTACCTGCCGCAGGACGTGGAGCTGTTCGACGGCAGCATCGCCGAAAACATCGCGCGCTTTGCCGAACTCGACCCCGACAAGGTCATCGCGGCCGCGCAGTCGGCGGGCCTGCACGAAATGATCCTGCGCTTTCCCAAGGGCTACGACATGCCCATGGGTGAGGCTGGCAGCCTGCTTTCTGGCGGACAGCGCCAGCGCATCGCGCTCGCACGCGCCATTTATGGTGATCCGGCGCTGGTCGTGCTCGACGAGCCCAACGCCAACCTCGACGACGCGGGCGAGCAGGCGCTGCAAAAAACCGTGCTCGAGCTCAAGGCCAAGGGCAAGACCGTGGTTCTCATCAGCCACCGCCCCGGGGTCGTGGCCGTGGCGGACCGGATCTTGATCCTGCGTGACGGCCAGATCCAGGCGCACGGACCGCGCGACGCCGTGCTCGCCGCACTGCAAGCGGCGCGCACCCCCGCCGCGGGCGCACGCCCCGAAGCGCCGCCGCCCGCTGCGCCGCTGCCCGCCTGAGCGCAGCCCCTCTTTTGCCCCTTTTTTCTTCGCGAGACTGTCATGGCTTTTCCCAAACTTTTCTCTCATGCGCCGGACACGCCCCAGCCGGAGTCGGCCGCTTCCACACCGGACGAGCACGAGCACCACGCCTTCGCCGACACCGGGCGCGCCGCGCGCATAGGCCTGTGGGCCCTGCTCATAGGCCTGGGCGGTTTCCTGCTCTGGGCCACGTTCGCCCCGCTCGACGAGGGCGTGCCCAGCCAGGGCATGGTCGCCATAGACACCAAGCGCAAGGTGGTGCAGCACCTCACGGGCGGCATCGTCAAGGAAGTGCTGGTGCGCGAAGGCCAGGAAGTCAAGGAAGGCGAGGTGCTGCTTCGCCTCGACGAGGCCACGGCGCGCGCCAACTATGAAACCGTGCGCCAGCGCTACCTGGGCCTGCGCGCCATGCAGGGGCGCCTGCTGGCCGAGCAGGCGGGGCAGAACAACATCCAGTTCCACCCCCACTTGCTCGAAGCGCAATCCGACCCTCTGATCCGCCGGCAGATGCAGACGCAGGAGCAGCTCTTTCGTGCGCGCACTGCGGCCCTGCGCGCCGACGTGCAAGGCATGGAAGAAAGCATCCAGGGGCTGCAGGCGCAGCTCGAAGCCTATGACAACATGCTGATCAACCGGCGCAACCAGCTCACCCTGCTCAACGAAGAGCTGAACCACACGCGCGCGCTGGTCAGCGAAGGCTACGCGCCGCGCAACCGTCAGCTCGAACTCGAGCGTATGGTGGCCGAATCCAACGCCGCGATTGCCGAACTCGTGGGCAACAGCAGCCGCGCGCGCCGCTCTATCGCCGAGCTGCGCCAGCGCATCATCGCGCGCCAGCAGGAGTACCGCAAAGAAGTCGAAGGCCAGCTCGCCGACGTCACGCGCGAAGTGGAGTCCGACGCGGAAAAATACGTCGCCACCAAGGCCGACCTCGACCGCCTCGAAATCCGCGCCCCCGCATCCGGGCAGGTCATAGGCCTGGTCATACAAACCGTGGGCGGCGTGATCCAGCCGGGACAAAAACTCATGGACATCGTGCCCCTCGATGCGCCCTTGCTGCTCGAAGCGCGCATCCCCCCCAACCTGATCGACAAGGTGCACGCGGGCCTGCCCACCGACATCCGCTTTTCCGCCTTTGCGCACTCGCCGCAGCTCGTCGTGCCGGGCAAGGTCGAATCCATTTCAGGCGACCTGCTCACCGACCCGCAAAACCCGCAGATTTCGTACTACCTCGCGCGCGTCAGCGTCACACCGGAGGGGCGCAAGATTCTGGGCCAGCGCCAGCTGCAGCCCGGCATGCCCGCCGAAGTCATCATCAAGACCGGCGAGCGCTCGCTGCTGACCTACCTGCTGCATCCGCTCGCCAAGCGCCTTGCGGCGTCCATGAAAGAGGAATGACGCCATGGCCGCCACACACCAACCCCGCCGCCCGGCGCGCAGCGCCTTGCTTGCCGCCCTGCTCGCCGGCATGGGCGCCGCCAGCTGGGCGCTGGACCTGCAGCAAGCCTACGATGCCGCGCTCGAGCAGGACGCCAGCATCCGCGCCTCGCGTGCCGCCGCCGAATCGGGGCGCGAGCGCCTGCCGCAAGCGCGCGCACAGCTGCTGCCCAGCCTGTCGGCGTCCTGGGGCCGCACGAAAAACCGGCTCGAAACCACGCAGCCCAACATGCTTGGACAACTCAGCACGCGCGACGACACCTACATGAGCTACGGCAAGGTCGTCTCCCTGCGCCAGCCGCTCTTCAACAAACAGCGCTGGGCGCAATACCGCCAGGCCGAGGCCCAGGTCGAGCAGGCCGAGGCCGTGCTCAGCGACGACCTGCAGAAACTTGCCGTGCGCGTGAGCAGCGCCTACTTCGATGCCCTGCTGGCCGACGACCAGCTCGCGCTGATCGAGGCCCAGAAAGCCACCTACACCACCCAGGTCGATGCCGCACGCAAGGCGCTCGCGGCCGGATCGGGCACGCGCACCGACATCGACGACGCGCAGTCGCGCCTGGACATGGCCATCGCGCAGGAACTCGAGGCGCGCCAGAACCAGGACTACACGCGCCGCACGCTCGAAAGCCTGATCAACCAGCCCGCCGGCGCGCTGGCCGGCATAGACGTCGCGCGCATGCCCTTGCTGCCGCCCGACCCGCTGCAACTCGAAGATTGGACGCGCATGGCCGAAGGCGCGAGCGCCGAGATCAAGGCCATGAAAGCCCAGCTCGAGGCCGCGCGCCGCGAAGTCGAAAAGACCCAGGCCGGCCACTACCCCACGCTGGACGCCAGCGCGCAATGGTCGGACAGCGCGAGTGAAAACATCACCAGCATCCACTCGCGCTACGTCAACAAGGCCGTCGGTCTGCAACTGTCCATCCCGCTGTACGCCGGCGGCTATGTCAACTCCACCGTGCGCCAGGCGCTCGCCGAGCAGGAGCGCATCAGCGAATCCCTCGAAGCCCTGCGCCGCGACCTCGCGCTGCGCGTGAACAAGGAATACCGCGGCGTGACCGAAGGCATCCTGCGCGTGCGCGCGCTCGAGCAGGCCGCGCGCTCGGCCGATCAGCTGGTGCTCTCCACGCGCAAGTCCTTCGAGGCCGGCAGCCGCACGCAGGTGGACATTCTGAACGCCGAGCAAAGCCGCATGCAAACGCTGCGCGACCTGGCGCAGGCGCGCTACCTGTACCTGCTCTCACGCATCCGCCTGCAAACCCTCGCCGGCGGCGACCGCGAAGCCGCCATCGCCCAGGTCAACGGCTGGCTGAGGCACTGAGCGCCAAAGGCGGCCCAAAGCCCGACAGGCTCCTAGGAACCTGTCTGGCTTTGGAGTCGTCGGCTGCGAATGCGCCGCAGCGGCCCATTTTTTACCGTCTTCTTGCCCCATAGTCCCGCTATGGGGCGGCGAATCCGGCAAAAACTGGTCTCGCTGGGGCGCATTCTCGCTTTCGACGCCCAAAGTCCGACAGGCTCCTAGCGCGCCACCCCCGCCCCCACCCCCGCGAGCGGGCGCCCCACGAGGCGCGTGAGGATGGCGAGCGGGCTGCTTTGCGGGTCGGCCTCGCGGCCCGGCGGCAGGTACAGCGTTTGCTCCATCATGAACTGGCCGCTCATCACGGCGTGCGTGGCCTGGTCGGAAAAGCACACCCAGACGCTGCCGGGCGGAAAGGGAATCGTCACCAGCGTGCCGTTTTTCTGGTAGTCCTCGTCGAACTTCATCAAGTCGTGCAGCTGCAGCATGAGGTGGTCGTATTCGCTGCGCAGCGACTTGGTCGCATGCACGGCCTTGAGCAGCCGGGCCTGCCACAGGCGGTAGGGTTTGGCCTGGGGCAGAAATTTGCGCGCGATGGCCTCGAACGAATCACCCACGCGCCACACGCGCGGTGCGCCCTGCGGGTTGACGTTGGTGAACACGCGCAGAATGCGCTCGCCGTAGGTGGGCCGGGTCGGGAAGGCGTCGACGTGCATGCGCTGGTCGTCGGCGCGCACCGACTGCGCGCGCACTTCAACCTGCGCGGGCCGAAAGCTCGTGGGCGCTACGCGCAGCTGGCCACGGTACGCGGGCAACAGGTCATCGATGAGCTGCAGCGCCTGCGCGCGAAAGCGGCCGATCATCGCGGCCAGCGCCTTCTGCTCGGCGGCGCTGCCGGCGGCGTGGTTGAGCACACCCTCGGCGTCCAGGCTGACGTTGCGCTTGCCGGGGTCGAGCATGTCTTCGCGCAGCAGGGCTTTTTCTGCGGGGCTGAGTTCGAAGCCCAGGCGCGGGAAAAAAAGCACCTTGCCGGCCTCCAGCGCTGCCGTCCATTCAGGGCGCGCCTGCAGGCCCTGCCACTGGGTGGCGTCCATTTCGACGATAGGGGAATCCATGGTGTCGCGAGCTCCTCTAAAACGGGGCATAGGCACTGAGCCCTGCCCGAGCCGGCCATTGTGCAAGCCAACGCTCCCAGGGGGTTTGCCCTTGGTCAATCGGCTGGGGGATTGGGGCGGCCGGCTGCGCACAACCCGAGGGGCGCGCGTCAGGGCGTCGCGGTTTTGCGCCCCGCGCGCCACAGCACGGCACCCGCGCACAGCCATTGCAGCAGGTACAGCACGCTGCCCACGCTGTGCCACAGGCGCAGGTTCTGGCGCGCGACGATGCGCGGCGCGATGGCGTATTCGCCCAGCAACGCACAGATTACACCGAAAACTATCAATGCGATAGCTGCTTGCGCTTGTGTATCCTTGGCTTTGGCCTGTTTTGATGCATAAATCAGCAGCACCATCGCGCACCCCACCGAGACCCAGCTTTGCGCATGAAACAGCTGCGCCGCCATGTTCCCGGCCATGGCGGGCGTGGGCAAATGGGCAAACAGCAGCGGCACGGCCATGAAGCCAATCGCTGTGAGGCTGCCCCACCACAGCGCCGCCGCCAGCAAGGACATGGGGATCTTTGTCATGGACTCTCGCCTTTGATCGCTTACGTGGCCTTGCTGGTCCTTACTGGTATTTGACGGCGATGATCTCGTAGTGGCGCACGCCGCCGGGCGCCTGCACCTCGGCGGTGTCACCCTCTTCCTTGCCGATCAGCGCGCGTGCGATGGGGCTGCTGATGTTGATCAGGCCCAGCTTCAGGTCGGCCTCGTCCTCGCCAACGATCTGGTAGGTCACCTGCTCGCCCGTTTCTTCGTCTTCGAGTTCCACGGTGGCGCCGAACACCACCTTGCCGCCCGCGTCCAGCGTCGCGGGGTCGATCACTTGCGCAGCGGCGAGCTTGCCTTCGACTTCCTTGATGCGGCCTTCGATGAAGCCCTGGCGGTCTTTGGCGGCGTCGTATTCGGCGTTTTCGCTCAGGTCACCCTGCGCGCGCGCTTCGGCAATGGCGCTGATGACTTCGGGGCGGTCTTTGGTTTTGAGGCGGTGCAGCTCGGCCTTGAGCTGTTCTGCGCCGCGCTTGGTGATCGGAATGGTGGCCATGGTGGTCTGCGTCTTTTTCGTGTCGTGCAAAAGCAAACCGCCGAGGCGAACCCCGGCGGCAAGTGGATGCGGCGATTATGCCGAATCGCTACGGCGGCGTTAAGCCCCTGTTTTCCCCGATGGCGAAAACAGCTGCGCGTGCATCTCCTGCACCGAGATCACGCCCAGCCGGTCCATGAAGCGCATGCCCTCGACGGCAGCCTCGGCGCCCGCGACGGTGGTGATGGTGGGCACGCGCGCCTGCAGTGCGCCGGTGCGTATGGTGCGGCTGTCGGCGATGGCATTGCGGCGCTCTTCCACGGTGTTGATGACCAGCGCGATCTGCCCGCTCTTGATCATGTCCACCACGTGCGGACGGCCTTCGGTGACTTTGTTGACCACCTCGCAGGGCACGCCGGCGGCGGCAATGGCCTGCGCCGTGCCGCGCGTGGCCACGAGCGCAAAGCCCATGGCGTGCAGCGCGCGCGCAATCTGCACAGTCTGGGGCTTGTCGGCGTTTTTCACCGTGAGGAACACCTTGCCGCTGGGCGTGCCGTCGGCCTTGAGCGGGCGCGGCAGGCGCTCGCCGGCGCCCATCTGCGCCTTGATGTAGGCCTCGCCGAAGGTCTTGCCCACGCCCATGACTTCGCCCGTCGATTTCATCTCGGGGCCGAGGATGGTATCGACGCCCGGGAACTTGACGAAGGGAAACACCGCCTCCTTGACGCTGAAGTACGGCGGCACGACTTCGCGCGTCACGCCCTGTTCGGCCAGCGAGCGCCCCGCCATGCAGCGCGCCGCCACCTTGGCAAGCTGTATGCCCGTGGCCTTGCTCACGAAGGGCACGGTGCGGCTCGCGCGCGGGTTGACTTCGAGCACGTAGATCACGTCCTGCTTGCCGCCGCCGTCCTGCGGCACTTCCTGGATCGCAAACTGCACATTCATCAGCCCGACCACGTTCAGCCCCTCGGCCATGGCCGCGGTCTGGCGCTTGAGCTCATCGATGGTGGACTGCTTGAGGTAGTACGGCGGCAGCGAGCAGGCCGAGTCGCCGCTGTGCACGCCGGCCTGCTCGATGTGCTCCATCACGCCACCGATCAGCACCTGGCCCGTGGCGTCACGCACGGCATCGACGTCGCACTCGATGGCGTCGCTCAAAAAGCGGTCCAGCAGCACCGGCGAGTCGTTGCTGACCTTGACGGCCTCGCGCATGTAGCGCTCGAGGTCGCGCTGCTCGTGCACGATCTCCATCGCACGCCCGCCCAGCACGTAACTCGGGCGCACCACCAGCGGGTAGCCCAGCGCCTGGGCTTTTTCGAGCGCCTCGGCCTCGGTGCGCGCGGTGGCGTTGGGCGGCTGGCGCAGGCCCAGCGTGTGCAAGAGCTGCTGAAAGCGCTCGCGGTCTTCGGCGGCGTCGATCATGTCGGGCGTAGTGCCTATGATGGGCACGCCCTCGGCCTCAAGCCCCAGCGCGAGTTTGAGCGGCGTCTGGCCGCCATACTGCACGATCACGCCCGTGGGCTTTTCTTTCTCGACGATCTCGAGCACGTCTTCGAGCGTGAGCGGCTCGAAATACAGCCGGTCACTGGTGTCGTAGTCGGTCGAGACGGTTTCGGGGTTGCAGTTGACCATGATGGTTTCGTAACCATCCTCGCGCATGGCCAGCGCCGCATGCACGCAGCAGTAGTCGAACTCTATGCCCTGGCCGATGCGGTTGGGCCCGCCGCCCAGCACCATGATTTTTTTCTTGTCGGTAGGCTCGGCCTCGCATTCGTCCTCGTAGGTCGAATACATGTAGGCGGTGTTGGTGGCAAATTCGGCCGCGCAGGTGTCCACGCGCTTGTAAACCGGGCGCACGCCCAGCGCGCGGCGGTGCGCCCGCACGGCTTGCTCGCTGGTTTTCAGCAACTTGGCGAGGCGCCGGTCGGAAAAGCCTTTTTTCTTGAGCTGTAGCAGCTCTTGTTTCGAGAGCGCCTCGAGCGCGGCTTCGCCGTGCGTGGCGGTGTGCTGGTCGAGGTCGAGCTCGATCTTCACGATCTCCTCGATCTGCACCAGAAACCACTTGTCTATTTTGGTGAGATGGTGCACCTCATCGAGCGTCCAGCCCGCGGCGAAGGCGTCGCCCACGTACCAGATGCGCTCGGGGCCGGGCTCTCCGAGCTCTTTTTCGAGCACTTCGCGGTCCTGCGTCTTTTCGTTCATGCCATCGACGCCGACTTCGAGCCCGCGCAGCGCCTTCTGGAATGACTCCTGGAACGTGCGCCCAATGGCCATGACCTCGCCCACGCTCTTCATCTGCGTGGTCAGGCGGTTGTCGGCGGCGGGGAATTTTTCGAACGCGAAGCGCGGAATCTTGGTGACCACGTAGTCGATCGTGGGCTCGAAGCTCGCGGGCGTGGCGCCGCCCGTGATTTCGTTGCGCAGCTCGTCGAGCGTGTAGCCCACCGCCAGCTTGGCCGCAACCTTGGCGATCGGGAAACCCGTGGCCTTGGACGCGAGCGCCGACGAGCGCGACACGCGCGGGTTCATCTCGATGACGACCATGCGGCCGTCTTTGGGGTTGACGGAAAACTGCACGTTGGAGCCGCCGGTGTCCACGCCGATCTCGCGCAGCACGGCCAGGCTCGCGTCGCGCAGAATCTGGTATTCCTTGTCGGTCAGCGTCTGCGCGGGCGCGACGGTGATCGAGTCGCCCGTGTGCACGCCCATGGGGTCGAGGTTTTCAATCGAGCACACGATGATGCAGTTGTCGGCCTTGTCGCGCACCACCTCCATCTCGTACTCTTTCCAGCCCACGAGCGACTCTTCGATCAGCAGCTCGCTGGTGGGCGAGGCTTCGAGGCCACGCTTGCAGATGATCTCGAACTCCTCGGGGTTGTAGGCGATGCCGCCGCCCGTGCCGCCGAGCGTGAAGCTCGGGCGGATCACCGTGGGAAAGCCCACGTGCTTTTGCACCTCCCAGGCTTCGGCCATGCTGTGCGCGATACCGCTTTTGGCCGAGCCCAGGCCGATGCGCGTCATGGCCTCCTTGAATTTGAGGCGATCCTCGGCCTTGTCGATGGCCTCGGGCGTGGCGCCGATCAGCTCCACCTGGTACTTGGCGAGCACGCCGTTGCGCCACAGGTCGAGCGCGCAGTTGAGCGCGGTCTGCCCGCCCATGGTGGGCAAAATGGCAAAGCCGCCGGGGTGCTGCGGGCGCTCCTTGGCGATGATTTTTTCGACCGTCTGCCAGGTGATGGGCTCGATGTAGGTGACGTCGGCCGTGGCCGGGTCGGTCATGATCGTCGCGGGGTTGCTGTTGATCAGGATGACCTTGTAGCCCTCTTCGCGCAGCGCCTTGCAGGCCTGCACGCCCGAGTAGTCGAATTCGCACGCCTGCCCGATGACGATGGGGCCGGCGCCGATGATGAGGATGGTTTGAATGTCGCTGCGCTTAGGCATTTTTCTGGCTCTCCATCAGCGCCGTGAAGCGATCGAACAGGTAGGCAATGTCGTGCGGGCCGGGCGAGGCCTCGGGGTGGCCCTGGAAGCAAAACGCGGGCTTGTCGGTGCGCGCAAGCCCTTGCAGCGTGCCGTCGAACAGGCTCACGTGCGTGGCGCGCAGATTCGCGGGCAGCGAGGTTTCATCGACGGCGAAGCCGTGGTTCTGGCTCGTGATCGAGACGCGGCCCGTGTCCAGGTCTTTCACGGGGTGGTTGGCGCCGTGGTGGCCGAACTTCATCTTGAAGGTCTTGGCACCGCTGGCCAGCGCCATGATCTGGTGCCCCAGGCAAATGCCGAAGGTGGGGATACCTGCGTCGATCAGCGTGCGCGCGGCGGCGATGGCGTAATCGCAGGGCTCGGGGTCGCCGGGGCCGTTGGACAGAAAGACGCCGTCAGGACGCAGCGCCAGCACCTCGGCCGCGGGCGTCTGCGCGGGCACCACGGTGAGCTTGCAGCCGCGCGCGGCGAGCATGCGCAGGATGTTTTTCTTCACGCCGAAGTCGTAGGCCACGACATGAAAGCGCGGCGCGGTCTGCGTGCCGTAGCCGGCGCCGAGCTGCCACTCGGTCTGCGTCCAGGCGTAGGGCGCGCGCGTGCTGACCACCTGGGCCAGATCGAGCCCGACCATGCGCGGCGCGCCTTGCGCGAGAGCGATGGCCTGTGCGGCGGCCTGTTCGAGCGCGGCCTGCGTGGCCGCCTGGCCCGGCGCCAGCGCGACGATGGCGCCGTTTTGCGCCCCGCCGGTGCGCAACAGGCGTGTGAGGCGGCGCGTGTCCAGGCCCGCAATGGCGACAGTGCGCTCTTGCACCAGGTAGTCCGAGAGGGTCTGCGTGCAACGGAAGTTGCTGGCGAGCAGCGGCAGGTCTTTGATGATCAGGCCCGCGGCATGGACTTTGTCGGCCTCGACATCCTCGGGGTTGACGCCGTAGTTGCCGATGTGCGGATACGTGAGCGTCACGATCTGCTGGCAGTAGCTCGGGTCGGTGAGGATTTCCTGGTAGCCGGTCATGGCGGTGTTGAACACCACCTCGCCGACCGTGGTGCCCGCGGCACCTATCGATTGCGCTGTAAAGACCGTGCCGTCTGCGAGCGCCAGAATGGCGAGCGGGAAGCTTGCCTTGAGAGACGAAAGCACTGGGGACTCCGAAACGAATGGCGGCCGCCCAGGTCCGCAGGTTGCGCTGGGCAAGGATGGGCATGGACGTGCCTGACCTTGCTGCGCGTGACTGCTCTCAAAAAAGTAGTGGCTTTGGATGCTGGGACGGCGCTTATGCGAGAAAAGCCGCCCATTATATCCGCGCCCTGCGGCGGGCCAGGGCTATGTGAGCCCAAAGTAGTAATGTCCTCTTTATCCCAATTACAAATGTCCCCGGCAGATTGGAAGGAGATGTGCGATGGCGCAGGCGAGGGTGCGCCCCTAGGAGCCTGTCGGGTTTTGGAATCGTCGGCTGCGAATGCGCCGCAGCGGCCCATTTTTTACCGGCTTCTTGCCCCATAGCACCACTATGGGGCGGCGAATCCGGCAAAAACTGGCCTCGCTGGGGCGCATTCTCGCTTTCGACGCCCAAAGTCCGACAAGCTCCTAGCTACGCCGTCATCTCCGACCGGCTTTTTATAATCTGCCGCTATTTGTTGCGGCCACCATCTTGACCTCTCCCACCATTTCCACGCTGCCCTCCCCGCTCGCACTAATTGCCGAAGACATGCATGAAGTGGACCGGGAGCTTGCGAAGCGTCTCACCTCTAGCGTCCCCTTGGTGGCGCAAATTGCGCACTACATCATTGCCGCAGGTGGCAAGCGCCTGCGCCCTGCGCTCTTGTTGCTCGTCTGCGGCGCTCTCGGGTACCGTGGGCAACACCGTTTCATCCTCGCGGCCGTGGTCGAACTCATACACACGGCCACGTTGCTGCATGATGATGTGGTGGATGCCTCCACCTTGCGCCGAGGCCGCGCCACAGCCAACCAAGTGTTTGGCAATCCCGCGAGCGTTCTGGTAGGAGATTTTCTACACACCCGTTCGTTCCAGATGATGGTGGAAACGGGGAGCATGCGCGTTCTGGAGGTCTTGGCCGAAGCCATTAACATCATCGCCGAAGGCGAGGTTCTTCAACTCATGAACATGCATGACGCATCTCTTGATGAAGCCGGCTACTTGCAGGTCATCCGCTCTAAGACCGCTAAGCTGTTCGAGGCCAGCGCACGCTTGGGAGCCATCCTAGCTCAAAGCCCCAGCGCGGTCGAGCAAGCCTGCGCAACCTATGGGCAGGCGCTAGGCACCGCATTCCAGATCATCGACGACGTGCTGGACTATGACGGCGACGCGACGGAAATGGGCAAAAACCTCGGCGACGACCTGCGCGAAGGAAAATCCACGCTCCCGCTGATTGCTGCCATGCAGCGTGGGACACCAGAGCAGGCTACCCTGGTGCGCCAAGCCATTGAACAAGGCTCCGCAGACCGTTTGCACGACATCGTGCACATCGTGCGCAGCACTGGCGCACTGTACGTAGCGCGCGAGGCGGCTCACGCCGAAGCCAGGCGCGCCATCGCCGCGCTCGCGCAATTGCCGAAAAATCCTTACACATCAGGTTTGCTACAATTGGCGGCTCAGCTTCTCGAGCGACGCGCCTGATGAGACATTCGTTCCGCCGCTTTTCCGAGAAGTACCGCGGGGTGTAGCTTAGCCTGGTAGAGCGCTACGTTCGGGACGTAGAGGCCGGAGGTTCGAATCCTCTCACCCCGACCAGAATTTCTTTCTTGTCCGCGCCGCAGAACACCTGTTCCACGATTCCCTTCCGGGATTTGTTTCACGCGGCTTACATTCAACCGCTGTCCATGATGATAGGATGGAATCCTTTCCATACCTAACACACTGCTGCTTACATGGCTGCCGTTGATCCTCTGCAAAAAGAAGCTTCTTCCGTAGCCCTGCCTGGGCTGGTGCGGGCATTGATAGCTGCAGACAAACTCTCCCAAAAAACTGCGGAAGAGATTTACAAAAAATCGCAAACAGGTCGCACCAGTTTCATTGCCGAATTGACCGGGTCGGGCGCTGTTTCAGCCGCGGACCTAGCCCATACCGTTTCGCATGTTTTTGGCACTCCTTTGCTGGACATCAGCACCATCGATCCGCTTCGGCTACCAAAAGGCTTGCTGGATCCGAAGATATGTAGCACCTATCGTGTCTTTCCACTTGCAAAACGAGGAAGTCGCCTCATCGTTGCCACCGCAGACCCAACGGATCAGGAGGCCAGCGAAAAAATCAAATTCACGACCCAGTTGGGCGTAGACTGGGTCATTGCAGAGTATGACAAGCTCAATCGTTTTCTAGATGCCAGCGCCAAAGCGTCGAATGGCGCCACAGATTATGCGATTCCTGATGGGGCTGACTTTGACTTCGACTTCGGCCTGGAAGAAGTCGCTCCGGAAATCCCGGACGAAAGTGCGACCAGTGCAAATTCCGACGTCGAAGATGCACCCATTGTCAGGTTCTTGCACAAAATGCTGCTCGATGCCTTCCACATGCGCGCATCCGACCTGCATTTCGAACCCTATGAGCATCAATACCGCGTGCGCTTTCGTATCGATGGAGAGTTGCGCGAGATTGCCTCGCCGCCGATTGCGATCAAGGACAAGCTGGCTTCGCGCATCAAGGTAATTTCCCGTCTGGATATTTCGGAAAAAAGGGTGCCTCAAGATGGCCGGATGAAGCTGAAAATCGGGCCGGATCGGGTGATCGATTTTCGTGTCAGTACGCTGCCTACCTTGTTCGGCGAGAAAATCGTCATTCGTATTCTCGACCCGGGCTCGGCAAAGATGGGCATAGATGCATTGGGCTACGAACAAGAAGAAAAAGAGCGCCTGCTGCACGCAATCAGCAGGCCCTACGGCATGATTCTCGTCACCGGCCCCACGGGTTCCGGAAAGACGGTTTCACTTTATACCTGCTTGAACCTCCTGAACAAACCCGGGGTCAATATTGCCACGGCCGAAGACCCTTCTGAAATCAATCTGCCCGGCGTAAATCAGGTCAACGTGAACGAAAAGGCCGGGCTGACTTTCGCCGTCGCCCTGCGGGCGTTTTTGCGCCAGGATCCCGACATCATCATGGTAGGCGAAGTCCGCGATCTGGAAACGGCAGACATTGCCGTCAAGGCGGCACAGACCGGGCACCTGGTACTTTCCACGCTGCACACCAACGACGCACCAACGACCCTGACGCGCCTGCGCAACATGGGGGTAGCGCCTTTCAATATTGCCTCCAGCGTCATTCTGATCACAGCACAGCGCCTGGCCCGAAGACTTTGCCCGAACTGCAAGCAACCTGCCGACATTCCCATGGAGGCGCTGCTGGATGCAGGGTTTCAGGAACATGAACTCGATGGCTCCTGGATGCCCTATCATGCCGTGGGTTGTTCTGCCTGCAACAATGGCTACAAGGGCCGCGTCGGCATTTACCAGGTGATGCCCATTTCGGAAGAGATTCAGCGCATCATTTTGCGTGACGGAAGTGCACTGGAAATTGCCGAGCAATCTCGGCTGGAAGGTGTGCGTTCATTGCGCGAAGCCGGCTTGCACAAAGTCAAAATGGGCTTAACCTCGCTCGAGGAAGTGCTGGCTGTCACCAACGACTAAACATACGAGGAAGCAGCATGGCGACCGCAGTAGCAAAAAGAGACGTCAAGGACTTCGTCTTTGAGTGGGAAGGCAAAGACCGCAACGGGAAGGTGGTGCGCGGAGAAACCCGTGCCGTCGGTGAAAACCAGGTGCATGCCTCCCTGCGCCGTCAGGGTGTGCTGCCCACGAAAATCAAAAAACGCCGCATGCGCACGGGCAAGAAAATCAAGCCCAAGGACATTGCCCTGTTTACGCGCCAGTTGGCCACGATGATGAAGGCGGGTGTACCGTTGCTGCAAGCCTTCGATATCGTTGGGCGCGGCAACACCAACCCCAGTGTGGGCAAACTGCTCAACGATATTCGCATGGACGTGGAGACCGGCACGGCCTTGAGCAGCGCTTTTCGCAAATACCCCATGTATTTCGACAGCCTGTATTGCAACCTGGTCGAAGCCGGTGAGGCGGCGGGCATTCTGGATGCGCTGCTCGATCGGCTTGCCACTTACATGGAAAAAACCGAGGCCATCAAGTCCAAGATCAGATCGGCCTTGATGTACCCGGTGTCGGTGATCATCGTTGCCTTCGTAGTGGTCACGATCATCATGATTTTCGTGATCCCGGCATTCAAGGAGGTCTTTACCTCTTTTGGGGCCGACCTCCCTGCCCCCACTCTGTTCGTCATTGGACTGAGTGATGCTTTCGTGCGCTGGTGGTGGCTGATTTTTGGTGTGCTCGGGGGCGGCATCTACTTTTTCATGCAGGCCTGGCGCCGTAATGAAAAAATGCAGATGTTCATGGATCGTCTGCTGTTGCGCTTGCCGATTTTTGGTCCGCTCGTCGACAAGTCCTGTGTCGCTCGCTGGACGCGCACGCTATCGACCATGTTCGCTGCCGGCGTACCTTTGGTCGAGGCACTGGACTCCGTGGGTGGCGCCGCGGGGAATTCGGTCTACGAAATAGCCACGAAAAAAATTCAGCAGGAGGTTTCCGTAGGCACCAGCCTGACTGCCGCCATGACCGATGCCAATGTTTTCCCCTCGATGGTGCTGCAAATGTGCGCGATCGGCGAAGAATCCGGCTCCATAGACCACATGCTGGGCAAGGCGGCTGACTTTTTCGAGGCCGAGGTCGATGACATGGTGGCGGGCCTCTCGAGCCTGATGGAGCCCATCATCATCGTGTTCCTGGGCGTCATCATCGGCGGCATCGTGGTGTCGATGTACCTGCCCATCTTCAAGCTCGGACAGGTCGTTTGATGGGCCTGGAGCTTTGGCCGCCAGCGATGCAAGCCGCGCTGGCAGGTGTGTTGGGGCTGCTGCTGGGCAGCTTTCTCAACGTCGTCATCTACCGCCTGCCCAAGATGATGGAGCGGCAGTGGGCGGCGGAATGCGCCGAGTTTGCCGCGCAGCAGCAACCTCAGGCCGAAAAGCCCACGGCGCACGCTGCGGCAACGGCGCCGGCCGTGCCTGCGCAAGCCTTCAACCTCTGGACGCCACGCTCACGCTGCCCCGCGTGCGGGCATGGCGTGCGCTGGTGGGAAAACATCCCTGTGCTGAGCTTTCTGTTTCTGCGCGGGCGCTGTTCGGCCTGCGGCGCGCGCATAGGCTGGCGCTATCCGCTCGTCGAACTGGCGACCGGCGGCCTCTTTGCCTGGTGCATCGCCCGCTGGGGTTGGACGCCGGCGGGACTTTGCTGGTGCGGCTTTGCGGCCGCCTTGCTCGCGCTGGCTTGCATAGACTGGGACACCACGCTGCTGCCCGACGACATCACCCAGCCTTTGCTGTGGGCGGGCTTGCTGGCTTCTGTGCTGGGCTGGATCGACGTGCCGCTCCAGCATGCCGTGGTCGGCGCGGCGGCGGGGTATTTGTCGCTGTGGCTGGTGTATTGGGGCTTCAAGCTCGCCACGGGCAAGGAGGGTATGGGCTTTGGCGACTTCAAGCTGTTTGCCGCCTTGGGCGCCTGGTTTGGCTGGCAGGCTCTGGTGCCCATCATCCTGCTCGCCTCGGTGATCGGCGCGCTGGTGGGCATCTCGATGAAAGTGCTGCACACGCTGCGCCCGGGCGGTTACGTGCCTTTTGGGCCGTTTCTGGCAGGTGCGGGCCTCGTCGCCATGGTGTTCGGGCCTGGTGCCATCTTGCAGGCAGTCTGGGCGCTGCTGGAGTAAACCCATGCAAAAAACCTTGCGTCTCGGTTTGACCGGCGGCATAGGCAGCGGCAAGAGCACGGTCGCGCAGATGTTCGTCGCGCACGGCGCCGCGCTGATCGATGCCGACCAGATCGCACGCGCCGTGACGGGGCCGGGCGGGGCGGCCATGGCGGCGATCGCCCAGACCTTTGGGCCCGAATATGTCGCATCCGACGGTGCCATGGACCGTGAGCGCATGCGCCGCCTCGCTTTTTCCGACCCCACGGCGCGCGCCAGGCTCGAAGCGATCGTGCATCCCTGTGTGACGCAGGAAAACGAGCGGCGCGCGCGCGATGCCATCGCGCAGGGTAGCGCCCTGCTTGTGTTCGACGTGCCCCTGCTCGTGGAATCCGGCCACTGGGAGCGCCGGCTCGACGCCGTGCTGGTGGTGGACTGCAAGGTAGAGACGCAAGTCCAGCGCGTGATGACACGCAACGGCCTGGAGCGCGCTGCCGTCGAGGCCATCATCGCCGCGCAGGCAACGCGCGCGGCGCGCCGCGGCGCCGCCGACGCCGTGATTTACAACGACGAGGGTGTAAGCTTGGTCGAGTTGCAGCAGCAAGTGGCGCAAACGCTGCAATACTTGGGGCTATGATCCCGCACGACACCGCCAACGCTGGTGTGCTGCATACTTTTTCGCAGCCCCCGACGGCTACCGTGACCCACCGAGCCCCGAGGAAGCCCTCCGCGTGATCCTGTACGAGTACCCCTTCAACGAGCGCGTGCGCACTTACCTGCGGCTGGAGCAGCTGCTGCTGCGGCTGGGCGAGTTGATTCCACGCCCGCAGGCGCTGGACCACCACTTCGCGCTCGCCACCCTGTTCGAGCTCATGGACGTGGCCGCGCGCTCCGATCTCAAGGCCGACCTGTTCAAAGACATCGAGAAGCACAAGCAGCAGCTCGAGAGCTACCGCGGCAACCCTTCGATCTCGGAGCAGGCGCTCGACGCCGTGCTGGAGCAGCTCGACCACTGCCATGGCGCGCTCAACGCCGAGCCCGGCAAGATCGGCCAAAGCCTGACCGAAAACGAGTGGCTCATGGGCATACGCAACCGCATGGGCATCCCCGGTGGCACCTGCAGCTTCGACCTGCCCGCCTACTACGCTTGGCAGCACCAAAGCCCCGAGGCACGCCAGCAGGACTTGCAGCATTGGGCCGGCATGCTGGCGCCGCTCGCTGAAACCGTGTATTTGCTGCTCAAACTGCTGCGCAATGCCGGCATGCCGCAAAAGGTCGCGGTCGTCGGCGGACAGTTCCAGCAAAGCCTGCCGCAGGGCCGCAGCTTCCAGCTTTTGCGCCTGCGCATAGACCCCGCGCTCGGCTTGATTCCCGAGATCAGCGGCAACCGCCTGCTCGTTTCGGTACGGCTTTTGCGCCAGCAAGCCGACGGTCGATTGCTCGCAAGCGGTGAGGATGCCGCATTCGAAATCGCCTTGTGCGCGTAAGAAACCCTAACGACGCAGCCGCACGCACGCCATGACCCGCACCCCCGCGCCGCAGCCACCCGCGCCCGAGCGGCACGTCATCTGCCCGGCCTGCGGCGGCGACAGTATCTACGGCCCTAACAACCCCTATAGGCCGTTTTGCTGCGAGCGCTGCAAGCAGATCGACCTGGGCGCCTGGGCCAGCGAGTCTTTTCGCGTGCCCACCGAGGCGCCGCCCGACGACGCGCCCTGCGGCGACCCGCGCTTCGACAAAGCATGAAAATTGCTCAGGCTAGGCGTCCAGAGGCCGGCAGTTGCGCGAACTCACGGTACAGCGGTGCGTCGAAGAACGCCTCTTCCATCGCCTGGTCGGCCAGATTGAACCATTGCTGCATGAAGTGGATGCGCAGCATGGTCTGCAGCGCAAAGGGTGGGCGTCCTTTAATGCCTTCACTGTAGTAGGGCGCAATCAGCTGCACCAGCTCATCCCACGGCACCACCTTGTCCATCTGTTCGAGGAACACTTGCTTGCGCGTCTTGCGCACAGTCAGACTCAGGTCGAGGCTGGCTTGTTTCATGGGTTCAAAAGATGCCATCTTTCGCTTACACCTGCCAAATTTTTGATGGGGTGTTGCAGGATGTCCCTAAGAATTTTTTGTTTCAAAATTCTGCATAGTAGCGGCGGCACCGCTGCTTGCGCTGCAGCGCAAACCCTCATCCGCGCTGCCGCGCACTGCGCCCGGGCATGCCGAAAGCCAAGGCGCCCACGGCGCCTTGCACGAGCGCATACCCTCCGTAAACCAGGGCCACACCCATCGCGGCCGCCGCGGGCACGCCAAAAGGAGCCAGCGCTGCGATGCTCGCGGCCTCGCGCGTACCCCACCCGCCTATGCTGACAGGAAGGGCTGCGAGCAGAAATATCGGCGCCATGGCAAAGGCCCAGGCCGAGGCGGGCAAGTGCACGTCCAAAGCCAGGCCACCCAAAGCCAGCGCGGTTGCGGACAGAACCTGCACCATGCCCGACGACAGCGCTTGCAGCAGCCATTGGCGCCCCGCGTCGGGGCGTGCCGCGGCTTGCGTCAGTGGCGCCAGCCAGGCAGAGGTGGTGTTGGGCCGCTTGGCGCGCAGCCACAGCAGCAGCACCCACGGGAATGCGAGCAAAAGCAACGCTCCCAAAACGGCCACCACCAGAACAAAAAACGGGCGGACATGCAGCACCGGCGCCAAGGCAGGCGCCGAAGCCGCCGCGCCCAGGGCGCCGAGCGCGCACAGCATCCACACGCCGCTCAGGCGATCGAGCAGCACCGACAAGGATGCAACGGCTTTGGCTGCCGGCATGGGCGCCGCGGGCGCTTGCAGCATGCCGAAAGCCGCCACCGCACGATAAACGTCGCCGCCGACCACGGCGCCAGGCAGCAGCGCGTTCAACCCTATGGCCTGAAAATACCAGCGCAGCGCGTCCATCCAGCGCATGGGCAGACCCAGCCACTGCGCCAGCGCGTGCCAGCGCCAGGCGGAGACAACATTCGAGGCGAACGCCGCCACAAGGCCGAGCAACAGCCAACGCCCATCGGCCTCGCGCAGCCGCAGCAGCAAGGCCGCCGGGTCCGCCAGATAGGCCACGGCCGCAAGCAGTGCGAGGCCGGCCAGGCCTTTGAGCCAGCCTTTGCGCGAACGGTTCACGTCGAAGCCGCGGCGCGCACTGCCGGCTGCGATGCCGGGGCTTTACCGCCGGCACCTTGCGGCGTTTGCAATTCTGCGCAGGCCCCGTACTCATGGGCATGGTATTGCTGCCCGCCTCCCGACTCGTAATAGATGCGCGTGAGCAGCTCACCCACGAGCCCCACGGCAATGAACTGCATGCCCATGAGCACCAGCAGCACACCCGCGAGCAGCAGGGGCCGCCCGCCAATGTCCGCCCCCAGAAGCTTTTGCACCAGCAGCCAGGCCAGGATCAGCATGCCAGGCGTGGCCAGCCACAGGCCCAGGCCGCCGAAGGCATGCAGCGGGCGCTGGCGAAAGCGCATGAAAAACACCATGAAGATCAGGTCGAGGATGACGCGAAACGTGCGGTCTATCCCGTACTTGGAAACACCGCGCGTGCGCGCGTGGTGGCGCACGGGCACTTCCGCGATGCGCGCGCCCGCGTCGCGCGCAAGCGATGGAATGAAGCGGTGCAACTCGCCATAGAGCCGGATGCGGTCGATGATGGGCCGGCGGTAAGCTTTGAGGGCACAGCCGTAGTCGTGCAGCTGCACCTGGGTCGCGCGCGAGATCAGCCGGTTGGCCAGCACCGACGGCAGGCGCCGCGACAAGGCTTTGTCCTGGCGGTTCTGGCGCCAGCCGGAAATCATGTCCACCGTGGGGTCGGCCTCGAGCCGCGCGAGCAGCAGCGGGATGTCGCCGGGCTCGTTTTGCAGGTCGGCATCCAGGGTCACGACGTAGCGGCCGCGCACGCGATCGAAGCCCGCCTGCAATGCGCTCGACTGGCCATAGTTGCGCACCAGGCACACGGCTCGCAGCCATGGGCGGGTCGCGGCGAGCTCGCGCAGGCGCTCGCCGCTGCCGTCGGTCGAGCCATCGTCCACCGCGATCAGCTCGTAGCTGAGCGGCTGCGTGCGCATGGCGGCGTCGATGCGCTCCACCAGCTCTGGCAGATTGTCGAATTCGTTGTAAATGGGGACGACGATGGAGACGTCGGGATCGGGCGCAGTCACGGGGAGCATGTTCCAAAGGTAAACGGCAGCCGCCTATACTACCCCGTTGCCCTACCCCGTTGCCTCACCGCTGCGTGCTTGCAGCGGCAACCCCATCCCTAATGCCTGCCTGGCGCACCGTGCAAGCACCTGTTTGCCGACGCCCGCGGCCTTTCTCCATGACGTCCGCGCACACACCGTCCTCCCGAGACTGGCAAGCCCGCCTGTACGAGCATCCGCTCGTCTGGCTCGTGCTGCTGACCGTGGCGCACGTGGTATCCCGCGTGGCGATTTCACCGGGCATGAAGTGGGACGAATCGGAGCAGATTCTGTGGGCGCAGCAGTTTGCCTTGGGTTATGGGCCGCAGCCGCCGCTCTACACCTGGATGCAATGGGCCGTGTGCCAACTGCTGGGGCCGAGTGTGCTCGCGCTGGCGCTCGTAAAACAAGTGCTGATCGCGCTGAGCTACGTGCTGGCCTGGCACGCGGCACGCACCCTGCTCGACCCGCCGGGTGCCTGGCGCGTCGCCGGGGCGCTGGTGCTGATGCTGCCGTTCGGCTGGCACGCGCTGCGTGACCAGACGCACAGCGTGCTGGTCACGGCCATGGGTTTTGGCGCCTGGTGGGCGGTGCTGCGCCAGATCCGTGCGCCGCAGCCTGGCAATTTTTTGTGGCTCGGGCTGTTCTGCGGCTTAGGGCTGCTGACCAAATACAACTTCGCGCTGTTCATCGCCGCCTTGCTGCTTGCAGCCCTGACCGTGCCGCAGGCACGGCGCGCCGTGCTGGCCCCCGGATGGTGGTGGGCACCACTCGTGGGGCTGCTGATCTTTGCGCCCCACGGGTATTGGCTGCTCTCGCACTGGCACCAGGCCACCGCGGAAACATTGCAGAAGATGGATATCTCGGCGCAAAGAACGTGGTTGCAAGGCTTGGGCAGTCTGGCACTGGCGGTGCTCTCGACGCTGGGCCTGTGGCTGCTGGTATTGCTGCTGAGCTACCGCCGCCGGTTGTGGCGCGCAAACCCTGGACGGCCCCCCACCAGCCCCCCCGGCCATAGCACCCCGGCCTGGCGTGCCTGGGCTTGGCCCTTGCTTGGTCGCTATCTGCTCATCGTGTGCCTGGCGCTCTTGGGCATGGTGCTGGCAGGCGGCGTGAGCCATTTCAAGCAGCGATGGGTGCTGCCGCTGCTGTCGATCACCCCACTGGCCTTGTATGTCTGGCGCCCGGTGCTGCTCGAGCCCGCTGCCGGCCGCGGCTACACCACCGCCGTAGTGGGGGTGGCACTGTTTTTTCTGGTGCTGGCCACGGCACGCCCCTGGATCGCCGGCTGGCGCGGCGACGCGGACGAACTCAATCACCCCGTGCCCCAACTCGCAGAACTACTCACGCGCGCCGGCTACGATGGCCGCGGCGTGATCGTCGGCTCCGACCACATGATCGCGGCCATGTTGCATTCGCGCTTTCCGCAAGGCTTTGCGCTCGCGTGTGCGGGGCCCGATCCTTCGCAAGCGGACTGCATCCGCAGCGCACATGCGCGTGCCCATGCGGCGGGCGTGGGCCTGCTGCTGGTGGCGCGCCGCGACCGTGCGCCCGCGAGTTGGTGGAATGGCGTTTTTGCCGTGCTGCCGGCCGCACCAGTGCATGCACTCGATCTTCCCTTGGACAAAATGCCCCGCAACACGCCGCCCATGCGCTATGAATATGTGTGGCTGCCGGCCCCGATCGCGCCATGAACCCTGTTCTCGTCACCGGCAGCGCCGGCTTCATCGGTATGCACTGCGCGCTGCGCCTGCTCGAACGCGGTTGCCCAGTTGTCGGGCTGGACAACCTCAACAGTTACTACGACGTAGCGCTCAAGCAGGCTCGGCTTGCGCAGCTGCAGGCCCATCCGGGCTTTCGCTTCGTCAAGTTGGACTTGGCCGACCGCCAGGGGCTGGCTGCACTGTTCGACGAGGTGCGCCCGCACCGTGTCCTGCACTTGGCTGCCCAGGCGGGGGTGCGCTACTCGATCGAGCACCCGGACGACTACACCGACGCCAACCTGCTCGGCTTTGCCAACCTCCTGCAATGCTGCCGCAAACACCAAGTGGAACACCTGGTCTATGCCAGCAGCTCCAGCGTCTATGGCAGCAACGCCAAGATGCCGTATGCCGAAAGCGACGCGGTGGACCATCCGATCAGCTACTACGCCGCGACCAAAAAAGCCAACGAGCTCATGGCGCACACGTATGCGCACCTCTACGGCATCCCCATGACCGGACTGCGCTTTTTCACCGTGTATGGCCCCTGGGGCCGGCCAGACATGGCCTTGTTCAAGTTCACCCGCGCCATGCTCGCGGGCGAAACCATAGACGTGTATGGCAATGGCCAACTGGTGCGCGATTTCACCTACATCGACGACATCGTTGAGGGCGTGCTGCGCGTACTCGACAAGCCCGCCACCCCTGATGCGCACTTCGACCCGCTGCACCCGAACCCCGCCACCAGCTCCGCGCCCTACCGCATCTTCAACATCGGCAACAGCACACCCACGGTCTTGCTGGACTACATCGCAGCGCTCGAAGCAGCCCTAGGCATCAAAGCAAAAAAACGCCTGCTGCCGCGCCAGCCCGGCGACATGCAAAGCACCGCGGCCGACACGCGAGCGCTACAGGCATGGGTAAACTTTGCCCCGGCGACCAGCGTGAAAGAAGGTGTGCGGCGCTTTGTGGATTGGTACCGTGGTTTTTTTGGCGCGTAGCAAAAATGCCGTCATACGCGCCCCCAATGTGCCAAAAAAGTAAGGTGATTTAACGTATAATTTTTAGCTCTGCTGCCACAGCAGAGATCGGGTTCTTAGCTCAGTTGGTAGAGCAGCGGACTCTTAATCCGTAGGTCGAGTGTTCGAGTCACTCAGGACCCACCAAATTAAAGCGTGCTAAGTGCATGATTTACAAAGGCCTCCCTCAGGAGGCCTTTGTTTTTCCCGGCGCAAACAGTGCCCAAAGGGATGTTTGATAGCGCAAGTGATAGCGCAGAGCTCTGCCGGACACGGCGGTAGCGTTCGCGCAACGGCGCTCCAAACGAGCGAGGTTCGGCCCCAGCAGGCTAAAACCCGCACCTACACCCGTCATCCACAACTTGGGAATGACGAAAAATGAGTAGGTATCACACCCCCCTTCTGGCCACGCTGGCTGCGCAGGCCACCCTCCCCTGCGTGGCATCTGCGGAGGTCCACCATGGCTAAGCAGTCCACACGCACCCCCAGCCCTTTCAAATATCGCAACGGCTGGCGTATCCAAGTGACCCTGGCCAACAGCAAGCGCCCGGCACGCACCTTCGAGAAATACGCCGATGCTCAGGCCTGGGCCAACGAACAGCTGGCCAATGCCGACTGCGAACACACCCCTGTGCTGGGTGGCCCCACGCAAGCGACCCTGGCCCAGGCACTTGACCACTACGCACGGCACTGCTCTGTTTCAAAAAAGGGCGTAGCGCAGGAACTGACACGCATCAACCAGTACCTGGAAGCCACTGAGCTGCCCTTGCTCAAAGCCTACGCGAACGAAGACGGCGGCATCGATATCCGGCCCCTGGCACGCAACAGCACCCGGCCCGAGTTCGAGGCCTATATACGCAAGCGACGGGGCGCGCGCGATGGGACGTTCGCGTTCAAGCACCGCTTGGCGCAGATGAAGTGCAGCCGCATCTCGCCGACCGACATCCTGGCGTTTCGCGCCCAGATGCTCAAGGACGGACTGAGCGAGAGCACGATACAAAAGGAAATCGCAGCGATTGCCATCGGTCGTTGCCGTTCTGACGCGCCACAATTTCTTCCTCGCAGCGGTCATCTGTGTGCCCGCGTGCTCTCCGACCCGACGGTCGATTTCATCTGAGTAGCTGACATTGGGGTCATGCCAGATTGAGGCAGCATCTTGCCGAAAACGTGACGCAAGCACCCGAGGCACAAAAATCTTTTCATGTTTTGAAATTTTGTGTTAGAGTCAAAGCGTTTACAGTTTCTGCTTGCTGGCTGTAAACAGTTTGACTCTAGCTCACGGCACCAACCAAGCCGTCCTCTTTTCAGCCACCGACCCGTCATATCGCATGGGTTGATCTGGTGGTCACTCTCCCCTCTGGCAAGCTCAACAGGTCGTACGTCGTACTGCCGCAGTCGTCGTCCATCCATGGGCACGACGGCAGGTGCGTTGCGCACGACTCGAGAAAGTTGGCATACATGTCTTCCATGACACAAGAGTCTTTCCGCATCGGAAAGCTGCTATTCACCCCCTTCAGCCGCCTCGCAGAAGATGGCCGCTACAAAGCCGGACTGTCCATCAAGCGAGGGCAGGGCTCCTCTACCCACGACCGTGTCAGCATCTATGTTCCCACGTTCACCAGGATTGAAGAAGCGCTGATCTATGCACGAGCCATGGGCAACTACGAGTCCATCGGTTTGGCAACACCCGCCTGACCCACATCAGACGCGGCGCTTACAGTACTTTTCATTCACCCAATTTTTTGACGCAATGTCGCGTCTTTAAAACCGAAAGGAATTCAACATGACAACTCAAACCGGAACCGTGAAATGGTTCAATGAAAGCAAAGGTTTTGGCTTCATTGCCCCTGACGATGGAGGCAAGGACCTGTTTGCCCACTTCAGGGAAATCCAGGGCAGCGGCTTCAAGACCCTGACTGAAAACCAAAAAGTGGAATTTCAGGTGACCCAGGGCCCCAAAGGCGCGCAAGCGTCGAACATCTGCAGCGTGGCCTAAACCAACCTTGATCCTGCCGTGCCGACCATCACTGGTTGAGTCATCCTCAGGCGCGATGCAAGAACATCCGCCGATTTTCGTGGCTTCTTAAAACTGCCACGCACTCTCTCCGAAAGGCTCCAAATGAGTAACAAAATTTACGTCGGCAACTTGCCTTATTCCGTTGACGATCACTCGTTGAATCAAAACTTTTCCGCGTATGGAAGTGTTACATCCGCGAAGGTGATGATTGACCGCGATACCGGTCGATCCAAAGGTTTTGGCTTTGTTGAAATGACCACTGCTGATGAGGCCCAGGCAGCAATTACCGGGCTTCACGGCATGTCTGTAGGCGGACGATCTATCGTCGTCAACCTGTCGCGGCCGAAAGAATCCGGCGCGGGCTACGGTGGCGGTCAACGTCGCTACTGATAGTACGTAAGGGTGAAGCCCACGAGATCGCCGACCAGTAGCCGCCTCAATCCTCGTAAGGCCTCCTTTTATTTCCCTTCGCATGGAGGCTCGATGCAGGCACTGGCGATCTGATTCGATGCCGGCCAGCCGGCTTCCTGCGTAACATGCATGCATGACCATTTCCCTGCCAGCCTCCAACAGTTTCGACACGCTCGACCTTTCTGTCCCGGCCCGAGAGAACCTTCGCCGGCTCGGCTACCTCGAAATGACCGCCATCCAGGCGGCCAGCCTACCTACCGCGCTGCAAGGCCGGGACGTGATCGCCCAGGCCAAGACCGGCAGTGGCAAGACCGCGGCCTTCGCGCTGGTCCTGCTGGCCAGGCTCGATGTGCGCCGCTTCGCGGTGCAGGCCTTGGTACTGTGCCCCACGCGTGAGCTGGCCGACCAGGTCACGACCGAGATCCGCCGGCTGGCGCGCGCACAGGACAACGTCAAGGTCGTCACCCTCGCCGGCGGCGTGCCGCTGCGCGGGCAGACCACCAGCCTGGAGCACGGCGCCCACGTCGTGGTCGGCACGCCCGGGCGCGTGATAGACCACCTCGAGCGCGGCCATCTCGACCTCGATGCGCTCGCGACGCTGGTGCTCGACGAAGCCGACTGCATGCTGGACATGGGCTTCGTCGACGACATTGCGAAGGTGGCCCGCCAGTGCCCGGCGCAGCGCCAGACCCTGCTGTTCTCGGCGACCTACCCCGAGGGCATCGCCAGGCTCGCCGCGCAGTTGCTGTGCGAGCCAGTCACGGTGAAGGTGGAGGCGCAGCACGGCAGCGAACAGATAGAACAGCGCTGGTACGAGGTACGCGAGGACCAGCGGCTGCCGGCGGTGGCGCGACTGCTGGAACATTTCCGTCCGGTCAGCACGCTGGCCTTCTGCAACACCAAGGCGCGCTGCCGCGAGCTGGTGCAATTGCTGCAGGCGCAGGGCTACAGCGCGCTCGCGCTGCATGGCGATCTGGAGCAGCGCGAGCGCGACCAGGTGCTGGTTCGCTTCGTGAACGGAAGCTGCTCGGTGCTGGTCGCCACCGACGTCGCGGCGCGCGGGCTCGACGTCGCTAGCCTCGCCGCCGTCGTCAACGTGGACATCTCGCCCGATCCCGAAGCGCACGTGCACCGAATCGGCCGCACCGGCCGCGCGGGCGAAAGCGGCCTCGCGTTTAGCCTCGCGTCGTTGGATGAGATGGGTGCGGTCGGGCGTATCGAGCAGTTGCAGGGGCGGCCCTCGGCTTGGCATGCGCTTACCGAGCTTACGCCGACCCCCGGGGGGTGCCTGTTGCCGGCGATGGCGACGGTCCACATCCAGGCCGGGCGTAAGGACAAGATCCGCCCGGGCGACGTGCTGGGGGCGCTCACCTCCGACCTACGCTATACGCGCGAGCAGGTGGGCAAGATCGACATCAACGAGTTTGCTACCTACGTGGCCGTGGAACGCACCATCGCGCACGAGACCGTCGCGCGCCTGAACGGCGGGCGCATCAAGGGCCGCGCGGTGAAGGCGCGGTTGCTGAATGATGACTATAGACCCGGCAATTAAGGGTTGAGTTTCGATCATCCGCCCTCAGCTACAGGGCATGGACAAAGAAGACGGACGCAAGCTGCCGCGGCAAGCGCAGCATGAAAGACGCAAGCAGGCGGTGCGGCTGCACCAGCGGGGCATGTCGGTCAAAGACATTGCTGCCGCGCTGGGGGTGGCCCAGGGCACCGTACGCAGCGCCGTCAAAGCGGTACAAGCCGGCGGCATCAAAGCGCTCAAGCCCAAACCCACGGGTCGGGCCGTCGGCCAAAAGAGAAAACTCACGCCCGAGCAAGAGTTGCACATCCAGCGCTTGATCTGCAAAAACCGCCCCGAGCAACTCAAGCTATCGTTTGCGTTGTGGACACGCGCCGCCGTGATGCTGCTCGTGCAACAAGAGTGCAGCATCGAGCTGCCCGTGCGCACCATGGGCGAATACCTCAAGCGCTGGGGCTTC
>NZ_VMYE01000040.1 GCF_007655255.1 Extensimonas perlucida
CACCCCAATAGTCGGATTGGGGAGCTGCTGCCGCACCGCTGGAAGCCGGCGCTGGCATCTGATGCTTCGGTTTGAGGCTCAGCCATAGCCAGCGGATGCGGGCAAGGTGGGATGGGCGGACGCTTACGATGTATTTCATGCTTATGAGCATCTGCATATCCTTTGAATTTTGCCTTCAGCGTATTAGCATTTAAATTTCATGTCTGCAGTCAACATCAACCTGACACACAGTTATTAATTAAATTCAGAATCTATCGTACAAGCGCTTCGCCTCAAACCTATTGACCCTTAATTTCTCACCCATGAAGTTAGAAATATCCATGATTACTAAATCATTCGATCGGAGGGTGCGACTTGGAAAGATACGATCCACCGCTCCAACTATTTTATTCGCCGAGCGCTCTGACGCCTCGTCCTTTCCGTGTCCTGCGGTTACAACAAGACCAGGCATCTTTGGCATCATTGCAGTAAAAGCAGAAGATGACGCGGCATGAATGGTTGTCATAGTATCCACTGCTTTTTCGCACAACTGTTCGAAGTCTTGACTATGCAGATAAGCAGCAGAGATCGACGCCTTTTTCAAAGCGATGATTGTCACAGCCAATGGCATTAGTTCATCTGCGATCAAATCCTCCTGGATTAACTTCATTGAGCTTTCGGCCTGATTTGGCCTTGAAGGCGCGTAACTTTTTAGCCGTTCATACACCATAAGCAGCAACTCACTTCCAGGAAGTGAGAAGTCAATTCGTCCTGACGCCTGTCCTAGAAAAAAATTCAATAACTTCAGCATGACATTAAAACATCTTGATAGTCAATTACAAGCAAAACCCATCAAGGACAGGTCCTCTACCAGCCTATAATGATCCGATCAATATTTTCCGAAACGACTTTCCCATAAGCGCCTCCTCAAATCAGACGCCCTGGATCAGCGAGCTAGTTAATCGACTCCGCACGACATCGATTTTTGCTTTATGCGCTAATGGCCGAGAGAACACCCGCCCCTGAATCTGCTGCATCACTTTGCTAATGGGTATGTAAGCGAAACTCAAGCCCGAGTCCTGCTCAGTGCCCTTCATTTCTACGAAGTCATAGGGGAAGTTCGAGCAGTACTTATGAAAACCGGAAAACTGCGGAACTTCCGAAGTAAAGCGAAAACCGTCTGGCGTCGCGCGGGATCGGCGTGGATGGTATAGATCTGTGAACAAGATAAACCATTCACTCCCCGAGAATGTTACTGCCTCGAACACATCAATCGTGTTAACGGCACCAATCCGATGGAAGAGGATTCTCTCCCCCTTATTGGTCTCTAGCCTAGACAAGTAGGCCAGTTGTCCAATTGGACCATTGACCGGGATCGGATTTTTTTCAGAATACCCGAAAGGTCCTGTACCGTTAGGATCCTTGTCGTACGCAGGACAACTCTTGATCATCTCCTTCATGGATGGATGAATAAGATCAAGTTGAAACTCCTCATCCTCCAGAATCCGTCTAATTTGCTCAAAGGCCTGCTTCAACACCTTGTCTTGCTTGTTCCCCCCAAACAAACCAGAAAGAAATCCCATTTCAATACTCCTTAAGCCGATTTCTGAAATTAATCTTTGAAATAGTCGCTCAACTTGTTGACGCCTTTTTTGAAACCTGCTCGAACAATGTGATCCAGAAGATGAATATTCCAATGATCCTTGTATGACCCAGAGCCATACACTTTCTTGTCGTTCTTTGCTCCAATCACGAATTCACCGTTGGCGCTCCAAACGTGAACGTCGCTCCAGGAAAGACGAACTTTCTCATTTGCCCCAAGAAACTTGTGGCGCACCAGTGTCACATACGCGTCTTCAACTGTCATGTCGCCAAACGAAAGTGATCTCCCACCCTCCAGCGCCTCACTCATTTCGATCATGAGTCGCACGCACACTGCCCGCCACAGTGCTTCGATGAAGCCTGAGTAGGTGGACTCTTTGCGCAAGCTAACTGATGTTGTCCCAGAGCGCGTTGCAAAAGCAATCTCGTAATCTGTGCCCGTCGGGATTCCGTTTACTGAGTGTCGAACTGCCCCCCACCGCACGCCCGTTATCGAGTCGAGAGGGTATCTCTGCCCCTTCCACTCGATCCCATCTGCGGAGATCGACAAGGTGTCTTTGAAGACAACGCCTACATCAGCGGAAAATGAAATTGATCGCACCCATTCTGCCTCCCTTGCTTTCGCCTGGGCCTCTGCCTTTGTGCGTTTCGAGTGAATATCCGACAAAGTGTCAGCATCCTGCTCCACCCGCTCCGCAAATTCAGGCAGCTCAGAGAATATTTCTCCTAGTAATTTTGTGAGCTTTCTAGATGGGTTGATCTGGTCGTGCTTATTAAAGAGGTCAATAGCAAGACTTCTGATGGCGTAAGCAAGCGAAATGCTGGCTTCATGTTCGATGCCACGAGCTTTCGCACTCAATTGAATGGGTTGCGCAAAGCGATCCCAATTCCGGGCCACACGCTCCAACTTCTCAACTAACGGGGCTGTCGCAGATTCGCCGCCGCTTGCTGCGCGTCGGACAGAATCGATGAGCTTTTTCGCAGTCTCGGCTTCTTTCTCTAGGACGCTCTGCACCTCAATCGTGTAACCATCCACCAATTCATCAATGAGTTCTGGCGCATGCTCTTCACCCCCAAACGTAGCACCATCTACTGCCGCCGTAATCGCTCCGAGCAGAGCCTCTGGAGGGAGTCGATTGAGAGCCTCCTTGATTGCGATCCGGAAATATCGCTTCCGTTCAAGTAACTCGGCTTCAACTTGATCAATAGCCTTCACCTCTGGAAAGCCAGAGATAGTTCGATCCTCATTGATGTCGCGGATGACTTCTTCAGCATCCAGGTCGTCGACAAGTACAGCAAGCTCCTGAATGAATTCCGCTAAGTCTTCCGGTGGATAGGAACTTGGTACCGCCTCGAATGCAGCGGCCAAGAGGTTGCAATGGGCGAGCGTTGGCAAACCTGTCTCACAACGAACAGCCATGGCATCGACGAGCAAGCCTTCTAGTAATTGAGAAGCACGACGTGGGGAGACGCCGGGCAGCCAAGCGATCTCAGCCGCCAATCGGTTTCTGGGGTTGGTTAGGTCGCTTCTTGCCTTCTGACAGTCGTCGGGGTTGAGTTCAAGCGATTTGTGTTCCGCTTGATCGACGATCTTTCGGCGATCGTCCCTGCTGTTTACGCCGAGCAGCGCAAACGGGGTGCCGTGTAGCTTTGAGGATTTCATGGTCAGCGCACGCGACGACTGAGTGTGACGGGTGCCAGAGGAGGCTGCCGCTGCGACGCGAGGCGAGGTTCCTGTAGCTGCCGTTCGCCCCGGTTCATGCGCAACACCACCCAGCATGGCGATAAGTTGAGGATCCTTGAGCGCTTCGTTAGCCTGGTCCAATTGCTCTGATCGCACGGATAACCGGAGATGATTCCTGATTTCGTGGGCGTAATGGGCGAGTTGAGCCTTCGTCGAAAGGTGCTCGGAGAGTGCCAAGGACAGTGCGAGCGCGCTCTGGTGCTTCGGAGTCTCCTTGCACGACGGGCAAGATATAAGCGGGCTTGTTTTTTCCTCCCCGCATTTAAAGCATATTGCTCTTGTCATACCACTCCACTTTTATCGAGCGCACTAACCGCTGTAGTTTGGTTCGCCAGGGCTCATCCCACAGCGGAACCGGAGCATGCAACGGTGACGGCGTTCGCAAAATTTCATCTCAGTTGTTGAAGTTGCCGTGACAAGCAGTCGTTGTACGCGGCAGGCCCATTTAGATATTTGTCCGAAGAGCAGGCCGCCTCGATGGACTGACGCTGCGAGTAACTCAAATTCGAAAGATTTGGCCTGCGCGCTTGCCGCCCCAACAGGGCCAATTGATTCGAGAGGCATTGGTTGTATGCCGCCGGACCGTTCAAGTATTTGTCACTTGAGCACGCGGCCTCAATGGACTCCCGCTCTGGACTGGAGAGAGAGTCAAGCGAAGGTCGTCGGTTGTTCGACCCCAATGCACGCAATTGGGTGGTGAGGCAACGGTTGTATGCTGCCGGGCCGTTCAAATACTTGTCACTAGAACAAGCTGCCTCGATGGACTCGCGCTCTGCTGACGCCAATCCACTCAAGTCCGGACGGCGGGGACCATTGCGAAGCTGAGCGATCTGTCGCTCTCGACATGAGCGATAAGCGGCAGGTCCATTTAGATATTTGTCGGACGAGCATGCGGCCTCCACCGACTCTTCCTCCGGACCCGATAGATGAACAGTCCCACCATCAGTCGCCACAGCCGGAGCACGGACTTCTGGCCGTGGCTGCGTAGGCTGCGTTGGCGCACTTCGGACCTGCGGCGCAACGCTTGGACGGGAGGTCGAGGAAGCGAAAAGTTGCCTGCCTTGAACCAGGTAGTCAGATCGGAATCTCTCGACCTCACTGCGAGCACTTTCCAACGAGCCCTTCCGGTACCGGAAGTTGCTACAACGGCTGTTGTAGTCTGCCACCATCGAATTGAATCGATCAATGTGCGAATCATCGTACTGATTGAGCGCTTCCTTGGCAGCATCCAGGCGAATGCCTTGAGCCGTGCAGTACCGAATTTGCGGCGCGGTCAGGACGATGCCGCTTCCAACTGGCGGAGTTTCCTCACTTGGTCGAGACGGCGCTTGGACTGCATTAGAGGGGGGCGGCCACGCCGGAGAGTTAGCTGCCGTTGTTGGACTGCTGTTTGATGACGAGTATGAAGGGGTAGCGGTTGGCTTATTGTCAGACAGCGAAGCCAGCCATATCAATCCGACGACCACAGCAATGCCAATTAGCCACTTGGCTCCGGAGCCACCTCCGCTGGGCTGTGCGGGCACTTGATATGTACTCCGGGTTTGAGGCTCCGGCTGAGGTTGGGGCTGGGGTGGAGCCTGTGTCCGAGTTTGTGGTGCCTCTGGGGGCGGCATTGGCACAGCACTTGGTGGTCGAGAACTAGAGCTCGACTTGCCAGGTGAAGTCCGTACGTCATCCAATGGTGAGGCATCGACGTCAGAAACCATCGATGAGAGACCAGCAAAGCCTTTGACCTCATCTTTTGGGTTCTTGTCTGGCCCGTTGCTCACTTGCGTTCCTTACACGAATCCGATCTTTCGTTGAACGCTTCCCTCCCGCTCTCGAGCGGGGGTCGAAGCCAACGCTGCACGGAGACTGTCCTGGTCCAGCCGATCCTTGCCGGCGCGCGCGGCCAACCGCGCCCCCTCCCTGACAACATATGTCACATCCGAGAGCGGTCTGCCAGCTAACTCTTTGGCGAACGGCTTAGGGTCAATGGAGTCGTCCTTGGGCAATGTGGACAGTAGCTTCTCTAGCAGTGAAAGAACTTCGGCTTCGCTTGCGAAGTCGACTTTGATCACGTGATCGAACCGGCCGCGTCGCATGATTGCGGGGTCGATCATCTCAACCCGATTGGTCATGGCGATGATGAGCACATCGTTCTTCGCAGCTTCAGGAATGCGCCTGAGGAACTCTGCGACCTCCTCAACTCGATGATGGCCGCTGCCCATCTCGCGGTCGGCCAAGAAGGCCTCCATCTCATCAATCACCAGCACAGATGGGGCGCTTTGCATGGCCTTGTCAAAGACCTCCGCAACCTTTTTGCTGGTTTCGTGGATGTACGGGCTAGTAGATCGTTCCGTTAATATGCTTACGAATCATGCGAGTTCCAGATCGAACTTCTTCCAGCGGAAGACGACTGGGGCTGCGTTCATTTCATCGATGCCTTTCAAGATGCGCGCCTTGAGCTCGG
>NZ_VMYE01000041.1 GCF_007655255.1 Extensimonas perlucida
TTGAATTCATCACTGTGCCGGCGACGCGGCAGGCTCTTGGGGTTCATGGTGGGCTCCTGTTGTTGGGCTCGCACCATGGTCTTTTATCTCGGGGCTTGTCTCAAGATGGGATGGCCGGACGCTTACACCGAAAGCATGGGCGTCGGAGGCGGATAGTGGCCGCACAGCCAATGCCCGAGAGATTCTTCCCCGGTGGCATCTATGAGCAGGTCCAGCTCTCCCAGTTGGGCATGCCTGACATCCACGGGCAGCGCGCGAATCTCGGCGCCTGGCGCCAAGCGCTTGAGTTCCTTCGCCATAGCCTCCGCCTTGTTCGACAGCAGGTCCGGGAATCCGAGGCGATGGCGCCCGATGTTTTGCGGGAGAAGGCAATCGAAATCCACCAACGTGAGTTTTCCGCCACATGTCCCCGCCCCAGCCTTGACAAGCATGTCCGACAGATAGCCACCAATCGTGCCGCATCCAACGACGGCGATGTTCTTCCCTGCAAGCGTCTTTGAGTTCGGCATGTTCCGCTGGGCAAGGTACCGATCGTCAATTCTGACCACCGAAATGGGCATCACCTTCAACCCATAGCTCGAATCCCTGCGATCTATGAGCTTGCTCTTTTGGACAAGACTTTGGCGGTCGTAGAGAACCGCAAAGCCATAGGTCATCAGCGGAGACTCGATGACGATCAGAACTCCGTTGGCCTTCTTCCTCTCCCCCTCCTTGATACGCTCGTGAATCTTGCGCCGGCACCGGGGATCAAGAGTGCTCTGCCACGCCAGGATATCTCCGACTGTTTCAGGAGGCCAATTGCTAGTCAGAGGGCGCGGTTGAGCACCGGTCTTTACTCGGTAAGTCAGCACCGTTCTATCGGTGACCTGGTAGCCGAGCGACTTCAGCTTCTCAGTTGTTCGATCTTCGTTGTCGGTGATGAACCACAAGGGGCACCCATTGGCATGCGCGACGATGCAGTTCTGTCGCCCTAGATCCTCGCCTTGCATGTCCACGAAACAATGCCAGCCGTGCCAATAGGCGAAGAACTCTTCCGCGAGGTCTTCGATCATCTCCCCCTGCATGATCTGCCCGAACACGACGGCCGCGCGTTGCAGGCACGCCAGCGACTGTCCGACAGGATCGTAGATGTCCAGAACGACGGTCCCCTTGGCGAGATAGCAAAGCCCGCCATCTGCGCCAAGATGAGGAACCGCTGCGGGCAGCTCAGGAGGGATTTCCAGCAGCCGGATGCGAGGCAAGTCGAAGAACGTGGGGTCGAGCTGGACTTCGCACGGACAACCCTTGTCCGCTTGGGGCGAGGTCAACCGCCCGTGCAGCCTGAACCAGCCGTCATCCGTCTTGCCAACAAACGCGAAGCCTCGCTGCTTGAAGGCCTCGATCACGTCTGCGACCGCTGCGGCGCTGCTCATCCAGCTTTCGTTCGTCCGATGAGTTCGCTAGGACCAGCAGTAGCGGGAGTCGCGGCAATAGTGGCGGCAACGGACACCACCTTGACCCGATCCGGCTCGTTCGGAAAACGTGGGCCAAATTCGCCTCGCATCCAGATGCAGGCCTGTGAAGGACTGCCGGCGCCGGTTGCTCCGCGAAGCGCCTTCTCAAACTCTTCGAATGCTTTGGCCGCATCTTCGACACCCGCTTGGCCAAGTCGTTCCGTGAGCGATTCGGACTCTTCCACGGGGTTGTTCACTCCCCCACGCAACCGGGCTGGCAGTGCCGCGACGACATCCAGCAGAGCGAGGTCGTCGCGCCTATCGCGTTTCTCAAAGAGCGGGGCCGCGGCGGCCATCAACAGGATCGAGGCAGGTCCTCCGCTGGACCACTTCCAATCGCGGAACGCCTTCAAGTAACGAACCACGCGGCGGAACTGCTCCCCCTTGGCTTCCACTTCGCCCAGGAACCATTCCTTCACGGGCCTCGGGTCAGAGGACATCCAGTTGCATTCACGATGGGCCAGGAGAACCTTGTCAGCCGGCAGCGCGGTCCACGCATCGCGCTCTGCCATGTTCACCGCTTCCGTCAGCGAGTCGTAGCCATATCGCTCCATCGAAGCCTTTGCGAGCGTGACAAATTCCTCGTCGGGAATGGCGTACAGAGGAATATCAATGTGAGCATACGCAGCAATGACGATGCGTATGCAGGTCGGCTTGTCGGTGACAAGCTTCCACCGCCTTTCCTCGACCAGCGGCTTCAATGCTTCTTCCGCAGCGGCAAAGAACACCGTCGCCGCAGTGCTGGGACGCTTCGTCTGCGAGACGAAACTCATTGGCAGATAGCAGCCATCGTCGACATCCGCCTGCTGAGGGTGTTGTGCCGGGGCGTTCAGCGTCTTGTATGCCCACGACCCTTGCGTGAAGAAGCGCGGCTGCGGCACGTCTTCCGTGTATCCGTTTGCCCTAAGCACGCGGGGGATGCCTGTGCGCAGGCAGTCCCTGACGTCAGTGCGTGCGCTGGCGATCCAGGCGCGCTGCCCAGGCGTCAGATCCAGCTCGTCGTGCATGCAGGATTCGTCATCAAGGGTGGTGAAGAAGAGTGGGCTCAAGTTCAGCATGCGGCCTCCGGAACATTCTTGTTGGGGCCGTGATAGAAGATGGGAGCGTCGGCCTGGTGCGCTCGAAATGGTTGGAAAAGAGGATCGCCGAGCGCACGCTGCGCCGCGTGGTTGCCGCGATCCTTGAGCGTATTCGTGGCGCCAATGGAAACCCGATCCAGCGCCTTCACGTCCTTGCTTTGATCCGGCGTCGCCTTGTCGTCGATCTGGAAGTAGTTGTTGCCCAACGCCTGCCGCAGCATGTAGTCCACCGACGACTCCTGGGCGGAGATCACGAGATCGAAGAGTCCCCCGCGCCACTTGCCGAATCCGCGGTCGAGGCTGGCGCCGCCACGAACGGTCGCACCGATGGTCATCGTGCCGATGGCGAGGACCCGAACCAGCGCATCCTGCTTCGGCGCCAGGAACGTCTTGACTTCGTGCAACCCGAACAGGCCCGGGGCGTTGCCCACCAGCCCCCCATCCGCGAAGACACCGCGGTCGTTGCGCGCCAGAGGAAAGTAGACGGGCGCGGCGGCTGTCGCCAACGCCACATCAACGACCTTCATGCGGTGATCCAGCTCAAAGGACGGATGGTGCGGTGTCTTGAAGAACTGCCCGCGTCCCGTCGAGTAGTTGACTGCCGGCACAAGAACACGATGCTTCAGGTCGCCTATCGTGGTCCCTTGGAAGCGCTCGGTCAGTGCCTCTTTCAATCCCGCTGAGTCATGCTTTGCGGTCAGCCAGAATCCCAGAAGCCGCCGCGGCAGGCTGCGGCAGCCAAAGATGCGGCTGCCCTGTTCTTCAAACAGTGCCTTGAGTTCATAGGCCGGAATTTCCGCAGCCAGCCCCAAAGCCAGCATCCCTCCTGCCGATGTGCCGCAAATCAGATCAAAGTGCGAAGCGATCGGACGGCCCAGCACGGTTTCGAGTTCGGCGAGAACCGTGGCGGTGTACAGGCCGCGATAACCGCCCCCTGACAGGGCGAGCACATGGTAGGTAGGGATGCCCGTCATGGCACTTCAGCCCTTCGGCGGGAAGGAGTCGTTGCCGTGGCTGTCCTTGTCACGGATACGGCCATCCGGACGATGGATGACGAGTTCGGATTGCTGGTTGCGTGCGATATCCCTCGCTGCGTCAATGGCCTGTTGCTGCGTGTCGTGCACGGAGGTCGCCCGCTGATTGCCGGCTCCCTTCACGGCCCAACCGTCCTGATGAGGAACAACATGCTGATTCTTGCCTGCCATGATGACTCTCCTACAGTGGAACTATCGAAGTCCCAGCCGCTCGGCTAGGTTGTCAACGGCCGCCCGCTGTAGCACAATTCGTTGCTCACGCAGACAACAGGAAGGCCGAGCCAATCCAACCTGGAGCAGGCGTAAAACCTACATCTGTTGTCTGGCTGGACAACAATGTATCAGAGCGCGTGCGCCGGTGCAACTGGGCGTGCGGTGTGCGCCTTTGAACATCAACCGGATGTGGAGGGGCAACAGAGGGCTTGGCCCTTCTTCCCGCAACCGCAAGGATAAGAACTCATGCCGCAAACAGGCCTAGGCGTCGCCCTCAAGACGCTACGCGAACGCAGAACCCTTTCCCTGCGTGAGATCGGCCAGCTATCGTCAGTTGATCATGCTTATGTCCACCGTCTCGAAACAGGCGAGAAGACAAACCCATCCCAAGACTTGGTGGAGAAGCTATTTGTCGCATCCCTGACGATTGTATAGACTCCCGCCGCTACCCCCTGTTCATGGCTCGTGCCGTTTTGCAAGCCCTGATTGAGGAACATGAGCAAGCCAGCAAAGGAGCCCGTACACCATGATGATCG
>NZ_VMYE01000042.1 GCF_007655255.1 Extensimonas perlucida
GCACCTGCGCCGGTTTCACCGCTGCATCACGCGCCAGCGCCGTGACGGCAGGCCTCAAGGGTGAGTTCGGTGCCAGCACGCCAAAGTAGCGGTGGCGGTGCGTGCGCGGCGGGGGCACCAGCTTGGCGATACGTTCAATCAGCTCCAGCGGGGTGAGGGTGATCTCATCGGCCTTTACGCCGCGCTTGTTGTGAGGCAGGCTGCCGGGCTCGCTGTGCTGCTTGGCGCAGCGGTAGACCAGCTCGCTGCCCGCTTTGCGCAGCCGCTCCATGGCAAACGGCGGGCGGGCGCAGTAGCGCAGCAGCCGCTCCAGCCCGGCGCGGTCGTGCGCCGCTATGCACACGCTGGTGTCCGCCGAAAACCCGCTGTGCTTGTAGCCCAGCATCTCTTGGGCCTCGAAACTCTCCAGCAGGCCCCGTCCGACAAAGGCGCGCAGGATGCGTTTGCGTAAGCTGGCCTGCACCTGACCCACGGCATCCGCAGTCACGCCGGTGGCGGGGTGGAAGATGATGCGCGATGGTGAGCTTTGAGAAGCTGCATCAGCAGCATCGCCCTCCTCGCCCGCCACTTCCTCAAACACGCCATCGACTGCGCAGACATGGAAGTGCACATGCTCGTTCAGACTGGAGCCAAAGCGGTGGATGAAGGCGACTGCGCCTATGTGCAGTGCTGCCTTGTCCACATTGGCCGCACCAGGGCTGTTGGCTTGCAGCGTTTGCGCGATGACGCGTAGGAAGATGCGCAGCACCATGCCCAGCACCGGGCCCTCTCGCTGCATGTAGTACCGCAGCCGTTTGGGCACCGACAGCACCCACTGGCGCACCGGCAGGCGGGGAAACACATGGTCGGTGAGGTGTGCCGCCGTCTCAGCCATGCGCCGGGTGTTGCATGAGGGGCAGACACCCCTGCCTTTGCACGAGAAGGCGACCAGGAAGTCGTGTCCGCAGTCGTCGCAGCGGGCGCGGGCAAAGCCGTGGGCGAAGATGCCGCACTCCAGATATTTCTCGAACGCTTTGCGCACGTAGGGCCTGGGGCTGTGGTGGTCGCCCTGGCCCTCAAATTGACCCTCGCAAGCCAGCTCCAGCCAGCTCTCGTAGTGCTCGGCCACGGTTTGGTAGAGCAGAGTGCGTTCGGGGTGGCGGGGGTTGTAGCGCTTGGGTTTGGCGGTGGCTGGCATGAATACTGCGCAAATACACAGTATTTTGCAGACTTCTCCTCAGCCGTGTGAACGCTGGTCAGGAACCGCCTCTATTCGCCGGTGAGGTGGCGGTTTTGATGCGCGGCGGGTTCAGCTGAGCAGCGCCTGCTGGTCTGGCCTGGCTTTGATCGGGGTGTACTCTCGGCGGTTATTCGCACCGGTTACTCGCGCGACGGCTGACCGACCAGTCCCATGTACTGGTCGGCAAACGAGAAGCGCGCGCCGACGCGGTTGCCGTAGTAGAGGTCGTGGTGCCAGAGCGTGAGCGTGGTGCCGCCGTCGTACTCCGCCTGCTGCGGCTCCCACGGTTGGCCGCAGAAATTCAGTGCGCTGAAGCGCATCGGGGCCAGCGCCGGCTGGCCGGCCATGAAGGTGGCTTCGTAGGCGCGGGTCGCTAATGCACCATGGACTTCAGGCGTGAAGCTTTCGCGGCCCCCACTAATCGATCGAACGAGCCAACTAAGTCTCGTGGCTAACCTCACGAGTCCCCTACGTACGGCCATGCCATGCTGGAAACATCGGTCGCAAGTTTCCTACAATGCAGCCATGCCGACCCGCGAATACCCGCTCAAGATTTCCTTTCACGCGACCGCTGCGCTGGAACTGGCGTATACGAAGGGCCATCATAATCCCGCCGAGGTCGAACGCGAGGTGCACGCCATCACCATGGCGGTTGATGGCGGCTGGGTCGAGCCGCAACATGGCTGGTGGCGGTGGAACCCCATGCGCGGGAAGCCTGGCGGCCAGATGATGGCGGCGGCCCCGTTTACCCATGGCGCCTTTCCGGTGACGTGGATGGAGCGGAGGAAAAGCTGAGCGAGGGGGCGCAGCCCGCCCAGCTTGCCGATGTATTACTTGCCTTGTGTGGAGTCGTGACGACGGCGCCGGAAATGTCTCGGCCATGAGCGGGGCCAGGGTTCAGCCCCGTGAAGCGCAGGAGCGGCTGGCAGAGGCGACGGCTCCCGATCTTGCCGCGCTGCCCGGCTACAGCAGGCAGCGCCACCGCCAGGAGGCCGCACTTTTCATCCGCTGGGCGTTCGAGCTCGGTTTGATCAACTCGGCCTGGTCCTGGCCAATGCGGCAGCTTGTCCGTCTGCGGCTCTGGATCGGCTGGTCCGTGATCTGTGTCAAAGACGGGTTGCGTCCTGGCGGTTATGCAAAGAGACATCGCGAGGCGCTCTCGACCGTCTGGAACACCCGTCTTTATACCGATGATGGTGTGTCCCTCTCACCGGTTTCGGTCTCCTCACGGTCGGCGCGGCTGTTTGTTTCCGGCACCACCGGGGGCGAGGACCGGGCCGCGACTGCCGCGCTATTGCCGATCCTGCGCGAGGAATTCGCGACGCTCGCCATGCGGATGCAGCCAAAGCTGCGCCCGCACCCCGACTGGGTGAAGGTCAGCTGACCTTAGATGCTGTGAGTCGGGTTAGGGGCTTGCGGTGAAATGGTCTTTTGCATGGGTGGTTATCCGTTATTGAAACAAAGGCGCCCCAAGCTGATGAATCAAGACTTGGGGCCCCCACTGGTCATTCAATCGATCATGTGTACACATCTATGAACGACGACACCATCTCGCCGGTGTGGAAGAAAACTGCGCGACCCGCTTGATCTTCGGTCCAAGTCGTCACCGGGCGGTCCCGCTGCGCCTGGTACCCCAGTCCTGCAAAGGTCTCATTGCGGTTGCCGCTAGGGTCGAAGAAATAGATCGTCTGGCCGCGCGTGAAGCCATGGCGTGTAGGTGACGCATCAATACGTACCTTGTTCTTGGCCATGACATCGCCCGCCTTGAGAATGTCGTGCCACGAGTCCAGGAAAAACGAAATATGGTGCAGGCCGGGAGTCGGCGCACCAACAAACGCAATGTCATGCGGCTTGCTCGAGCACGACAGGAACGATACCGACTGGAATGAGCCATCGGGGCCGACGGTCAATTGCTGCTCGGTCTGGAAAAAATCCAGCACATCAATGAAGAACCGTGTGTTGTCGGCCACCCTATTGACACCAGTGCCCGGATCGAACTCACACATCAGTAGTACGTGATCCAACCAGTGCGCCCCGGCACCCTTGATGCTGTCTGGCCACGGATCGGGATTGATGCTACCCACCTCGGTGCCGACGTTTTCTTTCATGGCGTAAAGACGCATTTCGTGCGTGCTTGGCAATTTAAACACCAGCATGCGCCCCGTGGATGGCAGCGTGCCCTCGGGCATCATGGTGGTCTTGGTGCCAGCGGCTTCAATCCTAGCTTGGAAGGCGTCCAGATCACTGTCTTTGGTAACCTTGTAGGCGACGTGGTTCATTCCAGCCCTGTCCGATGGGGTGAGGATAAGGGAATATTTATCCCACTCGTCCCAACATTTCAGGTACACGTTCCCGGCATTGTCCTGCATGGTCGTCTTTAGGCCCAGCACGTTTTCGTAGTGCTTCACTGCTGCGGCCATGTCCATCACGTTGATGCTGACGTGGCCAACTCTCATAATACTCATGTGTTTCTCCTTCATTTGTTAATAATCTCGTTCGTTGATGAAACGAACCCTTTTGAAAAAACCTTTTCAAACTTGCCCACCACCTCCAGTTGAACCGGGGTGACCGGCGCCACACGGCAGGCCAGGGTGAAGCCGCGTGCTTCCTCTGCGGCACTGACATGCGCGCGGCTAACAGGACCCAGAGGCCGGCATTGACCCTCAATAGGGGATAGGAAATCCAACCGCATGAGCACAAGTATAGCACACGTTTGGGGCGTCTCAGGCATGCACACAGGGGACTGCTGGGTTGATTTCTCAAAGCCAGTTGCCCGAGATTTTTCGGTATGACCCG
>NZ_VMYE01000043.1 GCF_007655255.1 Extensimonas perlucida
ACGCCACGAATCGCAGATTTGAAAGTGAACAGGAAAGTCAATGAAATCAACGATCTACCAACACCACCTCCGCGCCAGTGCTAGCTTTTCGTACCGTCACTTATTGCACTGAAAACGAGGAGACCCCAAGGCCGCCGGCCAGCCACGACCGTCGCAGAACGACCCTTCTCGGCCACCGAGCGCATACGCCTCGAACGGCCGCAATGTAGGGCGGAGGAGCCAAATGAGCGCCGTGCCCAGCGAGCGTGCAGAGCCGCTCCCCTGCCAACTATCTCAGTACCGTAAGTGAGGCAGTCAGAAGCAACCGTTTGTTGAGGAAAATTAGGGTGAGCTGTGTTCTGGCCGGCAGGCCCAGCTTCTCCGCCGGTACCGGCTCTCTTCAAATTCGTGATCCTACTGTGAGATGATGCGCGTTTTCGGCGAAAGGCTTGCGCAAGGCCTTAACGTACAGTTTTCATTATTAAGACTCATGCCATCCTCAACTGTGCCAGATCGCGAAGTAATAGCAATAAGTGATGCGGCTCTTCGATTTTCTTGGGACGATCTCCGCATCATCAAAATGCTAAGCGAGTGCGGCAGTCGCGCGATTGCCGCCGAAAGATTGGGCATCAACGCGTCCACCGTTTCGCGCCGGGTAGCGCAGGCCGAGGCCGCATTGGGCGTTGCGTTGTTTGAACGGAGACGTGCTGGCTACAAGCTGACCCCTGAAGGGGTGGAGCTGCGGGCGCTGAGCGAGCGTGTCGAGTTGGATGTCGTCAGCGTAGCCCGACGGGTCGCAGGTGCAGTACATGGGCCGTTGGGCACCCTTCGTATTACCACAAGCGATTCGCTGTTGCTGTATTTCCTGACTCCAATCCTCGCCGAATTCAGGACCCGCAACCCTTCCTTGTCAGTTGACGTTCTAGTCGGAAATGACACACTTGATCTCGCCCGGGACGAGTCGGACATCGCGATAAGAGCAACACGGAGTCCATTGGAGAATCTAGTGGGGCGAAAGCTTGCGAGCATTGCGTGGGCGCCGTACGGAAGCGCCCTTCAATTTCGCCGGAAGCGGCCTGCAGCGGATCGAATTTTTGATATGACGTGGGCCTCTTACACCGGGAAACTGTCGGGGCTCAAAGCATTCCATTACCTTCAAAGCCGCGTTGCACCGATCAACGTTGCATACCGTTCCGACTCAGTTGCTGCCGTGAGCAAAGCGGTCGCTGCCGGGCTCGGTATGGGTTACCTTCCGTGCATGCTGGGCGATTTGACGACCGAGTTGGTCCGCGTCGGTCCTGTGGTCCCCGAGCTGGAGGATGAGCTTTGGCTGCTCACACATCCCGATATTCGGCGGACACGACGCGTCCAAACGTTTATGAGCTTTTGTGCTGCGGCGGTAGCAAAGCAGAAGGCGTTGATCGAAGGCCGCGAAGCGAATCCAATCGGAAGGTTCTGAAAAACCAGGTCGGCTAGGTGCCCGGTTTGCGCAAGACCGCCTTGCAGGCAATCTCAATCAATTGCGGCGGCATGGCCAAGCGCGAGACACCGATAAGGTTACTGGCGCATTGAGGGCGTTCAGTACCATACGCTGCTTTGCGTACTTTGCCGGCGGCTGCGAATGCCGCGTCGACGTCCAGAACGTACAGCGTTTCTTCTACAACATTGTCGAGCGTTGCACCGAATTTCCCGAGAAGGGTGGCGATGTTCTCGTACGTGGCACGCATTTGTGCTTCCATCATGGAAAAATCGCGAGGCTTCCCTGCTTCGTCAAGAGCGGCCGGAGCGACAAGTTGTCCGTTGCTATCATGGCTCAGTTGTCCGGACACATAGATGTCTTCGCCTACTTGGACTGCCTGCGCATAGCCATATGCGTCCTCCCACGGAACACCCCAATAGGCGGTTTTCTTTTCGAGCGAATTTTGATTAGTGGTCATGCTTACCTCCTGGGGAAAAGGATAGAGCGGAGCCGACGGATGGGCTTAGAACGGTTGAAGCCTAACATCTGAGGCGGGCTGCAAGAGCGCAAAGATGCACTTTTGGCGTGCAGATTTGCGCCATGAGTGGCCGGCATTGGGGGCTCAAAGGCCATTCATATTAACTAGCACCGTTGACGCAAAATGGCCGTTCTGCGACGGTCGCGACTGCGGGCCACACCGACGCCCGATTTCCGGCCAGGATTCTGGTAATGACCAGTTCGCCCTCAAAGGCAGGGCTGCTCAGCCAATCTGCGTGCGCCTCACTCTGCACGTGGACTCGGCCGCTGACGGCCAGCGACACCGCCCGATCAAATGCCCCCCAAGGGGTCTCCTCGTTTTCAGTGCAATAAGTGACGGTACGCAAAGCTAGCACTGGCGCGGGGGTGGTCTGGGTAGACCGTTGATTTCATTGACTTTCCTGTTCGCTTTGTAAACGGGTATGGTGGCCTCCCACTTTTGAGGTTCACGATGCAGGGTTGGCACACAACGTTTTTGGGGATGCGTGGGCTCCCCCGCGATATCAGCGACTTCGAGATGAAGGCATTTTTCACCTTCGATGGTGCCGAGCGCGACGCAATCAATGCACGCCGAGGTGATTCCCACAAGCTTGGTCTGGCGCTCCATATTGGTTTCCTGCGCATGAGTGGGCGTTTGCTCGGTGCCTTTCGGGTAATTCCAGTACTCGTGCGGGCGCGTCAATGGCTGTACAAGAACAAGCTGGTGATCGTGCACGAGCGGGCAATTCGGACACTGATTGCGGCGGCACTTGCCCAGCTTGAAGTTGAAACAGGCACCGCCATCGCCGC
>NZ_VMYE01000044.1 GCF_007655255.1 Extensimonas perlucida
GAGGCCACCATACCCGTTTACAAAGCGAACAGGAAAGTCAATGAAATCAACGGTCTACCCAGACCACCCCCGCGCCAGTGCTAGCTTTGCGTACCGTCACTTATTGCACTGAAAACGAGGAGACCCCATGTCTCCATGGCGGGAGTGCACCGGGTCGCCTCGTTGGTACAGCGCTGGGTGCTGGGAACGCACCACGGTTCTGTGCAACCCGAACACCTGGACGCCTATCTCGATGAATTCGTGTTCCGTTTCAACCGGCGCACATCCAGCTCACGCGGGATGCTGTTTTAACGCTTGCTGCAGCAAGCGGTGGTGACGCCGCCAGTGACGTATGGGGATGTCGTGAGCAAGAACACCGGGGAGAGGCAATCGGATACCATTGCTGGATGAAATCACAGTGTCAATGGGGCTGATGGAGCTAAGCGGATACCCCTTGCAGGCATACAGTTGCTTGAGGAAGGGCTTGCGCGGTCGGCTCGGCGCCGACCCGTGGCAGCGCTTCATTTGATCGCGGCCGAAGTCCGCACAAGGCTGGTGGCTGTCACTCGACCTCTCTGCAGGCCATCGTAGAGGCGCCTCCACCGGCCGCTCACTGGTCAAGGTGTCACGCGACCGCTCACGCTGCACTGGCGTCTTTGATGGAGCCGTTCGTTGACCGGGTTGATGTGCAGGCGATCCGCACCTATCAAGTGTCGTTTCACAGACGCCGCACAGTCACATCTACCGACCAAGCGTCCCCAAACGAAAACACTCCCGTCAACCTCCCCCCCACCTCCAGCTCACAAGCCTTTGTCAGCCCACCCGTGATCACCAGATCACCCGCCTCCAGCCGCTGACCAAACGCGGCCAGCTCCCGCGCCAGCCGCGCCACCGCGTCCAGGGGGTGGCCGTCGGCATCGGCGCCCACGCCCTGTCCCAGCGTGTGGTGGCTGCCGTCGTGCAGGCGCACCGCCACGGTGCCCGCCGCCATCAGGTCGGTCACCGGCAGGCGTGGCCCGACGACGACCTGGCCGGCGGACGAGTTGTCGGCGGTGTTCTGTTCGAGGTTGAAGCGGTAGCCTGTCCAGGTGGAGTGCACGACTTCGAGGCAGGCGTAGGCGCCCTCCACGGCGGCGACCACGGTGTGGCGGTCGACGGGCGCGTGCCGCGCGTCGAGGGCGGTTTGGAGGCGCAGCCCGATCTCGGGTTCGACCCGCGGCTGCACCAGGCGCTCGTGCACCGCGTCGCCCGAGTTCAGCAGCATCCGGTCGGTCAGCGGCCCGATGTTGGGCCGGGCTATGCCCATCTGGCGGCGCATCACTTCCGACGTGTAACCCAGCTTCCACCCGACCACGCGCTCGCCGGCGGCCAGGCGCAGGCCGAGCAGCGCGCGCTGGATGGCGTAGGCGGTGGCGAGGTCGGGCGTGCCGATGGTGGCTGCGGCGTCCAGTGTCCGACCGGCCTGGCGGGCGGCCCAGATCGCTTCGGCGAGTTGGTTGGGCGTCTGGGTCATGGGGGGGCTCCGCCTGGAAAGGTTGAGGGTGGGGCGCGCCGGCTATGGCAGGTCGGGGGATAGGAAATCCAACCGCATGAGCACAAGTATAGCACACGTTTGGGGCGTCTCAGGCATGCACACAGGGGACTGCTGGGTTGATTTCTCAAAGCCAGTTGCCCGAGATTTTTCGGTATGACCCG
>NZ_VMYE01000045.1 GCF_007655255.1 Extensimonas perlucida
GCTAACTTTCATGAGTGGAGTTCACACACCCCCGATCATGAAAGACACAATAGGAGTGCAGTTGCGCCAGGGCTGAGGTCGCGAAAACCTTTGATGGCTACAGACCGCGAAAGCTAACTCGACCCGCCGCCATTCACTCGTACCCCGGATTGCTTGACACCTGCTGCGTAGCAGGAGGTGGACAGCGCACGTTAAAAAGAGCCGCCGGGCATGTCTCGGCAGGCCGTTGAATGGCAGCGCCCCAGGGCAACCGCACATTGCAAGTGTATTGTTCAAAAGCAGGGGGTGTGTCATGGACTTGAAACCCATCTACCAGCGCGTGATTGGCCTGGATGTTCATCAAGCCAAGATCAGCGCCTGCGCCTTGGCGCAGGAATCTGACGGCACGATGGTGATCGAACAACGTGAGTTCGGCGCCTTCAAGCGAGACCGCAGGGCGCTGGCGCAATGGGCGCGGGAGTTTGGGGCCCAAGTGGTAGTGATGGAGAGCACGGGCATTTACTGGAAAAGCCCGTATGCGGCACTGGAGGCGGTGGGCATTGCCGCACAGGTGGTCAACGCGCGCCATGTGAAGACGGTGCCCGGTCGCAAGACCGATGTGTCCGATGCACGGTGGCTGGCCACGCTGGCGCGCGCCGGGCTGCTGCGCGGCTCGTTCATTCCCCAGGCGTGTATACGCCATCTGCGCCTGATTGCCCGGCACCGGCAAAAGCTCGGCGGCATGTTGGCATCGGAGAAAAACCGGTTGCACAAAGTGCTGTCCGATTCCGGAATCCGTCTGGGAGTTCTGGTCTCCGATGTGCATGGGCAGGCTGCGCGCGCGATGGTCAAGAAGATCATCGCTGGGGGAAGTATGTCTGAGGTGCTTGACAAGGCGGGACGGCTGCGTGCCAGCCGCGAAGAACTCTTGGAGGCCTTGCAGCCCGAGGAGCTGAGCGCATCGCACCTGTTCCTGCTTGGCGAACTCATGGAGCACATCGAAGAGCTGGAGGCCCGCATGGCTCGCTTCGAGCAGGAGTTGCTCAAGGGCCTGAGCGCATGGCACAACGAGTTGGTGCTGCTGCAAACCATCCCCGGCATCGACGTGATGGGAGCAGCCATGTTGTTGGTGGAGATCAGCGCCGACATGGACAACTTTGGCAGCGCCGAGCGGCTGGCTTCCTGGGTGGGCATCTGTCCGGGCAACAACGAGAGTGCGGGCAAGCGCAAGAGCGGCAAAATCCGTAAGGGCAACGCCTGGGTCAGGCGACTGCTGTGTGAGTTCGCGCAGGCGGCCTCGCGAAGCCGCTGCGCGCTCAAGGACAAGTTCGCTGCCTTGAGTCTTCGCAAGGGCCACAAGAAGTCCATCGTGGCTCTGGCGCACAAGATGCTGCGCATCATCTTCGCGGTGATCAAGAACAAAACGCCGTACCACGACCGTGCGGTGGACTACGAGGCCCTGAGCGTGCAGCGCAACGCACCTCGCTGGATAAAGATGCTGATCAAGCACGGCTATATGCCCAAGCCCGTCTGAACCCTTCGGGCATTGCGCCCACGACCACAAAAACGTCCACTCCTCGCCATGGCCAGCGTCAGGTCAGGCCCCGGCTCGTCTGGGCACTGGTGTCTTTCACGTTAA
>NZ_VMYE01000046.1 GCF_007655255.1 Extensimonas perlucida
TACTCGTGCGGGCGCGTCAATGGCTGTACAAGAACAAGCTGGTGATCGTGCACGAGCGGGCAATTCGGACACTGATTGCGGCGGCACTTGCCCAGCTTGAAGTTGAAACAGGCACCGCCATCGCCGCCAGCGTTGATCCAGCAACACTTGATCGCTGGCGAGCCTCAGTTTCAGAGCTGCGCCCAGATGGACAAACCCAGCAGAGTTGGCTATGGGCTGCACCGGCGAAACACTCAACCCGCCAAATCAGCGAGGTACTGGAGCGCATCGACCTGCTTTACACGCTGGACGTTCATAAGCACCTGGCAGACATCCCCGATCTCATCTTGCGCCGCTACGCGCGCCGACTTGTCTCCAGGCCGCCCTCAGCCGGAGCCAAGATCAAAGAGCCAGCGCGCACCGTGGAGGTCGCATGCTTTCTTCGGTATTGCCTGTTCACCACCACAGACCAGTTGATCCTTATGGTGCAGCGCCGGATCGCCGATCTGTGGCGTCAGGCTGCCGCCGATGTCCCCGCTACCGTCAATTGGGCCGCAATGTACAAAACGCTGCTCGGCGAACTTGTTGCCTTGAGCGCGCAAGGTGCGGTGCCAGATGCTGAGTTGCGTGCCCGTCTTGAAGCCTTGATCACCGAAACCCAGAAACGCAAACCACCGAGCAGGGCCTCCCTGGTCCGCGAGGGATTGATTGATGGAATTCGCCCCGTGCGGTCGTTGCTCGTCGCCATTGCAAAGCTGCCCTGGCAGGCCACCGGCGAGCATCCTGCCATCGAGTACCTTGCCAAGCTGCAAGCTTTATATCTCAAAGGATCCAGAAAGCTGCCAGTTGAAGTGGTGGCACCAAGTCTGGGAATGATCTGGCAGGTTTCGATCTCCAGCCCAGACCGGGAACGGGCGTTTCAGGCGTTGGAGGTGGCCACCCTGTTTGCCCTGCGCCGCGCGGTGCGCAATGGCTCGGTCTGGATTGAGCACAGCCTGAGCTTTCGGGGTCGTGCGCGCTTGTTCTTCACGGACGAGCGTTGGCAGGCAGAGTCCAAGAAACACTATGCCCGTCTATCGTTACCCAGCAAGGCTGCCACTTTCTTGAAGCCTTTGCTGGCCAGAGTAACTGCCGGTGTCGATGCGGTGGCCGCTGCAGCCCGCAGTGGCGTACTGCGCGTGGATGATGAACTCCATTTGTCGCCATTGCCCGCAGAGGACGAAGACCCAGAAGTGACCAAGCTGCGCGCGGCTTTGGATCACCGCATCGGTGAGGTTCAATTGCCGGAAGTGATTCTGGCCGTTGACGCCCAGGTGCGCTTTAGCTGGATCATGCTCGGACGTGAGCCGCGCTCTACCGACGAGCTGCTGATGGTCTATGCCGGCATCATGGCCCACGGCACCAGTCTGACTGCGGTCGAATGCGCGCGCATGATTCCGCAATTGTCTGCCACCAGCATTCGCCAGGCCA
>NZ_VMYE01000047.1 GCF_007655255.1 Extensimonas perlucida
GGGTCATACCGAAAAATCTCGGGCAACTGGCTTTGAGAAATCAACCCAGCAGTCCCCTGTGTGCATGCCTGAGACGCCCCAAACGTGTGCTATACTTGTGCTCATGCGGTTGGATTTCCTATCCCCCATCCCGTTCCTGGCCTTCCCGCCCGAGCTGCGCCGGGTGATCTACACGACCAACAGCATCGAGTCGCTGAACTACCAGCTGCGCAAGGTCACCAAGAACCGCGGCCACTTCCCCAACGACGACGCCGTGATCAAGCTGCTGTGGCTAGCGATCTGCAACATCGAGGACAAGAGAGCCCGCGACCGGGCCAAGGACCGCGGCAAGCCCGCCGCCGAACGCAAGGCCCAACCCCGACTCGTCGAAGGACAGGTCGTCACCAACTGGAAGCAGGCCCTGGCCCAGCTCGCGATCGCCTACCCCGACCGCATCAACCCCTACCTCTAACCCACAACCCAAAGTAAAGAGATCGACTCACTTACACAAAATTCTTGACAAACTCTCGGCGGGTCGTTACTCTTCGATTATCCCGATCTCGCCAGCGGTTGTCCGACGCAACGAACCGATGGAATCGTGACACCCGAACACAATTGCGACCGACCGTCGCTCGAGCAGCGTCTCGCCGAGCTGGGCTGGGTTTCCGGCAAGACGCGGTCAACTATGAGGAGAACTGAGATGGCAGTGACCGAGATCGTTCGGCTTCGACCCGCAGAGGGCGTGGACGAGGAGACATTCCTCGCCGCGAACGAGGTGTTCGAGCAGGACTACATGCGGCACCGGCAGGGTTTCATCCGACGAACTCTGCTTCGAGGGGATGACGGGGACTGGGCCGTGATCGTTGACTGGGCGACCATTACCGACGCGGAAGCCTCGATGGCGGCGTTCCCCACTGACGCAGCCTCGGCACCGTTCAACGCGGTACTCGACCCGGCGACCTTCGAGATGAAGTGCTACGTAGTGGAAAGGATCTTCGAACCATCATGATCCCCCACGTCAAATCACGCGCCCTGTCATCGCGCCAGACAAGTCGACCAGCGCCGTGACCCACCCGTCCGATTTCCTGGTCTCAAGAAGAAAGGTGCTCGGCGCCGGCGGCGCTGCTCTTGTCCAAGCTGGTGCCCCCGCCGCGCACGCACCGCCACCGCTACTTTGGCGTGCTGGCACCGAACTCACCCTTGAGGCCTGCCGTCACGGCGCTGGCGCGTGATGCAGCGGTGAAACCGGCGCAGGTGCA
>NZ_VMYE01000048.1 GCF_007655255.1 Extensimonas perlucida
GCGATCATCATGGTGTACGGGCTCCTTTGCTGGCTTGCTCATGTTCCTCAATCAGGGCTTGCAAAACGGCACGAGCCATGAACAGGGGGTAGCGGCGGGAGTCTATACAATCGTCAGGGATGCTACACCTAGGCAACAACGTGGAGTCGTGCTCAGACAAGAGCGAGTTGGCCATTGACCTGATGCGATTGAGAGGCCAACTCAAAGAGGTCATGGCACAAGAACCGTCTGCACTGCCACAGAGGAATGGATTGGCCGACGTCGAGGTGGATGCGACGGGACTACCCCACCTTAAGGATCTGGTTTTGACGGTCAGTCGACTCATCACGAAGCTTCTCTTCGGTTACACCGAAGACGAAATCCGCTTCATTAACGATCGAGCGCTCGACATCGATGCCAAGCACGCGCACGAAGCTCGCCATCGGGCCCGGAAGGCGCCCGGAATCGGAGGACACAGTCATGCCTAAGGCCTTTGACGCGATGACTGCCAAAGGTGCGACAAAGATTGCCGCCCTTCTCCAAGAACTTCCACCCCGAATCGGCGGCTTCGTCTTCCATGGCGCTTGGATGGGACGCCGGTTCGTGATCCGCGACATCACGCCCGCGGACGCACCGGTGGCTTCGGTGTCGAAGGACTACGCAACCGGTACTCTGACGCTTTCGCGGGAGATCCTCGGGGTGGCGGATGACACCGTGCGCGAAATGCGAAGCTTCGGCGCCAGTATGACCCGTCGTACACAGACGGGAGATTTCGACGTCGCGACGGGATTCGACAGCGAAACACACCTCGTCGCCGCGGGGCATCACATCGCCCTCTGTGGCCACCGGGGCCCTTGGCCTGAAGCATCGGATCCAATCACAGCGCAAGTGACCTGTGCACAGTGCGAGGTGATTTCGCGAACGAAACCGAATCATCGCGCACGGTTACATCCGCTGACCTCTGGTCACCTGGCTCAATCGTCCCAAAATTGCGACCAGCCTGATTGAGCAATCCCCTATTGCTCTATGGTGACGTTACTGTGAGATTTGGCTGTACCCAAGCAGAGTGGTTACTTGTCGCATCCCTGACGATTGTATAGACTCCCGCCGCTACCCCCTGTTCATGGCTCGTGCCGTTTTGCAAGCCCTGATTGAGGAACATGAGCAAGCCAGCAAAGGAGCCCGTACACCATGATGATCG
>NZ_VMYE01000049.1 GCF_007655255.1 Extensimonas perlucida
GCCCACAGCCCTCCACGATGGTGAGAAAAATCTCCAATACACTGCCGACGTCTACAACGATTCGACTCGTTGCGCCTCGCTGCTTTTTGCGGGGGCTTCAGGCTCATACCTGATTTGGAAAAGACTCGGATGACGGCTGTCGGTGACGACGAGCACATCGGCGGCCCAGGCGGAGGGGCCGAGCAGCACAGCCAAGAGTCCGGCCGCAAGCAGGTGCCACTGCGCTACAGATGGGTTGGATATGGGAGCTGGCATGTCGAGCCACCGTGAAAACGATCAGGGTGGGTAGTCGACTCCAGGGGGGCGATGGAAGCGACTGTCAAACCGGAATCGGCGCTCTCCGGTTTGATGCGACAACAGCAGCGAGCGTTATGGGCTGCTCAGGATGCAAAAAAACGGGGAAGCTGGAAGCTCCCGTCAAGATCAATACGCTGCCATCTGGAGGACCTTGTGTACGAGGCTGCGCCAGAACCTATCCATCAGCCTCCTTCTTCCGCGAGTTCGTCACTTTCCGGCTGGCATGCACGGCCAGCACGTTCTGCACGAAGCGGATGCCTGTCGTGCGCGCAGCGAATGCCGCGACTAGATATTGACCCAGGAACCAAGCGGTCGAGATCAGAATGCGAGGCGTATCCAACCCACTGAAATACATCACCGCGGGTACTATGGGCACGAGCAGCAGCGACATAGCGGCAATGTCGCGGAACAGCAGATAGTTCTTGTGGCTGTCCACGACCGAGGGGTCTGAATCGGGTGCGATTCAAACTGATGTGTCTTAATAGTGCCTATTGGCGTAAGCCGGCAATGCCAGGAGGGCAGCGTGATGAGACCAGACGAGATCAGCGACGAGGAGATTGTGCGAGGGCTTCGCGAGCATCCGCAGATCCGCCAGCGAGTGGCATCGCTGCTGAGTGCGGTGCAGGACGCACACGGGGACTTGAAACGCGCCGATGACGCCGAGCAGCGCCTGAGCGAAGAGCTTCGCCGTCTTGGTCAGGAGGCGATGCAGGGCTGGGCTGAGCGCCAGGTTCGCATCACCGAGCAGGAACTACGCCGGGGTGGGCGGGTGCACCGCGAGGGTAAAAAAAACTCCTG
>NZ_VMYE01000005.1 GCF_007655255.1 Extensimonas perlucida
ATGTGCTCAAGACGCACCACTTTCATAGCGGGGAGGACTTGGAGCAGACTTTGTTGCGGTATGTGCAGCTCTACAACCACCACTTGCCCCAATCAGCCCTGCAGAGCAAGACGCCTATGCAGGCTATACGTGGGTGGTACGATTCACACCCTCATTTGTTCCATCGGCGGCCTTATGATCGTCCGGGACTCGACACCTAGGTCCTGGAAATCCTCGAACCCATGGCGCTGAGCCAGTTGATCGATATCTGCTTGTGTGATCCGTTTCATGAAACGCTCCCAAGAATCGCTGTGATCCGTCGTTGGGCGGACCAGGTCAGCTGTAACTATTCTTGATCGACAAAGCAGTGGCCTCCTGCACAAGTTTCAGTTAAGGACGTTTTTCTTCAGGTGCCAGTTGTCGACAAAAAGTCCTTAGATGCACACGTTGCTCAAAAAATGAAAAATCGGTTGGTAACATTTCTGCGTGGTTCGATAAGAAGTCGAATCAACCGTCGGTTTCATAGGTCAAGGAGCATCAAGCCATGCAAGAAGTGAAAGTTGAGGTCCATCGTTTTATTGCCAATGACGACTACGCTGCCAAAGTTGCCTTTGGGGGTGATGGTGGTGAATGTCTGATTTCTCCTGCTTGGCTGCGCGATCAATACCCTAGTTTCGATCAGCTGAAGGCGGACGGGGAAGTGAATGCCGACGGATCGGTGACCATCGGGTACACGGTTGAGGTTGACGATGAAATCCGTCGACTCGTGTACAAAAATGGTATGGAAAATTTGGATATCGACTCCGAAGTCGAGCGCGCAGGGATGTCGGGGTTTGAAGAGGTGGATGTGTACGAAATCCGCGTCACTGAAGAGATGCACGAGAAAGCCAAAAAAGCGGTTTTGAATGCGCTTCAAGGCTCAGCCGCTGTCCGTAATCGAGAAGACGCCGATGTCCTTGAGGAAGCCATCCTCGCTTGGTATTGGGACCCCGATCGTGAAGAATGCGCCCGAATGCTCGATGCGATTGAATACACTGTCGCTAACGACCGCGGAGCGATCGGTGAAGCAGATGTGTCTGCGTGGGAAGAGGCCACGGGCTATAGCGGCGCTGACTGACGAAGCAGAAAGAGATGACCGGTGCGACGTCAATACCACCGGAATTAACTTCGGTGGCGAACCTCGCCTTGCTCAAAATAGTGGGCCTTGAAAAGGCGGCGTACTGATGTTCTGATACGCCGCCCTTGGTCTGAGGAGTCACTCATAACTCTCGAGTTTGTCCGCGCGGCGACGCCATTGGTCGTAATACTTCTCGAGCATTGGTGTCCCAGTGGATAGATTGAAGGCACTCGTACAAGCTGCTGCCACGTCAAAAAGCTGCCTGCTTGAAAACCTGAAGACATCCCAGACATCGCCACCAAATACCGGTGTCGCAATCACTGCGTGCACATGGATGTGCACTGTATCGCCGTGCACGACAAAAACAGCCGGCTGAGTCCCGCCCCACCCCAGAAAATCCAAGGCATCACGCGCAATGCGGATCGCGTTGGCTGCTGAAGATGCGTTTCGTCGCGGAGACTGGTGGTAATCCGCCGGGTTTCGAATCTCCGGTGATGCGATCGGCGCAAAGGCGAAGACGACATGCGCATACCAGTCGCGCGGCCGAGGCCGTCCCACACATGCTTTAAGGCCTCTACACCCCTCAATGCCCGCACACCTTTTTTGGCACACGCCTGCTTCGCGGATATAGAAATCGAATTGGTTGGCCAGGTCATCGGCGGCGGCTTCAACATCATTGCCCCAGGGCATCTGATTGAGGACAAGGTTATCGAGCTGCGGGGGGCCGAGCAGTCGATTCGATGCCGCATCTGCATCCGCTTTGGGCGTAAACAGATACTTGAACAGCCGACGCAAATCAGCCGGCCGTCTGGGCGACTTTCGCTTGAACCTGATGATCTTGATCAGCACCCGTGGTCCTCGCGCAATTTGGCCAAGTGCAATCGAGCATCCAGATGAATTCGTGCCGTCTCTTCGATCAGTTTGGGGTCTGTCGGTGCCATGATCAACTGCTCAAGAAGAAAACCCAGCGCCAACAGCTGATTGGAGATATCCACAAGCTCTGCGGGTGGAACGATGGTTCTGTTTCGTGAAACCGCATTCCGGGCCCTGGGGTCCCAGACGTCGTCTTTGAGGCACCTCTGAACCGCTCCTGTCAGGAGATCGGAAAGGCTCGAATCGTGGCGCTGTGCTGCCATTTCGAGCTTTTTGCGCATCTGCTCTGGAACGTTGAAGTTCAGTTTGACCTTTCGCACCCCCCTTTGACGGGGTTGGCTGACCCTTCTTTTTCTGGGTGATGCAGGTCCCTGCGGGCTGCCAGGTAACTCCTTTGCCGTTCTTTTTGGGGGTGTCTTGGGTTCAGTCATGGCGCTTTTTGGATCGACTCTTGTCGTTCATTCTTGATCCTATATATCTTGCCATGCATCGACTCAGCGGCCCCATTGCGGTGGAGCCGATGACATGGTTCAGATCGGATCTGTGGCACGCATGTCGATGAGCGCTGAGCGGGGTGGTCCGACTCGATGCTCAGCTTCGCCGGGAGGCGGGTATGCGTTGAAGACTTCGTGGGCCGCCCGCAGCGTTGAATTTCGATCATGAATTGGGTCGACCGACTTGCCCCCCTCATGCGGGCATGGGGTTGTGCGTAAATCAGCGTTTTGTTATGCTGCGCAACACCCCGCCATTTTTGGGATATGCCATGGTCCGCTGTCACCTGTCGACCCTTATGGGGCGCGACAAGCTTCGAATCTCTGACGTTTCGCGCCTGACCGGCCTGAACCGCAGCACGGTCACGTCCCTTTACAAGGAGACAGTGACACGTATCGATGTCGCGGCCATCGATGCTCTGTGCAGCCTGTTTCGTTGCTCCGTAGGCGAACTCTTCGAGCACGTGCCCGACCCTGACGGGAGTGCACCATGACTCTCAGCGCATCCCGCTGGCATGTGATCGCGGAATCCAGCTTTGCCTGGGAGCGTGAGGCGCTTGAGTGGCTGCGGGCCAATCTGCCCGACCGAGATTCCTGGCATGTCTGGACCAACTTTGAGTTCATCGACGACGAAGGCAAAGTCAACGAAGTCGATGCACTGGTGCTTTCGCCGGCTGGCCTTTTCCTGGTCGAGATCAAGAGCCGCCCGGGGGTGCTGCGTGGTGATGCCCACAGTTGGACGTGGACCACGGACGGCCGCAGCTTTACCTACGACAACCCCCTGATCCTGGCTAACCGCAAGGCCAAACGTTTGGCCAGTTTGCTGCGCCGTCAACCGGCCATCGTGAAGGCCAAGGTCAGGTTACCGTTTGTCGAGCCTGCTATCTTCTTGTCCTCGTCCAGCCTGGCCTGCCAGTTGGAGGGCCTTGCCAAGACGGCGGCATACCAGAGGGGGCGGCCAGGGGCGCTGGACGACCCAGGCATCGTCGGGGCCCTCAGCAATGGCATCACCTCGCGTGCCACAACCCCTGTTGACTCCACCCAGGCTCGCGCCATCGGCCGAGCGGTGATTGAGGCCGGCATTCGCCCCTCCAACAAGCATCGCCAGGTCGGTGATTACAAGCTCACCAAGCTCATGGCCGAGGGCGATGGCTTTCAAGATTGGGAAGCCAGTCACGTCAGCGTAGACACGATACAGCGTCGTGTGCGCATCTACACCGTCGCATCTGCGTCGTCGCCGGAGGCTCGGGCTGCCCGGCTTCGCCAGGCGCGTCGCGAATTCGAGGTGCTCGAGGGCATAGACCACCCCGGCATCCTGCGCGTCAACGACCTGAAGGAAACCGAGCTCGGCCCGGCGCTGATCTTTGATCACGATCCCAAGGCCGTTCGGCTGGACCACCTGCTGCGGGAGAGAGGTAAGACCCTCACGATCACGCAGCGCCTGCAGATGGTCCGCGATATCGCAGAGACCCTGAAGTACGCCCACTCCAAGCGCCTGTACCACCGTGCCCTCGGGCCGCAAAGCATCACGGTCCATGGCTTGGACAGCGGCGCCATGCAGCTGCGGCTCATGAACTGGCAAACCGCCTCACGCAACGTTGGCGGCTCCAGCTCTCCCAACACCGTCCACCGCACGACCGGGACCCAACACGTTGAGGACTACGTCGAGGATCTGGGCTTGCTGTATCTGGCTCCCGAAACCACACGGGCCGACCCCGCGCAGGGTGCCAGCCTGGACGTCTTTTCCCTGGGCTGCATCGCTTTCTACATCTTCAGCGGCCAACCACCGGCCGAGTCCACTTTGGAGTTGTCAGAAAAGCTGCGAGTGGGCCAGGGCCTGCGCTTGTCCGACACCATGGACGGCTGCGGCGCCAAGCAGCAGGACCTGATCCAGTTCGCCACTGCACCGGACCTGCTGGCTCGGTACGACACGATTCAAGGCTTTTTGGACGATCTGGATGCGGTCGAAGATGAGCTGACCGCGCCTGATCCTGAGACAACGAAGGATCCGAGCATCGCCAGTACCAATGACCGGCTGGAAGGCGGGTTCACGGTCATCAAACGCATGGGGCGGGGCTCATCCAGCGACGTCTTGCTGGTCCGCCGTGACGACAGCGACGACGAATCCATCCTCAAGGTCGCGTGCGACATCGCTCACAACGACCGTCTGGTTGCTGAGGGCGAAGTCCTTGCCCGCCTGCACCACCAGAATATCGTGGCCCACCGAGAGACCCTCACCGTCTCTGGGCGTACTGCCCTGCTGCTAAAGAGCGCAGGTGCCAAGACGTTGGCCGAAAAGCTCAAAGAAGAAGGGCGCCTGTCGCTGGACATGCTGCAGCGGTTTGGTGAGGAGCTGATCGAAGCGGTGAACTACCTCGAGTCCGAAGGGGTGGCGCACCGGGACATCAAGCCCGAAAACATCGGCATCGCTGAGAGTCGCACGCGAAAACTGCAGCTCGTCCTGTTCGACTTCTCCCTGTGTCGCACGCCGGCGGAAAACATCACTGCCGGCACCCACCCATATCTGGATCCCTTCCTGTCTCTCCGCCGGCCGCCGCGCTGGGACCTCTACGCCGAGCGTTTCGCGCTGGCTGTCACGCTGTACGAAATGGCCGTGGGCCAGCCGCCTGTGTGGGGTGACGGACAAACGTCTCCGGCCATGCTCGACGTCGAAGCCACCATCGAGCGCGATGTCTTCGATCCCGTAACGCGTGAAGGCTTTGCGAAGTTCTTCGAAAAGGCGCTGCGGCGCGATTTCCGCGAGCGTTTCGACAACGCTGAGGAGATGCTCCGCGCTTGGCGGGACATCTTCGCCGCGCGAAGCACCGTTCACCCGAGTGATTCGCCATCGGAAACTGGCCTGGCCGCCATCGCCCCTACGGCGACGCCTCAGACCACGATGGCCGAACTGGGCTACAGCCTCGAAGCTCAGGATGTCCTGGAGCGCATGGGCGTTCACAACGCGCGCGAGTTACTCGCTGTCGATCGTGTTCGATTTCGATACCTCAAGGGCGTCGGCGACAAGATTCGCAAAGAGATTCGGCTCACGGCGAAGGAGCTTGCCCGCCTGCGGCCCGACCTGACCCAGGGCCGCAGCGTTGCGCACGACGCCGACGAAGAAGTCGAAGGCGCAGTCAGCGTCAACGAATTGGCCGCCCAACTGTTGCCGCGCCGCCCGGCGGGTGATGACCGGCCCGAAGAGGCTGCCCTCGCGCACTACCTTGGGCTGGACGACACCGTGAAGGCTGGCACCTGGCCCAGCTTGGGTGATTCTGCTCAGGCCGGCGAAGTCGATCGGGCTACGTTGACCGCCACCCTGATCAAGGCGCGAGAGCGATGGCTCAAGACCCCGGCTTTCACCGAGCTGCGGCAACAGATGGACTCTCTGGTGCGCAGCCAGGGCCATGTGATGAGCGCGCAGGAAGCCGCTTTGGCCCTGCTGGCCTTGCGAGGCTGTGCCTCGCAAGACGACACCGAGCGGATGCGCCAGGCCACGGCTGTGCTGCGGGCAGCCATCGAGGCGGAGGCGCATCTCGATCAGCCCCGTTTCGAAGCCTTCGACCACCAGCCCTATTTGCTGATCGCCAGCGCCGCCCCCTGGGCCGAGTACGCGCGCCAACTGGGTACCGCGGCCGATGCATGTGCGCTGGCAGACCCCTTGCTGCCGCCAGCCCGGGTGTTGGAGATGCTGGAAGGCGTAGCCATGCCGTCCCCGGACCAGTTGGGTGGCGTCACCCCCATGCCACTCACGCCAACGCGCCTGCTGCGTCTGGCAGCGTCCGCATCCCGCAAGGCGGCCGTCTCCAGCCGGCAGGAAATGTATGCCCGCGGCATGGCGCCCATCCAAGCGCTGCGACAGTCCTTAGGTGCCTTGGTGGGAGCTCCAGAGCTCAAAGTCAAGGACATTCAGGATCGTGTGCGTGGCCGCTACCCAGAGGCCTCCCCACTGCCTGATCGGCCTGCGCTGGATCGACTGCTGGAAGAGGCCGGCGCACCGTTGACCTGGGACATCACCGCAGCGGGCGGCCGGGGTGCTTACCGATTGGCCACCCTGGGCAGTGCCCAGACCGCCGGTACTACCACCCAATTCTCCAGGCACGCCACGCTTCAAACCCTTCATGTGATGGGCGATGGCGACGCCACCGAGGCCGCAGCAGTCGAAGAACGCTTGATTCGGTCGCTGGATCAGGGCGGGCTTTTGGTCTTGACGGTCCACCCGCGGATCGCGCGGCATGCCGAGGCTGAATTGCTCCGCCGCTTCGGTGAATCCGAAACGCCATCGACCAACCCCATTAAGCGGATCAACTTCGATGCCCTGCTGCTGTCGGCACTGCGCGAACAGGCCCAAGCCCTGAAGGTGGACTGGAACGTCGTACTCCAGGCGGACGCCGCCGACCGAGGCAGCCGCCATTGGACGAACCTGCAGCGCCTGGTGCAGCGCACTTTGCCCACCTTGCGCGCAGCCCTACTCAACAGCCCGTCACCCGTTCTGCTGGTCTGCGCAGGGCTGCTTGCGCGGTACGACCTGATGTCGCTGGTCACTGAGCTGGAGTCAAACGCAGGCCGGCCGGGTCACACGCCCACTGTGTGGCTGCTGCTGCCCACCAGCCACCAGGGGCTGCCCGTGATCGACGGTGTGGCCGTGCCACTGGTCAACAACATCAACAACACCCGCACTCTGGCTTTGCCGCAGGCGTGGGTGGAAAACAAACACAGAGCGAAAAACGGGCTGCTTGCCAGCAGCCTTGTTCGTTCGTCCGACTCCTGAAAGACCCTGACGTGATCAACGCCACCCCACTGCTTTCAGACCTGACCAAGCTGCTCAAGCGCCTGGAAGGCGATTTGCTGGAACGGATCGAGCAGACACCGCCGCTGAAAGCCAGCCTGCAGACCGAATGGCAAGCCGCGCGCGATGCGGACCGTTGCAACGAACCCTTCGAAACCTGGGCTGACCAGGTCATCACCCAGGCCGGCGTGCACTGGCTGCTGAGCTGTGTGTTCCTGCGTTTCATCGAAGACAACCAGCTGGTCGACCGGCCTTGGCTGGGGGGGACACCCGAGTCTGGGCGACTGGAGCTGGCGCGAGACCGGCACCACGCTTACTTTCAGGCCTACCCGCAGGAAAGCGACCGCGAGTACCTGCTGGCCGCCTTCCGTGAGGCTGGGGCGCTTCCCGGCCTGCACACCTTCTTTGACGAGGCCCACAACCCGGTCTTCCGCTTGGGCATCAGCGGTGACGCCGCCATGGCTCTGCGCCAGTTCTGGCAGCAGGTGGATCCCAGTACGGGCCTACTGGTGCACGACTTCACCGATCCGTCTTGGAACACCCGTTTCTTGGGTGACCTTTACCAGGATCTGTCGGAAGCTACGCGCAAGCGCTACGCCCTGCTGCAGACGCCTGAGTTTGTGGAGGAGTTCATCCTTGACCGGACGCTCACGCCCGCCATACGGGAGTTCGGCTACCGCGAGGTGCGGATGATCGACCCCACCTGCGGCTCTGGCCACTTCTTGCTGGGTGGCTTTCACCGCATGTTGGCCGAATGGCAACGCAATGAGCCGAGCCGTAACTTAGTGGACGTGGCGCAAAAGGCACTGGACGCAGTCGCAGGGGTGGATCTCAACCCCTTTGCTGTGGCGATTTCCCGTTTCCGGCTGTTCGTGGCAGCCTTGCAGGCGTCTGGTGTTCATCGTCTGGTCAACGCGCACGACTTCAAGGTACACGTGGCTATCGGCGACAGCCTGCTTCACGGCACCCGTTTTGGCTTGACGCAGAGCCAGGAGTTGTTTGATGAGGCCGAGAGTCATGCCGATACGGGTCTAGCGCACGCGTACGCCAGCGAAGACTTGGCCGAGGTGCAGCGCATCCTGGGCCGCCAGTACCACGCGGTGGTGGGTAACCCGCCGTACATCGTGGTCAAGGACGCGGCGCTCAATGCGGCTTACCGCCGAAAGTACGTCAGCTGCCATCGTCAATATTCGCTGGGTGCCCCATTTACGGAGCGGTTCTTTGAGTTGGCCGTGACTGGGGTAAATGGCCGCAGCGCTGGCTTCGTTGGCCTGATAACAGCTAACAGCTTCATGACGCGTGAATTCGGTAGCAAGCTGATCGAGCAGGTACTTCCTCGACTGGACCTGACCCATGTTGTCGACACCTCTGGAGCCTATATTCCCGGCCACGGTACGCCAACCGTGATTTTGTTCGGACGTCACCGCACACCCATTGATGAGGTTGTACGGACTGTCATGGGGATCAAGGGTGAGCCGAGCACTCCAGACCAACCAGCCAGGGGTCAAGTTTGGACGTCTATCGTCAGTCAAATTGATCGAGTCAATAGCGAGAGCGCCTTTGTCAGCGTGGTTGATACGTCTCGGTCGACTTTTTCTAAACATCCGTGGAGTCTTGGTGGCGGAGGCATTGCAGAAGTAACGCGCGCAATAGAAGAGTATTCCAGTCGGCGACTTGCGGAAGTTTCCGATGTGTTTAGCGGAACTGGTCGTACGAGCGCTGACGATGTTTTGACGGCGCCTGCTGAAGCGTTTTTCCGAACTGGTCTTACTAACGATATCAATCCGTTGGTCGAGGGTGATCAGATTCGAGATTGGAGTATCGCTGAGCGAGATGCGATTCTGACCCCTTATTCAGAAAGCGGTCTAAAGACTCTTGATGAGATTCCCTCGGCTTTGCGATGGATGTGGCCTGCGCGCACTGTAATGGCCAATCGAATGGCTTTTGGAAACAAGACCTATCTCGAGGAGGGGCGGCCCTGGTGGGCCTGGCATCAAATAAGTCTTGGTCGGCTCAATTACCCTTACGCGATAGCCTTTGCATTCGTGGCCACCCACAACCATTTTGTTCTTGATCGAGGTGGAAAGGTATTTAAGCAGTCAGCTCCAGTCATCAGATTGCCGAAAGTTGCCACTGAGATTGATTACCTGGGTCTACTGGGTCTACTGAATTCTTCGGTGGCATGTTTTTGGCTGAAGCAGGTTTCATTCAATAAAGGAGACTCTACTGACTCGAAAGGGGCAAGAACAACGGGTGATTCCGCTTTTGATACCTACGAATTTGCTTCAACAAAGGTTGCTGAATTTCCACTGTGCGATGGGCGGCCACTCAAAGCTTCAAGAGCTCTTGATAATCAAGCGATAAAAATCGCTGAACTGCAACCCGCTGCGCTGCTCCGCAACGGGGTGTTGCCAACGCGCTTTAGCTTGGATGAGGCTTGTCGCCAAGCCGCTCTGGAGCGCCGTCAAATGGTTGCAGCCCAAGAGGACTTGGACTGGTGTTGTTATCGGTTGTATGGCCTCTTGCCAGAAGAAGTTAGAGATGACGAGGTTGAATTTGGAGACCCCGTGGAAGTGGCGCCTGGTGAGCGTGCCTTTGAAATTGTGCTCGCTCGTAAACTGGCAAATGGAGAAGAGCAATCTACTTGGTTTGAACGCCACGACATTAAGCCTGTTACCGAATTGCCCGGGCATTGGTCTGAAAGCTACCGTCGCGTGGTTTCGCGTCGAATCGAGCTGATTGAAAACAATCAGATCATTGGTTTGATTGAGCGCCCCGAGTACAAGCGTCGATGGAACACACCCGCCTGGGAAGACCTTGAACAGACTGCGCTGCGCAGCTGGCTGCTGGACCGACTGGAGGCACCTGCTCTTTGGCCAGCTGGCGCAGAGCAGCCGGCGCAGCTCACCAGTACAAGCAGGCTGGCCGAGGCCGTGGTGCGTGATGCCGATTTCATGCAGATCGCTGCTTTGTATGCCGGTCATGCTGACTTCGATGTGTCGCAATTGGTGGCTGAGTTGGTCAGCAGCGAGGCTGTGCCTGCCTTGCCCGTGCAGCGGTACACCGACACCGGCCTGCGCAAGCGTGCGCAGTGGGAGGACACCTGGGCATTGCAGCGCCGCGAAGACGCGGGTGAAGACGTCGGCAAGATTCCCGTGCCTCCCAAGTACCAGAGCAAGGACTTCCTGAAGGCAGACTTCTGGCGCCTGCGGGGCGGTCTGGACGTACCCAAAGAGCGTTGGGTGAGCTACCCCGGCTGCGAACGCGGGTCAGACGGCAGCTTGGTCATCGCCTGGGCTGGCTGGAACCACCTGCAACAAGCCACCGCTGTGGCCGGGTACTACATGGACATGAAGGACAGCGAAGGCTGGGAGCCCGCGCGCCTGCAACCCCTGCTGGCCAGCTTGTTGGAACTCGTGCCGTGGCTGGAGCAGTGGCACAACGAGCTGGACCCGGTGTTCGGTGAGCGCATGGGCGACTACTACCGCGGCTTCGTGACCGAGGAGGCGCGTGGCTTGGGGTTCACGTTGGACGACCTGCGGGCCTGGAAGCCTGCAGTGACTGCGGCCAAGCGCGGCCGCAAAAAGGCTGCCGCATGAGAGTTACAACGATTCATCAACGCTGCACACCGATGACGGGACCGACTGACCTGCAAAAGCAAGGCGTCAAGACCAAGAGAAGCAGGCCGCTGAAAAAACAATGGAGGAGCTGAAGAATGCCGCTGATTAAAGATCTCATCTCGATCCCGGAGCGGGTGCACCAGGGTGACTTCGTTCTCCAGCTTTCCAAAGGTGTCACCGAGCCAGAGCAGACCCTGCGGGACTATGTTGTCACACCGCAGTTGGTGGACGCGTTCGCCAACGCCCTGGGCTTCATCCAGCAGGCGGTGCAGACCGGGGGCAGCAAGGCCGCCTATCTGCATGGCAGTTTCGGCTCGGGTAAGAGCCACTTCATGGCGGTGCTGAACCTGCTTCTGGCTGGCAATGCGCAGGCCCGGGCGACGCCTGAGCTGGCTGATGTGGTGGCACGCCACGGATGGACCGAAGGACGCAAGTTCCTGCTGGTGCCGTATCACATGATCGGCGCGCGCGACATGGAGTCCGCCATCCTGGGGCAGTACGCCGAGTTCGTCCGCAAGAAGCACCCGGACGCCCCAGTGCCGGGCTTTTATTTGGCCGAGGGCATGTTCAAGGACGCCCGTGACCTGCGCGAGCGCATGGGCGACGACGCCTTTTTCGCCAAGCTGAACGAAGGCGCCAGTGGCGGTGGGGATGGTGGATGGGGTGCCTTCGAGAGCGGCTGGGATGCCGTCTCCTTTGAGGCGGCCATGCTGGAGCCGCCCAACGGTGAGGAGCGCGCACGCCTGGTGGGGGACTTGATCACGCAGTTCTTCTCGGCCTATCGCACACTGGCGGGCAGTGGTGAATCGTACGTTTCGCTGGACGACGGCTTGAGCATCATGAGCCGGCATGCCAAGGCGCTGGGCTATGACGCAGTCATTCTGTTCCTGGACGAGCTGGTCTTGTGGCTGGCCAGCCATGCGGCAGACGTCAACTTCGTCAGCCGCGAAGGCACCAAGCTGGTCAAGTTGGTGGAGGCCACCAACGCTGACAGGCCCATTCCGCTGATCAGCTTTGTGGCTCGGCAGCGTGACTTGCGTGACTTGGTGGGTGAGAACTTGGCCGGTTCGGTGCAGGTGCAGTTCAGTGACGTGCTGAAACACTGGGAGGCGCGCTTCCATCGCATCACCTTGGAGGACCGTAACCTCCCCGCCATTGCTGAGAAGCGTGTGCTGCGGCCGGTGGACGAGGCCGCACGGCAGACCTTGCAGGGCACCTTCGACGACCTGTTGAAGTTGCGCAAGGACGTGCTCGACACCCTGTTGACCACCACGGCAGACCGGGACATGTTCCGCAAGGTCTACCCGTTCTCTCCGGCACTGGTGCAGACCTTGATTGCTGTGTCGGCGGCTTTGCAGCGCGAGCGCACGGCGCTGAAGCTGATGCTGCAGTTGCTGGTGGATCGTCGCGACGATCTGGAATTGGGGCAGCTGATCCCCGTGGGCGACCTGTACGACGCGATTGCCGAAGGCGACGAGCCGTTCAGCGAAGGCATGCGTCTGCACTTTGAAAACGCCAAGCGCCTTTACAACCAGCGCCTGCTGCCCATGCTGGAACGACAGCACAGCGTGACCTGGGAAGCTATCAAGTTGGGGCAGGCGGACCCGGCGGCGGCCAAGAACCTGCGCAATGATGCGCGGTTGCTGAAAACGTTGTTGCTGGGTGCGCTGGTGCCCGAGGTGGAATCGCTCAAGGCGCTGACCGCCCAACGTTTGGCGGCCCTCAACCACGGCACTTTCCGATCCCCCATTCCGGGGCGGGAAGCGCAGGACGTACTGCGCAAGTGCAGGGATTGGGCGAGCGAAATCGGCGAAATCAAGATCACCGAAGACCAGAACCCGATCATTTCCATCCAGGTGACGGGCGTTGACATCGAGCCCATCCTGCGTGCGGCTGAAGCCAACGACAACCCCGGCAACCGACGAAAGCGCATCCGCGAGGCCTTGTTCAAGGAGCTCGGGATTGAGGACACGGGCGACCTGTTCAGCACCTACGAGTTCAACTGGCGCGGCACGCGGCGAGAAGTCGAATTGCTGTACGAGAACGTGCGTGAGATGACGGACGACCGTCTGCGCGGGCGCGCAGGCATCTGGACCGTGGTGCTGGACTTCCCATTCGATGAGGCCAACTTTGGCCCTGCCGATGACCTGGCCCGCCTTGCAGCGTATCGCGGCGGTGACACCAAGACACTGGTGTGGATCCCCTCGTTCCTGAGCAACAAGGCGATGGCGGATTTGGGGCGCCTGGTGGTGCTGGATTACATCCTTCAGGGCGAGCGCTTTGAGACCTACGCCGGTCATCTGTCGTACGTGGACCGTGTGCAGGCGAAGGCGCTGGCCCGCAACCAGCTGGATCAGTTGCGCATCAAATTGCGTTCCCAATTGGAAGTGGCCTACGGCATCAGTACCGAGCCCCGCGATGCCATCAGCAACCCGCTGACGGCTGACCAGCAGTTCCGTTCGCTTGACCCCACCTTGTCACCGCGCCCGCCGGTCGGTGCTGACTTCAAGTCGGCCTTCGAGAGTCTGTTGGGCCAATTGTTCGCTCATCAGTATCCGGCTCACCCTGAATTCGATACCGAAATCAAGCCGGTGGTGATCCGCAAGATCTGGCCGGAGGTGCAAAAGGCCATCGAATCGCCTGGCCAGCGCGGACTGGTCCAGGACGCCGGCTTGCGCAAACTGGTTCGCTCCGTCGTCAACCCATGCCAGCTGGGGCAGATGGCGGAGACGCACCTGTTGATTGAGCCGCACTGGCAGTCGCGTTTTTCGCAGGCCCACGCGCGAGACGGCGGAGGCCCGATCACGGTGGCCAAGTTGCGCCAATGGATCGACACACCCGCACCGATGGGTCTGCCGCTGGAATTGCAGAACCTCATCATCCTGGCCTTCGCGGCATCCACCAGCCGGCGTTTCACCATGCGTGGTGGGCCTTACGAGCCGTCAGTGGACAGCATGCCGGATGAGCTGGAGTTGCGTGAGCAGTCCTTGCCCGCTGCCGGCGACTGGCAGCTTGCGCTGCAGCGCGCATCGAGCCTGTTTGGCTTGACGCTCGGTCAGACGCTCAACGCAGCCAATGTGGGCAAGCTGGTCGACGAAATCAAGCTGAAAGTTGGAGAAAAGCGAGATGCGGTGACGCGCCTGGTGGTGCAGGTGCGGGACCGTACCGGCCGATACGCGGGTGGCGCCGCTGGCGCACGCCAACAAACGGCGGAGTCTGCCCAGTCGCTTCTGGCCGCTTTGGCATCGGCGGCCGATTCGGAGTTTGTTGCTGTGCTGGCGGGGGCCGATTTGCAGACTTCCGAGGCTGCCGTCGGCCGCGCTTTGGGGCAGGCGAAGGCTTGTGCTGATGCGCTTGAGCTGGGGAGCTACTGGCAGTTGTTTGATGTGGTTCTGAAGCTCAGTGATAACCGGGCGGAGGCGGCCCAGGTGATCGGGCGGCGGCTGGCCGAAGTCCTCACCAGCGATGAGCACGTGCTCGCGCTCAAGGGTCGGCTGGAGGAATTGCACCGCGATGCCATGGCTTTGCTGGCCGCTGCTGCGCCTGCGCCAGCTCCGGCTGCGGTGCCTGCTCCGGTGCCTGGTATGACCGTACCGGCTCCGGCGCCGGTAACGATCCCACCCGTGCCTGCCAATCTGGCGCCCGAGGTGGTGGCCGAAAAGCAGCAGCTGAATCTGACCGCAGCTGAAGCCGTGGCTGCCCTGGAGGAACTGAAGGCCCGCGTGACCAGTGAGCGAGATCTGGAGCTCACGCTGAGCTGGCGCCTGCAGCGTAAGGGCACTCAGCTATGAGTTTGTCCACGCCTCAGATCAAAGCGCAGCTGGAGCGCGTGCTGGACAGCGATCCGGCAGCGCAGGCGGTTGCGATCCGAGCGACGGCAAAACAGGCCTGGCCGGAATCGATCAGTCCGCAGGGAAGGCCGTTTTCGATTCGGTGGTGCGAGTCGTCTCTGGCGATTCGCGAGGCGCTGTGCGAACTGGAGCAGCATGAGCATCCGACCTCCGGCATGGTGGTGATCACACCGCTGTCTACACATGAAGTCGCCGAGGATATTGCAGCCCGTCTGGCCCGCGCCCGGGTGTTTCAGCCGGAAGGATGGGACATCGTCCGCGTGATGTTGCAGGCCAAAGAGACGGACGCGCGTTTGGGCCGGTTTGCCTGGATGCCTCAAGCCCTGATCGACGGCGCAGCTCAGGGTGATTACCAGCCAGTGGCCAACGGCTTTTTGGACTTGGAGACGGCCTGGCGTGAGGTTTTGGCCCGATTCTTGGGAATCGAGGTGGCTCGACCAGATGCAGTGAGTTTGCTTACCTGGTCATTGAGGCCCGAGGCCGAGGCCAGACTGGGGCCTTTGCCGGCTGCGATGCGGGCATCCATCTTGAGCTGGCTTGCGGAGACATCCGGCGCTGCTGGCGCCATGGTGTTGGGGTGTATCCAGGCTGGACGTACAGGGGATGCATTGTCTTTGGGACTGGTCAGTGGTGTCATCTTCGCCCCCGACGGTGAAGGGCAAACGGCTTTGGGTCAGGCGGCCATTCGACTGGAGCGGTTCGTCAACGATCAGCACGTGGGCGTCAAGGAAGGCCGTGAGTGGGCGGAGGCTGCAGAGCGAGTCGTGCGCAGTCTCGGTGTGGAGGGCTGTCGTGCGGCACTGGATCGCGCTGATGCCTTGCTCCAGGATCTTCGGATCTCCGAGTTTGCGCATTTGAGCGATGTCCTGCCGTTGGCGTTGGATCAACGCCTGACGGACTTTGCGGTGGCGCTGAGTACCCATGCAGCGGAGCCCACCGAAGCGAACCTGCAGCAGGTGGAGTTGCATGCTGACCGTGCCTTGAGGCACATGCTGATGAACAGCCAGCTGCCCCGCAAGGAGCGCGTCGAAATGGCGCGCCGCCTGGCTCGCTGGCTCATGAGCCCGATACCTTCCGGGGCGGCGTTGCCGGATGCCGTGGAGTGGCAAGCCGACGAGGGGGCTTATGTCGATTGGGCCCGGTTCAGGTTGTTGGGTGGGGATGAACTCAGCGAATTGTCCGAGGCCTATGCCGCCTGTCGCCGTTCAGCGATTGCGCGGCGGGATGGATTCGCCAAGTCCTTTGCCCATGCGCTTGTGCAGTGGAACGCTCAGCCTCCTGCTAACAACGGTCGAGTTGTCCTGCTCGAGCAGGTTTTGGAGCGTGTGGTCGCCCCGATTGCGGCAGTTCAGCCCACGTTGCTGCTGGTGATGGATGGTTTGAGCAACAGCATCTTCCGCGAACTGTTTGCACGGGCATCCACTCACGGCTGGACTGAATTGGTGCCGACCGCGCGGGGCATGCCGTTCGTTGGAATGGCGGCTATCCCGACGATCACCGAGGTCAGTCGAACCAGCTTGCTGTGTGGGCGGCTGACCACTGGTAACCAGGCGCAGGAGAAACCTGGCTTCGCATCGCATCCAGCCCTAATAGCTGCCAGCCGAGCGGAATATGCCCCCAAGCTCTTTCACAAGGGGGACTTGGCCGATGGCGGGAATCTTGCGTCAGAGGTTCGTGCTGCCATCGCCAACCCCAAACAGCAGGTTGTGGGAGTGGTCTACAACGCGGTGGATGACCACCTCAGCGGGCCAGATCAACTGAACCAGCGATGGGCTCTTGAGGATCTGCGCCTGTTGTTACCCTTGTTGCGCGAGGCGCGTGAAGCCCGTCGCGTGGTGATCATCACCGCGGATCATGGGCACCTTTTGGAAGACGGCACGACCCAGATCCCGGGTGGGGAGAGTGATCGCTGGCGCTTGGGTCGCACCGCAGCGTCGCCTCAGGAATTGGCCATCAGCGGTGGGCGAGTCGTTACCAGCGATGGTTCGAATGCCGCGGTGTGCCTCTGGGGGGAAAGCAGCCGGTATGCGGGCCGCAAGAATGGCTACCACGGCGGCTTGTCGCCCCAGGAGTTGACCGTCCCCCTCAGCCTGTTTGCTCCCTTGGGCTCGAATCTGCCAGGCTGGAGGCCAGCTCCACCCACTCAGCCGGATTGGTGGGAGCTACCGCCATTTCTGCAGCCCAAAAGCGCTGTTGCCGCGCCTGCTCCGCAAGCGAAGCCCACACGCAAAAAGACGGTGTCGGCGGAGGCGCAGCCGGGCCTGTTTGCCCCTGTCGATCTGCCTCCGTCAGCAGCTGATAGCGCCCCTCCGGACTGGATTGGGTTGCTGCTGGCCAGTCCGATCTACGCCTCGCAGCGGCAACTTGCGGCACGTGTCGCGTTGCCCGACGACAAGATGAGGCTGTTACTCGAGGCCGTGTCGGAACGCGGCGGAAAACTGTCTCGGGCGGCCTTGGCAAATCGGCTGTCGCTGGCAGAGGTTCGCATGGGCGGGCTTCTGAGTGCCGTGCGACGGATGCTGAACGTGGACCAGGCACCGGTGCTCACCGTTGATGAGGCCGCGGGATCAGTTGAGCTCAACATGACCTTGCTGCGGCAGCAGTTCCGGTTACCTACCCAGGGGGGATTGTCATGATCAGCGCGGCTCGACGTGAAGACATCGTCAGCGCGCTGCGTCGTGGCACCGTGCCCAACAGTGGCTTGGACGCTCTTGCGGTTGGGATTGAGACTTTTGCGTCTACCCTCAATGAAGAGTTGGATGTCGTCGCGACAGGCAGAGGCGGCTTCAAGGCAGTCCGGGGTGAGTACGGCACGGGCAAGACCTTTTTTGGACGCTGGCTGCAGGAGCGGGCTCGCTCAAAGGGGTTCGCTGCGACAGAAGTACAGATCAACGAAACCGAGACACCTCTGCATCGGCTGGAAACGGTCTATCGGCGACTGGTTGAGCACCTCGGGACGGCCGACATGGCCAGCGGTGCTTTCAGAAGCGTCATTGACGGCTGGTTTTACGCCCTGGAGCAGGATGTCCTGGCAGACCCTTCGGTAGACCCGGACGATGCGCAAGACCTTCTGAAGCGGACAGATGCGCTCATGGAGGCGCGCCTGAGCACCATCAGCAAGACGGCACCGGCGTTTTCCGCTGTGCTTCGAACCTATCGGCAGGCCCTGGCGAGCAACGACGGCATGCTGGCTGAGGGGTTGATCAGCTGGCTGGCTGGCCAGCCCAATGTCGCGGCCAGCGTCAAGCGTGCCGCGGGTATCAAGGGCGATTTGGACCACTTTGGGGCCAGCAACTTCTTGGTCGGTCTGCTCACGATCCTTCGTGACAGCGGCTTCTCTGGGTTGGTACTGGTCCTCGATGAGGTGGAGACCTTGCAGCGTATGCGTACCGACACCCGCGAAAAGGGGCTCAATGCTCTGCGGCAATGGATCGATGAGATTGATGCCGGTCGCTATCCCGGGCTCTACCTGGTCATCACAGGCACCCCAGCCTTCTATGACGGTCCGCAGGGCGTACAGAGGTTGGCACCTCTCGCGCAGAGGTTACATGTCGACTTTGGCACCGACCGACGATTCGACAATCCCCGTGCGGTGCAGATCCGACTGTCGCCGTTTGACCATTCAGCCCTGCTCTCCGTTGGTCGCCGGGTGCGTGACATTTACGCGGAGGGGGTGGCAAACGAGCACCGCTTACGGTCGGTGGTCGATGACGCTTACCTGGAAACCTTGGCCCGCGCGGTGGCAGGTGGTCTTGGCGGTAAGGTCGGTGTGGCGCCGCGGCTGTTCTTGAAGAAGCTGGTGGCAGACGTTCTGGATCGAGTGGATTTGCATCCCGACTTTGATCCCCGCAAGCACTATTCACTCACGCTTTCCGAGAGCGAAATGTCTGCGTCCGAGCGTGCAGCGGCCAGCGCAAATTCCGTGGATGACATCGAGCTGTGAGCGAATTCGAGCAGCTGCACCCATCCCTTCAGTACCACGTCGTCAACACGCTGGGCTGGAGTACCCTGCGCCCCACCCAGCTGGCGGCCATTGCGCCGATTCATGCCGGAGCACACTGCCTGTTGCTGGCACCTACGGCGGGCGGAAAGACGGAGGCGGCAGCCATCCCGATCCTTTCCAAAATGTTGAGAGAGTCCTGGTCGGGCACCAGTGTCTTGTACATCTGCCCTATCAAGGCGCTGCTCAACAACCTTGAGCAGAGGTTGACCCATTACGCCGGACTGGTCGGTCGAACCGTCACCGTTTGGCACGGCGACGTCTCCCAGTCGCGGAAGCTGAAGGCGATGAAGGAGGCACCCGACATCCTTCTGACGACGCCGGAGTCCATTGAGGCGATGCTGATTTCCGTGCGCGTGGATCGTCCAACATGGTTTGGGAATCTGCGGGCCGTGGTGGTCGATGAGCTGCACGCCTTCGCTGCTGATGATCGCGGATGGCACATGCGTTCGGTACTGCAGCGGCTCGAGCACTACCTGCCGCAACCGCTGCAACGAATCGGTCTTTCTGCAACGGTCAGCAACCCGCAAGAGCTCTTGCAGTGGTTCGCTCCGTCGGGAGAACGGCAGGTGGTTGGAAGCGCCACCGTTAGCACCGATGCCGATGTCACCATCGATCACGTTGGCAGCCTCGAAAACGCAGCAACGGTCATCTCGCGCCTCCACCGAGGTGAAAAGAGGCTGGTGTTTTGCGACTCTCGCAGCAGCGCTGAGCAGCTCAGCAGCATGTTGCGCACCAAGGATGTCCGGACCTTCGTGAGCCATGCGTCGCTGAGCGCAGCGGAGCGTAAGCAGGCCGAAGCGGCATTTGCTGAAGAAAAAGACTGCGTGATCGTGGCGACATCGACCCTGGAGTTGGGCATCGATGTAGGAGATCTGGATCGTGTGATTCAGATCGATTCGCCGTCCACGGTGTCGTCCTTCCTTCAGCGCATGGGGCGAACCGGGCGGAGGACTGGCGGTGTGAGGAACTGTTTGTTCCTTACGACGAGTGAAGATGCTTTCATGTTGGCTTTGGGAGTCACCCAGCTGTGGTCTCAGGCCTGGGTTGAAGCCGCGCGGCCTCCGGAGGAGCCTTGGCCCATAGTTGGGCAGCAAATCCTTGTGTCCACACTGGAGCGCGGCGAATGGCCAGCCAGCGAAGTCATCGCGCTTTTGTCGCGCTGCTTCCCCGAGTTGCCTGAAGACGGCTTTCAGTCGATGTTGACTCACATGGTTCAGAAGGGGTACCTGGATGCCAGCGAGGGGTTGTTGCGTATCGGTCCCCAGGCTGAGCGCGACTTCGGCCGTGGGCATTACCGAGACCTGTTGGCGTCATTCAGTGGGGCGCAACTCCTGACTGGCCGGCATGGCAGTGCGGAGGTGGGCTACATCGACCCCACGGTACTCTCCGGTGATGAGCCTCAGCGGCTCTTGCTCTTGGCAGGTCGCAGCTGGATGGTCAAGGAGATTGAGTGGTCGAAAAAGATTGTCTGGCTGGAGCCGGCGAAAGAGGGCGGCAAAGCTCGATGGATGGGCGGCGCACGCAGCCTGAGCCGTGAGGTCTGCCAAGGCATCCGTGCTGCCCTCATCAGTGGAACGCCACCAGGCGTGCATCTGTCGCTGCGCGGCAAGTCTGAGCTTTCAGCGTTACAGGAGGAGCTCGCGCTCTCTCCAGGCGGGGACTTCGTGTCTAGGGCCGAAGGCCATCAGGCTCGCACCTGGACTTTTGCGGGCACCAAGCAGAACCGGACCTATGCCCGTACCGCTTCATCTGCCGGGAAGCGAGTCAAGTTTGATGCGCTCAGCGTTCAAGCTCCTGCGGCATCGCTGGTGTCCAAAAACGGCGGCGAAGCTGATGTGCAGTTGACCGTAGACGAGGTCTCACAGTTGGCCGAGGGGATCAAATTCGCGGATTGCGTGCCCGCAGATTTGCTTCTTCAGATAGTTGTTGCGCGGTTATTTGTGACCGAGTCGACGTTGGCCAATCAATCGAAGGGAGGAATGGCATGACAGCGCAGATTGCAGAGCGACTGAAATTCAAGGGTGAGGAGGTTGCCATGTGCACGAACCCCCTCAGCGATTATTTCGCCATGGGCGGATTCAACCCACGATTCGAGTCCAACTGCACTGCCTTGTGGCGTGGTTACGTTGGCAACTGGGAAATCGTGAACGACCGCCTGTACCTGATCGGACTGAACGGAACCCTGGAAGACGGTACCGAAGCGTCATTGGCGACCATCTTCCCTGACTTTCCAGAGCGGGTTTTTGCCCACTGGTACTCCGGCACGATCCGTATCCCCCAAGGCAAGCAGCTTGAATATGTCCACATGGGCTACGGCAGCACCTTCGAGCGGGACTTGTTCTTGGATGTCGAGCGAGGGGTGGTTGTGGCGACCCGAGAACGTCACAACGGGACGGCCGAGTCTGAGAACGCTCCTGAAGGTTACGAAATCGGCGCCATGACGGTATTCCCTCGGACCGGCAAGGATGGGGGGGAATCGGTGTGATCTATCTCTACTGGTACCTCGGTATCGGGGTGGTGGTCCTTGCGGTCGTCTACGGCGCTCATCACATGACGAAGGGGAAGGAGTCTGAATCTCTTCGTGATCTGCTCGAAGCCATAAATCCGGATCGCAAGAAGCTTTCATACCGTATCCTCAACAACTTTGTCGCGCCCCTTCTCGCGGCCATCGCAGTGGTCGCCGTCTGGCCCGTGGCCGTTTTCATGAAAGCCAAGGAGCTGTTTCAAAAGAAGGAAAGCTACGTGTCCCCGGAGGAACGCGAATTCGTCGTTGAGCGCGACCACTTGCTGGAGCGACTGACTGTGCAGGAGATCGAAAGACGCGAGGTTGTCGTAGACCCGCTCAAGGCTGCACCTGAATTGCCATTTGGCCACCTCAACGCAGCGTGGCAGGACTTCCTCAAGGGTCACGCCGATGGAGTTGAACTGTGGTCGTTCTCGGCACAGTGGCAGACGACCTGGGGGCGCAAAGAGCTGCGTTGTGGATACGTTGCCGTCGAAGACGGAGTGCCGGGTGCCCATTTCTTGACAGTGTGGAAGGAACTCCCAGAGGTGCCGGAAGCCGATGGCAAAGCAAAACAGGTGCGCGTTGATGACATTCCAGGCTGGCTCAAGAAGCATGCTGACTGAGTGTCAGGCGCGATACCTCATCAAGGAGATCTCATGCAATGGGAAAAGGGCACGGAAGTTCGTCGAATCGACAACCCCGGAAAACTTGGTGCTACGACAGGGCAAGTACGGGCTCGCGGGTCCATCAGCTACTACGGGGTCCGTTGGCGTGACGGGACAAATGACTACGTTGCGGAAGACCAACTCGAGCTGATCTCCACGGCTCAGAGCGATGACCCTTATGGGGTGATCGAGAGCGGTCGATTTGGTCGAGCAGAAGACCTCCGCCGCAGTTTGACGCACGTGCACCTGTCCGGGCGACTCGCCAACTTGGTGTACTCGATGGGCGTTACGAACACTGAGTTCTTCGCACACCAATACAAGCCCTTGCTGACCCTGTTGGAATCGCCCGCCGATGGTTTGCTGATCGCTGACGAAGTCGGTCTGGGCAAAACGATCGAGGCGGGCATCATATGGACTGAGTTGCGGGCGCGTGAGGATATGCGTCGACTCCTAATCGTGTGTCCGGCAATGCTGCGCGAAAAGTGGCGAAGCGAACTGAAGAACCGCTTCGGAATCGACGCCAGCATCGTGAATGCAGCTAATTTGGCTGATGAGCTGAGAAACAGCAGCAGCTTCGGTCCGTCCAAAGCCTGGATTGCGAGCTATCAGGCGCTCAGACCACCGAAGTCTTGGAAGCCGACAGCGGAGTCAACCGGTAAGAGACTGTCGGGTCGTTCAGTGCTTGCCAACCTACTCGATGAGAACGCGACCGACGATCCACTGATCGACCTGGTTGTATTCGACGAGGCGCACTACATGCGCAACCCGGAGAGCGCCGCGCACACCCTGGGTGAGATGCTGCGGGAGGTGTCGCACCACCGGGTGTTGTTGTCGGCAACCCCGATTAATCTTGCGAACGAGGATTTGTACCACCTGTTGCGCCTGTGTGACCCAGATCACTTTCAGTACCCTTCGAGCTTCAGAGAAATGCTGGCCGCGAACCGACCGCTGGTGTTGGCACGCGACGCGGCACTGCGTCGAAACTCCCGATCAGAGGAGATCATCGAACATGTCAAAGCGGCAGCGTCCAGCGAGCTGCTTGCGAATTCGCGGCAGCTGGCCTCAATCCTTGAGGATCCACCGACGCAGGAGCGCTTACAGTCTGCCGAGTACCGAGCAGAACTGGCATCCAGTTTGGAGCGAGTGAATCTGCTAGGGCATGTGGTGACTCGCACACGCAAGCGCGATGTGCAGTTGGAGCGCCCGCGTCGGGAAGTGACGCCTGAAAAGGTTCCCATGACCGAGGCGGAACGAAAGTTCTATACCTATGTGACCGAGGTCACCCGAGATTACGCCTGGCGTCGCGGTATCTCTGATGGCTTTCTGCTGGCTACGCCTCAGCGGCAGGTTTGCAGCTGCCCTGCTGCTTTCGCCCGCGCATGGCTCGGTGGCGACAGAACTTTAGTCGAGGACATGGCTGAACTCGTGTTGGAAGACATGGAGGAAGGCGAAGACGAGAGCGAGTTGGAGGACATCAGCGCAACGCTGAAGGAGTTCTTGCTCGCCAACCGTCCAAGAGATGTGGACGCTGCTGAACTCGAAAGATCAGATTCGAAGTTCGCGCGGCTCCTGGATGTGTTGTCGGACTACTTCGCTGACAACCCCGTTGAGAAAGTCATTCTCTTCAGCTCTTTCCGTGCGACGGCTCACTACTTGGCCGAGCGGCTCTCTTCGGCAGGCATGAAGTCCATGCTGTTGTGGGGAAACATGCGTGAATCCAAGCAGGACTTGATCAACGAGTTCAGGGATCGGCCGGAGTTGCGTGTGCTGGTGTCTACCGAGGTGGCCGCTGAAGGTGTCGACCTGCAGTTTTGCCGCCTGCTAGTGAATTACGACCTGCCTTGGAACCCAATGCGCGTTGAACAGCGCATCGGTCGTATCGACCGTCTGGGCCAGAAGTCCAAAGTAATCTACATCTGGAACCTGTTTTACCAGGAGACGATCGACGAGAGGATCTTGGGCAGGCTCCTGACGCGCTTGAAGGTGTTTGAGGAAGCGCTGGGCGAGCCTGAGCCAGTGATCGGCGAGACTATACAAAGGCTCGAGTCCAAGCTGCTGACGTCGAAGCTCACACCAGAAGAAGAGGAAGCGGAGATTGAGCGGGCAAGGCTTGCACTTGAGAACGTGCGACTCCGTCAGGATGAGTTGGAGAAAAACGCCGCACAGATGATTGCCCATGGTGGGTTAGTGTTGGATCGCATCGCGGCAGCCAAGGAGCTTTCACGTCGAGTTACCGAATCCGACTTGATTATCTATGTCCGTGATTTTCTGTCTCGCCATGCTCCTGGTCATCAGTTTGCGCAGTTGGACGATATCAACCTGTACTCCATTCAACTTCCGATGGGTATGGCGGCGGAGCTTGATGAGTTCTGTCGCCGAACAGGCCAGATTGGTCAGACCATGCTTGGTTCGGGACTGCCGCGAACGTGCAAGTTTTTGAACAGTGTCACGACGGTGGGAGGCCGCGCGTGGGAGCCAATTCATCAGTTCCATCCACTGATTCGGTTCATCGGCGAAAAGCTGGCACGCTTAGATGAAGCCTTTTACCCAGTGGTTGCTGTCAAGCTGCAATCGAAGTTTGGTTTGGACGTATCGGCAGGCGATTACATGTTTGCCATCCGTAAGTGGACCTTCAAGGGTGTGAAGGAAGAGGAGTGGCTTCAAGTCGCAGCGTGCGACCTTAGGAGTCAGGAGATTCTTGCAGACGATCTGGCGGAAGGCTTGGTGAATGCTGCGCGATTGCACGGTACAGACTGGTTGGAGGCGGCGAACCTAGTCCAGCTCGACGAAATCGCTGAGCGACTTGATCAACTTGAAGTGCATTTGGCAGAAGCCTATGGTCGTGCCAGCAAACGCAAGCAGGACGAGAATTCTGACCGCTTGATGTTCCAGCTTCACGGGATCGAGCAACATCTTGCCAATCGACTTCGTGTTCTGCAGGCCACGCGCAACCGGCACGAGGAGCTCGGCAGACACTCGCTTGCCAAGGCCACTCAGGGGCGAATCGACAAATTGGCGGCGCGCATGGGACTGAAGCGAGAGCAAGTGCTCCAACGCGAACGCGTAATCCCCGATCATGTTCTGGTTTGTGCAGGGTTGTTGCGATTGGAGGGCTGACGTATGCCGGACTGGTTTTCCGAACTCAAGCGCATCAAGAGCCAATTGAAGGGCCCAGAGACAGAGGCGGCCTCTCGCCCCCCGCGCAGTCAGGTGGCGCGTGTACCGGAGCTTCGGAGGGGTGGCACTCCACTCAAGCTGCCGAACACGGATGGAATGTCGCGTCTAAACGGACAGTCAAAGCCGTTGCCTCCTAATGACAAAGGGCACGGAACCGGTACGGGCCAGCTTCATCGATCTGCGCAGAGTACCGGTGGCAAAGACATCTCGAGCAAGCCTTTCCCGCGGAGCTCTCGGGGGGCAGCTTCGCCGCCCGTATCGTCTCCGGTGAAGCAGCTATCGATCCAAGTGCAGCCGGTGGTTCCAGCAAAGCGGTCTTTGAAAGCGCCTCTGTCCAAACCTCAACAACCAGCGCAGAGTTCAATCAAGCGGCCGCAGCCTGTGCCGTCGGTGTTTCGGCCTCTTCCGAAAGGCGCTCCCACCCGACAAGACTTGTTTCGGCAGCCTGAGGGCTGGATTGCTCGAGGAGGCTGGACGCAATGTGTCGAAGCGGGGCACAGCGGAGCGGTCGATATAGTCATCGGACTCGACTTTGGTACCTCATACACCAAGGCGGCGGTTGGCTTCAGAGACAAGATCTTCCCCGTCACTTGGGACGGCGTTTCCAAGTGCGAGCCGAATTACTTGTTACCCAGTGAGTACACGGAGTTGAGAGATGGCTCGCTGTTCATTGGGCAACACCCGAACGCACGCTCAGATGAGATTCGCAACGATCTGAAGCTACCGTTCATCAACCCTGCAGTCTCCCGGTCGAGTATCGGTGCTGCCAGCACCTTCATCGCCTTGGTGCTGCGATACGTTCGAGCTTGGGTGTTCCATCATCACGGGGACAAACTTGGACGTGCACATCTTCGGTGGCAGCTCAACATCGGGGCCCCCAGTAATGGCTTGGAAAGCACTCAGTTGGCACGTGCCTACCACGCGTTGGCGGCTACGGGCTGGCGGCGAAGTCTGGAGACAAACCCACAGCGATTGGCGGGTAGCGCATCCGAGTTGTGGCAAGAAGGCGAGGCTCTACCTGATCTCGTGGACCATCAAGTTAGGCCAGAGTTTGTGGCCCAGATGGCTGGTTACATGCAGTCACCTCAACGGCAGCGTGGCCTGCACGCACTGGTGGATGTTGGGGGAGGAACTTTGGACGTCGTGACGTTCAATGTGCATCAAGTCGACGAAGAGGACACGTTTCCATTCCTCGTTCCTCAAGTTCATGCGTTGGGCACGCATGGGCTCATCCAGAACAGGCTGTTGGGTGTCGAAGCCGATGGCCTTACTCGCGCAGTTGACGAACTGGCCCCAATCGACGCAGCCCCGGTCTTCGCTCGAGCTACCGGTGTCGCTGAGGCTCACGTCGTAAGCCGAGACGCACTGTTCAGGGCAGAACTGCAAAGGGTGATCAAAAGCGTATTCGATATCACCAAGAGCCGCCGCTACAGGCTGTCTGATGCTTGGCGTACGGGGATCCGCACATTCTTTACAGGAGGCGGGGCGCTGTTTGACTTGTATCGAGAGGCGCTGAAGACGATGCCTGTGCCGTCAACTCAAGGTCTGCATCTGATGCCGCTTCCACCGCACAAGAATTTGGACGGTTTCACTGGAGGGGTGCACGAATATCAACGGATCTCTGTCGCCTGCGGCTTAGCGCAGGACGCTTTCACACTGGGGCGAATTGTCCCGGCCAAGGAGGTCGAGGACGATCGTCCAGTTGTGCCGACATACAGGTCGTCTCGACCGGACCGCGACGACCTTTATCCGAAGTGACCAGCCCAAACTTGTCACAGAGAGCTGCCAGTGGGTGCAACTGAAAGGCGTTGTCGTCCGTGTCAAACCGCCACGCTCCAGTCGGCGATGGCGCGTGCAAGTTTTTGGCTCGCCTGCCCAGATGGCTCGATTGGTGACACCTCGGAAAAATCCGCCGCCTCGGTCAGAAGCGTGCGCAGGTCGAGGATGTCAAAGCGGTGTTGCATGGCGCTACGAGTCACCACATCATTGAAAACCGACAGCGCGGTCTCAAGGGCCGGGGTCAGTCCCGGCACGGCGTCGTATATCGTACAGACTAGGGTAGGCAGTCGGCGCTCGGACACTCGATCCATAAGGTAATCGTAGTGACTCGTGAAGTCAGTCTGGATGTGGTTTAGGTGCGCTAGGGCTTCCATCACCGAACTTACCGGGTGGTCTAGGGTGGGCAGCCATGACAGGGCATCGTTACCACCGACGCTCAGCACCAGATGGGTTGTACTCGGAGGCAGCCGCTGCAACTGGGCATGCACCTGCCGCGTCACATCGCCGTCGACGGCCAGCAGTGTACAGGCGTGTGGGGATTTCAGCGTACGACGAAGGTGCTCTATGACAGATTCGGAGGGCGCGACGTAGCTGGCGTTGTCGAATATGGAGTCGCCCAGCAGAGCCAGATGGTTGGAGGTCATGGGTTCACATTCCTTTGTGATTGCCGGCAGAAAGAAGGGGTGCCTGTCGTTTCTCGAAGCGCCTGCTTTGAGTTTGTGATGCATTCATGCATAGGCCCGAATGGCCTGGGCCAGTTCCGCCTTGAGGGCGGTTCTCAATTCCTTGGGCTCCAGCGCCTCCACATGCGCTCCATGGCGCAGCACGTCCAGCGTCAACTCCCGCAAATCCGTGTAAGGCAGCCGCATCTCCATGCGCCCATCGGCCAGCCATGTGATTTCCTGCTTGGGATGCCACATCTCCCGGGACACCCAGCGCGCCCGCTCGGCCGAGAACCGCAGCCGCGCCCACTGCACCTTTCTCCCAGAAAATATTCCGTACCCCTGGCCCACGAACTCTTCGAGAGTTCGCTCATCAACCTCTTGGCTCTTGACATCCAGTAGGTGCACTTCTTCCATCGAGTCCAGCGCAAACGAGCGCAAGCCGACTCGCATGTGACACCAGGCGACCAGGTACCAGTTGCCCCGGTAATGCACCAAGACCTGGGGAGAGACCACCCGCTCGCTGCGCTCGTCGCGGGCCCGCACGTAATACCGCAGCGCCAACTGGCGGCGGGTGAGGAGGGCGGTGGCAACCACTTCGAAGTGCTGAGCCGCCACCGCACGGTGACCGGTGGCCAGCAGGCGGAAGCGCTTCTCCACGTCGTTGGCCGCGTGCTGGCCGGATTCAATCAGGGCCCGCAGCCGTGCTTTCAGAGGTTCAATCTGCGCCTTGAGCAGCGTGGGCTGCAGGTCGGACAGCATCGCCTGCATCATCAAGAGTGCGTAGGCTTCCTGGGCGTTGAACCATAGGCCCGGCAGGTTCTGGATTTCTGCTTCTCCGTCCTGCTCGTACCGATAACCTCGTGTTTCCCGGTCCCAGACGATGGGGTAGTTCAGCCGGTCGCGCATGTACTCGATATCGCGCTTGAACGTGGCCCGGGAGACCGCCAACATTTCCAGCATCGTGCCGATGGGCACCGCCCGCCCGCCTTGTAGCAGGGCATCGATTTTGTAGAAGCGCTCGGTACGGTCCATCTCAGAGCAGCCTCACCGTTTCAAGATCCGCCTTGCCGCCGTAGAAATGTTTCAGAGCCGAATGAAACACCGAGTTCGGGGTGGCCGATGCTCTATCGAAGAGCGTCGCGCAAGAGCGAAACTTCATCGCGTCCACCGTCCCGAAAATATCGTCCGCCCGACGGTCCGGGTGCTGCAGGACCAGACGGAAGCACTCGTGCAGCCGGTGACCCAGCAGAGGATGCTCCAGGTACAGCCGTGCCTCGTGCAAGTCCACGATGCCGTACTTCTGGGCTTTCCTAGAGCGACCTAGCCCGTAAAGCTGCGGAAACACAAACCACATCCAGTGCGTTTCCTTGCGACCGGCCCGAAGTTCCTCCATCGCGGTGTCGATGACCGTCGCCTGGGCCTCCACAAAGCGCTCTAGACCTGCGGGTGTCATTGTGCGACGCTGAGTCACCCGATCAAGACCCGGCGGCTGTTGCCAATACTCACCGGACGAGTAGACCGGTCGTTCGAACCGGTTCCCCCGTCGGAGGGGAAACTGGGGCGATCCGGCCACCGTCCGAAATCCCGGTTGTTCACTGAGCGGCGTGAAGCCGTTGAACGCCAGGGCATGCTCGGCCTGAGCTGCATTCGCATAAACCACTTCATCGAACACTAAACCGTGATCATCGAAGAACAGGATGGATGCACCCGTGTGAGCCGACGAATCGGCTGTGCAGGCCTCGGCCAACATCGCCCAGTTCTGTTGCAGCATGCCCGTGACCTTGAACCAGAGAGGTCCTCGGGGTAAGTCCAGCAGTTGAGCCTGTGGTCTGGCCATCTTCGTCCTTAACGAATTCAGCATGCATTCAGGTTATCGTGTTTAGTGGCTCATGCTGTGAGCCACATGTCTACCAATACTACCCCTATTGCAATCACTGTCTCATTGAGGTGGGGGTGCTCACATGCACGTTACCCTGCGCTTGCCCAAACTGGCTGGTCGCGCTCGCTTATCTCCCAAGTTCAATAGCTGGCCAGGCATGGGTCAGTTCTTCCGTCTGCACTGGCGGGGTGAACTTGGGCTGTTCCGCACTCTGGTGGTTGCACTCTGTGTGGTATTTGTGCCGACCACTTTGATCCTTTTTGGGGCCTTTCTGCTCAGCCAGGCCTTTCATCCTGAAAGCAAGCCCGTAGACATGATTTTTCGCCTTGGCTCCGCGGCACTGTTACCCGCCATGTTCTGGTGGGCCGTGGGGACTTACCGCAAGTCCATGAACCTCCTGACCGAGTCGAGGACGGCGGCAGCTTTTCTCACATTTCTGATGGCTGGTTTTGGAATCTGGATGCTGTGGGGCACGGCCAGGGAAGTTATTTTGTATAACTGGAAATCACCCAGCGCCTATGCTCGCTTTCTCAGCGAGTGCGAGCAACGTACAAGCAAATGGATTTCGAAACCCTGGACCGTCACGGCTATGCCCGAACTCAACCGGATCGTGGTTAGCGGCAGCATTGGGGAAGGCAGCGCCAAGGCTCTGGAGCGAGCAATCTTAGACAATCCGCACCTCAAGCTGCTACAGCTTGATTCCTCTGGGGGACTGGTTCATGAGGAAGAACTCATGATCGAGATCGTAAGAAAGCAGGGCCTGGACACTCTAGTGCAAGGCCGTTGCGTGAGTGCCTGCACGGGCATATTCCTTGCTGGTGAGCGACGCTTCATCACTCCAGATGCGCGATTTGGTTTCCACCGAGCGGGCTACTGTGGACTACCGCGCGGGGCGCCGTGGGGAATTTCCGACTACATGACCTCAATCTACTACCGCGAGCGTGGTGTTGAGGAGGGCTTCATGCAGGAGGCGATGAAAACAGAGTACCACGACCTCTGGCGGCCGAGCGCCCTCGAGGTGAAGCTGGGTAAGTTCGCAACGCACTGGTGGTCAGAAAGGCCGGAAGAGTACAGCCGAGCGGCATTCATGAAATGAGGGATGGCCGGATTGTGGCTCTAAAGATCAGTTGCAAGCTCAACTTCACAATGGAGTGACCTTATGAACAGCCCAAGCAACAGCCCCCCGCGTGTGCGAAGCTGGATTCCACCCAGCTTCGCATGGACGACTGCACCTGACGTGTTCTGTGTTGATGTGCCGATCACCGATCCTAACGTTGTCGAATTTATATCAACCGGCTCGCTTGCGGTAACCATCTACGCAGCTAAGGCCACAGCGCGAGCTTTAGCCCGTCTACGAAGCGGTACCGGGCTAAGACTAATGGGAGAACTGGAACAAGCGGTTTGGTCTCCTACCAAGCTCAAACCTACCGACTCACGCATTGGCCCCGGTACAAAGGTTGTCGCGTATTGCTGCGGTGTGTTTTTGCTGCCTGACGACAAAACCCTGTGCGTTCTGGTGGGCCGATCGAAGCCGTTGGTACCGGATGCCTGGATATCGTCTACCCTCAAAGCCAGTGCAGATGCGCTTCTTCTGGAGCATCAGACCAAGGTCGCCGAATTCGACGATGCGATCAGCCGTAAGAGGCAGGACAACGAGGACTTCTACGGACGCCACAGTGCCATGAAGAAGTTCGAAGGGTTCGCCCAAGCGCAGTTGGCGATGAAGAGCCAGTTTCAGCGCCCGGTTGTAACTGCGGAGCGGCTACGGACTTTCATGCTGCGTGCCGTGAAGTTCCCACAGCCTACTTCGGGCGACACGGAGAAGCTGGCTCGTTCAGCAATTTCTGCGGTCGCCGCATCTGGCTGGCCCCCTTCCCGTGATGGCAACTACGCCGGTATTCTCCCCGGCACTGCTGGGCACCGCGCGCAAGGCCTTGTTTCATGGGCGCCCCACTCAGGCCTCCCCTCGTACCCCGAGGTCCGCTGGGCCGTTCAAAGGCGCTTGCCTGCGGCACTGCGCAAGCCGCGCAGCGAGCAGATAGGCAGTCCCAACTTCGACACTGGCGCTCAGCCGGTGGAGGACTCGGTTCAAGTCCAGGGCTTTGTTCCGGAGGCAAACGATCTCAAGGATTCGCTAGACGATCTGCAGCTCGACCAAATCGGGGACCGAGACCGGGTTGACGGCGTTCGCAGCGACTTAAAGGGACAGGGCTTCGAAGCCATCGCCTGGTTCCAGCCTTATCACGTATGGACCGAGGAAACGTGGGGCATCTACTTCGACGCCCGAAAGCTGGACGACCTGGCGCTTAGCTTTCTGGACGACTTCAAGTCGGAGAATGTTAATGGATCACACAGCCTGGCTGCGCTGCTGGCCTTTGGCCTGACCTACGCCCACGAGCTGTTCCACGCTCGGGTGGAGGCCGCACTCTCGTGGCTTGAAATCAACGCCCAGCAGCCGCGACACCTGCGCTACCAGGACCGCGTCTACCAGGCGCTGCGCGAAACGCCCGATTGGCTTGAGGAAGCCCTGGCCAACTGGTCAGCATGGGACTGGTTTAAAGCACCCAGCATCAGGTCATTGGTGACACGCATGGCGTCGAACATTGAGGGCCTGGACCGCGTCGTCGAAGGGGCTCTCGACCTCGCACCACCTGGGTATCGGGAATGGCGCCTGGGACATCACGCCGCCACATGGCGCACCTTTGCCAACCAGTTAAGCACTGCCAACCCCAAGATCAACTCCACCAGCATCGGCTTGCCGCTTGAAAGCGCCCTGACCGGCCCGCTGCCGTACGACTTCCAGCACGCCGACATCCCTTTGCGTTTCGTGGGCTCCGGGGTCATTGCTGACCGTCTTCAGAGCCACCCGTCCACGTTCAACGTGCCGCCTCGCCGCGAGCTTGAGCGGGCGCTAAAACGCTTCCACCACAGCCTGGACGCGTCGGGCGGCAAAGGCGGTCACCAGAAGTGGACGGGGCCGGATCAACGTGCCTTCATTCTTCCCACGCGCGACCCGGTGAGCCCGGGCGTCTTCAAGACGTTCCTGCACCATGTGGGCATCGATAAAGCCACTTACGTTCGTCAAGTTCGACCTAATCTCTGAACCACCAAGCCCTCTTTACGGCGGTGTGACAAGATTTTCCGAACCTCTGAATGTGAACAGCACAGCGTCTCACTCGATGGGGTAAGCAGCAGACTCGAAGATCGTGCCTCGCAGTGGGGCCGATCACGAGGTCACCGTCATTTGCCTTCATTTGTCACCACGCGTGGTGGGGTATTCCGGGGGACCGATGGAATGGGCTTTAAAGAAAAATCAAACGCGACAAGGGCTTAGAAATCACGCCCATGTACTGCTGCATCATCGGCGTGTGGCTTTTTTCCAGTGCAGTGTCCCCCGTGGGCGGAGCAGAAAAGTCGTTGCGTGGCTTCATCGTCAAAAAGCACCGTCCCTCAAACCGGGAACACGCCCGTGGAAAGGTAGCGGTCGCCGCGGTCGCAGACCACGAACACCACCGTCGCCTGCTGCACGCGCGCGCCGATCTGCTGCGCCGCCCAGCACGCCCCGGCCGCCGAAATGCCTGCAAAAATGCCCTCTTCGCGCGCGAGGCGCCGGCACATGTCCTCGGCGTCGTCCTGGCCGACGTAGATCAGTTCATCGACCAGGCTGGGGTCGTAAATTTGGGGCAGATATTCCTCGGGCCACTTGCGTATGCCAGGAATGCGCGCGCCCTCCTGCGGCTGCGCGCCGATGATTTGGATCGCGGGGTTTTTTTCCTTGAGAAAACGCGCCACGCCCGTGATGGTGCCCGTGGTGCCCATGGCGCTCACGAAATGCGTGATGCGCCCGCCCGTCTGCTCCCACAGCTCGGGCCCCGTGGTCTCGTAATGGCTGCGCGGGTTGTCGGGGTTGGCGAACTGGTCGAGCACCTTGCCCTCGCCGCGCTTTTGCATGGCTTCGGCGAGGTCGCGCGCGTATTCCATGCCGCCGCTCTTGGGCGTTAGCACGAGCTCGGCGCCAAACGCCTTCATGGTCTGCGCGCGCTCGATCGAGAGGTCTTCGGGCATCACGAGCACCATGCGGTAGCCCTTGATGGCCGCGGCCATGGCCAGCGCGATGCCGGTGTTGCCCGAAGTGGCCTCGATCAACGTGTCGCCGGGGCGGATCTCGCCGCGCTCCTCGGCGCGGCGGATCATCGAGAGCGCGGGCCGGTCTTTCACCGAGCCCGCGGGGTTGTTGCCCTCGAGCTTGGCCAGAATCACATTGCCGCGCGCGGCGCTTTCCTGCGCGCCTATGCGCTGCAGGGCCACGAGCGGCGTGCGGCCCACGGTGTCTTCTATGGTCGGGTACGGAGGGTGTTGCATAAGCTCAACTGTGCCATAATTGCCGGCTTCATTGCATGCCGCCCGGGTGGTGAAATTGGTAGACGCAGGGGACTCAAAATCCCCCGCCGCGAGGCGTGCCGGTTCGAGTCCGGCCCCGGGCACCAGCGCATCGCGCCAAGCGCACAAAACAGAGCCGCACCGCCTTTTTGGGACGTGCGGTTTTTTGCTTTTCCTGGCGAGAAAAAAGCCGTCTGCAAGCCGAAAAACCATGGCGTAAGATGGTCCTTCGTCGGCAACGAGAAACGAAGGAGACAGGCCATGGAGCAAGCCTCACGCGAATTCGACTACAGCACACCTGCACCGGGGCTTGGCGTTTTGCGCCTGCAACGACCCACGCGGCGCAATGCGCTGCATCTGGCATTGGTGCATGACCTGCACCGCCTCTTCGACCAGATTCTGGCCGACGCGTCGCTGCGCGCACTGGTGCTGTACGGCGAAGGCGGGCACTTTTGCGCCGGGCTAGACCTCAAAGCATGGGTCGAAGGTAAAGACTTCGATAAAGCGCAAGTGCTGCAAGCCATGCGCCTGCAGCAGACTTTCGCAGGTCTGGTCCAGCGTTTGCGCGCGAGCGACGCGGCCGTGATCGCCGCCGTCGATGGCGTGGCCGTGGGTGCGGGCATGGCGCTGACGCTCGCAGCCGACGTGCGCTTTGGCACCGCACGCACGCAATTTCACATCGGCGCCGTGCGCATCGGCCTGACCGCGGGCGAATGCGGCATCAGCTACCACCTGCCACGCCTGATCGGCGCGGGGCGCGCGTTCGAGCTCATGCTCACAGGCCGCCCCATGCCCGCCGACGAGGCATTGCAAGCGGGCCTGCTCAGCGGCCTTGTGCCGCCCGAGCAGTTGCTGGCGCGCGCGCTCGAGTGCGCACAGCAGATCGTCGCCAATCCGCCCTACTCCACCGCGCACACCAAGCGGCTCATGTGGCAAAACATCGACGCGCCCAGTCTGGCAGCCGCGCTCGAACTCGAAAACCACGCGCAGGTGCTCGGGCTGATGACGCAAGACTTCGACGCTGCAGTGCAGTCCTTTGTGCAAAAGAAAGCGCCTACGGGATCCGCAGGGGTCGCGCCGGTGCAAAGCTAGGAGCCTGTCGGACTTTGGGCGTCGAAAGCGAAGATGCGCCCCAGCGAGGCCAGTTTTTGCCGGATTCGCCGCTCCATAGTGGTGCCATGGGGCAAGAAGCCGGTAAAAAATGGGCCGCTGCGGCGCATTCGCAGCCGACGATTCCAAAGTCCGACAAGCTCCTAGGGGCCGCGAGAACTAAAACCAGCGACGAAAGTAGGAAATTTCACCGCCATCGTGAATTCGCTGCTACAATACGAGGCTTCGCGGCTGTAGCTCAGCTGGATAGAGTACTTGGCTACGAACCAAGGGGTCGTGGGTTCGATTCCTGCCAGCCGCACCACCATTCAGGTAAGCCCTGCAATCACCATCGATTGCGGGGCTTTTCCTTTTTTTGATCCCGATTTTCCGCCCTAGATTTTCCGTTTTTTGCGCCATGAGCAAAGCCTTCACCAAGGAAGCCGACGCGCCAGAAGATGAAGAGCTGGCACTGCCGCCGCTGCCTGCAGGCGGCAAAAATTACATCACGCCGCAAGGCTACGCGCGCCTGCGCGCCGAACTGCTCGACTTGATCGATCACGAGCGCCCCAAAATCGTCGAGGTGGTGCACTGGGCCGCGAGCAACGGCGACCGCTCGGAAAACGGCGACTACCTCTACGGCAAGAAGCGCCTGCGCGAGATCGACCGGCGCATCCGCTTTCTGACCAAGCGCCTCGAAATCTCCGAGGTGGTCGATCCCTCGCTGCACGCGGGCAGCGACCAGGTGTTCTTTGGCGCCACGGTGACCTACGTCGATGACCTGGGAGACGAGCGCACGGTGACCATCCTTGGCATCGACGAGGCCGACAGCAGCCAGGGGCAGGTGAGCTGGATTTCACCCGTCGCCCGGGCCCTCTTGCGCGCGCGTGTGGGCGACGAAGTGCAACTGCCCACGCCGGGCGGCGTGCGCACGCTGGAGATTTTGCAGCTGCACTATCCCGAAAACCCCGCCGCAACCACCCCTGCGCCCAAAGCCTGAAGCATTCAGCCCTGCGGCGTCATGCGCACGGCACGCAGTACCGCGGGTGTGCGCCGGAGGTTGCGCAGGGCCGCCTCGAGGTGCGCCTGATCGCGCACGGCGATGAGGAAGCGCAGTTCAGTGGTTTCGAGCGCGGCTTCGTCGGGCATGTCCACGTGGATGATATCCACCTCCGCGTCGGCCAGCGCAGCCGCCACGCGCGCGAGCACGCCCTTGCCGTTGGTCACGGTGACGACGATGCCCGTCTCGAACAAGCGGGCGGGTTCGTCCGACCAATCGACGGCGATGAAACGCTCGCTGTCTTTGTCCTGCAGGCGCTTGGCCACGCTGCAGTGGGCATTGTGCACCACCAGGCCTTCACCGCGCCCTAGGTAGCCCACGATGGCGTCGCCCGGCACGGGGCGGCAGCAGCTCGCGTATTGCACCGAGGCGCTCTCGCTGCCGTCGAGCATGATCGCGCCTTGCGAGAGGGTTTCGTGCGCGGTATAGCGCTCGCGGCTCATGAGCAGGGCGTCGGGGCGATGGCCGATTTCACCCAGCAGCGCCACCAGCCGCTTGGCGACGATGCTCGCGATACGCTTGCCCAGGCCGATGTCGGTCATGAGCTCACTGCGCGTGCGGTTGCCGGTAAAGCGCAGCAGCTTGTCCCAGATCGGCTGCGTTTCGGCATTGAGCGGCGGCAACTGCGCCAAGCCCTCGGCACGCAATGCCTGGCTCAGCAGCTTTTCGCCCAGTCCTTCAGACTCGGTTTGCGCAAGGGTTTTGAGGTAGTGGCGGATTTTCGAGCGCGCGCGCCCCGTGCGCACGAAGCCGAGCCAGGCCGGATTCGGTGTGGACACCGGCGCCGTGATGATCTCGACCACGTCGCCGTTGGTGAGCTCGGTGCGCAAAGGCACGAGCTCGCCGTTGATCTTGGCCGCGGTCGCATGGTCGCCCACGTTGCTATGGATGGCGTAGGCAAAATCGACCACCGTCGCGCCACGCGGCAAAGCCATGATCTGGCTCTTGGGCGTGAATACATAGACGGCATCCGGGAACAGGTCCACCTTGACGTGATCCCAGAACTCCGCGGCGTCACGGGTTTCGTTCTGGATGTCCAGCAGCGACTGCAGCCACTTGGTGCCCAGGCGCTCGGCCGCCGTGCCATCGGCGTTTTGCGCCTTGTAAAGCCAGTGCGCGGCCACGCCCGCCTCGGCGACCACGTGCATTTCTTCGGTGCGGATCTGAAACTCGATGCTCAGGTTCGCCGGCCCCACCACGGTGGTGTGCAGCGACTGGTAGCCGTTGAGCTTGGCGATCGCGATATGGTCCTTGAACTTGCCCGGCACGGGCTTGTACATCTGGTGCAACACGCCCAAGGCGGTGTAGCAGTCCGTCACGGTGGGCACGATCACGCGAAAGCCATAGATGTCCGTCACCTGCGCGAAGCTCAGATGCTTGAGCTGCATCTTCTGGTAGATCGCATACAGCGTTTTCTCGCGGCCGGCCAGGCGCACCTTCATGCCTATGCGCGAAAAAGCCGCATCGACCTCGGCCTGCACTTTTTTGATGAGGTCGCGGCGGCGGTTGCGCGACTTGTTGACGGCCTTGGCCAGCGTGGCATAGCGCCAGGGGTGCAGGTAGCGAAAGGCCAGGTCTTGCAACTCACGGTAGGTCTGGTTGAGCCCGAGCCGGTGCGCGATCGGTGCGTAGATTTCGAGCGTTTCGCTCGCAATGCGCTGCCACTTGCTGCGCGGCATGTCGGCAAGCGTGCGCATATTGTGCGTACGATCGGCGAGCTTAATAAGGATCACGCGCACGTCACGCGCCATGGCCAGCAGCATCTTGCGAAACGACTCGGCCTGATTTTCCTCGCGCGTGTGGAATTGCAGCTTGTCGAGCTTGGTCAGGCCATCGACGAGTTCGGCCACCGTGACGCCGAAGCGCTCGATCAGGTCTGCCTTGGTGACGCCGCAGTCCTCCATGGCATCGTGCAGCAGCGCCGCCATGAGCGCGGGCGCGTCGAGCTTCCAGCTCGCGCACAGCGCCGCCACAGCGATCGGATGGGTGATGTAGGGTTCGCCGCTATTGCGCAGCTGGCCCAGGTGCGCCGCGTCGGCAAAGCGGTAGGCCTTACGCACCTGCTCAATGCTTGCGGCGTCGAGATAGTCGAGGCTGTCCACGAGCGCGGCAAAGCTCGCCGCAGCGGCATTGGCCGCGGCATTCGTGGCCGCAACCGCCCCCCCCGCAGGCGCGGGGTTTGCCGCAAGAGGATGGAGTGCCACGTTCATGCCGTCAAATGTAGCGCGCAAAGAGGGGCAGGCGCAGCCTGCAAATAAAAAGCACCGCATTGCGGTGCTTTTTATGATAGTTGCATGACAAAAAAGTGCCAGCGCTTTCCCTCAGGAAAACGCTCAGCCGGGCACTTTTTTCAGCATTTCGAGGCCGACCTTGCCCGCGGCGATTTCCCGTAGCGCCGTGACTGCGGGTTTGTTGCGGCTTTCGATGCGCGGCGCATGGCCTTGGCTGAGCATGCGCGCGCGGTACGCGGCGGCGAGCACGAGTTGGAAGCGGTTGGGGATTTTTTCCAGGCAGTCTTCTACGGTGATGCGTGCCATCGGCGTTCTCCGGGGGTGTTCAGATGATGTGCAGCGCTTGGAAGGTCTCGGCACGGGCGCGCAACTGGGCGGCGTACTTGAGGCGCTGGGCGTGCACTATGGTTTTCAGATCGAAAAGCGCACGCTCAAAGAGTTCGTTGATTATAACGTAGTCAAATTTGTGCGCCTGCGCCATCTCCTGGGCGGCGTTTTTCAGGCGCATTTCTATGATCTCGGGCGCGTCTTCGCCACGGCGCTCCAGGCGGGCGCGCAATTCTTCCCAGCTGGGCGGCAGGATGAAGATGAGCACGGCCTGCGCAAATGCCTGGCGGATTTGCATGGCCCCCTGGAAGTCGATTTCGAGCACCACGTCGCCGCCTTGCGCAATGCGCTCCTCGATGGCTTTTTTGGACGTGCCGTAGCGGTTGCCGTGCACATTGGCCCATTCGACGAAAGCCTGCGCCTGCACCATGGCGTCGAACTCTTGCGGGCTGACGAAATAGTATTCGCGCCCATGCTTTTCCTGCCCGCGCGGCGCCCGCGTGGTGTGTGAAACCGAAGGCCGCACATGCGAGTCGAGCTCGAGCAAGGCTTTCACGAGGCTGGACTTGCCGGCCCCACTGGGCGCCGAAACTACAATAATATTGCCTGGATAGTCCATGATTTATCTACACCGATAGCTATTTTATACATAGCATCAAGCGGCGGCCGTCACTCGAGGTTTTGCACCTGCTCGCGCATCTGCTCGATCAGCACCTTCATGTCCACGCTGATGCGCGTGAGTTCGAGCGCGGCCGACTTGGAGCCCAGCGTGTTGGCTTCCCGGTGCAGCTCCTGGATCAGAAATTCGAGGCGTTTGCCGATTTCGCCGCCTTTGTCCAGCAGGCGCTCGATCTCGTCGAGATGCGCGTTCAGGCGCGAGAGCTCCTCGGCCACGTCGATGCGCAGCGCAAAGGCCGTTGCCTCGGTCAGCGCGCGCTCGCGCGCCGCTTCGGGCGGGACGCTGCCTTCGACGGCAGCCATGGCCTCTTGCCAGCGCTCGAGAAAGCGCTGGCGCTGCTGTTGCACGAGCTGGGGCACGAGCGGTTGCGCCTGCAGCGCGAGCGCGCGCAACTGCACGAGCCGGTCGCGCAGCATGGCGGCCAGGCGCTCGCCCTCGCGCGCACGCGCCGCGCGCAGGGCGTCGAGCGCCTGCTGCGCGAGCTCGGACACGATGGAGCCCCAGTCTTGCGCCTGTGTGCCGGCGCTGGCGCTCAGGCGCATGGCCTCGGCCACGCTCAAAGGCGCGGCCTGCGGCAGCCAGGCGCGTATGCCATCTTGCAACACGCTGAGGCGCTGCAGCAGGCGCGGCGAAAGGTCTGGCAAGTCCACGCCGTCGCTGCTTTCGAGCGCGGCGCGCACTTCGATCTTGCCGCGTTTGAGCTGCGCGGTAAGCAGGTTACGCAACGCCGGCTCGGCGGCGCGCAACTCGTCGGGCAGGCGAAAACTCAGGTCGAGAAAGCGGCTGTTGACGGCGCGAATCTCCAGCCCCAACCCGCGCTTGGGCAAAGCCGCAGGCTCGGTTTCGCCCTCCGTGGCGCCAGGGCGATGCTGCACACTGGCGTATCCGGTCATACTGTAAACTGGCATGAGACTTTGATGGCTTGCTTGGTGATCGGGCGATTATCCTGGTTCCACGCCCCGATCCCGAACCTTTGCGCGCACCATGTCCAAAATCAAGCCGGCTCCCTTACCGTCTGGCAGCACCCTAGGCGGCTACCGCCTGCTGCGCCATTTGTCCTCAGGGGGCTTCGGCGTGGTGTATCTGGCCCAGGACGCCGAAGGCCAGCAGGTGGCGATCAAGGAGTATCTGCCCTCTTCGCTGGTCACGCGCGCGCCGGGCGAGTTGCTGCCCCAGGTGCCGCCCGAAAAACTCTCGCTGTACCGGCTGGGACTCAAGAGCTTTTTCGAGGAGGGGCGCTCGCTGGCGCAGATTGCGCACCCCGCGGTGGTCAGCGTGCTCAACTTCTTTCGTGAGAACGAAACGGTTTACATGGTGATGAACTACCTGGAAGGCGCGACCTTGCAGGACTTCATCGTCACCGCGCGCGAGCTCAAGCAACCCAAGGTGTTCCGCGAATCGACCATACGCTCGCTGTTCGACGAAGTGCTGCGCGGCCTGCGTATCGTGCACCAGCACAAGATGCTGCACCTGGACATCAAGCCGGCCAACATTTTCATTACCGACGACGACAAGGAGGTACTGATCGACTTTGGCGCGGCGCGCGAGGTGCTGTCCAAAGAAGGCAACTTCATCCGCCCGATGTATACCCCCGGCTTCGCCGCGCCCGAGATGTACCGGCGCGACAGCAGCATGGGGCCGTGGACGGATATTTACGCCATCGGCGCCTGCATCTACGCCTGCATGCAGGGCTACCCCCCGAGCGAGGCGCCGCAGCGCACCGACAAAGACCGCATTGCGCAAGCGCTGACCAAATTGCGCGGCGTGTATTCGGACAGCCTGATCGAAATCGTCGAGTGGTGCATGGCGCTGGACCCGCTGTCGCGCCCGCAGTCCGTGTTTGCGCTGCAAAAAGCCCTGAGCCGCGAGGGCGAGCGGCGCTACACCAAGCTGTCAGTCTCCGAAAAAATGCGCCTGCAGCTCATGAAGTCGGATGCCAAAAAACCCGCTGCGCAAGCCCCCGCTGGCGCCAAACCGCAATGAAATTTTCGGTATTCCAGGTCAGCCGTCGCGGCGGCCGCGCCAAGAACGAAGACCGCATGGGCTACTGCTACACGCGGGAGTCCAGCCTCTTTCTGCTCGCCGACGGCATGGGCGGCCACCCCGAAGGCGAGGTAGCGGCACAGATTGCGCTGCAAACCATCGCCCACCTGTTCCAGAACCAGGCCACGCCGCAGCTCCCGGACGTGCCGACGTTTTTGTCTTCTGCGCTGCTGGCTGCGCACCATCAAGTCCTGCGCTATGCCAACGACAAGCTCCTACCCGACGCGCCGCGCACCACGCTGGTCGCTGCCGTGCTGCAGGGGGGCGCAGCCTTCTGGATCCACTGCGGCGACTCGCGCCTGTACCTGGTGCGCGGCGGCGCGATCGCAGCGCGCACGCACGATCATTCCTACCACGCGCTGCTCGACGGCCCGCCCGCGCAGTCCAAGTATGCGAACCGCAACCTGCTGTTCACCTGCCTGGGCTCGCCGCTCAAGCCGGTCTTCGACCTCGGCGGTCCGGTGACATTGGCGCAGGGCGACCGCATCCTGCTGTGCTCGGACGGCTTGTGGAGTGCGCTCGACGACGACACCATCGCGCAGCGCCTGGGCCAGCAAACCGTGGAACATGCCGTGCCCGACCTCGTCGAAGACGCGCTGCGCAAGGCGGGCGCGGCCAGCGACAACGTCACTGCGCTCGCGCTCGAATGGGAAATGCCCGACGACTTCCCGTCTTCCATGGGCATTTCCACCGACAGCATAGGCGAAGGCGCCTTTGCCTCCACCATCCAGGCCGAGCCCCCCGATGCCCTCGAAGACGCCTTGCTGGGCGAGCTCGACGAAGCCATGATCGAGCGCTCGATCGCCGAAATCAACGAGGCCATCCGCCGCTCCGCCGAGCGCCGCCGTTGAAGCACCGCTGAAGCCATTGCCCCGGTGCCGCATCTTGCACGGCCCGCGCTCCGCCCCCAAGTGAACGAACGCCGGGCCGGCCAGCGCCGCCGCCTCGGTGGGCTGGCAGGGCGCCTTTCGCCCCACACTGCTTCACCCCTCTTTCTGAAAATTAGCCATGAGCACCATTTTTCGTAGCAATCAACGCCCCGCCGACGCCATGCGCCCCGTGCGCATCACGCGCAACTACACCATGCACGCCGAAGGCTCGGTGCTGATCGAACTTGGCAACACGCGCGTGCTGTGCACGGCCTCGGTCGAAGACAAGGTGCCGCCGCACCAGCGCGGCAGCGGCGCGGGCTGGGTCACGGCCGAATACGGCATGCTGCCGCGCGCCACGCACCAGCGCAACGACCGCGAGGCCGCGCGCGGCAAGCAAAGCGGACGCACGCAGGAGATTCAACGCCTGATCGGGCGCTCGCTGCGCGCCGTGTTCGACCTGCGGCTGCTGGGCGAGCGCACCATCACGCTGGACTGCGACGTGATCCAGGCCGACGGCGGCACGCGCACTGCGGCGATCACCGGCGCCTGGGTGGCCGCGCAGGACGCCGTGCACCAGCTGCTCGCCAGCGGCAAACTCAGCCAGTCGCCCATCCGCGAAGCCGTGGCCGCCGTCTCGGTGGGCATGCTGCAGGGCACGCCGCTGCTGGACCTCGAATACGAGGAGGACCAGCGCTGCGACACCGACATGAACGTCGTCATGACCACCGCGGGTGCCTTCGTCGAACTGCAGGGCACGGCCGAGGGCGCGGCGTTCACGCGCGCGCAGCTCGACCAGATGCTCACGCTGGCCGAAAAAGGCATCCGCGAGCTGCTCACGCTGCAACAAAAAGCGCTCTACGAGTAATAGCTGCTTGCGCTTGATACATAAGGGCTAGAGGCCAATTTGACCATGAAAATCGTGCTGGCATCGAACAACCCCGGCAAGCTCGCCGAACTGCAAGCCATGCTCGCGCCGCTGGGCGTGGAGCTGCTGCCCCAGGGCGGGCTCGGCGTGGGCGAGGCCGAGGAGCCGTACTGCACCTTCGTCGAAAACGCGCTCGCCAAGGCGCGCTTTGCCGCGCAGCACACGGGCCTGCCCGCGCTCGCCGACGACGCGGGGCTGTGTGTGGACGCCTTCGGCGGCCTGCCGGGCGTGCAAACCGCCTACTACGCCACGCAATTCGGCTACGCAAAGGGCGATGCAAACAACGTGCGCGCGCTGCTCGAACAAATGCGCGGCATCAGCAACCGCCGCGCCGCGCTCGTGAGCACGCTCGTGGCCGTGCGCAGCCCGCAAGACCCCGAGCCGCTGATCGCCGTGGGCCGCGCCGCGGGCGAGATCACCGAAGCGCCGCGCGGCAGCCACGGCTTCGGCTTCGACCCCGTGATGTACCTGCCCGAACTCGGCAAAACCTTTGCCGAGCTGCCGCCCGAAGCCAAAAACGCGCACAGCCACCGCGGCCAGGCCGCGCGGCAGATGATGCAGCTGCTGCGTGAGCGCTGGCTCGCGGGCTGAAATCCCCATGCCCACCATCCCCATCCGCCCGGCTGTGCCCGACGAAAGGCACAGCGCCCATCCCGCCGAACCCACGCCGCCCCCGCCGCGCGACCTGCAGCAGTCCATGCGCCCGGGCGTGCTGCACTTGCCCAGCCTGCCGCCGCTCGCGCTCTACGTGCACCTGCCCTGGTGCCTGCAAAAATGTCCGTACTGCGACTTCAACTCGCACGCGCTGACGGCCAGCGGGGCCGAGGCCGAGGCGCTGCAGTCGCGCTACATCGACGCGCTCGTCGCCGACCTCGAAGCCGCGCTGCCGCTCGTGTGGGGGCGCAAGGTCTTGAGCGTCTTTCTCGGCGGCGGCACGCCCAGCCTGTTCGCGCCCGAGCGCATCGAAGCGCTGCTGGGCGCGATCCGCGCGCGGCTGCCGCTGCTGCCGGGCTGCGAAATCACGCTCGAAGCCAACCCCGGCAGCTTCGAGCGCGCGCGCTTTCACGCCTTTCGCGCCGCGGGCGTCACGCGCTTGTCGGTGGGCGTGCAGAGCTTTTCCGACCGCCACTTGCAAGCCCTGGGCCGCGTGCACGACCGCGCGCAGGCCCTGGCCGCCATGCACGAGGCCGCGCAGGCGTTCGACCACTTCAACCTAGACCTGATGTACGCCCTGCCGGGCCAGACGCTCGCAGAACTGGAGCAGGACGTGCACACCGCGCTTGCCTTTGCGCCGCCGCACCTCTCCATCTACCAGCTCACCATCGAGCCCAACACCTACTTTGCCAAGCACCCGCCGCCCGCGCTGCCCGAAGACGACCTGGCCTACGCCATGCTCGACCGCATCACCGCGCTCACGCAGGCCGCGGGGCTGCAGCGCTACGAAGTCTCGGCCTACGCGCGCCCCGGCCACGCCTGCGTACACAACGGCAATTACTGGCAGTTTGGCGACTACCTGGGCCTGGGCGCGGGCGCGCACAGCAAGCTGAGCTTCGCGCACCGCATCGTGCGCCAGGTGCGCTTTCGCGACCCGCAGCGCTACATCACGCAGGCGCTCGCGGGCCAGGCCGTGGCCCAGGACGACGAGGTGCGCCGCGCCGACCTGCCCTTCGAATTCATGCTCAACGCGCTGCGCCTGCGCGAAGGCTTTGCGCTGCAAGACTATTGCGACCGCACGGGCCTGCCGCTTTCGACCATCGCCCCGGCACTGGAGCAGGCCGAACGCCAGGGCCTGATCACCCGCGACCTGGGCCACGTGCGCCCGACGGCGCGGGGGTTTGATTTTTTGAACGACTTGCTGGAGTTGTTTTTGCCGGAGTGAGCGGGCTGACCTTGATACGGGCGCGGGTTGGGCTATTTGCCGCTTTAAGCAAAAATGGCCGCTGACGCAGAACCAGCGCGCGCAAACAGCTTCTTTTTTAGGAGTTTTTTGACACCGTTAGTCCGCAGAGAGCGCGACCGCGATGTCTGGGAACGACCGTAGCACTTTGCCATCCATGGTCACGAGCTTCGTTCCGAGCGTCTTCGCGAGCGCAACGAACTCGCAATCGTATGCGGAGCATTCACTGTCGCGCACCAGTTCGAGGACGCTACGCGAGTCGACCTCGTATTCGGCGCCCGAGAGCAAATCCTCGGCCTCGCTTTGGAGCGCATGCGCCTGCTCGAACGTCAGCTTTCCGCGCCTCAGATATCCGGCCAGAATGTTGCGAAATTCGCTGCGCCAAAGCACAGGCGCGGCCCAATCAGGGTCGTGCTCCATCAGCGCCTCTGCTGCCGCCGTATATTCTCCTGGCAGGTACAGATACGCCAACACGTTTGAATCCACGACCCTCATGGACGCCCTTGCTTCTTCAAGGCGTCAATGTCGCGGGCGCGAAACTTCGTGTTTAGTCCCGCCCGCAGTTGGCGCGCACGGGCAAGTCGTTCAGTCGGGCTTATCTTGGTCGGCATAAGCACAGTCTCAAGGCACACAATGGCTTCACTGTTCAGGCTGCGACGGTGCATTTCTGCCGCGACCTTCAGCTGCTCGTATACGTCGTCCGGAATGTTTTTCAATGTCAGCGTTGTAGGCACGGCATTCACCAAGCATCATGGAACCAAAACGGTTGCATTTTACAGACTGCTCGCTGGCTTGCCGATTTGCGGGCTGACGTTGCCTGCGCTTTTGGATGGAAGTCCAGGCTCCTAGGAGCCTGTCGGACTTTGGAATCGTCGGCTGCAGATGCGCCGCAGCGGCCCATTTTTCACCGGTTTCTTGCCCCATAGCACCACTATGGGGCGGCGAATCCGGCAAAAACTGGCCTCGCTGGGCCGCATCTTCGCTTTCGACGCCCAAAGTCCGACAGGCTCCTAGGCGCGGCCGGCAACCGCGTCGCCCAGCTTCTGGGATGCCTCATCGACCAGCAGGAAGTGAAATCTTCACCCTATTTCAGGCAGAAATGACGGGCGTAGCAAGCTACGATTACAAGAGCACCCCCCCCCCGAAAACGCCGCCGCGTGAGCGCGAGCGCGAGCCAGAAGGCGCCGAGGGTGGTGAACGCGAGCACCAGCGCGGGGCGCAGGGGTTGGGCGGGCCATTGGTCCATGAACAGGGGGCGCACGAGTTCGACCGCGTTGGTCAGCGGCAGCGCCGCCGAGAGGGTGCGCACCAGGGGCGGGAGCTGTTCGCGCGGGAAGAACACGCCCGAGAGGAACATCATGGGCGAGAGCACTGGAATTGGGGTCAGAGTCCAGTTATCGCTGCGCAGCTTGGGCTGTGGCGTGGTGTTTGCTGGCATATACTGGCCGCAGAGGTGTGCTACAAGTGGGCCTCTCTGTGGAAAAATTGCGTTATACGCCGAATTTTTGAATGAGTATACGCCGCTTGCGGCGTATACTGAACGTTAGCCATGACAACAGCACTGCCATCCGTCGTCATCCTTTCTCGGTCAAGGCAAGCCCGTATGACGGAGGAGCTACTGCATGCCCTTCGCCTGATCCCACGAGAGCAACTCACCCAGTGGGGTGCCGACTCAGGAGTTTTGTTCGGTAAGGTTAGTTGGCGCCGCGCAAAAAACCTTGGCAAGTTGATCAGTCGCCTGAGTCGAGGCACAGTTGATGAAGCAACTGGCGCATATAAGGCACATAAACAAGGTAATCTTAAAGAGCACGCATCGAGCCGCGTTACAACCGCTAAAGAATCCATCGTATCCACCATCTCTAATGTCACGACATCCGTAAAGATTTTGCAGCAAGCTGTTCGCTCAAATCCAAAGCAGAACGCACCCGCCCTTGTAGTTTCAACCCTCGCTTTTTTGGCTGCATCTGGTGGCGTAGACGGTGATGGCGGAGTTCCCGACCTCGATCTGATTGCAGGCATCGATGCGCACCGATCAATATTCACTCATTCGATTCTCTCTGGCGCGGCAATCGAAACTTTCTTATTGGCCTCAGCGTCGTTTATCGGGATTGCCCATTCGTACTTGCCAGAAACGCACGATCCCATATGGGACGCTATTGCTACGCACAAGGATCAGTACGTTAGGGCCACTTCGCAAGGCGCCTCTCTGGGTATTGCTTATCACCTGTTTATTGACAGCGCGATCGAGCCAGGCGCTTATCACGATCTTCCTGGAACGCACTCTATCGAGGCGCATCAGGCTGTGGCCGGCGCGAATGCAATTGCCGAGGGTATTGATGTCAAACATAAAGCGCCAAAGCGTCATGGCTAACAATTCATTCAAGCGGAAACCGCTTCGCGGTTCGGCTTAATTCAGGCGTTATGCCTAAAAAGTAAAAATTGGGGTCAGACTCTGAGGTTTCCCCACAAATTCACTCTACAAAACACGCTTGCTGGGCCTGGCGGCGAAGCAATTCCAAAGCTTGTTCGAGCCGAAGTTTGCGCAGCCATGACTCCCCCGCATCGATGATCCGACGAGCCAAGGTCAACGTGGAAATTTCCTTGTGCTCGCGCTTGTGACGGCCAACGCTCTGGAAATACCGCTGCATCTGGCGCTGTTGCGCACACTCACCGATCAGACGCAGCAACCACCCCGCCAGATGTCCGATCAGCAGCAGTATCTCCAGCCGCCTGCTCGAGCGTGAGCGTGTGGCGCTCAGGCCCAGCCCCAAGCGCTCATTCTTGAGGTCGCGGAAAGATTGCTCGATACGCATCCTCTGCGCATACAGCCCCGCAATCGCTTGCGCACTCAAATGCGCAAGGCTTGGCGAGCACGCCAGCAGCCACGGCTCACGGCCTCTGCGGGCGGCCTTGAGCGAGCTGCGACAACGCGAGCGCTGCCCCTTGTGCGTGCGCCGCGTGCGCCCCTTGGGCACGCGCTGCAGCAGAATCAGCCGACAGGCCACGGGGTGGCTGCGCACGTAATACGCATCGGCAAACGCTTGGGCATCCGAAGTGGCTGCAGGGTACAGCTGTGTGCAGCGCTGCCAGTGCCCCGTGCCAATGCGCACCATGTCTTTGCCGCGAATGCGCCCTACCCAGTGCCAGCGGTGTTGCGCCACCAACTCGAACCAGGTGGAGCGAAAGCCAGCATCCGTCATGATGGTGGGCGCATGGCCTGCTGGCAGCATGCTGGCCAGGCGCTGCAGGAAATGGCGGTGCACCTCGAGGTTGCCGTACTTGTGCTGCGGGTGGATTTCTTCATACAGTGTGACGCTGCGCCCCTCTACGGCAACGCTGGCGCGCAGCAAGTGCCAACGCTGATCGGGCGTGACGTCTGACCAGTCGATCACCACCAGCAGTTGTCCGACCTGTGTCAACCATTGCGCCGCCACTTGCCGATAGATGTCCTGGCGGGCGCCATGCAGCGCATCGTTGCCCAGCAGACGGTCGATTCGTTTGATGCGATGGCGCATCGCCGTGCTCGGCTCCAGAGCGCGGGCCAGCTGGCTCAGGCTCAGGTGGGCTCCCCGCAAAGCACTGGATACCGCCGCCTTGACTGCTTGGGCTAGCTTGGCATGCAAACGCGACAGGCATTTTCCCAGCATTTGGTCTACGAGCAGGTTCGTGTGCATTCGAAGCCCTCCATCGGCGTTTGTGCGTCGGGATGAAGAATCAATCCATGTCTCGCAGGCTAAATGGCATCTAACTGCTTGAATTTAAACACAAATTTGTGGGGATACCTCAGGGTCAGACTCCAATTTTCGGGCGCTTGCGATAGAACAGAGGGCGTGTTGCGCCCGACGACGCCCATACTCAAAAACCCCCTTCCACGCAGAACCAACGCGCGCAAGCAGCTCCTTTTACCAGAGCGTCACCCCCGAAAACGCCGCCGCGTGAGCGCGAGCGCGAGCCAGAAGGCGCCGAGGGTGGTGAGCGCGAGCACCAGCGCGGGGCGCAGGGGTTGGGCGGGCCATTGATCCATGAACAGGGGGCGCACGAGTTCGACCGCGTTCGTCAGCGGCAGCGCCGCCGAGAGGGTGCGCACCAGGGGCGGGAGCTGTTCGCGCGGGAAGAACACGCCCGAGAGGAACATCATGGGCGTGAGCACCAGCGTGAAGTAGTAGGTGAAAAAATCGTAGCTCTTGGCGAGCGCATTGAAGATCAGCGCCAGGCTCGAAAACATCAGCCCCACGGCCAGCAGCACCAGCCAGGCCACGAGCAGCTTGGGGCTGTGGCTGATGCCCAGCGCGAGCATCACGCCCATGATCGCCGTGACCGTGAAGATCGACTTGAACGCGGCCCAGAGCATCTCGGCCAGCACCACGTCGTCCAGGCGCAGGGGCGCGTTCAGGATGCCCTCCCAGGTTTTTTGCACGTGCATGCGCGAAAAGGCCGAATACAGCGCCTCGAAGCTCGCGGCGTTCATCGCGCTCATGCAGATCGAGCCGCTCGCAAGGAACAGGATGTAGGGCACCTGCCGTCCGCCGCCCACGTCGATCTGCCCGACCAGTGCCCCCATGCCGTAGCCAAAGGCGACGAGCCACATCAGCGGCTCGGCGATGTTGCCCAGCAGGCTGGGCACGGCCAGCTTGCGCCAGACGAGCAGATTGCGCAAGAACACCGGCCACCAGCGCAGCGACAGGCTGGGCGGGCGCCACAGCGATGGGGCGGGCGGGGGTGTTTGGAGACTTTGGGTCATGGGCGCTGCGCGGGGTGGGGAGAAGAAACGGTGCGGCGGGAATTATCGTTTGCACCCGCCAAATCCACCGCCGCGCGCGCTGATTCACGCGGCGAGGGCTCGATTACAGTCACGCTTTTGTTTTGACCCGGAGCCCTGCACATGACCACCCTCGGAACGCCGCTATCCCCTCACGCCACCAAAGTCATGCTGCTGGGCGCGGGCGAACTGGGCAAGGAGGTGCTGATCGCGCTGCAGCGCCTGGGCGTGGAGACCATTGCGGTCGATCGCTACGAGCACGCGCCGGGCCAGCAGGTGGCGCACCATGCGCGCACCATCATGATGAGCGACGCGGCGCAGCTCAAGGCGCTGATCGAGGCCGAACGCCCGCACCTCGTCGTGCCCGAGATCGAGGCCATTGCCACGCCCGTGCTGCAGGAGCTCGAAGCCGCTGGCGCAGTGCGCGTGATCCCGACTGCACGTGCGGCGCGCCTGACCATGGACCGCGAAGGCATACGGCGCCTGGCGGCCGAAACCCTGGGCCTGCCCACCAGCCCCTACCGCTTTTGCGACTCGCTCGCCGAGCTGCAGGCCGCGATCGACGGCGGCATCGGCTACCCCTGCATCGTCAAGCCCGTGATGAGCAGCTCGGGCAAAGGCCAGAGCAAGATCGACGGCCCTGCCGATGTTGCCAAGGCCTGGGACTACGCCATGGCTGGCGGGCGCGTGAGCCAGACGCGCGTGATCGTCGAGGGCTTCATCGACTTCGACTACGAAATCACGCTGCTCACGGTGCGTGCGCCGGATGCCGCGGGCGGGCAGATCGCCAGCCACTTTTGCGCGCCCATTGGCCACCTGCAGGTGGCCGGCGACTACGTCGAGAGCTGGCAGCCCCACCCCATGCCGCCCGCGGCGCTCGACAAGGCCCAGCAGATTGCGCGCGCCGTGACCGACAACCTCGGCGGCCAGGGGATTTTTGGCGTAGAGCTGTTCGTCAAGGGCGAGCAGGTCTGGTTCAGCGAAGTCAGCCCGCGCCCGCACGACACCGGCATGGTGACCATGGTCACGCAGTGGCAGAGCGAATTCGAGCTGCACGCGCGCGCCATTTTGGGTCTGCCCGTCGATACCAGCCTGCGCAACCCGGGCGCGAGCGCCGTGATCTACGGCGGCGTGGAGGCGCGCGGCATCGTGTTCGATGGCGTCGATGCGGCGCTGGCCGTGCCCGGCACCGACCTGCGCCTGTTTGGCAAGCCCGAGAGCTTTGCCAAGCGCCGCATGGGCGTGGCGCTCGCGCATGCCGACGACGTGGCCACGGCGCGCAGCCGCGCCCAGCTCGCCGCCAGCAAGGTGCGCCCGCGGGCGGCCTGAGCGCACGCACCGGGCCAGCGGCCTCACACGTGTGTAATCCCGTGCGCAACCCCGTGCTCAACCCACGAGCCAGGCCACGGCGGCAGAAAAGCTCACGAAGGCCAGCGTGGTCGATACCAGGATGACATGCGCCACGCGCCCCGTGTGTGCGCCGAAGCGCTCGGCCAGCAGCGACACGTTGCTCGCGCTCGGCAATGCCGCCACGAGCACCAGCGCGACCAGCGTCTGCGGCGCCAGCGGCACGCCCAGCGCCTGCGCAGCGTGGCCCACGAGCCACACCAGCAGCGGGTGCGCGAACAGTTTGGCGAGCGCGAGCGGCACGTAATCGACAGGGCGCACGCGCTCGTGCTGCTGCATCTGTGCACGTGCGAGCACCGCGCCGATGGCAAACAACGCCACGGGCGACGCGGCCTCGGCCAGCATGGCCACGGTTTTGTCCAGCGGCCCCGGTAGCTGCCACTGCAGCGCCGAGGCCAGCGCGCCCAGCGCGGTCGCCCAGGGCATGGGGTTGGCTGACATGCCGCGCAAAGCCTGGCGCAGCGCCACCGCCGCACCGTGCGCTCCCGCGCCGTCGAGGCGCGACAGCGCAATGCACAGCGAGGTGGTGCACACCATGTCCACCAGCATGGTCAAAATCACCGGCCCGGCGGCCTGCGCGCCCAGCAGGGCCACGAGCAGCGGCACACCCATGAAGCCCGAATTTGGCATGGCCGCGACGAGCGCGCCAAAGGCTGCGTCGTTCCAGTTGCAGCGCAGCGCGCGCAGGCCCAGCACCCCGCCCGCGACCAGCGGCAGCGCACACAGCAAATACACGCCGCCCGCGACCGGATCGAGCAGCTGCCCGATCGGCGTGCGCGCGCCAAAGCGGTAGAGCATGCAAGGCAGCGCAAAAAACAGCACGAAGGCATTGAGCCCCGGGATCGCCGCGAGCGGCAGCAGCCCGCGCCGCGTGGCCAGGTAGCCGCACAGCACGAGCGCGAAAAAGGGGAAGGTGATGCGCAGGATGTCCCACATGGTGCGGCAATGTTCGCGAGCTGCGGCGCGGCGCCAGGAACGCGGGCACGCCAGGCTGTGCAAGGCAAGGCGGGACACCCGCCGTGCACGGCAGCGTTACTACGTCACGGCGTTACTGCATGACGGCATTACTGCACGAACAGGTTCTTCACCCCATGCGGCAGTGCGCGCCAGTATTGCGGCGGGGCCTGCACCTGCGCGCCGAGCGCGACGGCGGCGTGCCAGGGCCAATGCGGGTCGTAGAGAATGGCGCGCGCGACGCCGATGAGGTCGGCCTGGCCGCTCGCGAGGATGGTCTCGGCCTGCTGTGCCTCGGTGATCAGACCCACGGCGATCGTGGGCGCACCCGTAGCCGCGCGCACTTGCTGCGCAAGTGCGACTTGGTAACCCGGCCCGACCGGGATTTGTTGCTGCGGCGACAGGCCCGCGCTCGACACGTGCACGTAGGCGCTGCCGCGCGCGTGCAGCCGGCGTGTGAGCTCGATGCTCTGCGCCACGTTCCAGCCGCCTTCGACCCAGTCGGTGGCCGAGATGCGCACGCCCACGGGGAAGTCCGGCGCCACCTGCGCGCGCACCGCGTCGAACACGCGCAGCAGCAGGCGCATGCGGTTTTCAAGCGTGCCGCCGTAAGCATCGCTGCGCTGGTTGGACAGCGGCGAGAGGAATTCGTGCAGCAGGTAGCCGTGCGCGGCGTGCAGCTCGATCAGGTCCAGCCCCAGGCGTTCGGCGCGCCGCGCGGCCTGCGCAAACGCTGCCACCACGCGTTCGATGCCAGCCTCGTCGAGCGCCAGGGGCGCTGCATCCTGCGGATCGAAGGGCAGCGGCGACGGCGCCACCACCTGCCAGCCGCCCTGCTGCGGCGTGAGCGCGCGCCCGCCCTCCCAGGGCACCGCGGTCGATGCTTTGCGCCCCGCGTGCGCGAGCTGGATGCCTATGGGCATGCGTGAATAGGCGCGCGCGGCCTGCAGCGCGCGGCCGAGCGCGGCCTCGTTCGCGTCCGACCACAGGCCGATGTCGCGCGGCGAGATGCGTCCCACGGGCTCCACGGCCGCGGCCTCGATGATGAACAGCCCCGCGCCCGACAAGGCCATGCGGCCGAAGTGCAGCACATGCCAGTCGCTCGCGTTGCCGTCCTCGGCCGAGTATTGGCACATGGGTGCGATGACGATGCGGTTGGGCAGCGTCAGCCGGCCCAGCTGGTAGGGGGAAAACAAAAGGCTCATGGTGAATCTCTCCGAACGCGGGAAGGAAGATGGCAAAAACCGGAAAAACGGCGCGGACGCGGACACGCAGGGTGTGAACAAAAAGGTTCTCGGAGCATTGTGCCGCAGGCCTCGCGACCAAGGGGGTCGCCGTTATCATTACCCGCTGCGCGTGCCCGGGCGTCCCGGCCCGCCCTCCTTTCGCGCCCGTCGCGCCTCATCGTTTTCTCTCGCTTCGTTTCCCCCGCTCTCGCTCCCATGTCCAAAGGTTTGAACCTTGCCCAGATGCAGGCCGTGCACTACACGCAGGGCGCGTGTCTGGTACTGGCCGGCGCCGGCTCGGGCAAGACGCGCGTGATCACGCACAAGATCGCGCACCTGATCGATGCACACGGCCTTGCGCCGCAGCGCATCGCGGCCATCACCTTCACCAACAAGGCCGCGGCCGAGATGCGCGAGCGCGCCGCGGGCCTGATCGGGCGGCGCGCCAAAGACCTGCTGCTGTGCACCTTCCACGCGCTGGGCGTGCGCCTGCTGCGGCAAGACGGCCAGCGGCTCGGGCTCAAGCCGCAGTTCAGCATCCTCGACAGTGACGACGTGCTCAGCATCCTCAAGGACGCCGCAGGCGGCACCACCGACGCGGCCACGGCGCGCCAGTGGCAATGGGCGCTGAGCCGCTGGAAAAACATGGGCCTGAACGCCGCGCAGGCGCTGGCCCAGGCCAGTAACGACGAAGAACACCAGCTCGCGCGCATCATGGCGCGCTACGAGGAGCGCCTGGCGGCCTACCAGAGCGTGGACTTCGACGACCTCATCGGCCTGCCGCTCAAGCTGCTGCGCGACTACCCCGACGTGCGCGACAAGTGGCAGACGCAGCTCGGTTACGTGCTCGTCGATGAATACCAGGACACCAACGCCACGCAGTACGAGCTGCTCAAGCTGCTCGTGGGCGCGCGCGGCCACTTCACCGCGGTGGGCGACGACGACCAGAGCATTTACGGCTGGCGCGGCGCCACGCTGGACAACCTCAAGCGCCTGCCGCAGGACTTTCCGCAGCTCAAGGTCATCAAACTCGAGCAGAACTACCGCTCGACCAGCGCCATCCTGCGCGCGGCCAACAACGTCATCGGGCCCAACCCCAAGCTGTTCCCGAAAACGCTGTTTTCCGAGCTGGGCGAGGGCGAGCCCGTGCGCGTGATCGACGCCGACAACGAAGAGCACGAGGCCGAGCGCGCCGTCGCGCGCATCCAGAGCCTGCGCGCCGCGAGCAACCCGCCGCCGGCCTGGCGCGACTTTGCCATCCTCTACCGCGCCAACCACCAGGCCAAGCCCTTCGAAAAGGCGCTGCGCCGCGCCAACATCCCCTACAAAGTCTCGGGCGGCACGGGCTTTTTCGACCGCGCCGAGGTGCGCGACCTGTGCGCCTGGTTTCGCCTGTGGAGCAACAACGACGACGACCCGGCCTTTTTGCGCGCCATCACGAGCCCGCGGCGCGGCATAGGCCCGCAGACGCTCGCGCAGCTGGGCCAGTTTGCCAGCCAGCACAAGCAAAGCCTGTTTGGCGCACTCTTCAACGCCATGCTGCCCGCCGCCGTGCCGCGGCGCGCGCTCGACGGCCTGCACGAGTTCGGGCGCTGCGTCAACGATCTGGAATACCGCGCGCGCCACACCCTGGGCGCCGAGGCGGCGCGCGCCTTTCTGGCCGACTGGCTGCAGGAGATCGGCTACGAAAAGCACCTCTACGAGAGCGAAGACAGCGACAAAGTCGCCGCCGCGCGCTGGAGCAACGTGCTCGAATTCTGCGACTGGATGGCGCAGCGCGCGGGCGGTCAGGCCGACGACGCTGCGGGCGGCGTGGTCACTACCCAAGCCAAGAGCTTGCTCGAAGTCGCGCAGACCATCGCGCTGCTCTCCACCATCGCCGACCGCGAGCAGGAGCAGGACTGCGTCACGCTCTCCACGCTGCACGCGGCCAAGGGGCTGGAGTGGCCGCACGTGATGCTCGTGGGCGTGACCGAAGGCATGCTGCCATTCCAGCCCGGCCAGGCCGACCCAGACGGCGGCAGCGAAGCCGCCACGCGCACCCCGAGCGCCGACGAGCTGCAGCGTCTGCAGGAAGAGCGCCGCCTGATGTACGTGGGCATCACGCGCGCCCAGCGTACGCTCGCCGTGAGCTGGAGCAAGCGGCGCAAAAAAGGGCGCGAGATAGTGCCCGCGCGGCCCAGCCGCTTCATCGCCGAAATGGCGCTGCAGGCCGGCACCACGCGCGAAGACCCGCGCGCCAAGCTCAAGGCACTGCGCGCCGAATTCGCGGCCAAGGCGCAGGCCCAGGCCGATCCCAAAGTCGCACCCCCACCCGCTACGGGCGCCGGCACACCAGCCCCATGAAACCCTCTATAACTCTTTTATTGATAGCTGCTAGCGCTTGCGCATCAAGCGCTAGAGGCCAAAATGATGCAAAATCCTCGGCAGAGTGCCCCGCCGCGGCGGACACCAGCCAGGCGCAGCTCCTGGGCCACTGGCGCGCCGAGTTGCAAGGCCGCAGCGCGCCCGTGCTGCTACAGCTCACGCCACACCCCGAACTGCGCGAGAGCGTGCATGGCACACTGCAGCGCGACGGCACCACGGTGCTGCTCGCCGGTGACGTCGATGAAGGCCAGCTCACGCTCGAAGAGTCCACCGACGGCAAGCACATCAGCGCGAACTGGCTGGGCACCGTGCTGGTGTGCTGCCCCGCAAATAACTGCACATGAAATCGCGCCTTCGCGCCCAGGGCGGCGTTGCAAATCCTCGCGATAGCTACGGCTATCGCTGCGGTTTGCGCCTTGCCCTGAACGCGAATCCATCGATTTCATTAAGTGCAGCTACTTGCGGGGCAGCACACTAGAAGGAACTTGCGGCAAGGAGATACGCGGCACATGGAACAGCGACAGCACCGATCCACCAACGAGCATTTCTTTCATCTTGCGCAAGATGGCGCCCGAATGAGCGCGGCGCGCCTGCTGGCCGGCTGGCTCGCTTCAGGCAGTTGCGCCTGCGCGCTCGCTTCGGGCACGGCGCTCGCGCAGACGCCAGCCAACACGCCTGAAGCACCAACCCCGGCACGGGCGCCTGCATCCGTGCCTGCACCGGCGCTTGCCGCGCCGCCCTCGAGCGCTGCGCCGCGCGCCGCCCAGGGCGCCACCGCCTGGCAACGCTGCACCACCTTGCCAGGCGACGCCGCGCGCCTGGCCTGCTTCGACCAATGGGCGGGCCAGCAGGCTTGGCAGTCCGCACCCACGCAGGCCGCTGCGGCGCCCCCAGGATCGCCCCCGACCAACGCCGCGACAGGCACGGCAGGCACTGCCACTACCGCCACTACCGCCACTACCGCCACTACCGCCACTACCGCCACTACCGCCACTACCGCCACTACCGCCACCACCACTCCCACCCCGGCAGACCTGCCGCCAGCGTCCGAGCCCATCCTCGTGCAAGTCGATGGCTGCCGCGACACGCGCTACAGCCTGCTCGCGCGCTTTTGGGAGCTCGAACCAGGTTCGAGCTGCGGCGTGTTCCGCTTTCGCGGCTACCGGCCCATCAGCGTTTCGGTGGTCGGCGCGGACACCGTGAACGACCAGCCCAGTTCCCCGGCACCGGATCACACGGCTGCGCCCATCAACTACCGGCGCACCGAGATGCGCCTGCAGCTGTCGGTGCGCACCAAGCTCGCGCAAGGGCTGCTCACGCAAGGCGCCGCGCAGCGCCTCGATTCGCTGTGGTTCGGCTACACGCAGCAGTCGTACTGGCAGCTCTTCAGCGGCGACATCTCGCGCCCGTTTCGCAACACCGACCATGAGCCCGAAGTCGTCTATGTCTATCCCACCGACGCGCAGCTGCCCTGGGGCTGGCGCTGGCGCTACAGCGGCGTGGGGCTGGTGCACCAATCGAACGGCCAGACCCTGCCCTTGTCGCGCAGCTGGAACCGCATCTACCTGATGACCGGCGTGGAGCTCAACGACCGCTGGAGCGTCACGGCGCGACTGTGGCGGCGCCTCGGGGAAGGTGGCACCGACGACGACAACCCCGGCATCAGCAACTACGTGGGCCGCGCCGAGCTGCAGGCCACCTGGAACCCCGACGAGGTCAACACCTACATCGCCACGCTGCGCAACTCTTTCGGCAGCGCCTGGCGCGGCTCGGCGCGGCTCGAGTGGCTGCACACGCTGGGCGGAAAGCAAAGCAATCTGCGCCTGCACACGCAGCTCTTCAGCGGCTATGGCGACAGCCTGGTGGACTACAACCGCAAGCGCACGGTGCTGAGCCTGGGCGTGAGCCTGGTCGATTTCTGAACACGACTGACGCAAATCGGGGTTGGGCAAGGCGTTCGCTCCATGGCAAAACGCCTCGCTGCATCCTTGTTTGCGTAAGTCCAGCTGAAAATCGTTACAAAAAACCCCTGCTTCCCCGCGTTATTCCCAGGATAGGCGCGCACCACAAGCCGCAAAATGCCTCGCCAGAGGAACACGCCATGGACATGCAATACCAACTCAAGGCCGGCAGCTATTACCTGTACGACCTGCGTGATGCGCCCAGCGCCGCCACGGGCGAGCGCCGCTTCCGGCTCAAGACAGAGTCGGTTGCCCTGGCCTTCGATCGCCACACGGGGCAATTGCACCAGCATGGCAGCCCCACGCGCATCCTCTCGTGGGCCAGCATGGCGCGCCGGCGCCTGCGCGCCGCGGGCGCGCCTGACGTAGCCGACGATTTGGTCGTGGTCTCGGGGCCGCTGCCCGTGGACGAAATCAACAAGTGCCTGCGCATCCAGGGCTACTGCCGGCGCCTGCTGCAGCGCCTGGGCAGCCTGCCGCACGGCAAATTCCAGCGCCCTGCCGAGTCGTACGCACACTATCGCAAGGCAGCCTGAAAACCAGCGCGCACTGACTGTCAGATACCGATCACTGCGCCGTCATTCCTCCTGCGGCGCGTGTTTGACGATGGTCACGGGCACCGGGCTTTCGTGTACCAGCGCCTGTGACACCGAGCCCAGCAAAGCGCCACGCAAGCCGCCCAACCCGCGTGCGCCCACGAGCGCAAGATCGCAAGCCGTTTCTTCGAGGATGTCCACGAGCGTGTTCGCAGCCGCACCCATGCGGATTTCGGTCGTGTATTCGACCGCAGCCGCATCGAGCAGCGCACGCGCCGGGGCCGTCAGGTCCATGCCGGCCTCGCGCGCGGCAGCCGCGATCAGGTCCGGGTCGCGCGTCGTGACGAGTTCATAGAGCGAGGCCGGCTCCTGCACATGAGCGAGCACGAAGCTCGCGCGCAGGCCCGCGCGCAGCAGCGCGAGCCCGTGGTGCACGGCGTCGAGCGAGAGTTCCGAGCCATCGACTGCTATCAAAATCTTCATTGCATTCTTTCCAAGTTTGCCGATCACGGCAGTGTAGCGGCAGGGCGCGGCAGGCCCGCCGCTCTGGGACAATGCGCCCCCATGCTGCAATTCGACCTCCTTGCCACCGACCCCGCGAGCCACGCGCGCCGCGCCCGCCTGACGCTGCACCACGGCGTCGTCGAAACCCCGATCTTCATGCCCGTGGGCACCTACGGCACCGTCAAAGGCGTGCTGCCGCAAAGCCTGCACGCCATGGGCGCGCAAATCATCCTGGGCAACACCTTTCACCTGTGGATGCGCCCGGGGCTGGACGTGCTGCGCAACTTCGGCGGCCTGCACGCTTTTGAAAACTGGCACAAGCCCATCCTGACCGACTCGGGCGGTTTTCAGGTCTGGAGCCTGGGCGAGATGCGCAAGATCACCGAGCAGGGCGTGCATTTTGCGAGCCCCGTGAACGGTGACAAGCTCTTTCTCTCGCCCGAAATCAGCATGCAGATACAGACCGTGCTCGACAGCGACATCGTGATGCAGTTCGACGAGTGCACGCCTTACGAGACCAAAGGGCATATCACCACCGAGCGCGAGGCGCGCGCCTCGATGGAGCTGAGCCTGCGCTGGGCGCGCCGCAGCCAGGAGGAGTTTGCGCGGCTGCAAAACCGCAACGCGCTGTTTGGCATCGTGCAAGGCGGCATGTTCGAGCACCTGCGCGAAGAGTCGCTCGCCGCGCTCGTCGCGCTGGACTTGCCCGGCTACGCCGTGGGCGGCGTGAGCGTGGGCGAGCCCAAGGAGGACATGCTGCGCATCATGGCGCACACGCCGCACCGCCTGCCCGCGCACAAGCCGCGCTACCTCATGGGCGTGGGCACGCCCGAAGACCTGGTCGAGGGCGTGGCGCAGGGCGTCGATATGTTCGACTGCGTGATGCCCACGCGCAACGCGCGCAACGGCACGCTGTTCACGCGCTACGGCGACCTGAAAATCCGCAACGCACGCCACAAGAGCGACCCGCGCCCGCTCGACACCAGCTGCCGCTGCGAGGCCTGCGCGGGCGCCTCGGGCGTGTCCTGGGACGAGGGCGGGCGCACGGGCTTCAGCCGCGCCTACCTGCACCACCTGGACCGCTGCGGCGAAATGCTCGCCCCCATGCTGTGCACCATCCACAACCTGCACTACTACCTGCAGCTCATGCAGGAGATGCGCAGCGCGCTCGAAGCCGGCGAATTCAGCGCCTTTCGTGCGCGCTTTCGGGCCGAGCGTGCGCGCGGGGTGTAGCGCCTATTTCGGGCACGCTCTCAAGGAATGCCGAGCAAATCCAGGATGCCGCAGATGAAAGTGAGCGGGTGCGGCGGGCAGCCGGGCACATACAGCGTGGGCTGGATGCGCTCCAGAAACTGCCGATCGAGGGCCGCGCTTTGCGCGAATACACCGCCCGAGATCGCGCAGGCCCCGACAGCGATGAGCAGCTTGGGCTCTGGCATGGCGTCCCAGCACAGCTGCAGCGCCTGCGCCATGTTGCGCGTCAGCGGCCCCGACAGCACCAGGCCATCCGCGTGCCGGGGGGAGGCCACAAAGTCGATGCCGTAGCGGCCCAGATCGAAGTTGACGTTGCCCAGCGCGTTGATTTCCATCTCGCAGCCGTTGCAGCCACCTGCCGAGACCGAACGCAGCTTGAGCGAGCGGCCGAAGCGACTATGCAATGCCGCGGACACCTGCACCGGATCCACGTCGGGGCGCGCGGCGCTCAGCACCAAGCCGGAGCGCTGCGTGGCGGCCAGTTTGACATCGCTGCTGAAACCGATCTTGCCGCTGGGGCAGACGGCGGCGCAGTCGCCACAGAGCACGCAGCGCCCCAGATCGACCTGCACCGGCTCCAGCGCCAGCGCCTGGCTCGGACACACCGACACGCAAGCCGAGCAGCCGGCAGCACATGCGGCTTCGCCGATGACGGGCTTGCCGCGAAAGCCTGCGGCCTGCGCCGCGCGCAAATCGGCAATGTATTGCGTGCCCTGGGATCTTCGGACGGCGAGAGATTTGAACATGGGACTTTATAGATCGTTGCCGCAATACGAGAGGTCGAAGCTCTTGTTGCACAGGGGAAAGTCGGAAATCGCGTTGTCACGCACGGCCAGTGCGAGCCCGTACCAATTGGCCAGCGAGGGGTCTTGCACCTTGTAATGGCGCAGCTCTCCGCCAGCGCCGGTCTCCAGCACCTGCACCACCGGCCCGCGCGCGCCTTCCGTCAGCGAAACGCACAAGGCCTCGGGCTGCAGCGCCGGCGGCGCTGCTGCAAAGGAAGAAGCATCCGTGATGCCCTGGTCGTCTTCTGCGCCCTCCGGCATGCCCTCCTCCAGCACCCGCAACAGCCAGGCGACGGACTGCTCCGCTTCGCGCATACGCAGGAGCACGCGCGCCCAGCAGTCGCCCTGCGGTTCGGTCACCAGGGACAAAGGCGCAGCGCCATATACCGGCCCCGGCAGTTCGGTGCGCACATCCTGCGCCACGCCGCTGGCGCGCGCCACCACACCGAGCAGGCCCAGGTCACGCGCTGCCTGCGTGCTGACCGTCCCCACACCGAGGCAGCGCGCTGTGACGCTGCGCGCCGTGCGCATGCGTTCATTGATTTGCGCAAAGTCGACGGCGAAAGCGCGCAAGGTCTGCACCAGGTCCTCGCGCAATGCGTCGCTCAGTACGCTGGAGCGTCCCGGCCGGATCCAGCCGCGGCCGAAGCGGTTGCCGCAGACGCGCTGGGTGGCGTTGATGATCGCCGTGCGCAAGCGGCCATAGGTACTGCCGCCCTGCAGAAAGGCAATGTCCGTGGCCAGGCCCCCAAGGGTGGCGACATGCATCGCCACGCGCTCGAGCTCCAGCGCCACGGCGCGCGACAGCGCCGTGCCCCAGCCCACGCTGCGACCACTCAACGCCTCGATGGCTGCGCAATGGCCCCAGGCATAGGCGACGACGGAATCCCCGCAGACGGATTCCAGCAAAGGCGCCAGCGTCCAGGCCGGGCGGTGCAGCAGCATTGCTTCGACGCCGCGGTGCTGGTAGCCCAGCTGGACTTCCAGGTGATACACCGTTTCACCGAGGCACATGAAGCGGAAGTGGCCGGGTTCGATCACGCCCGCATGAATCGGGCCCACCCCCACCTCGTGCACGCTGTGCCCGCGCACCTGGAAAAACGGGTAGTCCGCCATGCGCTGCTGGCGAGCGCCCTCGAAACGCACCGGCTTGAGCCAGGGATGCCCTTCTGGGAGCAGACCGGTTTGCTCCCACAGTTCGCGCTCATACATCTGCGCCGCAGGATGCGCGCAAGTCAGACTGGGGTAGCGCGCGCCGCCTCGCGCCGTGCCACGCAGTACCTCCAGCGGCCCCTGTGCCGGCTGAAAGACGGCGGTAAGAACGCAATCCTCGGGTTCGCCGGCGCATGCAGGCCGTCCGAACAAAGTCACCAACCGCTCTCCCGCCGCCAGCCGCTGCGTACAACTCTGCGCAAAATCAGGCAGCGCCTGCAGCGGTATGTCGCGCAGCGCCTTCAGCGTCCAGGGTGACAAAAATGCGTGCGCAGGCATGGCGACTACCCTCCGATCGACTGTGCCACGGCCCGCAGCAGTCGGGTGAACGGTTCGGGCGTGTAGGTGCCGAGCATGGTCAGGATGGCCACGAAGCCCAGCTTGGGCACGGTGGTCAGCCTGGGTTCGTGCGCCGTCGGCACCTCGCGGCTGGGCGCACCCCAAAGCATGGGAAAGACACAGCGCCCCGTGGCCACAAAGATCACCGTCAGCATCACGCACATCAGTGTGAACGCCATCAGGTTTCCCGCCTGGACGATGCCCGAGAGGGTCAGCATTTCCGCCAGAAAACCGGCAAAAGGTGGAAAGCCCAGCAAGGCAAAAATCCCCACGGTAAACAGGGACCCGGAAAAAGGCAGGATGCGGATGACGCCGCTCAGTGCCGCAACGTCATTGGTGCCGTAGGTGGCGCGCAGCCGCCCGGCGGTCAGGAACAGCAAGGCCTTGACGAAGGCATTGCTCACCACGTACAGCACCACACCGTAGGCGGCCGCTTGGCCCACCGACAGCCCCAGCGCGATGACCCCGGACGAGCTGATACACGCATAGGCAATGAGGCGTTTGTAATTGCGCACCGCCATCACTTTGACGGCCGCCACCACCAGCGACAAATAGCCCATGACCAGCAGCTCCTGCGCCACGAAGCTGGTATCCACACCGCGGCACACCTGCAGAATGCGAAATACCGCCACCATGCTGATATTGAATTGCACCGCTGCCAGCAGGGCGCTGGTGCTGGTGGGTGCAGTTTCGTAGGTTTCCGGCAGCCAGCTATACAGCGGCGCCAGCCCCAGTTTGCCGCCCAGGCCAAAAACCATGAACGCCAGCCCCAGATGCTGCCAGCCATCGCCCGTGGGGCTGAGTGCCTGGCCCAGCGCATCGACGGCGAAGTCGATATCGACACCGCGCAAAGCGGCCGACTGCGTCAGGCACATGAAGCCCATGAAGGTGAGCGACAGGCTCATGGCCGAATACAGCACAAAACGCCAGGCCACGGCCTTGGGCAGAGCCGTATCCCCTCGCGCCACCAGCGGCGCGGCGCACAAGGTGCTGAGCTCGAGCAAAGTCCACAACACGATCAGGTGGTTGGACAGCACCGCCAGGTTGGTCACGAGCATGAACAGCAGCGACAGTGCGGCTCTTGGCAGAAAGTCGCGCGCCAGCCGGGCCGAGGTGCGCCGGCGCGAAAAAAGGTACACGCTGATCCCGAGAAACACGGTGTTCACCACCCCGATGAACAGCAGCGAGGTGGCGTCGAGCACCAGATAGCGCCGCGCAAAATACCGCGGCAATGCTTCCAGCGGGAACACAAGGAACACCGCCATGGAAGCCAGCCAAAGCAACAGCGCGATGCCGACCAGCGCCAGCGGCGCCCAATTGCTGCCACGCGCACTGCCGGAGGATGACGCCGCCAGCGTCACAGGAGCATGGCGTTGTGCACTGTCTATGGCCGTATTCATGGCTCCCTCGCCACTGCGTCATCCGAAGCCGCACAAGCCGAAGCCCCGGGGTCGGGCGCAGCCTGTGCGCGCACCAGCCATACTCCGACCACCACGGTGCCCACATACAAGCCGCTGACGCCCAGGTGCACAGGCACGGACCAGGGCTCGGACATCAGGGACTCGAACAACGCCAGCGCGTTTTCCATGAACAGCAGCGCCACCAGTTGGGCGACCGGCGCGCGGTTGGTGGACAGCAGCAAAAACGCCATCGTGCCGGTGGCCGCCACCACGCCCAAGGTCAGAGCACGCACGTCGGCACGCGCGCCGTCGCCAAACTTGAACGCCAGAATGATCAAGGCCAGGGCCACGCCCCAGATCAACAGATTCGAGGGCATCAGGTCTTCGTGTGCGGCAGCCGATCCAACCAGGGCGCGGCGCAACAGGGTCGGCACCAGCAAGGCACGCACCAGCAGCACCTCCAGACCGACCGCCAAAGCATGGGCGCTCAGCGCATGGTGCTGCGTGAGGCTGATCCAGCCCATGGCCAGCCCTTGCAGGCCCAGCCAGGCGGGGGTGGCTCCCACCTTGCCGAAAAACGGTGGAATCACGGTGGCCAGCAGGAAAAGAATCAGCGGCAATCTCTCGTCCATTCTCACCCCCTCGCGCCAACGGCAAGCCACCATACCAGCAGCATGCCCAGCAACGCGGCAGCCGCGGCCAGCAGCACATAGCGCGGCACCCAGCGCATGGCCAGCCGGGCGGTGAGCGCTTCGATGCAGCCCACCACACAGGCCACCAGCAGCATCAGACCCATGGATGCCAGCGTTGCCGCGAACGGCTCGACGCGCACATCCAGCGGGTTGAGCAGCGCGGCCAACAAGCCAGCGTAGAGCGTCATCTTCAGGCCTGCGGCGTACTGCATGGCCGCCAGCTCGGGGCCGCTGTGATCGAGGATCATCACCTCATGGATCATGGTCAGCTCCAGATGGGTGAGCGGATCATCGACGGGCACACGCGCGGCCTCGGTCTGCAGCAAGACGAGCAGCGCAAGGGCCAGCGGTACTACCAGCAAGTAATGCGGCGTATGGTGCACATGCCCGATCAGGCCAGCGAAACTGCTCAGACCCGTGGCTGCAAGCAGCGTGCCGAACAGCAAAAACAGGGCCGGCTCAGCAAACGCCGAAAACGCCGCCTCGCGTGCGGCCCCCATGCCTTCGAAGGAACTGCCCACATCCATGGCAGAAACCATGAGCGCCAAGCGCGCCAGCCCCAGCGTGTAAGCCACCGCGATGAAGTCGTAGGCAAACTGCAGCGGAGCAAAGGCACCCAGCATGGGTGCCATGGCCGCTGCCACCAGGTTGCACACCAATACGACATAGGCCCCGCTCCGAAACAATGGGCTGGCTACGCTACTGACCACGGGACGCTTGCGCAGCAGCCGCCGCAAGTCCGACGCCGTCTGCAGCAGCCGTGGCCCCTTGCGTCCCGCCCACCACGACTTGGTGCGGTTGATCACCCCTGTGAGCACGATGGGCATGAGCAGCACCAGCGCCCCGTGCACCAGCGCCAGCGCAGCAAAAGCCAGCGGCGTCATGGCAGCGCTCCGTTGGCCAGCACCACCAGCGCGGCAATCACCACGATGGCGGCCAGCCCCGCGGCAAAAGCCAGGCGGGGATCGTCCTCGTGCATTTTTTCGGAAATGTCGCTCGCAGAGGCATCCCCTTGGGCGATCACCGCGTACAGGCGTCTTTCGACGGCATCGACACAATCGACAACCACGTAGCTGTCGTCCGGAAAATAAGCCCTGGGCGCCTTCTGGCGCTTGAGCATGAGCACGATGTTTTTGAAGTGCGTGATGAAGTCGACAGAAAAACCGGCGCCGGTGTATTGCATGCGTGCGTGCGGCGCGCCGTAGCCGCACCCCCAGGTGGCACTTTGCAGGGGCCGGTCAGGCAGCAGCCGCTCGCGCAGCCAGAACACCGCCAGCACCACAATCGCCAGGACGGCACAAAAGATGCCAACGTGGTTCAGGGTCTGCGCCGCCGCGTGCAGCGCCGCCACGTCCGCAGGGCTTGGCGCAGCTTGCAGGAACTGCGCGACAGGCGCCGCCACCAGGGCAAAACCGAGCCCCGGCGCCACGCCCAGCAGCACGCTGCCCGCCGCATGGATGCCCATCGGAGCCAACATCCAGGCGCTCGCTTCCTGGCTCGGCGCCAAGCTGGTATCGCGCTCACTGCCCAAAAACACCACGCCATAGGCACGGGTCATGCTCAGTACCGAAAGCGCCCCCACGAAAGCCAATGCCGCTGCCGCCAGCACCAGCACCAGCTGAGCGCCAAGAGAAGGGCTGCCCTGCCCCAGCAGGCCGGAATAGAGCAGAAATTCGCTGGCAAAGCCGTTGAACGGTGGCAGCGCAGAAATGGCCACCCCGCCGATGAGGAAACACAGCGCCGTCACAGGCATGCGTGCAAACAACCCGCCCAGGCGCTCGATATCGACCACCTGCTTGGCCTGATAGACGCAGCCGGCGGCATAAAACAGCTGGCACTTGAAAAATGCATGGTTGAGCACATGCAGCAAGCCGCCGCCAAAACCCAGCACCACCAAGGCGGGCTGGCTCCAGCTCAGGCCCAGGCAGCCCAGCCCGAAACCCATGCCGGCGATGCCCACGTTCTCCGTCGACGAATAGCCCAGCAGGCGCTTCAGGTCGCGCTGCCCCGTGGTATAGAGGCCGCCCACCACCGCCGAAGTAGCCGAAAAGGCCAGCAAAAACCAGCCCATCCATTCGTCCGGCCGTCCCGAAATGGCCAGAAAATGCACCAGCGCATAGAGCCCCGCCTTATGGATGACGCCGGACATCAACGCCGATACATGCGCGGGCGCTGCCGCATGCGCACGCGGCAGCCAGGAGTGGAATGGAAAAAATGCCGCCTTCAAGCCGAAGCTGGTCACGAGCAGCAAAAACACGGTATTGCGCACACTGCCCGGGTTTTGCCGCATCCAGTCGCCAAAATCGTCCAAATACCATGACTGGGTATGGGTGTAGAGGATCATCACCGCCGCCACCAGAAAAATCAGCCCCACATGGGTGGACACCAGGTAATTGAAACCGGCAAAGCGCACCTTCTGGTTGGTGTAGTCCCAGATCACCAGCAACCAGGCCGAAAGCGCCGCAATTTCCCATCCCAGCAAAAACGTCACCGCATGCTCGCCGGTATAGACCAGGATGAACGACAGCGAAACCATGTTCAACAGCCCGAAATGCACGCCCAGATGCCGCGGACTGTCGAAGTATTTGCGCATGTACCCTACGGCATAGACGCCGCCAAGCAGCGTCATGGGCAGGGACCAGCTCAGAAAAAAGGCGCCCAGCGCGTCCAGATGGAAGTGCAGCGCCCCCATGGGATAGCTCCAGGGCAATTGCAGCGTCTGGCCGGGAGCGCCGAACATCACGGGAAACACGGCCGACCACACCAGCAAGGTCGCCAAGGCCTGCGATGCAAGCCCCAAGCTCGCGCGCAGCCGGTTGCTTGCGGGTAACAGGCACAAGGCACCGCCTAGCATCAGCAGCAGCACGGCCGCGATGAGCTGTTTCATCAAGGTTGCCCTGGCAAAACGCAGGTCAACGAAGCGAAGGGGGGGCTAAATGACTTCATGGGGACTCCACATGTGGCAGGAACGTCGAAAAGAAGTTCAGCCAACGTGCGGCGGCCCACAATGGCGCAACCGCATATCGAACCGACGGCGCTTGGAGGGCGCAAGCGTCAGCCCGTAGGAATTCATGCGATGCGAGTGGTGCATAGGGGTGGTATTGTAGAAATAACGATTCGGCAGCGGCAAGTGCCTGTGCCGTCGTGTTTCTGGGCCCATTGTCCACGCCTCAACCATGCGGCGCTCGCAGGGATGCATGGCGCCGCGCGATGCAGCCGGCCTCTCAATCCGCCACGGGCACGCGCGGCGCGAGCGCACACATGAGCTCGTAGGCGATCGTGCCCGCGGCGTGCGCGACTTCGTCTATGGGCAGGATCGCGCCGCCATGCGCTGCCTGTCCCCAGAGCGTGACCTCGCTGCCGAAACCCGCGTGCACGCCTGCGGCCCGCACGGGCTCCAGATCGACCGCGAGCATGTCCATGCTCACGCGCCCCACGAGGCGCGTGCGCACACCTTCGACGAGCACGGGTGTGCCGGTTTCGGCGTGGCGCGGGTAGCCGTCGGCATAGCCGCACGCAGCCACGCCTATGGCCATGGGTGCGGGGGCGACGAAGCACGAGCCATAGCCCACGCTGTCGCCGGCCGCCAGCTGCTGCACGCCAATCAGGCGCGTGGCCAGCGTCATCGCGGGCTGCAGGCCCCAGTGCGCGGTGCGGCCTTCGGGGTGGTCGGGCGCGCTGCCATACAAGGCGATGCCCGCGCGCACCCAGTCGGCGCGCACCTGCGCGGCGCTGGCGTGGCGCAGTGTCGCGGCGCTGTTGGCCAGGCTGCGCTCGCCCGGCAAGTCCAGCGTAGCCGCATGGAAGGCCTCGACCTGGTGCGCGATGCCGCGCGGCCCGTCGGCGTCGCTGAAGTGCGTGACATGGCCGATTTCATCGACCTGCGGCAGCGCATTGAGCCGTGCCCAGGCGCTGCGGTAGCGCTGCGGCGTGAAGCCCAGGCGGTTCATGCCCGAGTTGAGCTTGAGCCACACATGGTGCGGCTGCTGCGTCTTGTGCGCGGCGAGCATGTCGATCTGCTCGTCACAATGCACCACATGCCACAAACCCAGGCGCGAGCAAAGTTCGAGGTCGCGCGGCTCGAACACGCCCTCGAGCAGCAGAATGGGGCCGCGCCAGCCCAGCGCGCGCAGGCGCTCGGCCTCGGCCAGGTCGAGCAGCGCAAAACCGTCGGCGGCGCGCAGGCTGGCATAGACGCGCTCGATGCCGTGGCCGTAAGCGTTGGCCTTGACGACGGCCCAGACTTTGGCGTCCTGCGCGGCTTGGCGCACGCGCTCCAGGTTGTTGCGCAGGGCGCAGGTGTGGATGGTGGCGTGGATGGGGCGTGGCATAGTTTGGAGGTTCGTGACGTGCGCCAGCAGTAGCCGGCAATTTTGGCAGCGCGGGCAGCGCGGCGAAGGGGCCGTGATATAACCCGCCGCGACTGAACTTTCACCCCATGCGCTGGCCAGCGACATTTTCTTTCCTGCAATGAAGCGCGGTTTCTACACCATCATGGCAGCGCAGTTTTTCAGCTCGCTGGCCGACAATGCCTTGTTCGTCGCCGCCGTGGAACTGCTGCGCAGCAACGGCGCCCCCGAGTGGGAGCGCGCTGCACTGGTGCCCATGTTCGCGCTGTTTTACGTGGTGCTGGCACCATTCGTGGGCGCCTTTGCCGATGCCCTGCCCAAGGGGCGGGTGATGTTCCTGAGCAATGCGATCAAGGTGCTGGGCTGCCTGCTGATGCTGTTCGGCTCGCACCCGCTGCTGGCCTACGCCATCGTCGGGCTGGGGGCCGCGGCGTATTCGCCCGCCAAGTACGGCATCCTCACCGAGCTGCTGCCGCATTCGCAACTGGTGCGCGCCAACGGCTGGATAGAGGGGCTCACGATCGCTTCCATCATCCTGGGCGTGGTGCTGGGCGGGCAGCTCGTGGGGCCGCATTTGTCGCGCTGGCTGCTGCAGTTCGACTTTCCGTTCATCGACACTGGCGTGAACACCCCCGCCGAGTCGGCCATCGCGGCACTGATCATCGTGTACGCGCTTGCAGCCTGGTTCAACACGCGCATTCCGCACACGGGCGTGGAAATGCGCGCGCTGCGCCAGCACCAGGCGCACAGCGTGCTGCAAACTACCCTGGCGCTGCTGCCCGACTTCTGGGACTGCAACCTGCGCCTGTGGCGCGACAAGCTCGGCCAGATCACGCTGGCCACGACCACGCTGTTCTGGGGCGTGGGTGGCAACCTCAAATACATCGTGCTGGCCTGGGCGGCCGTCGCGCTGGGCTACGACACCTCACAGGCTTCTTCGCTCACGGGCGTGGTGGCGCTGGGCACGGCCGCGGGAGCCGTGGCGGCCTCGGCGCGCATGCGCCTGGACCAGGCCACCCATGTGTTGCCGCTGGGCATAGGCATGGGCGTGCTGCTGGTGCTGATCATCTTCATCCACCACATTGGCCTGGCGCTGCCGTACCTGGTGCTGCTCGGCGCGCTCGGCGGCTTTCTGGTGGTGCCCATGAACGCGCTGCTGCAGCACCGCGGACACAAACTCATGGGCGCCGGGCGCTCGATTGCCGTGCAGAACTTCAACGAGCAGGCCAGCATCCTCGGGCTGGGGGCGTTCTACAGCCTGTCGCTCAAGCTGGGGCTGTCGGTGTTTGGCGCCATCACGGCCTTCGGCGTCGCCGTGGCGGGGCTGATGTGGCTGATCCAGCGCTGGCACGCGCACAACTGCAGGCGCTACGGCGCCGAGATGGAGCAGCTGCTGCACACCGCGCGCCACGATACGCACTGACGCCGAGAAGAATGAAGCGCTCGCGTCGGAGCGGGGTAATTCTTTTGAGCGCATAGTGGTCGCCATCGAGTCCGGCGGGTTGCTGGACATCCTGGCCCATCCGAACCAGTTGAAATATCCAAGGCAGCGCGTTCTTGTCGTCTCGTGCGACAACTACGCCTACTTGGTGCCGTTCGTCGAGGAGGAAGATTACTTCTTCCTCAAGACCCTGATTCCGAGCCGCAAGGCTACTCGGGACTATCTGAATCAAGGTGAGCCAGATGCCGAAAATTGATGAGTACGAACTCGAAGTGCTGAGCGCCTTCGAGAAAAACCAACTGAAATCTGTTGCAACGAAGGCCGAACTTGCCAAGTTCAAAGCTGCCGCGCGTGCTACTGCCATCAAGGATCGGAGGGTCAATATCCGCCTGTCTTCTGGCGACCTTAACGATATTCAGGTGAAGGCCCTGGAAGAGGGGGGTGCCGTACCAAACGTTAATTGCCAGCGTCTTGCATAAGTACCTTACAGGGCGCCTTGCGGAGCGGCCAGGCTCCATCACGGATGCGACTCGCAAGCCCGCATCAAAACGGCGAGCTACATCGAGCCGCTAACCCGCTTTGGCTTTTCGGGCGCGGCGTGCGCGCGTGAGCGCTTGCGTGACGCTGCGCGGCTCGAGCCCGTACATCGCGGCAAACTGCGCTTCGGCGCGGCGCTGGGTTTCTGGCGTTGGCGCGGCGGCGCTGGCCTGGCTGGCGGCGCTGGCCTGGCTGGCGGCGCTGGCCTCGAAGGCGCGCAGCAAGGCCTCGTCCTTGGCGTTGCGCGCCGCCCATTCGGCCAGGGCCTCTTCGAGCAAAGCGTTGGCGGCCTCGTCGCGGCTGCGCACGCGCTCGATGTAGGCCTCGCGCGTGAGGCCTGAAGCCTCGAAGGCTGCCACCATGCGCCGGCGCAGCTGATCCTTGGCGTCTGCCGTGGCCGCAGCATCGGCGCCGGCGCGCGCCTGGCGGCGGCGGTGCACCTCGAGCAGCGCATGCAAGACATGCTCGGGCGCCAGGTCTTCGACTGGCTGGCCCGCGAGGTCATAACGCTTGCCGCCCGCGGCCACGCTGTGCAGATAGCGCGTGGAGCGCGTGTGCAGGCCCAGCGCCTCCTTGAGCGCGGCGCGGTCGAAGGCGTCGGGGTGCGCGGCGGTCAGGTCCTGAAAAATGCCGCGCTTGAGCGGACGGAACACGGCGCCGAAGAGCTGCGGATAGAGCGCGGCGAGCTGCTCGAGCACGGGGTGCGTGCGGCGCGGCGTGCGGGTAGCGGCTTGCTGTCCTGGCGCAGGCGCAGACGCAGACGTGGACGACAGTGCCGCCGCTTGCGCAGGGCCATCGGCACTTGCGCGCGCTTGCGGGGCCTGCGCGGGTGTTCCCGCCCCGGTGCGCCCTGCCGGCTTGCGCCGCCGATGGCGCGCACGGCCTTGGCGCTGCGCGGCGGCTTCTTCGCCAGGCACTGTTGCTTGCAGCATGTCGGGTTGCGCCATGGGGACCTGCGCGCCGGCGTTGCTGCGCGTTTCAGGGGCGGCGGGACCCTCGGGCGCGGCATCCGCCTTGCTCGTCTGGGCGGCTTCGGGCATCCCGGCCATGTCCTGCACGGGGAGCGGTGGCTGGGCGGTAGGGGCTTGGAGTTCTTGTTCAGGCATGGTGTCGGATGGGGGCGGCCATTTTCATTTTCTACGGCACGAGGCGTTTGTGGTCAGGACAGGCATTCGTCGAGCAGTTCGACCCAATGGCGCACGGGCAGCTCGGTGCCGCTTTGCAGGTGTGTGATGCAGCCGACGTTGGCGCTCAGGATGGCCGCGGGTTGCAGCGTCTGCAGTTGGCCGAGCTTGCGGTCGCGCAGCGACTGCGCGATTTTCGGCTCGAGCAGCGCATAGGTGCCCGCCGAACCGCAGCACAAGTGCGCCTCGGCGGGCGCGCGCTGCAGGCGCAGGCCCAGCGCGGCCAGTTGCGTCTCGACCACGTCGCGCAGCTGCTGGCCGTGCTGCAGCGTGCACGGCGGGTGGTAGGCGTAGAGCGCCGCGCGCGCCCGATCTGCGCCCTGCATGCGCGCTTGCAGGCGCGGCACCAGGTCGGGCAAGAGCTCGCTCAAGTCGCGCGCGAGCGCGCTGATGCGCGCGGCCTTGTCGGCGTAGGCGGGGTCATCGCGCAGGTGATAGCCATACTCCTTGACCATGAGGCCGCAGCCCGAAGCGTTGATGACGATGGCCTCCACCCCGCCTTGCCCTCCTTCGGGCTCAACCCACGGCCACCAGGCGGCTATGTTCTCGCGCATCTGCGCCTTGCCGCCCTCCTGGTCATTGAGGTGGAACTTCACCGCGCCGCAGCAGCCTGCCTCGGGAGCCAGTACGGTCTGCAGGCCCGCAGCATCGAGCACGCGCGCCGTGGCCGCGTTGATATTGGGCAGCAGCGCGGGCTGTACGCAGCCGGCCAGCAGCAGCACCTTGCGCGCGTGCGTGCGCGTGGGCCAGGTGCCGGCAGACTGCACAGGTGGCACCTTGGCGCGCAGCGCCGCGGGCAGCAAGGGGCGCAGCGCCTGCCCGAGCCTGAGCGCGGGCGCGAACAGCGGCGAAGGCAGTCCCTCTTTGAGCAGCCAGCGCAGTGCGCGCGCGCCCACGGGGCGCGGCACCTTTTCTTCAACGAGCTGGCGGCCGATGTCGATCAGGTGGCCGTACTGCACACCGCTCGGGCAGGTGCTTTCGCAGTTGCGACAGGTCAGGCACCGGTCCAGGTGCTGCTGCGTCTTGCGCGTGGGCGTGGCGCCTTCGAGCACCTGCTTGATGAGGTAAATACGCCCGCGCGGGCCGTCGAGCTCGTCGCCGAGCAGCTGGTAAGTCGGGCAGGTGGCCGTGCAAAAGCCGCAGTGCACGCATTTGCGCAAAATGGCCTCGGCCTCGCGGCCTGCAGCCGTGGCGCGGTATTCGGGGGTGAGCTGGGTTTGCATGGGCTTTCCTAGCCGTGCAGATCCATGCGGCCAGGGTTGAAGATGCCCGCCGGATCGAAGGCCGCGCGCACGCGTGCCTGGATTTTTTGCAGTGCCGGGGATTGCACGCCAAAAAGGCCCTGATGGCAATATCCACCTGCGCTAGGCGCTCTGAAAATTGATGCACTTGCGCCCACGGCCCGTGCAGCCTCGACGAGCACCGCAGCGTCTGCCAGCGGCGCTTGCACCCAGCGCAGCGCGCCGTGCCATTCGAGCAGCGGCGCGCTGGCCGCTGCAGGCAAGGCGAGCACCGGCGCCGTCGCCGGCAGCGACAGGCGCCACAGCGCATGCGTGGGTGCGCGCGCGGCAAACCAGGGCAAGGTCTGCTCGCGGCAGCCCTGCCAATGCGCAGCCGCTTCCTGCGCATCGAGCCGCTCTCCGCCCAGCGCGCGGCAGGCCTCCTCGACCGCCGCCGCGGCGCCGCGCAGGCGCACATGCAGGCAACCCGGCTGCCGCTGCATATCGCCGTTGCCAGCGTCACCACCAGCGTGATCCACAGGCACCCAGCTGCTCGCGTTGAGCGGCAGGGGCTGGCGCGCCCAGTCGAGCACGCGCTGCAAGGCCTCGGCCTGGGTGCAGGCAAAGCGCAGCGTGGCCTCGGCCGGCGCCACGGGCAAGACCTTGAGGCTCAGCTGCGTGATCACACCCAGCGTACCCCAGGCGCCGGCCATGAGGCGCGAGACGTCGTAACCCGCGACGTTCTTCATCACCTGCCCGCCAAAGCACAGCACCTCGCCCCGGCCGTTGACCAGGTGCAGGCCCAGCACGTAGTCGCGCACCGCGCCCACGCTCACGCGCGCGGGGCCGCTCAAACCCGCGGCCACCATGCCGCCCACCGTGGCCCCGGCGCCAGAACCGGGCGCGGCGAAGTGCGGCGGCTCGAACGGCAGGCACTGCCTGCGCTCGGCCAGTGCGGCCTCGAGTTGCGCCAGCGGCGTGCCCGCCCAGGCCGTGACGACGAGTTCGCTCGGCTCGTAGCTCACGATGCCCGCGAGTGCGCGCGTGTCGAGCACGGCGCCTCGCAAGCTCCCGAGCCCGGCCAGGCCGTGAAAATCCTTGGTACCCCCACCGCGCAGACGCAAAGGCGTGCGCGCCGCGGCTGCGGCGCGCACCTGGTCTATGGTCTGTTGCAAGGCTGGGTGCATGGTCTTTCCGTGGGGGTGCAATGGTAGCGGCTCTGCAGTTTCTTGCGCTGGCCCACCAGTGGCCGCGCTACACTTTCCCCGACCTCACGCAAAAGCGTACCTCAGGAAGCACCATGCCACCGACCGCAACCCCCGACACTCCCATCGCCAACGCTGCACCCATGCAGTGGAGCGACGCCTATCTGCTTGGCTACGGCCCCATGGACGCGCTGCACGAGGAGTTCGTGACCCTCGTGCACCAGTTGCAGACCGCGCCCGATGCCGACCTACCAGGTCTGCTCGATGCCTTTGCCGAGCATGCGCAAAGGCATTTCAGTGAGGAGGAAGCCTGGATGGAAGAAACCAACTTCCCGGCGCGCGGCTGCCATGCCGACGAGCATGCGGCGGTGATGAAGTCGGTGCACGAAGTGCGCGAAGTGCTCGCGCAAGGCCGCAGCGATGTGTGCCGCTCGCTCGCGCAGGCACTCGCCAACTGGTTTCCGGGCCATGCCGACTACCTCGACTCGGCCCTGTCGCACTGGATGTGCAAGCGGCGCCTGGGCGGCAAGCCCGTGGTGATCCGGCGCAATCTACAAAAATAGTAGCTGCTTGCGCTTGATACACCTTGGCTTAATGGCTTTTTTGCTTGTTTTTTGCCAAGGTGTCTCAGGCGGCGCGCGGAAACAGTTCATGCCGCGCGCAGCGCCGCTTCGAGGAGGTCCAGCCCTTCGGCAAACAGCGCGTCGGGGATGGTCAGCGGGAACAGAAAGCGCAGCACGTTCGCCTCGGTGCCGCAGCTGAGCAGAATCAGCCCGCGCGCCAGCGCCTCGGCCTGCACGCGGCGCGTGAATTCGGCGTCGGCGGCGCCGGTTGCGGGGTCGCGCAGCTCGGCCGCCACCATGGCGCCGAGGCCCCGCACCTCGGCGATCTGCGGCACCTGCGCGCGCACGGCCTGGAGCCGCGCCTGCAGCTGCGCGCCCAGCCGCGCACCGCGCTCGGGGAGTTTTTCTTCGTGCATGACCTCGATCACCGCGTGCGCGGCGGCCACCGCGAGCGGGTTGCCCGCATAAGTGCCCCCGAGCCCGCCCGGCGCCGGGGCGTCCATGATCTCGGCGCGGCCCGTGACGGCCGACAGCGGCAGCCCCGCGGCGAGCGACTTGGCGCTGGTCAGCAGGTCGGGCAGCACGCCGGTCTGCGCGTGGTAGTGCTCCATCGCAAACAGCTTGCCGGTGCGCCCGAAGCCGCTTTGCACCTCGTCGGCAATGAGCACGATGCCGTGCGTGTCGCACAGCGTGCGCAGCCATTGCACGGCCGCGGGGTCGATGACGTTGAAGCCGCCTTCGCCTTGCACGGGCTCGAAGATGATCGCGGCGACGCGTGTGGGCTCGATGTCGGACTTGAACAGGCGCTCGAGTGCTTTTTGCGCCTCAGCAAGGCCGCCGCCCTCACGCGGAAACGGCACGTGGTAGATCTCGGGCGGGAATGGGCCGAAGCCCGCCTTGTAGGGCTGCACCTTGCCCGTGAGCGCCACGGCAAACAGGCTGCGGCCGTGGAAGGCGCCGTCGAAGGCGATCACGCCCGCGCGGCCGGTGTAGGCGCGCGCGATCTTGATCGCGTTCTCCACGGCCTCGGCGCCCGTGGAAAACAGCGCGGTTTTCTTCGCGAACTTGCCCGGCGTGAGTTCGTTGAGCTTTTCTGCAAGCGCCACGTAACTCTCGTAGGGCACGACCTGGTAGCAGGTGTGCGTGAAGCGCTGCAGCTGCGCGGTGAGCGCGGCCACGACCTTGGGGTGGCGGTGGCCGACGTTGAGCACCGCGATGCCGCCGGCAAAATCGATGAAGCGACGCCCCTCGACGTCCCAGAGCTCGGCGCCTTCGGCACGCGCGGCAAAAAACTGCGCCATCACGCCGACGCCGCGCGGCGTGGCCGAGGCCTTGCGCGCCAGCAGTTGTTCATTGCGGGAGTGGTTCATGGGGAATTCCTCGTGAAGAATACAGGAGCGGCAGGAGTGGCCAGCGCGGCGCAGCGCAGGCCCCGCGATCAACAAAAAGCACGCTCAGCGCGGCGCGATGCGCATCCAGGTGGTTTTGAGCTCGGTGTATTTGTCGAAGGCGTGCAGCGACTTGTCGCGCCCGTTGCCCGACTGCTTGACGCCGCCGAAAGGCACGGTGATGTCGTCCTCGTCGTACTGGTTGACGTGCACCGTGCCGGCCTGGAGCGCGCGCGACACGCGCACGGCGCGGTCGAGATTGCGCGTCCACACCGCGGCGTGCAGGCCGTAGGTGGAATCGTTGGCGATGGCGATGGCTTCTTCTTCGGTGCGAAAGCGCAGCACCGCGAGCACCGGGCCGAAGATTTCCTCCTGCGCGATCTTCATGCGCTGGTGCACCTTGTCGAACACCGTGGGCGCGACGAACTGCCCGCCCGTGTGCTCGAGCACGCGCGTGCCGCCCACGAGGCATTGCGCGCCTTCGGCCAGGCCCGACGCGATGTAGCCGAGCACGGTCTGCGTCTGCGTGGCATCGACGAGCGCGCCAAGCTGGGTCTGCGGGTCGAGCGGGTCGCCTGGCGCGTATTGCGGCACCTGGGCCAGCAGTTTTTCAAGAAAGGCGTCGGCGATGTCCTCCTGCAGCAGCAGACGCGAGGGCGCGTTGCAGCTTTCGCCCTGGTTGTAGAACATGCTGCCCGCGGCCGTGGCGGCGGCGCCGTCGAGGTCGTCGAAATCGGCAAACACGATGTTCGCCGACTTGCCGCCGAGCTCGTTGTAGATGCGCTTGAGGTTGCTGCGGCCCGCGTATTCGAGCATGCGCCGCCCCGTGCGCGTGGAGCCCGTGAAGCCGATCACATCGACGTCCAGGTGCAGCGCGAGCGCCTCGCCGGCTTCGTGGCCGTAGCCCGGCACCACGTTGAGCACGCCCGGCGGCAGCCCGGCTGTGAGCGCGAGCTCGGCCATGCGCAAGGCCGTCAGCGGCGACTTTTCGCTCGGCTTGAGCACCACCGAGTTGCCCGCGGCAAGCGCGGGCCCGAGCTTCCACGCCGCCATGAGCATGGGGTAGTTCCAGGGCACGATGGCGCCGACCACGCCTACAGGCTCGCGCGTGACCAGCGCCAGCGCGCTGTCGGCCGTGGGCGCGATTTCGTCATAGACCTTGTCCACGGCCTCGCCGTACCACTGGATGCAGCGCGCCGCGCCGGGCACGTCGGCCCAGAGGCTGTGCTGGATGGGCTTGCCCATGTCCAGGGTTTCGAGCAGGGCGAGCTCCTCGCGTGCCGCGAGCATGGCGGCGGCAAAGTCTTGCAGCACTTTTTTGCGCGCGGCCGGCGACTTGCCCGCCCAGCGCCTATCGACGAAAGCGGCGCGCGCAGACGCGACGGCGCGGTGGATGTCCGCCGCCTGGCCGCGCGCCACGCGCGTGAGCACGCGGCCGTCGAGCGGCGAGATGCAATCGAAACATTGGCCGTCGGCCGCGTCTTCGCGCCGGCCTTCGATCCACATACGGCCATCGATGCCGCGTGCGAGCAGTTCAGCCGCGCGCGCGTGCCAGAAATCACGTGAGGAAGAGGCGTTGTTCATGGGACAGCTCCAGCAAGTTCGAGGCTGCCAGCAGCCCCAGCGGGCACCGTGGGGGCATGGCCTGGCTTGCCAAACCGATCAGAAGCTCACCACCACCGAGGCTGCGAGCAGGTTGTTGTATTTGCGGTAGCTGCCGTCGGACGTGTTGAGGAAGGTTGCGCGGCTCGCGCGGTCGTAGCGGTATTCGAGCTTGAGCGTGGTGGACTGGTTGTAGAGGTAGTTCATGCCCAGCGACAAGGCGTAGCGGTTCGCGCCGGAATTACCGTCCGTCGTGACCCATTCGCCAGTGAGCGGGTCACGCACATAGCCGGGCCCGAAGCCGTTGACGCCGTTGAAGCTCTGCCCTGCGCTCGACACGTTCATGTAGCCGCCGGGCAGGCCGCCGCCATTTTTCTTGTTGTTGAGGTAGTCGGCGCGCGCAAAACCGAGGAAGCGCGGGCTGAAGTTGTAGGTCATCATGCCCGAGAGGCCCCACCACTTCGCGGTATCGCCGTTGTAGGCCGCGCCGGTTTGCTGGCCGTAGCCGACCTGGCCGTAGTAGCCCCAGTCGCCCTTGGTGACGAAGCCATCGACCTCGAACATTGCGGCCGACGAAGTGCCCGTGCGGTACAGCGCCGTGGCGCCGTCGGCGGGGCTCACGTTGGCGTTGGGCAGCTTGCCCACCATGCCCCAGAAGCCCACGCCTGCGTCGTCGTAGCCGGGGATGGCGTAGTCGGCGCGGAACACCGCCGCGGGCGCGCGTCCGCCGTTGCCGCTGTAGTAGTAGCGCGGCGAGTTCATGTTGGCGAGCATGGCCTTGACTTCCCACTTGCCGCGTATGAGGTGCATGCCTACGCCGGTGTAGGACGTGAGCTCGGCAAAGTCGAACAGCAGGTTGTGGGTGATGGGCTTCATCTCGTTGCCCCAGGTCGATTCGTAGCCCTCCCAGTCGGGGATCTGGCCGGCGATCAGGCGCGTGTTCTTGTCGCCTTCGAGCGGGATAGAGACCGAGGCCTCGTGCACGATGGAGCTGCCGTTGGAGATCGCGCCCGCGCCGCGCTCGGGGGCGAGCACCAGCGTCCACTGGGTGCCTTCTTCGGTCTCTTTGGCAAACGAGAGGTAGGCGCTGCCGAAATACGAGTTGTCGTAGTTGTAGATCGAGCTGTCGCCCGCCGCGCCGTTCGCGCGGTTCAGGAAGACGAACGAGCCCGACTGCTGCGCCTGGTTGTAAACATACGCCGGCGCGATCATGCCGGTGATCGTGAGCCCCCGGAAGCCCGACGTTTCCAGCGCCTGCTTGACGCCACTGAGCTGCACATCGGCACGGTCGGCCGTCTGGCCGGCCTCTGCGGTGGCGCGCTGGTTTTCCTCGATCTGGGTCTGCTGGCTCCTGACCTGCGCCTCGAGCTGCTGCACCTTGGCCTTGAGCGCCTCGATCTCGCGCAGGATGTCGGCGTTGGTGTCGGCCCGCGCCAGCATGGGCTCCAGGGCCAGGGCCAGGGTCAGAATGGGAAGGCGGAACTTGTGGTGCATGGTTTTTCCCCTCAGCTTGGTGACAAAACTGTGCAACCGACGCGTGAAACGCGCGCTAAGCGCCGGCTTGCAATTCCATTTCCTGGCGGTAGGCCGCAGCGCTTTCCTGGGCCCGGCGGCGCTCACGCCGCGCCATCCACAGGCTGCTTGCCACTACCGCGACGATCACCAGATACACCGTGACGGCGCCGATGACGTTGATTTCGGGGTTCAGACCGAGGCGTGCGCGCGAGAAAATTACCACGGGCAAGGTGGTCGCGCCGGGGCCGGAAAGAAATGCCGAGATGACCACTTCGTCGAGCGAGAGCGAAAAAGTCAGCAGCCAGGCCGACACCAGCGCCTGCGAAATGGCGGGCAGCGTCACGAGCATGAAGACCTGCAAGGGGCGCGCGCCCAGGTCCATCGCCGCCTCTTCGACGGAGCGGTCCATTTCCTTGAGGCGCGACTGGATCACCACGGCCGCATACGAGACGCACATCATCGTGTGCCCGATGAAGATCGTGAAAAAGCCTTTTTGCGGGAAGCCCAGCACATCCTGCACCGTGACGAAAAAGAGCAGCAGGGCGAGCGCGATCACCACGGTGGGCATCACCAGGGGGATGTTGATGAACAGGTTGAGCATGCCCTTGCCCCAAAAGCGCTGGTAGCGCGTGAGCGCAAAGGCCGCGAACGTGCCGAGCACGATGGAGGCGCTGGCCGTCGCCAGCGCCACCTTGAGCGACAGCCACAGACTGCTGAGCACGGCTTCGTCGTGCACCGTCTCAAAGTACCAGCGCAGCGTCCAGCCGCCCCACAAAGTCACCATGCGCGAGTCATTGAACGAATAAACGACCAGCACCACGATGGGCAGGTAGAGGAACAGATAGACGAGCGCCATCCAGAGCGTGGACAAGGACAGTAGGCGCTTGGGTTTCATGATGCCGCCTCCATGACCTTGGTCTGGTAGCGGTGGAAGATCGCGATGGGCACGAGGATGAGCAGCACCATCACGATGGTCACGGCCGCGGCGCGCTGCCAGTCGAGGTTGAGGAAGAACTCGTTCCACATCACGCGGCCGATGTTAAGCACCGAGGGGCCGGCGAGCAGTTCGGGGATCACGTATTCGCCCACTGCGGGGATGAACACGAGCAGCGAGCCCGCGATGATGCCCGCGCGCGACAGCGGCACCGTCACGAGCCAGAAGGTCTTGAGGGGCGTCGCGCCCAGGTCGGCCGCAGCTTCGAGCAGGCGGCCATCGAGCTTCACGAGCGTCGCATAGAGCGGCAGGATCATGAACGGGATGTAGCCATACACCATGCCGACCATGAACGAGAAAGTGGTGAACATCATGCGCAACGGTGTGTCGATGATGCCAGCCCAGAGCAAAAATTGATTCACCAGCCCATTGATGTCGAGGAGGTTCTTCCAGGCGTAGATGCGGATCAGAAACGAAGTCCAGAATGGCAGCATCACGAGCATCAGCAAGGCCGGACGCACGGACGGGTTGGAGCGTGCGAGAAAGTACGCGAACGGGTAGCCGATCACCAGGCACAGCAGCGTAGTGAGCAGCGCATAGCCGATCGAAGACAGGTAGGTCAGCAGGTAGAGCTGGTCGCGCAGCAGCGCAGAAAAGGCGCTGAAGCGCAACTGGATGTGCAGCACTTCGTCCTGGAATGAGGCCAGCGGCTCGAAGCCCACGCCCAGCTCGTTGCTCGCCGACAGGCTGATCTTGAACAGAATGAGAAAGGGCGCGAGCAGGAACGCCACGAACCAGAGCTGCGGCAGGCCGATGACGGCCAGGCGCCCGCCATTGAAAAACCGCCTGCGCCGGTGCACTTCAGGGGGCTGGACATCTTCCATCGCAAGCCCCTTTACTCGGCAATGACCATGGGCGCAGTTTCCGACCACTGCGCCGTCACGGCGTCGCCCACCTCGAACGGCTCGGCGTGGCGGTCGGTGTTGGCAACCGTGACGCGCAGGCGCCGCTGGTTGGGCAACTGCAGTTCGTAGGCCGTGTAGCTGCCCATGTACGAGCGCGCGGCGATCTGCCCCTGCACGGCATTGCTGGATACCTCCTGGTGGCCGTTCTGGAGCGTGATTTTTTCCGGGCGCAGTGCCACCACCAGCGCCATACCCAGCGGGCCCGTAATGCCGTGACCGATGCGAAACAGCACTTCGTCGGTCTGCACCTCGCAGTAATCGGGCTCGTCGGTCACGAGCCGGCCCTCGAACAGGTTCACGTTGCCGATGAAGTCGGCCACGAAGCGGTTCTTGGGGTGTTCGTACAGCTCGCTGGGGGTTCCCAGCTGCAAAAAGCGCCCCTCGCGCATCACGGCGATATGGTCGGCCATGGTCATGGCTTCTTCCTGGTCGTGCGTGACCAGCACGCAGGTGACGCCGACCTTGCGCAGGATGTTCACGAGTTCGAGCTGGGTGCGCTCGCGCAATTTTTTATCGAGCGCCGCGAGCGGCTCGTCGAGCAGCAGGAGCTTGGGCCGCTTGGCCAGGCTGCGCGCGAGGGCCACGCGCTGCTGCTGCCCGCCCGAGAGCTGGTGCGGCTTGCGCTTGGCGTAGGGGCGCAGCTGCACGAGGTCCAGCATTTCTTCGACGCGCTGTGTCAGCGCGGCCTTTTCCATGCCGTCGCGCCGCAGGCCGAATGCGATGTTGTCGAACACCGTGAGGTGCGGAAACAGCGCGTAGGACTGGAACATCATGTTGATCGGCCGCTCGTAGGGCGGCAGCTCGGTGATGTCCTCTCCCGCGAGAAAGACGCGCCCGCTGGTCGGCGCCTCGAAGCCCGCGAGCATGCGCAAAAGTGTGGATTTGCCGCAGCCCGAGGAGCCGAGCAGCGCAAAAATTTCGCCCCGGGCGATGTCCAGGTCGATCTCGTGGACCGCGACGACTTCGCCGAAGCGTTTGGCCACGCCCGCGATGCGCAAAAAGGCCTCGTCGGCTTTTGCAGCGGTGGCGGCTGCAGTGCTGGTTTGTGCCATGGTGTGACTTCGTGATCCCATCCCGTGCAGGTGGCTGCCGGTTCGGCTGCGTGCGCAAAGCCCTGCCGCACGCCCGCGCCCGAGCGCGGCAGCCACCCCTCTTTTTCCTTTTTACAGCCCCGTTTTGAACTTGGTGTAGAGGCGCGTCACCAGACGGCGCTCCTCGCTGCTATAGACCTTGGGCGCAATGAGCTTGCCCATCATCTCGGGCGTAAGAAAGACGTAGTCGTTGTCCTTCACGCGCGGCAGCACGAACGGGATGGATGCGGGCACCGGGTTGGCGTAATAGACGGTGTTGGAATCGGCCGCGACAACTTTGGGCTGCAGGCGGTAGTTGATGAATTTGTGCGCGTTCTCGGCGTGCTTGGCGTCGACGGGAATGGCCATGGTGTCGATGAAGATCACCGCGCCGTGTGTGGGCGGGAAGACCTTGATGTTCACGCCGTTCTTGGCTTCCTTGGCGCGGTGCGCGGCAATGCCCATGTCGCCCGACCAGCCGAGCGAGGCGCAGAGGTTGCCGCCCGCGAGGTCGTTGATATAGCCGCTCGAGGAGAGCTGGCTCACGTTGGGGCGGATTTTTTGCAGCATCTCCCAGGCCTTCTGGTAATCGGCCGGTTTGTTGCTGTTTTGCGGGATCTGCAGGTAGTTGAACGCCGCCTCCATGATGTCGCCACCGGAGTCGAGGAAGGAGATACCACAGCTCTTGAGCTTGTTGGCGTACGTGGGGTTGAACACCAGCTCAAAGGGGTTGTCGGGCATGGGCGTGTCGCCCAGGGCCTTCTTGACCTTGTCCACGTTGATCCCCACGGTGGTGTAGCCCCACATCCACGGAATCAGGTATTTGTTGCCCGGATCGACGGCCGCAAGCTGCTTCATCAGATGGGGGTCGAGGTTCTGGTAGTTGGGAATCTTGGACTTGTCGATCGGCTGGAACAGACCGCCCTTGAGCTCGACGGCGCCCCAGTTCGACGAAGGCACGACGATGTCGTAGCCCGTGTCTCCGGCAACCAGCTTGGCAAACAGGGTTTCGTTCGAGTCGAAGGTGTCGTAGCGCACCTTGATGCCGGACTGCTTTTCGAAGTCCGGGACCGTGGTCGGGGCGATGTAGTCCGACCAGTTGTAGATGTTCAGCACCTTGTCTTGGGCCTGCGCGGGCGCTGTCGCAAACACGGCCAACGCCGCCGCGCTCACCGCGAAGGCGTCCATCAATTTGCGCGCCAACGATGGTTTGGGTTTCTTGCCAGCCGGAAGCGGCCGGGGGATGCATATAGAACGAGACATCGAAGCTCCTCCAAAAAGGAAAAGGGGTGGGTCGGCAAAAGCATGCAATTTGGATGCCAAACACGGCTGCCAGGGCGGGTTTATATCAGCCCATCCGCACGCAAACCAGCCAGTGTGTCGTCCAGGCTACGGCGAATGCGGCGCACCATTTCATCGATGTCCTGGTGCGTCATGACGAGCGGCGGCGCGATGATCATGCGCTCTTCGACGGCGCGCATCACCACACCGTTCTGGAAGCAATGGTCGCGGCAGCGGTAGCCCACGCCGAGCTCGGCGTCGAACAGCGTGCGGCTGGCCTTGTCCTTGTAGAGCACCAGCCCGGCCACCATGCCCAGCGACTGCACATCGCCCACGAGCGGATGGTCGGCGAGGGTGCCGAAGGCCGTGGCGAGGTAGGGCGCGAGGTCTTGCGCGACGCGCTCGATCACGCCCTCGCTGCGCATGGCGCGCACGTTGGCCACGGCGACGGCGCAGCAGGTCGGATGGCCCGAATACGTGAAGCCGTGCTGGAACTCGCCGCCGCGCTCTATCAGCACCTTGGCGATGCGCTCGCCCACGAGCACGCCGCCCAGCGGCAGATAGCCCGAGGTAACGCCCTTGGCAAAGGTGATGAGGTCGGGCCGCGTGCCTATGTGCGGATGCTGGCAGCCAAACCAGTGGCCCAGGCGCCCGAAGCCGCAAATCACCTCGTCGGAGATGAGCAGGATGCCGTAGTGGTCGCAGATGCGCTGGACTTCGGGCCAGTAGCTCGCGGGCGGGATGATGACGCCGCCTGCGCCCTGTACCGGCTCGCCGATGAAGGCAGCGACGTTTTCGGGGCCGATCTCGCGGATCTTGGCTTCGAGCCACGAGGCCGCGCGCAGGCCGAAGTGCTCAGTGCTCTCGCCCGCGTGGCCGTGCTGGAGCTGGTAGGGCTGGTCGATGTGCGCGATGCCGGGAATCGGCAGGTCGCCCTGTGCGTGCATGCCGCTCATGCCGCCCAGCGAGGCGCCGCCCAGCGTGCTGCCGTGGTAGGCGTTGCGCCGGCTGATGATGGTCTTGCGCCGCGGCTGGCCCATCAAGTCCCAGTAGCGGCGCACCAGGCGGATGATGGTGTCGTTGCCCTCCGAGCCTGAATTGGTGAAGAACACGTGTTGAAAGCCCGGCGGCGCGATCTCGCTCAGCAGGGTGGCGAGCGCTATCGCCGGCACCGTGGTGGTCTTGAAGAAGGCGTTGTAAAACGGCAGGGTCTGCATTTGCCGTGTCGCGGCATCGACGAGGTCCTGCCGGCCGTAGCCGAGGTTCACACACCACAGGCCCGACATGCCGTCGATGATCTCGTTGCCGTCGGAATCCCAGATGCGCACGCCCTCACCGCGCACGATGATGCGTGTGCCGCTGGCGTTGAGACTTTGCGTGTCGGTGAAGGGGTGCAGATGGTGCGCGGCATCTTGCGCGCGCAGCGTGGCGGTGTCGAAGCGGGGCAGGTCGGAAGACGGCATGGAAAGCTCCAGCAAACAGGAAGAAGGGCGCGGGCGTCAGAACGTGTTCACGATCTCAAACATGCAGCAGCAGATGCTCGCGCTCCCAGGGGCTGATGACCTTCATGAACTCGGCGTATTCGCTCATCTTCACGGCCTTGTAGATGCCGCAAAAGCGCTTGCCCAGCAGCCGCGCTACTTCGGGCACCTCGTCGAGCAGGCGCACCGATTCGGACAGGCTTTGCGGCAGCGGTGTGGCGTTGGGGAGGTTGTAGGCGTTACCCTTCATTTCCGGCAGCGCCTCGATTTTTTCCATCATGCCGAGGTAGCCGCAGGCCAGGCTCGCGGCGAGGGCCACGTAGGGGTTGGCGTCGGCGCCGATCACGCGGTTTTCCACGCGCCGGTTGGCCGCGTTGGAGTTGGGCACGCGTATGCCCACGGTGCGGTTGTCGGCGCCCCATTCGACATTGGTCGGCGCGGCCGTGTTGGCCACGAGGCGGCGGTATGAGTTTACGTAGGGCGCCAGGAACGCCATCACGTAAGGGATGTATTTTTGCAAGCCGCCGATGTAGTGGAAGAACTGCGCCGAGGGCGTGCCGTCGGGGTTGCTGAAGATGTTGCGCCGCGTGCCACGCTCGACCACGCTTTGGTGCACATGCATCGCGCTGCCGGGCTCGCCCGCCATGGGCTTGGCCATGAAGGTGGCGAACATGTTGTGCCGCATCGCGGCCTCGCGGATCGTGCGCTTGAAGAAGAACACCTTGTCGGCAAGGTCGAGCGGATTGCCGTGCAGGAAGTTGATCTCCATCTGCCCCGCGCCGATTTCATGGATCAAGGTATCGACGTCGAGGTCCATCGCATCGCAATAGTCGTAAATGTCCTCGAACAGCGGATCGAACTCGTTGACGGCGTCGATGCTGTAGTGCTGGCGCGAGGTTTCGGCGCGGCCCGAGCGGCCTATGGGCGGGCGCAGCGGCTGGTCGGGGTCGGTGTTCTTGTCCACGAGGTAAAACTCGAGCTCGGGCGCGACCACGGGCTCCCAGCCCTGGGCATGGAACAGCGCTATGACGTTTTTGAGCACCGTGCGCGGCGCGTAATCGACGGGCGCGCCGTCCTTGAAGTAGCAGTCGTGGATCACCTGCGCCGTAGGGTCGGTGGCCCAGGGCACGACGCGCGCGGTGCTCGGGTCGGGCACGAGGTTCATGTCGCGGTCGGTGTTGGCGATCAGGGTGTCGAGCTGCGGATCGTCGGGCCAGTTGCCCGTCACCGTGAGGCCGATGATGCTCTCGGGCAGGCGCATGCCGCGGTCTTCGGTGAACTTGTTGCGCGGCAGAATCTTGCCGCGCGCCACGCCCGTGAGGTCGGGCACCAGGCATTCGATCTCGGTGATACGGCGCTCGTTGAGCCAGCGTTCGAGGTCTATGAAAGTCCAATGCTTGCGGCTCTCCACGGGGCTGTTCGGGGTGTCTGGTGCGGAAGTCATGGTCGGGCCTGTTAAGAAAATTGGGATACCTGGAGGCGGACTTGGGTGGACTTGGGGGCGGCTCGGTCGCAGGTTCAGGCCGCGCCGCGCTGGGCATAGCGCCTGCACGCATCGCCGAAAGCGGCAAACAGTGTGCGCGAGACCGGATCCTGCGCCGCGCGCCATTCGGGGTGCCACTGCACGGCCAGCAAAAAGCCCGGCGCGCTGCGGTGGCGGTAGGCCTCTATGAGCCCATCGGGCGCGGTGGCTTCGGCGACCAAGTCGGGCGCGAGCTGGTCTATGCCCTGCCCGTGCAGGCTGTTGACCTGCCAGGTCGAGCGGCCCAGCAGGGCCTCGAGCCAGCCGCCGGGCGTGGCGTGCACAGCGTGCGTGGGGGCGTATTGCGCGTCGATGGCGGCGTCTGCATCCTCGCGGTGGTCGGCGTAGCCGGGCGTGCGGTGCACCTCTTGCAGCAAGGTGCCGCCGAGCGCAACGTTGACCTCCTGAAAGCCGCGGCAGATGCCGAGGACGGGCACGCCGCGCGCAATCGCCGCGCGGATCAGCGGCAAGGTGGTGGCATCGCGCGCCGGGTCGGCCGGCGAGTCTGGGCGCGTGAGCGCATGGCCATAGTGGTGCGGCTCGATGTTCGAGGGCGAGCCCGTGAAGACGATGCCGTGCACGCGCTCCAGCAGCGCATCCAGCGGCAGCCGCGCCCCGAGCGCCGGCAGCAGCAAGGGCAGGCAGCCCGAAAGTTCGAGCACCGGGTCCACGTATTTCTGCGTGACCGCGTAAGTCGGGTGGCCGGCCAGCATCTTGAGGTCGGTGGACACGGCCACCAAGGGGGTCTCTGTCGTCATGTCGTTCACGTTCGAAGGTGCGTGGACAAATTCTCTTACAAGCCAAAAAACCCAGGGTTTCCCACCGGTGACGAAGACTACGTGATTCCAATGTAAGTGAGTATGGGCACTTACTGCAGAGCCACTATGGCCTTTTACGATGGTGTCTTGTGGCGCGCCAGCCGCCGCGCCATCATCCCGCGTCCTAACGAACAATCTGGGATTAAAGAGCATCGCGCAGCCGATACCAGGCCATCGCGAGCACGAGCAAAGGCGTGCGCAGCCAGTCCCCGCCCGGAAACGGTCGGTGCCGCAGGCGCGCAAAGAGGTCGAAGCGCTGCGCCTGCCCGCGGATCGCCTCGGCCGCAAGCTGGCCCGCGAGCCCCGTGAGCGCCAGGCCGTGCCCCGAAAAGCCTTGCAGATAAAGCACGTCGGGCGCGAGCCGGCCGAAGTCGGGCGCGCGGTTCATGGTGATGTCCACGAAGCCGCCCCAGGCGTGCGTGACGCGCACATCGTGCAGTTGCGGAAACACGCGCAGCATGCTGCGTCGCATGGTCGCGGGCAGGTCGGGCGGCGACACCGTGGAGTAGCTCACGCGTCCGCCGAACAGCAGCCGGTCGCCGGCGCACAGGCGGTAGTAGTCGAGCACGAACTGGTTGTCGCTCACGCAGGCGCGGCTCGGGATCAGCGCCGCCGCGCGCTCGGCGCCCAGGGGTTCTGTCGCGATGATGTAGGTGCCCACGGGCATGATGCGGCGTGCGAGCGCGGGCGCCACGCGCCCCAGGTGCACGTTGCCCGCGAGCAACACGAACGGCGCGCGCACCTCGCCCTGCGCGGTGCGCACGCGCGCCTTGCCCCCGCCCGCCGCCACGGCCGTTTGCACCTGTACGGCTTCGCTGCCCTCGAAAATCTGCACCCCTGCCGCACGCGCCGCACGCGCGATGCCCAGCGTGTAGTTGAGCGGATGCAGGTGGCCGCTCAAAGGGTCGAACACGCCCGCCACGTAGCGCTCGCTCTGGACTTGCGCGCGCGTCTGCGCCTCGTCCAGCCAGCGCAGGTGCGCGGCGTCGTAGTGCGTCTGCATGTGCTCGTACCACGCGCGCAAGGCGCGCGCCTTGGCGGGGCGCACGGCCAGCGTCAGCGCGCCGTCCGTCCAGTCGCAGGCGATGCGGTGTGCGCGGATGCGCGTGCGCATCAAGTCCAGCGCTTCGAGCGACATCGCCCAGGCCTGGCGCGCGGCGTCGCGCCCGAGCTGGCGCTCGAAAGGCTCCAGCTCGCTCGCATAGCCCGCGAGCGCCTGCCCACCGTTGCGCCCCGAGGCGCCCCAGCCGACCTGCTGCGCTTCGAGCAGCACCGTCTGCATGCCGGCGCGCGCGAGCTCGAGCGCTGCGGAAAGCCCCGCGAGGCCGCCGCCCACGATGCACACGTCGGCCTGCACCGTGCCCGCAAGCGCCGGGCCGCGCTCCCAGGGCTGTGCGCTGTCCTGGTAGTACGAGCGCGCGAGCAAGGCCTGCGCCTGGCGTTCGAGCCGCATCATGGCCGGCCCCCGTGCGTTTGCTGCGCGGCCAGCCGCGCGCACAAGTACGTCCACACCAGCACCGCGGCGGCGTTGGCCGTGAGCTCGGCATGGTCGTAGGCCGGCGCCACTTCCACGCAGTCCATGCCCACGAAGGGCAGGTCGAGCGCGCACAAGCCTTCGAGCAGCGTCAGCGCCTGGCTCGTGCTGAGGCCGCCGGGCTCGGGCGTGCCCGTGCCGGGCGCAAAGGCCGGGTCCAGGCAATCGATGTCGAAGCTCAGGTACACCGGCGCGCCGCTGGCGCGCTGGCGCGCGGCGAGCTCGGCGATGAGCGGATCGAGCGCCGCGCCGTCGCGCCCGCGCAGCTCGCGCGCCGTGCAGATGCGCCCGCCGCGCTGCGCCACATATTCGCGCGCCGCGCGCTGTGCCGCCGAGCGGATGCCGATCTGCACGAAGGCGCTGGGCACGACCAACCCCTCCTCCATGGCCTCGTAAACCCAGGTGCCATGGCCCGAAGGCTCGCCGAAATGGTCGCTCCAGGTGTCGCAGTGCGCGTCGAAGTGCAGCACCGCGAGCGGCCCGTGCACGGCATGCGCGGCGCGCAGGAGCGAGAGCGTGATCGAGTGGTCGCCACCCAGCCACACCATGTGCTGCGCCCGCAGCAGGGCCTCAGCACGCGGCTCGAGCGCCGCGCGCAGCGCCACCAGGCTGGTGTTGGGCAGCGCCAAGTTGCCGTGATCGACGATCTGCCCCGCCGGCGAGAGGTCGAACAGCGGGTGCGTGGCGTCGCACAGCATCAGGCTGGCCTGGCGGATCGCCGCCGGGCCAAAGCGTGCGCCAGGGCGGTAGGTCACGGCGCCGTCCCAGGCGACGCCAGCTATTCCAAAAGGAGCTGCTTGCGCAGGTGGGACGTGCGCTGAGGCCAAAAAAGATGCTTGATCCAAGAAGGCGAAACCGTGCTGGGTCATGGCAAAGAATGAAGTGAAAAGCAATGGCGGATGCCGCCGGGTGGAGCGCAGCATAAAGGCGCCGTCGCGCGTGCCATGGTGCCAATTCGCCTGCGCCATGCAAAACCACTTGCGCGCTTGCGCCGAACGCGCCCGGCGCATGGCATGCTTGGCTTGCGCAACGCCCGCATTTTTCGTTCTCCGCTGAACTGCTGCCATGCCCAACGCTGCCGCTGACGCCCCTCAAGCCGACTTTTCCAGCGCCCAGATCGCGCGCTTTTTCGCGGCCGAGTCGCAACGCTTTCGCGCCACGCACCCGCGCTGTGCGGCGCTGCACGCGCAGGCGCAGCGGCATTTTCTGTTCGGCGTGCCCATGCACTGGATGGCCGATACGCCCGCGCCATTTCCGCTCTTCGTCGATGCCGCGCAGGGCGCGCGCCTGGTCGATGCCGACGGGCACGAAATCATCGACTTCTGCCTGGGCGACACGGGCGCGATGTTCGGCCACAGCCCCGCACCCATCGCGCGCACGCTGGCCGAGTTCGGCGCGCAGGGCGCCACCACCATGCTGCCCTCGGCGGTCGCGCTCGAGGTCGCGGCGCTGCTCGAAGCGCGCTTTGGCCTGCCGATGTGGCAGTTCACCGCGACGGCGAGCGACGCGAACCGCTTTTTGTTGCGCTGGGCGCGCGCCATCACGGGCCGGCCGTGCATCCTCGTGTTCCACGGCTGCTACCACGGCACCGTCGATGACACTTTCATCGACCTCGCCGAGGGCGGCGGCACACGTATGCGCGCGAGCCTGCTGGGCCAGGTGCACGACCTGACGCCCACCACGCGCGTGGTCGAGTTCAACGACAGCGCCGCGCTCGAAGCCGCACTCGCCCCCGGCGACGTGGCCTGCGTACTCACCGAGCCCGTGCTCACCAACATCGGTATGGTGCTGCCCGAGCCCGGCTTTTTGCAGACGCTGCGCGCGCTCACGCGCCGGCACGGCACGCTGCTCGCCTTCGACGAGACGCACACCATCTCCTGCGGGCCCGGCGGCTATACGCGCGCCGACGGGCTAGGAGCCTGTCGGACTTTGGGCGTCGAAAGCGAGAATGTGCCCCAGCGAGGCCAGTTTTTGCCGGATTCGCCGCCCCATGGCGCCACCATGGGGCAAGAAGCCGGTAAAAAATGGGCCGCTGCGGCGCATTCGCAGCCGACGATTCCAAAGTCCGACAGGCTCCTGGAGCCAGACATGCTCGTGCTCGGCAAACCGATTGCGGGCGGCACGCCGGGCGCGGCGTATGGCTTCAGCGCCGAAGTCGGCGCACGCATGCAAGCCGTCAAAGCCGCCGCCGCGCCCGGTCACTCGGGCATAGGCACGACGCTGTCCGCGGGCCTGCTGACGCTGCGCCTGATGCGCACCATGCTCGCCGAAGTCATGGACGGGCCCGCCTACGCGCGCATGTTCACCACCGCCACGCGCGTGGCCGAGGGTTTGCAGGCCCAGATCGCCGCACGCGCACTGCCCTGGAGTGTCACGCGCATAGGCGCACGCTGCGAAGTGCAGTTCCGCCCCACGCCACCGCGCAACGGCAGCGAAGCCCGCGCCGCCTTCCGCAATGACCTCGAAGCCGCCTTGCAGCTCGCCCTGCTCAACCGCGGCGTGCTGCTCACGCCCTTTCACAACATGGTGCTCGCCTGCCCGGCGCACACCGCGCAGGACGCCGACACGCTGGTCGCGGCGTTTGCAGATGCGTTGGATGGGCTGGCGGGGGCTTGAGACGGAGCGCGGGTTTCAGTGTATGCAGTGGGCGTAGGTTCAACCCAGGTTGTCCATGAGGCGGCGCTACGCTCCTGCGCGGGCGCTGGCGGACGGTCTGCCGGTCATTTTGGCCGCTGCTTCGACGTCCATGGCACCGGCCATGGTCTTCTCACCAGCGACCAAGCTGCCACGCCAGTCGCCTCGCCATCATCCCGCGTCCCAATGAACAATCTGGGGTTATCGCAGTCCACCAAGACCGCAACACGGGTATCCGTGATGATGGAACTCAAGTTCACACCCTTCTCCACTCAATGCGCCCGCTCCCAGTTCGGCCCCACGCCGACCTCGGCAAGCAGCGGCACGCGCAAGTCGGCCACGCTGGCCATGAGGCGCGGGATTTCGTGGCGCACCCAGGCTTCTTCGGCGCTGGGCAGCTCGAACACCAATTCGTCGTGCACTTGCAGGATCATCTTGATTGTGGGTTTTTCGGCGTCCAGCGTTTGTTGCACCGCGACCATGGCCATCTTGATCAGGTCGGCCGCCGTGCCCTGCATGGGCGCGTTGATCGCGGCGCGCTCGGCAGCGGCGCGGCGTGGGCCGTTGGGCGAGTTGATCTCGGGCAGGTACAGGCGTCGGCCGAACACGGTTTCGACGTAGCCGCGCTGCTTGGCCAGCGCCTTGGTACTTTCCATGTATTGCTTGACGCCGGGGTAGCGCTGAAAGTAGCGGTCTATGTACGCGGCGGCGGCCTTGGGCTCTATGCCCAGGTTTTTCGCCAGGCCGTAGCTGCTCATGCCGTAGATCAGGCCGAAGTTGATGACCTTGGCGTAGCGCCGCTGCTCGCTCGTGACCTGGTGCACCGAGACGCCGAACACCTCGGCGGCGGTGGCGCGGTGCACGTCCAGCCCTTGCTGGAAGGCGTGCAGCAGCGCGTGGTCGCCGCTCAGGTGCGCCATGATGCGCAGCTCGATCTGGCTGTAGTCGGCACTGGCGATCAGGCAGCCCGGCGGCGCGATGAAGGCTTCACGGATGCGCCGCCCCTCGAGCGTGCGCACAGGGATGTTTTGCAGGTTCGGTTCGTTGCTCGACAGCCGCCCCGTCACGGCCACGGCCTGCGCGTAGTGCGTGTGCACGCGGCCCGTGCGCGCATCGACCATCTGCGGCAGCTTGTCGGTGTAGGTGCTCTTGAGCTTGCTCAGGCTGCGGTGTTCGAGCAGCTTGGCGGGCAGCGGGTAATCCTCTGCGAGCTTTTCCAGCACCTCCTCGTCGGTGCTGCGCGCGCCCGAGGCGGTTTTTTTGATCACCGGCATGCCCAGCTTGTCGAAAAAAATCTCCGCGAGCTGCTTGGGGCTGCCCAGGTTGAAGGGCTGACCCGCGAGCGCGTAGGCCTCGGCTTCTATCTCCATGATGCGCTGGCCCAAGTCGCGGCTTTGTGCGGCAAGTACCGCCGTGTCGATCAGCACGCCATTGCGCTCCATGCGAAAGAGCACCTCGCTGCAGGCGATTTCGAGCGCGTAAATGCGCCCCAGCGGCGCACTCGCTGCGAGCAGCGGCCACAGCGCCTCGTGCACGCCCAGGCACTCATCGACATCCTCGCAGGCGTATTCGGCGGCGCGCTCGACCGCGACCTGCGCGAATGGAATCTGGTGCGCGCCCTTGCCGCACAGGTCTTCGTAGTTGATGCCCTCGCGCCCGAGGTGGCGCTCGGCCAGGCTGCGCAGGTTGTGCGGCTTGTGCACTTCGAGCACGTAGCTTTGCAGCATGGTGTCGTGCGCGTAACCATGCACTTGCACGCCGTGGTTGGCGAACACATGCCGGTCATATTTGACGTGCTGGCCGAGCTTGGGCCGTGCCGCGTCCTCGAGCCAAGGCTTGAGGCGCGCGAGCACTGCGTCCAGCGGCAGCTGCGCAGGCGCATCAGGCCCGTCGTGGCGCAGCGGGATGTACGCGGCCTCGCCGCCGCGCACCGCCAGGGAGATGCCCACGATTTGCGCGCGCATCTCGTCGAGCGAGGTGGTTTCGGTATCCAGCGCGACGAGCTCGGCGGCCTGCACCGTGGCAAGCCAGCGCTCGAAATCGGGCCAGGTGAGGACGACTTCGTAATGCCGCGGGGACGTTAAAGGCGCGGAAGGCGCGCCAGAAGAAGCCACACCCTCGGCCACGGGCGGGTCGCCTTGCGCCAGCGCAGCCGCGTCCACGCCCTGCCCTGCCGGGGCAGCGCTCGCCGCCGGCGCCAGCGCGCGCGCGAGCGTCTTGAATCCGTATTTCTCATAAAACGGGCGCAAAGCCTCGGTGTCTGGTGCGCTGATAGCTATCGCATCCAAAGCAGGGAAGCCGGGGATATAGGCGCCAAGGTCGCAATCCGTCTTGATGCGCAGCAGCTCACGCGCCTGCGGCAGCCACGTGAGGCTCGCGCGCAGGTTGTCGCCCACCACGCCTTTGATCTCGTGCGCGTGCGCCATCAGCGCGTCGAGCGAGCCGTATTGCTGCAGCCATTTGGCGGCCGTCTTGGGGCCGACCTTGGGCACGCCGGGCACGTTGTCCACGGCGTCACCGACGAGGGCCTGAAAGTCCAGCATCAAGGACGGCGGCACGCCGAATTCGGCGATCACGCCGGCCACATCGCGCTTTTTGCCGCTCATGGTGTCGATGATGGTCACGTGTTCATCGACGAGCTGCGCGAGGTCTTTGTCGCCGCTGGAGATGATCACCTCCACGCCCTGCTGCGCGGCCGCGCGCGCGAGCGTGCCGATCACATCGTCGGCCTCGACGCCGGGGATGGCCAGCACCTTCCAGCCGAGCAGGCGTGCGACCTCGTGGATGGGCTCGATCTGCGCGCGCAAGTCCTCGGGCATGGGCGGGCGATGCGCCTTGTAGTCGGCGTAGAGCGCTTCGCGGAACGTCGGGCCGCTGGTATCGAACACGCAGGCCGCGTAATCGGCGGGTATTTCCTTGCGCAGGGCCTGCAGCATGTTGACCATGCCGCGTATCGCGCCCGTCGCGGCGCTGTGCGGATCACCGGGCACGGCGCGCAGGTCGGGCATGGCGTGGTAGGCGCGGTACAGATAGCTGGAGCCATCGACCAGCACCAGGGTTTTTTTGTTGCTCGTGTTCATGGTGTCACTCATCGCGGCGATTGTGCCCGGTGCGCGTGCGGCAAGGCCTTGCGCCCGCGTGCCAGCAGAGCAAAATCCGCCCGGGCGCGATGGCACACTCTACAATCCTGCGCATCATGCGCGCCACACACCACCTCGCCTGCTTTTTCGCCTTGCTGGGTCTGGGCACCAGCGTCTTCGCCCAGGAGGCCAAGCCGGCGCCTGCGCCCGCCTCCCCCCGGGCCCCCCAGGCCGCGTCCACACCTTCGCCGGATGCGGCAACAAGCGCGCAACCGAGCAAAGCCGAGCAGCGCGCCTCCGGCCGCGCCAATCAGCGCATAGAGCACATCAAGGTCGAAGACGAGGGCAGCCGCATCGAGGAGCTGCGCGTGGGCGGGCAGACCAAGCGCATCACCGTACAGCCCAAGTCCGGCAATGCGCCCGAGTACGAGGTCAAACCGCCCGACGTCACGCGTGGCCAGGCCGGCACCGGCAACGATTCGCAGGTCAACACCGCGCCACCCGTGTGGAACATTAAGAAGTTCTAAGGCTTCCCGACTGAAGCCGCAGGCCGGGCCGCGCCCTCCACGCTCGTCCTACCGTCCCGCCGCCCCCGCTTTCCCGTCGCTTTACCGCCTTTCCCCCACCGATGGCCGTTTTCACCGAAGTCCCGCCCGAGGAGGCGCGCGCGCTGCTGCAGCGCTTGCAGCTCGGCGAACTGCTGGCGCTGCAAGGCATCGCCGGCGGCATTGAAAATACCAATTACTTCGTCACGTGCAGCCAGGGTGAATTCGTGCTCACGCTGTTCGAGCGTCTGCGCCCCGAGCAGCTGCCGTTTTACCTGTACCTGATGCAGCACCTCGCGCAAGGTGGCCTGCCCGTGCCCAATCCGCGCGCCGACGCGCAGGGCAACATCCTGCACAGCGTGTGCGGCAAGCCCGCGGCGCTCGTCAACAGGCTGCCCGGCAAGAGCCAGCTCGCGCCCGGCCCGCAGCATTGCGCAGCCATGGGCCAGACGCTCGCACGCCTGCACCTCGTGGGGCGCAGCTTCACGCGCCAGCAGCCGAATCTGCGCGGCCTCGCGTGGTGGAACCAAACCGTGCCCGTGGTGCTGCCCTATCTGGGCCCACAGCAGGCCGAACTGCTGCGCTCCGAACTGGCCTACCAAAATGCCGTCGCCGCCACGCCCGACTACGCCGCGCTGCCGCGCGGGCCCGTGCACGCCGACCTGTTCCGCGACAACGTGCTGTTCGAAGGCGAAACGCTCACGGGCTGCTTCGACTTTTATTTTGCGGGTGTGGACACCTGGCTGTTCGATCTGGCCGTGTGCATGAACGACTGGTGCATCGACTGGGCCACGGGTGCGCACCACCCGGCGCGCGCGCAGGCGCTGCTTGGCGCCTACGAAGCCGAGCGCGCACTCACCCAAGCCGAGCGCGCCTTGCTGCCCGCCATGCTGCGCGCAGGTGCGCTGCGTTTTTGGCTCTCGCGCCTGTGGGACTTTTATCTGCCGCGCGAGGCGGCATTGCTCACGCCGCACGATCCCACGCACTTCGAGCGCGTGCTGCGCGAGCGCATCGCCCATCCGTTGCAACTTTGACGGCGCGCTCCACCCACCGATGGTGGCAACGCAGCCTCGTCACGCCGCACGCGAGGCTGCTACAGTCCTTCGGGTCGCGCATGTGCACTCCCGCACCACCTCGTTTTCGCTTGTTGCATGAAACTCCACCTCGTTCCCGCACGCACCGGCCTGCAATGGGTGCGCCTCGGCATCCGGGCTTTCTGGCGCCAGCCGATGGCGCTCGCCGCGCTGTTTTTCATGGCGATGGCGGCCATGTCCATCGCCACCATGGTGCCCCTCATCGGGCCCGCGCTGGCGCTGGCCCTGCTGCCTTCGGCCACGCTCGCAATGATGGTCGCGGCGGCCGAAGCCATGCAGGGGCACTTTCCAACGCCCACGGTGCTGCTTGCCACGTTTCGCACAGGACGCGAGCAACTGCGCTCCATGCTGGCGCTGGGCGCGCTCTATGCCGTGGGCTTTCTCGGCGTGATCGCGCTCTCGGCCCTGGTCGATGGCGGGCAGTTTGCCAAGGTGTATCTGGGCCACGCGCCGCTGTCGCGCGAACTCGCCGAAGAGCCCTCGTTTCAGGCTGCAATGTGGCTTGCGATGGCGCTGTACCTGCCGCTTTCGCTCTTGTTTTGGCATGCGCCGGGGCTCGTGTATTGGCACAAGGTGCCGCCCGTCAAGGCGCTGTTTTTCAGCATCGTGGCCTGCGTGCGCAATTTCTGGGCCTTTACCGTGTTCGGGTTCGCATGGCTGGGCGTGTTTCTGATCGCAGGCCTGGCGGTGGCACTCGCCACGGGGCTGCTCATAGGCGTGCTCGGCGCCGGCTTTGCGGCGGGCATCATGATGGCCGCGGCCATGCTGCTCGCGGCCATGTTCTTCACCTCGGTGGTGTTCACCTTCCGCGACTGCTTCGAGCCGCCCGATAGAGCCGGCACTGCGTTGCAGTCCTAGCAGCGTCCCTTTCAAATTCCTGACATATCGGGTTTTTAGCATCGCGCGCAGGAAACGGCACCCGGTCGTTTCCAGCTTTCTTTTTGCGAGCACAACCCGATATGTCTGCACATCCTCTTCCCTCGCGCCGCAAGGCGCTGCAAGTTCTCGCCGGCGCCCCTTTGCTGCCCCTGGGCACGGGCGCCATGGCTTCGTTGCTCACGGGCTGCGGCGGTGACGATGACGATCCGAGCTACGTTTCGGCCGCGTTCACCTCGATGGCGGCGCCTACGCTGGCCAACGCCGCCGCGATGGCCACGACCACCGTGGCCTCTACCCTGCAGGTCAAGTTCAGCGACCAATCGACGCGCGACTACACGCTGAGCTACCAGCCCTTTTTCATCACGGGCGACATGGTGCCCGACGGCAAGGGCGGCACAATCCTCGCGGGCGGCTACTACGACATCAACAACAAGCCCATCATGGACACCACGGGCAGCACACCGCGTCAGTTCTTCTCCGACTGCCCCGACGGCATGTCGCTGCTCACCGTGCCCAATGCCAAGGTCGATGGCGTCAAAGGCAAACCGGTGTTTGCCGTGGTGCAGTTCGAATACACCAGCTGGGCTCAAGACGGCAAGACCGACATGTACGGCAAACTGCCCTCGCCCATCGCCGTGCTCACGCTCGACCAAGACCCGAACACGGGCAAGCTCAGCCTGGTCAAGTACCACAACGTGGACACCAGCGGCGCCAATGGCCTTTGGATCACCTGCGGCGCGAGCCTCTCGCCCTGGGGCACGCATCTTTCGAGCGAAGAATACGAGCCCGACGCCTTTGCCGCGCGTGACAGGAACAACATGGATGCCTACAGCCTCAACCTGTATGGCGACGCCACCAAGGCCAACCCCTATCTGTACGGTCACCTGCCTGAAGTCACCGTCAATCCCGACGGCACGGGCAGCATCAAAAAGCACTACTGCACTGGCCGTATCTCGAAAGAGCTCGTGCAAGTCATGCCGGACGAACGCACCATTTTGTGCGGCGACGACTGGACCAATGGCGGCCTGTTCATGTTCGTCGCCGACAAGGCGCGCGACCTTTCGGCTGGTTCGCTGTACGTGGCCAAGTGGACGCAAACTTCATCGGCTGGTGCAGGCTCTGGCACGCTGACATGGATCAAGCTCGGCAGCGCCACCAGCGCCGACATCGAGACCATGGCCAAAACCCTCAAACCCACCGACATCATGGATGTCAAGACGGCCGACCCCCTGGACGCCACCTACACCAAGATCAATTACAGCGGCACATTCAACTGGGTCAAGCTCAAACCTGGCATGGAAAAGGCTGCCGCCTTCCTCGAAACGCACCGCTACGCCGCTTTGATGGGCGCCAGCATGGGTTTCACCAAGATGGAAGGCACCACGCTCAACGTCAAGGACAAAATTGCCTATTCGGCCATGTCGCGCCTCGAAGCGTCCATGGTCAAGGGCCACGCAGCGGCTCAAGCGGGCAGCATCGAGCTCGACAAACAGATTCGCGCTGGCGCTGTCTATGCGCTGAATCTCAAGTCCGCGATCAAGGACACCAAGGGTGCCGCGATCAACAGCGATTGGGTGCCCGTAGATATGGCCGCCCCCGCCGCCCTTGTCGGTGAAGACCTGGCCACGCCCGACGCACTGGGCAACACCGCCAACCCCGACAAGATATCCAACCCCGACAACCTCAAGTTCTCGGAAAAAATGCGCACGCTGTTCATCGGCGAAGACAGCGGCCAGCACGTGAACAACTTCCTGTGGGCCTACAACGTGGACACCAAAACGCTGTCACGCGTGATGTCGGTGCCCGCGGGTGGTGAATCCACGGGCCTGCAGGCTGTCGATGAAATCAACGGCTGGACGTACATCACGAGCAACTTCCAGCACCCGGGCGACTGGGGCGGCATCCACAACGTGGTCCAGCCCGTGCTCGATCCGCTGATCCGCGCGAACTACAAAGACCGCTACGGCGCCGCCGTGGGCTACCTCACGGCGACGCCCACGCAGCCCAAGCTGAGTTGGTAACAAGGCGCCCGCGGCCGGCTCGGCTTTGCCGGCCGCCGTGACCGAAGCCCGGCGCATGGCTGGGCTTTTTCATTTCTGGGACTACACGAAAAGCGCAGCGGGATTCGGCCGTGCAATACCTGCGCCCGCATCACCCATGCTGCGGCAGGCTAGCAGCCTGTCGGACTTTGGAATCGTCGGCTGCGAATGTGCCGCAGCGGCCCATTTTTTACCGTCTTCTTGCCCCATAGCACCACTATGGGGCGGCGAATCCGGCAAAAACTGGCCTCGCCGGGGCGCATTCTCGCTTTCGACGCCCAAAGTCCGACAGGCTCCTAGCACTCTGCTCACTCCACCACCGTGAGTTTGGCCACGGCCAGCGCGAGCCACTTGGTGCCGTGGCGCGGGAACTGCACCTGCGCGCGTGCATCCTCGCCCTGCCCTTCGAGCGCAAGCACCTTGCCCTCGCCGAACTTGGTGTGAAACACCGCCGCACCCACGCGCAGGCCATGCGCCGGCGCCGTTTTCTGCGCTGGCAGGGGCGCATTGGCCGGGCTCTCGGATTTCAAGCCAAATTGGCCTCTAGCGCTTGATGTACCTGCGTAAGCAGCTCCCAAACTGGAAGCAAACGAGGCAAACCCGGGGTGCCTGGGCGTAAGCCACTTGAGCGCGTGCTCGGGCAGCTCGTCGAAGAAACGGCTGCGCAGGTTGTAGCGTGTCTGGCCGTGCAGCAGGCGCGTCTGCGCGTGGCTCAGGTACAGGCGCCGGCGCGCGCGCGTGATGGCCACGTACATCAGGCGGCGCTCTTCTTCGAGGCTTTCCTGGCTGGAAAGTGCGTTTTCGTGCGGGAACAGGCCTTCTTCCATGCCGCTGATGAACACGGCGTCGAACTCCAGCCCCTTGCTCGCGTGCACGGTCATGAGCTGCACGGCGTCCTGCCCGGCCTGCGCCTGGTTGTCGCCAGCCTCGAGCGCCGCGTGGGTCAGAAAGGCCGCGAGCGGCGACAGGGTCTCGCCCGTTTCCAAGTCCACGTCAGCGGCCCCGGCGCCCGTGCGCGCAGCCGTGTCCACGGCGGGCAGCGGCAGATCGAGCCGCGGCGCGTCGGGGTTCAGCCCCTGGCTTGCGGGGCTCTGGCGCAAGGCGGCGCGCTGCGCGTCCAGCGGCAGCGCCACGGCGTCGCGCCCGAAGCCCTCTTGCATGACGAAGCTCTCGGCGGCGTTGACCAGCTCCTCGAGGTTTTCGATGCGGTCTGCGCCCTCTTTCTCGCTGCGGTAATACTCGATCAGGCCGCTGGCTTCGAGCATGCGCTCGATGATGGCGCGCAGGTTCAGCCCCTGCGTCTGCTCGCGCAGCACATCGACGAGCGCGACGAACGCGCCCAGGTGCGTGCCCGCGCGGCCCGGCACGGCCGAGACGGCGTCGTGCAGCGAGCAGCCCGCGCTGCGCGCCGCGTCCTGCAACTGCTCTATGCTGCGCGCGCCTATGCCGCGCGGCGGAAAGTTCACCACGCGCAAAAAGCTCGTGTCGTCGTGCGGGTTCTCCAACAGGCGCAGGTACGCGAGCGCGTGCTTGACTTCGGCGCGCTCGAAAAAGCGCAGGCCGCCATAGACGCGGTACGGCACGCCCGCGTTGAACAACGCCGATTCGATCACGCGGCTTTGCGCGTTGCTGCGGTAGAGCACGGCAACCTCGCTGCGCGCCATGCCACCCTGCACCAACTGGCGGATTTCATCGACCAGCCACTGCGCCTCGGCCAGGTCGCTCGCGGCCTCATAGACGCGCACGGGCTCGCCGGGCCCCTGCTGCGTGCGCAGCTCCTTGCCCAGGCGGCGGCTGTTGTGGCGGATCAGCGCATTCGCCGAGTCGAGGATGTTGCTATAGCTGCGGTAGTTCTCCTCGAGCTTGATCTGCTGGCGCACGTCGAATTCGCGCACGAAGTCCTGCATGTTGCCCACGCGCGCGCCGCGAAAGGCGTAAATGCTCTGGTCGTCGTCACCCACGGCCATCACGCTGCCCTGCGTCTGCAGGTGGCCCTCGACCACGTCACCGGCCAGCTGCTTGAGCCAGGCGTATTGCAGCCGGTTCGTGTCCTGGAATTCGTCCACGAGGATGTAGGCAAAGCGGCGCTGGTAGTGCGCACGGATGGGGTCGTGGTCGCGCAGCAGCTCGTAGCTGCGCAGCAGCAGTTCGCCAAAATCCACCACGCCCTCGCGCTGGCACTGGTCTTCGTAGAGCTGGTAAATCTCCACCTTCTTGCGCGCCACGCTGTCGTGCTGGGGCACGTCGCGCGGGCGCATGCCCTCTTCCTTGCAGTGGGCGATGAACTGCTGCAACTGCTTGGGCGGGTAGCGCTCTTCGTCGATCTGGTATTGCTTGCACAGGCGCTTGATGGCCGAGAGCTGGTCTTGCGTGTCAAGAATCTGGAACGTCTGCGGCAGCCCCGCGGCCTTGTGGTGCGCGCGCAGCATGCGGTTGCACAGGCCGTGGAAAGTGCCTATCCACATGCCGCGCACGTTCACGGGCAGCATGGCCGACAGGCGCGTGAGCATCTCGCGCGCAGCCTTGTTCGTGAAGGTCACGGCCAGGATACCGCCGGGCGTCGCGTAGCCGTTTTGCAGCAGCCAGGCAATGCGCGTGGTGAGCACGCGCGTCTTGCCCGAACCTGCGCCCGCCAGAATCAGCGCATGCCCCGCGGGCAAGGTGACGGCGGCGCGCTGTTCGGGGTTCAGGCCCGCGAGCAAAGGCTCGGAGGTGGGCGAATCGGCCAGGCCGGACGGCTCGGCCGGGGCAAAAGAGTGTGGGGGCATGGAGGGATTGTAAAAAGCACGCCGTGCAAAACTGCCCGCGCGCTGCGGCGCAAACCCATTTCAGAGTGCAGGATTCAGCACGCTGCGCCATAGGTGGCCGCCACAAGTCTAGAATCAATCACCGGGCCCAAGTTTCTTGGCGCCCGGTTTTTTGTGCCCACGCGCGCCAGCGCTACACGCCCAAGACACCGGATGCCAAGCCAAGCGCCCTCTGTCCGCCCTGAGAGGCATCGTGCAATGGAGCTTGGAATCCCATGGAAATCTTCGACTACGACAACATCCTGCTGCTGCCGCGCAAGTGCCGCGTGCAAAGCCGCGCCGAATGCGACACGCGCGCGGAGCTCGGCGGGCGCAGTTTTCGCCTGCCCGTGGTGCCCGCGAACATGAAAACCGTGGTCGATGAGCCGCTGTGCACCTGGCTCGCGCAGCACGGCTATTTTTACGTGATGCACCGCTTCGACCTCGACAGCGTCGAGTTCGCACGCACCATGCACGCGCGCGGCTGCTACGCCTCGATCTCTCTGGGCGTGAAAAAGGCCGACTACGAGGCGGTCGATCGGCTCGCGGCCGAAGGCATCACGCCCGAATACGTCACCATAGACATCGCCCACGGCCACGCCGACAGCGTGAGGAAGATGATCGCCCACCTCAAGCGCAAGCTGCCCGGCGCGTTCGTGATCGCGGGCAACGTGGGCACGCCCGAGGCCGTCATAGACCTCGAAAACTGGGGCGCGGACGCGACCAAGGTCGGCATAGGGCCGGGCAAGGTGTGCATCACCAAGCTCAAGACGGGCTTTGGCACGGGCGGCTGGCAGCTCAGCGCGCTCAAGTGGTGCGCGCGCGTGGCCACGCGCCCCATCATCGCGGACGGCGGCATCCGCGAGCACGGCGACATCGCCAAGAGCATACGCTTTGGCGCCACCATGGTCATGATCGGCGCGCTGCTCGCGGGCCATGAAGAATCGCCGGGCCAGACGGTGGAGGTCGATGGCGAGCTCTACAAAGAGTATTACGGCTCGGCGAGCGACTTCAACAAAGGCGAATACCGGCATGTCGAGGGCAAGCGCATCCTCGAGCCCATCAAGGGCAAGATCGCCGACACGCTGACCGAGATGGAGCAAGACCTGCAAAGCTCCATCAGCTACGCGGGCGGCACCAGGCTGCTCGACATCCGCAAGGTGAACTACGTGATCCTCGGCGGCGACAACGCGGGCGAACACCTGCTGATGTGAACCCTTGCCGGCCCACTGCCCACTGCCCGCCGCACCCAGGCGCCCCACTCGCTTGGTGCCCTGGCGCACCATGCCACACCGCGTTACGTCCCGCCTGCACGGCACCGTTACCATCGGCGCATGATCTGGTTGTCCATGGTGGCCTTTTTCGTGGCCTGGATGTCTTCGGGCCTGGTTGTGCGCTGGCTGCGCGGCCATGCGCAATGCTACGGCCACGATGTGCCGCAGCGCTTTCACTGGGGCGACGTGCCGCGGCTCGGTGGTGCGGCGATGTTGCTCGGCCTCGCTTGCAGCTGGCTGCTGGGCATCTGGCATACCAGTGCCGGCAATGTCAGCAACTTGTACCTCGGCGGCTGGGTGGGCGCGTGGCTCGTGACGCTGCTGCCCGCGGCGCTTGGCGGCATCACTGAAGACCTGACGCAGCGCCTGCCGGTGCGCTTTCGGCTGGCGCTGACCGGCGTCTCGGCGGTGCTTGCCGTTGCCTGGCTGGGCCTTGCCGTGCCGCGCCTGGGGCTGCCCTGGCTGGACGCGCTGATCGGCGCCGCGCCGTGGCTGGGCGCAGGCATCGCACTGCTCGCGGTCGCAGGCCTGCCGCATGCGTTCAACATCATCGACGGCTACAACGGCCTGGCCGGCATGGTGGCGCTGATCGTGTGCCTGGCGCTGGCGCACGTGGCGCTGCAGGTGGGCGACCGCGCGCTCGCGGCGCTCATGGTCTCCACGGCAGCCGTGACGGCTGGCTTTTTGCTGTGGAATTACCCGCGCGGCCTGCTCTTTGCCGGCGACGGCGGCGCCTACGTCTGGGGCGTGGTGATCGCGCTCGGGAGCATCGCGCTGGTGCAGCGCCACCCCCAGGTGTCGCCGTGGTTTCCCATGCTGCTGCTCGTCTATCCGGTGTGGGAGACGCTGTTTTCAATCTACCGCAAGCTCGCGCGCGGTGTGTCGCCGGGCGTGGCCGATGCGCTGCACTTTCACCAGCTGATCTACCGGCGCATCGTGCGCAGCGTGTTCCACGACGACGCGGCGCGGCGCATGCTGATGCGCAACAACCGCACCGCGCCCTATTTGTGGGGCTTCACCATGCTTTCGGTAGCGCCGGCGCTGCTGTTTTGGGGCAATACGCCGGTGCTCATGGCGTTTTGCCTGCTTTTCATCGTGATTTACGTGGCGGCCTACCTGGCCATCGTGCGCTTCAAGGTGCCGCCCTGGCTGCAGCGTTGAACTGCCACCTTTCGTGCCATGGCGATGCGGCACAATTTGCGCCTTGTGCATCAACCACCGAACGGCCCGCCGCCATGACCGACCTGCTCTCGATCTCCCCGCGCGACAAGGCAGAAATCCTTGCCCAGGCGCTGCCCTACATCCGCAAATTCCACGGCAAGACCATCGTCATCAAATACGGCGGCAACGCCATGACCGACCCGGCGCTGCAGGCCGATTTTGCCGAGGACGTGGTGCTGCTCAAACTCGTGGGCATGAACCCCGTGGTGGTGCACGGCGGCGGCCCGCAGATCGAGACCGCGCTGCATCGCCTGGGCAAGAAGGGCGAATTCATCCAGGGCATGCGCGTGACCGACGCCGAGACCATGGAGGTGGTCGAATGGGTGCTGGCCGGCGAGGTGCAGCAGGACATCGTGGGCCTGATCAACCAGGCCGGCGGCAAGGCCGTGGGCCTCACGGGGCGCGACGGCGGGCTGATCCGCGCGCAAAAGCTGCGCATGCTCGACCCCAAAGACCCGAACATCGAACACGACGTGGGCCAGGTCGGCGACATCGTGGCCATTGACCCCAGCGTGGTCAAGGCGCTGCAGGACGACGCCTTCATCCCGGTCGTCAGCCCGATCGGCTTTGGCGAGAACAACGAGAGCTACAACATCAACGCCGACGTGGTCGCGAGCAAGCTCGCCGTGGTGCTGCAGGCCGAAAAACTGATGCTGCTGACCAACACGCCGGGCGTGCTCGACAAGCAAGGCCGCCTGCTCACCGACCTCACGGCGCGCGAGATCGACGCCCTGTTTGCCGACGGCACCATCTCGGGCGGCATGCTGCCCAAAATATCCGGCGCGCTCGACGCCGCCAAGGCGGGCGTGCACGCAGTGCACATCATCGACGGGCGCGTGCCGCACGCGATGCTGCTCGAAATCCTCACCGACCAAGCCTACGGCACCATGATCCGCAGCCATTGAGCGGCGGCCTTCGTCCGCGCGGCGGCGGGGCGCAGCGATCTCTTCGTTACGGCAGCGCCGCGCGCACTTCCTGCACGCTCAAAATCTCGCTGAACACCTGCGGGGCCCGGCCCGGCGCATAGAGCACGTACACGGGCACGCCGCTGCGCCCAAGCTGCGCGAGCGCGGCGGTGATGGCGGGATCGCGCAGCGTCCAGTCGGCACGCAGCAGCGCCACGCGGCGCGCGGCAAAGTCGGCGAGCAGCCCGGCGTCGGAAAGCGTGGTGCGCTTGTTGAACTGGCAGGTCACGCACCACGCGGCGGTGAAATCGACGAACACCGGCTGGCCGCGCGCAAGCAGTTCGGCCACGCGCGCCTGCGACCATGGCTGCCAGGGGCTCGATTCGTCTGCGCCGCGCGCCACAGCGCCCTCTGCCCCCGCGCCCACGGGCTTGAGCACATTTTGGCCAGTAGCGCCCATCAGTAAAGCGCCGGCAGCTATCAAAACAGTTGCAAGCACGAGGCGCGTGCGCCCGCGCAGCGTGAGCGCCCAGACCACGGCCGCGAGCGCCACCAGCAGCAGCAGCAGCGCGCCGGCGCCGTCCATGCCGGTTTGCTGGCCATGCACCCAGACCAGCCAGGCCACCGTGGCAAACATGGGAAAGGCCATGGCATGGCGAAAAGTCTGCATCCACGCGCCGGGGCGCGGCAGCCAGCCGACCACCGCGGGCACCAGCGCGGCCGCGAGAAAAGGCAAGGCCATGCCCAGCCCCAGCGCGGCAAACACCGCGAGCGCCTGCGCGGGCGGCAGCGCGAGCGCAAAGCCCAGCGACGCCCCCATGAAAGGCGCCGTGCAAGGCGAGGCCACGAGTACCGCGAGCAGGCCCGACAAAAACGCATCCACCACCGGATGGCGCGCCTGCAACGTGGCAAGGCGGCTGGGCACGAAGCCGCCGAATTCGAACAGGCCGGCCAGGTTCAAACCCAGCAGCGTGAACAGCGCCGCGAGCAGCGCCACCACCGCGGGCGACTGCAGCTGAAAGCCCCAGCCCAGTTGCGCGCCCGCCGCGCGCAGGGCCAGCAGCAGGCCGCCGAGCGCGAGGAAGGACAGCAGCACCCCGCCCGTATAGGCGAGGCCCGCGAGGCGCTGCGCGCGGCGCTGGCCGCCGTGGCGCGCCAGGCCCAGCAGCTTGATCGCGAGCACCGGGAACACGCAGGGCATCAGGTTGAGCAGCAAGCCCCCCAGCAAACCGCCGAGCAAGGGCGCGAGCAGGCCGGTGCCGGAAACCGCGCCGCCCGAGGCTGCGGCGGCGGGCGCCACGGCAGAGGCGAGCGCCGGCGAGGAAGGCAAGGCAGACGACGCGACCGGCGCCGCCTGCGCTGCCTTATTGGCGGCGAGCGCGGCTGTCAGCGCAGCGGGCACTTCGGCGCGCTGCGGCGTGCTCCACTGCCCCTGCACCGTGGGCATGGCGCGCCAGGCGCGCTGGGAGGGCGAGGCGCGCGGCTGGGCGGCGCCCGCGCCGGCATGCGCGCCCAATCCCGCTGTGGCCGCAGCAGGCATCAACACCAGCGCCAGCGCCGCAGGCGTGGGGCCGCGCTGCGGCGCCAGCGGCAGCTGCGCCGACCAGACCGCGCCGTCCCAACTCTGCTGCCAGCTCTGGCCCGCCAGCACGGACGGCGCCAGCACTTCGGGCGTCTCGGGCAGCAGCGCCAGTTTCTGGCCGCGCAAATCTGCGGGCAGGCCCGCCACACGCAACCGCAGACTTTCGCCTTCGACCTGCGCGCTGCTGGCGCCGGGCAGGGCGGCGGGCTGCGCCGCCTGCGCCTGCGCGAACGCCGCCGCGTTCAGGGCAATGGCGCCGCGCAGCGGCAGCTGCAGCGCAAATTCGCCCTCTTCGGGGATGCACTCCACGCGGCACACGAGCCAGCTCGCGTGCAGGCGCACGGGCAGCGCGTCCTGCCCCGCGGGGGCGGCAAAGCCCGGCGCGATCTGCACCGGCACGGCCAGCAGCACCTGGCCTTCGTAACCGTAGTTGACCAGATCACCCACGCGCAGCACACGCGGCACGGGCCAGGCGACTTCGCCCGCCTGCAGGCCAGGCGGCAGCTGCCAGCGCAGCTCGGTGGGCAGGCCAGAGTCGCCGGGGTTTTTCCAGTAGGTGTGCCAGCCGGGCTGGTGGCTGATCTGCAGGCCCAGCCACAGCGGCCGCCCCGGCGCCACACCCTCGGGCGCATGCGCCAGCAACTCGGCGCGCACATGCGGCGTGCTCACGCTGGCGGCGCCCAGGGCGTCCTTGCGCCCACCGAGTTGCAGGGCAAATTCAGCATGCGCGCCCGCCCAAACTGCGCTGAGTGCTATCAAAAACAGGATACGCAGAAGACGCGACAACGAAGTGGAAGGCATGGGGTGCAGGCGGTGAGTTTCGAGGGCGTCGCGGCAGCGACTTGACTGCGGGAAAGAAACCTGAACACCTGCTATTTTGAGACAGGTTCAGAGTGGGCTACTGCGGGTGGGTGATTGGTGGGGATTATCGAGGGTGGTGAAGATGGTGCGGGGGCAGAGGGAGGATGCCGGGATGTGCGCCCGGCGGCGCACCTTCTTTTCTTGTCTCGCCAAGAAAAGAAGGCAAAAGAAGGCGACCCTACTGCCTGCGTCCCTGCCCGCCTCGCGGCGGTCAGGGCAACCTGCGGTGCTCGCGCCCGGCGGGGGCGCGCGAAACTCGCTGCGCTCGGCTCCTGGAAAAAACGCCCCGCTTACCTCGACCCCTGCGCCAGCGTGCACACCTGCAGCGCCAGGCGCTGCAGCGCCTGCCAGCCGTCGGCGGGCCAGTCGGGCTGGGGCAGGCCTTTGACGATGCCATCGACCACGTGCGCGGCTTGCAGCCATTGCGCGAGCGTGGCCTCGTTCAGGCGTGGCAGCAGGCGTTCGAACAGGCGTTCCCTGGGACCCCAGATGCGTTGCTCGCGCAGCACCATGGGCAGGGGGCGGCCGGCGTTCAGCGCGGCTTTCGCGCGGTGCAGCGCTCGGATGTCTTCAGCCAGCGCCCAGTGCACGAGCACCTGGGCCTCGCCCTCGGCCTGCAGGCCGTCGAGCAGGCGTTGCACGCGCGCGGGCTGGCCGCCGAGCACGGCTTCGGAGAGCTGAAACACATCGTAGCGCGCGACGTTGAACACGGCCTCCTGCACCTGCGCGAGCGTGAGTTCGCCCGGCGGGTAGAGCAAGCCTAGCTTTTGCACCTCCTGGTGCGCCGCGAGCAGATTGCCTTCGACGCGGTCGGCAAAGAGTTGCAGCGTGCGCTGCCCCGCTTCGCCCGCGGCCACGCGCTGGCCCTGCTGCTGCAGACGCTGCGCAATCCACTGCGGCAGCGCAGCGCGCGCGATGGGGTCGATCTGCAGGGTGACGCCGTGCGCCTCGAGCGCACCGAACCAGGCCGTGCTTTTGGTGGCCTTGTCCAGGCGCGGCAGGTGCACGAGCATGAGCGTGCCGCCGCCGTCCTGCGTCGCGGCGGCGAGTTCCTGCAAGGCGGCGGCGCCCTCCTTGCCGGGCTTGCCCGAGGGGATGCGCAGCTCGACGATCTGCTTGTCGGCGAACAGGCTCAGGCTGTTGCGTGCGGCGAGCACCCCGCTCCAGTCGAAATGCGCGCCGCTCACGCTGAACACGCTGCGCTCGCTGTAGCCGCGCGCGCGCGCCGCGGCGCGGATGGCGTCGGCTGCTTCCTGCAGCTGCAGGGGCTCATCGCCGTGCAGCGTGTAGAGCGCGCGCAAGCCTTTTTGCAGGTGTGCGGCGAGCTGATTCAGGGCGAGCTGCATGGGGGAAAATTAAGAGCCAGATCGGCCTTCAGCCCAATGAATACATGCGCAAGAAGCTACTATTAGTGCAGCATCAAGGCATGCGCACCGCGGCGAGCCGGCGCATGAGCTGCTGCACGACGTCGGTCTGCATGTTGCGCACCAGCAGCGCTTCTTCGGCCTCCTTGGCGAGCGCGATGGATTCGCTGTAGCTGATGTCGCGCTTTTGCAGCAGTTCGGTGGGTGGAATCAGCTCGACGCCCGTGGGCGTGCGCAGCCGGAACTGCACGCGCAGGCGCAGCTCGAGTTCGCGCACCTCGCCCGAGGCGTTGCGACCCACGACGACGCGCTCCTGCCGCGCCGACAGCAGCTCGAGGATGACTTCGGCTGTGGGCATGGCTGCCGGGTCGGTCACGAGTTGCAGGCTGCTGCCTGAGGATTCGATGGTGCGCTGGAGCTCGCGTGCGAGCGGCATGCCCGGCGGCGCCATGATGTAGAGCGAGCGGAAGGCGAACTCGGGCACGCCGCGCAGGCGAAAGCCGCAGGCCGAGAGCGCGAGTGCGGGCGCTGCCGCGGTGGCCAGGCCGAGCAGGCGCCGGCGGTGGAGATTCGGCGCGGCGGCCAAATCCGAACCGGCCGGCGCAACGGGCGCAGCTGTGGGCGCATCCGTAGATGCAAGAGGCGGGCGATGCAGCGTGCGCATGGCGTTCAAACCACGATGTTCACGAGCCGGCCCGGCACGACCACGACTTTTTTCGCGGCAGCGCCCTGCGCGTGCTTCTGGAAGGCTTCGCTCGCAAGGGCGATCTGCTCTATCGCCGCCTTGTCGGCCTGCGCGGGCACCTGGATCGCGCCGCGCAGCTTGCCGTTGACCTGCAGCACGAGCTCGACTTCGTCCTGCACCAGCGCGCTGGGATCGACCTGCGGCCAGGGCGCGTCGAGCAATTCGCCGAACACTTTGGCGTAGCCGAGTTCTTGCCAGAGGTGGTGTGCGAGGTGCGGCGTGGCCGGGTACAGGCAGCGCAGCAGGATGCCAAAGCCCTCGGCAAGCGCGATCTGCGCGCCGGCGTCGTCATTGGCAGCAGCGGCGCGGAAGTCTTCGAGCGCGTTGAGCATCTTCATCGCGCCCGAGACCACGGTGTTGTATTGCATGCGCTGGTAGTCGTAATCGACCTGCTTGAGCACGCTGTGCACCTCACGGCGCAGCGCCTGCGCCTGTTTGCCAAAGCGCATGTCCTGCAAACCTTTGGGGTCTTTTTGCGCGCCCAGGCTTGCTGCAAGCGCGCTGGCAGCTTGCATATCCATAGCAGAAAGCTGCACGCCGAATTGCCACACGCGGCGCAGGAAGCGGTAGCTGCCTTCGACGGCTGCGTCGTTCCATTCGAGCGTGGCCTCGGGCGGCGCGGTGAACATGGTGTACAGGCGCGCGGTGTCGGCGCCGTACTTTTCGATCAGGTCTTGCGGATCGACGCCGTTGTTCTTGGACTTGGACATGGTGCCCACGCCCTCGTAGTCCACCGGCGTACCTGCGGGCAGCTCACCCACGGCGCGCTTGAGGCGCGCGCCCACGACTTTGCCGTGCTCGTCCAGCACCTGCTCCACGTCCTGCGGCCAGAAGTATTCCTTGCCGCCCTTTTCGGTGCGGCGGCTGTAGATGTGGTTGAGCACCATGCCCTGCGTGAGCAGGCGCGTGAAGGGCTCGTCGATCTGCACCAGGCCCAGGTCGCGCATGACCTTGGTCCAAAAGCGCGCGTACAGCAGGTGCAAGATGGCGTGCTCTATGCCGCCGATGTATTGGTCCATCGGCATCCAGTAGCGCGCGCCCTCGGCCACCATGGCCTGGTCCTTGTGCGGATCGCAGTAGCGCATGTAATACCACGAACTGTCGACGAAGGTGTCCATGGTGTCGGTCTCGCGCCGCGCGGGCTTGCCGCAGCAGGGGCAGGCGACGTGCAGGAAGGCCTCGCACTTGTTCAGTGGGTTGCCGCTGCCGTCGGGCACCAGGTCTTGCGGCAGCACCACGGGCAGGTCTTTTTCGGGCACGGGCACGGCGCCGCAGGCCTCGCAGTGGATGATGGGGATCGGCGTGCCCCAGTAGCGCTGGCGGCTGATGCCCCAGTCGCGCAGGCGCCAGGTGGTTTTTTTCTCGCCCAGGCCCTTGGCCGCGAGCGCCGCGGCCACAGCATCGACGGCGGCCTTGCACGGCAGGCCGCTGAACGGGCCCGAATCGACCGTGACGCCGCGCTGCTTGTCGGCGTACCAGTCTTGCCAGCGCGTGGCGTCGAACTGCTCGCCGGGCACCTGCACGACCTGCTGGATGGGGATGCCGTACTTGCGCGCAAACGCAAAATCACGCTCGTCGTGCGCGGGCACGCCCATCACGGCGCCGTCGCCGTAGCCCATGAGCACGTAGTTGCCCACCCACAGCGGCACCGCTGCGCCGGTGAGCGGGTGCGTCACCGTGAGGCCCGTGGGCAGGCCCTTTTTCTCTTGCGTGGCGAGCTCGGCCTCGGTGGTGCCGCCGGTCTTGCATTCTTCAATGAAGGCCGCGAGCGCAGGATTGGTGCGCGCGGCGTGCATGGCCAGCGGGTGTTCGGGCGCGACGGCACAGAACGTCACGCCCATGATGGTGTCGGCGCGCGTCGTGAATACGTACATGCGCCCATCGCCGATGAGTGCGCCGTCGTCGCCGCGGATGTCGTGCGGGAAGGCAAAGCGCACGCCCTCGCTCTTGCCTATCCAGTTCTCCTGCATGAGCTTGACGCGCTCGGGCCAGCCCGGCAGCTTGTCGCCCGTGACGTAATCGAGCAGCTCTTCGGCGTAGTCGGTGATCTTGAGGTAGTAGCCCGGAATCTCGCGCTTTTCCACGAGCGCGCCGGTGCGCCAGCCGCGCCCGTCTATCACCTGCTCGTTCGCGAGCACGGTTTGATCGACCGGGTCCCAATTGACCACCTGCGTCTTGCGGTAGGCGATGCCCTTTTCCAGCATCTTCAAGAAGAGCCACTGGTTCCAGTGGTAGTAGCTCGCGTCGCAAGTGGCGATTTCGCGGCTCCAGTCGATCGCCAGGCCCATGGCCTGCATCTGCCGCTTCATGTAGGCGATGTTGTCGTACGTCCACTGCGCGGGTGGCACGCCGTTTTTCAGCGCCGCATTCTCTGCCGGCAGACCGAAGGCGTCCCAGCCCATGGGCATGAGCACGTTGTAGCCCTTCATGCGCAGCTGGCGCGTGAGCATGTCGTTGATGGTGTAGTTGCGCACGTGGCCCATGTGCAGCTTGCCGCTCGGGTAGGGCAGCATGGAGCAGGCGTAAAACTTGGGCTTGCTCGCGTCTTCGGTCACGCGGTAGGCGTCGCGCGCGGCCCATTCGGCCTGGGCTTGGCGCTCTATGTCTTGGGGGGAGTATTTTTCTTGCATGAGGGCGAAGGAAAGAAAAGGGCCTGTGCAGGCCCGGCCGCGCCGATTTTAGGCGTTGGCTTGCGGCGCGCGTTCGACGTAGCTTGCGCGGGCGGCCTCAGCGCGCGGGCTGCGGCTCGGCCACGAAGCCTATGCGATGCAGCCCGGCCTGGTGCGCCAGGCCCATGACTTCGACCACACGGCCATAGGGCACGCGGGCGTCGGCGCGCAACTGCACTTCGGTGTCGGGCTGGCTCGCGCCAATGCGCGCAAGGCGTTCGGCGAGCTGCGCCTGCGTGAGCGGCTGGTCGCCCAGGTAGGCCTGCCCCGCGCGATCGAGCACCAGCGTGACTGCGGGCGCCGCCGCGCCGGCCGTCGTGGTGCCCTGCGCGCGCGGCAGCTCCAGGCGCAGGGCGCTCGCGAGCAGCGGCGCCGTGAGGATGAAAATCACCACCAGCACCAGCATCACATCGACCATGGGCGTGATGTTGATCTCGTTCATGGGCTGCGGCGCGGCGCGGCGTTCGAGGCGGCCAAAGGGCATGCTGCGGGTGCCTCAGGGATTCGCTACTGCGCCATCGGCGAGCAACTCGCGCAGGTCGAGCGCAAAGCCTTCGAGCTCGGCCTCGAGGCGCGCGAGCACGCGGCCAAAGCCGTTGTAGGCCAGCACCGCGGGGATCGCCACGGCCAGGCCCGCCGCGGTCATGACCAGCGATTCGCCCACCGGGCCCGCGACCTGCGCAAGCGTGACCTGCGCGCTCGAGGTCTGGGCCAGCACGCGCAGCGCATGGTAGATGCCCCACACCGTGCCCAGCAACCCGACGAAAGGCGCGGTAGCGCCCGCCGTGGCGAGCAGCACCTGGCCCCATTGCAGGCGCGCGAGCACGCCGTGCAGCGCGTCGCGCAACGCGCGCGTGAGCTGCTGCGCGCGCGCACCTGCCGTGGCCAGCGAGCCATCCGCCGCTTGCATTACTACAGAATGAGAAGCTACTACCATAGGCAGGACGAGCGCTTCGCGGTCGAAATGCTGCAAACGCTGGGCCGCCGCCGCGAGATCGGGCGCCTGCCAGAACGCCGCGAGGCAGCGCGGCAGGTCGGCGCTCGCGCGGCGCAGCTGGCGCGCCTTCCAAAGAATCACCACCCAGCTCATGACGGACATGGCCAGCAGCACCAGCGCCGCGACTTGCGTGAGCGCGTCCGTTTTGAGCCACCAAGCGAGCAAGGACATGCGCCGGGCCTTGGAACCCTTACAAGCCCAGCACGTCGGCCATGCCGAACAAGCCGCGCTCGTGCGCCATCAGAAAGCGCGCCGCGCGCAGGCTGCCCTGTGCGTAGGTGGCGCGGCTCGACGACTTGTGCGTGATTTCGATGCGCTCGCCCGTGCCCGCGAACAGCACCGTGTGGTCGCCCACGATGTCGCCGCCGCGGATGGTGGCAAAGCCTATGCTCGAAGGGTCGCGCTCGCCCGTCACGCCGTGGCGCGCATACACCGCGCAGTCCTGCAGATTGCGCCCCAGCGCCCGGGCGACGACCTCGCCCATCTGCAGCGCCGTGCCCGAGGGCGCATCGACCTTGTGGCGGTGGTGCGCTTCGATGACTTCGATGTCGTAGCCGGTGGCCAATGCCTTCGCAGCGAGTTCGAGCAGTTTGAGCGTGACGTTCACGCCCACGCTCATGTTGGGCGAAAACACGATCGCCGCGCGCTGCGCGTGGGCCGCGATCTCGGCTTTTTGCGCCTCGCTGAAACCCGTGGTGCCAATCACCGCCTTCACGCCGAGCGCGCCGCACACCGCGAGGTGCGCAAGCGTGCCCTCGGGGCGCGTGAAGTCGATCAGCACGTCGGCGCCTTGCAAGCCGGCCTGCAGGTCATCGGTGATCAGCACGCCGCTGCTTTGTCCCAGAAAGGCCGCAGCGTCGCTGCCCACTGCCGGGCTGCCGCGCTGGTCGAGCGCACCCGCGAGGACGCAGTCGCCACTGGCGCGCACGGCCTCGATCAGCATGCGGCCCATGCGGCCCGAGGCGCCGGCGACGGTGATGCGGCAGGGTTGCGCGGCGGATGCAGGGGAGGAAGAAGAGCTCATGGGGGCGAAAGAACAGGTGGGTGAGGGCTTCGTTGGGCGCGCAGCGGATGCTTTGGGTACATGCGCAGTCACTGCACGCCGCACGCGGCGGGGCTGAGTGCTTCAGCGCAGCGAGGATTCGAGCGGCGGGTAACTGGTCGTGGTCGGGCTCGGCTCTGCAGCCTCGGCGCCGGCGGGCTCGGAGGCAACTGCATGCGCCGGCGCCGGAAAGCGCGCGAGCTGCTGCGGCGTGGCTTCGAGCGGCGGCACCTTGCCTGGCGCAGCGCGTTTGTCCAGCGATGCGACGAATTCGGTCTCCGAAGGCATCGGGTCGCCCTCGTAGCGCTGCAGCACGTCGTTTTCGAAAAATACCGTCAGCTTGCGTGTCTGCGGCGCCTCGTTCGGGCGCTTGATCGTGAAGACGTATTCCCAGCGGTTGGCATGGAACAGGCTGGTGACCAGCGGGGTGCCCAGAATTTCGCGCACCTGCTCGCGGCTCATGCCGGGCTGCAGCGCCTCGACCTGCTCGCGCGAGACGAAGTTGCCCTGCACCACCTCCACCCGGTAAGGGCTGACCATCCCGGCCAGGCTGTTCGTGGCGTTGTTCAGGCTGCTGCAGGCGCTGGCGAGCAAAGCGGTGGCAGCAAGCAGCAAGGGCAGTCCCGGGCGGGCGCTGCGATGGGCGTTGACGGACATGGGAAAAGCATGCGGGATATGATCGGACCATTGTAGCGGCTGGCCTTTTCGGGCGGCGCGCCAACAACCCAAGATCAGCGCCATGGCGAACATCGACGAACTCAAGAGCACGGGCCTCAAGGCCACCTTGCCACGCCTGAAGATCCTCGAGATCTTCCAGCGCGGTGGGCAGCGCCACATGACGGCCGAGGACGTCTATCGCGTGCTGCTCGACGAGCGCTCCGACATCGGCCTGGCCACGGTCTATCGCGTGCTCATGCAGTTCGAGCAGGCCGGTATCCTGATCCGCAGCAATTTCGAGAGCGGCAAGGCGATTTACGAAATCAACGAAGGCCAGCACCACGACCACTTCGTCTGCACCTCGTGCGGCAAGGTCGAGGAGTTTTACGACCCCGAGATCGAGCAGCGCCAGCAAGCGATTGCCAAGGCCAAGGGCTGGCGCGTGCAAGACCATTCGCTGGCCCTGTATGGGCAATGTGCAAGCTGCGCCCAAAAGCAAACGCAAACAGATTGAGTGCGCGCGAGGTGCGCTGAGGATCAGTCTGCCGGCGCAGAATCACCGAGCATCGCGCGGCGATGGCGCGCGACGAATTCCTGGTAGGTGTTGATGCCGCGCATCTGCAAGATGGTATTGCGCACCGCCGCTTCCACCAGCACGGCCATGTTGCGCCCGGCAACCACCTGGATCACCACCTTGCGGATAGGCACGCCCAGCACGTCCTGTGTGAGCGGCTCGTAGGGCAGGCGCTCGTATTCGCGCTCCATCGTTTCCTTGCGCACCAGGTACACGATGAGGCGCAGGCGCATCTTGCGCCGCACCGCCGCTTCGCCAAAGATCGCGCGGATGTCGAGCAGGCCGATGCCGCGCACTTCGAGCAGGTTTTGCAGCAGATCGGGGCAGCGGCCTTCGATCGTGCCCTGGTTGATGCGGTACAGATCGACCGCGTCGTCGGCCACGAGCCCATTGCCGCGCGAGATCAGCTCGAGCCCGAGTTCACTCTTGCCCAGGCCAGACTCCCCCGTGATCAACACCCCCAGGCCCAGAATGTCCATGAACACGCCGTGCATGGTGGTGCGCTCGGCAAAGTATTTGGACAAATAGGTGCGCAACACGTCGATCACGAAGGCCGAGGATTCGCGCGTGGCAAACATCGGAATCTGGGCGCGCTCGCACATGGACAACAGCGCATCGGGGACGATCTGGTCGTCGGCCAGCACGAGCACGGGCGGCTCGAGCGTGACGATACGCGCGATGCGGCGCTTGCAATCCTCGGGCGTGGCGTTGGTGAGGTAGGCGATCTCACGCGCGCCCAGCACCTGCACCCGGTAGGGGTGGATGTAGTTCAGGTGCCCCACCAGGTCGGCGCCGGAGCGCGCCGAGCGCACGACTTCCTCGTCGAAACGCCGCTCCGACGCCCCGAGCCCGGCCACCCACTCCCACTTCAGCGTGCTGCGAAATTCTTCGAACAGCACATCGGCGCTGATGACGTTGGGTTTCATGGCAAAGGCAGGATGGAAAAAGCGGCGCGCACGGCGGGTTCGTTCACGTCAGGCCGGCTGCTGGGCCGAATGCCAGTGGGCGATCAGCTCATGCAGCTCGGCGGCGTTATCGCAGGTTTTGAGCTTTTCGCGCAGCGTGGCGTCGCTGAGCAGCTCGGCAATCTCGGAGAGGATTTGCAGGTGTTTTTGCGTCGCCGCCTCGGGCACCAGCAGAAAGATCAGCAGGCTTACGGGCTGCTCGTCGGGGGCGTCGAAGCCTATCGGGTTTTGCAGCTGAAACACCGCGGCCATGGGCGCCTTGAGCCCCTTGATGCGGCCATGCGGAATCGCCACGCCATGGCCCAGCCCCGTCGAGCCCAGGCGCTCGCGCGCAAACAGACTGTCGGTAATCAGGGCCCGGGAGAGTCCTTGCTGGCTTTCGAACAACAGCCCCGCTTCTTCGAAAGCGCGCTTTTTGCTGGTGGCATCGACATGCACGAGCACTTGCGCTGCGGGCAGGATGGAGGCGAGTCGGTTCATGGTGATTAGCCCTAAATTCGGCAGTTGACCGCTGTTTTCCGGATGCAACTCTTTGACTTCACAGAGGATTTTGCGCACAACCGCGTTCACCCATGGGTGGCAGCGCTGCGCGCCCAACTGCCGCATTTAGGGTAACAATTATGCACAAGGTTTGCAAAACTCCCCGCACCAAACGGCCTATCCGCGCGGCTGCGGCGAGGTTGCACGCACGCGAAAAAGCCGCCCCGGCGGGCGGCTGGCGAGCGAGGTTTTTACGCTCAGGCCTGCAACTCGCGCTTCAATGCCTCGTGGTGGTGGCTTTGCAGCCGGTCTTTGTGGCGCACGACCTGCCGGTCCATTTTGTCCATCAGCTCATCGACGGCCGCGTACAGGTCGGCATGGGCGGTTTCGGCAAACAGGTCGCAGCCCTTGACGTGGATGTTGCACTCGGCGCGCTGGCGCTTTTCTTTTTCCTTCTGCTTTTCCACCGTGAGCAGCACCTTGACATCGACCACCTGATCAAAGTGCCTTGTGACCCGCTCCAGCTTGCTGGCGACGTAGCTGCGCAGTGCCGGAGTGACTTCGAGGTGGTGACCACTGATCGTCAGGTTCATGAGAAAGTCTCCTAGGGTTTCGAGGGAAACATGTGCCGCCTGCTGCGCCATGGCGAGGTGCGGGCGGCGCGGTCAAAAAGCGAACGCGAGTTCACTATGCTCCCCGCAGCCCCGAAAAGCAATACGGCGCACCAATCCTGCTTTGCGGGGCGGGTAACTGCGTGCCAGTGGGCGCGCGCCGGCCTCGTAGAATGGCCGGTTGGTTTTTCTCATGCTTTTTCACCATGGCCGAGCCCCGCCTTCCTGCACTGCACACCTCCCACCTGCACTCTCTGCCCCTGCTGGCGCGCGGCAAGGTGCGCGACAACTATGCCGTGGGCCAGGACCGCATCCTCATGGTCGCCACGGACCGAATTTCGGCCTTCGATGTGATCATGGACGACCCCATCCCTGGCAAGGGCGTGCTGCTCACGCAAATGGCGCTGTTCTGGTTCGAGCGGCTGCAAGGCATCTGCCCCAACCACCTGACGGGCCAGGCGCCCGAGAGCGTGGTGCAGCCCGACGAAGTCGAGCAGGTGCGCGGCCGCTCCATGCTCGTGCGCAGGCTGCAGCCCGTGCCGATCGAAGCCGTGGTGCGCGGCTATCTGGCCGGCAGCGGCTGGAAGGAATACCAGGCGACGCAATCGGTATGCGGCGTGCCGCTGCCGGCGGGGCTTTCGAATGCCGCGCGCCTGCCCGAGCCCATCTACACCCCAGCGGCCAAGGCGGCCGTGGGCGAGCACGATGAAAACATCACCTACGAGCGCACCGTGCACATGGTGGGCCCGGCGCTCGCTGCGCAGATTCGCGATCTGAGCATTGCCCTGTACCGCGCCGCGGCGGCATTCGCGCTCGGCCGGGGCCTGATCATTGCCGACACCAAGTTCGAATTCGGCCTGGCCCCCGATGGCAGCCTGGTGCTGATGGACGAGGTGCTCACGCCCGACAGCTCGCGCTATTGGCCCGTCGAAGGCTATGAAGCCGCGCTGGCCGCGGGCCAGAACCCGCCGAGCTTCGACAAGCAGTTTCTGCGCGACTGGCTGGAGCAGGCGCAGGTGGACGGAAAGCCCTGGAACAAGACGCCGCCGGCCCCGCGGCTGCCCACCGAGGTGATCGCAAAAACCGCCGAAAAATACCGCGAGGCGCTGCAGCGGCTCGTAGGCTGAGAAAAATCCCGGGCATGGCGGCGCCCCAAAATATTCCCACCACCTTCGGCAGCGGAGCGCCCATGCCACAGAGCGTGAAACGTCCTGTGCACTGGATCGTGCGCATGAACCGCCGCAACCGCACGATGGCCTTCGTCTGGGTGCTGCTGGTGCTTGCGGCCCACATGTGGGGACGCGGCTATGGCCCGGTGGCCTGGGTGCTGCTGGGCCTGCAGTTTCTGGTCTATCCACACGTGGCATATCTCGCGGCGGTGCGTTCCAGAAACCAGATGCGCACCGAGTTCGGCAACATGCTGCTCGACGGCCTGATGTTCGGCATCTGGATGGCGGTGTTGAAGTTCCCGCTCTGGATCAGCTACATGCTGTTCATCGGCGCGGCCATCAACATGACGGTGTTCCGCGGCGCCGCGGGGGCCTTGCTGGCTGCGGCGGTCATTGCCTGCGGCGCCCTGCTGGGAGCGGCAGTGTTCGGCCTGCATGCCGAGCCTGCCACGGCGCCGCTCACTACCAGCCTGAGCATCGCAACGCTGTCGCTGTACCTGCTGGTCGTGGCCAAGGACGCCTATGCCCGGTCGCTGATGCTGTTCCAGACGCGCCAGCAGCTGCGTGCCAAGATGGAGGAGGTCCTGGCACTGCAGCAGCAGCTGCAGGAGCAATCGACGCAGGACCCGCTCACAGGGTTGTTCAACCGCCGCTACCTCGTGGATGCCATGGCGCGCGAGCTGGCGCGCTGCGCGCACGCGGGGCTGCCGCTGAGCATCCTGCTCGTGGACATAGATCACTTCAAGCGCATCAATGACGGTTTTGGCCACCAGGCGGGAGACGCCGTGATCGTCCACCTTGCCCAGCTGCTGCGCCAGCAGGCCCGTGTGGGCGACGTGGTCTGCCGCTACGGTGGCGAGGAATTTCTGCTGCTGTGCCCCGAAATGCCGCAGGCCGCGGCACTGGAGCGGGCGCAGCAGTACCGCGCAAGCTTCGCCGCGCAGCCTTTGCTGGTGGGGAATGCGTCCATCCCCGTGACGCTGTCTGCCGGCGTGGCCACGTTCCCAGAACACGGCGACTCGGCCAATGCGCTGATCCGCAGCGCCGACGCGGCGCTGTACCGCGCCAAGGACCTGGGGCGCAACCGCGTCGAACTCGCGCTCCCTGCCGCGGCGGGCTGAGCAGCGTTGACGTTCAGCCCAGCCGCTCAGCTCAGCACCACGCTCGAGAGCCGCCGGCGGTAGCTCGCCACCACCGGGTCTTCGGGCGGAATCTGGCCCTCGGCCACCTTGGGCTTGGGCGGCTCGATGAGCTCGAGGATGGCGACGTAGGTCTTGCGCGCCGCGTCCTCATTCCAGTGCTTGTCGCGCATGAGGATTTCGAGCAACTCGTCCATGGCCTCGGTCCAGCGCTGCTGCGCCATGAGCCAGCGTGCGCGCGCAAAGCGCGTCTCAAAGTCGCGCTTGTTCGCCGCGATTTTCGCGTCGAATTCGGCTCCAGCCGAGGCGTCATAGCCATTGGCAGCAATGAATTCAATAGCATCAAGCCAAACTTTGAGGGCGCCCAGCCGCCGATCCACCGCAACCTTGGCCTGCACCGGCGCGAATGCGGCCTGGGCCTCAGCGACGCGGCCCAGCTGCAGCAGCAGCTTGACGTAGTCGAAACGCGCCTCGTCGTTCGCCGGGTCGGTGGCCACCGCGTGCTGCAGTTTTTCGAGCGCGGTGGCAACATCGCCCGCGGCCAGGGCGTCCTGCGCGGACTCCTCCTGCACCTCGGCTTCAGCCTGCGTCTCATCGGCGGGGGGCACATGCTTGTCGAGAAAGGCGCGCACCTGGCCTTCGGGCAACGCGCCCATGAAGCCATCGACGGGCTGGCCACCCTGGAGCAGCACGCAGGTCGGGATGCTGCGGATGCCGAACATGCCCGCGAGCTCCTGCTGCTCGTCGGAGTTGATCTTGACCAGCTTGAAGCGGCCCGCGTATTCGGTTTCGAGCTTTTCGAGGATGGGGCCCAGTGAGCGGCACGGGCCGCACCATGGCGCCCAGAAATCGACCAGCACGGGCACGCTCAACGAGGCGTTCACGACCTCGGTTTCAAAATTTTCCAGGGTGACATCGATCATGGGAGGTGGGCCTCGAATGTGGCTTGTGAATGGCAAAAGTAAAATCGCGCGCTGCCAACACCAACACCGGCCCGGCCGGCGGCGCAGCGCCGCACCTCCAGCATTATGACCAGCATACATATCGGCGTCGTCATGGGCTCCAGCAGCGACTGGGACACCATGCAGCACGCAGTAGAGATTCTCCGGCAATTCGACATCGCCCACGAGGCGCGCGTGGTCTCGGCGCATCGCATGCCCGACGACATGTTCGCCTACGCCGAAGCGGCTGCGGGCCGCGGGCTCAAGGCCATCATCGCGGGCGCGGGCGGCGCGGCGCACCTGCCAGGCATGCTCGCGGCCAAGACGCCCGTGCCCGTGCTCGGCGTGCCCGTGGCCTCGCGCCACCTGCAGGGCGTGGATTCGCTACACAGCATCGTGCAAATGCCCAAGGGCATCCCGGTGGCCACGTTTGCCATAGGCGCCGCCGGCGCCGCAAATGCGGCATTGTTCGCGGTGGCGCTGCTGGCCAACGCAGACGCCGCGCTGCGCACGCGCCTGCTGGCCTTTCGTGCCGAGCAGACCGCCGCCGCGCGCGCCATGACCCTGCCCCCGCCCGCCGCCGTATGAAGCCCGCCGCCACGCCCCTTTTGCCCGGCGCGACGCTGGGCGTGCTCGGTGGCGGCCAGCTCGGGCGCATGTTCGTGCATGCGGCGCAGAGCATGGGCTACTACACCGCCGTGCTCGACCCCGACCCGCACAGTCCTGCCGGCCGCGTGAGCCACCACCACATCCAGACCGCCTACGACGACCATGAGGGCCTCGCGCGCCTCGTGCAGCTGTGCGACGCCATCACCACCGAATTCGAAAACGTGCCCGCGCAGGTGCTGGAGGCACTCGCGCAGCGCCGCCGCGTGGCCCCTGCGGCGGCAGCCGTGGCCGTGGCGCAGGACCGCGCCGCCGAAAAAGCGCACTTCGTGCGCTGCGGCGTGCCCTGCGCGCCGCATGCGCTGATCAGCAGCGCGCAGGACTGCGCCGCGCCCGCGCACGCCGCGCTGCTGCCGGGCATCCTCAAAACGGCGCGCCTGGGCTACGACGGCAAAGGCCAGGCGCGTGTGCACACGCTGCAAGAGCTCGCCGCCGCCTGGCAAGCGCTGGGCGGCGTACCCTGCGTGCTCGAACAACTGCTGCCGCTGGACTTCGAATGCTCGGTCATCGTCGCGCGCGGCAGCGACGGCCAGTGCGTGCACCTGCCGCCGCAGCGCAACCTGCACCGCGACGGCATCCTCGCGGTGACCGAGGTTTATGCACAAAATATGCCGCAAACACTCATGCAGCAAGCGCTAGAAGCTGCAACTTCAATAGCAAACGGCCTGGCCTATGTGGGCGTGCTGTGCGTGGAGTTTTTCGTGTTGCACGGCGGCCGCCTGGTCGTGAACGAGATCGCGCCGCGCCCGCACAACAGCGGCCACTACAGCCTCGACGCCTGCGACCTGTCGCAATTCGAGCTGCAGGTGCGCACACTCGCCGGCCTGCCGCTCACGCCGCCGCGCCAGCACAGCGCGGCCGTCATGCTGAATCTGCTCGGTGACTTGTGGTTCACGCAGGGCGAAGCGGCGCACACCCCGCCCTGGGCCGCACTGCTCGCGCTGCCCGGCATGCACCTGCATCTGTACGGCAAGGCGCAGCCGCGGCGCGGGCGCAAGATGGGCCATCTGAGCGTCACCGCGCCCACACCCGAGGCCGCGCGCGCCGCCGCCCTGCAGGCCGCAGCGTTGCTGGGCATCGCGCCGTTCTGAATCGTCCAGCTGCACACACCATGATCCTGCCCGGCACCGACCCCGCAACCATCGCCGCCGCCGCGCACGCCTTGCGCACGGGCGCGCTCGTGGGCCTGCCGACCGAAACGGTGTATGGCCTCGCGGCCGACGCCGACGACCCGGCCGCGGTGGCGCAGATCTTCGCGCGCAAGGGCCGCCCGAGCGACCACCCGCTGATCGTGCATGTGGCCGACAGCGAGCGTGCCGCAGCCGTCCCGCATTTTGCGAGCGAGGTGCCGCCATTCGCGCAGGCGCTCATGGACGCCTTCTGGCCCGGCCCGCTCACGCTGATCCTGCCGCGCCGCGCCGGCGTGGCCACGGCCGCGGCGGGCGGCCAGGCGAGCGTGGGCCTGCGCTGCCCCGCGCACCCCGTGGCGCAGGCCGTGCTACAGGCTTGCGCGGCGCCGCCCGAGGCGGGGAAGGACGAGCGCCGCGTATTCGGCCTCGCCGCGCCGAGCGCAAACCGCTTCGGCCGCGTGAGCCCGACCACGGCCGCGCACGTGCAGGCCGAATTCGGCGACGAGCTCCTGGTGCTCGACGGCGGCCCTTGCGCCGTGGGCATCGAATCGACCATCATCGACGGCACGCGCGGGCGTCCCGTGCTGCTGCGCCCCGGAGCCATCACGCGCGCACAGATCGCCGCCGCCTGCGGGCTCGCGCCGCTCTCGAAAGAGGATCTGCCTATGCAGACCCCGCGGGCGTCAGGCACGCTGGAGGCGCACTATGCGCCGACGGCCAAGGTGCGCCTCATGGACGCGCGCGCGCTGCAGACGGCGCTCGACCTGCTAGGAGCCTGTCGGACTTTGGGCGTCGATAGCGAGAATGTGCCCCAGCGAGGTCAGTTTTTGCCGGATTCGCCGCCCCATAGTGCTGCTATGGGGCAAGAAGGCGGTAAAAAATGGGCCGCTGCGGCGCATTCGCAGCCGACGATTCCAAAGTCCGACAGGCTCCTAGGCGCGGACGCGGCGCGGCTTGGCGTGTATGCGCGCACGCCGCTGCGCTGCGCCGCGCCCCAGGTTGTGCTGCGGCGCATGCCCGAGGACGCCGCCGCCGCAGCGCAGGAGTTGTTCGCCGCGCTGCGCGCGTTCGATGCCGCAGGCGTGGCGCTGCTCTGGATCGAAACCCCGCCCGACACCCCCGCGTGGGAGGGCGTGCGCGACCGGCTGCAGCGCGCGGCGGCAGCCTGAACTCGGCCTGCACCGGCACGCGGCCCGCTTTCTTGCGCCTCGTTAAACTTAGCGCTTCATTTTTGGAGAAACCCCTATGGCAGCAAATTGGATGCGCCGCATCGCCCTCACCTTGTGCGTGGGCGCCACGGCCATGGTGCTCGCGGCCTGCGGCTCGAGTTCCGTCGCGTCGGCACTCACGCCGAGCCGCTTCATCGTCTTCGGCGATGCGCTCAGCGACATCGGACAAAGCGGCGGCAAGCGCTACACGGTCAACGACGGCTCGGTCAACAACTGGACGCTGCAGCTCGCTTCGCACTACGGCAAGACCATCACGCCCTCGTCGGCCGGCGGCCTGAGTTACGCCTGGGGCAACGCGCGCGTGCTCGCCACGCCCGACGCCGCGGGCGGCAGCGCGCCGCCGCTTTCCGCGCAGATCGACGCCTTTCTCGCCGCGAACCAGTTTTCTTCGGACGACTTGGTCGTGATCGACGGCGGCATCAGCGACCTGATCGTCGCCATGCAGGCCGTGCTCGCCGGCAGCATGACGTCCGACGCCATGCTGGCCGCCGCGACCCAGACCGGCAAAGACCTGGGCGCGCAGGTGCGCCGCCTGGTCAACGCCGGCGCCAAGCACGTACTTCTGGCGGCCGCCTATGACCTCAGCAAGACACCCTGGGCCGCAACCATCGATCAAAAAGACCTGCTCTACAAGGCCAGCCGCGCGCTCAATGACAGCCTCAAGGTCAGCATCGTCGATCTCGGGGCCAACGTGCTGTACCTCGACAGCGAGTACTACGTGAACCTCTACGTCAACTCCCCCGGCTCGTTCAGCTTTTCCGTGACGGACAAGCCGCTGTGCACGTCCATAGACCCGGCCAACGGCATAGGCATAGGCACGAACCAGGTCAATTCGGCGCTGTGCACGAGCGCGACCCTTGTCGCGGGGGCAGACCCGCTCCGATACGTCTTTGCCGACCCGGTCTACCTCACGCCCTCGGCGCACCGCCAGTTGGGCGACTACGCCTACGACCAGCTCACGCTGCGTTGGTAAAAAACTGCCACTGAATGAAAAAGGCGCCCAAGGGCGCCTTTTTCGTGCCAGAGCGTGAAACTCACTTCACACTGTCGAACAGCGCTTTGGCCTGCGCATGGCAAAACGGCGGCTCGTAGCTACCATGGTAGTTGCCGTAATAGGTCGCGTATGCGGCAGACGTAGGGTCGGTGGGCGCGGCACCGCCCGGGCCGAACGTGGCCTGCACCTGCGCATCGACATCGACGGAGACGACATTGGTGACGCCGCGGCTGTCGAAGTCGGCCTTCAGCACGTTCTGGTGCACCGCAGACGGGATGGTCGGGTCGCCCGCGCCGCCGCACAGCAGCACCTTGGCGCGCGGCGTCCAGCCCAGCAGGTCGTTGCGGCGCGCCGCGACCGCGAGCGGGTGGTTGGCGTCGGTCTGTATGCCCGTGAGGAACGCGGGCTGAAACAGCGCCTCGCGCGCCTGCGCGGGCGTGCCGCCCGGCAGCTTGCCCGTCGTGACCAGCGTGGTGTAGGTCAGCGTGGGGCTGGGCAGCAGGTTTTCGATGGCGGCCGCGTAGGGGTCTTTGAATACTGTGCGCACGTCGGTATAGACATCGCCGTAGATTTTTTGCCAGGCCGTGATGAAAAACGGCACGAAGAACTGTATGCCCGCGATGGCTTCGGGCACGCGCAGCGAGCCCGAGAGGTTGTAGGGGCCCGCCATGTGCGCCGCGGCCACGATGTTGAACTCTGCCGGCGCGTCGCGTTCGGCGGCGCGCTGCGCCGCTGCCGAAGAATGCCCGCCTTGCGAATAACCGGCCAGCATGGTCTTGCCCGACAGGCTGGCCCCCACCGATGCCGCTGCCGTGCGTGCGGCGCGGATCGCGTCGAGCACCGAGCTCGCCTCGGAATCCGCGTGCAGATAGGGATGGAAGCTGTAGCTCGACTTGGCGTAGCCGAGGTAATCGGTTGCGACCACGGCATAGCCCTGCGCCGCGTACATCGCGGCGAGCAGAAAGGTTTCACCGTTTTGCGGGTCTGCGAGGGTGCGCGGCTTTTCCACCGAGGTGCCGGGCGCATAGGCCAGGAGCGGCGCGGGGCCAGAACAAGCGGCATCGCTCCCCGCAGGCACGAGCAGCACGCCCGAGGCATCGCTGTGCTCACCCGCCCGCGCACCCGGCGTGGCGTAGTGCAAGGCCACCACCTTGACGTCGCAGCGCGCCGTGCCGCTCAAGGGCCGCAGGCCCAGGCTGGTTGAAGTCGCATCGATTTGCGCGGCGCTGAGCGTGGCCACCGTAGTGGGCGACTCGAGCAAGGCGCCGCGGCCGGGCTCGTCGGAGCCACCACCGCAGGCGCTCAGGGCCAACACGCTCGCAACGATACAGGTCAGGCGAAAGGGCGTCATGGAAATCCTTTGGGAAATATCCCCATCATGCCGGCAATTCAGCCGCCCAGACTATCGGGATTAACGCCAATCAATCCGCCTGCAACGCCAGCAGCACACCGAATCCAAGCAAAAAGCTGCGCAGCCCCCCGGATGCTGCCGCGTCGGACGTGAACTGTGCCTCCAGCTTGGGGCGGCGCGCGTCCACGATGTGCAAGGCGCCCCATTCGGCCTGCAGCTCCTGCGTGAGCTCCTCCAGCGGCCCCGTGGCGAGCACCGTAGTGGCCCGCGCGCCTCGCTCCTGCAGCCAGGGTCGCATTTGGGCAAAAAGCTTGTCGGCCCAGCGCTTGCGCCAGTTTTCGCGGCTGCTGTGGCTAACCCATTTGCTGATGCGGTGCGTGATGCGCGGCGCACAGGCCACCAAGATCCAGTGGGAGGCCGGGGCGCCAGCGGCCAGTTGCGCCATGTGCTGCTGCGCGTGCGCGGCATCGTCGAGGTAGACGAGCACCGGCATGGCCGCCGTGGCCGGGCTGCATGCGCGCGAAGATGGGGTCGGTGTGTTCATGGCAAGCTCAGTGGACGGCCTTTTTCTGCAGGGCCGCGGCGCGGCGGCGCTTTTGCCACGCACCCGCGCCCAGGATGGCGACGATGGCAAGAACGATCAAGCCCCAATAGGCCAGCTGGTGCGTCCATTCAGGCCCCTTGAAGACGGACGCGAGCAGTTTTTCGTTCACGATCATCTTGCCCGCCGTGAACGCCAGCACCGCCGCTCCCAGCTGGATGATGGCCGGAAAGCGCTCGACCAGCCTGAGCACCACGGTGCTACCGAACACCACGATGGGCACGCTGATCAAGAGGCCGGCGATGACCAGCGCCATGGAGCCTTGCGCCGCACCCGCGACGCCGAGCACGTTGTCTATGCCCATGAGCGCGTCGGCGACGATGATGGTCTTCATCGCGCCCCAGAAAGAGGTGACCGTGGCGGCGCCATGCGCGTCGTCCTCGTCTTTTTCGGCCAGCAACTGGTAGGCGATCCACAGCAGGCCCAGCCCGCCGACGAGCATGAGACCAGGAATCTTGAGCAGCCACACCACCACCAGCGTCATGAGCGCGCGCACCACGATCGCGCCCACCGTGCCCCAGACGATGGTTTTGCGCTGCAGATGCTTGGGCAGGCTGCGCGCGGCCAGCGCGATCACGATGGCGTTGTCGCCCGCGAGCACGAGGTCTATGAGAATGATGGCCAGCAGGGCCGTGAACCATTGGGCAGAAAAAATTTCCATGGGCAGTTTCTTCCAGGTGAAGACCAGAGAATCACCCATTGCCCGCTGGATCTGCTTGCCCTGCCCGCGTCTTGCGCAAAAAGGCGGGACGCAAGCGCACTTCGGCCAGTCCAGCAATGGGTCCAACCGAAGGTCTTGCTCGGCAAACGGCGCTGGCCATTTGCCCGGAAGGCCGGAAGCGCCACGGTTTTACCAACCGTCGCGCCTCGTATTGACGACGTTTCCGATGCTGTGCGGCATCAGCAAGCGGCGCCGCACGCAGGGAGCTACTCCCCTTCGAGGGAGGCAATTGTGCACCATGTTTGGAGGGTCAGCGCAAACGCCGGGCGCAAGACGGCTAGGAGCCTGCCGGCGCGTTCAGGCGTTTACCATGGGGCTTTGCCAGCATCGCCATGAAACTCGCCCTTTTGTCCGACCTGCACGCGAACCGCCAGGCTTTCGATGCCTGCATGGCGCACGCGCGCGCGCAAGGTGCCGAGCGCTTTGCGCTGCTCGGCGATCTCGTGGGCTACGGGGCCGAGCCGCGCTATGTGGTGCAGCAGGCCATGGCGCTTGCGGCGCAGGGCGCTGTGCTCGTGCAGGGCAACCACGACGCGCAGGCCGCAGATCCGCCTGCGGTTTCGGCAGCGGCGCAGCAAGCCCCGTCCATGGCGGCGCTGAGCGCGGCCTGGACGCACGCGCAGCTTGCCGCCGAAGAACGCGACTTTCTCGCGGCGCTGCCGCTCACGGCCGTGCTCGACGGGGTGTTGCTCGTGCACGCCACCGCCGATGCGCCCGAGCGCTGGCGCTACGCGGACAACGTGGTGGTCGCGCAGCAAAGCCTGGACGCCGCCATGCAGCACCCGGGGGTGCAGCACGTGTTCTGCGGCCATGTGCACCAGCAAAACCTTTTTTACCGCGGCACGGGGCGCGGCCTGATGCGTTTTGCGCCGGTGGCTGGCGTGGCTATCCCCGTTGCGCCGCACCGGCAGTGGCTGGCTACGGTGGGCTCGGTCGGGCAGCCGCGCGACGGCGACGCGCGTGCGATGTACGCGCTGCTCGACACCCGCGCCTGGCTGCTGCGCTTTGAGCGCGTGGCGTACGACCACGAGGCCGCAGCCGCAGCGATCCGTGCCACGGGTGCGCTGCCAGAGTTTTTTGCCCAGCGGCTGGAGCATGGGCAATGAAACTGCTCGAGGCCGGCGCGCAGGTCGATGGTTTTCGCGTGCTCGAATGCATACACGCGGGCGGCATGGCGCATATCTACCGCGTCGAGTATGCGCAGGGCGCGCCCGACCCGGGCTTTCCGATGGCGATGAAAATCCCGCGCATGACGACGAGCGACGGCGCGGAGAACATCGTGAGCTTCGAGGTCGAACTGCAAATCCTGCCCGCACTCACGGGCCCGCACGTGCCGCGCTTCGTCGCGGCAGGCGACCTGCAACGCCTGCCCTACCTGGTGATGGAATACATCCCCGGCCAGACGCTAGAGCATTGGCTGGGCCAAAGCCTCGCGCCGGAAGAGATTGCGCGCCTGGGCGCGGCCATGGCCGACGCCGCGCACAGCCTGCACCAGCAAAACGCCTGCCACCTCGACCTCAAGCCCGGCAACGTGCTGTTCAAGACGCCCGACCACGCCGTGCTGCTCGATTTCGGGCTGTCTTGGCATGCGCATTACCCCGATTTGCTCGCCGAAGAGCTGCGCCTAGCCGTGGGCTCGCCCGTCTGGATCGCGCCCGAACAGGTGGTGGGCGTGCGCGGCGACCCGCGCAGCGACATCTTCGCGATCGGCGTGATGCTCTACGAGCTCGCCACGGGCGAGCTGCCCTTTGGCGCCCCGACCACGCGCGGCGGCATGCGCCAGCGTCTGTGGCTGGCACCCACCCCGCCGCGCCGCCACCGGCCCGACTTGCCGCCCTGGCTGCAGGAAGTCATCCTGCGCTGCCTCGAAGCCGAAGCCGCGCGGCGCTACCCCTCGGCTGCGCACCTGGCTTTCGACCTGCGCAACCCCGAGCAAGTGCCGCTGACCGAGCGCGGCCAAGAGTTGCGCGGGCCCACCTTGCGCAGCCAGCTGCGGCGCTGGCTCAAGGCCATGGGCATGCACTACCAGCCCAGCCCCTTGCCCGCGCGCCAGATCGAAGAGGTGCCCATCGTCATGGTGGCCGTGCCGCACGAGGACGTGAACGACGCTACGCTGCATTCGCTGCGCCAGGCCGTGGCGCGCTCGCTGGGCATACGCCCAGGCGCACGCCTGGCCTGCGTGACGGTGCTCTCGCCCTCGGCCAGCAGCACCATCGACAGTGCACGCAGCGAAACCCGCCTGCACCGCCAGCACATTGCCCGCCTCAAGGAGTGGGTGGCGCCGCTCGACCTGCACGGCCACAGCGTGAGCCACCACGTGCTCGAAGCGGGCGACGTGGCGCAGGCGCTGGTGCGCTATGCCGCGGGCAACCATGTCAGCCTGATGATCCTGGGCGCGGCCACGCACGGTCTGCAGTTGCAGCGCTTCGTCGCCACCGTGCCCATGCGTGTGGCGCGCGATGCGCCCTGCACGCTGATTCTGGTCAAGCAGACGCTGCCGTTCGAGGCGCTCGCGCGCGTCGGGGCGGCGGACGGCGCCTGAAAGCCGTTCTTTCGGAAAACGGCCCTGCTGCGCTCACTCGCCTTTGTCGGCGTAGGGGTTTTGCGAGGTCTTGAATTCGATGCGCAAGGGCGTGCCCACGAGCTTGAACTCCTTGCGGAAACGCCCTTCGAGGTAGCGCTTGTAGGCGTCCGCGACATGCTCGAGCGAGTTGCCGTGGATCACGATCACGGGCGGGCTCATGCCGCCCTGGTGGGCGTAGCGCAGCTTGGGGCGGAACATGCCGGCGCGCTTGGGTGCCTGGTATTGCACGGCCTCTTGCAGCACGCGCGTGAGCTGGGGCGTGGGCATTTTGCGCGTGGCCGACTGGTAGGCCTCGATGATCGACGCCCACAAAGGGCCCAGCCCCTGGCGCTTTTTGGCCGAGATGAAGTGGATCTTGGCAAACTTCAGAAAGGCCAGCCGCGTCTCGATCGAGCGCTCGAGCAGCTGGCGTTGGTACTCGTCCACCGCGTCCCACTTGTTGACCGCGAGCACCACGGCGCGGCCGCTCTCGAGCGCAAAGCCTGCGATGTGCGCGTCCTGGTCAGTGACACCCTGCGTCGCGTCGAGCAGCAGCAGCACCACATGCGCCGACTCTATGGCCTGCAGCGTCTTGACAACCGAGAATTTTTCGATGGCCTCGAACACGCGCCCCTTGCGGCGCAGGCCCGCAGTGTCTATGAGTTCGAAGCGCTGGCCGTTGCGCTCGAAAGGCACGCTGATGGCGTCGCGCGTGGTGCCCGGCAGGTCGAAGGCGACGAGCCGCTCCTCGCCGAGCCAAGCGTTGATGAGCGTGGACTTGCCCACGTTGGGCCGCCCTGCGACGGCCAGCCGGATCACGTCAGCCGCCGCAGTGTCTTCGGGGGCTTCTTCAGGTTCGGGGCCTTGCAGGGGTTCGAGCGCGAGCTCGATCAGGCTGCGTATGCCCTGGCCGTGCGCGGCCGAGACGGGGTGCACCTCGCCCAGGCCGAGTTCGTAGAACTCGGTGAGCTGCGCGCCTTCGCTCATGCCCTCGGCCTTGTTGGCCACGAGCACGCAGCGCTTGCCGAGGCGGCGCAGGTAATTCGCGATGTCGTGGTCTTGCGCCGAAAGCCCCGCGCGCGCGTCGACGACGAACAGCACCACGTCGGCCTCGGCCACGGCTTGCTGCGTCTGCTTGGCCATCTCGTGGTAAATGCCGCTGGCGGCGTCGGGCTCGAAGCCGCCGGTGTCTATGACGATGTATTCGTACTTGCCCTGGCGGCCCTGGCCGTAGTGGCGGTCGCGCGTGAGCCCCGCGAAGTCGGCCACGATGGCGTCGCGCGACTTGGTGAGGCGGTTGAACAGCGTCGATTTACCGACATTCGGCCGCCCGACGAGGGCGATCACGGGTTTCATGCGCTCGGTATCCGATCATTCATGGCGGTCATTCGGGGCGAAAACCATAGACGTTGCCCTTGCGCGTGACGACGACCAGCGTTTCGCCGGCCACGACAGGCGCAGCGGCAACGCCGGAGTCGTCGGTGCTCAGGCGATTGAGCGGCGCGCCGTCGTCGCGCGCGAGCAGGTGCACCAAGCCGGTGTTGTCGCCGATCACCACGGCGCGGCCGAGCGCGAGCGGCGCAGTCAGCTTGCGGAATTTGAGCCGGTCCACCGTCCAGGCGCGCGTGCCGTCCCGGCGCCGCCAGGCCACGACGAGGCCGTTGCTCTCGGTGCCATAGACGTAGTCCGCGTCGCCGTGCACGCCTTCGGCGCCGCTGGCCAGCTGCGTCCACGCCACCGTGCCGCGCGCCGTGTCCACGCAGCCCACGGCCGCCTGGAAGGCGCGTGCGCAGACGCTGTCGCCCTCGCGGCTCACGCGCCCGACGAGGTCGATCAGGCGTTCGAGGTCGTTCGTGCCGCGTGCGCTCGCGATCGGCGCCTCCCAGCGGATGCTGCCGTTGTCGGGGTTGAAGCCCACCATGCGCCCGGAAATGCCGGCCACGAGCGTGTCACGCACGGGCAGCAAGACGCCGGCCTGGCGCAGCACCAGCGGATCGCTGGTGCGCGTCTGCGCCCACAGGCGCCGGCCCGTGGCGGCGTCGAAGGCGCTCACCGAGCGGTCCGCGCCGAGCACGAACACGCGCCAGCCCGCCACCAGCGGCGGCGTGAACACCTGCGTGCCCAGGCGCTGGCGCCACAGCTCCTTGCCGCCTTCGAGCACCACGAGCTGGTTATCGTGCGTGACCACGGCCGTCCATTTGCCGTCGCTGCCCACGCCCGCAGACAGCGGGGTGTGCAAGTCGGTGCGCCAGATGTCGCCACCCGTGCGCCCGTCGAGCGCGGCCACCGTGCCGTCGCGCGCGGCGAGCGTGACCACATGGCCGTTGACCTGCGCCTCGAGCGGCAAGCCTTCGACGCTGCCGATGCGCGCCGTCCACGATTGGCGCACCGCAAGCACGGGCACGTTGGGCCCCAGCTCGGCCGGTTTTTGCTTGGCGCTGCTGCCTATACCCAGCCATGAGCAGGCGCTGAGCACGGCGCTGAGCACCAGCAGGAGCGCAGGGCGCACAAAAGCGCAGGCTTTGATCGTCATGAGCGTTCCTCTTTGGTTGCTGGGCTGGGTGCCGAAGCCGCGTTCGCTGCTTTCGCTTCGGGCGCCGCACCCAGGGCCTGCAGCTTGACTTCGACGAGGCGGCGGTAGGGGCTCTCAGCATCGAATGCTTTGTAAGCATCGGTGTAAGCGGCAGCAGCTTCTTTGCGCTTGTCCAGGAGCATCAGGATGTCGCCCTTGCGGTCGGCCACGAGCGCCGCGAACTGCGCCGGAAAGTTGCCCGAGACTTGCTTGAGCGCGTCGTCCAGAACCTTTTGCTCCATGAGCACGGCCGCCAGGCGCAGATGCGCGAGCGCCTGGTAGGCCTCGTCACCGGCGTGGCTCGCCACCCAATCCAGCGTGCCTTTGGCGGCATCGAGCTGGCCCTTGTCCACCTGCGCTTTGGCGAGCAGCAAACCGGCTTGTGCGGCCTGCACCGTGCTGCCGTAAGAAGCGCGCAGATCGGCGAAAGCCCGCTCCATTTTGGGCATGTCGCCGGCGCTGGCCGCAGTGTCGAGCGCGTCAAACAGGGCGGCCGCCTGCGTGGCCTGGCGGTTTTGCCAGTATTGGTAGCCGTTCCAGGCAGCGAGCGCACCGAACACCAGCACGAGCACGGCGGTGATCAGGGTGCCCCAGGTGTTCCAGAAATGCTTGAGCTGCTCGATCTGCTCTTGTTCTTCGAGGTCTAGGTGTTGGGCCATGGATGGTGGTGGGGAAATCAGCGCTGCGATTGTAGGGTGGCGGCCAGGGCGGGCAGGTCGGCGAGCGCATGTTCGGTCTGCGCACCGCTGCCGTCGCGCAGCGCCTTGCAGGTGAGCGCGCCGCGCGCGAGCTCGTCCGCGCCGAACACGAGCGCGAAGCGGGCACCGCTTGCGTCGGCTTTTTTGAACTGCGACTTCATGCTGCCCATGCCCGCGTCCGCGCTCGGCGCGGCATGCATCTGCACGCACACGCCCAGCGCCCGCAAGCCTTGCAGCGTGGCCATGACGGTGGGCAGCGCGGTTGCGTCGGGCACGACGGCGTAGGCGTCGGGCACGGGCGCAGGTGGGGCCTCGCCTTGTTCCTTGAGCAATTCGAGCACGCGCTCGACGCCCAGCGCCCAGCCCACGGCAGGCGCAGGCTTGCCGCCGATCTGCTCGATCAGGTAGTCGTAGCGCCCGCCGCCGCAGATCGTGCCCTGCGCGCCGAGCTGGTCGGTGATGAACTCGAACACCGTGAGGTTGTAGTAATCCATGCCGCGCACGAGGCGCGGGTTGATGCGCCAGGCGACGCCGCTCGCGTCCAAAATGGCCGTGACGCGCTCGAAGTGCGCGCGCGACGCCGCACCGAGGAAGTCGAGCAGGCGCGGCGCAGCCTCGACGATGGGCTGCATGGCGGGGTTTTTGGTGTCGAGGATGCGCAAGGGGTTGCTGTGCAGGCGCCGGCGCGCGTCTTCGTCGAGCTGCCCGAAGTGCTGCTCGAAGTGCGCGATCAAGGCGCTGCGGTGCGCCTTGCGCTCCTCGGGCTGGCCCAGGCTGTTGAGCTCCAGGCGCACGTCGCGCAGGCCCAGCTCCTGCCACAGCGCATGCGCGAGCAAAATCAGCTCGGCATCGACCTCGGGGCCCGCAAAGCCCAGCGCCTCGGCGCCGATCTGGTGAAACTGGCGGTAGCGCCCGCGCTGCGGCCGCTCGTGGCGGAACATCGGCCCCATGTAGTAAAGCCGCTTGCCGCCGTCGTAGAGCAGTGCGTGCTCGACCACCGCGCGCACCACGCCCGCCGTGGCCTCGGGGCGCAGCGTCAGATGTTCGCCGTTGAGCTTGTCTTCGAACGAATACATCTCTTTTTCGACGATATCCGTCACCTCGCCCAGCCCGCGCACGAACAGCGCCGTGGGCTCGACGATGGGCGTGCGGAGGTTGCGGTAGGCGTAGCGCGCCATGAGGCTGCGCACCTTGCCTTCGAGCCACTCCCAGCGCGCGGATTCGGGCGGCAGGATGTCGTTCATGCCTTTCACGGCGACCAGCTTTTCGGGTTTGCCGGCGGGCGCCTTTTTCTCGATTTTCTCTGTCATGCGTGCTCTGTTTTTTGATGCATCATGGCGCGCCCATAGGGCGCTGCGGGCGTTTTTTCCTGTTTTTTTGCAGCGCCCTTGGGCTGCCCTGAAGGCAGCCTACGCCGAGGGGGTTTGCACAGCTTCTTGCTGCGCGCCGAAGCGCTGCTGCACGTAGTCTTCCACCACCTGCTGAAAATCGCGCGCGATGTGCTCGCCGCGCAGGGTCAAGGCTTTTTCGCCGTCGATGAACACGGGCGCGGCCGGGGCCTCGCCCGTGCCGGGCAGGCTGATGCCGATGTCGGCGTGCTTGCTCTCGCCGGGGCCGTTGACGATGCAGCCCATCACCGCGACCTTGAGGCCCTCCACGCCGGGGTAGCGCGCGCGCCAATGCGGCATCTGCGCGCGCAAAAAGTCGTCGATCTGCTTCGCCAGCTCCTGAAAGGTGGTGCTGGTGGTGCGCCCGCAGCCGGGGCAGGCCGTGACGCTGGGCACGAAGCTGCGCAGCCCGAGCGCCTGCAAAATCTCCGCCGCGACCACGACCTCCTGCGTGCGCGCCTCGCCGGGCGCAGGCGTGAGCGAAACGCGGATGGTGTCGCCAATGCCCTCCTGCAGCAGAATGGCGAGCGCCGCGCTCGATGCCACCGTGCCCTTGGTGCCCATGCCCGCCTCGGTCAGACCCAGGTGCAGCGCATAGTCGCAACGGTGCGCGAGCTCGCGGTACACCGCGATCAAGTCCTGCACGCCGCTGACCTTGCACGAGAGCATGATCTGCGCGCCCGCAAGCCCCAGGCGCTCGGCCTGGCGCGCCGAATCGATGGCCGAGCTGATGAGCGCCTCGTACATCACCTGGCGCGCGTCCCAGGGCGTGCTGCGGCGGCTGTTGGCGTCCATGAGCTGGGCCAGCAGGGCCTGGTCCAGGCTGCCCCAGTTCACGCCGATGCGCACGGCCTTGTCCCAGCGCACGGCGGCTTCGATCATCTGCGCAAACTGCTTGTCGCGCTTGTCGCCGTGGCCCACGTTGCCGGGATTGATGCGGTATTTGGACAGCGCCTGCGCGCAGTCCGGGTATTCGGTGAGCAGGCGGTGGCCGTTGTAGTGGAAGTCGCCGACCAGCGGCACGCTCTCGCCCATGCGGTCGAGCTGCTCGCGGATGTAGGGCACGGCAGCCGCGGCCTCGGGCGTGTTCACGGTGATGCGCACGAGCTCCGAGCCCGCGCGCGCGAGCTCGCGCACCTGGATCGCCGTGGCCACGGCGTCGGCTGTGTCGGTGTTGGTCATCGACTGGATGCGCACGGGCGCGTCACCGCCCACGGTGACCACATGTGCGCCCCAGACCACGCGCGCCTGGCGCGAGTGCCGCGGCGCCGGCTGCGCCAGGGGGATGGGCGCGGGGGAAAGAGAACTGCCAGGGGCGCTGTTTGCCACTACTTCACCTCGAAACGGGACACATTGCCTTTGGACACCGCAGGCGGCACGAACGGCTGGCCACGCACGAACACTTCGACCGCATCGGCGCGCCCGAGCACCACCGCAAGCGGTAGCGTACCCGCCACGGGCGCTGATTCACCAGCTTGCAGCGTGCGCTCCAACACCACCTTGCCGGCAGCGTCGCGCACCTGGACCCAGGAAGCGCTGCGTGCGCGCAGCAACAGCAGCTCCGCGCCCGCCGCAGGGGCGACGCGCACGGGTTCTGCGGCTGCAGAGGCGGCTGCGGAAGGCGCCAGCGCCGCAGCCGCGGCTGCGCCGCCTGGGATGGCTGCCGTGGGCGAAGCGCTGCCCGCGGGGCGAAGCCCTTCGCCCGCAAGCGCAGAAGCCGCAGCAGCGCCAGAAGCAGAAGCGGGGGTTTGCGCCAGTTCCATTTGCACCGCCGCAGGCCCAGGCGTAGAGGATGGGGTCCAGGGCGTCTGCAGTTCGGGCTGTTGCTGCGCCGTCGCGGCAGAGGCCCCCGCGCCCGCCGGCTTCAGCCCTTCGGTGCTCCTGTCTGGCGCACCGTGCGGCCAGAAAATGAGGGCCAGAGCGCCCAGCAGCAAAGCCAGCACGAGCCAGCCCAGCCAGCGGTGTTTCCCGTGGGCGGGAGAAAAGTCCAGCGACTTCCCGGCCAAGTTTTTGACGGGTGTGTTGATGCCTTCCGTCTGCCCGGCCAACGAACCCGGCGCCACCCTGGGCAACAGGGCCAGCACGGGCGCGGGGTCGATCTTGAGGCTGCGGCACACGCTCGAAGCCAGCGCGCGCGCAAAAACCATGTCCGGCAGGGCGGCAAGATCGCCGTTTTCGAGCGCCTGTAGTTTGTCCAGCGGCACCTTCAGCGTTCCTGCGAGGGTCGCGATGTGCACCCCCGCGGCCTCGCGCGCGGCGCGCAGCAAGGCGCCTGCGCGCACCGCATCTGCTTCTTTATTGGAAGCATCCTGCGCAGTTCCTGCGGGCGTCAAGGGCGAATCACTCATTGAAAGCTCCGCGCTCGTAGGCGGTCCACTCGCGGGAATCGGGGAAGCGCTTGTGCAACTGCTCGGCCAATTGCCCCATGGCCACGGTATTGCCCAAGGCGCGCTCTATCTTGATGCCCAGCCACAGCGACTCGGAGTTGGCGAATTCGCTGTTGTTCACGCGCCGGATGTAAAAGCGCGCTCTTTCGGCATCGTTGCGGCGCAGCAGCAGGGAGGCCAGCTGGTAGCCGACCACCGGATTGGCCGGGTTGAGTTCATAGGCTTTGAAGAAAGACTGCTCGGCCTCGGCGTACTGCTGTGCAGCTTCTAGACACAGACCGCGCGCCATCAGCGTCTTGTCCTTGGCCTGGTAAATGGGGCTGGCCAGGGCGGCGGCGAAATTCTGGTCGGCCTCGGCAAACCGGCGCTGCTGGCACAGCAGCCAACCATAGTTGTGGCGCAAGTCGGGATCGCCGGGGCGCAAGGCGAGCGCGCGCCGGAAACTGTCTTCGGCGATGCCGTAGTCGCTCAGGCGCATGTAAATCAAGCCGCGCAGGTTGTAGGCGTCGGCGGAATTCGGGTCGGCGATGAGCGCCTGCTTGACCTCATCGAGCGCCACGGTGGTTTTGCCGGCCTCAAAATAACCCGCTGCCAGCTCCAGCCGAATGCGCGCACGCCGCTGCCCCTCGGTTTCGTCCGAAGCGGTGACGACCTCGCCGGAACGTGCAGCCGTCGCCGCCCCCGGCGGCGCCGCACAGCCCGCCAGAACCGACGCCATCAGCATCAGGCCCGCGAGCACCCAGCGGTAAGCGCCGCGCGGCAGCGTGCTGCCAAGAACCTCTCTCGCCTTCATACGGAACACCTCCAGGTCATTCATGCCTATGGCCGCACGGAATCGCGCGGCTGCGCCGGGGCCCGGTGCAGCACCACGGTACGCTGGCGCGCCATGCGTTCGGCAGCGCGCGTGCGGTCCTGCACGTCGCCGGCCAGCTGTCCGCAGGCCGCGTCGATGTCGTCGCCGCGCGTCTTGCGCACGGTGGTGACGATGCCTGCGTCGCTGAGCATTTTGGCAAAGACCGCGACCCGCGCCGCCGGGGAGCGCTGCAGGCCCGAGGCGGGGAACGGATTGAACGGGATGAGATTGAGCTTGCAGCGCACCCCGCCGCCGCTTGCGGTGGGGCGCAGCAGGGCGATCAGCTGCTCAGCGTGCTCGGGCTGGTCGTTCACGCCGTCGAGCATGCAGTATTCGAAGGTGATGAAGTCGCGCGGCGCGTGCGCCAGATAGCGCCGGCAGGCATCGAGCAACTCGTGCAGCGGGTATTTGCGGTTGAGCGGCACCAGGCTGTCGCGCAGCGCATCGTTGGGCGCATGCAGTGATACAGCCAGCGCCACGGGGCAGTCCTGCGCGAGCCGATCCATCATGGGCACCACGCCCGAGGTGGACACGGTGACGCGCCGGCGCGACAAGCCGTAGCCATGGTCGTCGAGCATCACGCGCAGCGCCGGCACGAGCGCCGTGTAGTTCTGCAGCGGCTCGCCCATGCCCATCATCACGACGTTGGAGATGACGCGCTCGCTCGTGCCAAAGCGCCGGCGCAGTTCGTGCTCGGCCCACCAGAGCTGGGCGATGATCTCGCCCGTCGTGAGGTTGCGACTGAAGCCCTGGTGCCCGGTCGAGCAAAAGCGGCAGCCGATGGCGCAACCCGCCTGCGACGAAACACACAAGGTCGCGCGGTCGTCTTCGGGGATGAAGACCGCCTCGACGGCATTGCCATCGCCCACGTCGAACAGCCACTTGATGGTGCCGTCGCGCGAGACCTGCTCGCTCACCACGGGCAGCGGCGCAACGCAGGCCAGCGCCTTGAGCTTGTCGCGCAGCGACTTGGCGAGGTCGCTCATGGCGTCGAAGTCGCGCGCACCGCGCTGGTGGATCCAGCGAAACAACTGCGTCGCGCGAAAGCGCTTTTCGCCGAGCTGGGCGCACCAAGCCGCGAGCCCGTCGAGATCGAACTCCAGCAGGTTGGTCTTCATACGCATCCCCTTGCCCGGAAGTGCCGTGCCTGCAGCCACTGCGCCGAGTCAGCACGCGCAGGCGCAGGTCAGCACGTCAGCGCGAGCAGATGTCCATGCCAGCGAAAAAGAAGGCGATTTCGACCTGTGCGGTCTCGGCAGCGTCGGAGCCGTGCACAGCGTTGGCATCGATGCTGTCGGCGAAATCGGCGCGGATGGTGCCGGCAGCCGCCTTTTTGGGGTCGGTGGCGCCCATGAGATCACGGTTCTTGAGGATGGCGTTTTCGCCTTCGAGCACCTGGATCATCACCGGGCCGGAAACCATGAAGTCCACCAGGTCCTTGAAGAAGGGGCGCTCTTTGTGCACCGCGTAGAACTGCTCGGCTTCGCGGCGCGAGAGCTGCGCCATGCGCGCCGCCACGATCTTGAGGCCGGCAGCCTCGAAGCGGGCGTAAATCTGGCCGATCACGTTCTTGGCAACGGCGTCGGGTTTGATGATGGAAAGAGTGCGTTCGATGGCCATAAACATTTCCTAGGTAGTTTGTAAATCTGTTCAATAAATTCTCGCCCGGCGGGCAAAGCTTTTGATTCTAAACCGCTGGGTTTACACATCACGCCATGGCGCTGCTCAGCGCCCACCGCCATAGCGCCCACCGCCGGAGCGGCGCTGCGTCTGGCGCTGGCGCGAGAGGCTGTCCCGGCCGATGTAGCCGACCGAGGTCTTCATGGGGTCGGGCTGGGCATTCGCGCGCGAGCCCTGGCCGTCGGCCTTGCCACGCCGCGATGGGGGGCTGCGCAAAGGGCCGCCCTTGCCCACGGGTGCACCACCTTGTTTCGTGCCGCGCTGGCGCCCAGCGTCGGCGCCGCGGCCCTGGCCTTCATCGACATCGACACCGGCGGCCTGCATGAGCGCCCGCACCTCGTGCGAGTCGAGCTCCAGCCAGGCGCCGCGCCGCAGCCCGCGCGGCAGCACCATGGCGCCGTAGCGGATGCGGATCAGGCGGCTGACCGCGTGGCCCACGGCCTCGAAAATGCGTCGCACCTCGCGGTTGCGCCCTTCAGCGATCGTGACGCGGTACCAGCAGTTCGCGCCCTCGCCGCCGCCTTCTTCGATACTGCGAAACGAGGCCATGCCGTCTTCGAGCCGCACACCTTCGAGCAGGCGCTGTTTTTCTTCTTCGCTCAGCGCGCCGAGCACACGCACCGCGTATTCGCGCTCGAGGCCGAAGCGCGGGTGCATGAGCTGATTGGCCAGCGCGCCGGAATTGGTGAAGAGCAGCAGCCCTTCGGTGTTCAAGTCCAGCCGCCCGACGGATTGCCACTTGCCCTGCACCAGCCTGGGCAGCTTGCGGAACACCGTGGGGCGGTTTTGCGGGTCGTCGTGCGTCACCACCTCGCCCACGGGCTTGTGGTAGGCGATCACGCGCGTGGGCGGCGGGGCGATGCGCACGCGCAGCGGCTTGCCGTTGACCTTGACCTGGTCGCCGTACTGGATGCGCTGGCCGATGTGCGCAGGCTCGTTGTTGACCGAGATGCGTCCCTCGAGGATCAACTGCTCCATCTCAAGGCGCGAACCCAGCCCCGCCTGCGCGAGCACCTTGTGCAGCTTGGGCGTTTCGGCCTGCGGCAGCAGCACGCGCTTGTGCACTGCGGGTGCCTCGCTGGCTTCGTCGGCATCGAAACGCCCCGACACCACGTCGGCAAACTGGTAGCCCTGCGTACCGTGCGCTGCAGCAGGCGGCTGCTTCTTGCCGCGCGCACCTTGGCTGCGCGCGCGCGGCGCAGCGCGGTGCGCGCTGGAGGTCGGCGCCTGCGCACCCTCGCCGCCCACGGCGGCCTGCCCCGGCAGTGGCGCTTGCGGCGTGGGCTCGTCTGCAGGCAAAACAGGCGCCGCAGCGCTCTCGGGCGCGGCCTTTTGGGGGCGTGCCGGGCGTTGGCGCGCCGGCTTCGCGGCGGGCGCGGTGTCGGCTGCGGCACTTTGCAAGTCGAGCGTGGAATCGTTCATCAATCACTTCCTCCGGGCACCACTTCGGGCACCCCACTTTTTTACGTGCGCATAGAGTCGCCAGGCCCGGCCTGCTGCGCCGGCGTCGGCTGCGGGGCTGCGGGGGGCAGGGCCACTTCGCGCGCCGCGGCCACAGCGCCATCCTGTAACTGCATGACCCTGTCCACCAATGCCTGCGCCCCGCCCGCGAGCTCGTCGAGCGCAGGCAGCTGGTCGAGCGACTGCAGCCCCAGATCGTCGAGAAACTGGCGCGTGGTCGCAAACAATGCCGGCCGCCCCACTGCTTCCTTGTGCCCCACGACCTCGATCCAGCCGCGCTCTTCGAGCTGCCGCAGCGTCTGGCTGTTCACGGTGACGCCGCGAATGTCCTCGATGTCGCCGCGCGTGACTGGCTGCCGGTACGCGATGATGGCCAGCGTCTCGAGCGCGGCACGCGAATGGCGCTGCGGTTTTTCTGCATGCAAACGCTCCAGATACGGCTGCAGCTGCGGCCGGCTCTGAAAGCGCCAGCCGCCCGCGACCTGCACCAGCTCGAGGCCACGCTCTGCCCATTCCTGTTGCAAGGCCTGCAATATCTGCTCCAGCGCCTGTGCGTCCAGCGCATCGTCGAACAGGGTGCGCAACTGGCGCATCGCAAGCGCTTGCGGTGCGCAGAGCAAGGCGGCTTCGAGGACGCGCTGGGCATCCATCGTGTTCATTGGTTCAGGAAAAGTGCTGCGTGCATGCTCGCTGCGTCACGAAAGCAGGGCCTCGCGTCCATGACCCTGTGGAGTGCATGGCCACAACATTTTTGCGCTGGCCTCTCACACCGGGCGGGCTCGTCGTAAGCAGAGCCAAAAAAATCAGGGCGGATTGTAGCCCAGCCTTTGCAAGGCCTGCCGCAGGTCTTGCGGCAGGGGAGCGACGAATTCCATGGCCTGCCCCGTCACCGGGTGCGTGAAGGCGAGCCGCCAGGCGTGCAAGGCCTGGCGCTGCAGCCCCAGCGCGGGGGCGCCGCCGTACAAGGCATCGGCCACCAGCGGGTGCCCTATCGAAGCCATGTGCACGCGGATCTGGTGCGTGCGGCCCGTGTGCAGGCTGCACTCGACCCAGCAGAAGCTGTCGTCGCCGCCGAGCCAGCGCACGTCGGTGCACGCCGGCTTGCCGGCATGGACGGACAGGTCCACCACGGCCATGCGCAGGCGGTTGCGCGGATCTCGGCCAATGGGGGCATCGATGCGGCGCAGCTTAGGCCCCGCCCAGCGGTGGTGCGCGAGCGCCTGGTACTCGCGGCGCACGCTGCGTGCGGCGATCATGCGCACCAGCGCGTCCATGGTGCTGCGCTCGCGCGCCACCACGAGCAGGCCGCTGGTGTCTTTGTCGAGCCGGTGCACGATGCCCGCGCGCGGCACCTCGAAAGCCTTGGGGTCGCGCGCGAGCAGGCCGTTGAGCAGGGTGCCGCTCCAGTTCCCAGGCGCCGGATGCACGACCATGCCGGCGGGCTTGTGGATCACGAGCAGATGGGCGTCTTCATAGACCACGTCCAGCGGCAGCGCCTGCGGCTTGAAGGCCTGGCTTTGCTGGGTGGGGCGCAGTTCGACCTGCAGCCGGTCGCCCGCATGCACGCGCGCAGCCGCCTTGGGTGCGGGCTGACCGTTGCGCCGCACCAGCCCCTGCGCGAGCAACTGCTGCAGGTAACTGCGCGAGAACTCGGGCACGAGCTCGGCCAGCGCCCGGTCGAGGCGCGCGCCATGCTGGGCGGCGTTGACCTCGATATGCCGCAACTCAATAGGGGCAGCGGCAAGCTCGCCGATCTCTTCCGCGAAGCTGTCTTCGTCGCCCGGCTCCTGCGCAAGGCTTGCCGCAGGAATTCCGGCTTGCGGCCCCGGCCCGCAACGGCGCATCGCTGGTGGAGGAAGCAAGGTTTACCGCGAAGGCAAATAGCGCGCCGGATCGACCGGTTTGCCTTGCTTGCGGATTTCGAAGTGCAGCTTCACGCGGTCGGCGTCCGTGCTGCCCATTTCAGCGATTTTCTGCCCGCGCTTCACGGTCTGGTCCTCTTTGACGAGCAGGGCCTGGTTGTGCGCATAAGCCGTCAGGAAGGTGTTGCTGTGTTTGAGGATGATGAGGTTGCCATAGCCGCGCAGCCCCGCGCCCGCATACACCACGCGCCCGTCGGCTGCAGCGTAAACAGGGTCGCCCGCTTTGCCGGCGATGTCGTAGCCCTTGTTGCGCGCCTCGTCGAAACCCGCGATCAGACTGCCAGAGGCTGGCCAGATGAAAGAGATGTCGTCTTCGGCCATCGCGGCCGGTGGAGTCGCCGATGCGGCAGGGCTGGGCGCAGCCGTTGCTACGGTCGTGCCTGCAGCGCCGGAAGTTGGGGCCGCAGCGGAAGCCGCCGATTTGGGCGCACTGGCTGCGGTGGCGGCAGGGGCGGTGGCAGCCACACTCGAGGACGCCACGGGGTGCGCGACCACACCGGGGCCCGCCGCGGCGGTGGTCGAAGCAGGCGCGGCCGCGCCCGGCGGCACCACGCGCAGCACCTGGCCGACTTCGATCAGATTGGGGTTGTCGAGGTTGTTCCAGCGCGCCACGTCTTTCCAGCTCTGCCCGTTCTCCAGGCTGATGCGGATCAGGGTGTCGCCCGGCTTGACGGTGTAGTAGCCCGGTTTGCCGGCGTTTTCTATGCCAGGCGGTGGCGGTTTGACTGCGGCAGCTGCGCCAGACCCACTGCTGCGATCCTCGACCGGCGCCTTGCCCAGGGGGGTCGAGCTGCAGCCGACCAGCGCCGCAGCCGCAAGCACCATGAACCAACCCGTGACGAGACTACGCGATAGCGACATGATCGACTTTCCTTCAGGCAATCCCCGATTTTAGGGGGACGAAGTGCACCGGCTCGAGCAAGGTTTGTTGCAGCCCGTGTGCAGTCTTGTCGAGCACCAGCAGCGCCTGCTGCCCCCCCGCGAGCGCCATCGGGGCCACCAGCCGCCCGCCGACGGCCAATTGATCCGTCCACGCTTGCGGCACCGCTGCGCCGCCCGCTGCGGCCAGAATGCCCGCGTATGGCGCCCCTTGGGCGTAACCGAGCATGCCGTCGCCGAGCAGCAAGTGCACGTTGGCCAGGCGCAAGGGGCGCAGGTTGTCGCGCGCTTTTTCGTGCAAAGCGCGCAGGCGCTCCATGCTATAGACCTCGCGCGCGAGCAAACTCAGCACGGCCGCCTGGTAGCCGCAGCCGGTGCCGATTTCGAGCACGCGGCCAAGTCCCGTGTCACGCGCAGCCTCTGCCCCGAGCAGCAGTTCGCTCATGCGTGCCACGATGCTGGGCTTGGAGATGGTTTGCCCCAGGCCGATCGGCAGGCTGGTGTCTTCATAGGCCTGGTTGACGAGCGCGCTGTCCACGAAGCGATGGCGCTCCACGGTGGCCATGGCGTGCAGCACGGCGGCATTGCGTGCGCCACTGGCGGCCAACTTTTGCACCATGCGCGCGCGCACCGCCGCTGAATCCAGGCCCACGCCTTGCGGCGCGGCCGCTGGTGCTGACCGCAGCGCTGGCGCAGGGCGCGCAGCCTTGGCCACTGCCCCTGGCAGGTCGAGCTGGGCGGGAAAGCCGGGTTTGCGGGCCATCAGAACCTGTTCACGATCTTTTCATGGGATATGTTGCCCTGCAAAGGCAGTGGCTGCTCGGCACCTGTCCAATACGCCGCGGCGCGGGCCCAGTGGACGAGTCTGGCGTGGTCGGTGAGATCGATCTGCAGCGGCGTGATGGACACATGGCCTTGCGCCGTGGCATGGAAGTCCGTGCCTTCAGCATCGTCCTTGGCCGGGCCGGCGCCGCCGATCCAATACATCACCTCGCCGTGCGGGCTCTGCTGGGTGATCACCCGCTCGGCGGCGTGGCGCCGGCCGAGCCTGCAGAACTTGGGCGCGCGCAACGCAGTTAGCGGCATGTTCGGGATGTTGACGTTGAACAGCCAGGGCTCCTGGTCGGGCCGCGGCAGCGCGAGCAACTGCTGAACCACCTCGCGCGCTTTGTGTGCGGCGGCTTCGAGTTCACCCCAGCCCTTGTCCACCTGAGAAAAAGCGATCGCAGGAATTCCGAAAAGGTAGCCTTCCATGGCGGCGCCCACGGTGCCCGAATAAATGGTGTCGTCGCCCATGTTGGCGCCGTTGTTGATGCCCGAGATCACCAGATCGGGCCGATAGCCGAGCAAACCCGTGAGCGCAATGTGCACGCAGTCGGCCGGCGTGCCGTTCACATAGCGAAAACCGTTCGCCGCGCAGTGCACGTACAGCGGCGAATGCAAAGTGAGGGCGTTGGACTTGGCGCTGTTGTTGTGCTCCGGCGCGACCACTTCCACCTCGGCGATGGACTGGAGCGCTGCGTGCAAGGCCACGATGCCCGGGGCCTGGTAGCCGTCATCATTGCAAAGGAGAATCTTCATCCTGGGTCCGTGTGCGGGGATGGAGCGGCATTGTAGGAGCAGGGCGCGCGCTTATGATCCCTTGTCCAAACCACGGTACCGACCCAAAGGAGACTTTCCATGCACGCTTGGCTTTGCAGCAACCCCGTGGGCGCCGATGCGCTCACCTGGAGCGAACTGCCCACTCCCACGCCCAAAGAGGGCGAGGTCCTGATCGAAATCAAGGCGGCGAGCCTGAACTTCCCCGACTTGCTGATCGTGCAGAACAAGTACCAGATCAAGCCGCCGCTGCCTTTCGTACCAGGCTCGGAGTTTTCCGGCGTGGTGCAGGCGCTCGGGCCGGGCGTCACGCAGTTGCAGGTGGGCCAGCATGTGGTGTGCATGCCCGGCGTGGGCGGTTTTGCCACCCATGCCGTGGTGCCTGCCGCCCAGTGTTTACCGCTGCCAGCGGGCTTTTCGCACGTGGATGCCGCCGCTTTCGTGATGATTTATGCCACTTCGCACCATGCGCTCGTCGATCGCGCGCAGCTCAAAGCGGGCGAAACCGTGCTCGTGCTCGGCGCCGCCGGCGGCGTGGGCACGGCGGCCATACAGATCGCCAAAAACCTGGGGGCGCGCGTGATCGCGGCGGCGTCCAGCGACAGCAAGTGCGCCCTGTGCCGCTCCATCGGCGCCGACGAGGCCATCAACTACAGCCAGCAAAACCTGCGCGAAGCGCTCAAGGCGCTCACGGGCGGCAAAGGCCCCGATGTGATTTACGACCCCGTGGGGGGCGATCTGGCCGAGCCGGCTTTTCGCTCGATCGCCTGGCGCGGCCGTTATCTGGTCGTGGGCTTTGCTTCGGGTGCCATCCCGTCCCTGCCGCTCAACCTGGCCCTGCTGCGCGGTGCGTCCGTGGTGGGTGTGTCGCTCGGCGAATGCGCCAAACGCGAGCCGCAGGCCTACGCCAGGATGATGGCCGAGCTGGTCGATTGGTATCTGCAGGGCAAGATCAAGCCCGTGATCGACCGCGCGCTGCCCATGGCCGAACTGCCCGCCGCATATGCGTACATGGGGGCGCGCAGTGTGCAGGGCAAACTGGTGCTGGTGAACGACTGAAGCCACTCCTGCCCCATCCGGTCCGCCGCCCCTGACACTTCCATCACCGCCTCTCCATGGCCGACCGTCCCGCTTCCGAGATCGCGCGCGAAACCCTCAAGCAGCTGGCTGCGCGCCGCCTGCCGCCCACGCCGGAGCACTACCGCGCGCTGTACGAGGAGATCTCCGGCGGGCGCACCCCTGCGCCCTTTCCAGAGACCCACTTGCGCGGCATTCTGCGCGTTCTGCCGGCGCAGACGCCGGCACAAAAGCGTCTGCTCGATCAGTTCGAGCGTGCGGTGGCGCACAAAGACTGGGCTTTGCTGCAAAGCGTCATGGTGGGCTATGCCGGCCTCGGACTGTCTCCGACCGCCACCGCCGCGGCCGCGGGCGGCGCGCAAGCGGACACGCCCGGCATGGCCGCCTTGCCCAAGGAACTGGCTGAAATGCTGGCCCGGCTGGTCGAGACCACGCTGCCCGCGCTCGGCGAGGAAGACGTGCGCATCCACGACATGGCGCAGCAACTCGTCGCCTTTTTGCGCGAGCCGGACCCTCCTCTGTCCACCGTGCAGCTGATGCTGGGCAACTTCAGTTACCGCCTGTCCTTCGCCACCGAGGAGCAGGCCGCCATCCGCGCGCGCCTGCTCGAATTGCTGCACATGGTGTTCGAGAACATCGCCGTGCTGAGCGCCGATGACCGTTGGCTGCAGGGCCAGGCCGAAGCCCTGAAAGCCGCGGCCACGCCGCCGATCACGCTGCGCCGGCTCGACGGTGTGCAAAGCCGCTTGAAGGACGTGATTATCAAGCAGGGGGAAGCGCACGGGCGCAGCCTGGAGGCGCAGGAGCAGATGAAGGCCTTGCTGGCCAGCTTCATCGAGCGCCTGGCCAAGATGACCGCAGCCAGCGGCACCTACCACGAGACCATGGAGCGCTGTGCGACGCAGATTGGCCAGGCGACGACGCTCGAAGAAATCGCGCCCGTGCTGCAGGAGGCCATGCAGGCAACCCGCAACATGGCGCTGGACAGCCGGCTGATGCACACCGAACTGCAAGAGTTGCGCACCCGCACCGAGCAGCGCCAGGAAGAAATCCTGCGCCTGCAAGAGGAGCTCGAGCAAGTCAGCGCCCAGGCGCGCCACGATCCGCTCACCGGCGCGCTCAACCGCAAGGGCCTCGACGAAGCCATGGAGCGCGAAATCGCGCGCGCACGCCGCCTCGGCGCGCCGCTGTGCCTGGCGCTGCTGGACCTCGACAATTTCAAGGAGCTCAACGACCGCCTGGGCCATCTGAGCGGCGATGCCGCGCTGGTGCATCTGGCCGAGGTGGCGCGCGCAGTCATGCGCCCGCAAGACTTGCTGGCGCGCTACGGCGGCGAGGAATTCGTGCTGCTGCTGCCCGACACCGCGCTGGAAAACGGCGTCGCGGCCATGAAGCGCCTGCAGCGCGAACTGTCCACGCGGCTTTTCCTGCAAGGCAAGGAGAAGGTGCTGATCACCTTCAGCGCGGGCGTGGTGCAATTGCAGGACACCGAAAACAGCACCGAGGCCCTGCTGCGCGCCGATGCCGCCATGTACCTGGCCAAGCGCGCGGGCAAGAACCGCGTCGTGGCGGCCTGAGTTGCTGAATGCCGGCCTCTCCAGTGGAAGCCGCACGAAAGGAGGTACCCATGAACCTGCACCGCCGCACTTTCCTGCAGTCCGCGAGCCTGGCAGCAACGGCCGCGACCCTGCCGCGCTGGGCCTGGAGCCTGGGCCCGGCGCTGCAACACGACCCGTTTCGCCTGGGCGTGGCCAGCGGCGAGCCCACGGCCGATGGCGTGGTGCTGTGGACGCGCATCCTGCCCGACGCAGAGCCCGATGCCCTGCAGGGGCCGCTCACCGTGCACTGGGAGCTCGCGCACGACGCGGCTTTCAGGCGCATCGTGCAGCGTGGACAGGCGCAGGCCTGGCCCGCACTCGGCCACAGTGTGCACGTGGAGCTGCAGGGCCTGCAGGCCGATCGCTGGTACCACTACCGCTTCATGCTCGGCGACGCCGTGAGCGCCACGGGCCGCACGCGCACTGCCCCCGCCGACGCGCAGCTGCCCGCGGCCTTGCGCCTGGCGTTTGCGTCCTGCCAGCGCTGGGAGGACGGGCACTACGCCGCCTGGCGGCACGTCTGCGCAGACGCGCCCGACCTGGTGCTGTTCCTGGGCGACTACATCTACGAAAACGCCATCGCTGCGGACAGCACCGGGCTTGCCCGGACGCACGCACTGCCGCGGGCGCGCACCCTGGCCGACTACCGCGCGCGCTACGCCCTGCACAAAAGCGACCCGGCGCTGCAGGCGGCGCACGCGGCCTGCCCCTGGGCCGTGGTGTGGGACGACCATGAGGTGCAAAACGACTATGCGGCCGACCAAGGCAGTCTGGATGCGTCCGCCTTCGTAGCGCAGCGCAACGCCGGCTGGCAGGCGTTCTACGAGAACATGCCACTGCGCGCCGCGAGCATGTTGAGCTCGGAATTTTCTTCGCTGCAGATCTACCGCCGCCTGCGCTGGGGGCGGCTTGCGCAGCTGCACCTGCTCGACAACCGCCAGTACCGCCACTGGCAGGCCTGCCGCAGGCCGGGCACACGCAGCGCGGGCGCCGTGCAGTCCGCGGATTGCCCTGAACTTGCCGACCCGCAGCGCAGCCTGCTAGGCACGGCGCAGGAGCACTGGCTGGATGCGGGCCTGGCGGCAGATGCGCAGCGCGGACACACGCAGTGGAGCGTGATCGCGCAGCAGACGCTGTTTTCGCCGCGCCGCTACCCCACGGGCCTGCAGTCCACCGACGGCTGGGACGGCTACCCGGCGGCACGCGCGCGCCTGCTGCAATCGATTGCCCGCCATGCGCCGCGCAACACCGTGCTGCTGGGCGGCGACATCCACCAGAACTACGTGTGTCAGGTACAGGAGGACACCGCGCCCGATGCCCGTAGCGCGCCGCGCGTGCTGGCGAGCGAGTTCTGCGGCACTTCGATCAGCTCGCGCAGCGGCACCACGCAGGCCCGGGTGGACGCGATCGCGCGCCACAACCCGCACGTGCTGTTCGCGCGCTGCGAGCAGCGCGGCTACGGCCTGGCCGACATCACCCCCGGGCGCTGGACGACTTCGCTGCGCGTGCTCGACGATGCGATGGACGCGGACAGCGGCGTCAGCACCCAGGCGCGCTTCGTGGTCGAAGATGGCCGGGCCGGTCCCGTGGTCGCCTGATACTATATTTATGATATCTTGTTACGCAGATAATACGGGCACAAGGGGCCGAAATCACTCATTTTTCGGCGCGGCCACACGCCGGTCTCTTCCGCCATGCTGCTAGAAACCCTGGAAGCCGCACGCGATCTGGGACGCCTCAGAGAAATCCTGGGCGTGCTGGTGCGCCACGGTTTTGGCGACACGGTGCGCCGGCTTGGGCTGGCGAACACGCTAGAGCGTGCAGGTGCCAGGCTGCACTGGCAACCACCCACGGACCTGGCGCGGCTCGAGCCGCCCGTGCAGGTGCGCCTGGCGCTCGAGGAACTGGGGCCGACCTTCGTCAAGTTCGGGCAGATCCTCGCGGCGCGCGCCGACCTGTTCAGCCCGCCGTGGATCGCCGAATTCGAAAAACTGCACAGCAACGTGCCCGCGCTGCCGCTGGACGCGCTGCGCTCGCAGCTGCGCGCCGACCTCGGCGGCGAGCCCGAGGAAGTGTTCGCGCACTTCGACCCCGAGCCGCTCGCCGCCGCGTCGATCGCGCAGGTGCACCGCGCGCGGCTGCACGACGGCACCGAGGTTGTGGTCAAGATACGCCGCCCCGGCATCGCCGAGGTCATCGAAGCCGACCTGCGCCTGCTGCAACGCCTGGCCACGCTCGCCGAAGCCGAGCTGCCCCACCTGCGGCCCTTTCACCCGCAGGAGCTGGTGCGCGAGTTCGCGCGCTCGCTGCGGCATGAGCTCGACCTTGCAGCCGAATGCCGCAACGCCGAGCGCATCGCAGCGAACCTCGCGGCGCTGCCCTACATCCTGATCCCGCGCGTGCACTGGCGCTACACCGGCGAGCGCATCAACGTGCAGGACTTCATCGCGGGCGTGCCCGGCAACGCGCTCGAGCAGCTCACGCCAGAGGCCGGTTTCGACCGGCAGCTGCTCGCGCGCCGCGGTGCGCTCACCGTGCTCAAGACCATCGTCGAGGACGGCTTTTTCCATGCCGACCCGCACCCCGGCAACGTGTTCTACCTGCCCGGCAACCGCATCGCCTTCATCGACTTCGGCATGGTCGGGCGGCTCTCGCAGCGCCGGCGCGACGAGCTGCTGCACTTGCTGCTGGGGCTCGTGGAGCCGCAGCCGCCCACGGTGGCCGAGGTCTTGCTCGACTGGACGAGCAACGCGCACACGGTGAGCCTGGCGCAGCTCGAGACCGAGATCGAGGCTTTCGTCGATCAGTACCAAAACGTGCCGCTCGCGCAGCTGAGCCTCGCGCAGATGCTCACCGACGTCACCGCGATCCTGCGCACGCACCGGCTGGGCCTGCCGTCCGATCTGGCGCTGCTCATCAAGGCCTTCATCACGCTCGAGGGCATGGGCCGCGGCCTCGACCCGGACTTTCACATGGCGGCCGAGGCCGAGCCGCTGCTGCAACAGGTGGCGCGGGCCCGCTACGCACCGCGCGCCGTGGGCCGGCGCGCCTGGCAGGCGCTGCGCCGCAGCCTGGCCACGCTGGAGCACCTGCCAGACGACCTCACGCGGTTGCTGCGCAACGCGCGGCGCGGGCGTCTGCAGGTGAACGTGGAGGTCGCGCACCTCAAGCGCGTGGGCGACCAGATCGACCGCTCGGCCAACCGCCTGGCCATGGCGCTGGTGATTGCCGCGCTGATCGTCGGCTCGTCCATCGTCATGACCGTGCAGGGCGGCCCTACGCTGTTCGGGCTGCCGGCCTTCGGCTTTCTGGGCTTCATCGCGGCCGTGGTCTGCGGCCTGTGGCTGGTGCGCGCGATCTGGCGCAGCAGCCACCGCGGCGATGACGAGTGAGCCCGAGTGAGCCCGCCACGAGTGAATCCGCCTGCTCGGCCACGCGGGCCGGGCAGGCACGTGCATCCTCAGGGATAACACCGCCACCGCGCCACCTGCATGGCGCGTACAGTGCTTCGTGCAGCGCTTCGTACAATGGCGGGTTTGTCCCACCGAGCCCCCTACGCCCATTGATCGATGGGCCGGGCTCGTGCACCGCCTTACCAAGGAGACAGCATGCAGGCATTGCTCAAATTATCCAAAGCGATCGACTGGCTCAACGCCCAGGTCGGCAAATACGCCATCTGGCTGATTTTTGCCGCCACCCTCATCAGCGCGGGCAACGCGGTGGTGCGCAAGGTGTTCAACTACAGCTCCAACGCCTGGCTCGAGGTGCAGTGGTACTTGTTCGCCTGGTCGTTTCTGGTGGCCGCGGGCTACACGCTGCTGCAGCGCGAGCATGTGCGCATCGACGTGCTCAACAGCCGCCTGCCCAAGAAGGTGCAGGTGTGGATAGACATTCTGGGCTTCGCCTTTTTCCTCACGCCGCTGTGCGTGGTGGTGCTGTACCTCAACATCCCAATGGTGATCGAAAAATTCCAGTCGGGTGAAATGTCGGCGAACGCCGGCGGCCTGGTGCGCTGGCCCGTGTGGCTCGCATTGCCCGTGGGCTTTGCCTTGCTGCTCTTGCAAGGCTGGTCGGAGCTGATCAAGCGCATTGCCTACCTGCGCGGCCAGGGGCCCGACCCGATGGGGCGCGTGGGCGAGAAATCCGCCGAGGAAGAACTCGCCGAAGAGCTGCTGCGCGCCACCCAAAACAAAGACACCGCGCCCGCTGCCGGCGGCGCTCGCTGAACACCGGCAGGAGCCACCACCATGGAATTGTTGACCGCCAACTTCCCGCTGTTCATGTTCGCGGGGCTGATTCTCTTTTTGCTGCTGGGCTTTCCCGTGGCCTTCAGCCTCGGGGCCTGCGGCCTGTTTTTCGGCCTGATCGGCATCGAGCTCGGGGTGTTCCCGGCCTCCATCGTGGCCTGGCTGCCGCAGCGCCTGATCGGCATCATGGCCAACGATACGCTGCTGGCCGTGCCCTTTTTCACGCTCATGGGCCTGATTCTGGAGCGCAGCGGCATGGCCGAGGACTTGCTCGACACGGTGGGGCAGGTGTTCGGCCCCGTGCGCGGTGGGCTCGCGCTGGCCGTGATCTTCGTCGGCGCGCTGCTCGCGGCCACCACGGGCGTGGTTGCAGCGTCGGTCATCTCCATGGGCCTGATCTCGCTGCCCATCATGCTGCGCTACGGCTACAACCGCCCCGTTTCAGCGGGGGTGATCGCGGCCTCGGGCACGCTGGCGCAGATCATCCCGCCGTCGCTGGTGCTGATCATCATGGCCGACCAGCTGGGCCGCAGCGTGGGCGACATGTACAAGGGCGCCTTCATTCCAGCCTTCATCCTGGTGGGCATGTACGTGCTGTTCGTGGTGGGTCTGGCCATTTTCCGCCCCGCGATGGTGCCCGCGCTGCCGCCCGAGGCGCGCACCTACCGTGAGCCCAACGGCAGCAGCGGCTACCCTTCGCTGTTCGTGGTGCTCGCCATTTCGGCAGCGGTGGCAGGCGCCATGGCGCACTACATGCCCCAGTTGCACAGCTGGTGGCAGGGCCAGGCGGTCGATGCCGTGCCGACCGACGAAAAAGTCGTGGTCGCCATGTGCGGCGGCGTGTTCGTGGCCTGGCTGATCGCCCTGATCAACCGTCTGCTCAAGCTCGGCCTGCTGTCGCGCCTGGCCGAGCGCGTGACCTTCGTGCTGATTCCGCCGCTGCTGCTGATCTTCCTCGTGCTGGGCACCATCTTTCTGGGCGTGGCCACGCCCACCGAAGGCGGGGCCATGGGCGCGGTGGGCGCGCTGATCATGGCCGCGCTGCGCGGGCGCATGAGCTGGTCTTTGCTCAAGCAGGGGCTGGTATCGACCACCAAACTGGCTTCGTTCGTGATGTTCATCCTGATCGGCTCCACCGTGTTCAGCATGGTGTTCCAGGCCGCAGACGGACACAAGTGGGTGGAGGAGCTGCTGCGCAACCTGCCTGGCGGGCAGGTAGGATTCTTGATCTTTGCGAACGTGGTGGTGTTTTTCCTCGCGTTCTTTCTCGACTATTTCGAGCTCTCTTTCATCGTCGTGCCGCTGCTCGGGCCGGTGGCGGACAAGCTGGGCATAGACCTGATTTGGTTTGGCGTGCTGCTTGCGGTGAACATGCAGACCTCGTTCATGCACCCGCCCTTCGGCTTTGCGCTGTTTTTCCTGCGTTCGGTAGCGCCCGAAAAACCCTACATGGACAAGGTGACCGGCAAGCGCATGGAGCCCGTGACCACCATGCAGATCTACAAGGGCGCGATTCCCTTCGTGTTGATGCAGCTGGTGATGGTGGGCGTGCTGATCGCCTTCCCGGGCCTGGTGACGGGCAGCCTGGACGCGCAGGTCAAGGTCGACATGGACGCCGTGGGCGCCGAGATGCGCGACAGCCTGGAAGGCAGCAGCGGCTACGGCACGGGCGACGACGCCGCTGCCACGCCCGATATGGATGCCGCCAGCCAGGGTGCGCCGGCACCCGACGCCGCAAGCCCCACCGAGCCCAGCCCGCCCGATGCACAGGGCTATGGTGCAGAAGGCGAAGACCCCATGAAGGCCATGAACGATGCGCTGAAAAAGAAATAGCGCGCGTTGGTTTTGGACACAAAAAAGCCGCGATTCGTCGCGGCTTTTTTGTTGCGCAGCTGCTGGAGGTGAGCCCCCCAGCAGCTATTGAGGCAGCCTCAGATCTTGACGGTGTTCATGTACTGGTTGTACGGGAACTCCGAGAAGCGGTTCCACAAAATCTGGTCGCGCTGGAAAGCGCGCATGTCATCGTAGATTTTCTTGAATTCGGGCGACTTGGCACGGTGCTCCTCATAGACCTCCATGGAAGCCTTGAAGCCTGCGTCCATGACCGGCTTGGGGAACATCTTGAGCTTGGTGCCGCTGGCCACGAGGCGCTTGAGCGCCTGCGGGTTCAGGGCGCCGTACTTGGCGGTCATGTCCGCAGCCGCGACGGCACCGGCCGCCTTGACGATGGCCTTGTTTTCGGCCGAGAGCTTTTCGAAGGCCTTGTTGTTGATGAAGAACTCCAGGTCGGCGCCGCCTTCCCACCAGCCGGGGTAGTAGTAGAAAGGCGCGACCTTGTTGAAGCCCAGCTTTTCATCGTCGTAGGGGCCGACGAATTCGGTCGCGTCGAGGGTGCCCTTTTCGAGCGCCTGGTACACATCGCCTGCGGGCATGCTTTGCGACACCACGCCCAGCTTGGCCATGGCTTCACCAAAGATACCGCCACCCAGGCGCATTTTGAGCCCCTTGAGGTCGGCCGGCGTCTTGATTTCCTTGCGGTACCAGCCGCCCATCTGCGTAGTGGTGTTGCCGGCGCTCATGGTGCGGAAGTTGTATTTGGCAAAGAAGGCGTCGAGCAGCTTGCGGCCGTTGCCGTGGTCTTTCCAGGCGCTCACTTGCAGCGTGGTCAGACCAAAGGGCACGGCGCAGCTCATCGAAAAGATAGGGTCCTTGCCGGCGAAGTAATACGCGGCCGTCTGCGCCATTTCGATCGTGTCTTTTTCAAGCGCATCGACCACGCCGAACGCCGGCATCAGTTCGCCCGCCGGGTGCACGGAAACCTCGAACTTGCCACCCGAGAGTTCCTTGACGGTTTGCGAAAACTTCTCCGCGCTGCCGAAGATGGTGTCGAGCGACTTCGGGAAGCTCGACGCCATGCGCCAGCGCACTGCCGCCTGGGCGTGCACTGCCGGCGCTGCGCCTGCAGCCAGCACGCCGGCGATACCGGCATTTTTGATCAAGGAACGACGATCCATGGGTTTTCTCCTGAGTAAAACATGGGCTGCACGCCGCGCTCCAGCCCCCGAAGCGTTCATTGTAAAAATATGCTGCCCATACCGATTACGGGAAAACCCCTGTTTTCACCCCGAAGCAGCATGCATGGCATTCCACCTTCACACCTGCGCAGGCAGGTCGAAGCGCTCCCGCACGCTGCGCTCTATGCCTGCCGCATCGAGCCCCTGCAGCGCAAGCAGCTTGGCCGGGTCGCCGTGTTCGATGAAGCGGTCGGACAGGCCCAGCTGCAGCACGGGCCGCAGCAGGCCCGCGGCGTTCAGCGCCTCGGTGACGGCGCTGCCCGCGCCGCCCATGATGGCGCCCTCTTCCACGGTCACGAGCGCGTCGTGGCTCGCGGCGACTTCGAGCAGCAATTCCTCGTCGAGCGGCTTGGCCCAGCGCATGTTGACCACGGTGGCGTCTAGCGCCTCGGCAGCCTGCAGCGCCGGGTACAGCAGCGTGCCGAACGCGAGGATGGCGATGCGCGGCGCGGTCTCGGGCGCCTCGCCCGCGTGGCCGCGGCGCAGGCGGCGGACTTCCCCTTTGCCGAAGGGCAGCCCCTCAAGATCGGGCAACGGCGCCACCCCCACGCCCGCGCCGCGCGGGTAGCGCACGGCCACGGGGTGGTTCTGCGCATAGGCGGTGCTCAAAAGCTGGCGGCACTCGCGCTCGTCGGCCGGGCACGCGAGCGCCATGTTGGGGATGCAGCGGATGAAGGCGATGTCGTAGGCGCCCGCATGCGTGGGGCCGTCGGCGCCGACCAGACCCGCGCGGTCGAGCGCGAACACCACGGGCAGGTTTTGCAGCGCCACGTCGTGGATCATCTGGTCGTAGGCGCGCTGCAAGAAGGTGGAATAGATCGCGACCACGGGCTTGAGCCCTTCGCAGGCCAGGCCCGCGGCAAAAGTGACGGCGTGCTGCTCGGCGATGCCCACGTCGAAATAACGCGCGGGAAAGCGCTGGTGGAATTCGACCATGCCCGAGCCCTCGCGCATCGCCGGCGTGATGCCCACCAGGCGCTCGTCCTGCGCCGCCATGTCGCACAGCCACTGGCCGAACACCTGCGTGAAGGTCTGGCGCGGCGCCACCGCGGGCGGCACCAGGCCCACGGCCGGGTCGAACTTGCCCGGGCCGTGGTAAGCCACGGGGTCGGCCTCGGCGAGCTTGTAGCCCTGGCCCTTCTTGGTCACCACGTGCAAAAACTGCGGGCCTTTGAGCTCCTTGATGTTTTCCAGCGTGGGCAGCAGCGAATCGAGGTCGTGGCCGTCGATCGGGCCGATGTAGTTGAAGCCGAATTTTTCGAACAGCGTGGCCGGCACCACCATGCCTTTGGCCTGCTGCTCGAAGCGCTTGGCAAGCTCGAGCAGTGGCGGCACGGGACGCAGCACGGTCTTGCCGACGTTTTTCGCCGCAGAGTAGATATGTCCGCTCATGAGCTGCGCGAGGTAGCGGTTCAGCGCGCCCACGGGCGGGCTGATGCTCATGTCGTTGTCGTTGAGGATGACGAGCAGGTCGGCCTCGGCCACGCCCGCGTTGTTCAGCGCCTCGAAAGCCATGCCCGCGGTCATGGCGCCGTCGCCAATCACGGCCACGCAATGGCGCTGCTCACCCTCGAGTTTGGCCGCGATCGCCATGCCCAGTGCCGCCGAGATGCTGGTGCTCGAATGCGCGGTGCCGAAAGCGTCGTAGGAGCTTTCGCTGCGCAGCGGAAAGCCCGAGATGCCGCCGAGCTGGCGCAGCGTGGCCATGCGCTCGCGCCGGCCCGTGAGGATTTTGTGCGGGTAGGTCTGGTGCCCCACGTCCCACACCAGACGATCGTGCGGCGTGTTGAAGACGTAGTGCAGCGCGATGGTCAGCTCCACCGTGCCGAGGTTGGAGCTCAGGTGCCCACCGGTCTTGGAGACGCTGTCGAGCACGAAGGCGCGCAGTTCGGTGGCCAGGCGTTTGAGCTCCGCGCGCGGCAGGCGGCGCAGATCGGCCGGGTTGTCGATGGTCTGCAGCAGAGCGTAGGGTGACTGGGACATAGACTACTTTTTCAATAGCTGCTTGCGCTTGTGGGATGGGCGCTAGAGCCCGATTTTGTACGAATATTCAAGGGGCTGCCATGGTGCCTGTGCATTCAGTGGGAGCGGCATACCACCATGTCGGCGAGCGCGGCGAGGGCGCGGGTGTCGGGCAGGCCGCTCGCGGCGAGCGCAGCATGCGCCTCGGCCCATAACTGCTGCGCCTGCGCGCGTGCGCCTTCGAGGCCAAGCAGCGAAACGTAAGTTGGCTTGCCGTGCGCGGCGTCCTTGCCGGCGGTCTTGCCCAGCGTGGCCGAGTCGGCGGTCACGTCCAGAATGTCATCGACCACCTGGAAAGCCAGACCCAGCGCAGCGCCGTAGCGCGCGAGCGCGGCCCCCGCGGGCGCCTGCAAAGCCATCGCAGCGGCCGCGCCCATGCGCACACTGGCCTGCAAGAGCGCGCCGGTCTTGAGCTCGTGCATGCGGCGTAGCTGCGCAAGGTCGAGCGTGCGTCCCACGCTCGCGAGGTCTATGGCCTGCCCGCCCGCCATGCCTGCAGAGCCCGCAGCGCGTGCGAGCAGGCGGCACAGCGCGGCTTGGACTTCGGCCAGAGCAGGCGCGTCGTCGGGCGTGAGCAGCTCGAAGGCAAATGCCTGCAGCGCGTCGCCCGCGAGCAGCGCCAGCGCCTCGCCGTATTGCACGTGCACCGTGGGCTTGCCGCGGCGCAGCACGTCGTCGTCCATGCAGGGCATGTCGTCGTGCACGAGCGAATAGGCGTGGATCAGCTCCACCGCGCAGGCCGCACGCAGCGCCATGTCTTCGCGCGCGCACTGCGTCACGGCGTCATGGGGGGCTGCGCCGCTGCGCACGGCCTCGAAGGCCGCGCGCACGAGCAATGCACGCAGGCGCTTGCCACCGCCGAGCACGGCGTAGCGCATGGCTTCACCCAGACCATCGGGCGCCTCCACGCCCACCCACTGCGACAGCGCCCGCTCCACGCGCGCGAGCTCGGCGCGGCTCCAGGCGTCGAGCGCAAATTCGGCGGCGGTGGCGGTTTGCACGCGGCTCATTCCTGTGTCCAGGGCTGGAGCTGGCCGTCGTCGAGCACCTTGATCTGCTCCTGCACGGCTTCGAGCCGGGCGCGGCAAAACGCGAGCAGCGCCGCCCCGCGCTGGTACGCCGCGAGCATGTCGTCGAGCGGCAGTTGCCCGGACTCGATGCGCGCCACGAGCTGTTCGAGCTCGGCAAGCGCGGCTTCGTAGCTCGCGGGCATGGCTTCGGAAGATGAAGCGGTAGGAAGGTCCTGGGGCATGGGCAAGAAGAGGCTGGGCGGGATGAAAAGGCGATTCTAGACCGCAGCCAATGCTTGGAATTCCACCATGGATTGCCTATCATCCGGCGAATTCAAGATCGTTTGGTCAGACACCTGCCATGGCAATCCCCTGTGGGCTGCCGCCGCCCCAGCGCGCCCCCCCGGAGGATTGCACTGCAATGCTACGTTTCGTTCCCCAAAAAGGATGCCCATGCGCCCGTCCATTGCACTCGAGATGAAACGAAGCGCGGTGCGCGCAGCGGTGCGCCACTTTCGCACGGCGAACCCGCGCGTTTTCGGCTCGGTGCTGCGTGGCACCGATCAGGACGGCAGTGACCTCGACCTGCTGGTCGATGCGCTTCCCGGAACCACGCTATTGGACTTGGGCGACCTGCAAGAAGAGCTGCAAGCCCTGCTCGGCGTGGATGTCGATGTGCTGACCCCTGGCGACCTGCCACCAACATTCCGGGACAAGGTGCTCGCGCAGGCGCAGCCGGTATGAGCGAAAAGCATCGCTTGCCCGACTACCTCGACCACATGCTGCAAGCCGCGACCGATGCCTGCAGCTTCGTAGAAGGCTTCGCCAAAGAGGACTTCCTCGCAGACAAGCGCACGCAGCAGGCCGTCATCATGAGCCTCGTCATCATTGGTGAGGCCGCGACCCAGGTGATGGAGCGTCATGCCGAGTTCACCCAGACGCACGCTCTGGTTCCGTGGCGTGCCATGCGCGGCATGCGCAATCGCATCGCACACGCTTACTTCGACATCAACCTCGATCTGGTGTGGGATACCGTGCAAACGGCACTGCCGCAATTGCGCGAGCAACTCGCCACCGTGCGCCAAGATGCTCCGCCATAAAACGCCATGGGCCGCTCGGCATCGGCCAGAAAGCCGCCGTCCGAATGAGGTGTTCGATGGCGCCGACGCCGCCCATTGGATGAAACCCGACCTAGGAGCCTGTCGGACTTTGGAATCGTCGGCTGCGAATGCGCCGCAGCGGCCCATTCTTACCGTCTTCTTGCCCCATAGCACCACTATGGGGCGGCGAATCCGGCAAAAACTGGTCTCGCTGGGGCGCATTCTCGCTATCGACGCCCAAAGTCCGACAGGCTCCTCGGATTCTCGGCGGCAGTCTGACGCTCACACCCCGCAAACCTGCCCGCCCGCATCGTTGTGCGCGAGCTCGCGCAAATCCTTGGCTTGCGCCACTTCGAGGTCGCGCGGCAGGGTGACGCCGTTTTTCACGGCCAGGATTTCGGCCATCACGCTCACGGCGATCTCGGGGGGTGTCTTGCTGCCGATGTAGATGCCGATCGGGCCGCGCAGGCGGCGCAGGCTCTCTTCGGTCTGGCCGAAGTGCTCGATCAGGCGCGCGCGGCGTGCGGCGTTGTTGCGGCGCGAGCCTATGCCGCCGATGTAGAAAGCCTCGGTCTGCAGCGCCTCGATGAGCGCGAGGTCGTCGAGCTTGGGGTCGTGCGTGAGCGCGACCACGCAACTGCGCCGGTCGGGCTTAAAGGCCTGCACCACGTCGTCGGGCATGTCGGTCACGAGCGTGGCGCCGGGCACCTGGAAGGCGCTGCGGTATTCCTCGCGCGGGTCGCAGACCGTGACGGCAAAGCCGCTGAACAGCGCCATGGTGGCAAGGTATTCGGCGAGCTGGCCCGCGCCGATCAAGAGCATGCGGTAGCCGGGGCCGAAGGTGTTGGTGAGCTGCTGCGCGTCCAGCGTCAGCGCGGCGGGTGCAGCGGCGGGCGTGAGCGTGACCGCGCCGTCGGCCAGGCGCACGCTGCGCTGCACGAGCCGCCCCGCGTCGAGCGCGGCGATCAGCTCACCCAGCGGCTCGGGCGCGGGGTCGTATTCGAGCAGCAGCTCCAGCGTGCCGCCGCAGGGCAGGCCGAAGCGGTGCGCCTCGTCGGCGCTGATGCCGTATTTGACGAACTCAGGCGCGCCGGGCGCGATGCGGTGCGGGTCTTGCCTCTGTTGCGGCGCTGGCGCCTGCGCCGCTGCAGGCCGCTGGTAGCGGCTGGTGTAGCGCGCGATGAGGTCGTCTTCGATGCAGCCGCCCGAAACCGAGCCGACCACCGCGCCGTCTTCGCACAGCGCCATGATCGAGCCCACGGGCCGCGGCGACGAGCCCCAGGTGCGCACCACCGTGGCCAGCAGCGCATGCCGGCCCGCTGCGCGCCAGCCGTGCAGGCTGCGCAGCACCACGAGATCGAGGTTTTCCATCGTTCGCTCCTTCACTCACGCATTTGTGCACCAAGCCATCGGTCAGGAGGGCTCACTTCGCGAACCACCAGACGAGCAGCAGCACCACCACGGCGCCGCCCACGGCCCAGACCCAGGTCGGGATGCCGCCCGCAGCCGGCGCGGCGGCCGGTGCCGGGGCCGCCTCTGGGGCGGCGGGCGCCGGGTAGCGGCGCTGCAGCTCTTCGTCGAAGCGCTGGAAAAAGTCCTCGGCCATGGACTTGGCCGCGCCGTCGATCAGGCGCTGGCCCAGCTGCGCGATCTTGCCGCCCACGGTGGCGTGCACGGTGTAGCGCAGCTCGCAGCGCGGCCGCCCCGATTCGTCGGGCGGCAGCTCGACGAGCTGTACCTGCGCCGTACCCTTGCCGAAGCCCGCCACGCCGCCCGAGCCTTCGAAAGCGAGCGTGTAGCTTTGCGGCGCGACGATGTCCGAGAGCTTGATCTTGCCCGCGAACTTGGCCGACACCGGACCGATCTTGAGTGCCTGCGCGACGCTGAACTGGTTCTCGCCCGTGGCTTCGATCTTTTCGCAGCCGGGGATGCACAGCTTGAGCACCTCGGGGTCGTTGAGCGCATCCCAGGCCTGTTGCTGGCTCACGGCGAGGGTGCGGCTGGCTTGCATTTCCATGGTGTTTTCCTTTATTGCGAGATATTTCGATCGGCGAATCCAAGAGCGTGTTGCCGTTCTATGTCCGCAGCAGACGCGCGAGGCTCGCGGCGAGCTGCTGCAGGTGTTCGAGGTTGTGCACGGCGAGCATGGCGTGCGCCTGGCGGTGCAGCACCGTGGCGCCGCGCGCGCTGGGCTTGTAGTCGGCAAAGCGCAGCAGCGGATTGAGCCAGAGCAGGCGCGCGCTGTGGCACCGCAGCCAGGCGAGCTCTTGTTCGAGCAGCGCGGGCGCGCCGGTGTCCAGGCCGTCGCTGATGAGCAGCACCAGCGTGCGCCGCCCCACGAGGCGGCGCGCGTGCCGCGTGCGCAGCTGCGCCAGGCTCGCCCCCATGCGCGTGCCGCCCGCAAAGTCGGTGATGGCGCGGCCCGCCGCGGCGAGCATGGCGTCGGTGTCGGCCTGACGGAACGCGGGCGTGAGGTCGGTCAGGTCGGTGCCGAAGGCGAACACGTCGCGCCGCAGGGCGCCTTGCGCACCACCCGATGCCGTGGCCGCATGCAAAAAGGCGAGCAGCAGGCGCGCGTAGCGCTCCATCGAGCCCGACACATCGACCAGCACCAGCAGCGGCAAGGGGCGCGCCTGGCGCGCCAGGCGCGGCAGCTGCACGATTTCGCCGCCGTGGCGCGTGGCGCGGCGCAGCGCGCCGGGCCAGTGCATGCGCGCGCCGCGCAGGCCCGGGCGCGTGCGCCGCGCGGCGTACTGCGGCAGCGGCAGCGCGATCTCGCGCGCCAGGCGCTCCACGAGCCGGTATTCGCTCGCCGAGAGCTGCGCAAAGTCGGCCTGGCGCAGACGCTGCAGCGCGCTTGCGGCCAGCGCAACGTCGAGCTCGAACTTTTCGTCCGCGCGCGGCTGCGCCTGCTGCGCTGCCTGCAAGGGCGCAAGCGCCTCGGCCACGCGCGGGCGCCGGGGCGGCGCGAGTGCCGGGGCGGGGCCGCGCGGCAGCATCTGCGCGAGCAGTTTCTGCGCGACTTCGGGGTTGCGGAAATACAGGTCGAACAGTTCGTGGAACACCGCGCGGTCTTCGGCGCGGCTCACGAACACGGCCTCGAGCGCGGCGCGAAAGTCTGCACGCTCCAGCCCCACGAGCAACAGCGCCTGCTGCGCCAAGGCCATGCGCGCGGCATCGACGCGCACACCGGCGCGGCGCAGCGCGCGGCCAAAGCCGCCGAGGTTCTCGGCGAGCTTGCCGCGGCGCGCGTCGCCGAGCTGGGACACCGCTAGGAGCCTGTCGGCCTTTGGAATCGTCGGCTGCGAATGCGCCGCAGCGGCCCATTTTTTACCGTCTTCTTGCCCCATAGCACCACTATGGGGCGGCGAATCCGGCAAAAACTGGCCTCGCTGGGGCGCATTCTCGCTCTCGACGCCCAAAGTCCGACAGGCTCCTAGCGCTGGCGCGCCATGGCCCGCCCGATCGGGCCCACCCTCGGCCTCAGCTCGGCCCCCCGCTCGGGCTTCGGCTGCGGCTTGGATTCCCTGCGAAAAGCCCGTCATCGCCTTGCTCCTGCGCTGCACCCCGACATGGTGCCTCACACGGCTTCTACGGGCTGCAGCAGCGCGGCGGCCATGTCCTGCGTGAGCGCGGCCACGTCCTCGCGCTGCTTGAAGAGCACGCCCGCGGTGTCGCGCACCACTTCGGGATCGACGACCAGCGTGTCGAGCGCAACGAGCGCCTTGGCCCATTCGACGCTCTCGGCGATGCCGGGCACGCGCTGGAAGGCGTCGGCAAAAGGCTGGCTGCGCAGCCGCGCCACGAAGTCGGCCACCTGCGCCGCGAGCGCCGCGCTCGCCCCCGGCACCTGCGCACGCACGATGGCGAGCTCGCGCTCGCGCTCGGGGTAGTCGAGCCAGAGGTACAGGCAGCGGCGCTTGACGGCGTCGTGCAGGTCGCGCGTGCGGTTGCTCGTGAGGATGGTCACGGGCGTGGCCTGGGCGCGGATGGTGCCAAGCTCCGGGATGCTGACCTGGTACTCGCCGAGGTATTCGAGCAAAAAGGCCTCGAAAGGCTCGTCGGCCCGATCGACCTCGTCGATCAGCAGCAGCGCGCCGGGCGCGGGCGCCTGCAGCGCCTGCAGCAGCGGGCGGCGGATGAGGTAGCGCTCCTGATAGACCTCGCGCTCGAGCTGCGCGGTGTCGGCGCCGCCGCGGCCTTCGGCGGCGCGCATGTGCAAGAGCTGCGCAGCGTAGTTCCACTCGTACAGCGCCTCGCGCTGCTCGAGGCCGTCGTAGCACTGCAGTCGGATCAGGCTGCGCGCCAGCACGCGCGCGAGCGCCTGCGCAAGCGCCGTCTTGCCGACGCCAGGCTCGCCTTCGAGCAGCAGCGGGCGCTGCAGCCGTAGCGCCAGGAACACCGCGGTAGCCAGGCGCCGGTCGGCAAAGTAGCCCTCGGCTTGCAGGGCGTGCAGCAGGGCATCGACGCTGAGGGGTTGTGGTAGGGGTGCGGGGGCTTGCATTGCTTATTTTTTGATAGCTACTAGCGCTTTCTACATAAGCGCAAAGCGGCGATTTTGCTTAACTTTCGATGGCTCTGCAGTGCCCCCGACGCATGCAAGGGCTCACCCCAGCATCTGCGCCACGGCGCGCTGCGTCAGCACGCTGATGAGCTGCGCGCGGTATTCGGCACTGGCGTGGATGTCGGCGTTGAGCTCGCTCGGGTCGATTTTGACCGCGGCGGCGGACTCGGGCGTGAAGCGCTGGTTCAGCGCCGCCTCCAGCCCAGCGTGGCGGAACACGCAGCCCGCGGCGCCCGTGACGGCCACGCGCACGCCGCCCGCGGTCTGCGCCGCGAACACGCCCACGAGCGAAAAGCGCGAGGCCGGCTGCTTGAACTTGAGGTAGGCCGCGCGCTGCGGGATGGGGAAGCGGATCGCGGTGATCAGCTCGCCTTCATCGAGCGCCGTGGCGTACATGCCGAGGAAGAAGTCGTCCGCGGCGATCTCGCGCCGGTTCGTGATGACCGTGGCGCCCAGGCCCAGCACGGCGCTCGGGTAGCAGGCTGCCGGGTCGTTGTTGGCCACCGAGCCGCCCAGCGTGCCGCGCGCGCGCACCTGGCGGTCGCCAATGTGCGCGGCAAGGTGCGCCAGCGCAGGGATGGCCGACTGCACCTCGGCGCTCGCGGCCACGTCCATGTGGCGCGTCATGGCGCCTATGCGCAGCGCCTGGCCCTCGCGGCGGATGCCGGCGAGTTCGGCGATGCCGTTGAGGTCGATGATCTGCCCCGGGTTGGCCAGGCGCAGGCGCATCGAGGGCAGCAGGCTCTGTCCGCCGGCGATGGGTTTGCCGCCGGCCGCGGCCAGGCTGGCCGCCTCGGCCACGCTGGCGGGGGTTTCGTAGGTGAAGGCGTACATGCGGGTTCTCCTCAGGCTTTGGCGTTCTGGATGGCTTGCCACACGCGGTGCGGCGATGCGGGCATGTCGAAGTCTTTGACACCCAGCGGCCGCAGGGCGTCGAGCACGGCGTTGATGACCGCGGGCGGCGAGCCGATCGCCCCCGCCTCGCCGCAGCCCTTGGAGCCCAGCGGGTTGTGCGTGCAGGGCGTGCACACATGGCCGAGCTGGAAATTGGGGAAATCGTCCGCGCGCGGCATCGCGTAGTCCATGTAGCTGCCGGTGAGCAGCTGGCCGGTTTCGCGGTCATAGACGCAGTTTTCGAGCAGCGCCTGGCCGATGCCCTGCACCAGCCCGCCGTGCACCTGGCCTTCGACGATCATGGGGTTGATGATCACGCCGAAGTCATCGACCGCGGTGAAGCGGTCGACGCGCGTGGCGCCCGTGGCCGGGTCGATCTCGACCTCGCAGATGTAGGTGCCCGCGGGGAAGGTGAAGTTGGTCGGGTCGTAGAACGCGGTTTCGTTCAGGCCCGGCTCGAGTTTGTCGAGCGGGTAGTTGTGCGGCACGTAGGCCGTGAGCGCGACCTGCGCGAAGGGGATTTTTTTGTCGGTGCCGCGCACGATGAATTCGCCGCCCTGGAAGTCGATGTCGGCGTCGCTCGCTTCGAGCAGATGCGCGGCGATCTTCTTGGCCTTGGCCTCGATCTTGTCGAGCGCCTTCATGATCGCCGAGCCGCCCACGCTGAGCGAGCGCGATCCGTAGGTGCCCATGCCGAAGGGCACGCGCCCGGTGTCGCCGTGCACGATGTCCACGTTTTCGACCGGAATGCCCAGGCGCGCCGCCACCACCTGCGCGAAGGTGGTCTCGTGCCCCTGGCCGTGGCTGTGCGAGCCGGTGAACACCGTCACGCTGCCCGTGGGGTGCACGCGCACCTCGCCAGCCTCGAACAGGCCCGCGCGCGCACCCAGCGCCCCCGCGATGTTGCTCGGCGCGAGGCCGCAGGCTTCGATGTAGCTGCTGTAGCCTATGCCGCGCAGCAGACCTTTGGCGGCGCTCGCGGCGCGGCGCGCTTCAAAGCCGGCCACGTCGGCGAGCTCCTGCGCCTTGTTCATGCAGGCGTGGAAGTCGCCCGTGTCGTACTGCAGCGCCACCGGCGTCTGGTAGGGGAACTGCGTAATGAAATTGCGCTTGCGGATTTCGTCCTGCGACAGGCCCATCTCCCAGGCGCAGCGCGACACCAGGCGCTCGATCAAGTACGTCGCCTCGGGCCGGCCCGCGCCGCGGTAGGCATCGACGGGCACGGTGTGGGTGAACCAGCCATCGACCTGCGCAAAGATCTGCGGTGTGCCGTACTGGCCTGCGAGCAGCGTGGCGTACAGGATGGTGGGCACCACGGTGGAGAAGGTCGAAAGGTATGCGCCCAGGTTGGCGTGCGTGTGCACGCGCAGTGCGAGGAACTTGCCGTCCTTGTCCATGGCCATTTCGGCGTGGCTCACGTGGTCGCGCCCGTGCGCGTCGCTCACGAAGGATTCGCTGCGCTCGGCCACCCATTTGACGCTGCGGTTGAGCTTTTTCGCGGCCCAGGTCACGCACACGTCCTCGGCGTAGAGATAAATTTTGGAGCCGAAGCCGCCGCCCACGTCGGGCGCGATCACGCGCACCTTGTGCTCGGGCAGGCCCATCACGAAGGCCGTGAGCAACAGGCGCTCGACGTGCGGATTTTGGTTCGCCACGTAGAGCGTGTATTCGTCGCTCGCGCGGCTGTAGGCGCCGATCGCCGCGCGCGGCTCCATGGCGTTGGGGATCAGGCGGTTGTTCACGAGGTCCAGGCGCGTGACGTGCGCCGCGCCCGCAAACGCTGCATCGACCGCGGCCTTGTCGCCAATGGCCCATTGGAAGCAGCGGTTGTCGGGCGCTTCGTCGTGCACCACGGCGCCGGGCACCGCGCCCGCTGCGGCGTCAGCCACGTTGACCACGGCGGGCAGCACGTCGTAATCAACCTCGACGAGCTCGGCTGCATCACGCGCCTGCTGCTGCGTGAGCGCCACCACCATGGCCACCTGGTCGCCCACGTGGCGCACCTTGCCCTGCGCCAGGATGGGGTGCGCGGGCTCCTTCATGGGCTGGCCGTCGGTGCTCGTGATGAGCCAGCCGCAGGGCAGGCCGTTGATCTTGTCGGCAGCGACGTCCGCGCCCGTGAATACGGCAAGCACGCCGGGCGCGGCCTTGGCGGCGTCGGTGTTGATGCTGTTGATTTTGGCGTGCGCATGCGGCGAGCGCACGAACACGGCGTAGCTTTGCGCGGCCAGCGTGATGTCGTCGGTGTACTGGCCTGCGCCCGTGAGGAAGCGGTAGTCCTCCTTGCGGCGCACGGATTCGCCGATGTGCGGCAGGCGGGAAAAGTCGGAAGCACCCATGTCTGATCTCCTTGAAAGGTGGTGGGTGGGTTCAGGCGCCCATGGCCTCGCGGCCCTGCTGCACCGCGCGCACGATGTTCTGGTAGCCCGTGCAGCGGCACAGGTTGCCTTCGAGCAGCTCGCGGATCTCGGCCTCGCTGGCCTGCGGGTGGTGTTTGACCAAGTCCACTGCGCTCATCACCATGCCCGGCGTGCAAAAGCCGCACTGCAGGCCGTGGCACTCCTTGAACGCAGCCTGCATGGGGTGCAGCGTGCCGTCAGGCGCGGCCAGTCCCTCGATGGTCTGCACCTCGGCGCCCTGTGCCTGTACGGCCAACATGGCGCAGGACTTCACGGCGCGGCCGTTGACGAGCACCGTGCAGGCGCCGCACTGGCTGGTGTCGCAGCCTACGTGCGTGCCGGTGAGCGCGAGCTGCTCGCGCAGCGCGTGCACGAGCAGGGTGTTGGGCGGCACATCGACACTGGCGGCGCGCCCGTTGACGGTGAAGTGGACTTGCATCGGTGGGTCTCCTCGAAGCGGGTGGGACAGGTGGATCGCCTGCCATTTTTGACCTGCGTCCACGCGCCGTTTTTTGGGGAAAACCCTGAATTTCCTTGGGCCCTGCGCGGATATTCTCAAAATGTGACATGCGGCACGATGCGGCCGGGCATGATCTTTCCCACCCTGCTGCACGAATCCGCCGAATCACGCGCCCGGCTGCGCGCGCCCGTTTGCGCACGACCTTTTCGAGAGGCCCGGATGTCCCTCACCGCCCCGCCAGCGTCCCCCGATCGCCTCGCGCTCGTCGCGCAGGCACGCCAGGCGCTGCGCGACGCGCCAGGCGCACATGCCACTGCCCTGCTGGCCGCGGCCGCGGGCCTGGAGCCGTGGCTCGCGCGCTCGTGGCAGCGTTGCCTAGCCAGCGGCCTGCAGCCGACGCAGCGCGTGGTGTTCGACGCCGTGGGCTCCGCCACATTGCGCCGCATCCACGAGCAGCACCACGACCTGCTGCAAGCAGCCCGCCCTGTGCTCGAGCAGCTCGCGCGCACCATCACCGGCATGCGCTACTTTGCGCTGCTGACCGACGCGCGCGGCATCGTGCTTGCAGTGCAGGGCCTGCACGGCCAGCCCGCGGACGGCGACCCACGCGCCCGTGCCATCGGGCGGGTGGGCATAGACCTGTCCGAGTCTGCCGTGGGCACCACGGCCATAGGCGCGGCGCTGACCGAGCAGCAAGCCGTGTGGCTGCACCGCGGCGAGCACTTTTTCGAGGACAACACGTGCTACAGCTGCGCCGGCGCACCGCTGTTCGACCCCTGGGGGCGCTGCATGGGCATGCTCGACCTGACGGGCGTCGATGTGCCCGAGCGCCCCGAGCTGCGCCACCTCGCGGCGCGCTCGGCACGCGCGATCGAAGACGCGCTGCTGCTGCAGCAAGCGCACGCGCTGCTGCTGCGCGTGAACTGGCCCGGCAGCCCGCTCGGCGGCGAAGGCGACGGCTTGCTCGTGCTGGACGCCGACGGGCAGGTGCTCGGCAGTAACGGCGTGGCGCGCCAGCTCATGCCGCTGCCCCAATTGCCGCCGGGCACCGCCTTGCATTGGGGCCACCTGTGCGCGCTGCCTTGGGGCATGTTGCTGGGTGCGGCGCAGCAAGCCGCGCGCCACGGGCCGGCCCCGCTCGAACTACCCCTGTGGTCGGGCCTGCGCCTGCACGGCCTGGCACTGCCGGCCGCGCCCCAACGCACGCTAGTGGCGCTGACCGCACCGCCCGGCGCGCCGAGTGCCAGCGCCGAAACCGCAGCAACCGCAGCAACCGCAGCAACCGCAGCAACCGCAGCGAACGTGCCCGCGCCGCTGCGCGAAACCGAAACGGCGCTGATCCGCCAGGCCGTCTGGGCCGCGCGCGGCAACGTCGCGCAGGCGGCGCGCGCCCTGGGCATCAGCCGGGCCACGGTCTATCGCAAGCTCGGCAACCCAAAGAAGCCGTAGCCGCCTGCACACGCCAAAACGCTCTTGCCGCGCCCCAATTCACGCACGGCCCCTACGGGAATCACCCCGCAAATAACCCTGCTCGCTACAATCCCATTCCCTTCCGGCGGGGGTCGCTTGGCTCCTGCCGGTTTCATTGTCAAGATGCACGGCGCATCCTCCCTGTGGGGAGTCTTTAGGTCAGGTCACCCATGTCTGATTTAAGTCTTCGACTGCAGCAGGCCGCAAGCCAACTACCAGTTTCCAGCTATTTCGACGAGGCGCTGTTCCAGCGCGAACTGGAGCGCATCTTTCAGCCTGGGCCCCGCTATGTGGGGCACGAACTCTGCGTCCCGAACGCGGGCGACTACTACGCTTTGCCGCAGGAAAACGGCGGCCGCGCGCTGGTGCGCGATGCGCAAGGGCAGGTGCAACTGGTCTCGAACGTCTGCCGCCACCGCCAGGCGGTGATGCTGCAAGGGCGCGGATCGCTCTACACGCAGCAAAAAGGCAGCGCGGGCGGCAACATCGTGTGCCCGCTGCACCGCTGGACCTACAGCGCGCAGGGCGCACTGCTGGGCGCGCCGCACTTTGCGCAAGACCCGTGCCTGAACCTGCGCAATTACCCGCTGCGCTCCTGGAACGGCCTGCTGTTCGAAGACAACGGGCGCGACATAGCCGCCGACCTCGCGCAGCTCGGCCCGCGTGCCGAACTCGACTTCAGCGGCTATGCGCTCGACCGCGTCGAGCTGCACGAGTGCAACTACAACTGGAAGACCTTCATCGAGGTCTATCTCGAGGACTACCACGTCGGCCCGTTCCACCCGGGCCTGGGCAATTTCGTGACCTGCGACGACCTGCGCTGGGAGTTCCGCGAGAACTTCTCGGTGCAGACCGTGGGCGTGGCCGCAACCTTCGCGCGGCCCGGCTCCGACGTTTACAAGAAGTGGCACGAGGTCTTGCTCAAATACCGCAACGGCAAGATGCCCGAGCGCGGCGCGATCTGGCTCACGTACTACCCGCACATCATGATCGAGTGGTACCCGCACGTGCTCACCGTCTCCACCGTGCACCCGGTCAGCCTCGACAAGACGCTGAACATGGTGGAGTTTTACTACCCCGAGGAAATCGTCGCCTTCGAGCGCGAATTCGTCGAGGCGCAGCAGGCGGCCTACATGGAGACCTGCATCGAGGACGACGAAATCGCCGAGCGCATGGATGCAGGCCGCAAGGCGCTGTTTGCGCGCGGCGACAACGAAGTCGGCCCTTACCAAAGCCCCATGGAAGACGGCATGCAGCACTTCCACGAGTGGTACCGGCGCGTGATGGGCATGCGCATCACTGCCTGAAAGCTACCGCAGCGATAGCGGCCTGCGCGCATCCACAAAGCGCGCAGGCCGTTTTTTATTCATAATTTCCAGCCATGCAAGCCGCCTGGATGTTCGCTGCCGCGCGCTCTTTGCGCTGATGGGCATGTGCATCATGCCCCCTCTCTTTGGGCCACAAGTTTTTGGCCATGAGCAAACCATTGCAACGCTGCGAAGCCTGCGGCCCGCTACGGCGCGCCAGCGCACCATGGCAGCCATCCACACAGGAACCTTGACATGCCAGCCTACACCACCCTGATCACGGCCGCCGAGCTGCAAGCCCTGCAAGCCAGCGGCGCACCGTTGTTGCTCTTCGACTGCAGCTTCGACCTTGCGCAACCCGAGGCGGGCACGCAGCAGTACCGCACGGCGCACATCCCCGGCGCGCACTACGCGCATCTGGACCATGACCTGAGCGCTGCCGCGCAGCAGCCGCGCGCCTCGGGCGGGCGCCATCCGCTGCCGCTGCGCGAGGTCTTTGCCGACTGGCTCGCGCGCCATGGCCTGCATCCCGACATGCAAGTCGTCGTCTATGACCGCAATGGCGCGAATTTCTGCGGGCGCCTGTGGTGGATGCTGAAGTGGCTGGGGCACGAGGCCGTGGCCGTGCTCGACGGCGGCCTGCAAGCCTGGCAAGCCGCGGATGGCGCTGTACGCAGCGGCCCCGAGCCTGCGCCCGAGCCAACGCCGTTCGTGCCGGGCCCCGCGCTGCGCCGCCTGGTCAGCGCGGCCGAGGTGCTGGCGGCGCTGGGCCAACCCACGCAAACCCTCATCGACGCGCGCGCCACACCACGCTACCGCGGTGAAGTCGAGCCGCTGGACCCCGTCGCGGGGCACATTCCCGGCGCGCTGAACCGCCCGTTCACGCTCAATTTTCAGGACGACGGGCGCTTCAAGCCCGCGGCCCAGCTGCGCGCCGAATTCGAGGCGCTGCTGGAAAACCGCGCGCCCGCGAGCGTGGTGCACTACTGCGGCAGCGGCGTGAGCGCAATCCCGAACCTGCTCGCCATGGAAGTCGCCGGGCTCGGCCAAACGGCCCTTTTCGCGGGCAGCTGGAGCGAATGGTGCAGCGACCCCGCACGGCCCGTGGAGCGCGGGTGAGGGCGCAAGCGCGAGGCCGCAACAGCCGCAGCAAGTCCTCGCGCAGCTGGCGCACCACCCGAGCTGGGCCCCCACAGCCTGCGCCATTTGTCAGGCAAATTCCTACAAAGACCGGCGCGCAGACTGACACGCGAAACCGCCAAACGCCGACTTAATTTTTGATTGGGGCGAAATCACAATCCATTTCAACGGATCGCGCAATAGCACTTCTGCCATGCACCGATCCGGCCCTGAAAGGATTGCCGCCATGACCAACGACCAACTCCTCGCCGAAATCCGCGAAGCCAACCTCACCTACCTGATGCTGGCGCAGAACCTGATTCGCCAGGACAAGGCCGAAGCCGTGTTCCGCCTGGGCATCAACGAAGACGCTGCCGATATTCTGGCATCGCTGTCGGCAGCGCAAGTGCTCAAACTGGCCTCGAGAAACACCCTTCTTTGCAGCTTCCGCGTCGACGACAACCTGGTCTGGAGCCTGCTCACGAACCACACACAGAAAAAGTCGGGAAGCGATGCCACAAACACCCTGCACGCGAACATCCTCATGGCAGGGCGCATCTCCGAGGTGCTCTGAATCTTTACAGACTTTTCGTTAAAAGGACGCCATCATGACCGCCGCCATTGCCGATACAGCGATCAAAACAAAAGCCAAAACGAGCACCAAGAGCGTGCTCGACGAATCGCGCCAGATCGAGCGCGCGGCCATGCTGATCCAGATGGGCGCACGCATGCAGGTGCTGGAGTCGGAAACCACGCTGTCCTACGAGCGCCTGATCCGCCTCTACAAAGAAATCGCAGGCAAGTCCCCGTCCAAGGGCCAGTTGCCGTTTTCGACCGACTGGTTCCTGACCTGGCAGGAAAACATCCACAGCTCGCTGTTCCTCAACATCTACGAGTACCTGTCCAAGGGCGTGAGCCTGGATGCGGTGGAGCTGCTGACCAAGGCTTACCGCCTTTACGACGAGCAGATGCGCATGGCACAAATCGAGCCGCTGCTGTCGTTCACGCGCGCCTGGCGCCTCGTGAAATTCGTCGATGCCGGCATGCTCACGCGCACGGCGTGCAGACAATGCGGCGGGCAGTTCGTCACCGAACCCTACGAGAATGCGCGCTACTACACCTGCGGCCTGTGCAATCCGCCCGCGCGCGCGGGCAAGAGCAAGAGTGCCGGCGCGCTGACCTTGTAGCCAAGATCAGCGCGGCGCAAACACCAAACAAACTCAGAGCTTGATCTTGGTGATCTTCGCGCCCTGCAGCGACACGCCGGCTTCGAGGCCGGCGTTGCTCATCACGAAGCCGACCACGGGCTGCTTGGCGGTTTCGCTGTCTATGCTGCCATTCGCACCGAGGTGCGCCACGGCCACGGTGGCATCTACGCCGGCCACCCAGCCATCGCTGCTGAGGAACTTCTGCAGCGCGTCGCTGGTGTTGAAGACGTAGATGATGGCCTTGGACTGCGCGCCGATCTGCCAGCCGAGCGAGCCCGCGCCCAGGCTGTAGTAGCCCTGAATGCGGCCGTGCTGCAGCAGCGCGCCGCGGCCATACTCGCCGCCGACCACGAAGCTGCCGCCCACCACTGAGGGAAACACCAGCACGCCGGCGGATTTGGCCACCATCTCGCGTGCATCGGGCGACACCTTGTAGAGCCGGTTCAGCGCGGCATTGACGTCGGCATCGAGCGCGGCGCGCGCCGAAGGTTTGGGCGCCGTGTCTTTTTCGCCGGTGGTGGTGCATGCCGTCAAAAGCACACTGCCAGCCACTGCGGCGAGCGCCAAAGTACGCAAAATGGGAGAACGCATGGTCAAACTCCTTTGCTCAGTGGAAAAACAAACAACACGCTCAAAGGCTGATACGCGAAATCTTCGTGCCCTGCAGCGACACGCCGGCCTCGAGCCCGGCATTGTTCATGACGAAACCGACCACAGGCTGCCGGATGGTTTCGCTGTCTATGCGGCCGTTGGCACCGATGTGCGCCACCGCCACGCTGGCATCGACGCCGGCCACCCAGCCCGTGCTGTCGAGAAACTTTGCCAGGGCTTCGCGGGTGTTGAAGACATAAATGACCGACTTGGACTGCGCACCGATCTGCCAGCCTATGGAGCCCGTACCCAGGCTGTAATAACCCTGCGTGCGCCCATCCACGAGCATGGCGCCGCGCCCGTAGCCGCCGCCGACCACAAAGCTGCCGCCGACGACCGACGGGAACACCAGCACCCCGGCGGCCTTGGCCACCATCTCGCGCGCGTCGGGCGCGACTTTGTAGAGGCGATTCAGCGTGTCGTTCACTTCTGCGTCGAGCGCCACGCGCGCCGAGGTGTTGGGCGCCGTGTCGGTTTCGCCTGTGGTCGTGCAGCCCGTCAAAAGCATGCTTCCGGCAAGCACGGCCAAGGTCAGCGTACGCAAGGTGGGGAAATGCATGGACAAAATCCTTCAAAAATCGCCGGTTGGACGCAGTGTAAGCGCTGGGCGTTACACAAATCTGTAGCAATGCTGCAGCCTTGTTTGCGCTTGTTTCGGCGCGCTTTGGCTATTCACCCTCTGCATGGTCGGCCGCGGGCGGCTGCAGCTGGGCCAGCACCTTGTCGATGCGCTTGCCATCGAGGTCCACCACCTCGAACACCCAGCCCGCGCAGCCGATGCGCTCGCCCACGACCGGCAAGTGGCCCGACTCGGCCATCAGCAGCCCTGCCAGGGTGTTGTAGCGCGCGCGCTCTTCGCCGGGCAGCTCGCGGATGCCCAGCCGCGCCTTGAGCTCGTTCACGGGCATGAGGCCGTCGAGCAGCCAGCTGCCGTCTTCGCGCTGCGTGGCCCAGGCCTCGCTCGCAGCGCCGGGCTGCAGTTCGCCGGTGATGGCTTCGAGCAAATCGTGCGGCGTCATGATGCCTTGCACCACGCCGTATTCATCGACCACGAACACCATGCGCCCAGCGCGCTTGCGGAATTGCTCGAGCAGCTCCAGGCCCGTGAGCGTTTCGGGCACGAAGACGGCGGGCTGCACATGCGCCTCCAAGCTGCCGCTCGCTTCAGGCCCGAGCGCCAGCAGGCGCGCCACGCTGATGATGCCGACCACCTCGTCGAGCGAGCCGCGGCACACCGGGTACCACGAATGCGCGCGCTCACCCTGCGCCACCAGGCGCAGGCAATCGGCCACGGACGCGCGCGCATCCAGCCACTGCACGTCGGTGCGCGGCACCATGAGCGAGGTCAACGGGCGGTCGTCGAGGTGAAAGACGTTGCGCACCATCTGGTGCTCGTGGTGCTCGATCACGCCCGCGGCACGGCCCTCTTCGAGGCTCGCGATGATCTCCTCCTCGGTCATGGAGCGCACAGCCGAATCATCGACGCGCAGCAGGCGCAACACGGCCTGCGTGGAAAGCGCGAGCAGGCGCACGAAAGGCTTGGCCACGCGCGCCACCCAGGTCATGGGCAGCGCGATCAGTCGCGCCACGGGCTCGGGGTAGAGCTGCCCGATGCGCTTGGGCACCAGCTCGCCGAACACGATGGTGATGAAAGTGATCACCGTGACCACCAGCGCCGTGGCCGCGACGCCCGCCGCGCCCGGGGCCATGCCCAAGCCTTGCAGCCAGTGCGCGAGTTGCTCACTGAACGCGGCCTCGCCGATGATGCCGTTGAGCATGCCTATCGAGGTGATGCCCACCTGCACCGAGGAGAGGAACTGCGTCGGATCGTCGAGCAGCGCGAGCGCCGCCTGCGCACCCTTGTCGCCCTCTTCGGCCAGCGCCACGAGGCGCAGCTTGCGACTCGACGCGAGCGCGAGCTCGGACATCGCGAACACGCCATTGAGCAGCGTCAGCAGCGCGATCAGCAGAAAATCCATGGGTCTTGACTAAACATTGAACACCATGGCACTTTACTGTATCGGCGACGTGCAAGGCTGCGACCGCGCCCTGGGGCAATTGCTCGAGCGCATCGGCTTTTCGCCGAGCCGCGACACCGTCTATCTACTCGGCGACCTGGTCAACCGCGGGCCCGACTCCGCCGCGGTGCTGCGCCGCTGCATGGCGCACGGCGACGCACTGCGCCCACTGCTGGGCAACCACGACCTGCACCTGCTCGCGGTAGCGCACGGCGCGCGCAAACCGGGGCGCAATGACACCTTGCAAGCCATGCTCGACGCCCCCGACCGCCCGGCCCTGCTCGAGTGGCTGCGCCAGCAGCCGCTCGCGCGCCAGCATCTGCATGGGCAGGACGAAGAAGCGCTCCTGCTCGTGCACGCAGGCGTGCTGCCGCAGTGGAGCGCGCAGGACACGCTGGCGCTGGCCGACGAGGTGCACGCCGTGCTGCGCAGCGCCGACCTTGGCGACTTCCTGCACCAAATGTACGGCAATGCGCCCGCGCAATGGCACGACGGCCTGCGCGGCGTGGAGCGCCTGCGCGTGATCGTCAATGCGCTCACCCGCCTGCGCTTTTGTACGCCACAAGGCACCATGGATTTTTCGAGCACCGAAAGCGCCAGCGCCGCCCCGCCGGGCCTGCTGCCCTGGTTCGACGTGCCCGGGCGGCGCACGGCGGGCCAGCCGATCGCGTTCGGCCATTGGTCCACGCTGGGCTGGCTCAACCGCCCCGACCTGCTCGCACTCGACACCGGCTGCGTCTGGGGCGGCGCCCTGAGCGCGGTGCGCTTCGGCCACACCCTGGCCGAGCGTGAACTACTGCAGGTGCGGTGTGCGCAGGCGCAAAAGCCGGGGGCGTGAGTGATGCTTATGAACAATCCGCGTTAATGATAGAGTCATGCTGGTCTGTTCAGAACCAAAATAACAGAAGAATGGAAGAACGCCCATGAACATCAATCTCCTCAAGGGTTCGAACGATGACAAACCGCGCCATCCAAACAGGTCTTCGCAACACAGCACTTCTCCGCACCATCGCACTGACCGTACTAATTTGTTCAGCCACTACGCTGCAGGCAGCACCGAACTGGGATGTCGTCGGTCTGAAACTCGGCATGAGCGAACAGCAGGCAGTCGCAGCTGTCAAGGCACATGCACCGACGGCCAAAATCACCATGAACTCGCTTAAGTTCAGCTACAACGATGGCGCGAAACGGCAAGACACTGCAGGGTTCACCTCGGGCCTGGTCGCACGTATACCCCTTTCCGATCAGGATCAGGAAACGCTCCAACTGGAGTTCTCAGCCCCGCCCCTAGAGCAGCGACTGATCAGCCTGCGCCGCACGCTGACAAGTTATGCGAACCCGCCGGCGCTGGAGCGCATGATGGATACGCTCACGCAGAAATACGGCAAGCCGGCCACCGTGCAGACATACGGCATCGGGATGATCAGCACGGATCTGGCGTGGGCACAGGCGGATCGCAAGCCCTGCGGCAGAGTGGACAAGGGACTGCTGCTGCCACCCGTGTCGCAGACACCCGATGCGCTGCGGTGGTATGCCGACCAACAGAAGAAACGGTTGGCTCCAACCGATCCGTCGCAATGCAGTGCCGTGCTGCAGGCCAAGCTGAAGACCAAGAGCGGAGGCTCCTCGGTAGTAAGCATGGAATTCCTGATGGCTGATCCAGGATATGGAGTGCCCGCCATGCAGGCTACCTCAAAGTGGCTGGCGGACCAAGAAGCCAACGCCCGCAAGGCACGCCTCAACTCCGGAGACACTCCCAAGCTGTGATCGGCGCATACCCCCCTGAAATGCAGATGCCGCGAGAGTGCTTCAGCAAAAATTGGGGTCAGATTCCAATTTCTTGGCTCAGGAACCCGCCTTGAGCAGCGCGGCGATCTTGCGCTTGGGTTTGATGTTGGGCGAGACGCCGTTGCGTGGGGGCGTGAGCACCTTCTCCACGGCCTCCCACGTAGCCGGGGTGGCGTCGGGGCTGGGTTCGTAGGGTTTGTCGAAAAACGGATCGCGTACGGGCGCGGGCGGGCGGAAGCCCCGCTGTGGGCGGTCGTCGCGCGCCGATCCTCTTGCCGATGTTCGGCCCGAATCCCGGCCCGACTCTCTACCTGATTCCCGGTCTCTGTCGCGTCCCGCCGCCCGTCCTGCGTCGCCCCCCGATCCGTAGCGGCCCTCGCGGCTGCGCGGGCGCTCGTGCTCGAGGGCGAGAGCTTCGGGGGCGATTTTTTTCTTGAGGAGTTTCTCGAGCTCGGCCACGAGGCGCGCGTCGCCCGGTGCGACGAGCGTCACGGCCAGCCCCGAGGCGCCCGCGCGCCCGGTGCGGCCGATGCGGTGCACGTAGTCTTCGGCGTGGAAAGGCACGTCGTAGTTGAACACCGCGGGCACATCCTTGATGTCCAGCCCGCGCGCAGCCACGTCGGTGCACACGAGCAGATCGACCTCGCCGCGCTTGAACGCTTCGAGCGCCTTCAGGCGTTCGTCCTGGCTCTTGTCGCCGTGCAGCGCCGCGGTCTTGAAGCCCTCGCGCTCGAGCGCACGCGCCAGGCGCGCACAGCCGAGCTTGCTGTTCACGAAGATGAAGGACTGCTTCACTTCCAGCGTGCGCAAGAGCTGCTGCAGCGCGCTGCGCTTGTCGTCCTCGCCCACGGCATAAAAGCGCTGCTCCACGGTGGATGCCGTCTCGTTCGGGCGTGCGACCTCAATGGTCACCGGATTGTTCAGGTAGCTCGCCGCGAGGCGCTTGATTTCGGGTGAGAAGGTGGCCGAAAACAACAGCGTGGTGCGCTGGCGCGGCAGGTAGGCGAGGATGCGCTGCAGGTCGGGCAGAAAGCCGATGTCGAGCATGCGGTCGGCCTCGTCGAGCACCACGTATTCGACCTGGTTGAGCACCACGTTCTTGGCCTCGATGTGGTCAAGCAGCCGCCCTGGCGTGGCGACGAGAATTTCCACGCCTTTTTTGAGCTCCAGCGTCTGCGGCTTCATGTCCATGCCGCCGAACACCACGGCGCTGCGCAGCTTCGTGTATTTGGCGTAGAGCGCGATTTGCTGCGCGACCTGGTCGGCGAGCTCGCGCGTGGGCAGCAGCACGAGCGCGCGCACCGGGTGGCGCGCGGGCGAGGTGGAGCTGTTTTCGTGCACCAGCAGGCGCTGCAGCAGCGGCAGCGAAAATGCCGCCGTCTTGCCCGTGCCCGTCTGCGCCGCACCCATGACGTCGCGCCCCTGCAGCACGACCGGAATGGCCTGCGCCTGGATGGGCGTCATCGCCGTGTAGCCCATTTCGGCCACGGCACGCGCCAGCGGCTCGGCCAGCGAGAGATTGGAAAAAGAACTTGTCATGAACCTCCTATTGTCGCACCGCAGCACGCGCGGCATCGTGCCGCGCTCGGCATGACACGGTGATGGCGCGGCGCGGTGCCGAGGGTGATGCGCGCCTCACGCCCTGGGCAGCGTCACGCCCACCTGTCCCTGGTACTTGCCGCCGCGGTCTTTGTAGCTGGTTTCGCAGACCTCGTCGCTCTCGAAAAACAGCACCTGCGCGCAGCCTTCGCCGGCATAAATCTTGGCGGGCAGCGGCGTGGTGTTGGAAAATTCGAGCGTCACATAGCCCTCCCACTCGGGCTCGAAGGGGGTGACGTTGACGATGATGCCGCAGCGCGCGTAGGTGCTTTTGCCCAGGCAGATCGTGAGCACGTTGCGCGGGATGCGGAAGTATTCGACGGTGCGCGCGAGCGCAAAGCTGTTGGGCGGGATGATGCACACGTCGCCATGAAAATCGACGAAGCTCTTTTCGTCGAAGTTCTTGGGATCGACCACGGTGCTGTGGATGTTCGTGAAAATCTTGAATTCGGGCGCGCAGCGGATGTCGTAGCCATAGCTGCTGGTGCCGTAGCTCACGATCTTGCGCCCATCGACCTCGCGCACCTGGCCGGGCTCGTAGGGTTCGATCATGCCGTGCTGCTCGGCCATGCGGCGTATCCATTTGTCGCTTTTGATGCTCATGCTGGGGGCCCTGGTTGTGCCGCGGCATTGTAAGCAGGGGGCCCGTCGCACAGGGTCGAGCAGTGCCAGGTGCGCGGCCCGCACGGCCATCGCTGCATGCCACAATCGCGCAAGAAACCAAAGCCCCGGAGACGAGCCCCATGCGCATCCTCATTGCCGAAGACGACCAGGTGCTGGCCGACGGCCTGCTGCGCACGCTGCGCAATTCGGGCGCGGCGGTGGACCACGTGGCCAGCGGCAGCGAGGCCGACGCCGCGCTGATGACGCACACCGAATTCGACCTGCTGATCCTCGACCTGGGCCTGCCGCGCATGCACGGGCTCGAAGTGCTCAAAAAGCTGCGCGGCCGCGGCTCCGCGCTGCCCGTGCTCATCCTCACGGCCGCCGACAGCGTGGAAGACCGCGTGCAGGGGCTGGACTTCGGCGCCGACGACTACATGGCCAAGCCCTTCAGCCTGCAGGAGCTCGAGGCGCGCGTGCGCGCGCTCACACGGCGCAAGGCTGGTGCGACGAGCAGTGTCATCCGCCACGGGCCGCTGGTGTATGACCAGGCGGGGCGCGTGGCCACCATAGACGGCAAGATGGTGGAGCTTTCGGCGCGCGAGCTCGGCCTGCTCGAAGTGCTGCTGCAGCGCGCCGGGCGCCTGGTCAGCAAGGAGCAGCTGGTCGAGCGCCTGTGCGAATGGGGTGAGGAAGTGAGCCTCAACGCCATCGAGGTCTATGTCCACCGCCTGCGCAAGAAGATCGAGCGCGGCCCGATCCGCATCGCCACCGTGCGCGGGCTCGGCTACTGCCTCGAAAAAATCCCCGCCTGACTCTCGAAAAATGAGCTGCTTACGCAGTATTGGCGGGCGTAAAAGGCAGTTTTTACTTATAAAAAACGACCTTGAAAATCTTCCAGCGCACGCAGCGCTCGCTGTTCGGTGAAATCCTCGACTGGATGCTCACGCCGCTGCTGCTCTTGTGGCCGTTGAGCCTCGCTCTGACCTGGCTGGTCGCGCAGACGCTCGCGAACAAACCTTTCGACCGCGCGCTCGAACACCACGCGCAGACGTTGGCCCAGCTCGTGAGCGTGGCGCACGGCCAGGTGCAGTTCCGCCTGCCGCAACCGGCCTATGAAATGCTGCGCGCCGACGCCGCCGACACCGTGTATTACCAGGTGCTCGCCCCCGACGGTGCGCTGCTCGCGGGCGACGCGAGCCTGCCGCAACCCGCAGGGGACGCACGCCCGGATCAGGATGCCGTCGATACGGTGTGGCTGCGCGACGACGAGTTGCGCGGCGTGGACATCCGCGTGGCCGCGGTTTGGGTGCCGCTCGCACTGCCTGCGGAGCAGGGCCGCCCCGCGCTGGCCTTGGTGCAGGTGGCCGAGACGCGCGAAAAGCGCGGCATGCTCGCGACCGAAATCGTCAAGGGCGTGATGCTGCCGCAGTTCGTGATCCTGCCGCTCGCGGTGCTGCTGGTGTGGCTGGCGCTTGCGCGCGGTATCCAGCCGCTGAGCCAGATCGAGCAGCGCATCCGCGCGCGCCGCCCCGACGACCTGAGCCCGCTCGACGAGCGCACGGTGCCGCTCGAAGTGGCGCCGCTCGTGGCCTCGGTGAACGACCTGCTCACGCGGCTAGCCGACTCCATCGCGACGCAAAAGCGCTTTCTCGCCGACGCCGCGCACCAGCTCAAGACGCCCCTCGCGGGCCTGCGCATGCAGGCCGACCTCGCGCAGCGCGAAGGCACGAGCACCGAAGACCTCAAACGCTCGCTGCAGCAGATCGGGCGCGCGAGCGTGCGCGCCACGCACACGGTGAACCAGCTGCTCGCGCTCGCGCGTGCCGAGGCGAGCGGCGCGCGCCTCGCGCACCAGCCCTGCAACCTTGCGCGCCTGACCATGGAAGCGGTGCGCGACTCGGTGCCGCGCGCGCTCGACAAGCACCTCGACCTGGGCTACGACGGCGCCCCGCCCACGGCGCCCGGCGTGTGGGTGCAGGGCAACCCCACACTGCTCAAGGAGCTGGTGCGCAACCTGCTCGACAACGCGATCAACTACACGCCATCGAGCGCCGCGCAGCCCGGCGTGGTCACCGCGCGCGTGCTCGCGGACCCGCTGAGCCAGGTCGTGCTGCTGCAAGTCGAGGACTCGGGCCCCGGCGTGCCCGAGGCCGAGCGCGAGCTCGTGTTCCAGCCGTTTTACCGCGCGCTCGGCAACGAGGCCGACGGCTCGGGCCTGGGCCTGCCCATCGTGCGCGAGATCGCACGCCAGCACGGCGCGCAAGTGCTGCTCGAAGACGCGCACCCGGATCGCCGCCCGCCGGGCGCGCGCTTCACGGTGCGCTTTGCGGCGCTGCCCGTGCCACAAGACCCGCCCGCGGGCAATGCTCTATAGTGCCGCGCCCAAGCTCTCGCCCCTCGCGTATTCCCACACCCATGGCCAAAGAAAAAACCCTGTTCACCTGCAGCACCTGCGGCGGCACGAGCCCGCGCTGGCTCGGCAAATGCCCCGCCTGCGGCGCCTGGAACACGCTCGTCGAAACCGTGGCCGAGGCCGAGCCGGGCAAGAACCGCTACAGCGCCGCCAGCTTTACAGGGCTCGCGCAAGCGCAGGCCGTGCAGCCGCTCGCGGCGATCGAGGCGCGCGACTTCGCGCGCACAGCAAGCGGCCTCGAGGAGCTGGACCGCGTGCTCGGCGGCGGCATCGTCGAAGGCGGCGTGGTGCTGATCGGCGGCGACCCGGGCATAGGCAAGTCCACCTTGCTGCTGCAAGCGCTCGACGCGCTGCAGCGCACGGGCCTGCCCACGCTGTACGTGACGGGCGAGGAAAGCGGCGCGCAGGTGGCGCTGCGCGCGCGCCGGCTCGGGCTCGAGCACAGCCCGGTGCAGGTGCTGGCCGAAATCCAGCTCGAAAAAATCCTCGCCACCATGGACGCGCACCAGCCCGCCGTGGTGGTGATCGACTCGATCCAGACCGTGTATTCCGACCAGCTCAGCTCGGCGCCGGGCTCGGTCGCACAGGTGCGCGAGTGCGCGGCGCACCTCACGCGCGCGGCCAAGTCCTCGGGCATGGCCGTGGTGCTCGTCGGGCACGTGACCAAGGAAGGCGCGCTGGCCGGCCCGCGCGTGCTCGAGCACATGGTCGATACCGTGCTGTATTTCGAGGGCGACACGCACAGCCCGTTTCGGCTCGTGCGCGCCATCAAAAACCGCTTTGGCGCGGTCAACGAGATCGGCGTGTTCGCGATGACCGAGCGCGGCCTCAAGGGCGTGAGCAACCCGAGCGCCATTTTCCTGAGCCAGCACAGCGCGCCCGTGCCCGGCAGCTGCGTGCTCGTCACGCTCGAGGGCACGCGCCCTCTGCTGGTCGAAATCCAGGCCCTGGTGGACAGCGGCGGCCCGAGCCCGCGGCGCCTGAGCGTGGGGCTGGAGCGCGACCGCCTGGCCATGCTGCTGGCCGTGCTGCACCGCCACGCGGGCGTGGCCTGCGCCGACCAGGACGTGTTCGTGAACGCCGTCGGCGGCGTGCGCATCAGCGAGCCCGCGTCCGACCTGGCCGTATTGCTCGCGATCACCTCGAGCCTGCGCGGCAAGGCGCTGCCCAAGGGGTTTTTTGCCTTCGGCGAAGTCGGCCTCGCGGGCGAAGTGCGCCCCGCGCCGCGCGGCCAGGAGCGCCTGCGCGAAGCCGCCAAGCTGGGCTTCAGCGTGGCCGTGGTGCCCAAGGCCAATGCGCCCAAAAAGGCCATAGAGGGCCTGACCATCCACGCCGTCGAGCGCGTGGAAGATGCGCTCGAGGTGGTGCGTGGGCTGGGGTGAAGCCGCGCAAAATTTCAAGCCAAATCGACACTTTGTGCTTACGCAGCAAGCACAAGCAGCTCCTAAAACATGAGCTATCGATAAGACCTTTCGGACAAAGCGGGGCTCAAATCCGGTGGTGCAGCCGGTCGGTGCTGCTGCGCAGGCGCGCGAGCAGCGCGGGGGTGATCTGCTGCAGCGGCAGCACCTCGTCGGCGGCGCCGTGGGCGATGGCTTCGCGCGGCATGCCAAAGACCACGCACGTGGCCTCGTCCTGCACGTAGTTGGTGGCGCCGGCGTCTTTCATCTCGCGCATCGCGGCGGCGCCATCGTTGCCCATGCCGGTGAGCATGATGCCGTAGGCATTGCGCCCTGCCACCGCCGCGACCGACTTGAACAGCACCTCGACCGAGGGTTTGTGGCGGTTCACGGGCGGGGCGTCTTCGACCACCGCGACGTAATTGGCGCCGCTGCGCGCGATGCGAAACTGCATGCCGCCCGGCGCGATGTAGGCGTGGCCGGGCAGGATGCGCTCGCCGTTTTCAGCCTCTTTGACGCCGATGCGGCACAGGCTGTCGAGGCGCGCAGCGAAGCTCGTGGTGAAGCCCGGCGGCATGTGCTGCGTGATGACGATGGCCGGCGCATCCGCGGGCATGGGCAGCAGCACTTCCTTGATGGCCTCGGTGCCGCCCGTGGAGGCACCAATGGCGATGAGCTTTTCGGTCGAGATGCGGCCCAGGGGCTGCGCAGGCGCCGCCGCGGCGCCTGCGTCCGCACTGGCGGCCGCGCGGGCCGCAGCCTTGGCGACGAGGCGATGCACGTGTGAGGCCGCAGCGATGCGGATCTTTTCGACGATCTCGTCGGCGAGCGCGTTGATGCCGCTCGCGAGCCCGACGCGCGGCTTGGCGACGAAGTCCACTGCACCGAGCTCGAGCGCACGGATCGTGACCTCGGCGCCGCGCTGCGTGAGCGTGGAGACCATCAGCACCGGCATGGGGCGCAGACGCATGAGGCGCTCGAGGAAGTCGATGCCGTCCATGCGCGGCATTTCGACATCGAGCGTGATCACGTCGGGGTTGCGCTCGCGGATCATCTCGCGCGCGATCAGCGGGTCGTTGGCCGTGCCTATGCACTCCATGTCGGGCTGGCGGTTGATGATCTCGGCCAGCAGGCTGCGCACCAGCGCCGAGTCATCGACCACGATCACGCGGATTTTTGGCTTCACTGGCATGGGTACAGAAAAAAAGATACGTCAAAACAGGTCTATCGAGCCGCCGGCCGTGGCCCTGGCGACCGTGGCGGCGTTGCCGCGCACCTCTTGCGCCTCTAGCGTTTCGGGGTGGGCGTGCGCGAGGCGCTTGACCATGGCCTTGCCCGTGACCGGAAAAAACGCCACCTTGCGCGGGTAGATGTCGAGCACGTCGTCCGACACGATGGGAATGTGCTCGGTGCGCAGGTATTCACGCACGAAATGCGTGTTGCGTTCACCCACGTTCATGGTGGTGAAATTGTGCATGACCTGCCCACCGCCAAAAATTTTGGCCTGCAGGTTTTCGCGCCGCGCACCGAGCTTGAGCATCTGGTTGATCAGCAACTCCATGGCATACGAGCCGTAGCGGCCCGAGACATCGCCCGGCTCGCCCTCGGGCAGCATGAAGTGGTTCATGCCGCCTATGCGCACCCGGCCATCCCACAGGCACGCGGCGATGCACGAGCCCAGCACCGTGGTGATGAGCATGTCCTCGCCGGTTACGAAGTATTCGCCCGGCAGCACTTTCACGGCGACGCGGCCGAAGTGGTTGTCGAGATAAAAAAATCCCGCTTCGCCAGGCTGGCGCGCGCGCGCCTTGAGCTGCGCGAGCAAGGCCCTGGACGCCGCGCTGGCAGGGTCTGGGGCCGCGCGGCGGGCCGATTCAGCGGCGTTCATAGACGGTCTTTCCGCGCAGCGTGAACAGGTCGCGCGCTTCGCTGAAATTTTCGGCGTGGCCCACGAACAGCAGACCACCCGGCCTGAGCACGCGGTGGATGCGCTCGAGCACGCGGCGCTGCGTGGGCGCGTCGAAGTAAATCATCACGTTGCGGCAAAACACGAGGTCGAACGGCTCCTTGAAGGGCCAGGACTCGCTCATGAGGTTGATCTGCAGGAATTCGATCATGCGCCGCAGCTCGGGCTTGACGCGCACCAGCCCCGCGTTCGTGCCCTTGCCGCGCAAGAAAAAGCGCTGCAGGCGCTCCTGGCTCAAGCCCTTGACGTTGTCGAGGCGGTAAACGCCCTGCGCGGCCGTGGCAAGCACGCGCGAGTCGATGTCGCTCGCCATCAACTGAAACGGCGCATGCGGGCCCAGCGTCTCGAGCGCTGTGATGGCGATCGAATAAGGCTCCTCGCCCGTGGAGGCCGCATTGCACCAGGCGCGCCAGCGCGTGCCCGCGGGCTTGCTGCGCAGGTGCGCGGCGAGCAGCTCGAAATGGTGCGGTTCGCGAAAAAAGGCCGTGAGGTTGGTCGTGAGCGCGTTCACGAACTCCTGCCACTCGCGGCCTTCGGCGCCCACTTGCGATTCGAGCCAGTCGAGGTAGGACTGGAAGCTGCCGTGCCCGGTCTCGCGCAGGCGACGTGCGAGCCGGCTATAGACCATGGCCTGCTTGCCCTCGTGCAGGCTGATGCCCGCGCGCTGGTAAATCAGCGCCCGCACGCGCGCAAAGTCGGCCGGCGTCCAGGCAAACTCGCGCCCCTGCAGCAAAGGGCCGGGCGGATCGGCAACGGGCCCGGAGTGTGATGCCCCGACCGCAGCGGGACGCGAACGGGATGCAGACAAAGGCGGTGAAAGAGACATCGCGACAACGCCCCGTCAGTGCCAAGCCGCTACAGGGATTCCGATGGCGTCGGATTGACCACTGCGTGCGTGCAACCAGCCTGTCTTCGGCATGCGCTTTTTCTCTCTTCGATGCCGCCAGCCGCTAGACCAGCCCCATGTCGGTGCTGGTCATGAGCTTTTCGATGTCGAGCAGGATCAGCATGCGCTCGCCGACAGACCCCAGGCCGGTAATGCAGCCCTTGTCTATGGTGCTTTCGACCTCGGGCGCGGGGCGGATCTGCTCCGGCACGAGCTCAAGCACGTCGCTGACCGAATCGACCACGATGCCCACGACACGCTGGTGCAGGTTCAGCACGATGACCACGGTGAAGCTGTCGTACGCGGCCTGCGCGCAGTGAAAGCGCAAACGCATGTCGACGATGGGCACGATGGTGCCGCGCAGGTTGACCACGCCCTTGACGAACTCGGGCGCATGCGCGATGCGCGTGGGCGGCTCGTAGCCGCGGATTTCCTGCACTTTGAGGATGTCTATGCCGTATTCCTCCTGCGCGAGGCGAAACGTGAGGTATTCACGCGCGGCGGCCACCGCGGCTTCTTCCGTCTTGCTTGCTACTGCTTCCATGGTTTTCCCTCTGCGAAATCAGTGCCGCGCCCGGCGCACCAGGCTCGCGGTATCCAGAATCAAAGCCACGCGGCCGTCACCCAGGATGGTCGCACCCGAGACGTTGGACACCTTGCGGTAGTTGGTCTCGAGGTTCTTCACCACCACCTGGTGCTGCCCCAGCAGCTCATCGACGAGCAGCGCGACGCGGCTGCCGTCGGCCTCCACGACCACCATGATGTCGCTCGACCTGCTGGCATCGAGGCGCGGCACCTCGAAGATTTTTTCGAGCGCAATCACGGGCATGTATTCGTCGCGCACCTTGACGAGCTGCGCCCCCTGCGCCACGGTGTTGAGGTCACCTGCCTGCACCTGGAAGGACTCGACCACCGAGGACAGCGGCAGGATGTAAACCTCGTTGTCCACGCCCACCGACATGCCGTCCATGATGGCCAAGGTGAGCGGCAGGCGCACCGCCACGCGCGTACCCTGGCCTTCGACCGAATCGATCTCGACCGTGCCGTTGAGCGCCGTGATGTTGCGCTTGACCACGTCCATGCCCACGCCGCGGCCCGAAACGTCGGTGACCACCTCGGCGGTGGAAAAGCCCGGCGCGAAAATGAGCTGCCAGACCTCGGCGTCGCTCATTTGGTCGGACACGTCCAGGCCGCGCTCGCGCGCCTTGCGCAGGATTTTCTCGCGCGACAGGCCCTGCCCGTCGTCGCGCACCTCGATCACGATGGAGCCGCCCTGGTGCGAGGCCGCGAGCGTGATCGTGCCGTGCTCGGGCTTGCCCTTGGCGCGGCGCTCGGCCGGCAATTCGATGCCGTGGTCGCAGCTGTTGCGCACCAGGTGCGTGAGCGGATCGGTGATTTTCTCGACCAGGCCCTTGTCGAGTTCGGTGGCCTCGCCCACAGTGACCATTTCGACCTTCTTGCCGAGCTTGTGCGCGAGGTCGCGCAGCATGCGCGGGAAGCGACTGAACACGACCGACATCGGAATCATGCGAATGGACATGACCGATTCCTGCAGGTCGCGCGTGTTGCGGTCCAGATCGGCCAGGCCCGCGAGCAGCTGCTGGTGCACTGCCGGATCCAGCCCGCGGCTGTTTTGCGCGAGCATGGCCTGCGTGATGACGAGCTCGCCCACCAGGTTGATGAGCTGATCGACCTTGTTCACGGCCACGCGGATGGAGGTCGATTCGAGCGACTGCGCCGGCACGGGGTGTGCCGTGTGCGCAGTCTGCGCGGCCTGCGTGGGTGCGCTGCGCGGCTCGGCAGTCGGTGCGGACGCGGCTGGCGCTTGCAGCGGCTCTGCAGGCGGCGCCGGGGCCGCATCGGTGAAAAGCCCATACCCTGCCGCCGGCTCTGCGGCCGGCGCGGCCGCCTGCGGCGCGCCAGGCTCGGTGATGCGCACCTGCTCCTTGGCGACGTGGAAAGCGAGCAGGTCGAGCAAGTCGTCGTTGGACGAGCTGGTCTGCACGGCAAAGCGGCGCATGCCTGGCGCCGGGGCCGGCAGGTCGCTGATGCTGCCCAGACCGGGAATGTCGCGGAACAGCTCCTTGATCGCGTCCGCCAGTGCGGGCTGTACGAGCGGGCCCACTTCGAGCTCGAGCTGGCGCGGCTGCCCCGCCGCCGGGCTGGGCACGGCGGGGCTTGCAACGGCAGCGACCGCGGTCGCAGGTGCCGGAGCCGGTGCTGGGCTTGGTGCCGGTGCGGGCGCGGCGGGTGCCGCAGCCCCCGCGGCGAGTGCGCTGATGCGGCGCACCAGGTCGCCCGTGGGCACGGCCTCGCCCTGCTCTCCGGCCTGGTGGCGTGCGAGCAGGCTGCGCGCAGCGTCGGCCGACTCGAGCAGCACATCGACCATCTCGGGCACGGGCTGCAGCTCATGGCGGCGCAGGCGGTCGAGCAGCGACTCCATCTGGTGCGTGAGCTCGGCCACGTCGGTAAAGCCGAAGGTGGCGGCGCCGCCCTTGATCGAGTGCGCGCAGCGGAAGATGCCGTTGAGCTCTTCATCGTTGGCGCTTTGCAGGTCCAGGTGCAGCAGGATCTGCTCGAGCTGGTCGAGGTTTTCGCCCGCTTCTTCGAAAAAGATTTGGTAGAACTGGCTCAGATCGAAATCCGCGCCTGCGCCCGTTGCTTCGTGCTGGGTCTGCGCCATGAGGGCTCCTGTGTGCTGCAATCAATGCGTGTCCGGCAAGGGACTGGGAATGTGGGAGGCGTTCAGGGTATTCAGGGTGTTCAGGGGATGAGCTTCTTGATGACTTCGATCAGGCGGTTCGGGTCGAATGGCTTGACCAGCCAGCCCGTGGCTCCGGCGGCGCGCCCCGCCTGCTTCATCTGGTCGCTGGATTCGGTCGTCAGGATCAGGATGGGCGTGGTCTTGAAGCGCGGCAACTCGCGCAGCTTGCGCGTGAGCCCTATGCCATCGAGCCGCGGCATGTTCTGATCGGCCAGCACCAGGTCCACGGCCTGGGCCTGCGCCTTTTCAAGGGCATCCTGCCCATCCACGGCCTCTATCACCTGATAACCCGCCGCCGTCAGGGTGAACGCCACCATCTTTCGCATGGAGGGTGAATCATCTACGGCAAGAATCGACGGCATGGAATGCTCCAGGAGGCTGAAAACTGAAAGGGCTGCATAGGTTAACTGTAATGACGCGCGGCGACGCGCCGGCTAGAACAACTCTACCGAACCGGCATCCATCTCGCCCTGCGTCACCGGGTTGGGCCGCTCGGGCAAACGGGGCACGCACGGCGCCACATCCTCCCCTTCCTCGGGCGGCATGACCTCGGCCGCGAGCCGGAACGCACAGCCCTGCAGCACCTGCTGGGTGTGCGTGATCAGCTGCACCGCCATGTCGTGAAATTGCAACTCCGTCACGGCGCCGCGCAGTGCCTGGCGCACTGCTGCGAGCGTGGGAGATGCGGCCACGGCCTCATTGTTCAGCAAGGCATTGGCCTCGTGAAAACGCGCGAGCAGGACTTCCGCCGCATGGTCGAGCAATCCTTCGAGACGTCGCAAGTCGTGCATGACGACCAGCAGCGCATCCTGAATTTCCGCCGCGGCCATGAGAGGCACCTCGACCTTGGGCTCCTGGGAGGGCGGTGGCGTGGCTTGCATGGGGTTCCCGTGGTGTCTATGGCGCGAAACGAAAAATGGCGTTGTCAGAAGGAATGCTGGCGGTTTGCGGGACGCTTGCAGGCGCTGGCACCCACATTCTCGGGTGCGGCGCGATGTTCCAAAATGTATCGGAGCCTATGATAACGCTCTTATGCACTGCGCAACATCGGGCCAAGCCCTGCACATTCTGCACCTCGAAGACTCCCCCGCGGACCACGCGCTCGCGCGCCTGGCTCTGCGTCGCGCGGGCCTTGAATGCACACTGCAGCAGGTCGAGACGCTCGCGGACTTCGAGCGCGCCCTCGCCGCGCAGCGCTTCGACGTGGTTCTGGCCGACTACCGCCTCGCCGGCTTTACCGCGCTCGACGCTTGGAAACTGGTCGAGCCGCTGCCGGCCCCGCCCCCCTTCGTGCTGCTGTCGGGTGCGATCGGCGAGGCAGCGGCCGTCGATGCGATGCGCCTGGGCATGGCCGACTTCGTGGCCAAGGACGACATGGCACGCCTGGCGCACGTGGTCACACGCGCCATCGAGGTGCACGAAGCCAGGCGTGCGCGCGCGCAGGCCATGGCCGAACTGGCCGCGTCGCAGCGCCGCCTCGCCGAACTCACCGAGCACCTGCAAAGCTCGATCGAGCAGGAACGCGCCGCCATTGCGCGCGAAATCCACGACGACATCGGCGGCGCGCTGGCCGCGCTGCGCTTTGACATTGCCTGGATCCGGCGCCACAGCCCCGACCCCGAGCTGCAGCGTCGCGCCGACACCGCCGCCGACATGCTGCAGCAGGCACTCAGCGCGAGCCAGCGCATCATGATGAACCTGCGCCCCCCCATACTCGACCAGGGCCTGGTCGCCGCCGTGCAATGGCTCGCGGCGAACTTCGAGCGGCGCACGGGCGTACCCGCGCAGGTGCACACAAGCCGTGAACACATTGCCCTGCCGCCCGAGGTGCAGCTCGTGGCCTACCGCACCGCGCAAGAAGCGCTGACCAACATCGTCAAGCACGCCCAGCCGGGCCAGGTGCGCGTGGAACTGGCCGACAGCGAAGGCATGCTCACGCTCGAAGTCAGCGACGACGGCCGCGGCATGACGCCCACACAGCGCGACAAGCCCAAGGCCTTCGGCCTCAAGGGGCTGCAGGAGCGCGCGCGCACCGTGGGCGGCTGGCTGGACGTGAGCAGCCAGCCCGGCCGCGGCACGAGCGTGGTCTTGTCCATCCCCTTGCCGTCCACGCAGCCGCTCGTTCCGGAACCTCGAGCAGACCATCCAGACAACACGGAAAGCACGGGTGAAACGCCCTCGTCCGCGCAAATACCGGCGCTCTCACCACCGGCTACGCCCGGCATGCCAGGAAATACGCCATGATCCACGTCGTCCTGTGCGATGACCACGCGGTGCTGCGCCGCGGCATCCGCGACACGCTCAGCGAAGAGCCCGACATCTGCGTGACGGGCGAAGCGGGCAGCTACGGCGAGTTGCGCGAAACCTTGCGCAGCGCGAGTTGCGAGGTGCTGCTGCTCGACCTGAACCTGCCCGGGCGCAGCGGCCTCGAGGTGCTCGCGAGCCTGCGCGAGACGCACCCCGCGATCAAGGTGCTGGTGGTCTCGATGTACCCCGAAGACCAGTACGCGCTGCGCTGCCTGCGCGCCGGCGCGCAGGGCTACGTCAACAAGGCCAGCGACCCGGCAGCGCTCGCCCAGGCCGTGCGCACCGTGGCCCAAGGGCGCAAGCACCTCACCCCCGAAGTCGCGCAACTGCTCGCCGACAGCCTGGCGCAGCCGAGCCCCGAGCTACCGCATGCCGCGCTCTCGGAACGTGAGCTGCAGACCCTCGTGAAAATCGCCTCGGGCCGCAAACTCTCCGACATCGCCGAGGAGCTCATGCTCAGCCCCAAGACCGTGAGCGTGTACCGCGCGCGCGTGCTCGAAAAGCTCAAGCTCTCGAACAACGCCGAACTCACGGTCTATGCCATCCGCAACAACCTGGTTTGAGAGGGCGGAGCCGCGGGCGGGAAATTGGGGTCAGATTCCAATTTCATCCGTCAGGACGCGGGATGATCTTTTTCCGTCATTGCGAGGGCCGAAGGCCCGCGGCAATCCATGGGGTGGTCACCACAGTGCCTGCATGCGTTGCAAAGGTCGGAACTGGATTGCCGCGCCCTGCGGGGCTCGCAATGACGGGTTTCTTGGCAGCGGCCAAAATGACCGTCAGCCATTCGCCAGCGCCCGCGAAGGTGCGCAGGAAAATTCGAATCTGACCCCAATTTATGGCATCGATTCAGGTGTTTGAACACTTTTGCATGCAAACCCGCCGCCTCATCGCGCTGACCCTGTTCGTGCTGACTCTGCACATGCTGCTGCTCGGCGGCCTGTCTTTGCGCGCGGATGGCGCGGGTGCCGGGCTTAGGCCCGCCGGCGGGCCGCTGGTGTTCAGCACGCGCAGCATCCAGGCCACGCCCGTGCAGACCCCACCTGACGCAGCCGCGCCGGCGCCCCTGACCGCAACGCCGCCCGCGGCGGCACGCAAGGCGCCCAAAAAGCCGCCCGCGCCGCGGCGCAAACCAGCACCGCGCACACCTGCCGAAACACCTGCCGAAACAGCCAAATCCCCGGACACCGCAGCCCCGCTGGCCTTGGCCGATGCGGCGTTGCGGGCGCCTGCGTCCCCTGCCCCGGCCGCAGAGCATGCCGACGCCAGCTCCGCAGCCACCGGAACCTCTGCGGAGGGTGCGCCCGAGCCTGGCGCCGCCGCGCAGAGCACAGCTGCCGCAGCCCCCACAGCCAGCCCGGCGCTCGCTCCTGCCAGTGCTCCCGCCAGCGCCGCCAGCGCCGCAGTCTCCGCCGCGGCAGAGGCGCCCGCGCGCGCAGCCCAGGGCGCCAGCGGCGCAGAAACCCGCGCCGATGCAGGGCTGGAGATATTCGCCGCTGAAGACGACGCCAAGGCAGCGCGCATGAACCAAACCCCGCCGCCCGTGCGCATTCCCCCCCCCATGCGGCTGGAATTCGACGCCCAGGGCCTCGTCAAGGGTCTGCACTACACGGCCGGCGCGCAGCTGCTGTGGCAGCACGATGGCAGCCGTTATCAGGCGCGCCAGGAAGTGCGCGTGTTCCTGCTGGGCACGCGCGCGCAGACGAGCAGCGGCAGCATCACCGCGCAGGGCCTGCGCCCCGAGCGCTTTGGCGACATCGCGCGGCGCGAACTCGCTGCGCACTTCGACTATGCGCAGGGCCGCGTCATCTTCAGCGCCAACACGCCGCAGGCGCCGCTGCGCGCGGGTGCGCAGGACAGGCTCAGCGTCTTCATCCAGCTCGGCGCCATGTTCGCCGCACAGCCGCAGCGCTTCGTGCCCGGCACGCGCATCAGCGTGCCCACCATTGGCCCGCGCAGTGCCGACCGCTGGGTCTTTGCCGTGCGCGCACTCGAAACCCTGCACCTGCCCGCCGGCGACATGCCCGCCTGGAGGCTGGAGCGCCTGCCCGAGCGCGACTACGACCAGAAGGCCGAGCTCTGGCTCTCCCCAGACCTCGGCTACCTGCCCGTGCGCATACGCCTCACGCAAAGCAGCGGCGACTACGTCGATTTGCAGCTGCGCAGCAGCGGGCCGCCGTGAAGCGGCGCTACCGTCACCTTGTGACGACGGCACGCCTCGTGCGGCTTCTGCGCCACGGGCAGGGCGAATGGCGCGCATGCGGCGATATTTCGTGAAATACTGCCAGCGATGCTGCGTCTTGAAGTTTGTCAAGCAGCGGTCATCTGATGCGCATACTGAATGGGGGGAACATCATGCACATGCTCTACGACTCTGAATCCTTTGTAGTAGTCCACATGCTGCCTGAAGCAGTGGACCCTGCTGCGGTCGCGCAAACCGAGCCCAAAACGGGCGCCTCTGCCGTGCCGCAGATGGCGCGCCACGGCTTTGAAATCGTGGACAAGCGCTCGGGCAAGGAGGTCTATCTCGACGGCTCCTGGGCTGAGCTGTTTCAGCAGCAAATCCTCGCCTGGCAACAAAAAACGCCCACGCAGGAAGAAGTCGAGGACACGCTCGACCGCTACGCCAGCCTCGCACAAAACCCGGTGGTGATGCACTGAGAAGGTGTGCACGAGCCCGGCGGGCTCTGCAGCTGCCTGGCGAGGGGCCCCAGAAAAGCTTTCGCGCGGGCATCGATCACTGCATTTTCTAAGGAAAATCAGCCCAAAGCCCTTATGAATAAAGTGTGAGCAGCTCTTTATTCAGGAGCAACCAAAGAGGGCAGCCTGGCCCCACGTCGCGCCGCCATCTCCTGTCCCATAGCTTGCAGCGCCGCTGCACCAAGCAGTTTTTGCGCGGCGGGGTAGGCGCGCTGCTCTTCGCCCTCGATGTGACGTGCGTAGTGCGCCGCGAAAGCGTCGAAGCAAGCCTCTTCCTGCGCGCTGAAGCTGCAGCGCTCCCCTTGGGCGAGCGCCAGCAAGGGCGTGCGTAGTTGTGCCCAGTCTGCGGCCATGCGCACATGGTCTTGCGCGAGGCGCTCCACCAAAGCCCGCACATCCGCGTCGCCCTGCGCGCGCAGCAGGGGGAAGAGGTGTTTTTCTTCGTCCTCATGGTGCAGCGGGCCGGCCTGGTCGAAGTAGCGCAGCACGTCGCGCGCGGCCTGGCGCGCCGCGTCGTCGCAGCCTTGCGCGCGCAGGTGGGCGCAGAGCTTTTGCAACAGGGTGAGCATGCGTTGCACGCGCGCGTGGCAGGCCTCGAGCATGGCAAACGGCTGCTCAAAGCCTGCTGCAGGCGTGTGCAGGCCGGGGAAGGCTTGGGGGGTGCGCATGGGGAAAAGGCTGGAGGATGGTGGATGGAGGCTGCGCGCGCCCTTAACCGCAGGCCCCGATGTGGCCGCACTGGGTGCAGTAGTCGCAGCCGTCTTTGCGGATCACGGCGTGTGCGCCGCATTCGCTGCATTTCTTGCCGAGCATGACGGGCGGCATGCCTGCGGGCGGATCGGCGTTTTGCAGCGCGTCGGGCGCGGCGCTGGTGCCGGCTGCGTTGGCCGCGGCGCGGCGCGCGAGGATGTTCTGGATGGCGTAGGCGATGGCCGCGACTTCCGAGTCGTGCCACATGGGCACGCGCGTGCCGTCTGCTTTTTCGTAGCTGCCCAGGCGTACGGGGCCTCGATCCCAGGCCACTTTGCGCATGTCGCGCAAGGCGCGCTCGAGAAAGCCGCCGCGCGCGGCGAGCGAGAGCAGGCGCATGCTCGAGGTGATCCACTGCTGCGATTCGCCGCTTTGCCCGACGGGCATGAAGAATTCGATCGCGCGATCGACCGTGCCCTGGCCGTCGGGCATGGGCACGGGCAGGAAGGACACCAGGATGTAGAGCGTCTTGTGCCCTTCCTGCGTCCAGTATTCGAGCTTTTCGGCCACGGCCGAGAGCGCGCCTTTGGGGCGGCTCTCGATCACGCTGCGCATCGGGTCGGCGTGTGGTGGCGCTTCTTTTTCAGGAGCTTCCTGCGCAGATTCGGCGGCGCTTTCAGGCGCTTCTAGCACTGAACCAAGGATGGCGTTGGGGCGATAGGTGGCCAGGCCCTTGAGCCCGGCGCGCCAGGCTTGCAGGTACAGGCCCTTGAAGTCGTCGAAGGGGTAGTCGGCGGGGATGTTCACGGTTTTGGAAATGGCCGTGTCCACGAGCGGCTGCACGGCCTGCATCATGGCGATGTGGCCTGCGGTGGACATTTCGAGCGCCGAGACGAAGTAGTCCGGCAGCGCCTGCACGTCGCCGCCGAGCGCGCGGTACAAACGCCAGGCGTGGTCTTGCACCTCGTATTCGCTGGTGCTGCCGTCGGCTTCGCGCTTTTTGCGCGTGTAAGTCCACGAGAACGCGGGCTCGATGCCGTTGGAGGCGTTGTCGGCAAAGGCCAGGCTCACGGTGCCCGTGGGCGCGATCGACAGCAGGTGGCTGTTGCGTATGCCGTGCGTGCGGATTGCCTGCTGCAATTCTGCGGGCAGGCGGCTGGCGAAGGTGCCTTCGGCGAGGTAGCCGGCGGCGTCGAACTTGGGGAAGGCGCCTTTTTCGCGCGCGAGCTCGACCGAGGCGGCGTAGGCCGCGTCGCGCATGTGCGTGGCAATGCGCTGCGCCATTTCGCGGCCTTCGGGCGCGTCGTAGCGCAGGCACAGCATGCTCAAGGTGTTGCCCAGACCCGTGAAGCCCACGCCGATGCGCCGCTTGGCCATGGCCTCGGCGCGCTGCTGTGGCAGCGGCCACCAGGTGAGGTCGAGCACGTTGTCGAGCGCGCGCACCTGCAGCGCCACGGCTTTTTCGAAGGCGGCAAAGTCGAACGCGGGCACGCCGTCGAAGCCGAACGCATGGCGCACGAAGCGCGGCAGGATGATGGGGCCGAGGTCGCAGCAGCCGTAGGGCGGCAGGGGCTGCTCGCCGCAGTTGTGCACGACGAGGCCGTTGGCATCGAAGGCGTGCACGTCGGCCACGGTGACGTCGAACACGTCTTCGCAGCCGTCGTCGATCAGGGATTCGACCGTGGCAATGAAGCGCTCGCGGTTCAAGGCGCGGCTGTAGCCGGCTAGCAGCCTGTCGGACTTTGGAATCGTCGGCTGCGAATGCGCCGCAGCGGCCCATTTTTTACCGTCTTCTTGCCCCATAGTCCCGCTATGGGGCGGCGAATCCGGCAAAAACTGGCCTCGCCGGGGCGCAT
>NZ_VMYE01000050.1 GCF_007655255.1 Extensimonas perlucida
GGGGCGTGCGGGCTTCATCCGCATCGACAGCGTGCACCAGGGCGACCAGGACGGCACCAAGGGGCTGTACCACATCAACGCGGTGGACTGCGTCACGCAGTGGCAGGTGGTGGCCAGCGTGCAGACCATCAGCGAGGTGCACCTGCTGGGGGTGATCGAGCAGATGCTGGCGCAGTTTCCCTTCGAGATTCTGGGCTTTCACTCGGACAACGGCAGCGAGTATGTCAACCACCGGGTGGCGCAGATGCTGCAGAAGTTGCACATCGAGTTCACGCGCAGCCGCCCGCGCCGCAGCAACGACAACGCGCTGGTCGAGACCAAGAACGGCGCGGTGGTGCGCAAGGTCTTCGGCTTTGAGCACATCGAGCAGCGGCACGCGCTGCACTTCAACACCTTCTGCATCGAGTATCTGAACCCGTTCCTGAATTTTCACCGCCCTTGCCTGTTCGCCACCGAGGTGCCCCACCCCACCAAGCCCGGGCGCATCAAGCGGGTGTATGACCCCAGGGACGTGATGACACCCCTCTCCAAGCTGGCGAGCCTGCCTGATGCGGCGCAGGGCCTGCGCGCGGGGGTTTCGCTACAGGAGCTGCAGCAACGCGCCCTGGCGCTGAGCGATGTGCAGGCAGCAGAAGAGCTCAATGCGGCGCGGGCGGATTTGTTTCGTCGCACCTGCCGCCGGCCTCCTGAGGCGGCTGCACGCGCGTGAGCGGGCGCGTGAAGGGATGGGCGCGAGGGCGGTGCTATTGTGCCCTGGCGGCACTGGTGGCGGCCCACCGCAGGTGCGCAGCAGGCACGAAGCAAGCGCCCAGATGGTGCAAGCCAAGCGCATGGGCGGAGGGCGGGGGCCGGGCGCTGCGCGCCCGGCAAGGGCTGTGGACAAGTGGACGATGCGCCTGGCGGCGCACCGGGTGCGACCCGTGGACAACGCAGGCGTTGCCCACCGCCCGCGCCCTTCGCCCACTTGCCCACAGCCCTCCACGATGGTGAGAAAAATCTCCAATACACTGCCGACGTCTACAACGATTCGACTCGTTGCGCCTCGCTGCTTTTTGCGGGGGCT
>NZ_VMYE01000006.1 GCF_007655255.1 Extensimonas perlucida
GCGATCATCATGGTGTACGGGCTCCTTTGCTGGCTTGCTCATGTTCCTCAATCAGGGCTTGCAAAACGGCACGAGCCATGAACAGGGGGTAGCGGCGGGAGTCTATACAATCGTCAGGGATGCGACAGGTAAGGATGCGAGGTATTCCATCACCGTTTCGGCATGGGCCTCTCCAGAGATCAGCCTGGTGAATAGGTCCTGCTTGTTGGATCGTAAAACGATTAGCAGTGCGACCAAGATTGGATCGAGATAGTGATTGGGAGGTGTCAGGTCCATTACGACCCGAAGCCGGGTGATACATCGTTCACGTGCGCGAAGGGAAAGCCCAACGGCGTCTGCCAGCATTGTGAAAAAGTCGACGAAATTCTTCCTGTCGTAGGCGACCTCCGAGCTTTTGCGTTCGGCAAAAACCGGTTCCAGGCCAAAACGCTTGATCAGAGTCTCCGTGTAGCGCTTGGAGTGAGCAGCAGGAATGCCGTACTCCAGATCAATGAATCGGCGCAAATATTCTGGGGCATTGATGGCTGAGCCATAGACAGCCGCCGTGCTCGCCTCTAGCTGCTGCTTGTCGATGGAGAGCACGAAGACGATGTTCGGGATATCGAAGAGATGCTTGATTCGCTCAAGCAGTTCGATGGCGAAGGTCGGGCGACAGCGATCCAGTTACAGCTGCAACGAATGCTGTTGATCTCAGCTTTCCGCTGCCGCAAGCGTTCCGAGATCGTCTTGAAGGCCGGGGCACCGAGCATACAGACTGAACTCGTTGAGATAGACAGTCATGTTGATCGTTCAGCGCGCAGAAAATTGGGGTCAGATTCCAATTCTTTTTCTGCCCGCCCCCACCTCGTCAGATCGTCAACACCGCCAGCGCCGCAAGCGGGGCGGTTTCGGCGCGCAGGGTGCGGGGGCCCAGGGTGACGGGCGTCCAGCCTTGCTGCAGCGCGAGTGCTTCTTCGGCGCTGCTCAGGCCGCCTTCGGGGCCGGAAAGCAGCAGCACGGGCGCGGCGCTGCCGTCTTGGCCTTCTACAATTCCAGCTGCGGCTGCGGCGCGCAGCGCGGTGCTATGCGGCTGCAGCGATAGCAGCAGGCGCTGCGGTGCGGCAATGACCGGTGCGTCGGATGGTGCAGCGGGCAGCCCAGTGGATGGCGCAAGTGCCTGGCCTGCGCCCTGCGCGCGCAGCCAGTCGGTCAGGGTCTGCACGGGGTGTACGCGCGGCACGCGGTTGCGGCCGCATTGTTCGCAGGCGGCCACGGCGATGGCCTGCCAGTGCGCGCGTTTTTTGTCGGCGCGCTCGCCCGCCAGGCGCAGCACGCTGCGTTCGGCCAGCAGCGGCGTGAGGCTCGCAGCGCCGAGTTCGGTGGCTTTTTCGACCAGCCAGTCCATGCGCTCGTTGGCCATGATGGCGACGGCCAGGTGCACGGCGCGCGCGGCTTCGCGTTCGACGGCGTGCCGGCGCTGCACACGCACGCGCACCGCGGCGCGGCCCATGTGCACGATGGTGGCGTCGAATTCGCCCGCGAGCGCCGCGGCGTCCACGCCCACGTCTTCGAGCCCGCCGTGAAACAGCGTGATGCCATCGCCCGGCTGCAGGCGCAGCACCTGTACGTGGCGCGCGGCGCCTGCGGGCAGGTCGATGTCGCTGCCAACCTGCAGCGCGAGAGGGCAGTAAAAACGTGGCATAGCTTTTATAACGATAGCTGCTGGCGCTTGCTGTATGCGCCTTAGAGGCCTATTTGGCTCATGAAACCCGGCCAAAGGCCCAGCCGCTTTGTTCCTGCACCCCTTCGATCTGGTCGATCAGGTGCAAGAGCGGCGCGAGCTCGCGGTAGCGGCTCGCGGTGGCGCGGATGTAGGCGATGAAGCGCGGCGCGTCTGCGAGGTACTTGGGCTTGCCGTCGCGCAGCGTGAGGCGCGCAAAAATGCCCGCGACCTTGAGGTGGCGCTGCAGGCCCATCCACTCCACGCTGCGGTAAAACTCGCCGAAGTCCACGCCCCAGCCCGAGGCGCTGGCCGCGCCCAGCAGGCCCGCGCGGCGCGCCTTTTCCCAGTAGCGCACGGTGATGTCGATGACGAATTCCTCGTCCCAGCTGATGAAGGCGTCGCGCAGCAGGCTCGCGATGTCGTAGGTGATGGGGCCGTACACCGCATCCTGGAAGTCGAGCACGCCCAGCGGCATGTCGGCCTGCGTGGGCAGCATCAGGTTGCGCGGCATGAAGTCGCGGTGCACGAACACGCTGGGCGCGGCGAGGTTGTGCGCGACGATGGCGTCGAAGGCGCGCGCGAGGGTGTTTTGCTGCGCGTCGTCCAGTTCGATGCCGCGGTGCCGGGCCACGTACCAGTCGGGAAACAGGGCAAGTTCGCGGCGCAGCAGGGCCTCGTCGTAGGGGGGCAGCACGCCGGGGCGCGAGGCTTTTTGCCACTCGATCAGCGCGTCCACGGCCTGCAAATACCAAGCCTGCGCGGCCGCGGGCGCAGCTGGATCGAGCGCCTCGATGAGCGTGTGCGCGCCCAGGTCGCTCAGCAGCATGAAGCCACCGGCTTCGTCCCAGGCGAGGACTTGCGGCACGCGCAGGCCGGCCGCGGCCATCAGCGCTTGCACGCGCACGAAGGGGCGGCAGTCTTCGAGCTCTGGCGGCGCGTCCATGACGATGCAGCTGCCGCCCGCGGCAAGGTCTATGCGCAGATAGCGCCGGAAGCTCGCGTCCGCCGAGGCCGGGCGCAGGCTTTGGGCCACCAGGCCATGCGCAGCGGCGAGCGGCGCAAGCCAGGCTTCGAAGGCCGCCCGCCGCGCCGCGCTGGGCCAGGTGATGGTACTGGGGGCAGCGGCGGGGACGGCGGCGGATGCAGCGGCGGGGCCGGAGTTCGTGGCGCGCTCAGGGGCCAAGGGCGAGGGCTTGGGATGGGTCATGGATAATCGGATTCTATTTTCCGCGTGTACGTTTTCTCGTCGCATTTTCTGTCCGTGCTTCGCTGCCAGCCTCCCACCGTGCAGATACCACCCACCTTCCGCGCTGCGTCCGCTGCGGCGCAGCAGCCCATGCTTTGCCCCGCGCTGCGTCCGCTGGCTTATGCGCTCGCGCTCGCCGGGTGCGCACTGCCGCCGGGGGCGTTCGCGCAGCAGGTCGCTGCGCCGCCTGCATCCGCGGCGCCCGCGCCCGCAGGCGCAGACGCTGCCACGGCCCCGGACGGCTGGGGCCGACCCCAGCTGCGCACGAGCACGCAGCTGCAGGAAACCCTCCCGCGCGAGGTGCGTCCGCAGCTGCCGCTGTTCGTGCGCGGCGACCGCGTCACGGGCCAGACGGACTTGAACGTGGTGGTCGAGGGCAAGGCCGAGCTGCGCCGCGGTGACACCACGATCCGCGCCGACCGCCTCGAATACATCGCGCCCGAAGACCTGGCCAGGGCACGCGGCCAGGTGCACATCAACCGTGCGGGCAACATCTTCGACGGCACGGCGCTGGACCTGCGCGTGGAGGCGTTCCAGGGCTTTTTCACCGACGCGCATTACCGCTTTCTGGCCAACGGCGCCTATGGCGACGCCACGCGCGTGGACTTCATCGACCCTGACCGCTCCGTGGTGCACGACGCCACCTACACCACCTGCGAAAAGAACGACAGCGCAAGCTGGACGCCCGACTGGATTTTGCGCGCCAAGACCATACACCTCGACCAGGAGGAGGACGTGGGCGTGGCCGACGGTGGTGTGCTCGAGTTCAAGGGCGTGCCGGTGCTGCCCATCCCGCACATCAGCTTTCCGCTGTCGGACAAGCGCAAGTCCGGCTTTCTGCCGCCGACCTTCGGCCTCGACAGCCGCAGCGGCTTCGAATATTCGCAGCCCTACTACTGGAACATCGCGCCCAACCGCGACGCCACCTTCACGGGCACGGTGATGGCGCGGCGCGGCTTCAACGCGGGCGGTGAGTTTCGTTACCTCGAAAGCAACTACCAGGGCGAGCTCAAGGGCCAATACATGCCTTCGGACAGCCTGCGCGAGCGCGATCGCTGGACTTACACCGCCAAGCACGACGGCAGCATAGACGCCGCCGGCGTGGGGAACCTGAACCTGCACCTGAATCTCAACCGCGTGAGCGACAACGACTACTGGCGCGACTTCGGTCACGCCTCCTCGCTGGGCACCAATGCGATGCTGGAGCGCCTGCTGCCCAGCGAAATGCGCTTGTCCTGGGCCGCGCGCGACATGACGGCGCAGGTGCACACGCTCAAGTGGCAGACCCAGCAGGACATGAATGCACCCATCGTGCCGCCCTACGACCGCATGCCCCAGCTGCAATGGCGCTACGCACCCAGCGACTTGCGCCACGGTTTCGAGACCAGCGTCGAAGTCGATACCACGCGCTTTCAGGCCGACCGCTTCCTCACCAACCAGCCCAACGCCGACCGCAGCTACCTGCAGGCGCAAGTCAGCCGCCCCTTCCGCTCGCCGGGCAGCTTCGTCACGCCGCGCCTGCAGCTCAACGCCACGCACTACCAATTCGATAGCCCGCTGCTGAACGGCAGCAAGTCCGCGAGCCGCACCTTGCCGACCTTCAGCCTGGACAGCGGCCTGGTGTTCGAGCGCGACACGCGGCTGCTGGGGCGCAATTTCGTGCAGACGCTCGAGCCGCGCGCCTTCTACACCTACACGCCCTACCGCGACCAGCACCTGCTGCCCATCTACGACACCGCGGCCAACGACTTCAACTTCGCCACCATCTACACCGAGAACGCCTACGGCGGCAACGACCGCATCGCCGACAACAACCTGCTGACCCTGGGCGTGACCACGCGCTTTCTCGACCCCGACACCGGCGCCGACTCCCTGCGCCTGGGCATCGCGCAGCGCCTGCGCTTCAAGGACCAGAACGTCACCCTGCCCGGCGAAGCGCCCATGACCGACCGCGTCTCCGACGTGCTGCTGGGCGCGGGCCTGAACTGGACGCCGCAATGGGGCTTCGACTCCGTCGTGCAATACAACCCGCACACCGGGCGCTCGGTGCGCTCCACCGTGAGCGCCAACTACACGCCCGGCAACTACCGCACCATCAGTGCCGCGTACCGCCTGCAGCGCGGCACCAGCGAGCAGATCGACCTGGGCTGGCAATGGCCCTTGAGCTCCAGCCCCGGCAGCGCGGATGCCGGTGGCCGCAAAGACGCCAAGGCAGCGCGCACCGGCAGTGGGCGCTGGTACACCGTGGGGCGGCTGGACTACAGCATGCGCGACAAAAAGCTCGTGGACATGGTGGTGGGCTTCGAATACAACGGCTGCTGCTGGGTGGGCCGCGTGGTCGTCGACAGGCTGCAAAGCAGCTTGATCACCGCCAACACGCGATTGCTGTTCCAGATCGAATTTGTCGGTTTTTCGCGCCTGAGCCTGGGGCAGGACCCGCTCGCAGCGCTCAAGCAAAACGTGCCACGCTACCAACCCTTGCACGATCCGGCGGCGCGCGCCCTGCCCAGCCGCTTCAGCAACTACGATTGACCCGCCACCATGAACCATCGTCTTCTTGCCCTGGGCCTAGCGTGCCTGGGTTTCTGTGCGCTGCAAAGTGCCGCTGCGCAAGGTCTGCGCCCTGCGGCAGGTGCGGCAGGCTCGGCCAGGGGCCTCGCGCGTCCCGCACCGCAAACGCCGGCGCTGCCCGGCCCGTCCGAGGGCAGCGGGCTGACGCAGCAGCAGGCCGATTACATCGTCGCGCTGGTCAACTCCGAACCCATCACCAACAACGAGGTGCGCATGCGCATGGCGCGCATCGAGCGGCAGATCGCCCAGCAAGGCGGCGCCGCGCCCCCGCGCGAGGTGCTCGCACGTGAGGTGCTCGAGCAGCTCATCCTCGAAAAAGCGCAGTTGCAGGAAGCCAAGGACACCGGCATCCGCGTGGACGACTACGCCGTCGATCAGGCCGAGCAAAGCGTCGCGCGGCAAAACCAGCTCAGCGTCGAGGCGTTCTACCGCCGCCTGGCCGAACAGGGCATCAGCCGCAAGAGCTTTCGCGAAGAGTTGCGCAACCAGCTGCTCCTGCAGCGCCTGCGTGACCGCGAAGTGCAGTCGCGCGTGCGCGTGACCGACCTCGACGTTGACCAATACCTGCGCGAGCAACGCTCCGAGGCCGCCGCGGCCAAGGCAGAAGTCAACCTCGCGCACTTCTTCGTGCCCGTGCCCGAAAACGCCAGCCCCGCCGAAGTCGCCCAGCGCCAGGCGCGCGCGCAGGCCGCGGCCGACAAGCTGCGCGCGGGCGAGGACTTCGCCGCCGTGGCGCGCGCGCTCGCCGACGCGTCGCTGGGCATCAGTGGCGGCGCCATGGGGCTGCGCCCGCTCGAGCGCTACCCCGAGCTGTTCGCGAACGCCGTTGCCTCGCTGCCCGTGGGCGCGATCGCCGGCCCGCTGCGCTCGGGCGCGGGCTTTCACGTCTTGAAGGTCGTGGAGCGCAGCAACGCCGGCATTCCCGCCGTCATCACGCAAAGCCACGCGCGCCACATCCTGCTGCGCACCAGCCCGCAGCTCAGCGAAACCGCCGCGGCCGCGCGCCTGGCCGAGTTGCGCCGGCGCGTGCTCACGGGCACGGCCGACTTTGCCGACCTCGCGCGCGAGTATTCGCAAGACGGCAGCGCCAAGCAAGGCGGCGACCTGGGCTGGGTCAACCCCGGCCGCTTCGTGCCCGAGTTCGAGGAAGCCATGAACGCCCTGCAGCCCGGCGAAATCAGCGAGCCCGTGGTCACGCGCTTTGGCGTGCACCTGATCCAGCTGCTCGAACGCCGCGAAGTCAAGCCCAGCCAGCGCGAGCTGCGCGACATGGCGCGCGACACCGTGCGCGAGCAAAAAACCGAGCAGGCCTACACCACCTGGCTACAGGAGCTGCGCGGCCGCGCCTACATCGAATACCGCGACCCGCCGCTGTGACGCAGCACCGGGAACACCGCGCGCGCAAGCGCTTCGGCCAGCACTTCCTGGCCGACAGCGCCATCATCGACGCCATCGTGCGCGCCATCGCGCCGCAGCCGGGGCAGGCCATGATAGAAATCGGCCCCGGCCTTGCGGCGCTGACGCAGCCGCTGGTGGAACGATTGGGCTGCCTCGCCGTGATCGAACTCGACCGCGACCTGGCCGCGCGCCTGCGCCAGCACCCCCAGCTCGAAGTAATCGAAGCCGACGTGCTCAAGGTCGATTTCACCGCGCTGGCCGCCACCTTGAGCGGTGCCGACGATGCGGCCCCGGCGCGCAAACTGCGCGTCGTGGGCAACCTGCCCTACAACATCTCCACGCCCATCCTGTTCCACCTGCTCGAACATGTCGCCGTGATCGCAGACCAGCACTTCATGCTGCAAAAAGAGGTGGTGCAGCGCATGGTGGCGCAGCCCGCCACGGCCGACTACGGGCGCCTGTCGGTGATGCTGCAGTGGCGCTACGCGATGGAAGACGTGCTGCACGTGCCGCCCGAGAGCTTCGAGCCGCCGCCGCGCGTGGACAGCGCCGTGGTGCGCATGCTGCCGCTCGCGGCGCCGCCCGAGGTGCCGCCGGCGCTGCTCGCCGAACTCGTGCAGGTGGCTTTCAGCCAGCGCCGCAAGCTGCTGCGCCACACGCTGGGGCGCTGGCTAGAGGCGCGCGCCTATGCAGGCCACTTCGACACCCAGCGCCGCGCCGAGGAAGTCCCGGTTTCCGAATACGTGGCGCTGGCGGGTGCATTGCAAGGCCACCACTGACGCAAAAATTCAGGAATGCGACAGGTAGGCGCCACGCACAAAAAGCGCCGCGCCCATCCGCCCTGCGTCGTACTAGGAGCCTGTCGGACTTTGGGCGTCGAAAGCGAGAATGCGCCCCAGCGAGACCAGTTTTTGCCGGACTCGCCGCCCCATAGTGGTGCTATGGGGCAAGAAGACGGTAAAAAATGGGCCGCTGCGGCGCATTCGCAGCCGACGATTCCACAGTCCGACAGGCTCCTAGGTTTTCGATAGCTACTCGCGCTTGCTGCACCTTGGCTTAGGCCGGTTTTGGCATAAAAAAACAAAGCCCGCATGGGCACGTGCGTCAAGGCCGCAAGGCACAAGCCCGGCGACTTTGCGGCTCAAAAACTCTCCCACTCGCCCTCGTCGGCGTGGCTGGCCTTGCCGTGCAGGCTCGCAGCATCGGGCCGCCTGAGCTGCGGCGCGGGGGCGGAAGCGGAAGCTGCACCGGCAGCTGTGGCGCCGCGCCCGCCTTTGCCCTTGACCTCGTTCGCCAGCTGCACGATGGCCCGCCCCACGCGCTGCGAGGCCTCGGAGAACGCCGAACCACTGGCGATCTGCTGCTCCGCTTCCTGGTAGGCGCCACGGTTGATGGTCTGCGCAACCTTGCCGGCCTGCTGATGGAAATGGCGGTGCTCATCGACGAGGTGGGTAAACGAAGGTCGCCCGCCGTATTGCGAACGGCCCTTGCCGTGCAGCCATTTGCCAAGCTCGCAGCAATCATCGCGGCCGATGGTGTCGGCGTCCAGCGCTTCCTTCTTCTGGATCGCCGTGCGCAGCTTGGTCTTCCATTCGGCGTGCGCACGGATCGCGTTGTCCAGGCGCACGCTCAGGTCTTGCGTGTCCTTGCCAGGCAAAGCATGCCCCGCTGCGGCAGGCCGCGCCGGGCTTTGCGCCAAGTGGCCGGCCATGCGCGCCGGCGCTGGCATTTGCAGCGCCGGCGCCGCTGCGGCGGGCACGGCCTGCGCGGCTTGCGCCGCATCGAGCTTGAACAAGGCCACGGTGCGCACGAGCTCCTGCGCCTGGGCGTTGAGGCTCGCAGCGGCCGCGGCCATTTGCTCGACCAGCGCGGCGTTTTGCTGCGTGACCTGGTCCATCTGGCTCACGGCCTCGCCGACTTGCGCGACGCCTGCACTTTGCTCGCTGCTGGCCGCGCTGATCTCGCCCATGAGGTCGGTCACGCGGCGGATGCCGGTAACGATGTCCGCCATCTTCGCGCCCGCCTGGTCGGCCAGCGCGCTGCCCTGCCCTATGCGTGTGACGCTGTCGGTGATGAGCGCCTTGATCTCCTTGGCCGCCTGCGCGCTGCGGCCCGCCAGGCTGCGCACCTCGCTCGCGACCACGGCAAAGCCGCGCCCCTGCTCGCCTGCGCGCGCGGCTTCGACGGCGGCGTTGAGCGCGAGGATGTTGGTCTGGAACGCGATGCCGTCGATCACGCCGATGATGTCGGCGATTTTTTGCGAGGAGCCGTGGATGCCCTTCATGGTTTCGACCACCTGCGCCACGACCTCGCCGCCCTCTTGTGCCACGGCCGAGGCGCTTTGCGCGAGCTGGTTCGCCTGGCGCGCGTTGTCGGCGTTTTGCTGCACGGTGCTGCCAAGCTGTTCCATGGAGGCTGCGGTTTCTTCAAGCGCGCTGGCTTGGCTTTCGGTGCGCGCCGAGAGGTCGGCGTTGCCTGCGGCGATCTGGGCGCTCGCGACCGAGACGGCATCCGAAGCGTGGCGCACGTTGGACACTACCTGCCGCAGCGCCGCCTGCATGCGCGCGACGGCCGCCAGCACGCTCGAGGTGTCGCCCGCGCGCACGTGCAGCTCGGTCGTCAAATCGCCCTCGGCCACGCGCGTGACCGCGGCAGAGAGCTCGTCGGGCTCGGCGCCGAGCGCGCGCGTAATACGGCGTGTGATCAGCCAGCCGGCCAGCACGGCAAAGGCGAAGGCCAACACGCAGAAGGCGATCAGCAGGTTCCGCTGCAATGCATATTCAGCCGCAGATGCTGCAGCGAGCTGACCGGCGCGTTTGGTCGCATAGTTCACATATTGCTGCGTCGCGTTTTCCAGTGCGCGCAGCAGCGGTAAGCATTCGTCATTGATTTTGGCGACAGCAGCCTCGCGCTGCTGGTTTGCAGCCAGATCGACGATCGCGAGGGCAACTGGCGCGTACTGCTGCGCGATACGGTCGATTTCCGCGACCATGCGCCGCGCTTCTTCCGTAGCTTCCGCATCCTGCACCAGCGTTTTGAGCTTTTGCAGCTGGCTTACCACCTCTGCATGCGACTGCACTGCCACCTGTTTTTCGGCTGCGATGTCCTCCGGCTTGGTGCGCAGCACCATGTTGCGTACGGCGATCGCGCGCCGTTGCACGGCCTCTTGCGTTTCATGGGCGGCATTGAGATGCGCACCCATGCCTTGCACGTAATTTTCAAAGCGCAGATTCGCATCATGGAGCCCTTTGATGGCGAACACCGCTACGATCAAGACCAGCAAAGCCAATCCACCAAAAGCCCAGCCGAGCTGGGCGCGCACCGCCGTTTTTTTCATGTTTCCTCTTTTTCGTCTGAAGGGAGTGGGGTTGGGAGCACAATTAATTACAAACCCCAGCATAACCGCAGAAACTGGCCTCACCGTCAGGACTCGAACCTGAATCTCCCGCTTAGGAGGCGGGGGCACTATCCCTTGTGCTACGGCGAGGTGAAGAGGCAAAGACTGTGCCCGCAACCACTCCCATTGCAGGGTGGCAAAAAGCGGGCTGGGGCGAATTGTAGGCCGCCGAAGTGCGCGGCACGCACGGCTCGGCAACTCAATCGCGCCGCAAGGTGTAGATGATGTCGAGCGCGCTCTTTTCGCCCGTCTGCCCGCGCAGCGTCAGGTGGCGCGTGAGGTCCAGAAAGATGTAGATCGCACCGAGCGCGTTCGTGAGGCCGTATTCGTAGGTCACGTACATCTTGTCGGACAGGCGTTTGCCCAGCGACAGCGCCGTGCCGTTGGTGCCGCTGGTGTCGCCACTGTCGCGCGTGCCGCCCAGACCCAACTCATCGAGGCCCAGGCGGCGCGCGATCTGTGCGCCGGGGCTGCCGCCGCCGCGCCCGAGCAGGCTCAAGGCGGCCTGCTGCAGCATGGCGGTCTGCGTGCCGCTTTGCGCGGCGGCGCGGCCCAGCACCACCCACGAGAGCTTTTCGGCCTCGGGCAGTTCAGGGTCGGAATACAGGCGCACGCGCGGCGCCAGCGCCGTGCCGCTGATCTGCACGCCGGCGCGCACGCTGATGTTGGGGCGCAGCGCGAGGATGTCGAGCGCGGGGTTGTCATAGGGGCCGTTGAAATGGACGTGCCCGGTTTCTATGTCCAGCGTCTGACCCCAGGCGCGATAGCGACCCTGCTCCGTCGCAATGTCGCCCGTGATGCGCGGCGCGGCGCCGCTCTCGGGGCTGGAGCGAACGTCGAGCGTGCCGCGCAGGCGCGTGGTCAGGCCCATGCCCTGCAGCGCAAAGTCGCGCCCCAGGTTCAGGCTCACGGCGATGTCGGGGACGCGCGCGGCTTGCACCGTGGCGCGCGCCTCGGGCTGGTCGGCCTTTTGCGTCGCCTTTTGCGCGGCCTCGTCCTTGGCGCGCGAGTGCACGACCACGTCGTCGCCCAGGCGCGGCGCGCTTTCTTCGGGCAGCAGAATGGCGGCGCGGTCTATCGTGAGCTGGCCGCGCAGGCGGATCTGCCCGCCCTGCAACTGCGCCTGCACGGGGCCCGAGACGCTGACCTGCCGGTCGGCGCGCACCAGCAGCTGCAGCGCGCGCGCCTCGCCCTGCAGCTGCATGAAGATGCCCGCGTCGCCGTCTGCCGGGCGGCCCCAGCGCACGGTGCCCGTGCCGGCCAGCGTGCCGCCGTCCTGCGGCGGCGGCGTGCGGTTGCCGCTTTGGCCCGGAATGCGCGCATTGCTGCCGCGCCCGCCCTGGATGCGCCATTCGGTGATGTCCAGCGTGTCGCCGCGCAGCGTGGCGCGCAGGCGGCCTTGCTGCAGATCGACGCCGTCGAGCACGGAGCGCACGGCCACGTCGTCGGCCGCGAGCGTGCCGGCCCAGCGCGGCGCGGCGCGGCTGCCCGCAAGCTGCGCGTCCGCTGCGACGGTGCCGCGCACGCGCCAGCCCGGCGGCGCGAGCAAAGACCAGGCGCCGAGGTCGGGCAGGCGCGCCTGCAGTGTGCCGGCCACGGGTGCGTCCGCGGGCCAGACGGGCGCGCCCTGCATCCAGGCAATGCGTGTGTCGGCGATGGCGTTGACATGGCCCGCGCGCTCGCTGTCCCACAGCAGCCGTGCGTGCACGGCTTCGCCCTGCGCTTCGAGCACAACCTCGGCCGCGCGCACGCCGGCCTGGGCGCTGGTGGGCGACTTGCCTGCGCCGCCATTGCCCACTTTGCCGCCGCTGGCAGTTTTGCCGCCGGGGCCGCCAGCGCCATTCGTGCCTTCTTCGAGGCGGATACGCAAGTCGCCGCGCGCGCGCTGCAGGCCCAGGCGCGCGCGCAGGCCGTCGCGCGCGGTGGTGTCTATGCTCCACTGGCCGTCGAAGGCCAGGTCACCACCGAGCCCGAGCCGCGTGAGCAGAGGCGGCGTGTCGGCGGAACGCGCCTCGAAGGCATCCACCCAGGCGAGCGGCAGGCCGAGCACGCTGCCTTGCGTCTGCAAGTGCATGGGGGCGGCGCCCGCGGCCTTGTCCGTGCGCTGCTCCCAGCGCAGCGACTCCCAGCGCAATTGCACCGTGCCGGGCAAAGGGCCGCTCAGCGCAGCCTGCCCGGCCGTGGCCTGCACAGTCCAGGCCGGCGCTGCCGAGGTTGCCGAGGCGCGGGCCTGGCCGCTCGGCATGCGCCCTTCGAGCGCGAACGGCGCGCCGAGCGCGAGCGTCCACGTGCCGGGGCGCTGCGCGTCCTCGGCTTGCAGGCGCAGCGTTTGCACACGCGCCTGCCAAGGCAAGCCGGCGCCCGCCTGCGCGGCGCGCTGGAGCCCACCTTCCAATCTGGTCTGCAGCGCAAACTGCAGGCCGCCATGCTGCAGCTTGCCATCGAGGGCGAGCGCGGCCTGCGCGGGCGAGCCCGCGAGTTCGGCGCGCACGCCGCGCAGCTGCCAGGGCGCGGCGCCCGGCCAAGTACCGTCAAACTGCGGCACGACCAGCGTGGCTTGCAGAGTGAAGGGGGCGGCGCCCGCAGCTTTGCCGCGCGGCGATGGCGATGGCGATGGCGGCGGGCGCTGCAGCATGTCCCAAGCGCTTTGCCAACCGCCCTGCCAGCGCGCATTGAGCTGCGCCTGGCCTTGCAGCTCGCCTTGCTGCGCAAAATCCAGCCCAGGCACGCCGAGCGCCGTCAGGCGCGCGAGCCACTGCTGCGTGGCGCGCAGGTCTTGCGCCTGCAGCTGCAGCGTGCCGGCGCCGCGGCGCGCACCCAGGCTGCCGTCGGCCTCGGCGGCGGCACCAGGCACCTCGAGCTGCACGCGCCCTTGCACCTCCGGGGCAACGCCAAAGGCAATGTGCAGCGCCTGCGCTTGCACGCGGGCCTGCAGCGCGGCGAGTTGCAGGGTGCGCAATTGCAGGCTGGAATTGCCCTCGGCCTGCCGCCGCCATTCGCCTTCGGTCTGCAAGGCGTCTATGCGCAGCTTGGCCGCTGGCGCCGCTTTTGCCGTGGCCTTGGACGCTGGCGCGGCTCTGGTGCGCTTGGTTTGGTTGCCGCGCGCGGCGCCGCTTGCGACGGCCTGGGTACCGTTCCCGGCAGCGGCGCCATTTCCGCCCGGCGCGGGTTGCGCGCGCAGGTTTGCCGTAAAGCGCACGGCCCCGCCTTCGCGGCGCGCGGCGATCTGGCCCGAAAGCGCTTGCACGTCGAACGCTGTATGCACGGCGCCGGGCGAGACGGCGTGCAAGTCCAGCCGGCCGTCCCAGGCTCCGCTGGCCGGCGTGTAGTGCGCCTGCAGCGTGGCCGTGCCCGCGCTGAGGAGCCCGTCGGACTTTGGCGTCGTCGGCTGCGGCCCATTCGCACTATCGACTCCCGAAGTGCTACGGGCTCCTAGGAGCCTGTCGGACTTTGGAATCGTCGGCTGCGAATGCGCCGCAGCGGTCCATTTTTCACCGTCTTCTTGCCCCATAGCACCACTATGGGGCGGCGAATCCGGCAAAAACTGGCCTCGCCGGGGCGCATTCTCGCTATCGACGCCCAAAGTCCGACAGGCTCCTAGCCCCACGCTGGCCGCGGGCACGCTCCAGCGGTGGCCGTCGTATTCGACGCGCCCTTGCAGCGCCGTGGGCGGCAGGCGGCCTGCGTCCCACGGCCCGGGCGCGCGGTTGGCGAGTTGCACCGCGATGGCCCAACCCGGCGCGGCGGGTGCGGCGGGAGGAGCGGCGGCGGCAGGCGTTTGGGTTTGGGTTTGGGTTTGGGTTTGGGTTTGGGTTTGGGTTTGGGCTTGGGCTTGGGCTTGGGCTTGGGCAGAATTTCGCACCGGCTGCGCCAAAGGCCCCGCTTGCAGCGTGCCGTCGAGCAAGGTGGCCGGAGCCCCGGGCCACAGGGCCGCCAGATCGACGCCGCGCAGCCGCGCCCGGGCATGTGGCAGCGGCTGCGCCGCCCATGGCTGAATGGTGGCGCTGAGCTCGGCCTGCATGGCTTCTGCGGCGGGCGCGGCCTTGGGCTCGGGCGGGGCGTCTTGCCCTTTGGCGCCGAGCCGCGTTGTCGCTTCTGCATCGATAGCTGCTTGTGCAGGCGCATCAAGCGCCAAGAGCATTTTTAGCTGCAAACGCGCAGCGGCCGTGGCGAGCTGGCCTTGCACGCTGGCGTGCGCCTTGGCCTGGCTGCCGGAGGGAGCCGCGCGTGGCGGCGTCTGTGCTGCGTCGCTGGGCGGCTCGATCTGCACCACCCCATCGAGCGTCGCGGCGAGCGCAAAGGGCGGTTGTGCGCCCAGCGTGGCCTGGCCGCGGTAGTGGCCGCGTGCCAGTGTGAGCTCGTGCAGCGTGAGCTGGTGCTGCGCCTCGCGCCAGCCATGGAGGCCGGCGCCGCTGCCGCTGTAGCGGTAGCCGAGCTGCACGTTTTGCAGGTCCAGCGCGGGCGTGCCCGCCCAGCGCAGGCGATCGACGCGCAGCTCCACATGCAGCTGCAGCGGCACGGGCAGCGCGAGCGCGGTGGGCGGTTTGGGCGGCCCGGCATCGGCGTCGCGCGCGCCCAGCGGCGTGAGCGTGACTTGCGCGGCCTGCAGCTGGCCGAGTTCGGCCTGCCCTTGCAGCAGCGCGGCCCAGCGCCAGCCCAAAGATTCGCCAAAGCGCAACTCCTGCACTTCGACGGCAAACTTGGCGCTGCTCCAGCGCAGCCAGCCTATGCGCCCGCCTGCGCGCAGCGTGCCTTGCACCGCGCGGCTTTCGAGCCGCTGACCAGCGGGCAGCAGCCGTGTGACCAGCGCGAGCGTGTCGGCCAGCGAGTTGCTGCGCCCAGCCCACCACCAGCCAGCCACCCCGAGCACTAGCAGCAAGGCCAGCAACAGCGCCAGCAAGGCCGCGCCCAGGCGCAGCAACCTACGCCCCACGCGGCGCCGAGGCGGCGCGGGTGGCGCAGGTGGCAGCAGGGGAGGCGGCGCGTCAGGCCGCAGCGCTTCTGGCGATGGCATCTCGGTCGTACCCAAGCTGGATTGTCCATGAGACGGCGCTTCGCCCCCACACGAACGCAGGCGCAAGGCGAGCGGTCATTGTGGCCGTTGCTTCTTCGGCCACTGCGCCGGACATGCTCCCTGCCCGCAGAGTGCACGATGGCCATGCCCATCAGCCCCATCAGCCCCATCAGCCCCATGATTGCGAGGGCCGCAAGGCCGGCGGCAATCCAGCGGCCTTCGATCGGCGCCCATCGCCCAAGCCACCCCGGATCGCCGCGCCCCTGCGAGGCGCGCAATGACGCGGAAATTGGAATCTGACCCCAATTTCTGACCCCAATTTCCCCGCCAAAGGCCGAGCGTAGCGAAGGCCCGTGTGGTATCCCCGCCCTTCTGTCTGCGCCGAGGAGCGCAGCGCCCGGCGGATAAAGGGCGCGCGATTGTTTGAGCGCAGCGAGTTTCGCGCGACCCCGCCGGGTGCGAGCACCGCAGCTTGCCCTGGGCGCCGTTCAGGCGCACAGGGACGCAGACAGTAGGGTCGCCTTCTTTTGCCTACTTTTCTTGGCGAGACAAGAAAAGTAGGTGCGCCGCCGGGCGCATCTCCCGGCACCCACCCTTTGCTCCTTCACCTTTGCAAATAATTGGAATCTGACCCCAATTTCTGTGACCCCAATTCCTGCCGCCGCGCCACCATCCTGCGTCTTCATGGGCAATCTGTGCTCAAAAGTTGAACCCCAGCCGCATGTGCAGCCGCAGGCTGTGCACGCGCACGCCGTAGGCCAGGTCGGCCTGCAGCGGCCCCACGGGGCTGCGCCAGCGCACACCCGTGCCCACGCCCACGCGCGGGTCGAGGGCGTGCACGCGGTCGGCGACGGCGCCGGCGTCGATGAAAAAGGTGTTTTCCCAGTCGCTCACGCGGCCGTCGCGCAGCATGGGGCGCTGCCATTCGACGCTGCCCACGGCCAGGTAGCGGCCGCCGTAGAGCTGGTCGTTTTCGGTGCGCGCACCTATGCTGCGGTAGGCGTAACCGCGCACCGTGGCGTCGCCGCCTGTGAGGAAGAGCTCGGTCACGGGCACAGGAGCATCGGTGCGCGCGAGCACGGCGCCCAGCTCGGTGCGCACGGCCAGACGGCTGCGGCGGCCGCGCCCGTCCTCGCCTTCCACGCGCCCGAGTGGCACGAACCACTGCCAGCGCAGCAGGCTGCGCGCGTAGGGCTCGTGGTGTTCACCCAGCGTGCTGCCCGCGCCAAGCTCCAGCCCCAGCCCGTAGCCGCGCGTGGGCGCGAGGTTGCTGTTGAAGTAGCGCCCCGTCCAGGTGGTGTTGACGCTGAGCGCGCTGCTCGTGGGCGGCGGGTTCAGGCCCTGGCTGTGCGCGTTGTCGTATTGCAAAAAATAGCTGCGGTCTATGCGCAGGTCGCTCTTGCTGCGCCCTGTGCGCAGGCGCCCGCTGTTGACGCGGTAGTCGCCCGTGTCCTCGCGCTGCAGCTTGGCGCTGCCGAACCAGCGCCAGCCCGATTCGTCGGGCAAGTCCATGAGCTCGGTGCCCAGCAGCTTGTCTTTGTCGTCGAGCGCGAGCCGGCTCACGGCGCGCCAGCCTATGCCGGGCACGCGGTTGTGGATGTGGTCCACGCTCAGGCGCGGGCCGGCGTCGGTGGAGATACCCGCGCCGAACACATATTTTTGCAGCGGCGCTTCGCGCACCTGCGCGACCACGGGCGCGGCCCCTGGGTCGGGCGCCGCGGTGTCGAGCAGCAGGAATGCGGTGTCGTAGTAGCCGCTCGCGGCCAGGCGCTGCTGGGCATCGAGCATCTGCGCCTCGGAGTAGAGGCTGCCCGTGGGCAGGCGTGCGATGCGGCGCGCGCCTTCAGGGTCGTAGCGCCGGCTGCCTTCGATGCGCAAGGGGCCGAAGAAATACGCAGGGCCGGGGTCGTAGAGCACGCTCAGCGTCGCTTCGTTGCTGTCGGCGTCTATGTCGGCGCGGCTGCTCTCTATGCGCGCGGCGGCGTAGCGGCGCGCCTGCAGCTGGTGCAGGCTCTCTTTTTTCGCGGCGTCCCAGCCGGCCTGCGTGAAGGGCTGGCCGGGCGGGAGCTCCCAGCTTCTTTGCACGCGCTGTAATTGGCGCGCGCCGCTTTCGGGCGCACCGGGCCGGCCCACGGGCGTGTCGCGCTGCGCGCCCACACTGTGGCCGACGAAGCCGATGTCGGCCCGCACGACGCGCGTCTGCGGCCCCGGATCGACACGCAGCCGCACCACGCGCGCGGCTGCAGCACCCGCGGGCGCGGCCTGGGTTTCGATCGCGATGCTGGGTGAAAAATAGCCTTGCGTCGCGAGCAGCTCGCGCGCATCTTCGTCGGCGCGCGCGAGCAGGCGCTGCAGCTCGCCCTCCTGCAAGTCGGGCAGCTGGCGAAAGCGCTGCAGCTCGAGGTGGCGCTCGAGCAGGCCGCGCACCGCATCGGGCGCCTGCACTTCGAGCGTGAACGCGGCGCGGCCCTCCCCTGCGGCCGCATCGGCGTCGGCATCCGCACCCTGGCCCGTGACGCGCTGCCAGACACTGCAGCCAGGCAGCAGCAGGGTGAGCACCAGCAGCAGAAAAAACAACGCCGGCCCACGGGCCGGCGCTATGGGGTGGCTAGGAGCCTGTCGGGCTTTGGGCGTCGAAAGCGAGAATGTGCCCCAGCGAGACCAGTTTTTGCCGGATTCGCCGCCCCATAGCGGGACTATGGGGCAAGAAGACGGTAAAAAATGGGCCGCTGCGGCGCATTCACAGCCGACGATTCCAAGGTCCGACAGGCTCCTAGGAGCCTGTCGGGCTTTGGGCGTCGAAAGCGAGAATGTGCCCCAGCGAGGCCAGTTTTTGCTGGATTCGCCGCCCCATAGCGGGACTATGGGGCAAGAAGACGGTAAAAAATGGGCCGCTGCGGCGCATTCGCAGCCGACGATTCCAAAGTCCGACAGGCTCCTAGGCATCCAGTTATTTTGACAGCAGCCGCATCGCGTCTTCGAGCCCTTTGAGCGAGAGCGGGTACATGCGCTGCGCCATGAGCTGCTGGATGATGCTGATGCTCTGGCGGTACTGCCACACGCCGGGCGGCTCGGGGTTGATCCAGGCGAACTTGGGGAAGGCGTGCGTGAGGCGCTGCAGCCATTCGGCGCCGGGCTCCTCGTTGTTGTATTCGACGCTGCCGCCGGGCTGCAAAATCTCGTAGGGGCTCATGGTCGCGTCGCCCACGAAGATCAGTTTGTAATCCTTGTTGTACTTGCGGATGATGTCCCAGGTGGGGAATTTTTCGGCAAAACGCCGGCGGTTGTTCTTCCACATGAAGTCATAGACGCAGTTGTGGAAGTAGTAGAACTCGAGGTGCTTGAACTCGCTGCGCACGGCAGAAAACAGCTCCTCGACGCGCTGGATATGCTCGTCCATGGTGCCGCCCACGTCCATGAGCAGCAGCACCTTCACGTTGTTGTGGCGCTCGGGCACCATTTTGATGTCGAGGTAGCCCGCGTTCGCGGCCGTGCTGCGTATGGTGTCGGGCAGGTCGAGCTCGAGCTCGTTGCCCTCGCGCGCAAAGCGGCGCAGGCGGCGCAGCGCGACCTTGATGTTGCGCGTGCCGAGTTCCTGCTGGTCGTCGTAGTCCTGGTAGGCGCGCTGCTCCCAGACCTTGACGGCGCTCTTGTTTTTGCTCTGCCCGCCTATGCGTATGCCCTGCGGGTTGTAGCCGCCGTTGCCGAACGGGCTGGTGCCGCCCGTGCCTATCCACTTGCTGCCGCCTTCGTGGCGGCCTTTTTGCTCTGCTAGGCGCTTTTTGAGCGTTTCCATGAGCTCGTCCCAGCCGAGCTTTTGGAGCGCGGCCTTTTGCTCGTCGCTGAGCTCGCGCTCGAGCATCTGGGTGAGCCAGTCCGAGGGCAGCTCGCGCGCGAGCTCGGCCGCGGCCTCCACGCCCTTGAAGTACGCGGCAAAGGCACGGTCGAACTTGTCGTAGTGCTTTTCGTCCTTGACGAGCGCCAGGCGCGCCATGAAGTAGAAGTCGTCCAGGCTCCAGGCGTCTTCGGAGCGCGGGCCGACGATGCCGGCTTCGAGCGCTTCGAGCAGGCTGAGGAATTCCTTGACCGATACCGGCAACTGCGCGGCGCGCAGCGTGTAGAAAAAGTCTATGAGCATGTTTTTGACCTCCAGCGCTTATGGAGCAAGCGCATGCAGCTGCAAAAGGTAGAGCAATTGGGCGCGCGCCTCGGGCCACTCGCCGGCGCGCATGCTGTACATCACGGTGTCGCGTATGGTGCCGTCGCGGCGCAGCGCGTGGCCGCGCAGCACGCCGTCTTTCTTCGCGCCCAGGCGCTCTATGGCGCGCTGGCTCGCAAAGTTGAAGTTGTCGGTGCGCCAGCCCACCACGCGGCAGCCCAGCGTGTCGAACGCGTGCCCCATGAGCAGCAGCTTGGCTACCGTGTTGACATGGCTGCGCTGCACGCTTTTGGCGTACCAGGTCCAGCCGATCTCCAGGCGCTTCACGGCGGGCAGGATGTCGTGGTAGCTCGTGCTGCCGAGCACACGCCCGGTGGCCTCGTCGCACACGGCAAAGGGCAGGCGGCTGCCCTCGGCCTGCATGGCCAGCGCCTGCTCGATGTAGGCGCGCGTCTCTTGCGGCTCGGGCACCGAGGTCACGCGCAGGCGCCACAGTTGCCCGTCGGCCGCAGCCGCGGCGAGCCCCGCCTCGTGCGCGAGCGAAAGCGGCTCCAGGCGCACGCCGTGTGCGCGCAAGGTGAGGGGCTGGGCGAACGCGGTCATGGTAGCAAGCGTGGGCAGGTGCAGTTTGGCCGTGGCAAGTCGGCGCCGGCGCTCAGAGGCTGAGAGTTTTTCGGCCGTGACCGAAAGGCGCATCAAAACGCCACCGATCGAGGCGCAAAGCGCAGCCATAGCTCGGGCTATGGCGAGCATTTGCAACGACGAGCGGGGGTGTTTTGGTGTGCAAGGCGGCCATGGACGAAAGACTCTCAGCCTCTCAGCGATTGCGCTGGTTCATGAACACCAGCTTTTCGAACAGGCTCACGTCCTGCTCGTTCTTGAGCAAAGCGCCCACGAGCGGCGGTATGGCGATCTTGTCGTCGCCGCTTTGCAGCGCCTCGACGGGGATGTCCTCGGCCACGAGCAGCTTGAGCCAGTCGAGCAGCTCGCTCGTCGAGGGCTTTTTCTTGAGGCCAGGCAGGCCGCGCACGTCGTAAAACGTCTTCATCGCGACGCTGATGAGCTCGCCCTTGAGCGTGGGAAAGTGCACGCCGATGATCTGCCGCATGGTGTCGGCGTCGGGGAACTTGATGAAGTGAAAGAAGCAGCGGCGCAAAAACGCATCGGGCAGCTCTTTTTCGTTGTTCGAGGTGATGAACACCAGCGGGCGGTGCTTGGCGCGGATGAGCTCGCGCGTTTCGTAGCAGTAGAACTCCATGCGGTCGAGCTCGCGCAGCAGGTCGTTGGGGAACTCGATGTCGGCCTTGTCGATTTCGTCGATCAGCAGCGCCACGGGCTGGTCTGCCGTGAACGCGCGCCAGAGCACGCCCTGCACGATGTAGTTGCGGATGTCCTGCACGCGCGCGGCGCTGTCGGCGTCGCCGAGCTGGCTGTCGCGCAGACGGCTCACGGCGTCGTATTCGTAAAGGCCCTGCTGTGCCTTGGTCGTGCTCTTGATGTGCCATTGCAACAGCGGCATGTTGAGCGCCTGCGCCACTTCTTCGGCAAGCATGGTCTTGCCGGTGCCGGGCTCGCCCTTGATGAGCAACGGGCGTTGCAAGGTGATGGCCGCGTTCACGGCAAGCATGAGGTCGGGCGTGGCGACGTAATTCTGGGAGCCTTGGAATTTCATGGATGGAATGGCAATAACGTTGATAAATGGGCTTGACAAGCGCTGGCTATAATCGACCACCGATCACAGCCACAGGCTGTTTTTTTACACCATTGTGCGCGCAAAATGACAAAAAAGCTGACCACATTGCTTGCCCTGGCTGTCGCTTCCGTGACCGCCATCGCTACCGCCCACGCTGCCGAGGTGCAAGGAGACGCACAGGCAGGGGCCAAGAAGATCGCCATGTGCGTGGGCTGCCACGGCATCCCCGGCTACCAGGCCACCTTCCCCGAAGTGCACAAGGTGCCCATGATCGCGGGGCAAAACGCCAAATACATCGCCACGGCGCTAGACGCCTACCGCAAGGGCGACCGCCGCCACCCCACCATGCGCGGCATCGCGGCATCGCTGTCCGACCAGGACATCGCCGACCTCGCCGCGTATTACGAACAGCTCGGCAAAACCCAGAAAGGCAAGGCCGAACTGCCCGCCAAGCCGCGCACCGAGCCCAAGCCCCAGGTCGCGGCGCTGCTGCAAAAGGCAGCTTGCGTCTCGTGCCACGGCGACAACTTCTCCAAGCCGATCGACCCGGCCTATCCCAAGATCGCGGGCCAGCACGCCGACTACCTGTTCGTCGCGCTCAAGTCCTACAAAGCCGAGCCGAACGCCGTGGTGGGCCGCTCCAACCCCGTCATGGCCGGCATCGCCAAGCAATTTTCGACCGCCGAGCTCAAGGCGCTGGCCAATTACGTGGGCGCGCTCGACGGCGAGCTGCGCACCGTGCCCGAACCGCGCTTTCGCTGAGCGCCGGCGCACCATCGAAAAAGCCCGCAGCAGCGGGCTTTTTTATGATATTTTTTCCTCTTTACGCACTACCCATGTGCGCCAGTAGCTATTTTTACAATAGCATTGCGCGCTCTGCTCAATCCCGCGTGGCGCGCCGCTGCACGCAGGCCACGTAGGCGTCACCATCGGGCGCGCGGCCCTCGCGCTGGCTCTCCCACAGCATCTGGCCCAGGCAGTCCATGGCGACGTGGTGCGCGTCGTGCAGCGAATCGAGCCGCGCCGTGAGTAGCTCCACCGCCTGGCGGATGCCGCGCGGCTGGTCTATGCTGCACTGCTCGCTGATAGCCAGGTGCATCGAAAGATGCAAAAAAGGGTTCGTGCGCTCGGGCGCATCGTCGTAATGGCGTGCCACGGCGGCTTGCGCATCGGCGAGCTCGGCGTGGTATTCGGGATGCTCGGCGATCCACAGCTGCGCCAGCGTCTCGAGCGGCTCGAGCGGCGCGCCGCGTGTGGCTTTGGCGTGCACCTCGCAAAAGAAGCGGCGCACATCGGCTTGGGTCGGTTGAAACATGCGCGCAGCGTAGCACGCAGGGCCGGCCGGAACGCTGCAAGGGGCATCCTCCTCGGGCTAGACTGGCACCTCATGGCGCAGCGCTGCGCGCAGCTGCGGCCCTTTTGCAGGAGACAAGACACCATGCACATCATCGAATCCATCGCTGCCCAGGCAGACGGCTTTGCGGCGCTGCGCCGCGACCTGCACGCACATCCCGAGCTGTGCTTTCAGGAACTGCGCACCGCCGACCTCGTGGCGCAAAAGCTCGGCGAGTGGGGCATTCCCGTGCACCGCGGCCTGGGCCAGACGGGCGTGGTCGGCATCGTGCACGGGCGCGACGGCGGTGCCTGCGGGCGCGCCGTCGGGCTGCGCGCCGACATGGACGGGCTGCCCATCCACGAGGCAAACCGCTTTGCGCACGCGAGCCGCCATCCGGGCCGTATGCACGCCTGCGGCCACGACGGCCACACGACGATGCTGCTCGCGGCGGCCCACTACTTCGCGCGGCACCGCCACTTCGACGGCACGGTGTACCTGATCTTCCAGCCCGCCGAAGAAGGCGGCGGCGGAGCACGTGAGATGATCGCGGACGGCCTGTTCGAGCGCTTCCCGATGCAGGCGGTGTTTGGCATGCACAACTGGCCCGGCATGCCCGTGGGCCACTTTGCCGTGAGCCCAGGGCCGGTGATGGCCTCGAGCAACGAATTTCACATCACCATCGAAGGCAAGGGCGGGCATGCTGCGATGCCGCACATGACCATAGACCCGGTGCCCATCGCGTGCCAACTCGTGCTTGCGCTGCAGACCATCATCAGCCGCAACACAAAACCCGTCGAAGCCGGCGTGATCTCGGTCACCATGGTGCATGCGGGCGAGGCCAGCAACGTGGTGCCAGACCGCTGCGAGCTGCAGGGCACGGTGCGCACCTTCACGCTAGAGCTGCTCGACCTGATCGAAGCGCGCATGCGCGAAGTCGCTGAGCACCTGTGCGCGGCGCATGGCGCGCGCTGCAGCTTCGCCTTCAAGCGCAATTACCCGCCCACGGTCAATACGCCTGCCGAGGCCGCGTTTGCGCGCCAGGTCATGGCCGGCATCGTCGGCACGCAGCATGTGCTGGAGCAGGAACCCACGATGGGCGCGGAGGACTTTTCCTTCATGCTGCAGGCCAAGCCCGGCGCTTATTGCTTCATAGGCAACGGCGAGGGCGCGCACCGCGGCGTGGACCACGGCGGCGGCCCTTGCACCTTGCACAACCCGAGTTACGACTTCAACGACACGCTGATCCCGCTGGGCGCGACCTACTGGGTGCGCCTGGCCGAGCAGTGGCTGGCACGCGCGGCCTGAGGGCCACAGGCGTTCAGCGCCTATTCAAAGAGGCTCTCATTCGCGCCAGTGCACGGCGTCAGAAACGGGCGCGCGGCTGGTGCGGAACTGGTTGGCCGGGTGTTCGGGATCGGCCAGACCGAAGGAGATGCCGCAGACGATGGTGCGCTCCGTGCCTATGCCAAGCTGCGCGCGCAGCACCTGCGGATAGGCCGCGAGCGCGGCCTGCGCGATCGAGCCCACGCCCAGGCTGTGCGCGGCAAGCATGAAATTGGCCACGTAGGCGCCGCAATCGACCGCGCCATAGACGCCCAGCGCGGCGTCGCTTGTGACGATGGCCACGTGCGGCGCGCCGAACATGGTGTAGTTTTGCGCCGCCTGGCGCTGCGAGGCCGCGCGGTCGTCCTTGGCGATGCCCAGCGCCTGGTACAGGCCCCAGCCGCATTCGCGCCGGCGCTGCAGGTACACGCCGCGGTACTCGCCCGGCCAGGGCAGGTCGGGCGCGGGCGGGTTCTCGGCCACATGCGCGCACAGCGCCGTGCGCAGGCGATCGAGCGCGCCGCCGCTCACGATGCTCAGCTGCCAGGGGTGGGCGTTGCACCACGAGGCCGTGCGCTGCGCTGCCTCGAGGATTTGCTCCACGGTGCTGCGCGGCAGCGGCTGCGGCAAAAAGGCACGGCAGCTGTAGCGGGTGTGCAGCAGCTCAGACAAGGTCTGGTAGGCCGGCGGCAGCGGGGTTTCAGCAGGGGCAGTCATGGGCGGGTTCCACGGTTTTTGGCATCTAAGCGGGTTTGTGGGCGCGCGGAACGATGGCGCGGCGGCCTCTGAACGATCGTTCGATAGGGTGCAAAATCATAGCGAATCGCCTGCCTGAGCGTGCGAGGTGCATGCGGTAGCCGAGTGTCCTGGGCAAGCAAGCAGGGCAAAAGATTGACGCGCCGCTGGCAGGCGGGAAAAATGTCCTGCCATGAGCGCACATTCCGACATTCTGGCGGCACGGCTCGAGGCCCTGCCAGTGCCCGTGGCCCTGGAACTGCCAGGTGGCAAGAAGCTTGGCGCCGCCGAAAACGCCGCTGCCGTCATTTTCCGCGTGCGCGAGCGCAAGGCCACGCTGGCGCTGGCTTCAGGGCAGATCGGCTACGTGGGCATGGCCATCGTCGAGGGCCAGGTGGCGTTCGAGGGCAATATGCGCGACCTGATGGCCGCCGCCGAGGGCTTGCTGCCCGCAAGCCCCATCCAGGGCAAACCCGGCGCGTGGCAACGGCTGCTCGGCTGGTTGCGCTCGCGCGCGGCGCACACGCTCGCGGGTGACGCACGCAACATCCAGTTCCACTACGATGTTTCCGATGATTTTTACGCGCTCTGGCTCGATCCGCGGCGCGTGTATTCGTGCGCCTATTACCGCACGCCGGACATGACGCTCGCGCAGGCGCAGGAAGCCAAGCTGGACCACATCTGCCGCAAGCTGCGCCTGCGCCCAGGCACGCGCTTTCTCGACATAGGCGCGGGCTGGGGCGGGCTGCTGCTGTGGGCGGCCGAGCATTACGGCGTAGACGCCACGGGCATCACACTTTCGCGCAACCAGCATGCCTACGTGCTGCAGCGCATCGCCGCGCTCGGGCTGCAGGGGCGCGTGCGCATGGAGCTGCGTGACTACCGCGAGCTGCCCAGCACCGAGCCCTTCGACGCCGTGGCCTCGGTGGGCATGTTCGAGCATGTGGGGCGGCGCAACATGACCGCGTATTTCAACACCGTGCGCCGCTTGCTGCGACCCGGCGGCTTGCTGCTGAATCACGGCATCACGGCGGGCGGGGTGGAGAATTCCGAACTCGCTGGCGGCATGGGCGAATTCATAGACCGCTACATCTTCCCCGGCGGCGAGCTGATGCACGTGGGCGCCGTGCTGCGCCACATGGCGCTGGGCGGCCTCGAGATGGTCGATACCGAGAACCTGCGCCCGCACTATGCACGCACGCTCTGGGCCTGGTCGGACGCGCTGGAAGCGCAGTTGCCCCAAGCGCGCGAAGTGCTCGCCGCCAAGCACGGCGCCGAGCGCGCCGAAAAAATCCTGCGCGCCTATCGCCTCTACCTGGCTGGCTGCGCGCTGGGTTTCGAGCGCGGCTGGGTGGCCATCCACCAGATGCTCGCCACCCACCCCGACGGCCGCATGGAAACGGGCAGCCTGCGCGGCGCGCAGTCCGAGTACCCCTTCACGCGCGACTACATGTACGCGCAGCAAGGAGCCTGTCGGACTTTGGGCGTCGAAAGCGAGAATGCGCCCCAGCGAGACCAGTTTTTGCCGGATTCGCCGCCCCATAGTGGTGCTATGGGGCAAGAAGCCGGTAAAAAATGGGCCGCTGCGGCGCATTCGCAGCCGACGATTCCAAAGTCCGACAGGCTCCTAGGCACCTGATTCCATGCTCTACAAATTCAAGTCGCGCGCCACTGCCGACCTCATCATGCTCGAGCCGCAAGGGCGGCGCATACTGCAGATCATCGGCAAGGAGCCGGGCGTACCCGGTATCCTGAGCGCGGAACAAATTCCCGCTGCAATCGCCGCCCTCGAAGCCGCCGTGGCCGCCGAAGAAGCCCTGATCGCGGCGCGCAGGCAAGCGGCGCAAGAGCAGCAAGGCGAAACCTCGAAGGAGCAAGTCGAACCTGCAGAAGAGCCCATACGCCTGCGCCAGCGCGTCGCGCCGCTGATCGACATGCTGCGACGCAGCGCCGCCGAGGGGCGCGAAGTGACCTGGAGCAGCTAACCGGGATGGCGAGCGGCTTCGGGCTCATGCCTGAGTTGGAAAAGACTGGGTGGGAAAAGCGCGCTCGTTACCGTGCATCGCGCCGCGACAGCCGCAGCAGCACGTACAGCAGCGTGGCGTAAGGCCAGAGCCAGCCCAGCCATTGCCCCAGGCCGTAAAAGCGGATGAAGCGCCCTTGCTCCCACAGTTGCAGCGTGTGGCTGAAGTAGGCGCTCGTCGGTGCCTGGTTGAGCACCGACAAATGCCAGGCCAGCGCGAGCAGCAGCAGCGCCAGGCACGCGCGCCGCCCTAGGGGCAGCAGCGCTGCGGCAGCCAGCAGCCCCAACACCAGCCCCGCGCGCACCGGCAGGCTCAACCAGTCCCAGGCGTGCACCGGGCCCCAGCTCAGCGCCGCCGACAGCGCCGTGGCGGCAAGGCCCGCGAGCAGCGCCCCCGCGGCAAACAGTGCGCGCCGCCCGGACGTGCGGATCACGCCGTAGCCGAGCAGGCACGGAAGCAAGAGCCCCAGCGCCACGCACAGCATTTCGCCGCCGGGCGAGAGCGGATCGAGCGACTCTTCCTCGAGCTGCGGCAGCCAGTGCAAAAACGGCGTTCCGTCCAACGCCGCCACGAGCGCGGCGTCCAGCCGCTCGAGCACCTGTCCCAAGCCAAAGGGCACGGCCGCCGGGAACAGCAGCGCCGCAGGCCACAAGGCCAGCAGCACGAGCGCTCCGCGCGCGTCGGGCACGAACCAGCGCGCGCGCACGTCGCTCCAGCGCGCGAGCGCGCCCCAGCGCTCGAGCAGCACGGCCGCGAGCGCGCCCGCGAGCGCGCCCAGCGTATTGAGCAGCAAGTCGAGGTTGGAGGGCACGCGCTGCGGCAGGTAAATCTGCAAAAACTCCATGCCAAGCGACAGCAGCGCCCCCGCGAGCGTGGCGAGCAAAAACGCCCAGCGCGCGCGCGCGCCCGTGCGCAGCAGTGCGAGTGCGAGCAAAAAACCCAGCGGGGCATAGCCGAGCATGTTGGTGAAGAAGTCAAACCGCGTCCAGTACGGTGGCGGCAGCGGCGCCAGCAGGAAAACCCAGGGCGCGACCCCCTGTGCGCGCCAGCCGCTGAAGGGAAACAGGCTCGCAAAAACGATCAGCGCGATGTAGAGCAGCGCCAGAGGCCAGGCGGAGGTCTTGTGCATGGGCACTGAGAACCTAACCTGTTCCGAGCCCCCGGCTACTCAAAAGGGCTTGACCACCACCAGCACCACCGCCACGAGCAGCAGCAGCACAGGCACCTCGTTGAACCAGCGAAACCACTTGTGGCTGCGCCGGTTGGCGTCCGCCTCGAACTTGCGCAGCAGCACGGCGCAGGCATGGTGGTAGCCAATCACCAGCAGCACGACGGCCAGCTTGGCGTGCAGCCAGCCGTTGCCCGGCCCGCGCCCTATGCCGTAGCCCAGCCACAGCCACAGGCCCAGCGCCACGGCCGGCACGGCCAGCAGCGTGCTAAAGCGCAGCAGCTTGCGCGCCATGAGCAGCAGGCGCTCGCGCTCGGCCACCGAGCCCGGCGCCACCATGGCGAGGTTGACGAAAATGCGTGGCAGATAGAACAAGCCGGCGAACCAGCTGGCCACGAACACGATATGGAAGGACTTGACCCAAAGCATGGCAGCAGTGTAGGGCTTGCATGGGTGGAGCACAGTAATACCCCTTGAACCCAGATTGTCCGGATAAGGCACAATTTTTCCCATGCACCTCCACAGCCCCGCCCCTTTCCCGCAAAACCGCCCGCGGCGCCTGCGCCGCAATGCCTTCACGCGCAACCTGGTGCGCGAGCATGCGCTCTCGCCGCACGACTTCATCTACCCCGTGTTCGTCCATGAGGGCTCCAAGCTGCGCACCCCCGTGCCTTCCATGCCCGGCGTGGAGCGTCTGAGCCTGGACCTGCTGCTGCCCGTGGCGCAAGAATGCGTGCAGCTGGGCATCCCGGTGCTGGCGCTGTTTCCGGCCATAGACCCGGCCCTCAAGACGCCCGACGGCAAAGAGGCCACCAACCCCGACGGCCTGATTCCGCGCGCGGTACGCACGCTCAAGCGCGAGTTTCCCGATCTGGGCGTGCTCACCGACGTGGCGCTCGACCCCTACACCAGCCACGGCCAGGACGGCGTGCTCGACGACACGGGCTACATCCTCAACGACGAAACGGTGGAAATCCTCACCGCGCAGGCGCTCGCGCATGCGCAGGCCGGCGTGGACATCGTCGCGCCCAGCGACATGATGGACGGGCGCATCGGCGCGATCCGCGAAGCCTTCGAGGTGCAAGGCCACATCCACACCGCGATCATGGCCTACAGCGCCAAGTACGCGAGCGCGTTCTACGGCCCGTTTCGCGACGCCGTGGGCACACGCGGTGCGCTCGGCAAGAGCAACAAGAGCGTTTATCAAATGGATCCGGCCAACACCGACGAGGCGCTGCGCGAAGTGGCGCTGGACATCGCCGAAGGCGCGGACATGGTGATGGTCAAGCCTGGCATGCCCTACCTGGACGTGCTGCGCCGGGTGAAGGATGAATTCCGCGTGCCCACCTTCGCCTACCAGGTCAGCGGCGAGTACGCGATGCTCAAGGCCGCGAGCACCAACGGCTGGCTCGAGCACGACGCGGTGATGCTCGAGAGCCTGCTCGCCTTCAAGCGCGCGGGTGCCGACGGGGTGCTGACTTATTTCGCCCTCGAGGCCGCACGGATACTCCAAAAACAATAGCTGTTATCGCAGTATTTACCTGCATAAAATGCTTATTTGCTTATAAATTTGTGCGCAAGGCGCGCAAAGCCTCGTTGCTTTTGCACACCAAAATCTGCGCAGCAGCCATTTCTTTGCGCAGACAAATGCCATTTCGACAATAATTGCGCGCTCATTTATTGTCGTTAACATGTCCTCCCCAGTCCTTCCTGCTGGCGCCACACCCGCCGCGGCATCGTTCGACCTCGAAAAACAGGTCGGCTACCAGCTACGGCGCATCGTCGCATTGCTGGGCGCCGAGATCACGCGCCGCGTCGAGCCGCTGGACCTGACGGACGCGCAGTGGAAGCCCTTGCTGCGCCTGCTGTTGGGCCAGGAAGGCACCGTGGCGGCGCTCGCGCGCAGCTGCCACATGGACGCGGGCGGCATGACGCGGCTGCTGGACCGGCTCGAAGCCAAAGGGCTTTGCACGCGCGTGCGCTCGGCGCAAGACCGGCGTGTCGTGCACACCGAGCTGACCGACGCCGGCCGCACCGTGGCCGCGCAGCTGCCCGCGATCTTCGAAGCGCTGCAGGCACAGGCTTTGCAGGGCTTCAGCGCGGCCGAAGTGGCGCAGCTGCTCGCCTTCGTCCAGCGCATCCGCGAAAACCTGCAAGCGCTTGCCCCGGCCCCCGACGCAGCAAGCGTCTCTTTCCACGAACATCCCGCACCATGACACCTACGTTCATTGCCGCCGCGCCCAGGGCGCGGGCAGGTTTCGCCGCGCCCCTGCGCCAGCGCTCCTGCACTGCGGGCGCGCTGACCCTGGCCATCGCGGGTCTGATGGGCCTCGCGGGCTGCGCCGACCACGCCGGCATTGCGGCGCAGCTGCAGATGCGCGACGCCGCCAGCCTGGGGCTCGCGCCCGCCTCTGCGGCGGATGCTGCTGCCGGCAACGCCCACGCGCCCAGCGCAGCGCTGCAAGCCGACTGGTGGCGCATGTGGGGCGACGCACAGCTCGACGCGCTCGTCGCGCAGGCGCTGGCCGGCAACCCCTCGCTGCAGCAGGCGCAGGCGCGCCTCGCGAGCGCCTGGGCGTTCAGCGAGGCCGTGCGCGCCAGCGACGGCCCGCGCCTGGACGGCAACCTGAACCTGAACCGCCAGCTCTACAGCGCCAAGGGCATGTACCCGCCACCCGTGGGCGGCAGCGTGCTCAATAGCGGGCTCGGGCGTCTCACGGGCAGCTGGGAACTCGACTTTTTCGGCAAGAACGAGGCCGCGCTCGCGGCGGCCATAGGCGCGGCGCGCGCCGCCGAGGCCGACGCGCAGGCCGCGCGCCTGCTGCTCGCGAGCAACGTGGTGCGCAGCTACTTTCAGCTCGCGCGGCTGCAGGCGCAGCTCGCCGTGGCCGAACGCACCCTGGCGCAGCGCGAGGAGACGCTGCAACTGGTGCGCGAGCGCTTTGCCGCGGGCCTGGACACGCGCGTGGAGCTGCGCCAGAGCGAGGGCAGCGTGCCCGACGCGCGCCAGCAGGTCGAGGCGCTGCACGAGCAGATCGCCCTCACGCGCAACGCGATCGGCGCCCTCGTTTCCGAGCCAAAATCGGCTCTAGCGCTTGATACACCTGCACTAGCAGCTATCAAAGCAGTAGAAATCCCGGCGCAATTGCCGGCCGAACTGCTCGGCCACCGGCCCGACATCGCGGCCGCGCGCTGGCGCGTGGAAGCGGCCACGCGCAGCGTCGATCAGGCGCGCAGTCTGTTCTACCCCAACGTCAACCTCGCCGCCTTCGTGGGCCTCTCCAGCATAGGGCTGGACAACTTCGCCCGTGCGGACAGCAAGGAATGGGGCTTAGGTCCGGCCATCAGCCTGCCGATCTTCGACTCGGGGCGTCTGCGCGCCAACCTGCGCGGCAAGTCGTCCGACCTGGACGCCGCGGTGGCCAGCTACAACGCGAGCCTGCTCGACGCCGTGCGCGACGTGGCCGACCAGCTCGACTCGGCGCGCTCGATCGTGCGCCAGCAGGCCGAGCAGCGCCAGGCGCAGGCTGCCGCCGAAGCTGCCTATGCGCTTGCGCTCGAACGCTACCGCGCGGGGCTGACCAACTACCTCACGGTGCTCGTAGCCGAAACCAGCGTGCTCGCGCAGCGGCGCCTGGGCGTCGATCTGGCCGCGCGTCGTCTGGACACGCAGGTCAACCTGATCCGCGCGCTGGGCGGCGGCTACCAGGCCACGCTGCCCGAGACAGTGGCGCGCGCCACGCGCTGAGCACGCGCCCCGCATCCGCGTCATCCGAGCCGGCCCAAGCCTCCACCCACCCCTCCTTTTGCCGCTTCGACTTTTTTGGACAAGCCATGACCGAACCGCAACCCACGTACGCCGCGCGCGCCGCCAACCCCACCCGCCGCAAGGCCCTGCTCGCACTTGCCGTCGTGGTGCTCGTCGCGGGCGCCGCCTGGGGCGCCTACGAGTGGCTCATTGCCAGCCATAACGAGAACACCGACAACGCCTACGTACAAGGCAACGTGATCCAGATCACGCCGCAAACCGGCGGCACCGTGACGGCCATCCTTGCCGACGACACCGACTATGTGCAGGCCGGCGCGCCGCTCGTGCGGCTGGACCCGGCCGATGCGCGCGTGGCGCTCGCGCACGCCGAGGCGGCGCTCGCGCAGACCGTGCGCCAGGTGCGCACCCTCTACGTCAACGACGCCGCGCTGCAAGAGCAGGTGCGCCTGCGCGAAGCCGACGCCACGCGCGCGCGCACCGACGTCACGCGCACGAGCGACATCCTGCAGCGGCGCCAGAAGCTCGCAGGCAATGGCGCCGTCTCGCAGGAAGAGCTGCATCAGGCGCAGGCCCAGCACGACGCCGCGCGCGCCGCACTTGCCGCAGCCGAAGCCGCCATCGCCGCGGCGCGCGAACAGCTCGCGAGCAACCAGGCGCTGACGCAGGGCGTGCCGCTCGAGCGCCACCCCAACGTGCTCGCCGCTGCCGCCAAGCTGCGCGAGGCCTACCTCGCCGAGCGCCGTACCGTGCTGCCGGCGCCCGTGGCCGGCTACGTGGCGCGGCGCAGCGTGCAGCTGGGCCAGCGCGTGGCTGCGGGTACGCCGCTCATGAGCGTGGTGCCCGCCGAGCAGATGTGGGTCGATGCCAACTTCAAGGAGAACCAGCTGCGCAACCTGCGCCTGGGCCAGCCGGCCACGCTCACAGCCGACCTCTACGGCGGCAAGGTCGAATACCACGGCCGCGTCGCCGGTCTGGGCATGGGCACGGGCTCGGCGTTTGCGCTGCTGCCCGCGCAAAACGCCACGGGCAACTGGATCAAGGTGGTGCAGCGCGTGCCGGTGCGCATCGCGCTCGACCCCAAAGAGCTGCGTGCGCACCCGCTGCGCGTGGGGCTGTCCATGCTGGTCGATGTCGATACCTCGGACCGCGGCGGCCCCATGCTGGCCGAGCAGCCGCGCACCGAACCCGTGGCGCAGACGGGCGTTTATGCTGACCTGGACCGCGGCGCCGAGGCCGAGGTGGCGCGCATCATCGCGGCCAACGCCGGGTCCGGCGCCAAGGGCGCGCCCAGGAACGGCAAGCCCGCGGCCAGCGCATCGCCGAGCGCCGGCGCGCACCAAGGCTGACCGCCCCCGAAAGCCCGCACATGAACGCAGCTTCCGCCAGCGCGCCCTCGGGCACGTCGCCACCGCCCCCTCCCGCCACACAAGCCCCCGCGCCTGCCGCGCCGCTGCCGCCGCTGTCCGGCAGCGCACGCCTGTGGGGCACGCTCGCGCTCTCGGCGGCCACGTTCATGAACGTGCTCGACACCTCGATTGCGAACGTGTCGCTGCCCGCGATCGCGGGCGACCTGGGCGTGAGCCCCACGCAGGGCACCTGGGTTATCACGAGCTTTGCCGTGGCCAACGCGATTTCGGTGCCGCTCACGGGCTGGCTGTCGCAGCGCTTTGGGCAGGTGCGCCTGTTCGTGCTCAGCGTGGTGCTGTTCGTACTCGCCTCGGTGCTGTGCGGCCTCGCCCCGACCATGCCGCTTTTGATCGCCTTCCGCGCGCTGCAGGGTTTTGTCGCCGGGCCCATGATCCCGCTGTCGCAGGCGTTGCTGCTGTCGAGCTACCCGCGCGCGCTCGCGGGCGTGGCCATGGCCGCCTGGTCCATGACCACGCTGGTTGCGCCGGTGACGGGCCCGCTGCTGGGCGGCTGGATCACCGACAACATGACCTGGCCGTGGATTTTCTACATCAACGCGCCCGTGGGCATTCTCTCCGCGCTCGTGACCTGGGGCATCTTCCGCCACCGTGAGACGCCGCGCCATGCCCTGCCCATCGATTCGATCGGCCTGGGCCTGCTCGTGGTCTGGGTGGCGAGCATGCAAATCATGCTCGACATCGGCAAGGAGCACGACTGGTTCGAGTCGCCGCTGGTCATGGGCTGCGCCGTCGTCGCGGCCATCGGTTTTGCCGCGTTCATGATCTGGGAGCTGGGCGACAAACACCCGGTGGTGGATCTGACGCTGTTCAAGGTGCGCAACTTCTGGGCCGGCTCCATCGCCATTTCGCTGGGGTATGGCGTGTTTTTCGGCAACGTGGTGCTGCTGCCGCTATGGCTGCAGCAGTTCATGGGCTACACCGCCACGCAGGCCGGCGAAGTGCTGGCGCCCGTGGGGCTGATGGCACTGGTGCTGGCGCCCATCGTCGGGCGCACCATCTCCAAGGCCGATCCGCGCAAGTACGCCACCGTCGCCTTCCTGGTGTTTGCGCTGGTGCTGTGGATGCGCTCGCGCTTTACCACTCAGGCCGACGTGCTCACCATCCTCATCCCGACCATCATCCAGGGGATCGCGATGGCGTTTTTCTTCATTCCGCTCGTGACGATCACGCTCTCCGAAGTGCACGGCCCGCGCATTCCTGCGGCCTCGGGGCTGTCGAACTTCATGCGCATCACCGCGGGGGCCATAGGCACCTCGGTGTCGACCACGCTGTGGGAGCGCCGTGCCACCATGCACCACGTGCACCTGGTCGAAACCCTGCAGCAGGGCAACGGCACGCTCGCACAAACCCTGCAAGGTCTGCAGGCGGCCGGCCTGAGCCAGCAGCAGGCGCTGGGCCAGGTGGAGCGCCTGCTCAACCAGCAAGCCTTCATGCTCGCGGCTAACGACATTTTTTACGCTTCGGCGCTGATTTTCCTGTTGCTGATTCCGCTGATCTGGCTCGCGCACCGCCCGCACGCCGGCGAAGGCAGCGCCGACGCGGCCGCGGGCGCGCATTGATATTGACATTAGTCAAATCAGGGATTTACAGGGGTTGCAAGTGCCTACTTTTCGGTCAGACTCGCTGTTTCTGACCCACACCTTTGCCTTCCCTGCCCATGGACTTTTCTTTTCTGCGCCGCGCCCTCAACGCCTTGACGATCGCCGCCAAGCTGCGGCTCATGACGGCACTGGCCTCGCTGATTCTGGTGGCTGTTTCGGGCTATTTTTTGTTCGAGCAATACCAGCTCAACCGCACCGGACGCGAAACCGCGGTGCGCCAGACGGTGGATGTGGCGCATTCCATCCTCGGCTGGGCGCAGCAACTCGAAGCGCGAGGCACCTATACGCGCGCGCAAGCCCAGCAATTGGCCCTGCAGACCTTGCAGGCAGCGCGCTACTCGGGCAACGAGTATTTCTGGGTACAAGACATGCAACCCCGCGTGCTGATGCACCCGTTCAAGCCCGAACTCAACGGGCGAAACGCTGCCGACATCAAAGACCCCGACGGCAAACCGATCTTCGTGCTCTTTGCGCAGCGCGCACAGCAAAGCGATGGCGGCGGTTTCGTCAGCTACCAGTGGCCCAAGCCGGGCGAGGATCAGCCCGTGCCCAAGATTTCCTACGTCAAGGCTTTTGCGCCCTGGGGTTGGGTCGTGGGTTCGGGCGTCTATGCCGACGACTTGCGCAAGAACTTTCTCGCGAGCCTCTGGCGCACGCTGATCGTGGTCGCGCTGGCCGTGGCCGTCAACCTGCTGCTCGCGCGCAACGTGCAGCAATCGGTCGTGCGCGGCCTGGACAAGGCTGTGCGCGTGGCCCGCGCGATCTCCCAGCGCGACCTCACGCTACAGGTCACCGTCAAGGGGCGCGACGAAATCAGCCATCTGCTCGCCGCGATGAAGGCCATGTCCGAGGATTTGACGCAAACCTTGCGCGGCGTGCGCCAGGCGGCAGAGCAACTCGCGCACACGAGTGCCGAAATCGCCAGCGGCAACCAGGACTTGAGCGGGCGCACCGAGAGCACCGCGTCGAATCTGGAGCAGACGGCGGCAAGCATGGAAGAGCTCACCGGCTCGGTCACGCAAAACGCCGAGGCCGCGCGCCGTGCCGCACGCTGCGCGGAAACGGCCAACGAGGTCGCAACGCAAGGCGGTGAAGCCGTGGCGCAGGTGGTACGCCGCATGGAGGACATCCGCGGCTCGTCGCGCCAGATCGCCGACATCACCGGCGTGATCGACGGCATCGCCTTCCAAACCAACATCCTCGCACTCAACGCCGCCGTCGAAGCGGCGCGCGCAGGCGAGCAAGGACGCGGCTTTGCCGTGGTCGCGAGCGAGGTGCGCACGCTGGCACAGCGCTCGGCGCAGGCGGCGCGCGAGATCAAGGCCTTGATCGAAAGCTCGGTGCAACAGGTCGAGGCCGGCGGCGCGCAAGCCGCGCTGACCGGGCAGACCATGGAGCGCGTCGTCGCCTCCGTGCAGGAAGTGCATGCACTGATCCAAGAAATCACGACCGCTACGGGCGAGCAGAGCAACGGCATCGCGCAAGTCAACGTAGCTGTGTCCGAACTCGACCGCATGACGCAGCAAAACGCAGCGCTCGTCGAAGAGTCCGCCGCCGCCGCGCAAGCCCTGCGTGAGCAAGCCGTGCAGTTGCTCGAAAGCGTGCAGCGTTTCAAGCTCGCATAAGATGGCCGGCACATGCCTGCCGCCATGTCAACACCCGCCCCGCTGCGCCCGCCAAGGTATTTCGACGTCTGCAACGGCGACGCCGACGGCCTGTGCGCGGTGCGGCAGTGGCGCCTGCATGCGCCTGCGCAGGCCACACTGGTCACGGGCCTAAAGCGTGAGATCGCGCTGCTTGAGCGCGTAACTGCCCAACCCGGCGACGAAGTGCTGGTGTGCGACATCGCCATGGCGCGCAACCGCGCCGCGCTCGAGCGCCTGCTCGCGTGCGGCGTGCGCGTGCGCTACTTCGACCACCATGCGAGCGGCGCGCCGCTCCAGCACCCCTGCCTCGAAGCGCACCTCGACACGGCGCCCGACGTCTGCACCAGCGTGCTCGTGGACCGCGCGCTCGGCGGGCGCTTTCGCACCTGGGCCGTGGTCGGTGCGTTTGGCGACAACCTGGGCGCCGTAGCCGAGCGCCTGGCCGCCACGCTAAATCTGGGTCGCGCACAGATCGACGCGCTGCGGCGCATGGGCGAGGCGATCAACTACAACGCCTACGGCGAGTCCGCGCGCGACGTGCTCATCCACCCCGCGCAGCTGTATGCGCTCATGGCGCGCTACGAAGACCCGCTCGCCATGCTCGCGCACGAGCCCGTGCTGCAGGCGCTGGACGCACAGCGCGCGGACGATCTGGCGCACGCTGCGGGTCTTGCGCCCTACTGGCAGGACGCGCGCGGCAGTGTTCTGCTATTGTCGGCCGCGCCCTGGAGCCGGCGCGTCGTGGGCCACCTCGCGAACCAGCTTGCGAACCAGGAGCCGCAGCGCGCGCATGCGCTGCTGCTGCCCGTGCAAGAAAATGCAGACGCGCCCGCGGGCAAAGACGGCACACTCTGGCGCGTGAGCGTGCGTGCCCCTCGCAATGCCCCCGGCGGCGCAGGAGACCTGTGCAGCCGCTTCGGCGGCTCGGGTCGCGCGGGCGCGGGCGGCATAGACCGCCTGCCGCAAAGCGCGCTCGAAGACTTCATCCGCGCCTTTGCCGCGGCGCGCTGGTGAAGTTGAGATACAACGGTAGCTAAAAAATGGGGCAAGGCCACCTTTATGAATTCACCATGCCCACTCAACGTTCGGGGGACGATAACGCTTGCTTGACGCGCTGCTCCAGCTCGGCGAGGCCGTAGCTGGTGAGGTCAAGATCATGCGTCGAAGACAAGCGCCGCCGCGCAGCATCACCGAGCGCGGCCTTGAGCTCGCCGAGGAAAGGGTTCGACGCGAAGATGGCCAGCTCCTGAAAGCGCCCCGCCCCGGCTTCCTGCTCCAGATAGTCGGCAAGCTCGTGTGCAAAGTGCAAATGCTCCTTGCGCTTGGGATCGGTCGGCGGCTGGTAGGCCGTGCCGCCATACCCCCGGTCCGAGGCTTCGCGCCCCATCTTGTCGGACACGATCTCGCTCACCTTGCTACGGCTCTCTGGATGTTCAAAGGTTTCGAGTACCCGCAACGTGCCGCTTGTCTCTCGTTCCAGATAGCGGGCATAGGTGGCATTGGCGATCAGGATACGGTCTGCTTTCATGGTCTGGGCCTCCTGATGTCATGGAAAAGAAAACCAACGGACGCAGCAACTGCCCCATGCGTCTGCTCCCATTTTTACATGAGGCCAAAACACCGCTTTACAACCGCGTCCTGTGCGCGACCATCGCGATCAGCGCGCGTCAGCCGAGGTGCTTGGCGAAGAATGCCAGCGTGCGCTCGTTGGCGAGCTGGGCCGCGGCCTGGTCGTAGGAGCCGCGCTGGTCGCAATGGAAGCCGTGGTCTGCGGCGTAGATGTGCACTTCCACCTCGGGGTGTGTTTTGGCGAAAGCCTTGACTTCATCGACCGGAATCCAATGGTCGCGCTCGCCGAAGTGCGCGAGCACCGGCACACGCGGCTTGCGTGCCGACTCTTCAGGCGTGGTCATGCCGCCGCCGTAGTAGCACACGGCCGCCGACAGGCCGTCCAGCGTGCACGCGGAGCGCCAGGTCAGCAAGCCGCCCCAGCAAAAGCCGACGATGCCAACTTTGCGACCGCTGCGCTTGGCAGCGTCATGGATCGCCGCCTGGATGTCGAGCATCACGCCCGGCGCCGGGAGCGCATCGACGGCCGTCTTGAGCGCAAAGCCAGCCTCCATGTCCTGCTGCTCATAGCCGAGTTCCACGCCCTGCTTGACGCGTGCGAAGGTCGAGGGGGCGATCGCCAGATAGCCACTCGCGGCATAGCGATCGGCCACCGCGCGGATGTGCGAGTTCACGCCGAAAATTTCCTGCAGCACCACGATGGCGCCGCGCGGCGTACCCTGGGGCTCGGCCAGCCAGGCAGGCACCGAAAAACCATCGCTCGAAGTCACTTGGATGAACTGGCTCATGGAATGCTCCTCATAAAAATGGATAGACCCAAGCTCCTGCAACGGCCAGCGTCGCGGAACACGGCATTTTTGCAGCAGACTGCGACCGGGGCAAAACACACACGCAAAAATCCCCGAAACTGCGCGCAAGCATGGTTACGATAGCCGCCATGGAGCCTGGTGCATGGACCTCAAGCCGCTGATCACCCTGCTGGCCATCGTGAACCCGCTGGCCATCGTGCCGTTTTTTATCCACTACACGCAAGGGTTCTCGCCCGCACAGCGGCGCGCGACGGTACGCACCGCATCATTTACCGTGTTTTGTGTGATCGCGGCCTGTGCGCTGCTGGGGCTGCAGATTCTGGCGTTCTTCAACATCTCGCTGCAGAGCTTTCAGGTCGGCGGCGGCATGCTGCTGCTCATCAGCGCGATGAACATGCTCAACGCCCAGCCCGCCGAAGCCAAGGCACACACGCACGAAATGGAAGAAGGCGCCGAAAAAGCCGCCTCAGGCGCAAGCATCGCCGTCGTGCCGCTGACCATCCCCTTGCTCACGGGCCCGGCCACCATGTCCACCGTGGTGATCTATGCCGACCGTGCGCACACCCTGTGGCAGCACGTGGCGCTGCTGGGCTACGGCCTCGTGATCGCGCTTGCCACGGCGCTGTGCTTTGCCCTTGCCGACCCCATCGCGCGCGTGCTGGGCAAGACCGGCATCAACGTGATGACGCGCCTCATGGGCCTGATTCTCGCGGCCCTGGCCGTCGAGGTCATGGCCGAAGGCTTGGGCAAGCTGTTCCCCGGCTTGCTCGGCTGAACGCCCACTCGGCATGGAGCATGCGCCCTCCGCGCCTGGCAGGCAAGGCCGCCGGTGACGCGCGTGACAAGAGATTTTGCAATTTCGGGGCGAAATTTGGGTTACAATGCGCGGCTTAGGCCCGGTAGCTCAGTTGGTAGAGCAGAGGACTGAAAATCCTTGTGTCGGTGGTTCGATTCCGCCCCAGGCCACCAATATTCAAATCCCTGCTTGTCAGGGATTTTGCATTTCTGCGCCTCTCACACAGGTCGCCAAGGCTGTTTCACCCTCAAAAAAGCTGGCTGTTGCATTCCTCCGTTCTTTGGGTCTGCGCGGCTTCCCACACAAAGCCTGATGCCGCAGCCGGACGACGGCATTTTGACCCGCACCCCGAACGGCACGGGCAGCACCAGTCAGGGTTTTTGCTTGCTTTTTGCGCGCACTTGCGCCACACTTGCGCGCTTCGATTTCGGGTGAGGCCGTGGTTTTCGAGAGGTGTCTTTGATGCGCAAAGCGCTGGTCGCAGGGCCGCAAGCAGGATTCGCATGGCTCTTGGCACTGGCGCTCTTGCTGGTGCCGTGGGCAGCACTGGGGCGGGGCGAGGCGCCTGGGCGAGGCATCGCTGCGGTGAGGCTGGCCGAATTGCCCCCTGAAGCGCGCGCGACTTACGCCTTGATTTTCGCCGGCGGCCCGTTTCCGTATGAAAAGGATGGCACCGTATTCGGCAATCGTGAGAGGCTGCTGCCTCTGCACAAGCGCGGCTATTACCGTGAATATACCGTTACCACCCCAGGCTCCCGCGACAGAGGCATGCGCCGCATCGTATGCGGCGGCAAGCCGCAAGTTCCGGACGTCTGCTATTACACCAGCGATCACTACACGAGTTTTCGCCGTATCGTTGAGTAGCAGCGTTTTTTCTGACGGTGGTGCAAAGGTTGAGATTGCCATTTTTTCGGCATGAAGTTAATGCCGCATTTTGTTTCGTCTTATGCCCGTAGTTTGTGAATTTCAGGAAGAAAGAGTAGCGCAAATGCAGTCGCCACTTCAAAAAGACCAGGAAATACCTTTGCGCAATGTGCGCGCCAATATTGTTCAGTCCATACGCGCGTTTCGTGTGCCCGATTTGCAGGAGGCTGCCAAGACTCTGGGGCATCACTTTCTGTACGCCAACCTCGCGCATGCGCAGACCAAGCAGGACATATTGGACCTGATCGCCAGTCAATTCACTTTTCCGGCCCATGTCGGGAAAAATTTTGACGCCTTGTACGACAGCATGACCGACCCCTTGCACAAGTCGGGCCCGCAACCCGGGTTCGTCGTGGTGCTCGAGCAGATTCCGGCCACGCCCAAATTCGACAAAGAAGCACGCGAGCAACTGCTCGACATTTTCCGTGACGCCGCCGAATACTGGGCTGACCGCAAAATTCCATTCCGCTGCTTCTATTCTTTTCTGTAGCCCGTTCTGCATCCATTGGCCAGGCAGAACGGGCGAGCACGGCTACAGGGGCACAGGATATTGTGCTCGATGCACCAATGTCGGAGCAGCCGCCTACCGACAGACTCGTCGATGTTTCCCCGCTCGCATTGCGCATGAGCAGCCCATTCAACGTGCGCTACTGGGTGGATGCGGCTTGACGGCTGCCCCTCGCCCCTGAAGAAGCCTGCCTCGCCGAGGTGGGCTTTTTCACTTCGAGGCACCATGATCGCGCATGGGCACTGTGCTATATTGCAGCCATGGTTTCGATCCGTTGCTACTTTTTTGGCTATTTTTGGTTCTCATGCGCCGCTGGCGGAAGAGAGTTCTGAACGTACCCGCAAAAAACGTACCGAATTCCGATCAACCGCCAGCACTCGCTGGCGGTTTTTTTTCGCCCCAAGTTTTTCTTACGCACCTTCTTCCAAAGGAAAGACACGATGACTGCCCAAACCCATGCCACTCCCACCGGCGATGCCTGGTACCGCGGCGCTGAAAAGACCAGCCTGACCGACGACGAACGCATAGAGGACATCACCGTGCTGCCTCCGCCCGAACATTTGATCCGCTTTTTCCCGATCCGCGGCACGGCCGTGGAAAAGTTGGTGAGCCACACGCGCAAAACCATCCACCGCATCATGCACGGCAAGGACGACCGCTTGCTGGTGGTCATAGGCCCTTGCTCCATCCACGACCCGGCTGCGGCGATCGACTACGCGCGGCGCCTCATGGCGGCGCGCACGCAATATGCCGACACGCTGGAGATTGTGATGCGCGTGTATTTCGAAAAGCCGCGCACCACCGTGGGCTGGAAGGGCCTGATCAACGACCCTTACCTCGACGAGAGCTACCGCATCGACGAGGGCCTGCGCATCGCGCGCCAGCTGCTCATAGAGATCAACCGCCTGGGCATGCCCGCGGGCAGCGAGTTCCTCGACGTGATTTCGCCGCAATACATCGGCGACCTGATCTCCTGGGGCGCGATCGGCGCTCGTACCACCGAAAGCCAGGTGCACCGCGAGCTCGCCTCCGGCTTGTCGGCGCCGATCGGCTTCAAGAACGGCACCGACGGCAACATCCGCATCGCCACCGACGCCATCCAGTCCGCAGGCCGCCCGCACCATTTTCTGTCGGTGCACAAGAACGGCCAGGTCGCCATCGTGACGACCAAGGGCAACAAGGACTGCCACGTGATCCTGCGCGGCGGCAAGGCGCCCAATTACGACGCAGCCAGCGTCACCGCGGCGTGCAAGGAGCTCGAGGCGACCAAGCTCAACCCCAGCCTGATGGTCGATTGCAGCCACGCCAACAGCAGCAAGCAGCACGAGCGCCAGCTCGACGTCGCGCGCGACGTGGCCGCACAGATCGCGGGCGGCTCGCACAAGGTGTTCGGCCTGATGATCGAAAGCCACTTGTGCGCGGGCGCGCAAAAGTTCACGCCCGGCAAGGACGACCCCGCGAAGCTCGAGTACGGCAAGAGCATCACCGACGCCTGCCTGGGCTGGGACGATTCGCTGCACGCGCTCGCCGAGCTCTCGGCTGCCGTGGTGGCGCGCCGCGCACGTTGAACAGCGGGCCTGCCGGGCAAAGCGCGCGTCAGCGTTGCGGGGCGGCAGCCCCAGCACGCGCGCCGAGGTAAAGCCCTTCGACGCGCGGCACGTTCTGCTCCAGCGTCTGGATGCGCTCCGGGCCGCTCGGGTGCGTGGAAAGAAACTCCAAACCGCCCGCGCTCGCGGACACTTGGTTCATCTTCTGCCACAGGGTCACGGCGGCGTGCGGGTCGTAGCCGGCGCGCGCGCCCAGCTCCAGCCCGACGAGGTCGGCCTCGGATTCATCGGCGCGGCTGAACTTGAGCGAGAGCAGCTTGGTGCCCAGGTCGGCCACGGTATTGCCCAATTCGCCCAGGCCAAGCAATTGCGCCCCGAGCGTGAGGCCTATGCTGGTGGCGCGGGTCTTGGCAAGCTGCGCACGTGCGTGCTCGCGCAGCGCGTGCGCCATTTCGTGGCCCATGACCATGGCGGCCTCGTCGTCGGTGAGCCGCAGCTGGTCCAGGATGCCCGTGAAGAATGCGATCTTGCCGCCCGGCATGCAAAAAGCGTTGATCTGCTTGCTGCCGATCAGATTGACCTCCCAGCGCCACTGCGCCGCGCGTGGATTCCACTGCGGCGCGAACGGGATCAGGCGCCGCGCGATCGCGCGCAGGCGCAGCAGCTGCGGGTGGTTGTCCGGCGCGAGGGCACGCTTGGCGCGTGCCTGCGCGAGCAGTTCGCTGTATTGCTGGGTGGCTGCGGACTCGAGCGCCTCGGCAGGCACCAGTGCGCGCATGCCCGAAGGCGGCCCCACGTCGATCTGCGCCAGCGCGGGCGCCGCCGCTGCCGCGGCAGAAGCAAGCACGAACGCGCGCCGCGCCGACCAGGGAGCGGAAGGGGCGGAAGGGGCGAAACGAAAGGCGTTGCAAAGCAGGCACATAGGGCAATCATCATAGGGGAGAACCCGGGCTTTCGGCGCGCCATAGTGTCACCGCCGGCGAGCTCAAAATATCCCCAGTTCCAGACCGCAGGCCAGGGTGGCGCCCAGTTCGTGGCAGCGCACGAGGTCGGGTGCGCGCAGCTGTTTGGGCGCCAGAATCGCCTCGGGCGTTTGCGCGTGCGTGCAGACAATGAGGGGATCGGCCACGGCGTTCAGGCGCCAGCCCGTTGCGATGCGCTGCACTTGCCGCACCGCGTTGCTGCCGTCGCTGCCAGCGCACACCAGCAGGGCGTAGGGCCGCCCGGTGATGCGGTCCAAGGCGGGGTAATAGCAGCGGTCAAAAAAATCCTTGAGCTGGCCGCTCATCGCGGCCAGGTTTTCGGGCGTGGCGAAGAGGAATCCGTCGGCCTGCAAGACATCCTGCGCCTGCGCCGTGGCCGCGTGCAGCAGCCGCACCTGGAGCTGCGCCGCCGCGCGCGCGCCTTCGCAGGCAGCCTCGACCATCTGGCGCGTGCCGCCGGTCATGGAGTGGTAAACGGCCAACAGGGTTTTGGACATGGTGCAGCGGGCGGGCTGATGAACGGGAGGTTTGCTGGGCAGGGCGGCCATGATCTCAGATTGCCGCACAACATCTGCAGCATACATTTGCAGGCGCACCCTTTCTACAATCGGCGCATGCCACAAATTCGTTACACCCGCGCCCAGCAGCTTCCAGCCATTCTGGCCCAACGCATCGCCATCCTCGACGGCGCCATGGGCACCATGATCCAGCGTTTTCGCCTGAGCGAAGCGCAGTACCGCGGCGCGGGCTATGATGGCCCCGACGGCGCGGGCGCGCGCTTCATGGATTTTCCGCGCGAGGTCAAGGGCAACAACGAGCTGCTCAGCCTGACCCGGCCCGACGTGATCCGCGACATCCACGCACGTTACCTCGCGGCGGGCGCGGACATGGTCGAAACCAACACCTTCGGCGCGACCTCGATCGCGCAGGAAGACTATGGCATGGCGCATCTCGCGTACGAGATGAACCTGCGCTCGGCGCAGATCGCGCGCGCCGCCTGCGACCAGTTCAGCACGCCCGAACACCCGCGCTTCGTCGCGGGCGCGCTCGGCCCCACGCCCAAGACGGCGAGCATCAGCCCCGACGTGAACGACCCGGCGGCGCGCAATGTCGATTTCGAGCAGCTGCGCGCTGCCTACTACGCGCAGGTGCAGGCGCTGGTCGAGGGTGGCGCCGATCTGTTGCTGGTCGAGACGATTTTCGACACGCTCAACGCCAAGGCGGCGCTGTTTGCGATCGACGAGTTTTTCGAGGCGAGCGGAGAATGCCTGCCCATCATCGTGAGCGGCACGGTCACGGACGCCTCGGGGCGGCTTTTGAGCGGGCAGACCGTGACCGCGTTCTGGTACAGCGTGCGCCACGCGCGCCCGCTCGCCGTGGGGCTGAACTGCGCGCTCGGCGCCGCGCTCATGCGCCCCTACATCCAGGAGCTGGCGCGCGCCGCGCCCGACACCTTCATCAGCTGCTACCCCAACGCCGGCCTGCCTAACCCCATGAGCGACACGGGCTTCGACGAGACGCCCGAGGTCACGAGCCGCCTGCTGCACGAGTTTGCCGCCGAGGGCCTGGTGAACATCGTGGGCGGCTGCTGCGGCACCACGCCCGAGCACATCCGGGCGATCGCGCATTCCGTGGCCCAGGTGCCCACGCGCCGCATGTTCTATCCGGCGGCGGCTTGAGGCCCGCTGCAAAGAAACCCGTCATTGCGAGCCCCGCAGGGGCGCGGCAATCCAGCCCCGTCCTTTGCCGCACCAGCAGGCGCTGTGGCGAAGGCCCTGTGGATTGCCGCGGGCCTTCGGCCCTCGCAATGACGGGGAAGGATCATCCCCCGTCCTAATGAACAATCTGGGTTGAGGCGTTTTTGCCGCTTTGCGCAGATAGGACAAGCGCAAGTAGCTCCTTGTTCGGGAGCATTGCCTTGCCTGTTCGTCAGACGATCACGGGACTGTCAGGCAATTCATTGCCGTGCGCCGCGCCGGCCTGTGCAGGGAAATGCTGCACGAGCAGCGCTTGCACTTCATCTATGGCCAGCGCAAGGCCTTGCTCCCAATGCCCCGCGCGGAAGGTCGCTGCCATGCGCGCGACGATGTCCTGCCACTGCTGCGCCGGCACGCGCCGCGCGAGCCCGCGGTCAGCCACGATTTCGATCGCGCGTTCTGCAAGCAGCAGGTAGATGAGCACGCCGTTGTTGTGCTCGGTGTCCCACACGCGCAGCTTGCCGAACAGCATCACGGCACGCTCGCGCGGCGGCGCGGCGCGGCGCAGGTAGCTCCAGGGCAGGCCGCCTTCAATGGCGATGCGGATCTGCCCGGTGTGCTTGCGCTCGCTCGCTTGCACGCGCGCGGCCAAGTCTTGCAGCAGCTTTTCGGGGAAGATGCGATGCACCTCGCCCTCGTACCAGCGATGGCGCAGCAGCCGGAGCAATGCCTTGCAGGCGCGGAAAAATGACTGCATGTTCACCAATCCCCCGAAGCCCCGCCGCCGCCGAAGTCGCCCCCGCCGCCAGAGCTGAAGCCACCGCCCGACCCGCCACCCCAGCCGCCGCCACCCCAGCCGCCCCCGGGCGGCCCGAGCGTGATGCCGCCGCGGGCGGCCAGGGCCAGTGCAAAGAAAAACCCCAGCACGGCCACCACCACGGCGAGCAGCAGACTGGCGGAGAACCAAAACATGAGCACGCCCGCGGCTGCGCCCGTCAGCACAGCGCCCAGCGTGGTGCCGAAAAGTGCACGCAGCACACCCCCGCCCACGCTGACAAGCACAAAAAGCAGCACGAGCAAGCTGCCCCCATCGAGCCCCGCGCCGCCTTGTGCGCCTTCCTGCCCACCCTCCTGCGCGGGCGCGGGCAAGGGCTCGCCCGCGATGCGCGCCGCGATCTCCTGTACCGCGGCCTGTAGGCCGCCCGCGTAGTCGCCCGTGCGAAAGCGCGGTTTCATGCGCGTGTCGATGATGCGCGCGGCCGCGATGTCGGGGATGGCGCCTTCGAGCGCCTTGGCGACCTCGATGCGCATGCGCCGGTCGTCCTTGGCCACGACGATGAGCACGCCGTCACCCACACCGCGGCGGCCTATCTTCCAGCTGTTGCCGACGCGGTTGGCAAAGCTCGCGATGTCTTCGGGCGCCGTGGTCGGCACCAGCAGCACCACCACCTGCGAACCATGCGCCTTTTCGAGCGCCGCGAGCTGCTGCTCGAGCGCCTGCCGATCGGCCACACTCAGCGTGCCCGTCTGGTCGATCACGTGCGCCGTGAGCGCGGGCACGGGGCGCAAGTCCTGCGCCTGCGCGGGCACGGCGAGCACGGCGAGCGCACACAGAACTACTATAAAAGTAGCTACCAGTGCACGCCACGCCTTCACAAACGGCATAAAACGCTGCAAGCCGTCAAGGCTTAGACGCGGAAAAATCGACCTTGGGCGGCACGGCGATCTGCGCCTCGTTGGCCACGCTGAAAACCGGCTTGGGCTTGTAGCCGAAGGCCATGGCCGTGAGGTTGGACGGGAAGCTGCGCGCGAGCACGTTGTATTCCTGCACGGTCTGGATGTAGCGGTTGCGCGCCACGGCGATGCGGTTTTCCGTGCCTTCCAGCGTCACGCGCAGGTCGCGGAAGGCCTGGTTCGCCTGCAGCGTGGGGTAGCGTTCCGACACCGCCATCAGGCGCGAGAGCGCACCCGAGAGCTCGTTTTGCGCCTGCTGGAACTTGGCGAAGGCCTCGGGGTCGTTGAGCGTATCGGGCGTGACCTGGATCGAGGTGGCCTTGGCGCGCGCCTCGACCACGCGCGTGAGCGTCTCCTGCTCGAAATTCGCCTCGCCCTTCACGGTGGCGACGATGTTGGGCACGAGGTCGGCGCGGCGCTGGTACTGGTTGAGCACCTCGCTCCAGGCGGCCTTGGATTGTTCATCGAGGCGTTGGAAGTCGTTGTAGCCGCAGCCCGTGAGCAGCAGCGCCGTGGCGATGAGAAGCAAAAAACGTTTCATGGTTGGAAACTCCCGCAGAGAAAACTGCGCGCATTCTGCCCCATGCGCACGCTTCACGAGGCCATGCCCCATGCGGCACAATGCCCCGCATGGACGACATCGTGAAACAAGCCATGGCCAAGTGGCCCAGCGTGCCCGCCTGCTACGGTTGGCTGGGGCTGGACGCGCGCGGCCGCTGGTATCTGCGCGACGAGGCTGCGCAGGCCGCAGGGCCATTTCCGCAAAGCCGCGGCGCACTGTTGACGCACGAAAAACTGATCGAATTCATCCACCGCAACTACGAGCCCGACGAAGCCGGCCAGTGGTTCTTTCAGAATGGCCCGCAGCGCGTGTTCGTCGAGCTCGAGTGCGCGCCGCTGGTGTGGCGCGTGGCGGAAGACTTCAGCGTGGTCGCGCACACGGGCCGCGCCGCCGTGGTGCGCGAATGCGTGCTGGACGAGTCGGGGCGGCTGTACCTGGCGTGTGATATGGGAGCCTGTCGGGCTTTGGGCGTCGAAAGCGAGAAGGCGCCCCGGCGAGGCCAGTTTTTGCCGGATTCGCCGCCCCATAGCGGGACTATGGGGCAAGAAGCCGGTAAAAAATGGGCCGCTGCGGCGCATTCGCAGCCGACGATGCCAAACCCCGACAGGCTCCTGGGTTTTGGCATCGTGCACAGCCTGGACATTGTGCAGGCGGCGCAGGCCGTGGAACTGGGCCTTTGGACGCCGCAGGCGCTGCGCCAGGCCGAGCTGCCCGCGCGCTATGGCTATGTGCTCAGCCCGTTGGCGCGGCACCTGCAAGCGGGCCCGCAGCGGGGATGAACCTGTAGCCCCAGCACCTGTCGCGCGAAAAAACACGCCCTTGCATCTGCCGTGGCGGCAGAGGACAAGGGCGGCAGGATGGGAAAACCTGGAGGCGATCAGTTCGCGCTTGCCGCGGCGGCCGGCTCACCGGCTGCGGCATCCGAAGCGGCGGCGGCAGGCGCGGCCGGTTCGGTGAACTTGGCGCCCGCGGCGTTTGCCATGTAGGCCACCCCGCGTGCAATTTCGGTGTCGTTGAAGTCGCCACCGCTTTGCGGCGGCATGGCGTTCTTACCCTTCATGGCGGACTGCACCAGCGCGTCGAACCCCGTCTGGATGCGCGGTGCCCACGCTGCGGCGTCGCCAAACTTGGGCGCACCGGCCACACCCGCGGCGTGGCATGCAGAGCACTGGGCCTTATACACATCCTCACCGCTGCGCAGCGGACGGTTGGCATCGCGTATTTCCACCGAGCCTACCTTCTGAATGCGGGCCGCAACGGCCTTTTCCAGATTGTCGGCGCCGGCAGCGGGCTTGTTGCCGGAGCTCACATAGATGACCAGACCGATGATGATGAAAACCGGCACGACGAAGGCCAGAATGCTCGTCACCAGCAATTGCTTGGGCGTCTTGATCGGGCCCGTGTGGGCTTCTTCGGTATGGGTGTCGCTCATGGGAGGATGGGGTGGTAGTTGGTGGTGAATTTGACTTTTGATTATATGTTTGCGTGTTGTCGGCAGCGGCATCAGGCCACGCTGCCGAGCAGCAGGTACTCCATGAGCGCCTTTTGCACATGCAGGCGGTTTTCCGCCTCGTCCCAGACGACCGACTGCGGGCCGTCTATCACTTCGGCGGCGACTTCTTCGCCGCGGTGCGCGGGCAGGCAGTGCATGAACAAGGCGTCGGGCCTGGCGGCGGCCATCATCGCGGGCGTTACGCACCAGTTGGCAAAGGCTTTTTGGCGCGCCGCGTTCTCGGCCTCGTAGCCCATGCTGGTCCAGACGTCTGTGGTGACGAGGTCGGCGCCCTTGCAAGCCTCATGCGGATCACTGAAGAATTGATAGCTGCCAGCGCTGATTCCACCTGCGCTGGAGGCCATTTTGGCATCTATTTCGTAGCCGCGCGGCGTGCTCACGTGCACCCTGAAGCCCAAGAGCGACGCGGCCTGCAGCCAGGTGTTGGCCATGTTGTTGCCGTCGCCCACCCAGGCCACGGTGATGCCTTTGAGGCAATCGGTCGGGGACGTCTGCCCCGGCGTACTGCGGTGCTCGATGAAGGTGAACAGGTCGGCCAGGATTTGGCAGGGGTGGTATTCGTTGGTCAGGCCGTTGATTACGGGCACGCGCGAGTGCGCGGCAAAGCGCTCGATCTTGGTCTGCTCGAAGGTGCGGATCATCACCAGATCGACCATGCGGCTGATGACGCGCGCCGTGTCCTCGATCGGCTCGGCGCGGCCGAGCTGGCTGTCGCCCGTGGTCAGGTGCACCACCGAGCCGCCGAGCTGGTACATGCCGGCCTCGAAGCTCACGCGCGTGCGCGTGCTGGCTTTTTCGAAAATCATCGCGAGCGTGCGATCGACGAGCGGGTGGTGCTTTTCGTAGGCCTTGAACTTCTTTTTGATGAGCGCGGCGCGGCGCAAGAGGTAGGCGTACTCGTCGGCAGTGAAGTCGGTGAATTGCAGGTAATGCTTCATCGGGGCTGTCATGGGGCTCTCGCAGGGTTCGGCTCATTCGGCCAGGAAGGCTTGCACCAGCGGCGTGAGGCGCGCGACGATCTCGTCGGCCTCGGCGGCGCTGAGGATCAGCGGCGGCACGATGCGGATCACGCTCTCTGCCGTCACGCTGATCAACAGGCCCGCGTCGGCCGCGCGCTGCAGCAGCGCGCCGCAGGGCTTGGCGAGCTCCACGCCCAGCATCAGACCCTGGCCACGCACTTCCTTGACGCCCGGCAGGCTGCCGAGCGCTTGCTCCAGCCCGGCCTTGAGGTGTGCACCCACGCGCGCGGCGTTCTCGAGCAGGCCGTCTTCTTCCATGATGCGAATGGTTTCCAGGCCCGCGCGCATGGCCAGCGGGTTGCCGCCGAAGGTGCTGCCGTGGTTGCCAGGCTGCAGCACGTTCGCGGCCCTGGGGCCGGCCACCACCGCGCCCACGGGCACGCCCGAGCCCAGGCCCTTGGCCAGCGGCATCACGTCGGGCACTATGCCCGCCCACTGGTGCGCAAACCACTTGCCCGTGCGGCCCATGCCGCATTGCACCTCGTCGGTCATGAGCAGCCAGTCGCGCGCGTCGCACAGGCGGCGCAGCTGCTGCAGGTATTCGATGCGCATGGGGTGGATGCCGCCTTCGCCCTGGATGGTTTCGAGGAACACCGCGACCACGTTGGGGTTGCCTGCGGTGGCGCGTTCGAGCGCGGCGATGTCGTTGAGCGGCACGCGGATGAAGCCTTCGACCAGCGGGCCGAAACCGGCCTGCACCTTGGGGTTGCCCGTGGCCGAGAGCGTGGCGATCGAGCGGCCGTGGAAGGCTTTTTCATACACCACGATTTCGGGCCGCTCTATGCCTTTGTCGTGGCCGAACTTGCGCGCGATCTTGAGCGCGGCCTCGTTCGCCTCCAGGCCCGAATTGCAGAAGAACACGTTGCTCATGCCCGCGTGCTCGGTGAGTTTGGCTGCCAGCGCCTCTTGCAGCGGCACGTGGTAGTAGTTGGAGGTGTGGATCAGTTTGCCCAGCTGCTCCTGCAGCGCCGGCACGAGCCTGGGGTGGTTGTGGCCCAGCGTGTTGACCGCGATGCCCGCGAGCGCGTCGAGGTATTCCTTGCCGTTCACGTCCCACACGCGGCAGCCCTGGCCGTGCGAGAGCGCGATGGGCAGGCGCCCATAGGTGTTCATCACGTGGGGCGATGCGGCCTCGATGAAAGCGGTCATGCGCGAATCTCCTGGCGGTGCGGTAAAGACGGCTGCCCATGGCATGCGACACCATAGTGGGCGGGCTGGAAGGCAACGATTCTAGCCAGCCTGAAATGACAGCTCTTATATAAGAGTTAGAATCTTCGCTGCGGTGCAGCATGCAGCGATCCTGCCTGTGTTTTGCCGCTGACCAATCCAACCCTGATGGTTTCCCCTGCCGCCAAAGAAGTCTTCATCCTGGGCATCACCCAGGAAGGAAAGACCTTTCGCCCCAGCGACTGGGCCGAGCGCCTGGCAGGGGTGATGAGCCAGTTCCGCCCCGGCGGCGCCGCACCGGGCAGCCACCTGAGCTATTCCCCCTGGTGCATCCCGACCATGCTCGACGGTGTGAAATGCGTGGTCGTGAACAGCGAACTGCGCGAGCACGAGCCCATGGCCTGGAATTTCGTGCTGAATTTTGCGCACGACAACCAGCTCCAAGTGCGCGAAGGCTGTCTGCTGCCGGATGCAGTGGAAAAACCGGCCGACCCGCCCGGCGCAAAGAAGCCGTGAAGCCCCCGCCGGCTGATCAGATCGCCTTCTGAATCCACCAGCCGCGAAACAGATACGGCAGGCGCGGCCCCTGGCGGTCGGACACGCCACCCTTGTCTTCCACGCTCACGGCAAGCTCCACCGCGCCTTGCAGCGCCTGCGGCTGCACGGGGATTTGCAGTGTCTGGTACTTGCTCAGCACCAGGCCCAGCGAGCGCGGCGGATTTTTGCCGTCCAGCGCCCACAGCTGCATGCTGTCTTCGGGCCCTTCGCGCACGGCGTTGAGGCGCTGCACCTGCAACGCCTCGGCCTTGGGGTCGTAGGTGACGAGCAGGGCCGGGCGCTGCTGGCCATCGACGAGCACGGCCAGGTAGTGCACCTGCGGCAGCGCCACGATCTTGGCCTGCAAGTGGCGGACTTGCGCCTTGAGCTGCTCGTACAGGCTCACACTCGTGGCCCAACCGAGTGCAAGCACGAGCAGCAGCGCGATGCTGAGCGCACGCCACCAGGGGCTCACACGGCGTGAAAGTGATGAGGACGACGAGGACGATGAGGAGGTCGAAGGTGACGACGGGCCGAAGGGCGCCGCCGCCGTTTCGGGGTGCGCGCCGGCGGGCGGTGGTGCGGGGGAATCTGTCATGACGCGAGTGCAAAAAAGCGTGGTGCAATCCACTGAAGTATGCCCGCGGCAAGAACCGGCCCGCTGGCGCACAATGGCAAAGCGGCCGCCAAACATGACAGACCGTGCGTGTGCTGCTACAAATATTTTCTCACTGAAGGAGTTCCCATGGACTTGATCGAACGCTTGCAATGGCGCTACGCCACGAAAAAAATGGACCCGACGAAAAAAGTGCCCAAGGAAAAGGTCGAGCGCATTCTGGAGGCCGTGCGTCTGGCGCCCACCTCCAGCGGGCTGCAGCCGTTCGAGGTCATCGTGGTGACGAACGCGCAACTGCGCGAAAAAATCCAGGCCATCGCCAACGGCCAGACGCAGATCGGCGACGGCTCGCACCTGCTGGTGTTTGCCGCCTGGGACGACTACACCGCCGCGCGCATCAATGCCGTGTTCGACCACACCAACGCCGAGCGCGGTGGCAAGAACGAAGGCTGGGAGGCCTACCGCCAGATGCTGCTCGCGCGCTATCCGCAGCGCGGCGCCGAAGTCAACTTCCAGCATGCGGCGCGCCAGGCTTACATTGGCCTGGGCGTGGCGCTGGTCGCGGCGGCGTTCGAAGAAGTGGACAGCACGCCCATGGAGGGCTTCGATGCCGACGCGCTCGACGCCTTGCTGAACCTGCGCGCACGCGGCCTGCGCAGCGTGGCCATCATGCCGCTGGGCTACCGCGATGCGGCCAACGACTGGCTGGTGGCGCTCAAAAAAGTGCGCCGTCCGCACGAAGAGTTCATCTCCTGGGTGGAGTGAGCGGCGGCGCGGCGCAGGGTGGCAGCAGCGCGCATGCAAAAATCCGCCCCTGCCATGTCTGATTCCGCAGCACCTCCCCCGCGCCCCTCCTGGCGGCAAACGCTGCTCATCTATCTCGAGCCAGCCAGCTTGCGCATGCTGGCGCTGGGCTTTGCGGCGGGCCTGCCGCTGCTGCTGGTGCTGGGCACGCTGAGCTTTCGGCTGCGCGAGGCCGGCATAGACCGCAGCACCATAGGCTACCTGAGCTGGGTGGGTCTGGCCTACGGCTTCAAGTGGCTCTGGGCGCCGCTCGTGGATCGGCTGCCGCTGCCGCTGCTCACGCGCTGGCTCGGGCGGCGGCGCAGTTGGTTGCTGTTCGCGCAGGCCGTGGTGGTGGTGGGCCTCGTGGGCATGGCGTTTGCCGATCCGCGCCAGGCGCTCGGCCCCATCGTGGGCTGCGCACTCGCCGTGGCCTGGGGCTCGGCCACGCAGGACATCGCACTCGACGCCTTTCGCATCGAATCGGCCGACGCGCGCGTGCAGGGCGTGCTCGCCGCGGCCTACCAGACGGGTTACCGCCTCGCAATGATCTGGGCCGGCGCGGGCGTGCTCTGGATCGCGGCGCGCGCGCAAGCCGATGCGGCCAGTGCAGCCGGCGCAGCGCTGGCCCAAGGCGCGGCAGGCTACGACCATGGCGCCTGGTGCACGGCCTACCTGGTGATGGCGGCGTCCATGGCGCTGGGCATGCTCACGGTGCTGCTCTCGCCCGAGCCCGCGCCGCTCGCACTCGCACCCGTGCAAAAGCTCTCTGCCTGGCTGCGCGGCGCGGTGGTTGAGCCCTTTGCCGACTTCTGGCGCCGCTACCACTGGCAGGCGGGCCTGATCCTCGCGCTGATCGCCGTCTATCGCATCAGCGACGTGGTCATGGGCATCATGGCCAACCCGTTTTACGTCGATCTGGGCTTCAGCAAGGACGAGGTCGCCGCCGTCACCAAGGTCTATGGCGTGGCAATGACGCTGCTGGGCGCCTTCATTGGCGGCGCGCTGGCCCTGCGCCTGGGCGTGATGCGCGTGCTCATGCTGGGCGCGGTGCTGAGCGCGGGCAGCAACCTGCTGTTCGCCTGGCTGGCTGGCCACGGGCACGACCTGCGCGCGCTCGTGGCCGTGGTCTCGGCCGACAACCTCGCGGGCGGCGTCGCGTCTTCGGCTTTCGTCGCCTACCTGTCGGGCCTGACCAACCTGCGCTATTCGGCCACGCAGTACGCGCTGTTCAGCTCCATCATGCTGCTGCTGCCCAAGTTCGTCGCGGGCTTTTCGGGGCGCTATGTGGACGCTTTCGGCTACGCGCAGTTTTTCACCGCCACGGCGCTGCTGGGCGTGCCCGTGCTGTTGCTGGTGTGGCTGGCGGCGCGCTTCAGCCGCCCGGAGTGAACCTTTGCGCCCGCCATTTGAAGGGTACAAATGGCTTGCAGCGATTGATGAATAAGCACAAGCAGCTACATTCTTAGCAGCAATCGAACAGTCTCAATGCGCATGCCCATGCGCGCCATGCACATGGCGGTGCGCGATCTCTTCGGGCGTGGCGGGGCGCACGGCGGTGACCTTGCAGGCAAAGCGCAGCGCCTGGCCTGCGAGCGGGTGGTTGCCGTCGAGGTGCACCACGGGGCCTTTGATTTTGACCACGTGGAACAGCTGGCGCTCGCCCGCGTCGCTCAAGCCTTCGAGCTGGCCGCCCACTTTCACGCCGGGCGGGAATTCAGCCTTGGGGATGGTGCGCACCAGGCGCTCGTCGCGCAGGCCGAAAGCCTCTTCGGGGCTGAGCTCGATGGTGGTCGTGAAGCCCACGCTCTGGCCTTCGAGCGCCGCTTCGACCTTGGGGAACAGGTTGCCGTAGCCGCCGTGCAGATAGGCCAGCGTGCCCGCATCGAGCGGCTGGCCCTGCAAGCTGGTGATGCGGTAGTTCAGTGTGACGGCGGTGTTTTGCGTGACTTGCATCGGATGGAAAAGCAGATGAACGATGGATGCCCGGCGCAGCGCGCTGGCCGGAAGGCGCATTGTCGGTGAAGGCCCTGGCTGATGGGGTGATCGATGGGGCGGTGGAAGTGTTCACGCACGCGCCGCACGCCGCTTGCATCCCAGCGCAACCCGCTGCCCGGCGCTACCTGCGCTGCCCAGCATTGCCGTGCAAACCTCAACCCGGCAGGCTGTCCGCCTGCGCCCCAGGGTGGCGCGCAAAGCGCCGCGCCTGCGCGCCGTGCACGGGCGCGCTCGTGGGCCAGGGCCAGCCGCCGAATTGGGTGCGCCGGTAGTCCTCCAAGGCCTGGTGGATTTCGGCGCTCGTGTTCATCACGAAGGGCCCGTACTGCGCCACGGGCTCGCCGATCGGCCGGCCCTGCAGCAGCAGGCATTCGACCGTCGATGCGCCCGTGTTGGCAAGCAGCACATCCTGCCCTGCGCGCAGCTCGAGCGCGGCGTGTGCCTGCACTTCCTGCGGCCCGATGCGCAGGCGCTCGCCCGCAAAAAAGTAGAGCATGCGCCGCGTCTGCGCGTGCCGCGCCGCGGGCAGCAGCCACTGCGCGCCGGGCGCGAGCTGCAGCGTCCAGATCGCCACCTCGGCCTCCGGCTGCGCGGCCCAGGATTCGGGCGGTGGCGGCAGCGGATCGGCCACACCCTGCGGTGCACCCGGCAGCGCACCCGCGATCAGCGTGACCGTGCTCGTGCGGCCCTGCGCGTCGCGCTGCACAAGCTGCGGGATGCGCTCGCGCCAGAACATGGTGAAGTGTGGCGCCGCCATCTTCTGGCGCGCGGGCAGATTGAGCCAAATTTGCAGCAGCTCCAGCGGGTTGGGCGCGTTCGTATCGAGCAGCGGAAACATCTCTGAGTGCACGATGCCGCGCCCCGCCGTGAGCCACTGCACGTCGCCCGCGCCAAAGCGCGCGGCCGCGCCAGGGAGCCTGTCGGACTTTGGAGTCGTCGGCTGCGAATGCGCCGCAGCGGCCCATTTTTTACCGTCTTCTTGCCCCATAGCAGCACTATGGGGCGGCGATTCCGGCAAAAACTGACCTCGCTGGGGCGCATTCTCGCTTTCGACGCCCAAAGCCCGACGGGCTCCTAGCGAATCGGCATGGTCCACGAAGCCGCGGCGCACGATAGACACCGTCTCGAAGCCGCGGTGTGGGTGCGCGGGAAAGCCCGGCACGCTGCTGCCGTGGTACATGCTCCAGCCGTCCTGGCGGCTGAAGTCGTTGCCGAGCTGCCGCCCGCCAAGCGCCGCCGCTGGCCCGAAGGCGCCGTTGCCCGGCGGGTAGGCGTCGTCGTGGTGCGCGCAGAACAGGAACGGATCGATGGTGGGCCACAGCGGGCCCAGCGGCTGGGTTTGCAGGATGGGGGACATGGCAGGCTTCGCAAGGAGTCAGAGACCCGCATGATTGCAGATCACTTTGGCCTTTGGCGCCTTGTGGCCAAGCCGCGCCGCTGCGCCTATGGCTCTATGGCGCGCGCACAGCGGCCGGGTCGGTGACGAGGCATCGCCCGGCTACGCGCCCGCGCCCCCAAAAGCGCAAGGGCGAGGAAGCACACCCTACTCCCTCGCCCCCACTCCGTACCGGCGCCTCTGCGCAGAGCGCCGCAGCACCCCCCGCGCGGCGAATCCGTCAAGCCGCAGCGGCAGCCTCTGCCCCCGACGGCTTGCGCATGCGGCGCGCAGCGCCACCCAAGCCCAGGGCGGAGAGGAAGAGCAAAGCCGCACCGGGCAAAGGAACGGCATTCACACTGGAATAGGCGCGGTAGTCGCTCAAGGCACCACCCGTCAGACCGCTGATCGTGAAGCTTTTGGTAGGGATGGCCCAGTGAAAGAGCAACTCACCACCACCAAGGTGCACCGCCAGGTAGTCGAACGCACTGGTGGTGGTCAAGGAATAGACACCCGCCGCTCCTTTCGCTGGCCCCGAAACACTTGCATCACTGCAGTTCGTGCTATCAGAATTGCAGTATGCAGCCAAGCTCAAGGTAGCTGGAGCCACGCTGAACTGGGTGGCGACGTAGCCCAAGATAGCGTCCGGATTTTGCGGCGTCAGGTTGCCGTCGTAGTACCGAACATCGCCGGTGCTCAGGCCGCCAGGGCTTACGGTCAGGTTGGTGGTCTTATTTTTATAAGTGACCGCGAAACTGTTGCCACCCGAAATCGTAGGCTGTGTCCACGTAGCGGCATGACTTACAGCCGCAGCAGACAGCAGCATGGCGGCGCACAGAGGGCGAAAAATGGCTTGCATGGCGAACTCCGTCTCTTTCACATTTACAGTGGAATCGACTGTAACGGCGTGCAACACGAAAAGCGATAGTCCGAACGGGTGGATCGCCGGCCTTGCGCCTGGGCCAGGACGTGGGGCGGTGTGGCGCGCTGCGGCTCATTTGGTTGCTGCGCATGGGGCAGGCTCTTCGTGCCTGCCGGCGCAGCGGCGCTTTGCCTGCACCGCCAACCCGCCAGCAGGAATCAAACTGGCATGTAGCGCTTGACTGTCTTCCGTTTTTTGCTATCGATAAAGAATCATTCTGGGTATTTGCGCTTCTCCAACCTGCGCCCCACTCAGGCCGCCGCCAGCTGCGGCCGGCGCACGCTGCCCAGCAGCGCCACGAGCACGGCGGCGGCCAGCGGCCCCAGGCTCAGCAGCGTGAGGCCCAGGCCGAAGCCGCCCGAGTGCTCCTTGGCCCAGCCGATGATGTAGGGGCCGACGAAGCCGCCGAGCGCGCCCACGGAGTTGATCATGGCAAACGCACCCGCGATCGCGCTGCCCTTGAGGTAGAGCTGCGGCAGCGTCCAGAAGCCCCCGGTCGAACCCATGATGCCCGCGGCGCCCAGGCTCAGCGCGGCGTTGGCAAGCACCGGATTGGTGGTTCCACCTGCGATCCACAGCCCCAGCGCGCCCGCAAGCAGCCCCGCGATGGCGACCGAAAAACGCCGCCCCGTGCGATCCACGTAGCGCCCGAGCGCAATGATGGCGACCAGCGCGACGATGAAGGGAATGGCCGAGATGAAGCCCGTCTGCAGCGTAGAGGCGCCGAATCCGCGCACGATTTGCGGCACCCAGAAGATGATGCCGAAGCTGCCGATCAGGGCGCCAAAGTAGGCCAGGCTCAGAACTATGACGGGCAAGGACAGCAGCCCATCGCGCAGGCTGCTGCGGTGCTGCGGCGTGGCCTGCAGGCTTTCGCGCGCGAGGGCGTCTTCGAGCGCCTGCGCTTCGTCGGGGTGCAGCCAGGCGGCGTCACGCGGGCGGTCGGGCATGAGCCGATACACGGCCAGGCCCGCGAGCAGCGTGGGCAGCCCTTCGAGGATGAACATCCACTGCCAGTTTTTCAGGCCCCACAGACCATGCAAAGACTCCATGCCCAAAATTGCGCCCGACACCGGCCCGCTGATGATCAGCGCCACGGGCATGGCAGCCATGATGAAGGCGCTCATGCGGCCGCGGTACTCGGCCGGAAACCAGTAGGTCAGGTACAGAAACAGCCCCGGCAGCAGGCCGGCTTCGGCCATGCCGAGCAGAAAGCGCAGCGTGAAGAACGAGTTCGCGCTGTGGGTGAAAGCCATGAGCACGGCCACGCAACCCCAGGCGATGGTGAGCGGCGCGATCCAGCGGCGCGCGCCGATTTTCTCGATCATCATGTTGCTCGGCACTTCGAACAGCACGTAGCCAAAGAAGAAAAAGCCCACGCCCAGCGCATAGACGGTGGGTGTGAAGCCAAGGTCCTGGTTCATGCCCAGCGCCGCGAAGCTGACGTTCGCGCGGTCGAGGAAGCTCAGCAGGAACAGCAGGGCGAGAAAGGGCATGAGCCGCCGCGCAGCTTTGGCGACGACGGATTGGACTGGATGGGCTGCCATGGATGCGCTCACAGTGAACAAAAAGTTGCAACGCAGCACAGTGTCCGGCAGGCGCGCTGGTGGAGCGATGCGGGTTTACCCGGAAGGCGGGCCTGCTATCTGGCCGCAGCCGCGCCGCACCAAGCCGTCCGGGCCACGCCAATCTGCATCCTCCCACGCATCCCCCTCACCCCGCCCAGGCGGCGCGCAGCAGCGCGGCCGGCTCGCTCGTGCCGCTGCTGATGCCCGTGACCGGGCCCCAGTCGGGGTCGAAGCGGCTGCTGATGAAGGCGCCTGCGGCCTCGGCGCTCGCGTGCTGCAGCATCAGGCAGGCCTGCGCGCTGAGCGCGAGGCGTTGGGTAAAGCGGCGCGCCTGGCGTTCGAGCTCGGCAGGCGGCTGCGCGAGCGCGGCGCGCAACTGGCGCACCTGCGCCACGAGCGGCGGTGCGGCGGCTGCTGTGGCCACGCCGTGCAGATGCTCGAGCAGGCGCTGCGCGTCCTCGGGCTGGCGCGCGATGGCGCGCAGCACGTCCAGGCACATGACGTTGCCCGAGCCCTCCCAGATCGAATTCACTGGCGCCTCGCGGAACAGCCGGCCCATGGGGCCGCTGGTTTCGACGTAGCCGTTGCCGCCCCAGACCTCCATGGCCTCGCCGGTCAGGGCCACGGCACGCTTGCAGACCCAGAACTTGGCCGCGGGCGTCATGATGCGCCGCCACGCGCCGTCGAGCGCCTCATCGGAGCCAAAGCGCCCGGCCAGGTCCATGGCCAGCAGCGTCGCGGCCTCGGATTCGAGCGCGAGGTCGGCGAGCAGCTCGGTCATCATGGGTTGCTCGGCGAGCGCGCGGCCGAAGGCGTGGCGGTGGCGCGCATAGTGCAGCGCCTGCACCAGCGCCTGGCGCAGCAGCCCGGCGCTCGAGAGCGCGCAATCGAGCCGCGTGTAGGTCGCCATCTCGATAATGGTCGGGATACCGCGCCCCTCCTCGCCCACGCGCACACCCCAGGCCTCGTGGAACTCGACCTCGCAGCCGCTGTTGGAGCGGTTGCCCACCTTGTCCTTGAGGCGCAGCAGGTGGATGGGGTTCTTGCTGCCGTCGGGGCGCCAGCGCGGCACGAAAAAGCAACTCGGGCCGTGCGCGTCGGTGCGCGCGAGCGCCAGATGGCCGTCGCACATGGGCGCCGAGAAAAACCATTTGTGCCCCGTGAGCAGGTATTCGTCGCCCCAGGGGCCGCTGCCCGCGGGCACGGCGCGCGTGGTGTTGGTGCGCACGTCGCTGCCGCCCTGCTTTTCCGTCATGCCCATGCCGACTGCGATGGAGCGCTTTTGCACGAGCGGAATGTCGCGCGCATCGTGTTCGAGCGAGGCCAGCAGCGGCGCGGTGAGCGCGTACAGCGGCGCGTTGCGGCGCAGCACCGGGATGCAGGCCTTGGTCATGGTGGTCGGGCAGGCCGAGCCGGCCTCGATCTGGCTGTGCATGAACAGCGACGCGCCGTAGGCCGTCCAGGCCGAGGGGCGCGCGTCGGTGAAGGGCAGGTTGGCGATGCCGTTGCGCCGCGCGATCGCCATGATCTGGTGCCACGCGGGGTGGAACTTGATCTGGTCGATGCGCTGGCCCATGGGCGCGAAGGCGACGAGCTCGGGCGCGTAGCGGTTCGCGTCCTCGGCGGCGCGCAGCGTGGCCTCGGCGCCGTATTCGGCGCCCTGGCGCAGCAACTCCGCTTCGCGCCACTGCGCCCCGCCGCGCGCCACGGCGCGGCGCAGCACCGGGTCGCTGCTGTAGAGGTTGTAGTCCTTGAGCTCGGGCACCTGGTTGTCGGGGTGGACGCCCGCTTGGGGGCTGGCGAGGGTGGCGGTCATGGGGTCTCCTGATGATGGATACTGGTGTCGGAAAATTCTATGGGCCACCGCCTGCCAAGGTGTTCGGATTCATGAAGCCCCGCCGCACCCCCGCAAACCGCAGAAGAAGGCCGCGCCAGTCGCGCGCCTTGCACACCGCCCGCGCGCTGCAGGAGGCCTTTGTTCGGCTTTTGGTCGAAAAAGACTATGCCGACGTGACCATCCGCGAGATCGTGGCGCTGGCGGGCACGGGGCTGGGGAGCTTTTACGAATACTTTGCGAGCAAGCAGGACCTGGCGCGCGTGAGCCTGCACCTGCGCACCAAGTCCCTGCTGCTCGCGCAGCACGCCGCCGTGACGCAGCACGCCGGGCAGCCGCTGGACGCGATCGTCGATGCCGTGGTGGCCGCGCAGCTCGCTGCGCACGGCGGCCCGCCCGAGGAATGGACGGCGCACTACCTGCTTGAGCGCCACCAGTCGGACGCGGCTGCGTACCGCAAGATGTACGAGCGCTTCATCGGCGCCTGGATGGGCGCGTTCGACGCGGCCGGCGACCTGCCGCCGCACTTTCCCCGGCGCGAGGCCGCGCAGGTGTGCCAGGCCATTTTGTACGGCCTGTTCGCGCACGCCTACCTCAGCGCCAGCCCCGCGCCCGACCGCGCCCTGCTCGCGCGGCAGGCGCGCACGGCCTTGCACGCTTATCTGGGCAGCGTGCGCGGGACGCTTTCAGATTAATGGTCTTTTTGGCCGTTTGCGCAGATATATCAAGCACAGGCAGCTATTTAAAACAAAGCGGTTATCCGTTCGGCGGCTGCAGATACAGCTGCGCCAGCTTGGCGCGCGCCGCGGCGTTCAGGCCGAGCACGCGCTCCAGGTAGGGCTCAGGGCCGCCGTATTCGGCGTCGATCAGGCGCAGCGCGGCGTCCAGAAAATCCTCGCGCACGAACCAGATCACTTCGAGCACTTCGCGCGGCGTGCTCGACGAGGCGAGGAACGGCGGGCGGTAGAGCGCGTTGGTCAGCAGGTAGTCCTGCATCACCACGTCGCGCGGCACGCCGAGCGCGAGCAGGATCAGCGCGGCGGCAAAGCCCGTGCGGTCCTTGCCCGCGGTGCAGTGAAACACCAGCGGTGCGTCGCTGGCCAGCAGCAGCTGCAGCAGCTCGGCAAAGCGCGGCGCGTTGTCGTGCACGAAGGCGCGGTAGGTGTCCTGCATGAGCCGCACGGTCTCGGCCGGTGTGGGCGCGCTGCCTTTTTGCAGCAACTCCTGCACACGCTGCACCACCATGGGCTCGACGTGCAGCGCGTACTGCGTCACGCCCGGCAGCGTGTAGGGCTGTGCGGCGCGCTCGTGCATGCCGCGAAAGTCCACTGCGCGCGCGATGCCCAGCTCTGCGAGCCGCTGCTGGTCGGCCGGCGTGAGCGCGCCGAGCTGGTCCGAGCGGAACAGCCGGCGCCACTTCACGGGCCGCCCCTGCAGCCCAGGGTAGCCACCGAGATCGCGAAAATTCGTCAACCCTTCGAGCGCCAGGGCGCGCGGCGGGGTGGCTGGGTCAGGCGCGAGCGCGGGCAGCGTGCCGGCGGGGGCAGAGGGTGTGGTGGGCGAAGTCATGCCGGTATTTTGACGGCTTGTGTTTTGCGCCGGGATGTCAGCCGCGCCCCGAGCCAGAGCCTCAGGCCGCATGGCGATAATGCGCGCCATGCCGAACCGCTGGAAACCCAATGTCACCGTGGCGGCGCTGATCGAGCGCGACGGCCGCTTTCTGCTCGTCGAGGAAGACACGGCCGACGGCCTGCGCTTCAACAACCCGGCGGGGCACCTGGACCCGGGCGAGTCGCCGATCGAAGCCTGCGTGCGCGAGGTGCTCGAGGAGACGGCCTACGACTTCACGCCCACGGCGCTGGTGGGCATTTACCTCAACCGCTTCCGGCGCACGCGCACGGGCGACGACATCACCTACCTGCGCTTCGCCTTTGCGGGCACGGTGGGCACGCACCACGATTGGCGCCAGCTCGACGAGGGCATCGTGCGCGCGCTGTGGCTCACGCCCGACGAAATCCGCGCCTGCGCCGAGCGTCACCGCAGCCCGGTACTGCTGCAATGCCTGCACGATTACCTGGGCGGGCAGCGCCATCCGCTCGAATTGATCCACACCGACGCGAGCGTGTGGAACGGCGCCTGACGCCGCAAGCCGCTGCCCGCAGCCGGCATGGCGCGGGATAATTCCGCCCATGCACAAATACCGCGTCGTCGTGGGCCTCTCGGGCGGGGTGGATTCCGCCGTGTCGGCCTACCTTCTGAAGCAGCAGGGGCACGAGGTCGTCGGCATCTTCATGAAAAACTGGGAGGATGACGACGACAGCGCATACTGCGCGTCGAACGTCGATTTCGTCGATGCCGCGGCCGTGGCCGACGTGCTGGGCATCGACATCGAACATGTCAACTTTGCCGCCGAATACAAAGACCGCGTGTTCGCCGAATTTTTGCGCGAGTACGAGGCCGGGCGCACGCCCAACCCCGACGTGCTGTGCAACGCCGAGATCAAGTTCAAGGCCTTTCTCGACCACGCCATGCGCTTGGGCGCCGAGAAAATCGCCACCGGCCACTACGCGCGCGTGCGCCAGAGCCCGGCGAGCGGGCGGTTCGAGCTGCTCAAGGGGCTGGATGCCGGCAAAGACCAAAGCTATTTTCTGCACCGCCTGAACCAGGCGCAGCTGGCCAAGACCTTGTTCCCCGTGGGCGAGCTGCAAAAGTCCGAGGTGCGCCGCATCGCCGCCGAGATCGGGCTGCCGAACGCGCAGAAAAAAGACTCGACCGGCATCTGCTTCATCGGCGAGCGGCCGTTTCGTGAATTCCTGCAGCGCTACCTGCGCCACACGCCCGGCCCCATCCTCGACGACAAGGGGCGCAAGCTCGGCGAGCACGTGGGCCTGAGCTTTTACACCCTGGGCCAGCGCCAGGGCCTGGGCATAGGCGGCGTCAAGGAGCGCGGCGCGCAGCGCGGCGGCGCTGTGCACGCGCCCTGGTTCGTCGCGCGCAAGGAGCTGGCCACCAACGTGCTGCGCGTGGTGCAGGGGCACGACCACCCCTGGCTGCTCTCGCAGCGCCTGGACGCGCAAGACGCCAGCTGGATCGCCGGCCAGCCGCCCGCGCCCGGCGCTTACGCGGCCAAGACGCGCTACCGCCAGCCCGACGCCGCGTGCACGCTGGTGCACACGCAGGGCGACCAGTTCCGCCTCGCATTCGCCACGCCGCAATGGGCCGTCACGCCCGGCCAGAGCGCCGTGCTCTACGCGGGCGAGGTGTGCCTGGGCGGCGGGGTGATCGCGGCAGCCGACGCCGCGTAAGCTCACACCCCAAAGGCGGCGCGCGCCTGGTCAGGCCGGCGCGCCGTCCGCTCCGCGCGCGAGCACCGGCGCGAGGGCCTGGCCCGTGGGAATGGGCTGTTGCGCGACGGCTTCAGGCGTGCCCGCGGCGGTGATGCGCCCGCCCTCGGCGCCGCCCTCGGGGCCCAGGTCTATGACCCAGTCGGCCTCGGCGATCAGGTCCAGGTCGTGCTCTATCACGAGCACGCTGTGGCCATGGTCGACCAGGCGGTGCAGCACATCGATGAGCCTACGCACGTCGGCCATGTGCAGGCCCACGGTGGGCTCGTCGAGCACGTAGAGCGTGTGCGGCGCCTTTTGCCCGCGGCGCCCGACTTCGTCGCGCACCTTGCTGAGTTCGGTCACGAGCTTGATGCGCTGCGCCTCGCCGCCCGAGAGCGTGGGGCTGGGCTGGCCCAGCGTGAGGTAGCCCAGGCCCACGTCCTGCAGCAGCTGCAGCGGGTGCGCGATGCTGGGCATGCTCGCGAAGAATTCCACCGCCTCATCGACTTCCATGCGCAGCACGTCGCCAATGCTCTTGCCGCGCCAGCGCACCGTGAGCGTCTCGGGGTTGAAGCGCGCGCCGTGGCAGGCTTCGCACGGCACTTTGACGTCGGGCAAAAAGGCCATGCCTATGGTGCGTATGCCCTGGCCCTCGCAACTCGTGCAGCGCCCCGCGCTGGTGTTGAACGAAAAGCGCCCCGGCCCCCAGCCGCGCGCCTTGGCTTCGAGCGTTTCGGCAAACAGCTTGCGTACCGTGTCCCAAAAGCCGATGTAGGTCGCGGGGCAGCTGCGCGGCGTCTTGCCTATGGGGGTCTGATCGACTTCGAGCACGCGGTCAATGGTCTCGAAGCCCGCGAGCCCCGTGCAGCCCACGAGTGCCGGCGCGCGCCCCGCGTCCATGGCTTCGCGCCCGGCGCGCGTGCTGCGCTGCTGCACCCAGGCTTGCACGTTGCGCAGCAGCACTTCGCGCGCGAGCGTCGATTTGCCCGAGCCGCTCACGCCCGTGACCGCGACCAGGCGGCGCAGCGGCACGCGCACGTCGAGCTGCTGCAGGTTGTGCAGCTGCGCGCCGTAAAGGCGCAGCCATTCGGCGGGCTGCATGTTTTCGGAGTCAAATTCGGCTTTTGTGCTGATGGGGTAAGCGCTATCAGCTTCTTTATCCATAGCGTTTTGCGGGGCTGCAGAACGCCCGCCTTCCCAAGCCGGGTCGGGCACCACGGGGCGGCGCGGCTGCAGCGGGTGGCGCATGGCGTGCAGCAGGTAGCGCCCGGTTTGCGAGGCAGGTTCTGCGGCCAGGTCTTGCACGCTGCCCTGCGCCACCAGGCGCCCGCCACGCCGGCCCGCGCCGGGGCCGATGTCGATGAGGTGGTCGGCGGCGCGCAGCGTGTCTTCGTCATGCTCGACCACCACCAGCGTGTTGCCCTGGTCGCGCAGCTGCTGCAGGGCGCGCAGCAGCACGCGGTTGTCGCGCGCGTGCAGGCCGATGGTGGGCTCGTCGAGCACGTAACACACACCCTGCAGGTTGCTGCCGAGCTGCGCCGCGAGCCGGATGCGCTGCGCCTCGCCGCCGCTGAGCGTGGGCGCGCCGCGCTCCAGCGTGAGGTAGCCCAGGCCCACTTCTTCGAGGAAGGCGAGGCGGCTCTGGATCTCGGGCAGCAGGTCGCGCGCGATCTCGGCCGCGCGGCCCTGCAGGCGCAGCCCCGCGAACCAGCGGCGCAGTTCGCGCACGCTCTGGCGCGCGAGGGTGGTGATGGCGATGCCGGCGGTAGCGGCTGCACCGGCCGTGGCGCTGGCAGCGTCGGTGTCGGTGTCGGTGTCGGTGTCGGTGTCGGTGTCGACAAGCGGCCCGGCGCCCGGCAATTCCAGTAGCACCGCGCGCGCCGTGGCGTTCAGGCGCGTGCCCTGGCAAGTCGGGCAGACGGTGTCGGCCAGGTCTTCGACCTCGGGCTCGGCAAAGGTCTGCTCACGGCCCTTGGCGTCGTCGGCGCGTTGCGAATCGTCGAACAGCTTGCGCTGCTCCTTGCTCAGCAGCACGCCCGTGCCCACGCAGTCGGGGCACCAGCCGTGTTTGCTGTTGTACGAAAACAGGCGCGGGTCGAGCTCGGCATAGCTGGTCGCGCACACCGGGCAGGCGCGCGTGGTGGAAAACACCTGCAGCGTGCCGACCGCGGCCGTGGAGGCGCCCGCGGCCAGCGCCTCGGCCAGGCCGTCGAGCGGCGCGAGCACGTGCAGCACGCCCTTGCCCAATTCGAGCGCGCGCGTGAGGCCATCACGCAGCAGGGCTTCGGTCTCGGGCGTCACGTGCAGGCTCAGCACGGGCAGCTCGATGCTATGTTCTTTGAAGCGATCCAGGCGCGGGAATGGGGCCGTGGGTACGAATTCACCATCCACGCGCAAGTGGCTGTAGCCGCGCGTGCGTGCCCACTCGGCAAGCTCGGTGTAAATGCCCTTGCGCCCCTGCACCAGCGGCGCGAGCAGGCCGATGTGCTGGCCGCGGAATTGCTGCAGCAGCTGCGCGGCGATGCGCTCGGGCGTTTGCGGCTGCACCGCGGCGCCGTCGTGGATGCAGTGCTGCACGCCGAGCTTGACGTAGAGCAGGCGCAGGAAATGCCAGATTTCCGTGCTCGTGCCCACCGTGCTCTTGCGCCCGCCGCGCGAGAGGCGCTGCTCTATCGCCACCGTGGGCGGAATGCCATAGACCGCATCGACTTCGGGCCGGCCCGCGGGCTGCACGATGCTACGCGCGTAGGCGTTGAGGCTTTCGAGGTAGCGGCGCTGGCCTTCGTTGAACAGGATGTCGAAGGCCAGTGTCGATTTGCCCGAGCCGCTCACGCCGCTGACCACGTTGAAGCGCCCGCGCGGAATCTGCACGCTCAGGTGCTGCAGGTTGTGCTCGGTGGCGTTCACGATGTCTATGGTGTTTTTTGCCCCTAGTGCCCGTCCCGCTTGCGCTTGCAGCTCCTGTTTCAGGAGTTCTGGCGCGGCCTCCTGCACGGCGCCTGCGCCCAGGCCCAGCGTCTGGTCATAGTCGCGCAGCGCCCAACCGGTGTGGGAGGTTGGATGCTGGCGCAGGTCTTCGGGCGTGCCCTCGGCCACGATGCGCCCGCCCGCGTCGCCGCCTTCGGGGCCCAGGTCGATCAGCCAGTCGCTCGCGCGGATCACGTCGAGGTTGTGCTCGATCAGGATCAGCGAATGCCCCGCGTCCAGGAGCTTGCGCAGCGCGCGCATGAGCTTGGCGATGTCGTCGAAGTGCAGCCCCGTGGTGGGCTCGTCGAACAAAAACAGCGTGCCCTTGCGCGCGAGCGGCTGGCGGCTCACCGACGCGCTCTTGGCGGCCTGCGCCAGAAAGCCCGCGAGCTTGAGGCGCTGCGCCTCGCCGCCGCTCAGCGTAGGCACGGGCTGCCCCAGCGCCAGATAGCCCAGCCCCACGTCCACGAGCGGCTGCAGCATGCGCAGCACCTCGCGATCCTGCGCAAACACCTGCACCGCCTCAGCCACCGTCAGCTCCAGCACCTGCGCCACGTTCAGGCGCCTGAAGCCAAAATTGGGGTCAGATTCCAATTTCTGGCCTTTTTCTGCAGAATTGGCGGAATTGGGGTCAGATTCCAATTTCGCCCCGCTTTCGAGGTCGTCGGAATAATTGGAATCTGACCCCAATTTATGTGGTGCGCCCGCAGTGGCGGGGAAATTGGACTCTGACCCCAATTTCGACTCTGACCCCCATTTCCGCTCGATCGTGACTTCGAGGATTTCGGGGCGGTAGCGTTGGCCGTTGCAGTCGGGGCAGCGCAGATAGACGTCGCTGAGGAATTGCATCTCGACATGCTCGAAGCCCGAGCCGCCGCAGGTGGGGCAGCGGCCGTCGCCGCTGTTGAAGCTGAACTTGGTGGCGGTGTAGCCGCGCTGGCGTGCGAGCGGTGCGTCGGCGAACAGGGCGCGGATGGCGTCCCAGGCGCCGACGTAGCTCACGGGGTTGGAGCGCGCCGTCTTGCCTATGGGCGACTGGTCGACGAAGACCACGTCGCTCAGGTGGTCGGCGCCGAGCAGCCTGTCGTGCGCGCCCGGCGGCTCGGTGGGCTTGCCGAAGTGGCGCAGCAGCGCAGGCGCGAGAATGTCCTGGATCAGCGTCGATTTGCCCGAGCCACTCACGCCCGTCACGGTGACCATGCGCTGCAGTGGAAACTCCACCGTCACGTTCTGCAGGTTGTGCGCACGCGCGCCTTCGAGGATCAGGCGCGGCGTGGCCTCGGTCACGCGGCGCTTGTAGCCGAAGCCGACCTGCTTGCGCCCGCTCAGGTACGCGCCCGTGAGCGTGTCGGCCTGGCGCAGCGCTGCGGGGCTGCCGTCGAAGACGATGCGCCCGCCCTGCGCGCCCGGCCCCGGCCCCATGTCGATCACGCGGTCGGCCGCGAGCATCACGGCCGGGTCATGCTCCACCACCACCAGCGTGTTGCCCGCGTCGCGCAGGCGCAGCATGGCCTCGGTGATGCGGTGCATGTCGCGCGGGTGCAGGCCGATGCTGGGCTCGTCGAGCACGAACAGCGTGTTGACCAGCGAGGTGCCCAGCGCCGTGGTCAGGTTGATGCGCTGCACCTCGCCGCCGCTGAGCGTGCGGCTTTGCCGGTCGAGCGTGAGGTAGCCCAGCCCGACATCGCACAGGTAGCGCAGGCGCGTGGCGATCTCGTCGTAGAGCAGGCGCAGCGCCTGCGCCTCGCCGTGCGATTTCAGGTCGAATCCGCCCTTGGCGCTCGTGGGTAAAGCGCTGGCAGCTCCTGATTCGGAAGCGTTTTGCGCCTGCTGCAATTCGTCGGTGAGCAGCGCGAAAAAGCGCCGCAGCCGCGCGATGGGCAGCAGCATCAGGTCGTGCAGGCACAGGCCCGGCAGCGCCTCGAGCTGCGTGCGGCTCCAGGGCAGGCCCACGGGCAGAAAGCGCTGCGCGGGCTCCAGCACGGCGTCGGCCGCGGCCTTGCTGCCCACGCGCCACAGCAGGCTCTCGCTGTGCAGGCGCGCACCGCCACAGTCCGGGCAGAGCGTGTAGCTGCGGTATTTGGACAGCAGCACACGGATGTGCATCTTGTACGCCTTGCTCTCGAGGTAGTCGAAAAAGCGCTGGATGCCGTACCACTGCTTTTGCCACTGGCCCGACCAACCCGGCGCGCCCTGCAGCACCCAGTGCTGCTGTTCGGGCGTGAGGCGGTTCCAGGGCGTGTCGCGCGGGATGCCCGCGGCCTCGGCGTGGCGCAGCAGGTCGGCCTGCACCTCTTTCCAGGCGGGCGTCTGTATGGGCTTGATCGCGCCGGCGCGCAGCGTGAGCTTGTCGTCGGGGATCACCAGGCCCCAATCGACACCGATCACGCGGCCAAAGCCGCGGCACGTGGGGCACGCGCCCACGGCGGAATTGAACGAGAACATCGACGGCAGCGGCTCGTGGTAGTGGAGGCCGCTGTCAGGGCAGTGCAGGCCGCTGGAAAAGCGCCAGCACTCGGGGGCGCCGTCGCCATCGCCCTTGGCCTCGTTCTTGGCCTCGTTCTTGGCCTCGTCCTTGGCCTCGTCCTTGCCACCCGAAGGCAGGCGGTACACCGTGAGCTGCCCGCCGCCGCGCTGCAGCGCGAGCTCGATCGCCTCGATTACGCGCGCCTTGTCGGCCACGCTCCAGCGAAAGCGGTCGGCCACCACGTCGAGCACCTTGACGGGCGGCTGCCCCGGCGCGCCGGGCACTTCGCGCTCGGCCTGCACCTTGGTAAAGCCGCTCGCCGACAGCCATTGTTCGATCTGCTCGGGCGGCGTGCCCGCGGGCACGGTCACGGCAAAGGTGAGCACGATGCGCGCATCGTCGGCGGCGCAGCGCCGCTGCAGCTCGGCGTAGATGCTCTCGGGCGTGTCGTGCTGAACGGGCAGCGCGGTCTGCCGGTCGAACAGCCGGCCCGCGCGCGCGAACAGCAGCTTGAGGTGGTCGTTGAGCTCGGTCATCGTGCCCACGGTGGAGCGCGAGCTGCGCACGGGGTTGGCCTGATCGATCGCGATCGCCGGCGGCACGCCCTCGACCTTGTCCACCGCGGGCTTGTCCATGCGGTCGAGAAACTGGCGCGCGTAGGCGCTGAAGGTTTCGACGTAGCGCCGCTGGCCCTCGGCGTAGAGCGTGTCGAACACCAGGCTCGACTTGCCCGAGCCACTGGGCCCCGTGACCACGGTGAGCTCGCCCGTGCGCAGGTCCAGGTCGAGGTTCTGCAGCTTGTGCTGGCGCGCGCCGCGGATGCGTATCAGTCCCTGGGTCATGGCTGCAATGGGGGTCGTGTGTGGGTGAGGCGGGGCATTGTAGGAGGGGTGTGCCTCACGTCATGTCCGTTAGACTGAATACCTGTTTGTCAGCGAGTACTACCCTCAGAGGAGAAGGAAATGCAACGTTGGATGTCACTATGGGCAGGCCTTGCCCTGGCCGTCGCTAGCCTATGCGCCCATGCCGATCTACTGATCGGGCAGACGGCGGGGTTTTCGGGCATCGTCGCCGCGAGCGTGCAGGAGACCACGGCCGGCGCCAGGCTGTACCTGGATCACGTGAACGCACGCGGTGGTGTGTTGGGACAGAAGATCACGCTGATTTCGCTCGACGATAAGTTCGACCCCAAGCTCGCTGCGGAAAATGCGCGCCAGCTCATCGAAGAGAAAAACGTGCTGGCACTTTTTCTCACCCGCGGCACGCCGCACAACGAGGCAATCCTGCCACTGCTCGAAAAATACGGCGTGCCCCTGATCGCCCCTTCGACCGGTGCCATGGTGTTCCACCAGCCCGTGAACAAGCACGTGTTCAACGTACGCTCCTCCTACCAGCGCGAGGCGGAAAAGGCGGTAATGCACCTGGCAACCATTGGCGTACAGCGTATCGCGGTGCTGTACGTCGACGACAGTTTCGGTGCCGATGCGCTGGCTGGGGCACAGAAAGGAATGACGGCTGCCAAGCTGAACCCCGTGGTGTTGGCCAAATTCGATCGCGCCAAGCCCGACTTCGCGCCACTGGTACAGCAGGTGGTCAAAACCGACGCTCAGTCCGTGCTGGTGCTTGGGTCGGGCAAGGCGGTTGCCGATGCGGTACAGGCCTTGCGCGCCGCGGGTTCCGCAGCGCAGGTGGTGACTCTGTCGAACAACGCGTCGAGCGGTTTCGTCAAAAGCCTGGGCGAAAACGCGCGTGGTGTGGTGATCACCCAGGTATTCCCCAGCGAGCGCTCCATCGCCTACGCCATCGTCAAGGAAGCACAGACCTTGCTCAAGGCGCAGAACAAGAGCGCAGCAGAACTGAGCCCCATCATGTTGGAAGGCTTTGCCGCCGCAAAGGTGCTGGTCGAAGGCTTGCAGCGCGCTGGCCCGCAGCCCACGCGCGAAAAGCTCCGTACCGCACTCGAGAGCATCCGCAAATTCGACTTGGGGGGGATGGAACTGAGCTACGCACCGGACGACCACACGGGCCTGGTATTTACCGATCTTTCGATCGTCGGCCCCGACGGCAAATTTTTACGCTGAGGACCGCCCCCACGCAAGGCAATAAAAAAACCTTGCAGCCGTGAGACTGCAAGGCCAATAGGAGTCGCAATGCGAGAGCGCATGGCGCCAAGGCCATGCGGATGCTGCGGATGCTTAGAAGTTGTGAGCCATGCCGACGCCGAAGGTGCTCAGGTTGGCACCCGTGATGCCCGTGGCATAGCGGGCACCAGCCTTGTTGTCCACGTGGGTATAGATCGCATACACCTTGGTGCGCTTGCTGAAGTTGTAGTTGTAGCCCAGGATGACCTGGTTGGCATCGCTGTTGGCCACGTGGTCGAGCTTGCTCGTGTGTGCAAAGCCCAGGGCGACGTCGGAGGCGCCGAAGGTGTAGCCGCCGGTGATGCGATAGACGTCGCGCGAACCAGCATTGATCAAATAGTCGTTGTCATAGTTCTTGACATGCTGGTAGTAGCCGGCGATCTGGAACGGACCCCATGTGTAGTGTGCGCGCAGGCCAAATTGGTTGGCATCACCCACCTTGGTGTAGCCGGCGCCCAGCGCCAGCGGGCCGCCTTCCCAGTTCACGGCCAGGTCGTAGGCGTTCTTCATGTCGGGAATGGTGCTCGAGACGGGCTGGCGCTCGTGCATCGAAAGGGCGCCTTCGACCGTCAAACCCGCAAACAGCGGGGTGCGGTAAGCCACCTTGTTGACGTCGCGCATCAGATAACCATACAGCGCGTCCGAAGCGTTGCCGGTGTCGTAGTTCGGGGCGTCGAGCACGCCGTAGTCGGCCACGGCGAAGTACGACTCGGCGATCCAGCGGCCCATGCGCAGCATGCCGAAGTTGCCCGAGAGGTTGACTTCGCTCTGGCGGCCAAAGAAGCTCGTGCTCGACTGTGCGCCCGTGCTCGAATCAAACCCACTTTCAAGCTGGAAGCCCGCTTTCAGGCCGCCACCCAGGTCTTCCACACCCTTGAAACCGAAACGCGAGGCGTTGTTGTTCATTTTGGTGGTCGTGGTGTCACCGATTTTTTCGCGCTCCACCGAGGTGTTGATACGGCCGTAGAGCGTCACGCTGCTTTGGGCCAGGGCGGCACTGCTGCCGGCCACAGCCAGCGCTGCAAGGGCGATGCGGGTCATGGCTTTCATGGGGCTTCCTCCGAACGAAGATTGGTTGCTGAAAAAAAGAATGGCATGGGTTTTTGGCTTGGCCACTCAAGGGTTTTCCCGAGGCGCGATAGTAGAGAAAAGTGCGGTAGTTCAGGAAATTTGTTGACGTTTTGATGACAGTTGGTGCGTGTTTGACGTGTATTTACAACATTTGCACCACATTCAATCTTGCAAAAAGCATACCGCCCCAAGTTGGCACAGCCATTGCGAAGGATGCGGGCGCGCCTTGCCCGCCATGCATCGCCGCAGCAAAAAGCCCCATGGGCGCAGGCGCGGGGCCTGTCTCCATGGGGCTGGGCTGCGGGCGCGGCGCGGGTCAGTCGTTGGCGTAGATATCGACGTCCTTGGTTTCGCGCACGAACAGCGTGCCCACCACTGCGGTGATGGCCGCGATGATGATCGGATACCACAGGCCGTTGTACATGTTGCCCGTCTGCGCCACGATGGCGAACGAGGTCGTGGGCAGCAGGCCGCCGAACCAGCCGTTGCCGATGTGGTAGGGCAGGCTCATCGAGGTGTAGCGGATGCGCGTGGGGAACAGCTCCACCAGCATCGCGGCGATCGGGCCATACACCATGGTCACCAGGAGCACAAGGTAGGTCAGCAGCGCGATCATCATGCCCTTGTTCATCTTCGCGGGGTCGGCCTTGGTCGGGTAGCCGTCGGCCTTGAGCGTCTCGGCCACGGCCTTCTTGAACGCGGCATCCTTGGCCTTGACCTCTGTGGGCGGCAGGCCCTTGGAGGAATAGCTCGGGATCACCGTATCGCCGATCTTGATGACCGCGGGCGTGCCGGCGGGCGCGGCTTCGTTTTCATAGCTCACCGAATTTGCGGCCAGCACCTGCTTGGCGATGTCGCAGGAGCTCGTGAACTTCACCGTGCCCGTGGGGTTGAACTGGAACGAGCACTCGGCCGGGTCGGCCACGACCACCACTTTGCTCTTGGCCTGCGCTGCGGCGAGGTCGGGGTTGGCGGCTTCGGTCAGCGCCTTGAAGGTCGGGAAGTAGGTCAGCGCGGCGAGTGCGCAACCCGCCATGATGATGGGCTTGCGGCCGATCTTGTCCGACAGCGCGCCGAAGACCACGAAGAACGGCGTGCCGATGAGCAGCGCCGCGGCGATCATCAGGTTCGCCGTGACGGCATCGACCTTGAGCTGCTGCGTGAGGAAAAACAGCGCATAGAACTGCCCCGTGTACCAGACCACGGCCTGGCCCGCGGTGAGGCCGACCAGCGCGAGGATCACGATCTTCAGATTCTTCCACTGGCCGAAGGATTCGGACAGCGGCGCCTTCGAAGTCTTGCCCTCGGCCTTCATCTTCTGGAACGCGGGCGATTCGGACAGCGACAGGCGAATCCACACCGACACGGCCAGCAGCAGGATGGACACGCCAAACGGAATGCGCCAGCCCCAGTCGCCAAAGGCCTGCTCACCCATGAGCGTGCGCGTGCCCAGAATCACCAGCAGCGACAGGAACAGGCCCAGCGTCGCGGTGGTCTGGATCCATGAGGTATAGGCACCGCGCTTGCCGTGCGGCGCGTGCTCGGCCACGTAGGTTGCAGCGCCGCCGTATTCGCCGCCGAGCGCCAGGCCCTGCAGCAGCCGCAGCCCGATCAGGATCACCGGCGCGGCCACGCCTATGCTCGCATAGTTGGGCAGGATACCGACGATGAAGGTCGAGAGGCCCATGATCAGGATGGTCACCAAAAAGGTGTATTTGCGCCCGATCATGTCGCCCAGGCGGCCAAACACCAGCGCGCCGAAAGGCCGCACGATGAAGCCTGCGGCAAAGGCCAGCAGCGCGAAGATGAAGGCCGAGCCTTCATCGAGGCCGCTGAAAAACTGCTTGGCGATGATGGCCGCGAGCGAGCCGTACAGGTAAAAGTCGTACCACTCGAACACGGTGCCGAGCGACGAGGCGAAGATGACCTTCTTCTCCTCGGCCGTCATGGGACGGGGGGCGGGATGGGTTGCCATGGGTTTGTCTCCTCAAAAAAGCCATGCGATCCGCGCCGGGGCCAAACGCCCAACGCGAGCCATGGCATTTTTCGGGCTGCCGCTGACCCGACTCTGACGCCAAACTGACGAGGCTCTGACAAACTCAGGTCAAACCCGCATCATTCATTTCGCAATGCGGGAAATGACGTGACCGGCCCAGGGTCGGCAGCTTTTAGGCCGAGGGCAACTGGCGCACGGCGTCCCAGTCGGGGCCGTCGAACCAGGCGTCGCCCGTAAGGTAGGCGCGCAGCATGGGCAGGCTGTCCAGGCCCCAGAACAGCTTGTCATCGACGACGAAGGCCGGCACGCCGAACACGCCCTGCGCGATCGCGGCGTCGGTGTTGGCGCGCAGCAGCGCCTTGGGCGCCTCGCTCGTGCTGCTCTGGCCGGGGCGCGTCTGCTCGGCCAGGGCCTGCGCGAGCGCATCGAGACGCTGCGGATCGAGCGCGTCCTGCCCACCCTGCCACACATGGCGCAGCAGCGTGCCCGCAACGAAGCGGTTGACGCTGCCGTCGTCGCTGCAGGCCAGCGCCTGGCGCAGCAGCGGCAGCGGGCTGAACGGAAAGCGCGCCGGCATCTTGAGCGGAATGCCCAGCGCGTGTCCGAGCCAGGCTACGTGGCGGAAGGTCCAGTCGCGCTTGGGCGCAATGCCGCCCGGCCCGGGGTTGCCGTGCTGCTTGAGCAGCGCACCCAGCAGCACCGGCCGATAGCGCACGCTGTAGCTCAGCCCTTCCAAGGCGAGCGGCAGGCGCTCGAACGCGAGCCAGGCGTAGGGCGAGAGGAAGTCGAGGTAAAAAGTGATGTGCTTCATGGCTTGCGGGCGGAGGCGCCTTCGGCAGTGTGGTTTTCCGACACAGGGCTCTCAGCGCGCGGAGGAAAAACGAAGCCCGCGCGCTGTGCGAGCCGCGCCCAGATGGCCAAGCGTGCGGCGCTATCGGCGCTGGCCCAGGCCCGGATCTCGGCCACGGTGCGAAAGCAGCCTTCGCAATGGCTCTGGTCGGGCGCCATGCGGCACACCGAGATGCAAGGCGAGGGGATGACCTCGTCGGAATCTGCATCAAAATAGCCCGCAGACGCTAGCAGACCTGCGCGGGCAGCTATGGGTTTGGTAGTTTCTTCGGCGTTCATGTGTTTATTGTTTGGCTGAGCCAGCTGCCCCATCGGAAGCAGCATCGACCACCACGTCCACAACGGGGGCGCCCGTCCAGCGCTGCAGCTCACTCGGGTGCAGCGGGAACACTGCGTGCGGATGCCCTGCGGCGGCCCAGACCTCGGCAAAGCGCAGCAGATCACGGTCGATCAGCGTCACGGGCGGCGTGGCATGCGCGATCGGCGCCACACCGCCAATCGAAAAGCCCGTGCGCGCCTTGACGAAGTCGGCGTCGGCGCGGCCTATGGGGCCCACGAGCGCCGCCACCTTGCGCTCATCGACGCGCCGGTCGCCCGAGGTGATCACGAGCACCGCGGCATCGTCGCTCTTGCGCCGGAAGATGATGCTCTTGGCCACCTGCCCGACGAGGATGCCCAGCGCATCCGCCGCCTGCTGCGCCGTGCGCGCCGCATCGTCCAACATGCGCGGCAATTGCGCGTGCCCCAGCGCCTGCAGTTGCGCGCTGACGCGCTGCACGCCCTCGGGGAGTTTTTGCAGGTCCTGTGCTGGCTGCATCATGTTCATGACTTCTCTACCCGGCGCGCTTGTTCAAGATCGCCGTGGCCGCGCGCGACTGCGTCTTGCGGCCCAGAAAATCGCTGATATACACGCCCGCGTCGATGAGCTTGTCGAGGTTGATGCCCGTTTCTATGCCCATGCCGTGCAGCATATAGACCACGTCCTCCGTGGCCACGTTGCCGGTCGCGCCCTTGGCGTAAGGGCAGCCGCCCAGACCCGCCACCGAAGTGTCGAACTGCCACACACCGAGCGCCAGCGCCGCCAGCGTGTTCGCGAGCGCCTGGCCGTAGGTGTCGTGAAAGTGGCCCGATACGTCGTCGAGCGCATAGTGCTGCAGCGCCGCCTCGATCGCGCGCTGCACCTTGAGCGGCGTACCCACGCCTATGGTGTCGGCCACACCCACGTGCTGCACGCCGATCTGCTTCATCAGCTGCGCCACGTAGGCCACACGCTCGGGCGCCACCTCGCCCTCGTAGGGGCAACCCACGGCGCAGGAAATCGCCCCGCGCACGTAGATGCCGGCAGCGCGCGCTGCTTCCACTACCGGCGCAAAGCGCTCGATGCTCTCGGCGATGCTGCAGTTGATGTTTTTCTGGCTGAAGGCTTCGCTCGCCGCGCCGAACACCACGACCTCATCGGGCCGGCTCGCGAGCGCCGCCTCGAAGCCCTTGAGGTTGGGCGTGAGCACCGAATAGCGCACGCCGGGCTTGCGCTGAATGCCCGCCATCACCTCGGCGTTGTCGGCCATCTGCGGCACCCACTTGGGGCTCACGAAGCTGGTCACCTCGACCTCGCGCAGACCCGCGTCCTGCAGGCGGTGCACGAGTTCGATCTTGACCGCCGCAGGCACGGGCGACTTTTCATTTTGCAGACCGTCGCGCGGGCCGACATCGACGAGCTTCACGCGGGAGGGGTAGGAGGCGGTGGGCATGGGGAATTTCCGGCAAAAAACGAAGGGATAAAAGGACTTTGCGGTCATTTTCGCCGATTGCCAAAGTTCCGCTGGGCAGCAGGGCGGCCGCACCGCCGTTTCTGCGACAATCGGCGGCTCGCGGCTGTAGCTCAGTGGATAGAGTATTGGCCTCCGAAGCCAAGGGTCGTGGGTTCGATCCCCGCCAGCCGCGCCACCCCTCACACGGTTTTAGCAAGCAAAACCTTCACAAAACGCCAACCGATCGGGTTGGCGTTTTTGTTTCTGGTCCTCTGTCTCGGCGATGCATCCACCTTATCTTGCCAATCATGTCCATGGTGATCACCCTCTTGCGTCCCTTGCTGCAAAAAACAGCAGGGTAGGTAAAACACCTGGCTCAAATTTGGATCGGCATCACACCAAAAAGTGGCTCAGTTTTCGGTCGGCGTCAACACCTGCTAATCAGATGTTGGAAACCGGGTAGCTGAGGGAGCGGGCTCCAGTCCTTGTACACATGTAGCCTGCTGGATACAATCGAGCCCATGTTCACCGTCATTGAAACTGAGCGCTTCAGCAGCTGGCTTGCAGGCTTGCGAGACATGCGAACGCGAGTGAGACTGGTTGCACGTTTGCGGAAGGCGACACAGGGGAACCTGGGTGATGTCAAGCCCGTGGGTGAAGGCGTGTGGGAGATGAGGGAGTTTTTCGGTCCCGGTTGGCGTATGTATTACGTGCAGCGGGGTGAAGTGTTGGTGGTGATGCTGGGTGGTGGTGAGAAGTCCTCCCAGCAAAAGGACATTGCAGCCGCGCAGGCATTGGCCAAGGAGATTGACCTATGAGCAAGTTGAAGACCCGTACTTTCGATGCAGCCAACTACCTCACCAATGAGGAGGAGATGGCGGAGTACCTCACTGTCGTGATGGAGGAGGGTGATAGCGCATTGCTGGCTGCTGCCTTGGGGGACATTGCCAAGGCGCGTGGCATGACGCAGTTGGCCCGCGACACAGGTCTTTCACGCGAGAGCCTTTACAAGAGCCTCTCGGGTGAGCGGGCGCCTAGCTCCGATACGCTGTTCAAGGTGATCAGAGCCTTGGGCTTTGAACTGAATATCCGCCCTGCGGCACACTCCCACTGACAGACCTTGTCTGGTCGCTGGCTGGTCACAGCCACTTCCAAGCTGTTCCAACTCACGGGATAGGAGCGCCGTCGGCTCTGGGGTTCGCCGCACGTCCGTTGCGTTAATCAGCCAGCAAAACCCTGGCAAATCCAACCGGCTCCAAGCCGCAGTAGGAAGGAGGAATACCCTGCTTCAAGAATTCGATCCCCGCCAGCCGCACCATTATTTCTTGATGCCCATGTCCCGTGCGACTTGCGTGTCCATCGATCCTTGGAAGCCCCGGCTGTAAATGCGCCGCAGCGACAGCAACGTCCGACCGTGGCGGACAACTCGGGCTTCGCTGCCAGCCCCGTCGCTCACCCAGCCTCCGCTTTGGAATTGGAAATCGTCCCTGCGCTGCTTGCAGCAAAGTGATCGAACGAAGCGTAGCGCGCCGGCACGGGCCGCCCTGCGCCATCGACCAGGCGCAGGCCCGGCGCGGCCTCTATGCGTCCTATGCGCGTGACCGGCGTGGCGCTGGCCTGCGCTGCGACGGCGACGGCGGCGCGCTGGGTGGGTGCGGCGGTGAAGAGCAACTCGTAATCGTCGCCGCCCGCGAGCGTGCAGCGGCGCAGGAATTCAGCGTCGATTTCAGGCTCACATTCAGAGTCAAATTGGCCTCTAGCGCCCGTCAAATCAGCGTAAGCAGCTATCAACGTAGTAGTAATCGAGCAGTCTATGCAAGCGCCCACGCCCGAGGCTTGCAGGATATGGTCGAGGTCGCCGAGCAGGCCGTCGCTGACGTCGATCGCGCTGCTGGCCACGCCGCGCAGCGCCAGGCCCAATGCGACGCGCGGCGTGGGCTGCTCGAGGCGCGCGCGCGCCGCGGCGAGCACGGCGCTCGGCAGGCGCCAGTGCGCTGGCAAGCGCCCCTGCAGCGCGGCGAGCGCAAGCGCGGCGTCGCCGAGCGTGCCGCTCACGTACACCTCGTCGCCGGGCCGCGCGCCGCTGCGCAGCAGTGCCTGGCCTGCGGGCACCTCGCCAAACACGGTGATGCACAAGTTGCGCGGCCCCTGCGTGGTGTCGCCGCCCACGAGCGCGCAGCCGTGCGCGTCGGCCAGCGCGAACAGGCCGCGCGCAAAGCCTTCGAGCCAGTCCTCATTCGCCTCGGGCAGCGCGAGCGCCAGCGTGAACGCGAGCGGCCGCGCGCCGCACGCGGCCAGGTCGGACAGGTTCACCGCGAGCGCCTTGTGCCCGAGCCGCTCGGGCGCGACGTCGGCAAAGAAATGCCGGCCTTCGACCAGCATGTCGCTCGAGACGGCCAGCTGCATGCCCGGCGCGGGCGCGAGCAGCGCGCAGTCGTCGCCCACGCCCAGCACCACGCGGCCCGCCGTGTCCGCTGCGCCCGGCGCGGGTGCAGGCACGGGGCGCGTGAAATAGCGCGCGATCAGCTCGAACTCTCCCATGCGCTGGCTCCTTGGTTTTTCCGTTCCTGGCGCGCGGCTCACACCGCCGCACCGCGAAAGCGCAGCGCGGCCTGGCGGCTGACCTCGGCGAGCAGTTGCTCGCGCTGCTGGCATTCGCGCAGCCAGCGCGCGTCGTTCTGGCCGGCTTCGACCTGGCTGCGCAAAAGCTGCAGCGCGGGCGTCGCGCCGCGCGCCGCGGCGTGCCCGGCGATGCGCTCCATGGTCAGCAGCAGGTGTTCGCGCAGCGGCAGATGTGCGCCGCTGGCCGGATCGACATAGACCGCTTCGAGTCCGAAGCGGCAGGCCTGGAAGCGGTTGTAGGTATAGACGAGGTAGTCGTCCTCGGCGGGCATGAAGGGCTGCTCGGCGAGGAACCACGCGCCCAGCGCCTGCACGAAGCCCGCGAGCGCGGCGGCGCGCTCTATGGTCAGCGGCGTGTCGAAGACGCGGATCTCTACCGTGCCGTACTCGGGCTTGGGGCGGATGTCCCAGTAAAAATCCTTCATGCTCTTGACCACGCCGGTGCGCGTCATCTTGTCGAAATACTGCGCAAACCCGTCCCAGGTCAAGACGAAGGGTGCACGCCCCGAGAGCGGGAACGCAAACACCGAATTGAGCCGCGCCGAGTCGAAGGCCGTGTCGTGCCCCTGCACGTAGGGGCTGGACGCCGACAGCGCGATGAAGTGCGGGATGTAGCGCGAGAGGCGGTGCAGCATGAGCAGCGCGGCGTCCGCGTCGGGGCAGCCGATGTGCACGTGCTGGCCGAAGATCGTGAACTGTTTGGACAGGTAGCCGTAGAGCTCGGAGAGCTCGCGAAAGCGCGGCTTGTCGTAGATGCGCCGCTCGTGCCACTGCTGGAAGGGGTGCGTGCCGCCGCCCACCACGGCGATGTTGAGCTTGTCGGCGCTGCGCACGAGCGCGTCGCGGATCTGCCCGAGCTGGCCCAGCACCTCGCCGGCCGTGTGGCACACGCCGGTGGAAATCTCGATCATGCTGCTCGTCATCTCGGGCACCACGTTGCCGGGCAGCGCGGTCTTGCGCACCAGGCGCAGCATGTCTTCGGCGTAGGGCGCGAGGTCGTAGTCGTGCGTGCTCACGAGCTGCAGCTCCAGCTCCACGCCCAGCGTCAGCGGCTCGGAATGCGAAAAAGGCTCAAGCGGCATGGTCATCTCCCTTGTTGTCACGTGCACCGTTGCCCGGCACGCGCCGCGCGAGCGGCGCCAGGGGCGCCAAGGGCCGGGGGCTCTCGCCCGCGCGGTAGAGCGCCACGGTGGCGATCATTGCGCCCAACAGCTCCATGAGCAAAATCGCCGGCAGCGCCACGCGCGCGATCTGCGCGCCCGTGTCCGGCGCGGCGCTCGCGAACTGCGACACCAAGAGCAGCGCGACGGCAGACATGGGCGTGAGCGCGCCACCCACCCAAAATGCCTGCTTCCAGCTCGCGCCGCTGCCCACCTTGCCCAGCGCCACGCCCACGATCTTCGCCAACATGCGCACGACCACGAGCGTGAGCGCGAGCTGGGTCACGACTGCATCCCAGTCGGCCTGCGCGGCCACGGCCGAGACCAGCACGAACATCAGCATGCCCAGCAGCGTCGCGGCGCTGCCCGGCTGGCGCGGCCAGGCCCAGGGGCGCGGGTAAATCTGCTTGAGCAGCATGCCTGCGAGCAGCGCCGCGAGCGGCGCCGAGCCGCCCAGATGCGCGGCCACGGCCGCGGCTGCGGCGATCAGCGCGAGCAGCAGCACGGCGGTGTTCTCGCCCGTGGGGCTCATCCAGCGCAGCGCCAGGCGCAGCACGAGCGCGAGCAGCGCCGCCACTGCGATGGACACGCCCAGCACCATGAGCACGGGCAGGACTGCGCCCAGCAGGCCCTCGTTCGGGCGGTTCATCTGCTCGGCACGCGCCGAGCCCAGCGCCAGCGCCCACAGCGTGGAAAGCGTGGCGAGCACCGTGGCGCGGTCGGTCACCGGGCCCGTGGCGCGCGTGTCGGCCACCACGCGCACGAGCACCGCGGGCGAGGCCGCCAGTGCCACGAGCGCGAGCGGCCCGGCCACCTGCGCCGGCACCTCCAGCCAACGCAGCGCGCCATCCACGGCAAAGTAGGTCAGCGCCGACTCGAGCAGGCTTTGCGCGAGCACCATGGGGTTGTGGCGAAACCAGCGCAGCGGGATGCGCCCGCCGCACTCGAACAGCACCACGGCCAGACTCAATTCGAGCAGGAACAGCGCGATGCCCTGCAGCGGCCAGACCGCGCCGTTGAAGCCCGCGAGCCCCGCGAGCGTGCCGACCGCGGCGTAGCCCAGCACCTGCGGCAGCCCGGTGAAGCGCTGGCACCACGAGCCCGCCAGCGCCGCGACGGCCAGCAGCAGCGACCACTGCACCACCGGCAGCCCGGCCGAGGGGCGCAGCCACTGCGCCCAGAAGTCGAGGATGGCGTTCATCATCTTGTGCAAACTCCTTTCTTTTTCAGCAAGCGCGGGCGCCGCAGTAGCGCCGCCGGGGAGCGCATCGCGCCAGCCCAGGGGCCGAAAGGGGCCGCTCAGGCCGCGCTGCGCGGCGGCAGGAAGAAGCTCAGCGGCGCGCGGCGCCAGCGCGCGCGCAGCGCGGCGTAGATGCGTGCGCGCTCCACGCCCGTGACGTTGCGCGCACGCAGCGCCACACGAAGGGCCAGGTAAAAACTCACGCCCACGTTGAGCGCGCCGATCAGCGGTAAGCTGGCCAGCGCCCACCAAAAAGCGCTCTGCTGCAACACCTGCCAGCCGAGCGCGGCACAAGCCGCGGCCACCTGGCCCGTGGAGAGTGTGACATGGCGCACGTCCAGACCCAAACCAAAAAACCCTGCAAGCGCGGGCACCAAACCGAGCATGAAGCCCAGCGACACGTTCGCCGCGAGGCCCGAGACGTTGTGGCGCAAGAACTGCGCCCAGCGCGCCGCCCGCGCGCTGCCCAGATACGCCGTGATGCCGGGGTGGAAGCGCAGCGCCGAGTCGAGCCGGTAGAGCACGAAGGCGTTTTCGGCCCAGCCTGCGACGATGCTGGAGGCAAAGAGCAGCACGCCCGTCAATGCCGCAAACGGCAGCGATGGCCCGAGCAAATGCAGCGACTGCAGCACATGCCCGGCCTGCGCGGCGCTGATGGCCGGCGCGCCCGTGACCCAGGCGAGCAGCGCCGCGAGCGCCAGCACCGCCGGAAACACCACGAGCACGTTGCCCAGCACCGCCGCCACCTGCGAGCGCACGAGGTGCGTGACCTCATCGACGAAGGACTCCACCGCTTCCCCGGCCCCGAGCTCGTGCAGCTTGGCGGCCATGGCCGGCGCGGTCATCGCGGGCTGCTTGGTCGCGACGGTGCAGTGCAGCAGCTGGATCAGCACGAAGCTCAGCGCGTAATTCATGCCCGCCCAGAAGCCACCCCAGAACGGTGGCAGCGCGAGCGCGTAGATGCCGAACTTGAGCAGCGTGGTCGGCGCCATGAGCGCGCCCCCGCCTGCGGCCATGCGCAGCATGGCGCGGTATTCGTGCGCGGTGCGCGTGATGTAGTGCTCGCCCGTTTCGGCGCTGCGCTCGGCGATGCGCGCGGACAGCAGCGAGGCATTGGTGGCCAACAGCGCGCGCAGGCTGCGCCGCTGCTGCTGCACCTGCACGAGTTGCGCCAGCAGGCGCGCGGCGGCCTGCGCGCGCTGTGGCGCAAGCACGCAGTCGAGCAGGGCACGCACGCGCACGATGCGCTCGCGCAGCTGGCGCAGGCGAAACACCAGCCCGACCGAAATGCCCTCGTCCTCGAAATGCGCATACACCGTGGCTGCGGCGGCGCGGCAGGCTTCGAGGCGCGCGCGCAGCTGCTGCGCCGTGGCCTGCAGCCGCTCGGGCGTGCGCAAGGGGTGCAGCACTTCCACGCGCAGGCTCTCCACGTCGCGGATCAGCGCATGAAAAGGCTGCTGCCCACGCGCCTGCGCGCTCATGCGCAGGCGCAGCTCGGGCGCGAAGCCGGTCGCCAGAATCTGCCCCGCGCAGTAGGTCATGGCGTCGAGCAGCGTGCGCTGCCACAGCGTGGGGCCGGCGGCGGCATCTTGCGGGCTTTCGGTTTGCGGGCTTGGCGTCTGGGCGTCCTCGGGTGTTGCTTCAGTGATTGGCTTCAGAAGCCCCTGCAAGCGCGCGAGCATTTCCGCATCCAGCGCCTGCAGCCATTGCGCATCGAAGGCGCTCGGCAACGCAAGCGTGAACAGCTCGGCCGCGTCTATGGTCTCGGGGCTGTGCGGCAACAGGCGCTCGCGCAGGCGCGCGCCGAGCTCGCTGAGCAGCGCCGTGCGCGGCGCGAAGCCGAAGTCGGCCAGCAGCGTGGTCACGTCCACGGTCTCGAGCAGCAAGGCCCAGCACGCTTGCAGGCGTGCGCGCAGCGGCGGGCGGGCCTGCACGGCGGCTATGAACAACCCCAGCCGGTCAAGCGCCGCGGGCACCGAATCCTGCGCCCCACGCACCCAGGCGAGCAACCCCATCAGCCAGAGGTGGCGCGCGACCAGCCCGGCCTGCGGCTCCAGCAGCGTGTCGGGCTGCGGCGGCGCGGGTGCCTCCAGCGCCGCGAGCAGCTCGGCCAGATCGGGGGCGTGGCGGCGCCTCGTCAATGCAAAACCCTTCCTTTGGCGCCCGTGCCGGGCGCGTCGGGGTCGCTCGCTTCGAGCACGAACAGGGGAATCTCGCAGTCGAACGGCGTGCCGTCCTCGCCCACGCAGAAGTAGTGGCCGTGCATGGTGCCGCTCGCGGTGCGCAGGCTGCAGCCGCTCGTGTACTGGAACGATTCGCCCGGCTGCAGCAGCGGCTGGTGGCCGACCACGCCCAGGCCCTTGACCTCTTCGGTGTGGCCGTGCGCGTCGCAGATGACCCAGCGCCGCGCGATCAGCTGCGCGGGCGCGGTGCCGGTGTTCGTGATGGTGATGGTGTAGGCGAAGCGGTACAGGCCCGCGCCGGGCGAGGATTCTTCGGGCAGGTATTCGGGCTCGGCCACGACGGCGAAGCGGTACGCGGAATGGAGGTGTTGGGGCTCTGGCTTGGACATGCGGCGATGGTAACGGCGCAGGCCAGGAGCCTGCACGGCCGGCCGGCATTGCCCGCGCGCCGCGTGCGCCTGCCCGAGGGCCGCGCACCTGCTCGCAGCATTGTTCGTCTTATGGCACGCCTCACTGCCCACGTGCCGCGAGGATCCACTCGGCAGCCTTCTCGGCCAGCATGAGCGTGGGGGCGTTGGTGTTGCCGCTCGTGATGCTGGGCATGGCGCCCGCATCGACCACGCGCAGGCCGGCCACGCCGCGCACGCGCAGCTCGGCATCGAGCACGGCCATGGGGTCGTCCGCGCGCCCCATTTTGGTCGTGCCCACGGGGTGGAAGATGGTGGTCGCGATGTCGCCCGCGAGGCGTGCGAGCTCCTCGTCGCTCTGGTACTGCGGGCCGGGCTTCCATTCCTGCGGCTGGTACTTTTGCAGCGCGGGCTGGGCGACGATGCGGCGCGTCACGCGCAGGCTGTCGGCCGCCACCTGGCGGTCTTCGGGCGTGCTCAGGTAGCGCGGCGCGATCGCGGGCGCGTCGGTGAACTGCGCGCTGCGGATCTGCACCGTGCCGCGGCTCGTGGGGTTGAGGTTGCACACGCTCGCGGTGAAGGCCGGGAAGCGGTGCAGCGGCTCGCCGAAGGCGTCGAGCGAGAGCGGCTGCACGTGGTATTCGAGGTTGGGGTGCGGCAGTTCAGGGCGGCTGCGCGTGAAGGCGCCGAGCTGCGAGGGCGCCATGCTCATGGGGCCGCTGCGCCACAGCGCGTATTCGAGGCCTATGCGCGCCTTGCCCCAGAGCGAATGGACCAGCGTGTTGAGCGTGCGTGCGCCCTGCACCTGGAAGACGGCGCGGATCTGCAAGTGATCCTGCAGATTCGCACCCACGCCGGGCAGATCGTGCAGCACGGTGATGCCGTGACGCTGCAGCAGCGCGCCCGGCCCTATGCCCGAGAGCTGCAAAAGCTGCGGCGAGTTGATCGCGCCCGCGCTCAGGATGAGCTCGCGCGCCGCGTGCGCCGTGACCATCTCCTGGCCCGTCCAGACCTGCACGCCGCTGCAGCGCAGGCTGCCGTCGGCCTGGCGCTGCACGAGCAGGCGGCTCGCCTGCGCGCCCGTCCACATCTCGAAGTTCGGCCGGCCGTAGCACGCGGGGCGCAAAAAGGCCTTGGCGGTGTTCCAGCGCCAGCCGCCTTTCTGGTTGACCTCGAAGTAGCCCACGCCCTCGTTGTCGCCGCGGTTGAAGTCGTCGGTCGCGGGGATGCCGGCCTGCTGCGCGGCCTGCGCGAAGGCGTCGAGGATGTCCCAGCGCAGGCGCTGCTTTTCGACGCGCCACTCACCCGTGCTGCCCAGGCGCCGGTGGCCGTGCAGGCGCGCGAAGTCTTCGCTGGCGGTCTCGGGGCGGTCGAGCCGCCAGTGGTCTTCATGGCGACGAAAGTAGGGCAGCACTGCGTCCCAGCGCCAGCGCGCGTCGCCCGTGAGCGCGGCCCACTGGTCGTAGTCACGCGCCTGACCACGCATGTAGATCATGCCGTTGATGCTGCTGCAGCCGCCCAGCACCTTGCCGCGCGGGTAGCGCAACTGGCGACCGTTGAGACCGGGCTCGGGTTCGGTCTGGTAGAGCCAGTCGGTGCGCGGGTTGCCTATGCAGTAGAGGTAGCCCACCGGGATGTGGATCCAGGGATAGTCGTCCTTGCGCCCGGCCTCGATCAGCAGCACGCGGCTGCGCCCGTCGGCGCTCAGGCGCTTGCACAGCAGGGCACCGGCGGTGCCGCCGCCGATGACGATGTAGTCGAAGGTGGTGTCGCTCATGGCAGAGAGAGGGAAGAAGGTCTGCCAAGATGGTAGCGCTGCGGCGGCCCGGCTTGTCTCGTTGCCGCGAAAGCTATCTAACAAATAGCTGCCGAGGCAAGCTGTACGCGGGCAGAAGGCCAATTTGGCTCAAATTCCTGCGGGCACCGAAACCCGCCAGCCCGCTCAGGCACACAAGTTCGTTACCATCCTTTTCCGATGAGCGACGCCGCCCCCCGCATCCTTCTGGTCGATACGCCGCAAGGCCCCTGCGCCCAACTGCTGGGGCGCTGGGGTGCGGCCGAGTTCGGGCAGCGTGCGCAGTGGCGCGTCCTGCAGGCGCAGTTGCGCGCCTGCCCGGCGCAAGGAGCGCAGGCGCCGGGCTGGGACTTGCGCGGGCTGCAGTGGCTCGACCACGTCGGCGCGCAGCTACTGTGGAACCACTGGGGCCGCGCCTGGCCGCAGCGCCTGCAGCTCACCGATGCACAGCGCGGCATGTTCGAGCGCGTCGCGCGCTTCACGGCCGAGGCGCCGCCGCCCGCGCGCTGGAGCGCGGCCGCGCAGATCGATTGGCTGGGCGTGCTGGTGCTGCGCGCGCTGGGCCACGCGCTGCAGCTGCTGGAACTCCTGGGGCAGCTCGCGCTCGACATGCTGCGCCTCGTGCGCGCGCCGCGCCGCGCACCCTGGCGCGACATCTCCGGGCATATGTACCGCATGGGCGCCACGGCCTTGCCGATCACGGCGCTCGTGGGTTTCTTGATCGGCGTGGTGCTGGCCTATCTGCTGTCGCTGCAGCTGCGCCAGTTCGGCGCCGAGTCGTTCATCGTCAACATCCTGGGCATTTCGCTGATCCGCGAGCTCGGCCCCATGCTCGGCGCGATTCTGGTCGCGGGGCGCTCGGGCTCGGCGATCACGGCGCAGATCGGCGTCATGCGCGTGACCGAAGAGCTCGACGCGATGCGCGTGATGGGCATCCCGCACGGCTTTCGCCTGGTGCTGCCGCGCGCGCTCGCGCTCGCGCTGGCCATGCCGCTCATCAGCGTGTGGACCACGCTCGCGGCGCTGACCGGCGGCATGCTCGCGGCCGACGTGTCCATGGGCGTCTCGCCCGCGTATTTCGTGCAGGCCATGCCCGCCGCGGTGAAATTCTCGAACCTGACGCTCGCGCTGAGCAAATCGGTGGTGTTCGGCCTTTTGATCGCGCTCATAGGCTGCCACTGGGGCCTGCGCGTGAAGCCCAACACGCAGAGCCTGGGCGAAGGCACGACGGCCTCGGTCGTGACCTCGGTCACCATGGTGATCCTCGTCGATGCGCTGTTCGCCGTGGCGTTCAAGAACATAGGAATCTGAGCCGTGCCCACGCCAAGCCCTGGCCAGACACCCGGCGCGCCGGCCGCAGCGGCTTTGCCCGCCGCAGCCGTGGTCGAGGTGCGCGGCCTGTGGACGGTGTTCGGCACGGGCGCCAACGCCTTTGCCGTGCACCAGGACCTGGACCTCACGGTGCAGCGCGGCGAGATCCTCGCGCTCGTGGGCGGATCGGGCACGGGCAAAACAGTGCTGCTGCGCCAGATGCTGGGCCTGGCCCGGCCCACGCGCGGCAGCGTCACGGTGCTGGGCCACCCCGCCGCCGAGATGGGGCGCGAGGGCGCGGCGAGCCGCGTGGGCATGCTGTTCCAGCACGGCGCGCTGTTTTCGGCCTTCGACGTGCTCGGCAACGTGGGCTTTGCGCTGCAGGAGCTCGGCACGCTGCCCGCCGCGCTGGTGCGCGACGCGGCCCTGGTCAAGCTGCAGATGGTGGGCCTGCAGCCCGCGCACGCCACGCGCATGCCGGCCGACCTCTCGGGCGGCATGGTCAAGCGCGTAGCGCTGGCGCGTGCGCTCATCATGGACCCGCCGCTGTTGCTGCTCGACGAGCCCACCGCAGGGCTCGATCCGAGCAGTTCGGACGAATTCTGCACGCTGCTGCGCGCGCTGCACCAGTCGCTAGGGCTCACGGTGGTCATGGTCACGCACGACCTCGACACGCTGTTCGCGCTGAGCACGCGCGTGGCCGTGCTGGCCGACAAAAAGGTCATCGTCACCGGTGCGCCGCGCGAGGTGGTGCACTTTGCACATCCGTTCGTGCGCGAATTTTTCGGCGGCGAACGCGGGCGCCGCGCCCTGCTCGCGCTGGCGCCCGAGGCGCCCGCCGCCCCCACTTCCCCTCAGGAGGCCTGATGGAAAACAAATCGCATGCCATCGCCGCCGGCGTCTTCGTGCTCGTGATGCTGGCCATGCTCGCGGGCCTGGTGCTTTGGCTCACGCGCGACAACGCGAACTACAAGGAATACGAGCTCTCCACCCCCGACGGCGTGAGCGGCCTGCAGCCGCAGGCGGCGGTGCGCTACAAGGGCGTGGCCGTGGGCAAGGTCACGCGCATAGGCTTCGACCCCAAGGCCAAGGGCAACGTGCTGATCCGCCTCGCCGTGAACGAACAGACGCCCATCAGCGCCAACACCTTCGCCATGCTCAACTACCAGGGCGTGACCGGCCTTGCGCATGTGCTGCTCGACGACGCCGACAAGCCGCTGCCGCCGCTGCCGCCGGGCCCGAGTGGCCTGCCGCGCCTGCCGCTGCGCAGCTCGCCCGTGAGCCAAATCGCCGAGCAGGCACCCCTCATCCTGCACCAGATCGAAGAAAACACGCGCCGCCTGAACCAACTGCTGGGCGACGAAAACCAGCTGCTGATCCGCAACGCCATCGACCAGATCGGCCAGACCGCGGGCCAGCTACGCACCCTGACCGCGCATGTGGACGGCATCCTGATGCAGCGCATAGACCCGGCGCTCGCGGGCCTGCCCGCAACCTTGAGCGCCGTGCAGCAGGCCGGCAGTGGCGTGGCAGCGCTCGCGCAGGAGGCCCGCCAGACCACCGAGCGCCTGAACGCCGCGGGCGGCGCCATAGACCAGATCACGCTGGGGACGCAGGCCTTCGCGCGCGCCGCCGAGCAGTTCGGCGGCAGCACCCTGCCGCGCATCAACCGCGCCACCGAGGAAAGCGCACGCACCGCGCGCCAGCTCGGGCGCGTCGCGGGCAACATCTCCGACAACCCGCAGGTGCTGCTCTTCGGCCCCGGCCGCGCCCCGCCCGGGCCGGGCGAACCCGACTTTGCCGCCCCCGCCGCAGCCATCGGAGCCCAGCCATGAAGATTTCTCCTGAAATGATAGTTAGCAGTTCCAGCCATACCTGCGCAAAAGCCTTTTTTCATGCAATTTTTCTGGTCGCGGCCCTGAGCGCCTGCACGGGCCTGCCAGCGCCAGCGCAGCGCCCCTTGATGTATGACTTCGGCCCCCCTGCGACGCCTGCCGCAGCCCCGTCCCTGGCGCCTGCCGCAGCCCCGTCCCTGGCGCCTGCCGCAGCCCCGTCCCTGGCGCCTGCCGCAGCGCCGTCCTCGGCCCCTGCCCAAGCCGCAAGCACCACGGCGCTGCCAGCGCTGGCGCTGGCCGAGGTGCAGGCCGGCGGCCTGACCGACGGCAGCAGCGCCGTGCTGTACCGCCTGGCCTACGCCAACGCGCAGCAGCTGCGCCCCTACACGCTCGCGCGCTGGAGCCAGCCGCCCGCGCAGCTCGTGCAGCAGCGCCTGCGCGCCGAGCTGGGCCGCCACCGCGCGCTGCTCGACGCCAACGACGCCGCCGCACTGAGCGCGCCGCGCCCCGCCGTGCTGCGCGTGGAACTCGAAGAATTCAGCCAGGTCTTCCAAAGCCCCAGCGACAGCGTGGGCCTTTTGCGCCTGCGCGCCACCCTGGTCGAGCCGCGCTCCACAGGCGTTGCCCTGCTGGGCCAGCGCGTCTTCATCATAGAGCGCCCCGCCGCGAGCCCCGATGCCGCCGGCGGCACCCGCGCCCTCGCCGAAGCCGCGCAGCAAGCCGCGCAGGAAATCGACACCTGGCTACGGCAATGGGGGCGGTGATCGGGAACCGAAATTGGGGTCAGATTCCAATTATTTGCGAAGGTGAAGGGGCAAAGGGCGGGTGCCGGGAGTTGCGCCCGGCGGCGCACCTACTTTTCTTGTCTCGCCAAGAAAAGTAGGCAAAAGAAGGCGACCCTACTGTCTGCGTCCCTGCCCGCCTGCTCGGCGGTCAGGGCAACCTGCGGTGCTCGCACCCGGCGGGGTCGCGCGAAACTCGCTGCGCTGCGCTTCGCTCAAACATCGCGCGCCCTTTTCCCGCCGGGCGCTGCGCTCCTCGGCGCATACAGAAGGGCGGGGATACCACACGGGCCTTCGCTGCGCTCGGCCTTTGCAGCGCGGAAATTGCATAAATTGGGGTCAGATTCCAATTTCCGGCGCGATCCCTGCACCTTGGATGAAATTGGAATCTGACCCCAATTTTCCTGACCTGCATCAATACCCCGACGCGCGGCTTTCCCTAAGCTGCGCGCCCGGATTGGACTGCAAGGAGATCGAACATGGCCGCACTCGAATGGTCGGATGCCCTGGCGCTGGAATTGCCGCTGATGGACGACACGCACCGCGAATTCGTCGAACTGCTCGCCGCTGTGGACGCGGCCGACGAAGCACGCCTGCCCGCGGCCTGGAAGGCGCTCGTGGCGCACACCGAGGCGCATTTCGCGCGCGAGGATGCCTGGATGGAGGCAACCCGCTTTGCTTCGGGCAACTGCCACAGCACCCAGCACAAGGTGGTGCTGCAAGTGTTGCAAGAGGGTGCGGCGCGGCTCGCGCAGGGCGAACCGGCGATGGTGCGCGCCCTGGTGGGCGAACTCGCGCAATGGTTTCCACAGCATACGCAGGCCATGGATGCGGCGCTGGCGCTGCACCTGCGCCGCGTGGGTTTCGATCCGGCAACGGGCACCGTGCACGCGCCCGAAGCCCTGCCGCAGGGGCTGATCCACGGCTGCGGCGGCGCCACCTGCACAGAGCCTGAGGCGCAAGCAGAGAGTGCATGAGCGGACGCTGTGGGCGCTGGCGGCGCACTGCCGCAGCGCACATGGTCGTCGTCACATCGAACCCGCAAACCGGGCGGGCCCCGCAGGCCCGCGCCGGGATGGCCTCGGAACCTGTTCTCAGGGCCGGGTGATGCTGTTGTCGGTTCTGCGCACCGTCTCGCCTACGCGAAAGCCCGGGTCGCTCTGGAATTCATAGACCGCATTGCCGCTGCGCGGAAATTCCACGGTGACGGCCCAGACGGTGTGGGTTTTGATCTTCTTTTCGATCTCCCGGCCCGCGTAGGCGCCACCGGCAGCTCCTGCAACGGTAGCAAGCGTGCGGCCGGTGCCGCCCCCCACCTGGTTGCCCAGCAAGGCGCCTGCGACGCCCCCAGCCACCAGGCCCACAGGGCTGCCCTCACCCTCTTTTTCGATCTGGCGTACGGAAATGACTTTGCCACAGTCGGCGCAGGCCGGCTGCGCGGCGGCGCTCGACTTGGCCGGCGTCACGCCCGAGCGGGCCTTGGCTTCGGCCAGGGCCTTGTCGTACTCGGCCTTGGCGTCGCGTTTGCATTGCATGCGGCCAGCGGACGTGGGCTCGCTGGCGCAGAGCTTCAAGTCCTGGTCGTACCGGGCCTTGGCCTGCTTGCTGTCCGCCGCGTACTGCGCCTTGGGCGACAGGGGAGCACTGGGAGCGGCTGGGGCAGCGGTTTGCGCCTGGGCCAGTGGTGCCAGGGCCCACAGGGCTGCGACGAGGGGGAGGAGGCGTTGACGGCGCATGGGATGCCTTTCGTGTGAAGTAAAAAAACTGCAAGACAGAAGCATCCTAACGCCGCAGGGCGCCGGCGCGACGACACACGCCCACTTTGTCCACGGCGCACGCAGCCATCGCCGGCAGCCTGGCAGCCGCACCCCGACGCAGCCGTGCAGGGGCCCCGCAGCTTGCCCCGCGCACGATGCCACCCCTGCGTTTGCGCTTTTCCACGGCGCTTGCCGACAGCGGCATAGAGCCCCTGTCCGCAAGGGCATGCCCGAGGGCTGCCCCGCCAGGCCCCCGCATACAATGCGCCGTTTCCTGCCCCGCGCCGGCCCACAGCCCACGTGCGCCGGGGTTTTACCACCGTCTCGCTGGAGTTCGTTCCGTGCTGATTTCTTCTGCTTTTGCCCAGACCGCGCCGGCCGCCACTGCCGGCGGCAGCAATCTGATGTCCTCGCTCACGGGCATGATGCCCCTGGTGCTGATGTTCGTGGTGCTCTACTTCATCATGATCCGCCCGCAGATGAAGCGCCAGAAAGAGCACCGCGCCATGATCGAAGCGCTGGCCAAGGGCGACGAGGTCGTGACTTCGGGCGGCCTGGTCGGCAAGGTGACGCGCCTGTCGGAGGGCTTTTTGCACCTCGAAGTGGCATCCGGCGTAGAAATTCAGGTGCAGCGCAGCGCCGTCGCCCAGGTGCTGCCCAAGGGCACGCTGAGCACGGGCAAGTAAGCCCGGTACGCGCACACCTTTTCCTGCGTTCTATGGGGCCCTGCCCCCGCTGTCTGCGAGCGATCTCATGAACCGTTACCCGGTCTGGAAGTACGCGATCCTGGTGGTCGTGCTGCTGGTGGGCGTTTTGTACGCGCTGCCGAATTTCTTTGGCGAAGCCCCGGCCGTGCAGGTCTCGCCGGCCAAGGCGAGCCTGAAGGTCGATGCGCAGGTGCAAGAGCGCGCCTTGCAAGCGCTGCAAAGCGCAGGCATCACGCCCGACCTCGTGAGCCTGGACGGCAACTCGCTGCGCGTGCGCCTGGACAGCACCGACACGCAGCTCAAGGCGCGCGACGTGCTGCAAAAGGCGCTGGTGCCCGACCCGAGCGACCCACCTTACATCGTCGCGCTGAACCTGGTGTCGCGCTCGCCGGCCTGGCTCACTGCATTGCATGCGCGCCCCATGTACCTGGGGCTGGACTTGCGCGGCGGCGTGCATTTCATGCTGCAGGTCGATATGCAGGCCGCGCTGACCAAGCGCGCCGAGGCGCTCGCCGGCGACCTGCGCACCAGCTTGCGCGACAAGGGGATACGCCACGGCGGCGTGCGTCGCGACGGGCAGGCGGTGCAAGTGCGGCTTCCCGATGAAGCCACGCTGGCGGCGGTGCGCAACCTGGTGACCGATCAATTCCCCGAACTGCAGGCGAGCAGCGCGCCCGACGCCAACGGCTTTCAGCTGACGCTGACCATCAAACCCGAGGCCGCGCGGCGCGTGCAGGAGCAGGCGCTCAAGCAGAACATCCTGACGCTGCACAACCGCATCAACGAGCTTGGCGTGGCCGAGCCGGTGATCCAGCAGCAGGGGCTGGACCGCATCATCGTGCAGCTGCCCGGCGTGCAAGACACCGCCAAGGCCAAGGACATCCTGGGCCGCACTGCGACGCTCGAAGTGCGCATGGTCGATGAGAGCGCCGAGGCGCGCGCCGCCGAAGCCGGCACTGGGCCCGTGCCCTTTGGCTCAGAGCGTTACCTGGACCGCGCAGGCCAGCCCGTGATCGTGAAAAAGCAGGTGATCCTCACGGGCGACAACCTCACCGACGCGCAGCCCGGCTTCGACGGCCAGACGCAGGAGCCCACGGTGAACCTCACGCTCGACGCCAAGGGCGCGCGCATTTTCCGCGACGTGACGCGCGAGAACGTGGGCAAACGCATGGCCATCATCCTGTTCGAAAAGGGCAAGGGCGAGGTGGTCACGGCGCCCGTGATCCGCACCGAGATCGGTGGCGGGCGCGTGCAGATTTCCGGGCGCATGACCACGGCCGAGGCCAACGACACCGCGCTGCTGCTGCGCGCGGGCTCGCTCGCCGCGCCCATGGAGATCGTCGAGGAATACACCATAGGCCCGAGCCTGGGCGCCGACAACATCGAGCGCGGCATCCACAGCGTGGTCTGGGGGCTACTCGCGATCGCCGTCTTCATGTGCGCCTACTACATGCTGTTCGGCGTGTTCTCGAGCATCGCGCTGGCCGTGAACGTGCTGCTGCTGATCGCCGTGCTTTCGATGCTGCAGGCCACGCTCACGCTGCCGGGCATCGCCGCGATGGCGCTGGCCATAGGCATGGCGATCGACTCGAACGTGCTCATCAACGAGCGCATCCGCGAGGAGTTGCGCGCGGGCGTGGCGCCGCAAGCGGCGATCCACGCGGGCTACGAGCGCGCCTGGGCGACCATTCTGGACTCGAACGTGAGCACGCTGATCGCGGGCCTGGCGCTGCTGGCCTTTGGTTCGGGGCCGGTGCGCGGCTTTGCCGTGGTGCACTGCATAGGCATCTTGACGAGCATGTTCTCGGCGGTGTTCTTCTCGCGCGGCCTCGTGAACCTCTGGTACGGGCGCAAGAAAAAGCTCAAGAGCGTGGCCATAGGCCAGGTCTGGAAGCCCGACGCCGACCAGAGCGCCACGAATCCCGCGAACGCATCGAAATAAGGCCGACCCAGGCATCCAAGGAACAAGCCATGGAGTTTTTCCGCATCCGCAAAGACATCCCGTTCATGCGCCACGCGCTGGTGTTCAACGCGATCTCTTTCATCACCTTCGCGCTCGCAGTGTTCTTTCTGCTCACGCGCGGCCTGCACCTGTCGGTCGAATTCACGGGCGGCACCGTGATGGAAGTGGCCTACAGCCAGCCTGCCGACCTCGCGCAGGTGCGCGAAGCGGTCGCGCGCCTGGGTTACGCCGATGTGCAGGTGCAAAGCTTCGGCACCGCGCGCGACGTGCTCATCCGACTGCCGGTGCAAAAGGGCGTGGGCTCGGCGCAGCAAAGCGAGCAGGTGCTGGGCGCGCTCAAGGCCAGCGACCCGTCCGTGCAGCTGCGCCGCACCGAGTTCGTGGGCCCGCAGGTCGGCGAGGAGCTGGTGCGCGGCGGCCTCATGGCGCTGGCCGTGGTGGTCGTGGGCATCGTGATTTACCTGGCGTTTCGCTTCGAGTGGAAGTTCGGCGTCGCCGCGATCATTGCGAACCTGCACGACGTGGTCATCATCCTGGGCTTTTTTGCGTTCTTCCAGTGGGAGTTTTCGCTCTCGGTGCTCGCCGCGGTGCTGGCGGTGCTCGGCTATTCGGTCAACGAGTCGGTGGTGATCTTCGACCGCATCCGCGAGGCCTTTCGCAGATACCGCAAGATGAGCACGCCCGAGGTCATAGACCACGCGATCACCAGCACCATGAGCCGCACCATCATCACGCACGGCAGCACCGAGGCCATGGTGCTGTCGATGTTCTTCTTCGGCGGACCCAGCCTGCACTACTTTTCGCTAGCGCTGACCATTGGCATCCTGTTCGGCATCTATTCCTCGGTGTTCGTGGCCGCGGCGATCGCGATGTGGCTGGGCGTGAAGCGCGAAGACCTGGTTTCGGGCGAGAAGAAAAAAGAGGGCGATCCGAACGATCCGAACGCCGGCGCCGTGGTGTGACGGCAGAGGCCGAGGGTATGACAAACTGAGGGTCTTTCTCAAGCCGAACCATGCCCGCCCCGCCTTCTTCCGCCGCACAACGCCGTCACCTGAGCCAACAGGTGCGCGAACGCTTCGTGCAGGGCCTGTGCGCGCAGCTGGCACCGCTGGACAAGGTCTTGCTCGATCACCTGAGCGAGCGCATGGCCGCACCGGGTACGCTGCGCGAAATGCAGACGCGCCGCGATGCCTGGATGCTCTACCAGCAGCACCATGCGCGCTGGATCGCGTGCGTGGAGCAGGCACTGCGCCAGGCTGCTAGCGCCGCCGCAGACGTAGCAAAACCCGCCACGGCGCGTGCGGCGCAGCCGCGCTCGTTCGAGCTGCTGGGCGACGACGTGATGGAAAACAAGATCACCGCCACGCGCATGGCCGCGGCGGTGCTGGAGCAGGTGGGCCTGCAGTTCGACGCGGTGCGCCAGCGCACGCAGACGCTCGAGGGCGACGCGCCACCGGCGCAGGACATTCTGCGGCCCGAATCGGTCTGCCTCGTGTTCGTCGAACAGTGGGTGCAGGCAGAGTTGCCACGCGAACAATTCCAGGCCGTGCAGGAGCCGCTGCAGCGTGCGCTGGCCAATCTTTTGCAAAAGCAGTACCAGGCCATCAACGCCTGGTATGTGGAGCAGGGCATCACGCCGCAGTCCGATCTGCGCGTGCGCCGCACCCCCGCGCCCAGCCCCGCGGGCCCTGGCGCTGCGGCTGGCCAGCCTGCAGCGCCAGCCCGGATGCCGGGCGCGCCGCCGGGTGCGGGCGCGCCCGGCGCATTTCCTTCCGGCGCCCTGGCACACGGCAGCTTTCCTGCAGGTGGATTGCCTGCAGGCCACGCGGCCGCATCGGCCTATGCGGCTGCCGCGGGCCTGCCCCCCGCAGCCGGTGCGACGCCCTGGGTGCGCGCGCGGGCACGGGCACAGAGCATCATGGGCCACTTGCGCCGGCTGCTGCAACCCGTGATTGGCCTGGACCTGGCGCAGGCGCCACCCGCTTCGGCGGCCCTGGCGCAGGCGCTTGCCGAGGCGCGCACCGAGGCCGCGAGCTTTTACGTCAGCATCAGCCCCACCTTCCCAGGCTATGGGCCGGCGGCCGTGGCGCAGTCGGCCGAGGCGGCGCGCCGGCAAACCGAGGAACTCAAGCAAAAAGCCGGCACCGCGGGCGAGCGAGCCATCATCGAGCTGGTGGCGCTGATGTTCCAGAGCATCCTCGCCGAGGAGCGCATTCCGCCGAGCGTGCGCGTGTGGTTCGCGCGCCTGCAGCTGCCCGTGCTGCGTGTGGCGCTCGCCGAGCCCGCCTTCCTCAGCGACCTCAAGCACCCCGCGCGCCAGCTCATAGACCGCATGGGGGGCTGCGTCATGGGCTTCGATGCCAGCACGCTCTCGGGCAGCGCGCTCGAGGCCGAGATCCGCCGCGTCGTGCAGGTGGTGGAGCAATACCCCGAAACCGGCAGCCGCGTGTTCCAGCTCGTGCTGACCGAGTTCGAGCGCTTTCTCGCAAAGTTCCTCACCGAAAAGGAAGGCATCGCGCGCATCGTGAGCGTGGCGCAGCAGGTCGAGCAAAAAGACACGCTGGCCGTGCAATACACGATAGAGCTGCGCACCATGCTGCAGGACGTGCCGGTGCGCGATGAGGTGCGCGACTTCCTGCTCAAGACCTGGGCCGAGGTGCTCGCGCTGTCGGCCGTGCGCGCGGGTGCGCAGCATGCCGACACCCTCGCGTACAAGCGTGCTGCGGCCGACCTGATCTGGGCCGCGAGTGCCAAGCCCCAGCGCAGCGAGCGCGCCCAGGTCATCAAGGCCTTGCCGGGCCTGCTGCAGAACCTGCGCCAGGGGCTTGCCCTGGTGGGCATCACCGGCGCGAAGCAGGACGCCCAGATCAAGGCGCTCACCGACACGCTGGCCGACGCCTTTTTGTCCAAGACGGAGTCCATTGCGCAGGCGCACATCGATGCCCTGGCAGAACGCCTTGCGCGCCTCGAAGACATCGTCACCGATGCCGCGTTCGCCGACATGCCGCTCAATGCCGACAACGTCGAAATGCTGCTCGGCATCGATGCGTCGGCGCTCGATGTGCTCGCCGACAACGGCGCGCCCGTGCAGGACGCCGTGCTCGCCTGGGTGCAGGCGCTGCCGCTCGGCGCCTGGTTCACGCTGGAGCACAATGCCGCCAGGGTCTCGGTGCAATACGTGTGGCAGAGCGCGCGCCGCCAGCTGCACCTGTTTGCCAGCGCCAGCGGCCACAGCTACCTGATCCAACTGCGGCGCCTGGCGGCCTACGCGCAGGCGGGGCTGCTCGTGGGCCTGGACGAAGAGGGCCTGAGCCTGCGCGCGACACGCGACGCGATCACCAAGCTCGACGCCAATCCCGAGCGCCTGGGCGGCGCCGGCAGCGCTTGAGTCTGCGCACCGCCATTGGGCCCATCTTCAATCATCTTCCTCCATCTCCCCCGTACATTCCGCGTACCAACCCGCCTCCCAAGCCCATGCCCGCATTCACCTTCGAAGCCCTGGACGCGCAGGGCCAGACCCGCAAAGGCCTGCTGGAAGCCGACAGCGCCAAGGCCGCGCGCAGCCTGCTGCGCGCGCAGGCGCTGGTGCCGCTGCAGGTCGATCCAGTGGCCGCGGGCGCGGGTACTGACGGGGGCGCGGCGCCGGGGCTTTGGCAGCGCCTGTTCACGCGTCCGGTGCTCGGCGCCACGGGGCTCGCAGTGTGGACGCGCCAGCTCGCGGGGCTGGTGACTTCGGGCCTGCCGCTGGAGCGCGCGCTCGCGGCGCTGGCCGACGAGGCTGACGACCCACGCCAGCGTGAGCTCGTGGCCGCGCTGCGCGCCGAGGTCAACGCGGGCGTGCCGTTTGCGCGCGCGCTTGCGCAGCACCCGCGCGAGTTCTCCGCGGTGTATTGCGCCGTGGTCGGCGCGGGCGAGCACAGCGGGCATCTGGGCGAGGTGCTCGAGCGCCTGGCCGACGACCTCGAGGCGCGCCAGGCGCTGCAGGCCAAGCTCGTGGGCGCGGCGCTGTACCCGGCCATCGTCACGCTCGTGGCGATCGTGATCGTGCTGTTTCTCGTGGGCTACGTGGTGCCGCAGGTCGCGGGCGTGTTTGCGGGCACCAAGCGCGCGCTGCCGCTGCTCACGGTGCTCATGTTGGGGCTGAGCGCATTCCTGCGCAGCTGGGGCTGGCTGCTCCTGACCGCTTTTGTTGTGATAGCTGCTTGCGCGCGCTGGGCCTTGCGATTCGAGCATTTTCGCTTGCAATTCGACGCCGCCTGGCTGCGCCTGCCCGTGCTCGGGCGGCTCGCGCGCGGCTACAACGCGGCGCGTTTTGCGGGCACGCTGGCCATGCTCGCAGGCGCGGGCGTGCCCATCCTCAAGGCGCTGCAGGCCGCGGCCGAGACGCTGCACAACCGCAGCCTGCGCGCCGACGCGCTCGACGCGCTGGTGCTGGTGCGCGAGGGCGCACCGCTGGCCGCGGCGCTCGCGCAGAAAAAGCGCTTTCCGGGGCTGCTCGCGATGTTCGCGCGCCTGGGCGAGCAGACCGGCCAGCTGCCGCTGATGCTGCAGCGCGCCGCGAACCAGCTCGGCGCCGAGGTGCAGCGCCGCGCGCTCGCGCTCGCCACCGTGCTCGAGCCGCTGCTGATCGTCGCCATGGGCCTGATCGTGATGCTGATCGTGCTCGCGGTGCTGCAGCCCATCATCGAGCTCAACCAGCTCGTCAAATAGGGCTTTGCCATGTCCGATACCCCAAATGCCGACGACGACAAGCTGGTGGTGGCGATCTCCTCGCGCGCGCTGTTCGACTTCGAGGAGGAAAACCGCGTCTTCGACCCCGTCGACCCGCGCGCCTACATGCAGCTGCAGCTCGAGCGCCTGGACACACCGGCGCGCCCTGGCGTGGCGTTTTCGCTCGTGCGCAAGCTGCTTGCGTTCAATACGCCCGGGCGTCAGCGCGTCGAGGTCGTCGTGCTCTCGCGCAACGACCCGGTGAGCGGCATGCGCGTGTTCCGCTCGGTGCGCGCGCACGGGCTGACCTCGGTGCAACGTGGCGTGTTCACGCAGGGGGCGGCGCCGTTTCGCTACCTGCGCCCGCTGGGGGCGCACCTGTTCCTTTCGGCCAACGAGGCCGACGTGCGCGAGGCGCTGGTGCTGGGCTTTGCCGCCGCGCAGGTGGCGACGCATTCGGCGCCCGCCGCCGACACACACCAAGACGAGGTGCGCATCGCCTTCGACGGCGACGCGGTGCTGTTTTCCGACGAGGCCGAGCGCGTTTATCAAAGCGCAGGGCTGGACGCTTTCCAGGCGCACGAGAGCGAAAAAGCCGCGCTGCCGCTGCCGCCCGGCCCGTTCAAGCCTTTTCTGGCCGCGCTGCACCGCCTGCAGCAGCGCGGCGGGCCCATGCGCATACGCACGGCGCTGGTCACGGCGCGCGGCGCCCCAGCGCACGAGCGCGCGATCCAGACGCTGATGCACTGGAACATCGCCGTCGATGAGGCCATGTTCCTCGGCGGCATGCCCAAGGGGCCGTTTTTGCGCGAATTTGAGCCCGACTTCTTCTTCGACGACCAGACCGGCCACGTGCTCTCGGCCGCACAGCACGTACCCGCGGGCCTGGTGCGCAGCGGCATCGCGCACGAGCCGCACGAATGAAAACCACGGAGGCGGAACGAAACCGCGCCGCCACGATCTTTCCTGGAATGAGCACCATGGCAACGAAAAAAACGCCCTCCCGCCGCCGCGCCGCACAAGAAGACCTGTTCGGCGCCGCGCCTGCGCAAGACGCATCGACCCCGGCTGCGCCGTCCGCGCCACCGTCCGCCTTGGGTGCGCGCGATTTGCAAGTGCTCGCCGAGGGCGCCGGCGCCGCGCTCACGCCCGCGGCCAAGGCCTACAACCGCGAGCTGGCGCGCATCGACAAGCTCAAGGCGCAGATCGCCCGGACCGACGCGCTGGGCCACGCCTACCAGACGGCCGTGCAGAGCCTGCTCGCACCGCTGCACGCGCGCCGCGATGCAGGCCGACGCGAAATGGTCGCGCTGCTCGTGCCGCACATCAACGACAAGCGCCTGAGCAAACAGCAGCGCGAGACGGCGCGCGCCATCGTCTGCGCCGTTGCCGCCGCGCTCGCGGCCGACGGTGATGCGGAAATGGCCCGCCTGCACGACGAGTTCAGCCCGCAAACGCTCGCCGAAAAAGAGCAACAAGACCGCGCCTCGTTTGCCCAGATGGTCAGCCACGTGCTCGGCGAGGAGATCGCCGCGCCCGAAGCCGAGGCCGGCGACGACGCCTCGCATGAGGAATTGATCATGCGCATGTTCGCGCAGACCAAAGCCAAAATGCAGGAGCAACAAGAGCAGTACGAGCAAGAGAAAGCGGCGCGCAAGCAAAAGCCGCGCAAACCCACGGCGGCGCAGCAACGCGCCGAGGCTGTGCAGCAGGACGCCGAGACGACCTTGCGCGCGATCTTCCGCCAGCTCGCGAGCGCGCTGCACCCCGACCGCGCGGCCAGCGAAGACGAGCGCCGCCGCAAGACCGAACTCATGTCCGCAGCGAACCGCGCCTACCAGAACAAAGATATCGTGGCGCTGCTGCAAATCCAGCGCGACGCCGCGCTGCTCGACCCCGCGCAGGCGCAGCTGCCGCCCGAAAAGCGCCTGCAAGCGCTCACGCAGTTGCTCAAACAACAGGTGCAGGAGCTCGAGCGCGAGCGCTACGCGCGCCAAAACCACTGGGAACATGCGCTGGACCTGGGCTTTGGCTACCGTTTCAACGAAGCCGACCTGCGCCGCTGGCTGCAAGACCTGCAGGATGAGGAACTGGCCGAGTGCGAGGCGCTCGAACACGACATTGAACTCGTGCGCGAAGGCAAGCGCCTCAAGTCCTGGCTCAACGAACAGCACCGGCTCGCACAGGAGCCGATCTTTCCCTACATCGACATACCGCCAGAGTGGTGATTTTTGTGCGGCACGGCCGCGGCGCACCCACGCCACCCCCACGCCAAGGAGCTGTACGCATGCAAACCCTGTTCCGACTGTTCCGACTCCTGCCCGCGCTGGCCCTGTGTTGCACAGGCGCCGGCGTCTGGGCCGACCCCGGCGTACAACCAAGCGCGGCAGCACCCGCCGCTTCTGCCCCTGCCAGCAGCGCCACGCCTTCGCGCGGCGAGCTCAAGGCCCTGCGCCAATTCCAGATGCTCGACGCGAACGGCGACGGCAAGCTGAGCCGCGCCGAGGTGGCCCTGTTCCCGCCGCTGGCCGCCGCCTTCGACGAGGCCGACACCAACCACGACGGCTTCGTCACGCCCGACGAAATCCGCGTGTTTTCGGCCCACTACCGCGCCGAACGCGAACGCGCCAAGGCCGCAAAAAAAGCGCAGGAGCAGGCCCAGCAGCAGGCCGCTTCGCCCGACGGCGCGCATTGAGTCGGGAAATTGGGGTCAGATTCCAATTTCTGCGAAAAATTGAAGCCAAAATGGCCTTCAGGCCAGGTACATCAAGCGCAAGCAGCTCTCGATATGAGAGCAAAGCCAGGCGCCTCAGCGCCTCGTGGCAGCCTCAGCGCGCGGCGTTCGCGTCCGCCACGGTGAGCGCCGTCATGTTCACGATGCGGCGCACGGTGGCGCTGGCGGTGAGGATGTGCACCGGCTGGGCCGCGCCGAGCAGCACCGGGCCGATCGCGATGTTGCCGCCCGCGGCGGTCTTGAGCAGGTTGTAGGCGATGTTGGCCGCGTCGATGTTGGGCAGCACGAGCAGGTTCGCGTCGCCCTCGAGCGTGCTGCGCGGCATCAGCGCGCGGCGCGCGGCGCCGTCAAGCGCCACGTCGCCGTGCATCTCGCCATCGACCTCGAGCCAGGGCGCCTGCACGCGCAGCAATGCGAGCGTCGCGCGCATCTTCACCGCGCTGGGCTCGTTGCTGCTCCCAAAATTGGAGTGACTCAGCAGCGCCGCCTTGGGCCGCACGCCAAAGCGCATCATTTCCTCGGCGGCCATGACGGTGATCTCGGCGAGCTGCGCGGCGCTCGGGTCGTAGTTGACGTGCGTATCGACGAGGAACACCTGACGTTCGGGCAGCAGCAGCGCGTTCATGGCGGCATAGGTATTGGCGCCCGGGCGCTTGCCTATCACCTGGTCGATGTAGTTCAAATGCATGGGGTTGGTGCCCCAGGTGCCGCAGATCAGCCCATCGACGTAGCCCTTGTGCAACAGCATCGCGCCGATCAGCGACAGGCGCCGGCGCATTTCGATCTTGGCGATCGGGATGGTGATGCCCTTGCGCTCGGTCAGGCGGTGGTAGGTCTGCCAGAAGTCGCGGTAGCGCTCGTCCTGCTCGACGTTGACCACGTCGTAGTCCAAGCCTTCCTTGAGGCGCAGGCCAAACTTGGCGATGCGCTGCGCGATGATGGCGGGCCGCCCGATCAGCGTGGGGCGCGCGATGCGCTCATCGACCACGATCTGCGCCGCGCGCAGCACGCGCTCTTCCTCGCCCTCGGCGTAGGCCACGCGCTTTTTCGCACCCGCCTTGGCCGCCGCATAGATGGGCTTCATGATCGTGCCCGAGGCATAGACGAAGGTCTGCAGATGGTCGCGGTAGGCATCCATGTCGGCAATGGGGCGCAGCGCCACGCCGCTGTCCGCCGCGGCCTGCGCCACCGCGGGCGCGATCTTCATCATCAGGCGCGGATCGAAAGGCTTGGGGATCAGGTACTCAGGCCCGAACGCGAGCGGCTCGCCCGCGTAGGCCGCGGCCACGACTTCGCTTTGCTCGGCCTGCGCGAGCTCGGCGATGGCGTGCACGGCGGCGACTTCCATCTCCAGCGTGATGGTGGTCGCGCCGCAGTCGAGCGCGCCGCGGAAGATGTACGGAAAGCACAGCACGTTGTTGACCTGGTTCGGGTAGTCGCTACGCCCCGTGGCCATGATGGCGTCGTCACGCACCGCGCGCACCTCTTCGGGCAGGATTTCGGGCGTGGGGTTGGCGAGCGCGAAGATCAGCGGGCGCGCCGCCATCTTGCGCACCATCTCGGGCTTGAGCACGCCGCCCGCCGACAGGCCCAAAAACACGTCCGCGTTCTCGATCACCTCGGCCAGCGTGCGCGCCGCCGTGGGCTGGGCAAAAAAGCGCTTGTCCTCGTCCATGAGCTCGGTGCGGCCTTCATAGACCACGCCTGCGAGGTCGGTCACCCAGATGTGCTCGCGCGGAATGCCGAGCTTGACGAGCAGCCCCAGGCACGCGAGCGCCGCCGCGCCCGCGCCCGAGGTCACGAGCTTGATTTTTGCGGGGTCTTTGCCCGCGACCTTGAGCCCGTTCAAGATGGCCGCACCCACGACGATGGCCGTGCCGTGCTGGTCGTCGTGGAACACGGGGATGTGCAGGCGCTCGCGCAGCTTGCGCTCGACGTAAAAGCAGTCGGGCGCCTTGATGTCCTCGAGGTTGATGCCGCCAAAGGTGGGTTCGAGCGCGGCGATGATCTCGACGAGCTTTTCGGGGTCTTTTTCGTTGATCTCGATGTCGAACACGTCTATGCCCGAAAACTTCTTGAAGAGCACGGCCTTGCCCTCCATCACGGGCTTGCCCGCGAGCGGCCCGATGTCGCCCAGGCCCAGCACGGCCGTGCCGTTCGTGACCACGCCCACGAGATTGCCGCGGCTCGTGTAGCGAAAGGCCGCGCGCGGGTCTTTGACGATTTCCTCGCACGGCGCGGCGACGCCGGGCGAATACGCAAGCGCCAGATCGTGCTGGTTCACGAGCTGCTTGGTCGGCGTGACGGCGATCTTGCCGGGCTTGGGTTGGGCGTGGTATTCGAGCGCGGCGCGGCGCAGCTCGGCGCGCTTTTCGGGCGACATGCCGCTGCTCAGCGCGGCGGGCGCAGCGGCGCCGGGCATGGTGGAGGAAGGATGGGGGGCCGGGGTGTTCTCGGGCATGGGGCTTTCTCCAGGGGGGCGCCAGCGGCACGGCGTGGCAACTGCCCATGCGCAAATGTCCATGCACAACTGCCAGCGCGCCGGCGCGGGCTGGCCATTGTAGGCCGCACGCCCCGCGCTCGGGACACCCAAGCCGCACGCGCCGCACCGCCAGCACGCGCGTGGCAAGACGCTGGTTTATAAGCCAAAAACGGCTCTAACGACCACCCATCAAGCACTAGCAGCTATCACATCGATAGTTTCACGCGGTCTGCGCGAGCGCCTCGCCGAGCGCGTTCACGAGGCGGTCGATCTCGGCCTTTTCGCTGATGAAGGGCGGCGCGAGCTGGATCGTGTCGCCGCCGTAGCGCACGTAAAAGCCCTTCTTCCAGCAGTGCATGGCGATCTCGTAGGGCCGGCGCGCGGGCTCGCCGGGCAGTGGCGCGATCGTAAAGCCCGCGGCGAGGCCGTAGTTGCGGATGTCGAGCACGTGTTTCGCACCCTGGAGGCTGTGCACGGCCTGCTCGAAGTAAGGGGCGAGCGAGCGCACGCGCGCAATCGCGTCCTCTTTTTGCAGCAGGTCGAGCGCCGCGAGGCCCGCCGCGCAGGCCACAGGGTGCGCCGAATAGGTGTAGCCGTGCGGGAATTCGAGCAGGTAGTCGGGCCCGCCCGCGGCCATGAAGGTGTCGTAGATTTCCTTGCGCGCGATCACCGCGCCCAGCGGCTGTGCGCCGTTGGTCACCTGCTTGGCCACGTTCATGATGTCGGGCGTCACGCCGAAGGCCTCGGCGCCCGTGTAGGCGCCCGCGCGGCCAAAGCCCGTGATGACCTCGTCGAAGATCAGCAGAATGTCGTGCTGCGTGCAGATTTCGCGCAGACGCTCAAGGTAGCCCACGGGCGGAATCACCACGCCGCCCGAGCCCGAAAAGGGCTCGACGATCACGGCGGCGATGTTCGAGGCGTCGTGCAGCGCGATCAGATCGAGCAGCCGGTCGGCCAGCTGGCGCCCGCCCTCGGTCGGCTGGCCCTTGGCAAACGTGCCCGCAGGCGGCTGCGTGTGCGGCAGGTGGTCGGCCTCCACGCCCTGGCCGTAGAACTTGCGGTTCGCGCCTATGCCGCCCACCGAGGTGCCGCCGAAGTTCACGCCGTGGTAGCCCTTTTCGCGCCCGATCAGGCGCGTCTTGCTCGCCTGGCCCTTGAGGCGCCAGTAGGCGCGCGCCATCTTGAGCGAGGTGTCGGCCGATTCCGACCCCGAGCCCGTGAAAAACACATAGTCCAGCCCCGCGGGCGTGAGCTCCTTGATTTTGTTGGCAAGCGCGAACGCCGCCGGGTGCCCGAACTGGAACGCCGGCGCGTAGTCCAGCGTGTGCGCCTGCTGCGCAATGGCTTCGGCGATCTCGCGGCGCGCGTGGCCCAGACCCGAACACCACAGGCCCGAGAGCCCGTCGAACACCTTGCGCCCGTCGGCGTCGGTGAAGTAGGCGCCGCTCGCGGCGACGATCAGGCGCGGGTCGGCCTTGAACTGGCGGTTCGCGGTGTAGGGCATCCAGTGCGCGTCGAGCCAGGCGGCATCGCGGCGCACGGGAGCGGGAAAGGATGCGGGAAAGGCCGCGGATTCGGCGGCAGCGGGGGCGGTGGTGGCAAGCGTCATGGCAGTCTCCCAGGGCGGGCGGAAAAGCAAAAGCGCCTATTGTTCGCCGCCTCCATAATGCCTCCAATAGTGCAATATCACCGTTTACTTGAGTATCTATGCAAGTAAATCACCCCCCTGCCTCTGCTCCCCTGCCGCCCACCGACGGGCGCCAGCGCGCCGTGCTCGGGCAGCTCAGCGACATGGACTTGCGCCTGCTGCAGGTGTTCAAGAGCGTGGTCGAATGCGGCGGCCTGGCCGCGGCCGAGCTCGAACTCAACATCGCCACGAGCACCATCAGCCGCCACCTCAAAGACCTGGAAACGCGCCTGGGCCTGGTGCTGTGCCGGCGCGGGCGCGCGGGCTTTGCGCTCACGCCCGAAGGCCGGCGCGTCTATGAAGAAACGCTGCGCCTGCTCGACGCGGTGCAGGCGTTTCGCCGCGGCGTGGACGACATCCACGCGCGCCTGGGCGGCCCGCTGGCGCTCGCCGTGTTCGACCAGACCGCGAGCAACCCCGCCGCGCGCATCCACGCGGCGATTGCCGACTTCACACGCCAGGCGCCCGGCGTGCACCTGGAGCTGCACGTGGGCAGCATCCAGACCATAGAGCGCGGCGTGCTCGAAGGGCGCTTCCAGGTCGGCATCATCCCCGCGCACCGCAGCGCCTCCAGCCTGCTCTACACACCGCTGTTCGACGAAACCATGCTGCTGTATTGCGGCGCCGGGCATCCCTTGTTCGGTGCCGACCACGATACGAATAAGACGCTCGACTGGGACGCACTGCGCCGCTACCCGTTCGCGGGCCTGGGCTACCACTCGCCCAACATGGAGTTGAGCCACCAGGCGCAGCTCACGCGCAGCGCCACGGGCTTCGATCAGGAAGCGATCGCCACCTTGATCCTCTCGGGCTGCTTTCTGGGCTTTTTGCCCGACCACTACGCCGAAGCCTTCGTGCGCGCAGGCCGCATGCAGGCCGTGCGCCCCGCGCTGTTGCGCTACAGCTGCAGCTTCGTGGGCCTGCTGCGCCGCTCGCCCGCGCCCACGCGCGCCGCGCAGCTGCTGCAGCGCTGCCTGGTCGCCGCGCACGCCGGCATCAGCACCTGCGATCCGCTGCCGGCCTGAAAGCGCCGTCTCGGTCAACCTGCACCCGCCTTCGCCGCCAAGTGCTGCAGCAGCCAGTCTGTGAAGCCGGCCCTGCGCAGCGGGCGCACCGGCATGGCCTGCAAAGACATGGCACGCGGCATTTTCATGCCCCTTGCGCCATGGCCACCGGCACGGCATCTGGGCGTTCTTTGCTGCGCTGCGCACGCGCCCAGGCTTTCTCATGAAAAAAGAAGGCCACAGCCTGCACGCTGGGCTCCAGCAGACTCAGCGTGAAAGCTGCCCACAAGTTGCCGGTGACCGCATAAGCCACCAAGGCGGCCACGCAAACGTGGATCACATAGTAGCTCACCGTTTTGAGCAGCATAGTCCGGTTTTTCCGCAGGGTGCGACGAATCAAGCGCATAGCCATACTCCTTGTGCTTCTGCGCAAATGGTAGTGATTCGCAAGTACTATTTCCAATCGATTTTCCCTAAGCTGCCCATAGCGGCTGAAAAGCACCGTCCTCTCGTGCGCGGCGCGCTGCAGGCGGCGGACCTGCGCGGCGAAGCCATCCCCGAGCCCGTGGGCCGCAACACCGCCGCGGCCAAAATGACCGCCAGCCGTCCGCCAGCGCCCGCGTAGGCGCGCAGCGCCGCCTCATGACCAATCTGGGTTCAAATAGGCTCTAAAATCCGCCACCTCCGAGGAGCGTTGCAGCGCCCCAGTCACCCGCCGGTGGCCTCAGGGCGTGAGGCTCGGAAACCGTGTTTTGCAACGACGCTCATCCACCACTTCCGGTGCGGTGAGTCGTCTTTTGCCCCGCGCCGGTGTTGACTTTCAGGAGCACACCATGAACGCCCCTCTTCCCACCTCTGCGCCCATCGACTGCGTGATTGCCAACATCGGCCTGGCCGACTGGGGACGCAAGGAAATCCGCATCGCCGAGACCGAAATGCCCGGCCTGATGGCCATTCGCGAAGAATTCGCGCCCAGCCAGCCGCTCAAGGGCGCGCGCATCGCGGGCAGCCTGCACATGACGATACAGACCGCCGTGCTGATCGAGACGCTGCAGGCGCTGGGCGCGCAGGTGCGCTGGGCCTCGTGCAACATCTTTTCCACACAAGACCACGCCGCCGCCGCGATCGCCGCCGCAGGCACGCCGGTGTTCGCCGTCAAGGGCGAGAGCCTGGCCGAGTATTGGGACTACACGCACCGCATTTTCGAGTTCGGTCCCGCGGGCGCGCCGGACGAAGGCCCGAACATGATCCTCGACGACGGCGGCGACGCCACGCTGCTCATGCACCTGGGCCAGCAGGCCGAGCAGGACCCGTCGGTGCTCGCACAGCCCGGCAGTGAAGAAGAGCACGTGCTTTTTGCCGCGATCCGCGCCAAGCTCGCGCAGGACGCGCGCTGGTACAGCCGCAAGAGCGCGCAGATCATCGGCGTGACCGAGGAGACCACCACGGGCGTGCACCGCCTGAAGGAAATGTCGGCCAAGGGCACGCTCAAATTCCGCGCGATCAACGTCAACGACTCGGTCACCAAGAGCAAGTTCGACAACCTGTACGGCTGCCGCGAATCGCTGGTCGATGGCATCAAGCGCGCCACCGACGTGATGGTGGCGGGCAAGATCGCCGTGGTCTGCGGCTATGGCGACGTGGGCAAGGGCTCGGCGCAGGCGCTGCGCGCGCTCTCGGCGCAGGTCTGGGTGACCGAGATCGACCCGATCTGCGCGCTGCAGGCCGCGATGGAAGGCTACCGCGTCGTGACCATGGACGAGGCAGCGCCGCTGGCCGACATCTTCGTCACCGCCACGGGCAACAAGAGCGTGATCACCTTCGAACACATGGCGCGCATGAAAGACCAGGCCATCGTCTGCAACATCGGCCACTTCGACAACGAGATCGACGTCGCGAGCCTCGAAGCAAAGTGCCAGTGGGAAGAGATCAAGCCGCAGGTCGATCACGTGATCTTTCCTGATGGCAAGCGCATCATCCTCTTGGCGCGCGGGCGCCTCGTGAACCTGGGCTGCGGCACCGGACACCCGAGCTACGTGATGAGCAGCAGCTTCGCGAACCAGACGCTCGCGCAGATCGAGCTTTTCACGCAGCGCGACGCCTACGAGGTCGGCCAGGTCTATGTGCTGCCCAAGCACCTCGACGAAAAGGTCGCGCGCCTGCAGCTCTCCAAGCTCGGCGCCAAACTCACCGAGCTCACCGACGCACAGGCCGCCTACATCGGCGTGTCCAAGCAGGGGCCGTACAAGCCCGATACGTATCGCTATTGATAGCGTAGCTTCAAGCGCTTTTAAAACGGGCGTTATAGGCCGATTTCACCCAGATTGCCCATGAAGCGGAATTTCCCGGTATGCGCGATGTATGCCCCGTCATTGCGAGGGCCGTCAGGCCCGTGGCAATCCATATGGCTTTCGATGCAGCGCCTGCGTCCCTTGCTAGGTCCGGACTGGATTGCCGCGCCCCTGCGGGGCTCGCAATGACGGACGTCTCGGCCGCGGCCAAACTGCCTCGCCATCGTCCCGCGTCCTAACAATCTGGGTTTCATTCAAAAATACGCCGTGCGCGCCGATCAGCTCCTCGTCGAACGCGGCCTGGCCGCGAGCCGCAGCCAGGCGCAGCGCCTGATCGCGGCGGGCGCGCGCTGGCGCTCGCCCGCCGGCTGGCGGTCGCTGGCCAAGGCCGACGAGCTGCCGGCCGATGCCGAGCTGCAGCTGCTCGACGCGGCCGAGGCGCGCTATGTCTCGCGCGGCGGGCTCAAGCTCGAAGGCGCGCTCGCCGCCACGGGGCTGGACGTGCGCGGCTGGGCTTGCCTGGACGTGGGCCAATCGACCGGCGGCTTTACCGACTGCCTGCTGCAGCACGGCGCCGCGTGCGTGGTCGGCGTCGATGTGGGCCAGGGCCAGCTGCACCCGCGCCTGCGCGCCGACGCGCGCGTGCGCTGCCTCGAGCAATGCAACGCACGCCACCTGACTGCATCTGATTTGATAGCTGCTGGCGCTTATCCATCAAGCGCTAGTGGCCCATTTGATCTAAAACCGAGGGCCGGCTTCGACCTCGTCACGGGCGATCTGTCGTTCATCTCGCTCACGCTGGTGCTGCCCGCGCTGGCGCCGCTCGTCAAACCCGGCGGTGCGCTGCTGATGCTGGTCAAGCCGCAGTTCGAGCTGCAGCCCGCGCAGATCGGCAAGGGCGGCATCGTGCGCGATGCGGCGCTCTATGCGCTCGTCGAGCAGCGCATCCGCATGGCCTGCACCGCGCTGGGCCTGGCCGAATTGCAGTGGCTGGCCAGCCCCATCGCAGGTGGCGACGGCAACCGCGAATTTTTCATTTTTGCAAGGAGAGGGCATGACCTCGAGCCCACCACCAACCATGCAGCCAGCCCGCCATGAAGCGCCGGCACGGCTGCCGCTGAGTTTCGAATTCTTCCCGCCCAAGACGCCCGAGGGCGTGGCAAAGCTGCGCACCGTGCGCCGCGCGCTCTATGCGCTCGCGCCCGAGTTCTGCTCGGTCACCTACGGCGCGGGCGGCTCCACGCACGAGGGCAGCTTTGCCACCGTGCGCGAGATTCTGTCCGAGGGCGTGCCCGCTGCCGCGCATTTCTCGTGCATAGGCGCCACGCGCGCCTCGGTGCGCGCGCAGCTGCAAGAGCTGCAGGCCATGGGCGTCAAGCGCCTGGTCGCGCTGCGCGGCGACCTGCCCAGCGGCTACGGCCTGGGCGGCGAGTTCCACTACGCGAGCGAGCTCGTCGCATTCATCCGCGCCGAAACCGGGCGGCACTTTCACATCGAAGTCGCCGCCTACCCCGAAATGCACCCGCAGGCGCGCTCGCCCGCAGCCGACCTGCAAGCCTTCGCAACCAAGCTGCGCGCCGGCGCAGATTCGGCCATCACGCAGTATTTCTACAACGCCGACGCGTACTTCCGTTTCGTCGACGAGGTGCAGCGCCTGGGTGTCGATGTGGCGCGCGTGCCCATCGTGCCCGGCATCATGCCCATCACGGGCGCAACGCAGCTGCTGCGCTTTTCCGACGCCTGCGGCGCCGAAGTGCCGCGCTGGATCCGCCTGCGCCTGCAGGCCTTTGGCGACGACACGGCCAGCATCCAAGCCTTTGGCCTCGACGTGGTGACGGCGCTGTGCGAGCGCCTGATCGCCGGCGGCGCACCGGCGCTGCACTTTTACACCATGAACCAGAGCGCAGCCACGCTCGCGATCTGCACACGCCTGCGCGGCGCAGGGCGGGGTTGATGCACACGGGCCTGCACGCCAAAGCGCTGGGCGTGCAAGGCCCGCCGCTGGCGCGCCGCGGGCCTAGGCGCCTGTCGGGCTTTGGAATCGTCGGCTGCGGCACATTCTCGCTTTCGACGCCCAAAGTCCGACAGGCTGCTCGTGCGGCGGCTCTGGTGGCCGGGTGGCTGGCGTTTTCCCTTACCCTGACGCCCGCAACGCCGGCCCGCGCCGAGGGCCTGAACGCTCCGGCGCCCGAGGCATTCGCGCCCACCGTGCTCTCGCCGCGCGGCGAGACGCTGCTGCTCGAACCACCCGCAGAACCTGCGCCCGAAGGCCCGGACGATGACGCCGAAACCAGCGGCATTTCCACCCGGCAGAGCGCACTCTCGCTGCTGCCGCAGGCGCGGCGCAAAGGGCTGGCGTCGTGGTACGGCCTCAAGTTCCACCGCCGGCGCACCGCAAGCGGCGAGCCCTACGACATGCACGGCCTCACCGCCGCCCACCCCAGCCTGCCCTTCGGCACGCGCGTATGCGTGTTGAGCCGCGACACCGGGCGCAGCGTGGTCGTACGCATCAACGACCGCAGCGCCTACTCGTCCCGCCGCGTGATCGATCTGAGCAAAGGCGCCGCAAGCGCCCTGGGAATCGTCGGCCTGGGCCTCAAACCCGTGGAACTCTCCGTGCTCGCGCCGGGCCACACGGAATGCGCGCCTTGAGCAAGATAGGCGAAAAGATCCGCCTCACATCCCCCATTTCACGCCTGCACCAGCAACTGGTGCGCCGCGTGCCCATCCTGCGCGAGCAATTGGCTCAGTTGCGGCAATGCCGCCTGCAAAGCGGGCTTGAGCGTGTAGGGTGGGTTGATGATGAACATGCCGCTCGCGGGCAGGCCGGGGCGGCGCGATGCGCCCAGCAGGGGCGCGCCGAGTTTGGCCGACTTCACCGTGAGCGTCGCGTGCAGCCAGGGTTTGCCGGCCTTGGTCGCGAGGGTCTTGAGGCGGCGCGGCAGCTCGTGCGCCTCGGGGCGGCCGATGATGGGGTGCCAAATGGCGTAGGTGCCCGTGGCAAAACGCCTGAGCGCGTCCGCCACCAAGTCCTGCACGCGCCCATAATCGCTCTTTAATTCGTAGCTAGGATCGCACAGCAAAAAGGCGCGGCGCGACGGTGGCGGCAAGAATTTTTTATAGCCCTCGAAACCATCCTCGTGCAGAACGGCCACCTGGCGCCCTGCCTCGAGTTGCGCCACGTTGCGCGTGAGCGCGCGCAGGTCGCTCGGGTGCAGCTCGAACAGCTTGAGCTTGTCCTGCGCGCGCAGCAGGTGCTGGATGATGAAAGGCGAGCCTGGATAGACCTTGACGCCAGTGCCCGCGTTGAAGGCACGCACCAACTCCAGATACGCCTGCAAGGCCGGTGCCAGCGCCGCAGCGTCCGCCTGCGCCAGGCGCAAAACGCCATCGGCCGCCTCGCCGCTCGTGCGCGCATAGTCGCCATCGAGCCGGTACAGGCCCGCGCCTGCATGGGTGTCCAGCACCGTGAGCGCAGCGTCCTTTTGTACGAGGTGCTGCAACATGGCAATCAACACGGTGTGCTTGAGCACGTCCGCATGGTTGCCCGCATGGAAGGCGTGGCGGTAACTGAACATGGCGCAATGGTAACGAGTGCGTGGCCGCCTGCACAAAAAATCCCCAAAAACGGCGCCAATTTCATATAATCGCCGGTTTCGCAGCGCAAGGCAGGTCCCGCGGCGAAAATAAAAATGCGACTTACGCAAATCGGGGTGAGGCAAGGCGTGCGCCGCATGGCAAAGCACCGCGCTGCATCCCTGTTTGCGTAAGTCCAGCAAAGAGTGCAGCAGGGCAACCCCAAGCACCCTTTACCCCCCCACCTAAGAGGCTTTCACCAGAAAAGCACCGACCGTGGAAAAGGACCGCCCAAACCACTTCTTTTCAAAGAGAAAACCATGACCACCACGTACAGCGCCAAACCCGCTGAGGTGACGCATGAGTGGTTTGTGATTGACGCCACCGACAAGGTGCTAGGCAGGGTAGCCAGCGAAGTTGCCCATCGCCTGCGCGGCAAGCACAAAGCCATTTATACGCCCCACATCGACACCGGGGATTACATCGTCGTCATCAACGCTGCCCAGCTCAAAGTCACGGGCAACAAGCAGCTCGACAAAATGTACTACCGCCACACCGGCTACCCCGGCGGCATCAAAGCCACCAACTTCCGCGATCTGCAGGCCAAGCACCCCGGCCGCGCGCTCGAGAAGGCCGTCAAGGGCATGCTGCCCAAGGGCCCGCTCGGCTACGCCATGATCAAAAAGCTCAAGGTGTACGGCGGCGCAGAGCATCCGCACACCGCCCAGCAGCCCAAAGTGCTGGAAATCTAAGGAGCCATTGCAATGATTGGTGAATGGAACAATGGCACCGGCCGCCGCAAGTCCAGCGTGGCCCGCGTCTTCATGAAAAAAGGCTCCGGCAAGATCACGATCAACGGCAAGGACATCCAGTCCTACTTCGGCCGTGAAACCTCGATCATGATCGCCAAGCAGCCGCTCGCACTGACCAACCATCTCGAAACCTTCGACATTCAGGTCAACGTGCAAGGCGGCGGCGAATCCGGCCAGGCCGGCGCCACACGCCACGGCATCACCCGCGCGCTGATCGACTACGACGCCACGCTCAAGCCCGCTTTGAGCCAAGCCGGCTTCGTCACACGCGACGCCCGTGAGGTCGAACGTAAAAAGGTCGGCCTGCACTCTGCACGCCGCGCCAAGCAGTTCTCCAAGCGCTGAGCTGGTCTGCTTTACCCACAAAAAAACCGCCTTCTGGCGGTTTTTTTGTCTTCCTGAGTCAACCAGTATTATTTTTTCGTCATCTGCAAAATCCGGCTGACAAGCAATGTTTGCATGTCCCTGCGCGTATCACAGACGATATGGATGTAAAGCACCTCATCGCCGACTTCGTAAATGATGCGGTTCATGCCAGAGATCACTTGACGGTACTGACCGAGGCCCAGATCGACAAATTCCTCTGGAACGGAGCCTGCCAACGGAAATGTTTGGAGGCCGCGCACAGAGGTCTTTATTTTCCCGTAGGCGTCACTCCAGGTGCCTTTCCCGAAGCGCTTGATGAGATAGCGGCGCAGCTCCTTCAGGTCTTCTTCCGCACCCGACAGAAAAACCGCCTTCACGCGCTGTCTTCCTGGTCTAGCTCAGCAAATACCTCCTCCACATCGCGAAAGCGTCCTTGTGCGATGTCGCTTTTGCCCAGCGCAAGCAACTTCAGCAGTGCGAAGGCTTCCTGCTGCTGCTCGTAGGAGTGCACGTCCATCACCACCAGCTTGGCTTCGCCATTCTGGGTGATCAGCACGGACTCGCGCGATTCGGAAACATCTTTCACGATCTGCGCGGCGTGGCTCTTGAGATAGCTGATGGGCTTGACCTGGGTGGATAGCTTCATGACGGACTGGAGGCCTGGTTCAACCCAAATTGTCCATTAGTCGGTGCTGCGCACCTACGCGGGCGCTGGCGGACGGCTGACGGTCATTTTGGCCGCTGCTTCGGCGTCCATGGCACCTGCTATGGACATCTCACCGGCGGCCAAACTGCCGCGCCAGCCGCCTCGCCATCATCCCACGTCCTAATGAACAATCTGGGTTCAAAGGGACAAAATATAGTCTAAATTCGGTCCACCTTGTGGAATGCCTCAGTGCATCGCCATCGGCTGCCCTTCAAACAGATGCTCGAACTGCGCGAGCCAGGGCTCGGCCAACAGGCGGATCTGGGCGTCGTTGCGCAGGATGCGGCGCATGATCTCGGACTTGAGCTTGCGCTGCTCTGGCAGCAGCGCCTCGTGCCGGGCCTGGTAGCGCAACTGCTCGATCAGCACGGCGCAAGTACCCTCGTAGCGCGCCACGCCCTCCCAGTCTTGCAGCTGCGCAGCTTGCAGCATTTTTTGGCTGCTGTCTTCGAGGGCTTTGTAGTAGTCGATCAAGCGACTTGAACCAAAGTTTTGGCTCGGGCTGGCGTTTGACATGGCTCAGTTCCTCGATGCCGACGGCGGCATCAATGAAAGCAAAGGCTCGAGCCGCTCGCTCCAAGGCTCCATGAGACTGCGCACCTGGGCATCGTTGCGCAGAATGCGCAGCAAAATGCCGGACTTCTCGCGGCGCTGCGGTGCGGGCAAGGACTCCTCGCTGGCACGGCGCTGCAAATGGGCGATCTGCTGCGCGCACACGTCCTCCCAGCGCGCCACACCCTCCCGATCTTGGGCCTGGGCAGCTTGCAACATGCGCTGGCTGCTTTGCTCTATGTTTTTGTAATGGTCTATCAACATGACAATGCAATGCAATTCTCAGGCGGATTCAGGCGACAGCGGCGTAGGCGGAAAGGCGCGCGGCATAGGAATTGCGCGGCGCCTGCGCTGTGGCGATCTTCGCCTGGGCTGGTAAAGCAGGCTCTGCCTGCGCTGCCTGCGTGCTGACACCGTCCGCCCCGCCCTGAGCCGGTGCCTGCGGTCCGATCTGCTTCCATGCTTCGGCCACGGGCGCGATCAGGCGCTGCACCTCCTCGATTGCAGCGGCGTCGTTGTGCAGGTTGGCGTGCGTGAGACGTTGTGTGCAATAGTCGTAGAGCGCGCGCAGATTGCGTGCGACCTCACCGCCGCGCTCCATGTCCAGCCCCGCCTTCAGTCCCTCCTCAAGCAAGCGCACGGCGCGCGTGATCTGTTTGCCTTTTGCCTCAGCTTCGTTGCTCTGCATGGCCTGGCGCGCTGCATTCAGAGCCTGCTGCAGGCTGTCGAACAAGAGCACGATCAACTGGTGCGGGCTGGCACCCATGACGCTCGTTTCCACGCCGGTATTCTGATAGGCCGAAGCCGCGCGAGAGAAAGCTGGGTTCATCATGATGGCATCTCGAAAAAGCAAATTCTGGATGCTTTTTGTATCGGCATAAATGCCTAAAACTCAAGCCCAAAAGCCTTCGGTAGCGGTAGCGGGCCTCAATTGTTGTTGTTGCTCGTCTTGTTCCACTGTGTGATCTGCTGCGCCACGTAGTTGTTGAGCGCCGTCATCTTGGCCATGGTGGCGTCGAGCGCCGTGTATTGCTTGCGAAGGTTCGCTTCCCAGGTATTGATGCGCGCGGTGATGCGGTCCTCCTGGTCGGTGATCGATTGTTTTTGGGTTTGCAAGGACTGCGACTTGGTCGCAAAAGCGCCTTGTGCGCCCAGCACGCCCCTGGTGAAGTCGCTCAGCTTGAGCGCGAGCCCCCTGGTGTCGGCATTGCCCGTATCGGCCGTGAAGAAATTTTTGATTTTGTCCGCGTCGGCCGCGAAGGCCGCCGAGAGCTTGGCAGTGTCTATCTGCAAGTCGGTGCTCGTGATTTTGCCGCTGGTGCTTTTGGGCATGCTGATGCCTATGTCTGCCAGGCTGCCAAAAGCACCGCCAGCGCCCGCCACCGAACCGACGATGTTGCGCAACTGTCTTTGCAGCATCAGCACCGTGGAGTCGCCCTGCAGCAGCGAGCCGCCTTGGCCCGTGGGCGCGCTGCCGTCGAACGACGTGAGGTTGGTGACCATCTGGTTGAGCGCGTTGTAGGCCGAGACGAAGTCCTGCACGGCTTTTTGCATGGACGTGGTGTCGTTGCCCACATTGATCTGCACGGGCGCGCCCGCTGCGGTTTGCTGGCTCAGCGTGAAGCTCATTCCAGGTACAGCGTCGGTCAGCGTGTTGCTGGCCGACTGCACGGCGATGCCATTGATGCTGGCCTGGGCGTCTTGGGCGTACTGCATGCTCGGCGAGCTTTGGTCGAGCGCGAGCGTATCCAGCCCTACCTGGTCGGCAGCGGGCGCGGCAGTGCTCGCGGTACTCATTTGAAAGCCCTGCGCCGCGCCCGTGTTTTTGGAACGCAGCAACAGTTGCGCACCGTTGGTGCCGCTGACCACCGTGGCGCTCACGCCCGCGTTGGCCTGGTTGATCTGCGCGGCCACGCCCGCAAGGCTGCTGCCCGCCGCGACGTTGATCGTCACGGGCGCGCCGCTGCCTGCGGTGAAAGCTTTGCCGCCGTTGCCGTCATCGGCCCAGGTGCCCAACTGCAGCGTGAGCGTACCTTCGCCAAGCGTTTTGCCTGTGGGCACGGCGGTGCTCGTGGCGACCTGCGCCTGCGCGAGCTGGCTCACCGCGACCGAGAGCGTGGTCACGGCCGCCGCACTGCTGGCCGTGGCGCTGACGGCGCTGGCGTTGGATGAAGTAACCGTGCGCGCGTTCCAGGTAGAAGACTGTGCGAGCTTTGCCGCAGCATCGCCGAGCGAGGCAAACAGCGACTGGATCTGCCCGAACGCCGAAATTTTGGTGTCCAGCAGCGTGGCCTTGGTCTGCAAGGTGGTGAGCGGCTTTTCTTCAATGGTGCGCAGCTGCGAAATGATGCTGTTCACGTCCAGGCCGCTGCCCAGACCGATAGAGGAAATCGCCATGGTGAAACTCCTTCGCGAAGACTGCAAAACGACAGCGAGGCATCATGCCAGCAAAACTGCCCCCTGAAAGCGCAAAAAGCGACCACCGGACCCGCCGGTTGCCACTTCTTGCTACCTTCTCGCATTGTTGCTCTGCCCCCCGCCTTGGCCTTCACGGCCAAGGCGGGGAAGCGCCCGTTCAACGCAGCAGAGACAGCACGCCTTGCGGCAGCTGGTTGGCCTGCGCCACCATGGCCGTGCCTGCCTGCTGCAGCACCTGGGCACGCGAGAGGTTCGCCGTTTCTGCGGCGAAGTCGGCATCCTGGATGCGGCTGCGCGCTGCGGTCAGGTTTTCCGACGTCGAGGCGATGTTCGCCGTGACGGCGCCAAAGCGGTTCTGGATCGCACCCTGGTCGGCACGGGCACTGTTCACGGTGGACAGGGCGTTGTCGATCGCCGTCAGCGCGGCCGTGGCGCCGTCCGCCGTGCCCAGGTCTATGGTGTCCAGCGCCTGGCCGCTGCGGCCTGCGCCGTAGGTACCCACGTTGAGGCCCAGGCTGTCCTTGAGCACGGCACCCGTCGTGGTACCACGCTCTATGGTGAAGGCGCTGACCGAAGAGAGCGTGACGCTGCCGAGGAAGGTGCCCGCGTTGTTCTCAGCAGCAGTGGCAGTGGCACCGGCCTGTGCAACCACCAAAGCGCTGTTCAAGCCCGTGGATGCAGCCGTCAAGGTGCCTGCAGAGTTTTGCGTCACCGTGATATTGCGCCCATCGGCAGCCACCAGCTGCACGCCCTTGGTGTTGTCATTGGTGTTGACGGCCACGACGCCGGTCTGGGCAGAGATTTTGTTGATCGCATCGACCACTGCCTGGCGATCGTCTGCAGCCGAAGTGCCGGCTGTAGCGATCGTCCCCGTGGTCACGCCGTTGATGGTCAAGGTTCCAGTGGTCGCGGCAGCGGTCATCGCCGCACCCGCCACCTCGGTGGCATTAGCCGTAGCCGTCACGCCGGTCTTGGAGGAAATCGTGTTGATCGCCGCTGCCTTGGCGATGGCGCTGCTGCTCTTGGCGTTGAACGAAGCCGTGTCGCTGCTGGCAAGCGAATCACCCACCAAGGTGCCGTTGATGGAAAAGTCACCGGCTTTGATCGCTGTGGTGGTCGATACACCCAAAGCCGACGTCAGCGGCACGCCCGAGGCATACGCAGTCTGCGCGCTGAAAGTGCCTGCGCGCAGGCCCGAGTTCTTGATGTCGCCGGCAGTGCTGCTGGCAATGGTGATGTCTTTATCGGACACCAGGGTGTAGGAGCCGGTGTAGGTGGCGGCTGCAGCCAGACCGGTAGAAGCAGCCGTAACGGTGCTGAATGCCACAGTCACGTTGCGCCCATCGGCAGCCACGAGCTTGACGCCGCCGCTGTCCAGCCCCGTATCGATGGCGGTCACGCCCGTTTCCTGGGCTTTGGCGTTGATGGCCGCCACTACCGAGGCGCGCGAGGCTGCGGCGTCCGTGGTCGTGCTGACATTGATGCTGACGCCATTGATGGTGACGGCGCCGCTGGTGGCTGCGGCAGTCATGGCGCTGCCGCCCACTTCAGTGGCGTTGACCTGCGCGGTAACGCCAGTTTGTGCCGACTTGGCGTTGATGGCCGCGGCTTTGGCAATGGCGCTGTAGTCCTTGCCAGTCGAAGAGGCCGTGTCTGCACTCGCCACCGAGGCGCCTATGGCCACGCCGTTGATGAACAGATCGCCTTCTTTCAGGGCAGTGCTGGAGGCATTTTGCGCCGAGGTGATGGCTGCGGTGGCAGCGCTGCCCAGCGACTTTGTGTCCATCTTGCCCACCGACACGGTGATGGTGTCGCCCACATTTGCGCCCACCTGAAAGCTGACGTTTTTGAACGATCCGTCGAGCAGCTTCTTGCCGTTGAAGGTGGTGGTGGTGGCCACGCGGTTGATTTCGGAAAGCAGCTGTTTGGCCTCGGCGTTGAGGGAGGCGCGGTCCACCCCCTGGTTGGTGCCGTTGGCCGATTGCACCGCAAGCTCGCGCAGGCGCTGCAGGCTGTCGGTGACCGAGCCCAGCGCGCCTTCAGCCGTCTGCGACAGCGAGATGCCGTCGTTGGCGTTGCGCGCGGCCACAGCCAGGCCGCGCACTTGCGCCGTCATGCGATCAGAAATGGCCATTCCCGCGGCGTCGTCCTTGGCGCCGTTGATGCGCAGGCCCGAGGACAGGCGCTGCATGGACGTAGCCAGCGAGTTTTGGGAAGTGGCCAGATTGCGCTGCGCGTTGAGCGACTGCAAGTTGGTGTTGATGATCGATGCCATGGTGGTAGCTCCTCAAGAAAAACCGAATGTGCGGCATTGCTGCCTTGGTGGCACCCCAGGGCACCACACCCTGCGCTGCCGCTTCGCACAAGGCACGCTGGCCTTGATGGATGGGTTTTCGGTCAGGCGCGGCGAAAACTTGAGGGGTGATGTAACTCTTTGTGCAAATTTTTTACGCGTGCGCCGGAACGGCGCGGGCCCGTTCCATAAAAAGCGCCTTGCAGGGCCGACTTTTTGGTCCGTGCAGGGGCTGAAGCGGCCGCGATGGAGCGAGGCTTTGGGGCGAGGAATGTGCCGCTGTGTTGTTTCTTGTGTTCTATATCAAATTAGTAGTGGTAGTAGAGGGGCTTGGTTTGCGTGGACAAGTGCTTTTTTTGCTGATTTGACGCGCACTTGGGTGCAGGCAAACGCTGTGCGCACGGGACGCGCCGGCTTGTGCGCCCAAGCGAATAATTTGGCCGGCCCGGCCCGGCCTGTGGACAAGTGGTGGTTTGTGCGCTTTTTGTGCACAGCTTTGCGCACAGCGCCGGGCTGGAGAAATCGGGGTCAGAGAAATCGGGGTCAGATTCCAATAGCTGTCGGCGCAACGGCAAAACGGCGCAAAAAAGCCCGGCCCCATGGAGTTGGGCCGGGCAAGGCGGAGGAAAGCGGGGGAAAAGTGGAGGTTCAGCGTGCGGGCCCTGGGCCGCTGCGCATGCCGGCGCGGCCGGGGTGTTTGTCGTGCGGGTCCATCATGCCTTGGCGCGGCATGAATTGCGCGTCGAAAGTTTTTTGCTGCTGCGGGCTGAGCTTGGCGTAAAAGGCCTTGATGGCTTCGGCGCGCTGGTCCATCTCGGCGATGTGTTGGGTGCGCAGGGCGCGCATGCGGTCCAGGCGCTCGGGGGTGCTGAGCTTGGCGAACTCGTCGGGGTTCATGTCGAGGCGCGCATGCTGCGGTTTGTGCTGCATGGCGTTCATGAAGTCTTGCCACGCGGGTTCCTGCTCGGGTGTGAGTTTGAGCGCTTCTTTGAGCGCGGCGGCGCGCTGGGCAAAGTGCTGCTCGCGGCGCTCTTGCCGGTCGTGCATTCTTTGTGCGCGCGGCGTGTCGGCGCCGGGGCCTGCAGCGGGTGCGGCGGGCTGGGCGAATACGGGCAGCGCGAGCGTGCCGAGCAGCGCAGCGCCCGCCAGACAGCGACGCAAGCGCTGCGGGCCTTGGAATCCTTGAAAGTGGGTCATGGTGTCGTCCTTTCTTGCAAAAGCATTGCTGTGACGCGATGCAGTGTGCGCCGGCTCTGTGTCGCTTGCGTGATCCGCGGTTGAGCCTGTGTAAAGTGGCGCCCTCGGCTGGCGCATGGGGTTCAGGGCCGAATTGGCCGTTAGCCCTTTATTGGTGTGCATAAGCAGCTATTTATTTGATACTCATTTTGTCGTTACAAAGGTTGTCCATGTTCAAGAACATGATCGTTTACCGCATCGCGCAGCCCTGGAACCTGCCGCTCGATGCGGTGGATGCGGCGCTGGCGCGCATGCCGTTTGCGCCCTGCGGCGCCACGCAGGAGCTTGCACTCGGCTGGGTGCCGCCGCGCGGCGAGGCGCACGGGGCGCTGGCCGAATCGGTGGGCGGGCAATGGATTTTGCGGCTCGTGCGCGAGGCCAAGCTGCTGCCCGCCCCCGTGCTGGCGCGCAAGGCGCAGGAAAAGGCTGCGCAGATCGAGGCCACGACGGGCCGCAAGCCCGGCAAGAAAGAACTGCGCGAACTCAAGGAGGAAGCCAAGCTGGACCTGCTGCCCATGGCGTTCACGCGGCAGGCGGCGGTGTGGGTGTGGCTAGACCCCGAGGCCGGCTGGTTGGTGCTCGACACCGCGAGCCAGGCACGCGCCGACGAGGTCACGAGCTTGCTCGTGGAGCTGCTGCCGGGCCTGTCGCTGCGCCTGCTGCAGACGCAAACCGCGCCCGCGACGGCGATGGCGCATTGGCTCGCCACCCAGGAGCCGCCCGTGGGCTTCTCGCTGGAGCGCGAGTGCGAGCTCAAAAGCCCCGACGAGTCGCAGGCCGTGGTGCGCTACGCGCGCCACCCGCTCGACATCGCAGAGGTGCAGGCGCACATCGCCGCGGGCAAGCGCCCCACGCGCCTTGCGCTCGCGTGGGAGGGGCGCGTGTCTTTCGTGCTTACCGAGGGGCTGCAGCTCAAAAAGGTGACTTTGCTCGACACTGCGCTGGCCGAGCAGACGAATGATGAGGGTGGGTTCGATGCCGACGTGGCGCTGGCGACGGGCGAGCTGGGCCGGCTGCTGCCGGATTTGGTGGCGGCGCTGGACGGCGAGGCGGACTTGGCGATTCCGGCGGGGGCGGAGCGTGGTGCGGCACAGGGTGCGGCCGAAGCGGTGGGTGGCGCCGCGGCATTCGGGGGAGTCGGTGCCGATGCAGCTGGGCAAGAGGCAGCAGAAGATGTCGTGGCAGAGGAGCCGCCGTTTTGAGGCTGATGCAGAGAAAATCCTTTCCTCTTTTCCCCGGAGCCTGCCCATGAACCCCCCTTTGATCCAAGACGAACTCGAACTTTTGCAGCAGCTCGTCGATCTGCCAAGCCACCCGCGCATCATCGAGCTGGGCTGCGGCGCGGCGCAGCTGGCGCGCAGGCTGCTGCAGCGCTGGCCGCAGTGCACGGTGGTGGGGCTGGAGGTCGATGCGCGCCAGCACGCGAAGAACCTGCAAAACCCCGCCGAGCGCCTGCAGTTCGTACAGGCCGGGGCGCAGGCGATTCCGTTTGCGGCGCAAAACTTCGACCTCGCGCTGATGCTCAAGTCTTTGCACCACGTGCCGCTCGATGCGATGGACCAGGCGCTGGCCGAGGTGCACCGCGTGCTGCGCGCGCAGGGGCTGCTCTATGTGTCGGAGCCCGTGTACGCAGGCGCGCTCAACGAGATCGTGCGGCTGTTCAACGACGAGGGCGAGGTGCGCGCGGCGGCCTTGGCGGCGGTGCAGCGCGCCGTGGCCTCGGGCGCGTGGGAGCAGCTCAGCGAGACGTTTTTCGACATGCCCGTGCACTACGACGACTTCGAGGACTTCGAGCGCCGCATGATCAACGTGACGTTTGCCGAGCGCCACCTCGATGCGGCTACGCGAGAGGCGGTGCGGGCGCGCTTTCTGCCGCACCTGACGGCGCAGGGCGCCGACTTCGTGCGGCCTATGCGTGTGAACCTGCTGCGCAAGGTGGGGTGAGGCCACCCGCGGCCATATCCGCGGCCATGCAGCCGTGCAGCAGCGCTACGCTCCAGCAGCGCAGCGGCGCGCAGGGACCCACGACTTACGCAAATCGGGGTTAGGCCAGGCGTTCGCCCCATGGCAAAACACCTCGCTGCATCCTTGTTTGCGTAATTCCAGGGACCGAAATCAGCGCGCCTGGAAGCTCGGCCTTTGGCGCGCGTAAAAGGCTTCGACGCCGGCGCGGAAGTCCTCGGTGCCCATGCAGCGCACGAAGGATTGCTTTTCGGCGTCGAGCTGTTCGGCAAAACTGTGTTCGCAGGATTGGCGCATGAGCCGCCGCAAGGCGCCGTAGGCCAGCGTGGGGCCTGATGCGAGGCGCTGCGCGAGCTCCTGCGTGGCGGCTTCGAGCTGGTCGGCGGGCAACACGCGGTTGATGAGGCCCATTTGCAGCGCTTCGGCGGTGCCAAAGGGCTCGCCGAGCATGGTGATCTCGAGCGCGCGGCGCAGGCCCACGATGCGCGGCAGGCTCCAGGACATGCCCATGTCGCAGCAGGTGCCCAGGTGGATGTAGGCCGGGGCAAAGCGCGTGCCCTCGGCCACGAGGATGAAGTCGGCGAGCAGCATCAGGCTCAGCCCCGCGCCCGCGGCCACGCCGTGCACCTGCGCGATCAGCGGCGCGTCCATGGTCGCGAGCAGCGGCAGCGCCTCGTTGAGCAGCGTGAGGATGTCCGACGCGCCCTGCACGGGATTGGCGCGCAGCGTGGCCAGGTCGCCGCCGGCCACGAAGCCCTTGCCCGCGCCGCGCAGCACCACGGCGCGCACGCTCGCGTCGGCGCTGATGTCTTTAACGGCGCGGTAAAACGCTTCGGCCAGCGTGTAATCAAAAGCGTTGAGCGCGGCGGGGCGGTTCAGGCACAGCGTGACGATGGCGCCTTGGCGTTCGACGAGCAGCGGGGCTTCGGTGGTTGGGGTCATGAAAATTCCTTGGCGGTGGGGATGGTTGGTTTTGGAATTGGCAATCAGGGTTTTCGCGCTTGCGCAGGGGCGCTTGTCCGGGGAGCATGGGTTTTCTACGGGTTTTTCACAACAGGGTTTGTCCTATGTCCGCTTTGACACCGCTGCAGCGCCACGATGCGCATCCTTTCATGGGCATGGACGTGCCCGGGCTGCTCGAGCAGCGTGCGCACGCGCGGCGCGACCATCCGTTCATCGTCTGGGAGCCGTTCGAGGGCCTGCCGGAAGTCATCAGCTACGGCATGTTTTACGAGCGCGTGCGGCGCATCGCGGGTGGCCTGCAGCAGCGCGGCGTGCGCGCGGGCGACTGCGTGCTGATCCACCTCGAAAACTGCCCCGAAACCATTCTGGCCTGGTACGCCTGCGCGTGGCTGGGCGCGATTGCCGTGACCACGAACGCGCGCGCCTCGGACGACGAGCTGCAGTATTACGCCGAGCACTGCGGCGCCGTGGGCGGCATCACGCAGCCCAAGTTTGCCGCGCGTGTGGCGGCCTCGTGCAAGGGCCTGCGCTGGCTGGCCGTGACGGCCACCGACAGCGGCCACGCGCCGCAGCAGGGCGCGCCCGACGCGGCGAGCAGCTTTGCCGCGCTGGACGCCGCGCCCGCGCCGCGCCGCCCGGCCGACCCGCTGGCGCCGTGCAGCGTGCAATACACCTCGGGCACGACCTCGCGCCCCAAGGCCGTGCTGTGGACGCATGCCAACGCGCTGTGGGGCGCACGCATCAACGCCGCGCACGAGGACTTGCGCGCCGAGGACGTGCACCTGGTGCACCTGCCGCTGTTTCACACCAACGCGCAGGCGTATTCGGTGCTCGCGTGCCTGTGGGTGGGCGCCACGGCGGTGGTGCTGCCGCGCTTTTCAGCGAGCCGTTTCTGGCCCGTGTCGATCGCGCGGCGCGTGACCTGGACTTCGATGATTCCGTTTTGCATCCAGGCCCTGCTCGCGCACGAGGTGCCGGCTGAGCACTATTACCGCCTGTGGGGCGCGGGCGCCTGCGCTTTGCCCACGGACGCGCACTTTCGCGTGCAGACCATAGGCTGGTGGGGCATGACCGAGACCATCACGCACGGCATCGTGAGCGACCGCCACCTGCCGAGCCCGAGCATGAGCATAGGCCGCCCCGCGGCCGAATACCGCATCGCCATCGTCGAGGACGACAGCGTGCCCGTGCGCGAGGCGCGGCATGTGGGGCCGGGCGGGTCGGGGCAATTGCTGATCCAGGGTGTGCGCGGCCTGTCGCTGTTTCAGGAATACCTGGGCAACGCCAAGGCCACGGCCGAGAGCTTCGACCCCGACGGCTGGTTTCGCACGGGTGATCGGGTGGACTTGCTCGAAGAAGGCTCGATCCGCTTCGGCGACCGCACCAAGGACATGCTCAAGGTGGGCGGCGAGAACGTCGCGGCCTCGGAGATCGAGCGCGTGATCCAGACCGTGCCCGGCGTGGCCGAAGGCGCCGTGGTGGGGCGCGCGCACCCCATGCTCGACGAAGTGCCTGTGGCTTTCGTGATCGCCGCGCCGAATGCGCCGGCAGACCTGGCCGAGCGCATCCTGGCCGCGTGCCGTCAGCAGCTCGCGGACTTCAAGTGCCCGCACGAGGTGCGCATCGTGCCCGAGCTGCCGCGCGCCACGCTCGAAAAAGTCGCCAAGGCGCAGCTGCGCCAGATGCTGGCGCAGGAGGGCGCTTGAGGGCGTCATGGAGAGGGCCGGCGGCCCATGGCAATCGCAGCAATCGCCAGGGCCGCCATAGCGGCGCCTGTATGCGCAGTCGCAGACGCGACGGAATCGCCGCGCCCCTGCGGGGCTCGCCGTGACGGGTTTTGCTGCAGCGGCCTTGCCGCGGCCGCTGGCGTATGGCTTTCTGGCGTTGTCGATGGTGTTGGTAGGCAGTTACGTGGCGCTGTCCAAGCCGCTTGCGGCGGCGCTGCCGGTGGCTTTGCTCGCCTGGCTGCGCTTTGGCATCGCCGCGCTGGCCATGGCGCACTGGCTGCGGCGTCCGCCCGACGAGCCGCCGCTGACGCGGCAGACGCGTTGGCTGTTGTTTCTGGAGTCGTTTCTGGGCAATTTCCTGTTCACGCTGTGCATGGTGTCGGGCGTGCAGCGCAGCTCGGCGGTGTCCGCCGGGGTCATCATGGCGGCGATTCCGGCGGCGGTGGCGGTGTTTTCGTGGCTGTTTTTGCGCGAACGAGTGGCGCTGCGTGTGTGGGCGGGGGTGGCCTGCGCGGTGCTGGGCATTGCTTTGCTTTCGCTATCTAAAAATGAGCTTCAAGCGCTTGATACGTCTGCATTAGATGCCAAAAACACCCAAAATTCTGCGTGGCTGGGCCATCTGCTGTTGATAGGGGCCGTGCTGTGCGAGGCCAGCTATGCGGTGATCGGTAAAAAGCTCACGGGCGCTTTGAGCCCGCGCCGCATCACGGCGCTCATCAATCTGTGGGGCTGGCTGCTGAGCACGCCCATGGGTTTGTGGCTGGCCTGGCGTTTCGACTTTGGCGCGGTGGGCGTTGGCACCTGGGCCTTGCTGCTGTTCTATGCGCTGGCCGCGAGCGTGTGGACGGTGTGGCTGTGGATGACGGGGCTGCGCAGCGTGCCGGCGGCGCAGGCGGGCGTGTTCACCGTGCTGCTGCCCATCAGCGCTGCGCTGGTCGGCGTGCTGGTGTTGGGCGAGCGGCTAACCGGGGTGCAGTGGCTGGCTTTGGCCGTGGCGCTGGCTGGCGTGCTGCTCGCGACCGTGCCTGGGCGAGCCAAAGCAGACACCAGAGCGCAGCGGTGACTTTGGGGCGCAAGCATGGCTGCCTTTGCAGCCGATTCTTGTGCGTTGCTCACTGGTCGGCAGGCACGACGGTGTAGCCCTCTTCGCTGATGGCTGCGGCCAGGGCTTCGCGCGGGGCGCTGCTTTGTACCTCGACCTTGCCTTGCGCGCGGTCTATTTGCACGCTGGCTTGCGGATCGACCTGCTGCAGCGCCTGTGTCACGGCGCGCTCGCAATGCGCGCAGGTCATGCCCTGGACTTGAAACGTGTATTGCATGGCGGACTTCCTCTTGCTGAAAAAATAAGATGATGCCTCTTTGCAAACTCTATGGGGCATCGTATGGACACTCCTGATACCGCTTCGGGCGATATTTGCGAGCTGGACCTGGGTATAGGCGGCATGACCTGCGCGAGCTGCGTGAGCCGCGTGGAGCGTGCGCTGCGCAAGGTGCCGGGCGTGCAGCAGGCCGCGGTGAACCTGGCGACCGAATCGGCGCGCGTGCGCTACGCCGCGGCGCCGGGGCAGGATGCGCAGGCCGTCGAAGGCTTGCTGCGCCGCGCCGTGCGCAATGCCGGCTACGAGCCGCGCAGCGCCGAGGCGCAGCTGCAGGCCGAAGAGGCCTCGCCCTGGGCGGGCTTCGGGCCGGTGGCGCTGGGGCTGCTGCTGTCGGCGCCGCTCGTGCTGCCCATGTTCGCGGAACTGGCGGGTCGGCACTGGATGCTGCCGGCCTGGCTGCAGTTCGTGCTCGCGACGCCGGTGCAGTTCGTGCTCGGGGCGCGGTTTTACAAGGCGGGCTGGCATGCGCTCAAGGCGCGCGCGGGCAACATGGACTTGCTTGTGGCGCTGGGCACGAGCGCGAGCTGGGGCCTGTCGCTGTGGCTGTGGCTGACGGCGCCGCCCGAGCAGATGCCGCACCTGTATTTCGAGGCGTCGGCGGTGGTGATCACGTTGGTGCTGCTGGGCAAGTGGCTGGAAGCGCGCGCCAAGCGCCAGACCACGGCGGCGATCCGCGCGCTGCATGCGCTGCGCCCCGATGTGGCGCACCTGCTCGGGCCGCACGGCGAGGCGGATGTGCCCGTGGCCGAGGTGCTGGTGGGCGACCGCCTCGTGGTGCGCCCGGGCGAGCGCATCCCCGTCGATGGCCGGGTGCTCGAAGGGCAGACGCAGGTCGATGAGTCCATGCTCACGGGCGAGCCGCTGCCGGTGGCGCGCGGGCCAGGCGACGCGCTCACGGGCGGCGCGATCAACGGCGACGGGCGTATCGTGATGCAGGTGACGGCCGTGGGCGCGCAGACGGTGCTCGCGCAGATCATCCGCCTGGTCGAAGACGCGCAGGCGGCCAAGGCGCCGATCCAGCGCCTGGTCGATCGCGTGGCCGCGGTGTTCGTGCCCGTGGTGCTCGCCATTGCGCTGCTCACGCTGCTCGCCTGGCTTGCCACGGGTGCAGGGCTGGAGGCGAGCCTGATCCACGCCGTGGCGGTGCTGGTGATCGCCTGCCCGTGCGCGCTCGGGCTCGCTACGCCCGCAGCCATCATGGTGGGCACGGGCGTGGCGGCGAAAAATGGCATTCTCATCAAGGACGCACAGGCGCTGGAGCTGGCGCACAAGGTCGATACCGTGGCCTTCGACAAAACCGGCACGCTGACCGTGGGCCAGCCGCGCCTCACGGCGTTCGAGCCGCTTGCCGAGCGCGACGCGGCGGCATTGCTGCACGCCGCCGCAGGTCTGCAAAGCGCCAGCACGCACCCGCTCGCGCGTGCCGTGCTGCAGGCAGCGCAGGAGCGCGGTGTGCAGCCCGGCGCCGCAACGGCGGTGCAGGCCGTGCCGGGGCGCGGCATGGAGGGTGAGATCGATGGCCGCAGCTACCTGCTGGGCAGCCTGCGCTGGTTGCAGGAGCTGGGCGCCGACTTGGGGGCGCTGGCCGCGCGCGCGCAAGCATTGCAGCAGCAAGGGGCCACGGTGTCGGCGCTGGCCGAACGCAGCGCGCAGGGCATCGTCATCTGCGCGCTGCTGGCCTTTGGCGACGCGCCCAAGCCCGGCGCGTGCGCGGCGCTCGCAGCGCTCAAGGCGCGCGGCCTGCGCACGGTGATGCTCTCGGGCGACAACCGCGGCGCGGCCGAGGCCATGGCGCGCCAGCTCGGCCTCGACCCCGACGCGGGCGAAGTCATCGCCGAAGTGCTGCCCGGCGACAAGGCAGCGCACGTGCGCGCGCTGCAGACGGGCGGGCATGTGGTGGCGATGGTGGGCGACGGCGTGAACGACGCCCCGGCGCTGGCCGCGGCCGACGTGGGCCTGGCCATGGGCAACGGCACCGACGTGGCCATGCACGCGGCGGGCATCACGCTGATGCGCGGCGACCCGCTGCTCGTGGTGGCGGCGCTCGACATCTCGCGCCGCACGGTGCGCAAGATCCGCGAAAACCTGTTCTGGGCCTTTGCCTACAACGTGGCCGGCATTCCGCTCGCGGCGCTGGGCTACCTGAGCCCGGTAGTTGCCGGCGCGGCCATGGCGTTGAGCTCGGTGAGCGTGATGACGAACGCCCTGTTGCTCAAACGCTGGCGCATGCCTGGGAGCCTGAAAGGCTCCTCAGCACCGCTTCATGATCATTCTGGCTTGCCCGATGGCAGTCCCGCCAGCGAAGAGTTAGGCATCGCTTCGCCTGCTGAGGCTATGCAGCTTGAAGCAAGAACTCGACCTTGACGGCTTCGTACGGGAAGACGATTCCTCCCCCTTCCGCCCGGTCAAGCACGCCCGCGCGCAGGAGAGCCGTCACGTCGCTGTGCACAGCCTTGACGTCTCGATCGACGCGACGCGCTGCTTCCCGGATGGAAACAGGCCCAGCTCCGCAAAGTGCCTTCAACAGTTCCCAGCGCTTGGCGGTGAGAACTTTCCAGAGAAGTTCGGGAGAGGCAAAACTGATCCGAGCCGACCTCTGCGGCTTGCCAGTGCGCCAGGCACTCGCGAAGTCGGCCATCGACTCTTTGGGGGCGCGAACATCAAGAGTGACTGTTTTCATGGTTCCACCTCGCTATGTCTCGCTCGAAGGCAGCGAGAAGTGCCTCGGGCGTGGTGAAGGAGTGGTCGGACTCCTTCTCGCCGTAGTGACGATGATCTCCTTTGCCAACCTCGTTGTCGTAACGAACCACGCAAACGCCGTCAACGACGTAGGCGAGGCGGTACTTGAACTCGTGTGATGACCCGACGACTGGAGCGGGCACCTTCCACAGAACCAGTTCAGCGAACGCATTCTCTGCGTAGACAATGCGCGTTCGCGCGACGAGGGTCGCTTTCATGTTGGCGATGATGTCAACACAAGTGAGTGTTGTCAACTATGCCAACAAATGCGATGGGTGAGATTCCTAACATCCTCTCGCCAGCCGCCTCGCCATCATCCCGCGTCCTAATGAACAATTTTGGTTGAACGCTGGCGCATGCCCGAGTAGGGCACTCTGCGTTGTAGAAAAGGCGGGATTGTCTGGCACACTGCAACATCTTGTTGCACGTGCTGGGTGCGCAAGCAGCTTTTTCGGACACTGAGGTAGGCAAGCCATGAATTTCTTGTTTTGGACGATGCGCCAGTTCACGATCCGTCTGCGCATGCTCGGCGCCATTGCTGTGGTGCTGTTGCTGCTGGCCCTGGTGGGTGGCGCGGGGATGTACGGCATGCTGCGCATCTATTCCTTGAGCGAAAACTTTTTGGCGCAGTCTTACGCCGACGTGGAGCGGCTGGCGCAGCTGCGTTACGCCGTGGGCGCGATGCGTGGGCAGGAAAAAGACATGGCTGGCATGCCCGAGAGCGCGCAGCCCGCGCAAAGTGCATGGCGCGCCGCACTGGAGCAGGCGCAAAAGCAGGCGGCTTTGCTGGCAGATGCTACGGATGGCCCGAAAAAGGCGCTCGCGCAGCGCATCCAGCAACAGCTGGAGAGCTACCGTGCGCAGGCTGGTGGCATGCAGGCGAGTGGCGCGCAGGGCGGCGTCGAGCCCGGGGGGGCGAGTGCCTCCCCCGTATCGCAGGCGCTGGATGCATCGCTACAGGAAATGGCGCAATTGCTGCGCACCAAGGCCGATGCCGCGGTGCAGCAGCAGCATGAGGTCGCCGACCAGACGCGCTTGCTGTTCATCGTGGCGCTGGTGATCGCGGTGCTGGTGGTGGTGCCGCTCACGCTGCTCAACATGGAGTCGATCTGCCGCCCGCTCGCGCAGGCGCGGCGTGTGGCGCAGGCGATTGCCGGCGGGGACTTGGCGCAGACCATCACGGCGCAGGAGCGCGATGAAGCCGCCGACCTGCTGCGCGCCCTGGCCGAAATGCAGCGCGGTCTGGGCACGCTCGTGGCGCAGGTGCGTGACACCAGCGGCGCGATTGCCCTGGCGAGCCAGGAGATCGCGAGCGGAAATGAAGACCTGTCGGCACGCACCGAACAGACGGCCAACCACACGCAGGAGGTGGCGGGCTCGATCGCGCAGCTCACCGGCGTGGTGGAGCATACGGCCTCGGCGTCGCAGCAGGCGCGCCAGATCGTGGGTGCGGCGGCGGACACGGCCACGCAGGGCGGGGCTGTGGTGCAGCAGGCCGTGGCGGGCATGCACGAGATCGCCGCCTCGAGCCGCAAGATCGGCGACATCATCGGCCTGATCGATTCCATTGCTTTCCAGACCAATATCCTCGCGCTCAATGCGGCCGTGGAAGCGGCGCGCGCCGGGGAGCAGGGCCGGGGCTTTGCCGTGGTGGCGAGCGAGGTGCGCAACCTGGCGCAGCGCTCGGCGGCAGCGGCGCGCGACATCAAGGGGCTGATAGACAGCAGCGTGGCGGCAGTGCAAGGCGGCGTGCGCCACGTGGAGGATGCGGGCCGCGCCATGCAGGACATCGTGGCCGGCGTGCAGCGCGTGCGCGACATCATCGGTGAGATTTCCGCGGGCGCCACCGAGCAGTCCGCGGGCATTGCCAAGGTGAGCCAGGCGGCAGGCGAGATCGACCACATGACGCAGCAGAACGCCGCGCTCGTGGAGCAGTCCGCCGCGGCTGCGCAGTCGCTGCACGCGCAGGCCGAACGCCTGTCGCAGGTGGTGCAGCAGTTCCGCCTGGCCGCCGGCAGCGATGTGCCGGCGCTGCGTTGAGTGCTACCACATCGATAGCTTGCAGTGCTTGCCTATTCTGCGCTGCAAGCCATTTTTGCTTGTAATTTGCGGATCGATGTGGCTCAAGCCAGCGTCGGGTAGTCGGTGTAGCCCTTTGCGCCGCCGCCATAGAAGGTGCTTTGGTCGGGCGTGTTCAAAGGGGCGTTGCGGCGCAGGCGTGCCACGAGGTCGGGGTTGGCGATGAAGGGGCGGCCAAAGGCCACGAGGTCGGCCGCGCCCGATGCCACTGCGGCCTCGGCCGCGGCTTTGTCATAGCCGTTGTTGAGCATCCACGCGCCTTTGCCGCCGGCCTGCCGATAGGCGGTCTTGAAGGCCGCGTAGTCGAAGGGGCGCTCGGGGCGTTCGCGCGGGCCGCCCGTGGCGCCCTCGATCACATGCACGTAGGCCAGTCCCAGCGGCGCCAAATGCTTGGCCACGTACTCGTACAGCGGCTGCGGATGCGGCTCGTCGATGTCGTTGGCGGGCGTGACGGGCGAGAGGCGGATGCCCGTGCGCCCGCCGCCGATTTCATCGACGATGGCGCGCGTCACCTCGAGCAGCAAGCGCGCGCGGTTCGGGATGCTGCCGCCGTAGTCGTCCTTGCGGTGGTTGCTGCTGCTCTTGAGGAACTGCTCGAGCAGGTAGCCGTTGGCGGCGTGGATTTCGACCGCGTCAAAGCCGCTCGCGATGGCGTTGCGTGCGGCGTGGCGGTAGTCCTGCACGATGCCGGGCAGCTCGCTGACGTCGAGCGCGCGTGGTTCGGAGGTGTCCGCGAACACGGGCTGGCCATCTTTCAGCAGCACGGTCTTGGTGTGCGCGCGGATCGCCGAGGGTGCGACGGGGGCCTGAAAGTCGGGCTGCAGCTCGACGTGCGAGACGCGGCCCACGTGCCACAGCTGCACCGCGATCTTGCCGCCGGCATCGTGCACGGCCTGCGTCACGCGCCGCCAGCCGTCGAGCTGCTCGGTGCTGTAGAGGCCAGGCACGTCGGCATAGCCCTGTGCCTGCGGCGTGATCGCGGTGGCTTCGCTGATGATCAGGCCGGCGCTTGCGCGCTGGCGGTAATACTCGGCCATGAGCGGCGTGGGCACGGCGCCGGGCGCACGGTTGCGCGTGAGCGGCGCCATGACAATGCGGTTGGCCAGGTGCAGCTCACCGGCTTGCACGGGGTCGAACAAGGTGGGCATGGTGCGGTTTCTCCTTTGGGGATGACAAGTCGTGGAATGAAGCAGGGCCCGATGCTAATGCGGATGGATTGCGTCGTGTTTGCGGTCGGGCATTGCATTTTTTGCACGTGACAATCCACTGCCATGGGTACGGCTGCAGGCGTGCGCGATTTTGCGCATGATGGCGCCCATGCAGACTGAGAACCTTTCTTTTCGCACCGCGCTGTGGCTGGCCGTGGCCTTGTCGCTGGGCGCGGCGGTGTCGCTGGGCATCACGCGCTTTGCCTATGCGCTGATGCTGCCGCCCATGCGCGCCGACCTCGGCTGGTCTTACACGCTCGCAGGGGCCATGAACACTGCGAATGCGCTGGGTTACCTGCTGGGCGCGCTGGCCACGCCGCTTTTGCTGCGGCGCCTCGCGCCGGGCACGCTGCTGCTCGCGGGCAGCGTGCTGGCCACGCTGTTCATGGCGCTCAGCGGTTTTTTCGTCACGCCCGCGCCTTTGCTCGCGCAGCGCCTGCTCGCAGGGGTGGCGAGTGCGCTGGTGTTCGTGACGGGCGGGCTGCTGGCGGCGCGGCTGGGCAGCTTGCATGCGCGGCGCAGCGGTTTGCTGCTGGGGCTTTACTACGGCGGTGCGGGCTGGGGCATCAGCGCGTCGGCCTTGCTCGTGCCCGCAGTGCTGGCGCGCGCGCCAGGGCCGCATGCGTGGGCCTGGGCCTGGTGGGCGCTCGCGGGTGTGTGCGCGCTCGCCACGGCGCTGCTGCGCTGGCCTGCGCGCGTGCTGCGCGGCCTGGACGCAGCACCCGCGGCGGCCACTGGGGCCAGCGCGCCGCAGCCGCAGCAGATGCCTGCAGGCGCGCACGAACCGGCGTCCGCCGCGTCCGCCAGCCCGCAAGAACCGGTGTCCGCTGCGGCCGCCAGCCCGCAAGAACCGGCGTCCGCTACGGCCGCCGGGGGCGCGTCGGACGCGGCGCCGCTGCGCTGGCGGGCATTGGCGCCGGCGCTCGCGGGCTACACCTTGTTCGGCGTGGGCTACATAGGCTACATGACCTTCGTCGTCGCGCTGCTGCGCGAGCAGGGGGCGAGCGGGGCGGCGGTGACTGTGTTCTACGCTTTGCTCGGGCTCGCGGTGCTGCTGTCTTCGCGCATCTGGGCGGGCCTGCTCGACCGTGCCAAGGGCGGCGGGGCGCTTGCGCTGCTCAACGCGCTGCTGGGTGTGGCCACGGTGCTGCCGGCGCTCACGGCGTGGTGGCCCGTGGTGCTGGCTTCGGGCCTGCTGTTTGGCGGGGTGTTTTTGTCGGTCGTGGCTTCGACCACGGCGCTGGTGCGGCACAACCTGCCGCCAACGCGCTGGGCGCTGGGCATCAGCGCCTTCACGATCGTGTTTGCGGCGGGGCAGATCGTCGGGCCCACGGTGGTCGGCTGGATTGCCGACGGGCCCGGCGGCTTGGCGCGCGGCCTGGTGTTTTCGGCCTGCGCGCTGTGGCTTGGCGCGCTGCTCGCGGCACGCCAAAAGCCACTGGGGCAAGTGCCTGCCTGAAGCAGCTTACTTCAGCAGCCCCTCGGCCTTGAGCGCGGCCTGCACGGCGGGGCGTGCGCCTACGCGGGCCTGGTAGGCCTGCAGGTTGGCGAAGCCGGAAATGTCGAACTTGACGAAGCCCGTCCAGCTCAACACGGTGAACAGGTAGCAGTCGGCCACGCTGAACTGCGCGCCGAGCAGGTAGTCCTTGCCCGCGAGTTCGCCGTTGACCCAGGCGAGGCGCTTTTGCAGCTGCTCGCGCACTTGCGCGCGGTATTCGTCGGGCACACCGGGTTTGAACAGCGGGCCGAAGCTCTTGTGCAGCTCGCTCGAGATGAAGGACAGCCACTCTTGCAGACGGTAGCGCGGCATGGTGCCGTTGGCCGGCGCGAGGTTTTTGCCGGGCACCTGGTCGGCGATGTATTGCACGATGACGCCGACTTCGCGCAGGCGCTCGCCGTTGTCGAGCTCAAGCACGGGCACGTAGCCCAGCGGGTTGATGGTGTAGAAGTCGGTGCCGTCCTGCAGTTTGTGGCTTTGCAGGCTGGTGAGCATGGGCGTGAACGGCAGGCCGGCCTCTTGCAGTGCGATGTGCGGGCATAGCGAGCAGGCGCCGGGGCTGTAGTAAAGCTTCATGAAGGGACTCCTTGATTGTGTGATTGAGGGGCTGCGATGTTATGCGGTTGGGCGAAACTCTGCTGGCGCGAGGTGTATGCACGGGGCAGCGTAGGCGCGCTGCGCAGTTTAATGAGAAATTGGGCTTTAGCGCTTATGTAGCAAGCGCTAGCAGCTACTATTTCAATAGTATTTCAGGCGCCGGCCTCACATGCTGAAAATTTTGCCGGGGTTCATGATGTTCTTCGGGTCGAGCGCGCGCTTGATGCTGCGCATGACCTCCACCGCGCCGGCGCCGGCCTCGTCGAGCAAAAAGCCCATTTTGTGCAGGCCCACGCCGTGTTCGCCCGAGCAGGTACCGCCCATGCGCAGCGTGCGCGCGACGAGCTTGTGGTTCAGGTCTTCGGCGATCACGCGCTCCTGCGGGACCTTGGGGTCGATCAGAAAGCCGACGTGGAAGTTGCCGTCGCCCACGTGGCCGACCAAAAAGTAGGGGATGCCGCTGGCTTCGACCTCGGCAATGGTTTCGAGGATGCAGTCCGCGAGCCGGCTGATGGGCACGCAGGTGTCGGTGTTGATGGGGCGCGCGCCGGGGCGCGACTGCAAGGCCGCAAACAGGGCGTTGTGGCGCGCCGACCACAGGCGCGTGCGCTCCTCGGGCGTGACGGCCCATTCGAAGTCCTGTCCGCCGAATTCGTGCGCGATGCCCTGCACGGTCTGCGCCTGCTCTTGGACGCTCGCGGGCGTGCCGTGGAATTCCATCAGCAGCAAGGGTTCTTCACGCAAAGTGAGCTTGCTGTAGCGGTTCAGGCAGGCGACGGATTGGGCGTCTATCAGTTCCACGCGCGCGATCGGCACGCCCAGCTGAATGGTCTGGATCACCGTGCGCACGGCGGCCTCCACGCTGGGGAAGGAGCAGATCGCGGCGGAAATGGCCTCGGGCAATGGGTACAGGCGCAGCGTGACTTCGGTGATCACGCCCAGCGTGCCTTCGCTGCCCACGTACAGGCGCGTGAGGTCGTAGCCGGCGCTGCTCTTTTTGGCGCGCGTGCCGGTGCGTATGACTTCGCCACTCGGCGTGACGACCTGCAGCGCGAGCACGTTTTCGCGCATGGTGCCGTAGCGCACGGCGTTGGTGCCGCTTGCGCGCGTGGAGCACATGCCGCCTATGCTCGCATCGGCGCCGGGGTCTATGGGAAAGAACAGGCCCGTGTGCTTGACGGCTTCGTTGAGCGTCTTGCGCGAGATGCCCGGCTGCACCGTCACGGTGAGATCGTCGGCATCGATCGAAAGCACCTGGTTCATGCGGCTCACGTCCAGGCTGATGCCGCCTTGCACGGCAAGCAGGTGGCCTTCGAGCGAGGAGCCCGCGCCGTAAGGGATCACAGGCACTTCGTGTTCGCTCGCGAGGCGCACGGTGTCGGCCACGTCCTGCGTGCTTTGCGCAAAGAGCACGGCGGCGGGCGGGGGGACGTCGAAGGCGGATTCATCGCGCCCGTGCTGCTCGCGCACGGCCAGCGCGGTGGAGAGCTGCTCGGGGCCAAAGCGCGCGGCCAGCGCTTCGAGAAAGGCCGCAGGCACGGGGCGCTGGTGCACTTCGGGCAAGAGGTGGGCGATGGAGTTCGGGGCGTTCATGGCGTGTCTCCTTTTCGGGGTTGATGACGGCAAGCGCACAGATTACATCAGTGGCGCGGGGCGTGTTGGATGGGTTTTTGGCGGCGCATACAGCATGCGTTTCACGTGAAACCAAGGCCAATCCCCACGCTACGACCATGCAAAGGTGGGAAAATCGCGGCCCGGTTGCGAAAGCGGCATTTGCACCCATTTACCGCCGCTGTCTCGCTTCCTTCTCAAGAATTGACGGGCCGCTTTTCATTTTGCTTTGGCCTCGGAGTGTTTGCATGTTGTACCCCCAGGAATTTGATGTGATCGTCGTCGGCGGTGGCCACGCGGGCACCGAGGCCGCGCTGGCCGCGGCGCGCATGGGCTGCCAGACGCTGCTGCTCACGCACAACATCGAGACGCTCGGGCAGATGAGCTGCAACCCCAGCATAGGCGGCATAGGCAAGGGCCATCTCGTGAAAGAGGTCGATGCGCTCGGCGGCGCGATGGCCCTGGCCACTGACGAGGCGGGCATACAGTTTCGCATCCTCAATGCGAGCAAGGGGCCGGCCGTGCGTGCCACGCGCGCGCAGGCCGACCGCGTGCTCTACAAGGCAGCGATACGCCGCCGTCTCGAAAACCAGCCGAACCTTTGGCTGTTCCAGCAGGCCGTCGATGACCTGATGCTCGAAGGCGATCGCGTGGTCGGCGCGGTGACGCAGGTGGGCATACGCTTTCGCGGGCGCACCGTGGTGCTCACGGCGGGCACCTTTCTCGACGGGCGCATCCACGTGGGGCTGGACAACTACCCCGCGGGCCGCGCGGGCGATCCGCCTGCGCTGCGGCTGTCGGCGCGGCTCAAGGAGCTGCAGCTGCCGCAAGGGCGCCTCAAAACCGGCACGCCGCCGCGCATCGACGGGCGCACGATAGACTTTTCGCAGTGCGAGGAGCAGCCCGGCGACGGCATGCCAGGCGGCGTTGGCGAGGACAAGCCCGTGCCGGTGTTCAGCTTCATGGGCCGGCCCGAGATGCACCCGCGCCAGTTGCCGTGCTGGATCACGCGCACCACGGCGCGCACGCACGAGATCATCCGCAGCGGCTTCGATCGCAGCCCCATGTTCATGGGCAAGATCGAGGGCGTGGGCCCGCGCTACTGTCCGAGCGTGGAGGACAAGATCAACCGCTTTGCAGACAAGGAAAGCCACCAGATCTTCCTCGAGCCCGAGGGCCTGAGCACGCACGAGTTTTACCCCAACGGCATCAGCACCAGCCTGCCGTTCGACATCCAGCTCGCGATGGTGCGCAGCATGCCGGGGCTGGAAAACGCGCACATTTTGCGCCCCGGCTACGCGATCGAGTACGACTACTTCGACCCGCGCGCACTGCAGAGCAACTTCGAGACGCGCCAGATCCGCGGGCTGTTCTTCGCGGGGCAGATCAACGGCACCACGGGCTACGAAGAAGCGGCCGCGCAAGGGCTGTTTGCGGGCATCAATGCGGCCCTGCAGGTCCAGGGCGCGGCGCCTTGGCTGCCGGGGCGCGATGAGGCCTACCTGGGCGTGCTCGTCGATGACCTGATCACCAAGGGCGTGACCGAGCCCTACCGCATGTTCACGAGCCGCGCGGAGTTTCGCCTGCAGCTGCGTGAAGACAACGCCGACATGCGCCTGACCGAAGCAGGCCGGCGCATGGGCCTGGTCGATGACGCGCGCTGGGACGCGTTTTGCCGCAAGCGCGACGCCGTGGCACGTGAAACGGAACGCCTGAAATCCACCTGGGTCAACCCGCGCGTGCTGCCGGCCGAAGAATCGGAGCGCGTGCTCGGCAAGGCGATAGAGCGCGAATACAACCTGTTCGAGCTGCTGCGCCGCCCGAACGTGGGCTACGAGGCCCTGATGTCGCTCGATGGCGGCAAGTACGCGAGCAGCGAGGTTTCACGTGAAACGCTGGGCGAGCTGAGCGCGCCCGTGATCGAGCAGGTCGAAATCGCCGCGAAGTACGCAGGCTACATCGACCGGCAAAAAACCGAAGTCGAGCGTGCCGCGTACTTCGAGAAGCTGCGCCTGCCCGCCGACATCGACTACATGCAGGTCAGCGCGCTGAGCTTCGAGGCGCGTCAGGCGCTGATGCGCCACCGGCCCGAGACCCTGGGCATGGCTTCGCGTATCACGGGCATCACACCCGCGGCGATTTCGCTGCTGCTCGTGCATCTCAAAAAAGGCGGGTTCAAAGGCTTTGCTGCCGAGGCGCGCGCGACTGGGGACGAAGCAGAAACCGCATCGAACGGGCAGGCCGCATGAGCGCGCCGGCGCGCGCGGACCTGCGCGAAGCGCTGCTGGCGGGCGCGGCAACTTTGCAGCTTGATCTCGGCGCGGCGCAAGTCGATCAGCTGCTGGCCTACCTCGATCTGCTGCAAAAGTGGAACAAGGTTTATAACCTCACCGCGGTGCGCGATCCGGCAGAGATGCTCACGCACCACCTGCTCGACAGCTTGGCCGTGATCCGGCCGCTGCGCCAGCACACGCAAGGCCGCGCCGCGCGCTTGCTCGACGTGGGCTCGGGCGGCGGTCTGCCGGGCGTGGTCGTGGCGATCTGTTGCCCCGAAATCGACGTGACTTGCGTGGATACCGTGGCGAAAAAAGCCGCGTTCGTCCAGCAGGTGGCGGTGAGCCTGCGGCTTGCGAACCTGCACGGCCTGCACGCGCGCGTGGAATCCCTGCAGGCAGAGCAGGGCGGCGGCTACGACGTGGTGTGCGCGCGCGCCTTTGCGAGCCTGGCCGACTTCGTGCAGTGGTCGCGCGCGGCGCTGGGGCCAGGCAGTGTGTGGCTGGCCATGAAGGGCAAGCACCCGGCAGACGAAATCGCCACGCTGCCACCCTGGGCTGAGGTGTTTCACGTGGAACCGCTGCAGGTGCCGGGGTTGCATGCCGAGCGCTGCATCGTCTGGCTGCGCGAGCGTGCGCAGGTCGCGGGCATAAACCCGGCTTGTTAGACTTCAGCCCCCGCAAGCATTTCCAGCCGCAGACCGACGCCATGGCCCACATTTTTTGCATCGCAAACCAGAAAGGCGGGGTGGGCAAGACCACCACCACCGTGAACCTGGCCGCCGGCCTGGCCCAGATCGGCCAACGCGTGCTCCTGGTCGATCTGGACCCGCAGGGCAACGCCACCATGGGCTCGGGCGTGGACAAGCGCGGCCTCAAGCTGTCGGTCTATGAGGTGCTGCTCGAATCCGCCGGCGTGCGCGAGGCGGTGCAGCGCGCCCCTGCGGCGGGCTACGACGTGCTCGGCGCGAACCGCGAACTTGCGGGCGCCGAGGTGGAACTCGTCGCGCTTGCGCAGCGCGAACGCCGCCTCAAGGCCGCGCTCGCGCAGGTGGCGCAAGATTACGACTTCGTGCTCATCGACTGCCCCCCGTCGCTGGGCCTGCTCACGCTCAACGGCCTGTGCGCCGCGCACGGTGTGATCGTGCCCATGCAATGCGAATACTTCGCGCTCGAAGGGCTCAGCGACTTGGTCAACACCATCAAACAGGTGCACGCCAAGCTCAATCCCGACCTGCAGATCATCGGCATTCTGCGCGTGATGTTCGACCCGCGCATCACCTTGCAGCAGCAGGTCAGCGAGCAGCTCAAAGGGCATTTTGGCGACAAGGTGTTCGACACCGTGATCCCGCGCAACGTGCGCCTGGCCGAGGCACCGAGCTACGGCCAGCCCGGCGTGGTGTTCGACCCCGCGGCCAAGGGCAGCCAGGCATTCGTCGCATTTGCGAGCGAGATGGTCGCGCGCGTGCAGCGCCTGTGACCCGCCGGGCTATCAGAAATCACAACGAAATTGGCCTCCAGCCCTTATCCATCAAGCGCTGGCGGCTATTGAAGATGAAGCAATCTCCGCATATCCTGCTGCTGCCGGGCTGGCAAGGCTCGGGGGACGATCACTGGCAAAGCCACTGGGAGCGGAGCTACGGCTACCAGCGCGTGCAGCAGCACGACTGGCAGCGCCCCTTGCGCGGCGACTGGACGGCGCGGCTCGAAGAATGCGTGCTGGATGCGCCCGCGCCGGTGGTGTTGGTGGCGCACAGTCTGGGCTGCATCCTCACGGCCTGGTGGGCCGCGCATTCGCGCCACACGGTGCGCGTGCAGGCGGCGCTGCTCGTCGCCCCGGGCGACGTGGAGCAGCCCGAACTTGCCGCGCAGCTGCCCGGCTGGGCGCCGATGGCGCGCAAGCCTTTGCCTTTCACCAGCTGGCTCGTGGCCAGCCGCGACGACCCCTATTGCAGCTTTGCGCGCGCGCAGGCGCTCGCAGCCGACTGGGGCGCGCGCCTGATCGACCACGGCGCCTGCGGCCACATCAACGCTGAATCCGGGCTGGGAGCCTGGCCCGCGGGCAAGGCCTTGCTCGATTCTTTACTGGCGGTCTGAAGAACTATTTCCACCATGGTCACGAAAAAACCCAAAGGACTGGGCCGCGGCCTCGAGGCGCTGCTCGGCCCCGCGCTCGGCGAAGCGCCCCAAGAAGCCGCCGGCCAGCCCGCGAGCCTGCCGCTGGCCGCGCTGCTGCCCGGCGCCTACCAGCCGCGCACGCGCATGGACGAAGGCGCGCTCTACGAGCTGGCCGAGAGCATCCGCGCGCAGGGCGTGATGCAGCCGGTGCTCGTGCGCCCGCTGGCCGATGCACGCGCGCAAGAGCGCCTTGCCGCGCAGCGCAGCGCCGCCGGCGCGATGGCGGCTACCAATGTTGGTATGGCTGACGGCGCAGGGCAGGGCGCAGCCGCGCCGCAGGCCGAGGTGACGGGCTCTTACAGCGGCCCCTGGTACGAAATCATCGCGGGCGAGCGGCGCGTGCGCGCTGCGCGCATCGCGGGCCTGGATGCAGTGCCCGTGCTCGTGCGCGACGTGCCCGACGAAGCCGCGGCGGTGATGGCGTTGATCGAAAACATCCAGCGCGAAGACCTGAACCCGCTCGAAGAGGCGCAGGGCCTCGCGCGCCTGGTGAGCGAATTCGGCCTCACGCACGAGCAGGCCGCGCAGGCCGTGGGGCGCTCGCGCAGCGCCGCGAGCAACCTGCTGCGCCTGCTCAACCTCGCCGAGCCCGTGCAAACCCTGCTCATGGCCGGCGACATCGACATGGGCCACGCGCGCGCGCTGCTCGCGCTCGACCGCGCCACGCAAATCACCGCGGGCCACCAGATCGCCGCAAAAAAGCTCTCGGTGCGCGAGGCCGAGGCGCTCGTGAAAAAGCTGGCCACTGCCGCCGACGCCACCCCGGCCGCAACGCGCGCGCCGCAAAAATCGGGCGACTGGTTGCACGTGGAACAAGAGCTGTCCGACCTGCTCATGGCCACGGTGACGATACGCCTCAAAAAACGCGCCGCGGGCGAACTCGCGATTTCCTTCGGCTCGCTCGACGCGCTCGACGGCTTGCTAGAGCGCCTGCGCGGCGGGCAGGGCTGAGAGGCGGAGCAACGCGAGCCCCAGGCGTTCCGCCCCGCGCCTCAACCTTCCGCTGCTAGCTGCCGCCGCGCATCCGCGTTTCGCCACCGCAACCCCCACCATGCTGTCGCGCCTGCTCCCCTGGCCCCTGCCGGCACTCCTCAGCTGGCTTGGCGCATGGATTCTGTTCACGCAGCTGCAGCGCTGGATGGCGCCCACGCCCGCGCTGCTTGCAGCGTGTGCGTTCGGCGTGCTGGCCAGCGTGCTCGGCAACAACTGGTGGCGGCGCGCGCTCATCGCTGTGGGCTTTCCGCTCGCGCTCGCACTCAGTGGAGCATTGGCATTCGCCCCCTGGGCCTGGCTGCTGCCGTTGGGTGCCTTGCTGCTCGTCTATCCGCTGCACGCCTGGCGCGACGCACCCCTGTTTCCCACGTCGGAAGGGGCGCTGCTGCACCTGCCCGCGCACGCGCCGCTCGAACCCGGTGCTGCGGTGCTCGACGCCGGCTGCGGCCTGGGCCACGGCCTGTGGGCGCTCGCGCAAGCCTACCCTTTGGCGCGCATTCATGGTATCGAGCGCAGCCGATTGCTGCACGCGCTGTGCGCGCGCCGCTGCCCCTGGGCGAGCGTGCAGCGCGGCGACATGTGGCAAGCCCATTGGGGCGCGTACCAGCTCGTTTATCTGTTTCAGCGCCCCGAATCCATGGCCCGCGCCGCCGCCAAAGCGCAGGCCGAGATGGCACCCGGCAGCTGGCTCGTGAGCCTGGATTTCGCCATTCCCGCGGTTTCGCCCAGCGCGCGTTTGCGCACGGCAGGTGGGCGCATGCTGTGGATTTACCGCTTGCCGTTGCGGTCTGCACAAGCGGGTGCAGACAGCATGCCAGCACCCGAAAACTCCTGAAACGGGAGCGCGTTACGCTTTCTGCATAAGGCCTCAATGGCGAAATGTCTCAGAAAGTCTTGACGACGCGGCATCCCTCGCGCCCGCCAATTTCAGACCCGTGGCAACTTAGGCATGCTCGGCCACGCTGAAGGTGGTGATCAGCGGATGGCCTTTCACGTCCATTGGGAACTCGGATAAGTAGAGCGCCGTAGCCTCGCGCAAGTTGGCAATGGCTTCTTCCACCGTCTCACCTTGCGTGGTCGTGCCAGTCTCTGGGTTCAAGGCGACGTAGCCACCTTCTTCGGCGGGGGTCAGGATTGCTGTGAGTTCCATGGGTTTTTCTCCTGGCGCAAAAGTGCATTCTCACTTACTGGCATCGGTCGTCGCTCGCCGCTGCGGTATCCGAACCATCACACAGATACCCCAAGCGACTGCCACAAGGCCAGCAGCCCGCAAGCAGAGCCCGCCCTCACCGATACTGCCGCAAATACTTCCATTCGAACGCGCGCTTGGCCCAGTGCATGAGGCGCAGCGGGGGCAGCACGATGTTGCGCTCGGGCGTGCGCCAGATCAGCGTGCCGTGGCTCAGCGAGTCGATGATGCACGCGAGCTCGACCTTGAAGGTGGCGGTCTGCGGTGCGCCGCGCAGGCCCGCGAGCAGGTTTTGCGCGGCGGCCGCGGCCTGCAGGTCGGCCATGTGCGCCTGCTTGGGCATCCAGTCGGGGCCCGGAAAGCTGCCCGAGTCGCCCACCACGTAGCAATGCTCCCAGCCAGGTATGCGGCACTGCGCGTCGGCCTGGATCAGCCCGCCGGGCGAGCGCGGCAGCGTGGTCTGGTCGAACCAGGCGTTGCCCGTCATGCCGGGCATGAACAGGATCAAATCGGCTGCGATCGCGCCACCCTCGGTCAGCACCTGCTGCGGCTCGAAGCCGCGCAGCTTGTGGCCCAGGTGCGTGCGTATGCCGCGCGCAGCCATCAGCGCGAGCAGGCGCGGTACGGCCTTGCCACCCAGGCGGGCGCCCGGCTCGGTCGAGGGGTTGAAGAACACGAGCTCGAACTGCGCGCGCCGGCCCTCGCGCCGCAGCAGCGTGTCGAGGCCGAACAGGTACTCGAACATCGGCCCGCCGCGCATCGCGCTGGGCTCGTTCGGGTTGCCGGCAAAGCCGATGGCGATGGTGCCGCCGCGCATCGCACGCAGGCGCTCGCGTATTTGCTCGGCCGCGGCGATGCCTTCGCAAGGGACGATCGCGTGCTCTATGCCGGGCAGCTTTTTGATGAAGCGCCCGCCCGTCGCGATCACGAGCGCATCGTTGGCCACGTCGCCCGCGCTCGTGTGTACCACGCGCCCGCCGTCCTGCAGCCCCGTCACCTCGGCGGCCATGTGCTGCACGCCCATGCGCGCAAAAAAGCCCTGCAGCGGCACCACCAACTGCTCGCGCCGGCGCAGCCCGCTCGGAATCCAGATGCTGCCCGGCAGGTAATGCAGCTCGGCGCGTGGCGCCACCAGCGTAATGCGGGCCTGTGGCGCGAGCCGGCGCAGCGCCCGCACCGTGGAGAGCGCGCCAAAGCCCGCGCCAAGAATGCAGATCGAAGGAGGCTGGGTCATGGTATCGAGGCGGTAGAAAAATTGGAGCTAGGAGCCTGTCGGGCTTTGGGCGTCGAAAGCGAGAATGTGCCTCAGCGAGACCAGTTTTTGCCGGATTCGCCGCCCCATAGCGGGACTATGGGGCAAGAAGCCGGTGAAAAGTGGGCCGCTGCGGCGCATTCGCAGCCGACGATTCCAAAGTCCGACAGGCTCCTAGAGCATAAAACGAAGCGCCGCGGCCAGCCCCAAGGCCAGCGTACAGGCCGGCCCCGAAAACAGCACGCGCCACGGCCAGGCGCGCGGCACGAAGCCCACGCCGCGCACCAGGCCCGCACTCATGGCCCACAGCAGCAGCATGGCCAGGCCATGGTCGGCGCGGCCCGCGGCGTCGGTGAACAGCAGCGGGTAGGCGCTACCCCCGAGCATGATGGCCAGCCCCACGAGCAGGCAGGGCCAGTGCAGGCGCGTGCCGGCAGGCTCGGGCTGGAGCGGGCGCTCTTGCGCATCCTCCTTCGCACCCGTATGTGCATTGGTCTGTGCGGCCGTCGGTGCGCCGTCGGCTTTCAGAGAATTTTCAGTCATTTAGGCACCTAACGCAGCTGGGGCAAGCGCTTCAAGCTTCTGAATCAGGAGCATGCGAGGCGTTGCGCGCCTCTTCGTTTTCGCCCCACATGGCGTTCAAAATGGCCAGCAGCACGGCAAAGCCGACGCCCAGCATCCAGGCAAAGTACCACATGTTTTTTTCCTTCCTTGGGTGGAGATGGCGGGGCTCAATAGGCGCCGTGTTCGTTTTCGCGAATGTACGCGGCGGTGACCTTGCCGCGCATTACGCTGTAGGCCCAGCCGGTGTAGAGCACGATCAGCGGCATGAAGATCACGGTGGCCCAGAACATGATGCCCAGCGTGAGATGGCTCGAGACGCTGTCCCACACCGTCAGGCTCGCGGCCGGCATGCTGCTCGAGGGCATCACGAAGGGGAACATGCTCGCGCCCGCGGTGCCGATCACGCCCAGCAGCGCGAGCGCCGAGGTGACGAACGCGCACAGCGTGCGCCGCGCACGCAGCAGCATGGTGGTGAGCAGCGCGCCGCCCACGCCTAGCGCGGGCAGCAGCCACAAGAGCGGCTGGCGCGCGTAGTTGGCCATCCAGGCGCCGGCCTCGCGCACCACGGTCTTGGTCAGCGGGTCGGGCATGGCGCCGGGGTCTATGGGCGAGGTGATCTTGTAGCCCGGGATGGATTGCAGCCAGAACCCTGCCGCAAGGAAGGCCAGCACCATGACGATAGCCGCGCCCGTGGCGCCGCGGATGGCGCGCGCCTGGATGGCACCCTCGGTGCGGTGCGCGAGGTAGGCGCCGCCGTGCATGGTGATCATGGCGCTCGAGACCACGCCCGCGAGCAGCGCGAACGGGTTGAGAAGCTGCCAGAAGCTGCCGCTGTAGCTCGGCACCATTTGCGCGTCGAACTGGAACGGCACGCCTTGCAGCAGGTTGCCAAAGGCCACGCCGAAGATCAGCGGCGGCACGGCGCCGCCGACGAACAGGCCCCAGTCCCAGGTCTTGCGCCAGGTTGGGTTGTCGATCTTGCTGCGGTAGTCGAAGCCCACGGGGCGAAAAAACAGCGCCCACAGCACGGCGAGCATGGCCCAGTAAAAGCCGCTGAAGGCCGTGGCATACACGAGCGGCCAGGCGGCAAAGATCGCGCCGCCCGCGGTGATGAACCACACCTGGTTGCCGTCCCAGTGCGGGCCTATGGTGTTGATGACCACGCGCCGCTCCAGGTCGCTTTTGCCGACGAAGGGCAGCAGCGTGCCCACGCCCATGTCGTGGCCGTCCATGACGGCAAAGCCCAGCAGCAGCACGCCCACGAGCAGCCACCAAATGATCTTGAGGGTTGGATAGTCGATCATGCGTTTTCTCCTTGGTTCGTCAGGCCCATCTGCGGCTCAGGCATGGACGGGCTCGTTGGCGTAGCGGCCCGTGCCCAGGCTGCCAGGCCCCAGGCGCGCGTACTTGACCATCAGGAACATCTCGACCACGAGCAGCACGGTGTAAAAACCCACGAAGCCGGCGAGCGAGCCCCACAGGCTTTGCACGCTGAGCGTGGACACGCTCAAGTGCGTGGGCAGCACGCCGTAAATCGTCCACGGCTGGCGCCCGTACTCGGCCACGAACCAGCCGAGTTCACACGCGATCCAGGGCGCGGGCAGCATGAACAGGGCCCATTTGAGCAGCCAGCGCTTGCGCATGCACTCACCTTTGAGCGTGCTCCAGAAGGCCGCGGCAAACAGCGCGAGCATCAAAAAGCCCAGCCCGACCATGATGCGGAAGGTCCAGAACATGGGCGTGACGCGCGGAATGGTGTCGTTCACCGCGCGTTCGATGATCTCGGGCGTGGCCTGGTTCACGTCGCTGACGTATTTGCGCAGCAGCAGGCCAAAGCCCAGGTCAGCCTTGTGCGCCTCGAACACCTTGAGCGCCACGGTGTCGTGCGCATTTTTGCGCAGCGCTTCGAGCGCGTTCACGGCGACGATGCCTTGCGTGATGCGCGCGCGGTTGCGCTCCTTGATCTCGGCGATGCCGGGAATCTGCTTGCTCACCGAGCGCGTGCCGATCAGGCCCATGAGCCAGGGGATTTCGATTTCCCAGTCGTTCTTCGCCTCGGCCTCGTTGATGCCAGCGATCACCTTCAGGCCCGCCGGTGCGGGCTCGGTGTGCCACATGGCTTCGAGCGCGGCCATCTTGGTCTGCTGCGCCTCGCCCACGGTGTAGCCCGACTCGTCGCCGAGCACGATCACGCTGAGCACCGAGGCCAGGCCAAAAGCCGCCGCCACGCGAAAGCTGCGCTTGGCAAACTCCACGTCGCGCCCACGCAGCAAATACCAGGCCGAGATCGAGAGCACGAACATCGCGCCCGTGACGTAGCCGGCCGACACCGTGTGCACGAACTTGGCCTGCGCGTCAGGGTTGAACACCACGTCCCAGAAGCTCGTCATCTCCATGCGCATGGTCTGGAAGCTGAACTCGGCCCCCACCGGGTTCTGCATCCAGCCGTTCGCTATCAAAATCCAGAGCGCCGAAAGGTTGGTGCCCACGGCCATGAGCACCGTCACGAGCAAATGCTGCGTGCGCGAGAGGCGATCCCAGCCGAAGAAGAACAGGCCGATGAAGGTCGATTCGAGGAAGAACGCCATCAGCCCCTCGATCGCCAGCGGCGCGCCGAAGATGTCGCCCACGTAGTGCGAGTAATACGCCCAGTTGGTGCCGAACTGGAACTCCAGCGTGATGCCTGTGGTCACGCCCAGCGCAAAGTTGATGCCAAACAGCTTGCCCCAGTAGCGCGTCATGTCCTTCCACACCACCTTGCCGGTCATTACATAGACGCTCTCCATGATGACCAGCAGCCACACCATGCCCAGCGTGAGCGGCACGAAAAGAAAGTGATACATCGCGGTGGCAGCAAACTGCAGCCGCGATAAATCCACGAGTTGTTCGGAAACCATAGAGTCACTCCTTGGAAGGCTTTGAAAGCATCGTGCCCGCTGCGCTGGGGGCGGCATCGGTGGCCGCATCGGTGGCCGCATCGGTGGTCAGCCCCGACGGCACTTGCTGCGCGGCCACGGCAGCGGCATCTACCGCCACACGCTGCTCGCGCACGAAAAACCACCACAGCGCGATGAGCACCAGCAGCTTGAGCAGCACCGCCACGGTCAACTGGCGCAGCAGCCGGCGGTCGGCAGCGCGGGAAAATGGTATTGCGCGGGTCATGTAATTCGTATGGCAATTGCCATGCCAGCGGCAAGGCAGGGCTTGTCTCTCGAGAATTCAATGACTTACATCAAGCCATGCCACCCATGCCCTGTCAATCACAGAACTTTGGCCGCACATTGGCAGACATTGACCGCCATTTGACAGAGAACTGGCAGAAAATTGGCAGACCATGGGCTCCTGCGGCTGCGTCTTGACAGCCGCCGCGGTACCGCCCGCCTGTTTGCGCCCATTGTGCACACGGCTTACGCACATCGGGGTGAGGCAAGGCGTTCGCCCCATGGCAAAGCACCTCGCTGCACCCTTGTTTGCGTAAGTCCAGATCCAGAAAGCCCGCCATGGAACCCACGCCCGCGCCCGCGCCCGAACTCGTGGCCTTTCTCGAAGAACTGCCCGAGCCGCATATCGTGCTCGATGCGCACTACCGCATCCGCGCGGCCAATGCCGCATACCGGCGCAAATTCGGCGCGGCCGCGGGCGTGCTGGGGCGCCCGTGCTACGAGGTTTCGCACCACTTTGCCGAGCCCTGCGACCTGGCCGGCGAATCCTGCCCGCTCGCGCAGGCGCGCACGAGCGGAGGGCGCGCGCGTGTGCTGCACCTGCACCATACGCCAGGCGGGGAGGAATACGTGCAGATCGAGCTCGCCCCCGTCTCGGGCAGCGCCGCGCAGCCGCAGCTCTTCGTCGAAAAAATGGCCACGTTGCCGATGGCGCAGGTGCAGCCTGCCGAGCAGGGGCTGGTAGGCCGCGCGCCCGCGTTTCAGCAAATGCTCGCGCTGCTCGCGCGCGTGGCGGGCGCACCGGCGGCGGTGCTGCTGCTGGGCGAGACGGGCACGGGCAAGGAACTCGTCGCGCGCGCGCTGCACCAGGCCAGCCCGCGTGCGCAGCGCGCCTGGGTGCCGGTCGATTGCTCCAGCCTGCCCGAGACGCTGTTCGAGTCCGAACTCTTTGGCCACGAACGCGGCGCCTTCACCGGCGCCACGCACGCGCGCCCCGGCCTGGTCGATGCGGCCACTGGCGGCACGCTGTTCCTCGACGAGGTGGGCGACATCCCGCTCGCTATGCAGGTCAAGCTGCTGCGCCTGCTCGAATCGGGCACCTACCGCCGCGTGGGCAGCACCGAGCTGCGCCAGGCCGACATCCGCGTCGTCTCGGCCACGCACCGCGACCTGCCACGCATGGTGGCCGAGGGACGCTTTCGCGAAGACTTGTTTTATCGCCTGAGCAGCTTCCCCATCCGCCTGCCGCCGCTGCGCGAGCGGCGCGAGGACATCCCCATGCTCGCGCAGGCGCTGCTTGAGCGCGTCGCCGCAGAGCGCAAGCTGCGGCTCAGCGCCGGCGCACTGGCGCTATTGCAGGCGCAGCCCTTTCCCGGCAACGTGCGCGAGCTGCGCAACCTGCTCGAGCGCGCCGTCCTGCTGTGCGACGCCGCCGTGCTCGAGGCCGCGCACGTGCAGCAGGCGCTGGCCTGCGGGCTGGTTCCGGCAGCCGCCGGCGCACCCATGCCAGCATCCATGCCCGCATTCGCGCCAGCATCCGTGCCCGCAGCGCTGGCCCCAGCGCTGCCGCCGGCATCTCTGCCCGTGCCCCGCAGCGCGCAGGATTGGGCGCTGCTGCTCGCCGAACACACGGGCCCACGCGCCGAACTCGCTGCGCGCCTGGGCATCAGCGAGCGCACGCTCTACCGGCGCCTGCGCGCGCTGCGCGGGCCAGCATGAACGGCGGGCTGCCGGGCTTCGCCCCCAGCGCGCTTTTTTGGGAAATTGGGGTCAGATTCCAATTATTTTCTCCCTGAGTCCAAAGAGCTCCCCAATAATTGGAATCTGACCCCAATTTCCACCGTCACCCATTTCCCCGCTCTCCCCGCCGCCGAAACTCCGCCGGCGATTGGCCCGTCCAGGTGCGGAAGGCGCGGATGAAGCTCTTTTCATTCGCAAAGCCCGCGGCGGCGGCGACTTGTTTGATGGAGCGGCGGCTGCGGTGCAGCAGCTCGAGCGCACGGGCGCGGCGCACCTCGTCTTTGAGCCCTTGCAGCGTCGCGCCTTCTTCCTTGAGCTGGCGGTGCAGCGTGCGCGGCGAGAGGTGCAGCAGCGCGGCGAGCGATTCGGCGCTGTGCATGGGCAGCGGTGGCAGCGACTGGCTCGTGGGCACCGCGCCGAGCGGGCTCGCTTGCTCCGAAGTTTGTAGCGATGTTGGCAGGGGGCCGGGCGCGCCGAGCAGTTGGCGCACGCGCTGCACGAGCAGGCGGTCGCGCCGGTATTGCCGCACGGTGAGCGGCAGTGCGTGCTGCAGCATCTGGCACAGCGCAGCCTCGTCGCGGCGCAGCGGCAGCGCGAGGTAGCGCGCATCGAAGTGCAAGGCCGTGCGCTCGGCGCCGAAAGCCACCGGGCCCGGAAAGAGCACCGCGTAGGCGTCGGCGTGCGGCGGCGCGGCAAAGGTAAATTGTGCGCCCAGCAGCGGAATGCGCGAATCGATATACCAGCAGGCGAGCCCGTGGACGTTGCGCAGCACCGAGACGAGGCAGAACTCGCGCAGCGCGGGCGTGATGCCGCGGCCCGTTTCGGTGATGCCGAGCGTGGCCACGGGGCCGTCTGCCTGCAGCGCAAGCGCGATGTCGTCGGTCAGCAGGCCGTGGTGGCGGCACCAGCGGCGCAGCGCCACGCCCAGGCTCGCGGCGCCGTTGCTCGCGCGCGCGAGCATGCCGTAGCTGCCCCAGGGCAGGCGCCGGCCGAACCAGCCCAGCGCCTCGTCGTCGAGCTCGCGCATCGCGGCTTCGGAGATGCGCTCCATCTGCCAGGCGGTGATGCGCGCGTCGTCGCGCTGCAGCAGCTCGGGGGCGATCTGTGCCTGCGCCAGGGCTTGGGCCGGGCTCAGGCCGCGCTGCGCGTAGGCCAGCGCGATCGCGCGCACGAAGGCGATGGGCGTGGCGGCGACGGGGGTTTTGGCTGGGAGCCTGTAGGACGTTGGAATCGTCGGCGGCGAATCCGGCAAAAACTGGCCTCGCCGGGGCGCATTCTCGCTATCGACGCCCAAAGTCCGACAGGCTCCTGGGCTGCGGGCGCGCGGGGGTTGGGCTGGAGCTGAGGCGGGATCGGGCGGGGGCATGGCAGTGCACGGTTGGCACGATTTGCAACCATTGTGGCACACGGGGTGCGCGCAGGCGCACTATCCTTTAGAACCTGTTCATGGTCTTTTCATGGGGTACGTTGCCCCGCAAAGGCAGTGGATGCAAGGCGCGCACCGCAAGCCGCACCGATGTGCGGCGAGGATGGGCAACGCCGCAGACGCTGCCTTTGCGGGGCAACCCGAAGGGCATGGCAGCAAACGGCCACGCTCGTTGTTGCCCGCCTTGCCCAGGCCGCCAGCATGGGCGGCGCCGGGCGCCTAGATCGTGACCGTTTGCTGCCATGCGTACCCCATGAAAAGACCATGAACAGGTTCTTGCTGCCCCGGGCCGGTTGGTCGTTTGTTTGTTCCTTGATGCCGTGCTCCAGGGTTTTTTTTAGGAGACATCCATGCCAGCAAGTTCTGCCACCCTTACTCCCCTGACGGCCAGCATCGCGCGCGGCGCGACCGATGTGCCCTTGATCGAGCAAACCATAGGCGCGCTGTTCGACGCCGTGGCCGCGCGCCAGCCCGACCATGAAGCGCTGGTCAGCGTGCACCAGCGCCGCCGCTACACCTACCGCGAGCTGCAGACCGAGGCGCGGCGCCTGGCGAGCGCCTTGCTCGAGCTGGGCCTGCAGCCCGGCGACCGCGTGGGCATCTGGTCGCACAACAACGTCGAATGGGTGTTGACGCAGCTCGCCACCGCGATGGTGGGCATGGTCCTCGTGAACATCAACCCGGCCTACCGCACTGCCGAGGTCGAATACGCGCTCAACAAGGTGGGCTGCAAGGCGCTCGTGACCATGGCGCGCTTCAAGACGAGCGACTACCTGGGCATGCTGCGCGAGCTCGCGCCCGAGTGGGCGCACGGCGAGCCCGGCCGCCTCGAAGCGCAGCAGCTGCCGCACCTGCACACCGTGGTGTGGATAGATGCGCCGCACCAAAAAGCCGTGCACGAGCCCGGCATGCTACGCTTTTCAGAGCTTCTTGCGCGCGGTGATGCTGCCGATGTGCGCGTTTCGGCCATTGGTGCGCAGCTGCGCGCGACGGAGCCCATCAACATCCAGTTCACGAGCGGCACCACGGGCTTTCCGAAGGGTGCGACGCTGACGCACCGCAACATTTTGAACAACGGCTTTTTCGTGGGCGAGTGCATGCGCCTCACGCCCGCCGACCGGCTGTGCGTGCCCGCGCCGCTGTACCACTGCTTTGGCATGGTGCTGGGCAACCTGGCCGCGTTCACGCACGGCGCGACGGTGATCTACCCGAACGACGCCTTCGAGCCGCTCACGGTGCTGCAGACCGTGCAGGACGAAAAATGCACCGTGCTGCACGGCGTGCCCACCATGTTCATCGCCGAGCTCGACCACCCGCGCTTTGCCGAGTTCGACCTCTCCACGCTGCGCACCGGCATCATGGCCGGCTCGCCCTGCCCCACCGCGGTGATGGAGCGCGTGGTGCGCGACATGCACATGGAGCAGGTCACCATCGCCTACGGCATGACCGAAACCAGCCCCGTGAGCTGCCAGAGCAGCGTCGATACGCCGCTGGACAAGCGCGTCTCTACCGTGGGCCAGGTGCAGCCGCACCTGGAGGTGAAGATCATCGACCCCAACACGGGCGCCATCGTGCCGCCGGGCCAGTCGGGCGAGCTGTGCACGCGCGGCTATTCGGTCATGCACGGCTACTGGGAAGACGCCGAGAAAACCCGCGAAGCCATAGACGCCGAGGGCTGGATGCACACGGGCGACCTGGCCACCATGGACGCCGAGGGCTACGTGAACATCGTCGGGCGCATCAAGGACATGGTGATCCGCGGCGGCGAGAACGTTTATCCGCGCGAGATCGAGGAATTCCTCTACCGCATGCCGCAGGTGCAGGACGTGCAGGTGGTGGGCGTGCCCGACCCCAAATACGGCGAAGAGCTGTGCGCCTGGATCGTGCTCAAGCCCGGCCAGACGCTCAGCGAGGACGAGGTGCGCGCGTTTTGCAAGGGGCAGATCGCGCATTACAAGGTGCCGCGTTACATTCGCTTCGTGCCCGAGTTTCCGATGACGGTGACGGGCAAGATCCAGAAGTTCAAAATCCGCGAGGCCATGCAGCAGGAGCTCGGACTGCAAGAGGCCCGCACCGCCTGATGAGAAAGCAGCCATGAGCATCCTAGCCACCCAACTCAACCCGCGCTCGGCAGAATTCCAGGCCAACGCCGCGGCCATGCGCCAGCTGGTGCAGGACTTGCAGGCGCAAGTCGCCAAGGTCGCCGAGGGCGGCGGCGCGGCCGCGCGTGCCAAGCACGTGGCGCGCGGCAAGCTGCTGCCGCGCGAGCGCGTGCAGATGCTGCTCGATCCGGGCACGCCGTTTCTGGAGCTCTCGCCGCTCGCGGCGCTCAATGTTTACAACAACGAGGCGCCCGGCGCCGGCCTGATCGCGGGCATTGGGCGCGTGAGCGGCATCGACTGCATGATCGTGTGCAACGACGCCACCGTCAAAGGCGGCACCTACTACCCGCTCACGGTGAAAAAGCACCTGCGCGCGCAAGAGATCGCGCAGCAAAACCGCCTGCCCTGCATCTACCTGGTCGATTCGGGCGGCGCCAACCTGCCCAACCAGGACGAGGTCTTCCCCGACCGCGACCACTTTGGCCGCATCTTCTACAACCAGGCAAACATGAGCGCGCAGGGTATCGCGCAGATCGCCGTGGTCATGGGCTCGTGCACCGCGGGCGGCGCCTATATGCCTGCGATGAGCGACGAATCCATCATCGTGAAGAACCAGGGCACCATCTTCCTTGGCGGCCCGCCGCTCGTGAAGGCAGCCACGGGCGAGGTGGTGAGCGCCGAAGACTTAGGAGGCGGCGACGTGCACACGCGCCTGTCGGGCGTGGCCGACCACCTCGCGCAAAACGACTTGCATGCGCTGCAGCTGGCGCGCAACGCGGTGCGCAATCTGAATCAAAAAAAGGCCCCATGGCCCGCCGACATTGCGCCACAAGCTCCTAAATTCGATGCACAAGAGCTCTACGGCGTGATCCCCACCGACACGCGCAAGCCCTTTGACGTGCGCGAGATCATCGCGCGCATCGTCGATGGCAGCGTGTTCGACGAGTTCAAGGCGCGTTACGGCAGCACGCTGGTGTGCGGCTTTGCGCACATCGAGGGCATGGCCGTGGGCATCATCGCGAACAACGGCATTTTGTTTTCCGAATCCGCCGTGAAGGGCGCGCACTTCATCGAGCTGTGCTGCCAGCGCAAGATACCGCTGGTGTTCTTGCAGAACATCACGGGCTTCATGGTCGGGCGCAAGTACGAAAACGAAGGCATCGCGCGCCACGGCGCCAAGCTCGTCACGGCCGTGGCCACGGCGGCGGTTCCGAAGTTCACCATCATCATCGGCGGCTCGTTCGGCGCGGGCAACTACGGCATGTGTGGCCGCGCGTACAGCCCGCGTTTTTTGTGGATGTGGCCGAACGCGCGCATCAGCGTGATGGGCGGCGAGCAGGCCGCGAGCGTGCTCGCCACCGTCAAGCGCGACGGCATCGAAGCCAAGGGCGGCAGCTGGAGCAAGGATGATGAAGAAACCTTCAAGGCCCCGATCCGCCAGCAGTACGAGGTACAGGGCCACCCCTACTACGCCACCGCGCGCCTGTGGGACGACGGCATCATCGACCCCGCCGACACGCGCCGCGTGCTCGCCCTGGGCCTTGCCGCGACGCGCAACGCGCCGATCGGTGACACGAAGTTCGGCGTGTTCCGCATGTGATGTGTATGATTTAATCATTTCATACACATAGGAGTAATGGCCATGCGTACCAACATCGACATCGACGACGAGCTCATGGCGCGTGCCATGGAGGCGGGCGGTTTCAAGACCAAGCGCGAGGCCGTGGAAGAGGGGCTGCGCCTGCTCGCGCGGCGCAAGGTGTATGCCGACCTGCTTGCGGCGCGCGGCACCCTGCACTGGGACGATTCCGACGAAGGCTGGGCGCAATACCGTAAAGAACTTGAGGCTGCGGCGGCGTTGGCAACTTCCGAGGGCGCACAAAAAAGCCACAGCGTGCAAGAGCCGCCCGGCCCCTGGAACCCAAACCCTGCCGGCGGCAAAGCAGGCGGGACGAAAGACGAGCAGCAAGGCGGTGGCACGTGATATTGGTCGATTCCAGCGTCTGGATCGATTTTCTGCACGGCACGAGCAACGCGCAAACCGAGCGGCTCAGCCGCTGGCTGGATGCGGCGCAGGCCGACATTGGCGTGGCCGACTTGGTGGTGTTCGAGGTCTTGCGCGGCTTTCGGCACGCGCAGGACTACGCCCGCGCGCGGCGCCTGCTGCTGGCCTTGGACGTGGTCGAAATCGGTGGCCTTGCCAACGCCCTGGCCGCAGCTGAGCACTACCGCGAATTGCGCGCCGTAGGCCACACCATCCGCAGCCCCATCGACGTGCTGCTCGCAAGCTACTGCATCACGCATGGCCACCTGCTGCTGCACCGCGACGGCGACTTCGACGTGCTCGAAACCTTGCGCGGGCTGCGCGTGTGGCGGCACTGAATCTTTGAGAACCATTTTGGAACCGACACCATGTTTGAAAAAATCCTGATCGCGAACCGCGGGGAGATCGCCTGCCGCGTTGCCGCCACGGCGCGCCGCATGGGCGTGAAAACCGTCGCCGTGTATTCCGACGCCGACGCGCGGGCGCGGCATGTGGCCTTGTGCGATGAAGCGGTGCACATCGGCGCCAGCGCGCCCAAGGACAGCTACCTGCGCTGGGAGCGCATCATCGAGGCGGCCAAAGCCACGGGCGCGCAGGCCATCCACCCGGGCTACGGCTTTTTGAGCGAGAACGAGGCCTTCGCGCAGGCCTGCGCCGATGCGGGGCTGGTGTTTATCGGCCCTTCGCCCGCGGCGATCAAGGCCATGGGGCTCAAGGCCGGCTCCAAGCAGCTCATGGAAAAGGCCGGCGTGCCGCTCGTGCCCGGCTACCACGGCGCCGACCAGGACCCGGCGCTGCTGCGCGCCGAGGCCGAGCGCATCGGCTACCCCGTGCTCATCAAGGCCAGCGCGGGCGGCGGCGGCAAGGGCATGCGCGTGGTGCAAAAGGCCGAGGACTTTGCCGCGGCGCTCGCCTCGTGCCAGCGCGAGGCGCTCAGCAGCTTTGGCGACGACGCGGTGCTGATCGAAAAATACGTGCAGCGCCCGCGCCACATCGAAATCCAGGTGTTCGGCGACACGCTGGGCAACTACGTCTATCTGTTCGAGCGCGACTGCTCGGTGCAGCGCCGCCACCAGAAGGTGCTCGAAGAAGCGCCCGCGCCGGGCATGACGCCCGAGCTGCGCGCGCGCATGGGCCTGGCCGCCGTGGCCGCGGCGCGCGCCGTGCAGTACGTGGGCGCGGGCACGGTAGAGTTCATCGTCGAGCAGCCGGGTGGCTACGCGCACCCCGAGCAGATGCAGTTTTACTTCATGGAAATGAACACGCGCCTGCAGGTCGAGCACCCGGTGACCGAGGCCATCACGGGGCAGGACCTGGTCGAGTGGCAGCTGCGCGTGGCCGCGGGCGAGCCGCTGCCCTGCCGCCAGGAAGACCTGCGCATCCACGGCCACGCGATCGAGGCGCGCATCTGCGCCGAGAACCCCGACAACGACTTTCTGCCCGCCACGGGCACGCTGCAGGTGCTGCGCCTGCCCGCGTGCACGCAGTTCGAGCCGGCGCCCGCGCGCGGCCCCGCAGCCGGCGTGCGCGTGGACGCGGGCGTGCGCGAGGGCGACGCGATCAGCCCGTTTTACGACTCCATGGTCGCCAAGCTCATCGTGCACGGCGCAACGCGCGAAGAGGCGCTGGCGCGGCTCGATGCGGCGCTCGCGCAGACGCACATCGTGGGCCTGACGACCAACGTGCAGTTTTTGCGCCGCGTGGCGCGCAGCGCGGCGTTTGCCAAGGCGCAGCTCGACACCGCGCTGATCGAGCGCGAGCGCGCCGCGCTGTTCGGGCAGGAGCCGCTGGGCCTGGCGCTGGCTGTGGCCGCGGCCGTGGCAAACACTTTGCACAGCGAGCGCGCGCAGGAGGACGCCGACCCCTTCAGCCGCCGCGACGGCTGGTGCACGCACGGCCTGTACGAGCGCCGCTTTGCGTTCGACTTCAACGGCCAGGCCGCGCGCGCGCAGCTGCGCTACCTGCATGACGGTGCGCTGCACCTGCGCGTGCAGAGTGCGCCCGCGGGCGACGCTGCGGACGCAGCGGCGGCGGGCACAGCCGGCAACGGCGCCGCCGAGTGGCCTGAAAGCGCAGCCGGCATGCTCGAATTCGCGCCCTTCGACGGCGCGCCTGACACGCTGGAGCTGCAGTTTGCGGGCGAGCGCCTGCGCGTGAACCTGTACGTGCGCGGCGAAGTCGCGCACATCTTCAGCGCACGCGGCGCGACGCAGATCACCGCGCTCGATGTGCTCGCCCACGCCGGCGAGGACGCGAGCGAAGGCGGGCGCCTGAGCGCACCCATGCCGGGCAAGGTGGTGTCGTTTGCGGTGCAGCCCGGCGAGCGCGTGCGCAAGGGCCAGCCGCTCGCAGTGCTGGAGGCCATGAAGATGGAGCACACCATCGCCGCGCCCACGGACGGCGTGGTGCAGGAGCTGCTTTACGCGCCCGGCGACCAGGTGGCCGAGGGCGACGAGCTGCTCAAGCTCGGCGCCTGAGTGCGCCTGAAAGTTTGCAAAATGTGCCATTGAAATAGGAGCTGCTGGCGCTTGATAGCTCAGCGCTATCAGGCTATTCGATCCAGTAGATTTCGGTATCAAAACAAGAGCACTCCATTCATCCTGAGGAGACACCCATGAGCACCCCCGAGTTCCAACCGCAGATCCCCCATTTCGCCGAGCGCGTGCGCAGCAACTTCGCGCGCCAGGGCGCGATGCGCACGCTGGGCGCGCGCCTCACGCACATCGCGCCGGGCGCGGTGGACATGGAGTTCGACTGGGCCGAGGGGCTCACGCAGCAGCACGGCTTCATCCATGCCGGCATGGTGTCGGCGGCGCTCGATTCGGCCTGCGGCTACGCGGGCTACACCTTGATGCCCGAAGAAGCCGCCGTGCTCACCGTCGAATTCAAGATCAACCTGCTCGCACCCGCGCGCGGCGAGCGCTTTCGCATGCAGGGGCGCGTGCTCAAGCCCGGCCGCACCATCACCGTCTGCGAAGGCCGCGCGTATGCCAGCGCGAACGGGCACGAGAAGCTCTTCGCCACCATGAGCTGCACGCTGATGGCGCTGATCGGGCGCGAAGGCGTGCGCGACTGACTTCCCTTTTTGCCTTTGACTTTTGCAAGGACTTTTGCCATGAGCAGCACCCATCTCCCCGGCCTCGACTTCCAACTCGGCGCAGACATCGACGCGCTGCGCCACGCCGTGCGCAGCTTTGCGCAGGCCGAGATCGCGCCGCGCGCCGCGCAAATCGACCGCAGCGACCAGTTCCCCATGGACTTGTGGCCCAAGCTGGGCGCGCTGGGCGTGCTCGGCATCACCGTGGCCGAGGAATACGGCGGCACGCAGATGGGCTACCTCGCGCACATGGTGGCGGTGGAAGAAATCTCGCGCGCGAGCGCCTCGGTGGGCCTGAGCTACGGCGCGCACAGCAACCTGTGCGTGAACCAGATCCACCGCAACGGCAGCGCGGAGCAAAAGCAGAAATACCTGCCCAAGCTGGTCTCGGGCGAGCACGTGGGCGCGCTCGCCATGAGCGAGCCCGGCGCGGGCTCGGACGTCATGGGCATGAAGCTGCGCGCCGAGGACAAGGGCGGCTACTACCTGCTCAATGGCAGCAAGATGTGGATCACCAACGGCCCCGACGCCGACACGCTGGTGGTCTATGCCAAGACCGCGCCCGAGCTCGGGCCGCGCGGCGTCACGGCGTTTCTGATCGAAAAGGGCATGAAAGGCTTTTCCATCGCGCAAAAGCTCGACAAGCTCGGCATGCGCGGCAGCTCCACGGGCGAGCTCGTGTTCGAAAACGTCGAAGTGCCCGCGGCCAACGTGCTCGGCGGCGTGAACAACGGCGCCAAGGTGCTCATGAGTGGCCTGGACTACGAGCGCGCCGTGCTCACGGGCGGGCCGCTGGGGATCATGCAGGCGGTGATGGACAACGTGATCCCCTACATCCACGAGCGCAAGCAGTTCGGCCAGAGCATCGGCGAATTCCAGCTCATCCAGGGCAAGGTGGCCGACATGTACACCGTGCTGCAGGCCGCGCGCTCGTTTGCCTACACCGTGGCCAAGAACCTCGACCTGCTGGGCACAGACCACGTGCGCCAGGTGCGCAAGGACTGCGCGAGCGTGATCCTCTGGTGCGCCGAAAAAGCCACCTGGATGGCCGGCGAGGGCGTGCAGATCTTCGGCGGCAACGGCTACATCAACGACTACCCGCTCGGGCGCCTGTGGCGCGACGCCAAGCTCTACGAGATCGGCGCGGGCACGAGCGAAATCCGCCGCATGCTGATCGGGCGCGAGCTGTTTGCCGAAACCTGCTAAGTTTGCGGGCTTTGCCACCACCACGACGGAACCTCTCATGACCACTGCTTCGATCGAAGAGCTTTTCGCCAACAACCGCACCTGGGCCGCGCGCATGGAGCACGAGCGGCCGGGTTTTTTCACGCGCCTGCTCGCGCAGCAGCAGCCCAGGTTCATGTGGATAGGCTGCTCCGACAGCCGCGTGCCCGCGAACCAGATCGCGGGGCTGGAGCCGGGTGAGGTGTTCGTGCACCGCAACGTCGCCAACGTGGTGGTGCATACCGACCTCAATTGCCTTTCGACCGTGCAATATGCGGTCGATCAGTTGCGCGTGGAGCACCTCATGGTCGTGGGGCACTACGGCTGCGGCGGCGTGCGCGCGGCGCTCGACGGCACGCGCGTGGGCCTGGCCGACAACTGGCTGCGCCACGTGCAGGACGTGCGCGACCGCCACCGCGATGTGCTCGAAATGCTGCCCGCCGCGTGGCGCTACGACGCGCTGTGCGAGCTCAACGCGATCACGCAGGTGCTGCACCTCGCGCAGACCACGGTACTGCTCGACGCCTGGGCGCGTGGGCAGAAGGTCACGCTGCACGGCTGGTGCTACGGCCTCAAGGACGGCCTGATCCACAACCTGCACATGACCGTCGATGGCCCGCAAGGGCTGGACGTGGCCTACCGCGCCGCCGTTGCGCGCGTGGCTGCCAAGCGCCGCGAATGAGCATGAACGCGCGCTGAAGCAGCAGCCGTCCCGGCACAGGTTGCGCAGGCAAGCCTTGCGGTGCAAGCCGCTATGCTTGCAGGCCGCTACTATCCATCACGCACGCCATGTTCCCCCAGCGCCTCGACGCACCCCAGGCCTATGGCATCGCCAAGGCCATGATGGACGGCTTCAACCGCCACTACCGCCTCTTTCGCGCCGAATCGGCGCGCGCCAAGCACCGCTTCGAGACGGCCGACTGGCACGCGCAGCAGCGCGCGCAGCGCGAGCGCATCGAGTTTTACGACCTGCGTGTGCGCGAATGCGTGCACCGGCTCGAAAAAGAGTTCCACGCGAGCCGCCAGCCCATGGACGTGTGGCACCAAGTCAAGCTGCACTACATCGGCCTGCTCGTGAACCACCACCAGCCCGAGCTCGCCGAGACCTTTTTCAATTCGGTCACCTGCAAAATCCTGCACCGCACGCATTTTCACAACGACTTCATCTTCGTGCGCCCGGCCGTCAGCACCGAATACATCGAAAACGACGAGCCCGAGGCGCTGCCGACCTACCGCGCCTACTACCCCGCGCCGGGCCAGCTGCACGACACCCTGCTGCGCATCATCGAGGACTTCGGCCTGCAACGCCCTTTCGCCGATCTGCGCCGCGACACGGGCTACGTGCTCGCCGCCATGCAGCAGCGCCTGGCCAATGTCACGCTGCGCGCCAACTTCCAGCTGCAGGTGCTCTCGGGCCTGTTTTACCGCAACAAGGGCGCCTACGTGGTCGGCAAGATCATCAACGGCTACCTCGAAATCCCGTTCGCGCTGCCGCTGCTGCACGACGAGCGCGATGCCGCGGGGCGGCTCGTGCTCGACACGGTGCTGTTCGGCGAGGAGGACTTGCAAATGCTGTTCAGCTTTGCGCGTGCCTACTTCATGGTCGATATGGAAGTGCCCAGCGCCTACGTGCAGTTTCTGCGCAGCCTCATGCCGCGCAAGCCGCGCGCCGAGATTTACAACGCGCTGGGCCTGGCCAAGCAGGGCAAGACGCTGTTTTACCGCGACTTTCTCTACCACCTCAAGCATTCGAGCGACAAGTTCCGCATCGCGCCGGGCATCAAGGGCATGGTCATGCTGGTGTTCGACCTGCCGAGCTTTCCCTACGTGTTCAAAGTCATCAAGGACTACTACCCGCCACAGAAAGACACCACGCGCGAGCAGATCAAGGCCAAGTACCAGCTCGTCAAGCAGCACGACCGCGTGGGCCGCATGGCCGACACGCTCGAATACAGCGAGGTCGCGTTCCCGCGCGAACGCTTTACCGACGAGCTCATCGCCGAGATCGAGCGCTTCGCGCCGAGCCAACTCGAGATCAGCGACCGCGACGGCGACGGCCGCCAGGAGGTCATCATCAAGCACCTGTATATCGAGCGGCGCATGATCCCGCTCAACATCTACCTGCAGGAAGCCTTCGACAAGGGTTTGCACGACGCGCGCGTGCGCCAGCAGATGGAGCACGCCGTGATCGACTACGGCAACGCGATCAAAGACCTAGTGGCCGCCAACATTTTCCCCGGCGACATGCTGTGGAAGAATTTTGGTGTCACACGCAACGGCAAAGTCGTGTTCTACGATTACGACGAGATCGAATACCTCACCGACTGCAACTTCCGCCGCGTGCCCACACCGCGCAACGAAGAGGAGGAAATGAGTGGCGAAGTCTGGTACAGCGTCGGTCCGCACGACGTGTTCCCCGAAACCTTCGGGCCTTTCCTGCTCGGCAACGACGCCGTGCGCGAGGTCTTTCTGCGCCACCATGCCGATTTGCTCGACGTGGCGTTCTGGCAGTCGCACAAGGAGCGCATCCAGGCCGGCCATGTCTATGATGTTTTCCCCTACGACCCCGAGCGGCGCTTTTGCCACCAGCACCCGGCCTGAGCTGCCAATCCGCAGCACGCGCCTACAGCGCCGCGCGGTGTAAACACTTTTTCATCCACAGGAGCTTTCCATGACTGCATCCCTTCAAGACCCCGTCGTCATCGTCGGCGCCGCGCGCACGCCCATGGGCGCGCTGCAGGGCGACTTTGCCAGCCTCGCCGCGCACGACCTGGGCGGCGCCGCGATACGCGCCGCCGTCGAGCGCGCGGGCGTTGCGCCCAGCGCCGTCGGCGAAGTGCTGTTCGGCAACTGCCTCATGGCCGGCCAGGGCCAGGCGCCCGCGCGCCAGGCCGCGTTCAAGGGCGGCCTGCCCAGGGAGGCGGGCGCGGTCACGCTGTCCAAAATGTGCGGCTCGGGCATGAAGGCCGCGATGTTCGCGCACGACATGCTGCTCGCGGGCACGCACGAGGTCATGGTCGCCGGCGGCATGGAGAGCATGACCGGCGCGCCCTATCTGCTACAAAAAGCGCGCAGCGGCTACCGCATCGGCCACGACCGCATCTTCGACCACATGATGCTCGACGGCCTCGAAGACGCCTACGAGCCCGGCCGCGCCATGGGCACCTTCGGTGAAGACTGCGCCGCCAAATACCAGTTCACGCGCGCCGCGCAAGACGCCTACGCCACCGAGAGCGTGCAGCGCGCCAAGGCCGCGACCGCATCGGGCGCCTTTGCCGCCGAGATCGTGCCCGTCAGCGTGAAAGACCGCAGCGGCGAGCGCGTGGTCAGCACCGACGAGGGTCCGGGCAAGATCAAGCTCGAAAAAATCCCCACGCTCAAGCCCGCGTTCAAAAAAGACGGCACCATCACCGCGGCCTCGAGCTCCAGCATCAACGACGGCGCTGCCGCGCTCGTGCTGATGCGCCAATCGACGGCGCAAAAGCTCGGCTGCAAGCCGCTCGCACGCATCGTGAGCCACGCCACGCACGCGCAGGCGCCCGAGTGGTTCACCACCGCGCCCGTCGATGCCTCGCGCAAGGCACTCGCCAAGGCCGGCTGGAGCGTGCAGGACGTGGACTTGTGGGAGGTCAACGAGGCGTTTGCCGTCGTGCCCATGGCGCTCATGAACGAGCTCGGCGTGGCGCACGACATCCTCAACGTCAACGGCGGCGCCTGCGCGCTCGGCCACCCGATCGGCGCGAGCGGCGCGCGCATCATGGTCACGCTGCTTTATGCGCTGCAGGCGCGCGGCAAGAAGCGCGGCCTCGCCACGCTGTGCATAGGCGGCGGCGAAGCCACGGCCGTAGCGCTCGAGCTGGTCTGAATTTGCTCACTAAAAAAGAGCATCCTGCGCTTTATACATAAGCGCAGGAAGCCTTTTTTGCCTCAAAACCGTGAGCGCTTCAGGGGCCGCTATTTCAGCAGCCCTGCCTTTTTGATCACGGAAGGGGCGCGGTGCGTGTGCGCCGTCAGCAAAGCCACTGCATCTTCCGCCTTGCGCGCGAGCACGGCCTCGAAAATCGCCCGGTGCTCCTCATGCACGTCGGCCGGTGGCGGGCCTTTGACTGCAGACATGCGGCGGTAGCGCTCGGACTGCTGGTACAGCTGGCGGCGCGTCCTGAGCAGGCGTGCCGACTTGCACGCCCCGACCAGCGCCTCGTGGAACTGGCGGTTGCAGGCTTCCCAGTCGTCGAAGGCGCCGCGCGGGTCGGTGCGCAGGCGCTGCTCGGCGAGCGTCAGTTTGTGAAAGGCGCTGACGATGTCGGCTTCCCAGTCGTCCGTGCCCTGCGCCATGCTCTCGCGCAGGGCCTCGCATTCGAGCAGGATGCGCATGCGCGTCAGGTCTTCCAGGTCGGCCAGCGACATGGGCGCGACGCGAAAGCCGCGCTGCCCTTGTGCCACCACCAACGAGTCGCAATGAGCAGCGCGAGCGCCTCGCGCAGGGTGCCGGAGCTCACGTCGTAGCAGGACTTCAGATGCTCGACGCGCAACTTCTCACCCGCAGCAAGCCGCCCTTCGATGATGTCGCGCCGCAACTGGCGGTAGGTGGCCTCGATCAGCGTGCGCGGCTGGTCTTCCAGCGCCAGTTCTTCGATGGCATCGACGTCAGCGAGGTTCATGGTGGTGTTGGTGTGGACGGGACATGTGCAGACGGGATATGTGCGGGCCATTGCGCACCCACGGGAGCGCACATAGTAACCCGGCAGCAGCGAAGGGCATTTTATGCGACAAAATCTCGAGAAAAATAAGGGTTTCTACTATCTTTGATCTATCGTGCGCTGAGTAAAAATATCGACATTGACATTGAATCTCTGGCCGCACTCCCGCTGTCGCGTAGCGCTTCACCGTTCGACGTGCGACGACCTCTGGTTTGCTCCTTGTTTGCACCCTTGTTCATCACCTCGACGCAACATTTCCCATGACGACCACCTCCCCCTCCCCCGAAATCGGCAAGAGCATCGTTGCAGCCGGGCTGCGCACCAACTACCACGACCTGGGCCAGGGATTCCCGGTGATGCTGATCCACGGCTCCGGCCCCGGCGTCAGCGCCTGGGCCAACTGGCGCCTCGTGATGCCCGTGCTGGCCAAAGAGCGCCGCGTGATCGCGCCCGACATGGCCGGCTTTGGCTTCACCGATCGCCCCGAGGGCGCCGTGTATTCGATGGACAACTGGGTGAAGCAGGCCGTGGGGCTGATGGACGCGCTGGGCCTGCCGCAGGTGGACCTCGTGGGCAACTCCTTCGGCGGTGCCCTGTCGCTGGCCTTGGCCATACGCCATCCGCAGCGCGTGCGCCGGCTCGTGCTCATGGGCGCGGCGGGCGTGTCCTTCGAAATCACGCCCGCGCTCGATGCGATCTGGGGCTACACCCCATCGTTCGAAAACATGCGCAAAGTGATGGACTGGTTCGCCTACGACCGCAACCTGGTCAGCGACGAGCTCGCGCAGCTGCGCTATCAAGCGAGCATCCAGCCCGGCTTTCAGGAGTCATATGCGTCCATGTTCCCTGCGCCACGCCAGCGCTGGGTCGAAGCCCTGGCCAGCAAAGAGGAGGACATCCGCGCGCTGCCGCACGAGGCGCTGCTGATCCACGGGCGTGAAGACCAGGTGATCCCGGTGAGCAACTCCATCCGCCTGTCGCAATGGATTTCGCGCTCGCAATTGCACGTGTTCGGCCGCTGCGGGCACTGGACGCAGATCGAGCACGCCAGCCGCTTTGCGCAGCTGGTGGGCAACTTCCTCGCCGAGGCCGATGCCGCCTGAGCCCGGCGCATGCAAGGACTGCAGCCATGAGCGCAAAGCCTGCCCCTTCCGCCCGCGACGCTGCGGGTCAGCACTGGGTGCGTATCGAACAACCCGCGTACGAAACCGTGCACGAGATCGGCTACCCCTGCGCCGAGACCGAAACCCTGCTGCAGGGCATGGCGCGCACGGGCCGCAAAGGCATTCCCGTGGGCTGCCTGGGTGGGGGCTGCGGTATCTGCAAGATCAAGGTGAGCATGGGCAGCGTGCGCCGCGTCGGCCCCATGAGCCGGGCGCATGTCAGCGTCGAAGAAGAAGCCCAAGGTATTTGTCTTGCCTGCCGCGTGGCACCGCTCGCGAACGTCGAGGTCGAGGTGCTGGGCAGGTTGAAAAAGGCCCTGGGCAAGGCCCCGGGGTTTTCGTGGAGTGCTGGCGTGGCAAAGCTCGGCGCGTCAGATTGTGCAACTGTAAATGTCAAGGAGACATGAAATGGGCATCATGCGAATCGGCCGCGTCAGCCTGCGGGTGATGGACATGGCCGCGGCCGTCAAGCACTATGAAAAAGTGCTGGGCCTCAAGAAAACCATGGAAGACAAGCAAGGCAATGTCTATCTCAAGTGCTGGGACGAGTGGGACAAATACTCGCTGATCCTCACGCCTTCCGACCAGGCGGGCATGAACCACATTGCGTACAAAGTCGAAAACGATGCAGACCTCGACGCCCTGCAAAAGCGCATCGAGGCCTACGGCATCAAAACCCAAGTCCTGCCCGAAGGTACCTTGCCTTCCACCGGGCGCATGCTGCAGTTCCACCTGCCCAGTGGGCACGACATGCGCCTGTACGCCATGAAGGAGTACGTGGGCACCGAGGTCGGCACGGTCAACCCCGACCCCTGGCCCGACAACATCACGGGCGCGGGCGTGCACTGGCTCGACCACGCGCTGCTGATGTGCGAGCTCAACCCCGAGGCTGGCGTGAACAAGGTCGCCGAAACCACCAAGTTCGCCACCGAATGCCTGGACTTCAAGCTGGTCGAGCAGATCATGGTCGGGCCCGACAACAGCATCCAGGCCGCGACCTGGCTCTCGCGCTCGAACACTCCGCACGACATCGCCTTCGTCGGTGGCCCGCGCATGGGGCTGCACCACATCGCCTTCTACCTCGAAGACTGGGCCGACGTGCTCAAGGCTGCCGACGTGATGGCCAAGAACAAGGTCAAGGTGGACCTGCCGCCCACACGCCATGGCGTGACGCGCGGCACCACGATCTATTTCTTCGACCCGAGCGGCAACCGCAACGAAACCTTCTCGGGCCTGGGCTACCTCTCGCAGCCCGACCGCCCCGTCACCACCTGGACGGGCGACGAGATGTGGCGCGGCATCATCTACCACACCGGCGAACCGTATGAAGCCTTTACCGACGTCTATACCTGATGCAGGGCCGCGCCATGGCTGAATCCACCTTGAGCGTGGGCACGCGCGCCATCGCCTGCGAGGCCGCCGCTGCCGCCGTGCAGGCGGCGGTGGCGCATGCGCAGGCGCTGGGCATACGCATCAACGTCGCCGTCACCGACCCCGCGGGATTGTTGATGGCCTTTTTGCGCATGCCCGGCGCGCCGCTGCACTCGATCGATATCGCCATCGACAAGGCCTACACCGCGGCGAGCTTCGGCGTGCCGACGGCGCAGTGGCTCGAGCTGATCGGCGACGAAGAAGCCCTGCGCATAGGCCTGCCGCACCGCCCGCGCCTGGTGGTGTTCGGCGGTGGCTTGCCCATCCGCGAAGCCGGTGTGCTGATCGGCGGCATCGGCGTCTCGGGCGGCTCGGCCGCGCAGGACGAAGAGTGCGCGCGCGCCGGTCTGTCTGCCATAGGGCTGTAGATCTCTCTGTTTTTTCAGATCCCCTCCTTGATATGAAGCAAATCTCGAATTTCATCGACGGTGCCTACGTCGCCACAGGCAAAACCTTCGAAAAGCGCTCGCCCCTCACGGGCCAGGTCATCGCGCAGGTACATGAGGCCGGCAAAGCCGAGGTCGATGCCGCCGTGGCCGCGGCGCGTGCGGCCTTGCGCGGCCCCTGGGGCCGCATGAGCGTGGCCGAGCGGGTCGAGCGCCTGTACGCCGTGGCCGACGGCATCAACCGCCGGTTCGAGGAGTTTCTGGCCGCCGAGTGCGAAGACACCGGCAAACCGCGCAGCCTGGCGAGCCACATCGACATTCCGCGCGGCGCGGCCAATTTCAAGATTTTTGCGGACGTCGTGAAAAACGTCCCCACTGAATTTTTCGAAACCGCCACGCCCGACGGGCGCGGCGCGATCAACTACGGCTACCGCAGCCCCGTGGGCGTGGTCGGCGTGATCTGCCCCTGGAACCTGCCGCTGCTGCTCATGACCTGGAAGGTCGGCCCCGCGCTCGCGTGCGGCAATGCGGTGGTCGTCAAGCCCTCCGAAGAAACCCCGCAGACCGCCGCGCTGCTCGGCGAGGTCATGAACGAGGCCGGCATTCCGCCTGGCGTCTATAACGTGGTGCACGGCTTCGGGCCCGACTCCGCCGGCGAATATGTCACCAGCCACCCGCAGGTCAACGCCATCACCTTCACGGGCGAAACGCGCACCGGCGAGGTCATCATGAAGGCCGCGGCCAAGGGCGCGCGCCCCGTCAGCCTGGAGATGGGCGGCAAGAACGCCGCCATCGTGTTCGCCGACTGCGATTTCGACGCGGCCATCGAGGGCACCATGCGCTCGGTGTTTGCGAACTGCGGCCAGGTGTGCCTGGGCACCGAGCGTGTCTATGTCGAGCGGCCCCTTTTCGAGCGCTTCGTCGCCGCGCTCAAAAAAGGCGCCGAGGGCCTGAAGCTCGGGCGCCCCGAAGACGCTACGACCAACATGGGGCCGCTGATCAGCAAAGAGCACCAGGCCAAGGTGCTGTCGTACTACCGCCTCGCGCTCGAGGAAGGCGCGACGCTGGTCACGGGCGGCGGCGTGCCCGACATGCCGGGCGAGCTCGCGGGAGGCAGCTGGGTGCAGCCGACGATCTGGACGGGCCTGCCCGAGACGGCGCGCGTGCTCAAGGAGGAAGTGTTCGGCCCCTGCTGCCACATCGCACCCTTTGACAGCGAAGAAGAGGTGCTCGCCAAGGCCAACGACAACGACTACGGACTGGCCACGGCCATCTGGACGCGCGACCTCGCACGCGCGCACCGCGTGGCGCAGCGCATGGAGGTGGGCCTTGCCTGGGTCAACAGCTGGTTCCTGCGCGACCTGCGCACGCCCTTTGGCGGGGCCAAGCAGTCTGGCATAGGGCGCGAGGGCGGGGTGCACTCGCTCGAGTTCTATACCGAGCTGAAAAACGTCTGCATCAAACTTTGAACGAGATCTACAGCATGGACAAGCAACTGATAACAACCCTGGGCGACGAGCTTTATGAAGCGCTGCGCCAATGCCGCACGGTCGAGCCCCTGACCAACCGGCACCCCGACATCACGGTAGAAGACGCCTACCGCATCCAGCAGCGCATGATTGCCCGGCGCCTGGAAAAGGGCGAGCGCGTCGTTGGCAAAAAGATCGGCGTCACGAGCCAGGCCGTCATGAACATGCTGGGCGTGTACCAGCCCGACTTCGGCTACATGCTCGACGGCATGATCGTGAGCGACGGCGAGACCATACCGATGTCTTCGCTGATCCAACCCAAGGCCGAGGGCGAAATCGCCTTTGTGCTCAAGAAAGACCTCATGGGCCCGGGCGTGAGCAATGCCGACGTGTTGGCCGCGACCGACTTCGTGATGCCCTGCTTCGAGATCGTCGATTCGCGCATCCGTGACTGGAAGATCAAAATCCAGGACACCGTGGCCGACAACGCTTCGTGCGGGGTATTCGTGCTCGGCAGCGCCGCCGTCGATCCGCGCAAGATCGACCTCATCACCTGCGGCATGGTGCTCGAGAAAAACGGCGAAGTCATCGGCACCGGTGCGGGTGCTGCGGCGCTGGGCTCGCCCGTGAACGCCGTGGCCTGGCTTGCGAACACGCTGGGGCGCCTCGGAATCGGCCTCAAGGCCGGCGAAGTCGTGCTTTCGGGCGCGCTTGCCGCCATGTGCCCCGCGCAGGCGGGCGACCATTTTGCGGTGCATATTGGCGGGCTGGGCAGCTGCTCGGTGCGTTTTGGCTGAGCACCATCTCATTTTTCATTGACGGAGTTTTCATGCAGAAAATCAAATGCGCCTTGATCGGGCCTGGCAACATCGGCACCGATTTGCTGGCCAAACTCAAACGCAGCCCGGTACTCGAGCCCGTGTGGATGGTGGGCATTGACCCCGAGTCCGACGGCCTGAAAAGAGCCCGCGAGATGGGCATCAAGACCACCGCCGAGGGTGTCGATGGCCTGGTGCCGCACCTCAAAGCCGACGGCGTGCAGATCGTTTTCGACGCCACCAGCGCCTACGTGCACGCTGAGAACAGCCGCAAGGTCAATGCCGAGGGCGCCTTGATGATCGACCTCACGCCCGCAGCCATCGGCCCCTTTTGCGTGCCGCCCGTGAACCTGCGCGAGCACGTGGGCCGGCGTGAGATGAACGTCAACATGGTCACCTGCGGCGGCCAGGCCACCATCCCCATGGTGGCGGCCGTGGCGCGTGTGCAGCCCGTGGCTTATGGCGAGATCGTCGCCACCGTCTCGAGCCGTTCGGCCGGGCCGGGTACGCGCAAGAACATCGACGAATTCACGCGCACCACGGCCAAGGCGATCGAGCAGGTCGGCGGCGCCAAGAAGGGCAAGGCCATCATCATCATCAACCCGGCCGAGCCGCCGCTGATCATGCGCGACACCGTGCATTGCCTGACCGAGACCGAGCCTGACCAGGCCAGGATCACCGAGTCCATCCACGCCATGATCAAAGAAGTGCAGCAGTACGTGCCCGGCTACAAGTTGGTCAACGGCCCGGTGTTCGACGGCAAGCGCGTCTCGATCTTCCTCGAGGTCGAAGGCCTGGGCGACTACCTGCCCAAGTACGCGGGCAACCTCGACATCATGACCGCCGCCGCCGCGCGCACCGCCGAAATGTTCGCTGAAGAAATCCTCCGCGGCGCTTTGACCCTCGAACCCGTTGCCGCCTGAAGGGAAACACCATGAATCTTGCTGGAACCAAAATCACCGTCCACGACATGACCCTGCGTGACGGCATGCACCCCAAGCGCCACCAGATGACGCTCGAACAGATGAAGAGCATCGCCTGCGGCCTCGACGCGGCCGGCGTGCCGCTGATCGAAGTCACGCACGGCGACGGCCTGGGTGGCAGCTCCGTCAACTACGGCTTTCCCGCGCACACCGACGAGGAATACCTGTCCGCCGTCATTCCGCTGATGAAGCAGGCCAAGGTCTCGGCGCTGCTGCTGCCCGGCATAGGCACCGTCGATCACCTCAAGATGGCGCGCGAGCTGGGCGTGCACACCATCCGCGTGGCCACGCACTGCACCGAGGCCGACGTGTCCGAGCAGCACATCACGATGGCGCGCAAGATGGACATGGACACGGTGGGCTTCCTCATGATGGCCCACATGAACAGCCCCGAGGGCCTGGTCAAGCAGGCCAAGCTGATGGAAGGCTACGGCGCCAACTGCATCTACATCACCGACTCCGCCGGCCACCTGCTGCCCGACGGCGTGAAGGCGCGCCTGAGCGCGGTGCGTGATGCGCTCAAGCCCGAAACCGAGCTGGGCTTTCACGGCCACCACAACCTTGCGATGGGCGTTGCCAACTCGATCGCGGCGATCGAGGTGGGTGCGCGGCGCATCGACGCGGCGGCCGCGGGCCTGGGCGCCGGCGCGGGCAACACGCCCATGGAAGTGCTGGTGGCCGTGTGCGACCTCATGGGCATCCAAACCGGCGTGGACGTGGCCAAAATCACCGACGTGGCCGAAGACCTGGTGGTGCCCATCATGGACTTCCCGATCCGCATCGACCGCGACGCGCTGACGCTGGGTTACGCGGGGGTGTACGGCTCCTTCCTGCTGTTTGCCAAGCGCGCGGCGGCCAAGTACGGCATCCCCGCGCGCGACATCCTCGTGGAGCTGGGCCGCCGCGGCATGGTCGGCGGCCAGGAGGACATGATCGAAGACACGGCCCTGACCATGGCCAAGGAACGCGGCCTGATCCCCGCCAAGGCAGCCTGAGGAGCGGCGATGAGCACATTGGACCAAGCCACCATCGCGCAGCTGGCGGAACACCTCGAGAACTGCCAGCTCAAGGCGCAGGACACGCCCAAGATCACCGATCAGCACCCCGGCATGGACTGGGACGACGCCTACGACGTGCAGGACGCGGTGCTCGCACGCAAGACGGCGCGCGGCGCGCGCGTGGTGGGCTACAAGGCCGGGCTGACCTCGTTTGCCAAGATGAAGCAAATGGGCGTGAGCGAGCCGGTGTTCGGCTTTCTCGTCGATGACTTCGCCGTGCCCGAGGGCGCGGCCATCGAGGTCAGTGAGCTCATCCATCCCAAGGTCGAGCCCGAGATCTGCTTCGTCACCAAGACCGCGCTCAAAGGGCCGGGCTGCCACGTGGGGGCCGTGCTCGCGGCGTGTGACTTCGTGCTTGCCGGCATCGAAGTCATCGACAGCCGCTACCGCGACTTCAAGTTCGACGCCAAGAGCGTGATCGCCGACAACACCTCGGCTGCGCGCTTCGTGGTCGGCAGCCGCATCGCGAATGCGCAAGACCTCGATTTGCGCACGCTAGGCGTGGTGCTCGAGAAAAACGGCGTGCCCGTGGCCTTTGGCGCCGGCGCCGCGGTGGTCGGCAACCCGGCTGCTGCGGTGGCCATGCTGGTCAACCACCTGGCTGCACGCGGTCAGGAGTTGCCGGCGGGCAGCCTGGTGCTCTCGGGCGGCATCACCGAAGCCGTGGCTGTGCAGGCCGGCGACGCCGTCACGCTCAAGGTGCAGAACCTGGGCAGCGTGGGGCTGCGCTTCGTTTGATTCGCGCAGTTTTACCAAGGAGCTTTCCATGCCATTTGCACAGATTTACCTGCTCGAAGGCCGCACCGAAGAGCAAAAACGCGCCGTGATCCAAAAGGTGACCCAGGCCCTGCAAGAAGCGCTGGGTGCGCCCAAGGAAAACGTGCGTGTATGGATCCACGACATGCCCAAGGAAAACTGGGGCATCGCGGGTGTCAGCGCCAAGGACCTGGGGCGCTAACTTTCATGAGTGGAGTTCACACACCCCCGATCATGAAAGACACAATAGGAGTGCAGTTGCGCCAGGGCTGAGGTCGCGAAAACCTTTGATGGCTACAGACCGCGAAAGCTAACTCGACCCGC
>NZ_VMYE01000007.1 GCF_007655255.1 Extensimonas perlucida
TCTACAACCACCACTTGCCCCAATCAGCCCTGCAGAGCAAGACGCCTATGCAGGCTATACGTGGGTGGTACGATTCACACCCTCATTTGTTCCATCGGCGGCCTTATGATCGTCCGGGACTCGACACGTAAGCAAACGACCGGTCGTGGCCGATAGCAGACGTCTATATTTGGCATAGATAGCACAACTTATTTCCCTCACAGGCACCCGCGACCATGTCACAAAAATGACATCAACGATGTCATCAGGGTGTCATATCACGACATTACCATCGCTGCAATTCAGATTCGTAATCAGTTCATCATTTTTGATTACGAATTCAAATCTGCCGGAGGTGTCATGATCGAACTACAGAATGTCTCAGTCAGTTATGGTGATGCGATTGCACTGTATCCCACCACTCTCAAACTCCATCAGGGACAGTTCACCGTATTGCTCGGATCTTCCGGCGCTGGAAAATCCACGCTACTTCGCTGTATTAATTCGCTGCATGCGTCGCAGCGCGGCGCCACCATTGTCGCCGGCTTAGGAAATTTGGCGAACTCGCGTGCATTGCGCATGCATCGCCGACAGACTGGCATGGTGTTTCAACAGCATCAATTGATTGGCCGACTGACGGCTTTGCAAAACGTTTCGATGGGCCGAATGGGCTACCACACGGCATTACGCAGTCTATTCCCCCTCCCGGCGAAGGATCAATCCATATGCCTGCAAAGTCTGGACCGAGTCGGCTTATTGCACAAAGCCTTAAGCCGTGTCGACGCATTGAGCGGCGGCCAGCAGCAACGCATCGGTATTGCCCGGGCTCTGGCTCAGCAACCTAAACTGGTGTTGGCTGATGAACCGGTAGCCAGCCTCGATCCTGCTACTGCAGAGCGAGTGCTAAGTCTGCTGCACCGCATTTGTAAAGAGGACGGGATTTCGGCGGTCGTCAGCCTGCATCAGGTAGACCTCGCTCAACGTTATGCCGACCGTATTATTGGCCTGTCCCATGGCCGAGTCATTTTTGATGCCGCCCCGCAGACTTTGGATCAAGCCAGTTACGACACGCTGTATGAACAAGTACCCCGTTCTTCTTTGAGCGTTCCACAAGACGCTCGAGAGGAACGGCTTATCGATACTTCATTTCCCATGTAACTTGCTACCGTAAAGGATTGATTATGAAAAAACTCGCATCCGCATTAATGTCTGTCTTGCTTGCCGCCGTCTGCAGCATTGGCCATGCATCATCCAATCCCGATCCAGAAACGCTCAAAGTTGCGCTGCTGCCGGACGAAAACGCATCGACCGTAATTAAATACAACAAGCCGCTCGAAATCTATCTGGAAAAAGAGCTGGGAAAGAAAATTGAGCTGGTGGTTACCACTGATTACTCGTCAATGATCGAAGCCATGCGTCACGGCCGTATCGACATGGCATATTTTGGCCCCTTGTCGTATGTGCTGGCTAAGCAAAAGAGCGACATCGAGCCATTCGCAGCGATGAAGCAAAAGGGTAGCACTACCTACCAGTCCGTATTGATCGCCAATACTGGCGCCGGCATCGCCAAAATCAGTGATATCGTCAACAAGAATGTCGCTTACGGTGATAAGGCATCCACCTCCAGCCATTTGATTCCGAAGTCGATATTGGCGGAAAACGGTTTGAAAGCCGGCGAAAACTATCGCGAACACTTTGCCGGTGCGCATGACGCGGTGGCCATGGCCGTGCAAAACGGTCACGCGCAGGCTGGCGGCTTGAGTAAGCCGATTTTTGAATCCCTGGTTCAGCGCGGACTGGTCGATCCCAACAAAGTAAAAGTTCTTGCCGAATCGAAGCCATATCCGCAATACCCGTGGACCATGCGCAGCAATCTGAAGCCGGAACTGAAGGAAAAGATCCGTGCAGCCTTCTTGAATCTCAAAGATCCGGAAGTCCTGAAACCTTTCAAAGCCGATGGTTTCGGCCCGATCAGCGACAAAGACTATGACGTGGTGCGCAGCCTTGGCACACTGCTCAAGCTCGATCTGTCGAAGTTCTAAGTGAGCGACAGCATGCAAGCTGATTTTGGTTTGATTCTGGCCGAGCGCCAGCGCGTATGGAACCGCACGATACTGCAGTTTGCCGTTGTGCTGGCGATTGTGATCGGTTGCTGGTATTACGTCGGCCTATTTGATGCCGAGCGATTGAAGGATGGCATGCCAAGCCTGGTAAAAATTGCCGGCGAGATGTTCCCACCGAACTTCTCGCAGGCTGGCACCTGGGTCAAACCGGTACTGGATACCTTGGCCATGAGTATCGCCGGCACGGCAATCGCGGTATTGCTATCCATTCCCTTAGGAGTGCTCGCCGCGCGGAATACTAGCCCTCATCCACTCGTGTATCAAGCCACACGCGGCCTGTTAAACGCTTTGCGATCGATACCCGAACTGATCATGGGTATCCTGTTCGTGGCAGCCGTTGGCTTCGGCGCATTGCCGGGTGTTTTAGCCCTAGGCTTACATTCGGTTGGCATGATCGCCAAATTTTTTTCGGAATCGATCGAACATGCCGATCCGGCACCGGTAGAAGCCGCGCATGCAGCGGGCTGCACGCCATTGCAGGTGATTTTTCATGGGATCTTTCCCCAAGTGCTTCCGCAAATGGCCGATACCGCGATCTATCGATGGGAATACAACTTCCGTGCTTCGACCGTGATGGGCATGGTCGGCGCCGGTGGAATCGGGTTCGAGCTGATGGGCTCTCTGCGCATCATGCAATACCAGGATGTCTCGGCTATTTTGCTGGTTATTTTAGGCATGGTTACCCTCGTCGACGCCTTCAGCTCCTTCCTGCGTCGCAAGTTCAAATAACTCCCAAAGCTTACAAAGGTTTTTATGAAGCCCAAAGTCGTCCTCACCCACTGGGTGCACCCGGAAATCATCGAATTGTTGTCCGCTAGCGCCGATGTTATCCCCAACACCACACGGGAAACCTTGCCGCGTTCTGAGGTAATTGCGCGAGCCAAAGATGCGGATGCACTCATGGCTTTCATGCCGGACAGCATCGACAGCGCGTTTCTCGAGGAATGTCCAAAGCTGCGTGTCATCGGCGCCGCGCTTAAAGGCTATGATAACTTCGATGTCAACGCCTGCACACGCCACGGTGTATGGCTTACGATTGTGCCGGATTTGCTTACGATCCCGACCGCTGAACTGACTATCGGCCTTCTTCTCGGTTTGACAAGGCATATGCTGGAAGGCGATAGGCAAATCCGTAGCGGACACTTCCAAGGCTGGCGGCCGACACTATATGGCTCTGGTTTGACAGGAAAAACGCTTGGCATCATTGGTATGGGGGCGGTCGGCCGTGCAATCGCCCAGCGCTTGGCTGGCTTTGAAATGAATCTCTTGTATTGCGATCCGATTCCGCTCAATGCCGAACAAGAAAAGGCTTGGCACGTACAGCGCGTCACGCTCGATGAACTGCTCGAAAAATGTGATTATGTCGTGCCGATGGTTCCGATGGCCGCAGAGACACTGCATCTGATCGATGCCACCGCGTTGGCCAAGATGAAAACCGGTAGCTACCTGATCAATGCATGTCGCGGCTCGGTCGTGGATGAGAATGCGGTGATAGCAGCACTGGCGTCTGGAAAACTAGCTGGATATGCAGCCGATGTCTTCGAGATGGAAGAATGGATACGCGCTGATCGCCCGCAGGCTATCCCCAAGGCGCTGCTCGACAATACGGCACAAACGTTTTTTACGCCGCATTTGGGATCGGCGGTCAAGGAAGTTCGGCTTGAAATCGAGCGGCAGGCAGCGATGAACATCATCCAGGCACTCGCTGGTGAAAAACCGATGGGCGCGATTAATCAGCCGTATCCGGGAGTAAAGGCGGCGTGATAGATCTGGAGCGTGTGGCGACGTTCATTGCCGTCGTCAAATGCGGGGGCTTTCGCGAAGCGGCGAAGCAAACTGGATTGTCCCAGCCAACAGTAACGCACCATATCAAGCGGCTGGAGCAGTCTTTGCAGGCCCGGCTGATTGACCGCGCAACAATGCCGCAAAGCCTGACATTGGAGGGAAAGATTTTTTTCCCCTATGCGGAACAATTGCTCCGTACTAGCCATAAGGCTACGGCAGCCCTCCACAATAAAAGCCTGGTCGTTGGTGCAAGCTCCAATATCGGCATTTATCTTTTACAACCCTATATCAAGGCGCTCCAAGATAAATTAGCAAACAAGATCGATGTGAGGATCGGCAAAAATATCGAGATTGCCGCTTTGCTGGAAACGCTTGAAGTGGATGTAGCGGTAATGGAGTGGTGGGACTCACGTCCTGGGTTCGTCTCAACAGTATGGCGGCGCGAGAGGATGGTTGTCATTGTTCGCCCCGGCCATCCTTGGGCTGCCGAGTCGACCATTCCACTTAAGTGGTTAAAATCCCAGAACTTGCTTGGAGGCGAAGCGGCTACCGGAACTGGGCGCCTACTACAACAATATGCCGGTGCCGACTCGGCAGAGTTCACAGTGGGTATGCAGTTAGGTAGCACCGAGGCGGTCAAACACGCGGTCCACGCAGGGCTAGGAATCTCGCTTGTGATGGAAAGCGCGGTCAAGCATGAACAGGCAAGCGGATGGTTACATGCAATTCCGATTGAAGAAGATGTTTACAAAGATCTTTATCTCGTACATCGCTCAGAAACTTCGTTAAGCGGTCCGGTGGCAAGCCTTGCAGATTTGATTCTCCATTCTCCGGATTTAGGCTCAATAGAATATAAATAGCAAAACGAATGCCTGCTTCTGGCCGGGAGTAGCCTACCGCGTAGCGGTGCATATCGTCACCCTCAGTCGCCACCCCTACAGGAGTTGCCGACTACAACCGACCGCATCTAAACCCGCGCCAGCAAAGGAAATGACCTCGAGAACGCTCGCGTGGCCACCAGAGAAAACGGAGAACAGAGATGCGTCGGCGGGGGCGGAAAGGCCGCCTTTGCAGAGGTGGCGCTCGTGAGACCAGGCCTGGAAACCACGCCAACACTGGGGGGAACAGACGAAAAAAAACCAACCGAGAACGGTTGGTTTTTCAAATAGTGGGGCTGGCGTCTACTGAATGAACGCCGCAAGTAATTGATTTTCAATGAATTGGCTAATGCAGTTTTAAGATTTGTTCCCCGATTTGTTCCCCGGTGCCGGTCGTGATACCCCGATTTCTGGGGCCAAACTGTGCCATCAAAACCTGCTCATCCTTCGTTGCATATTTTCTCCTCTCTGTTGCATTTTCCCGACTCTGTGCCCCCCAGCCCCGCGCCATGTTTTTGATCCTCGCGCGCGCGAAGCGTCCGGCAAATTCAGGGTTTTTCAGGTTCTGGAACGGCTCGTCGCCTGCAATGCAGCCCCTGGGCAATCGGGGTCGGCTTCCAGCGCCAGCAACAAAAAAGCCCCACGGCGGGGGCTTGGGGTGGTGTGGGTTTTTTTGAAACCCGCACCTCATGCGTTTCGAATACCCGGAAACAGGGGGATTTGAGCGACTGACTCACGATGCTTCATCGCGTGCAGCGCCAGGGTGTAACCATCGCCGTAACCATGCCTCAGTCCTGTCGGTTCAGCAGCAACTCAAGCTGCGCAGTTGGGTCGGGCGGTTGCGGTACGTGCTGGGCATCATCCAGCCCCGGCCCCTTTGGCCTTCGCCTGGGTCTGGTGGGTCGCGGCGCTGCCTCGCCACCTCCAGCAGCAGGGCACGGGCGTGCATGGACAGGCGTAGATAGGCGGGCGAGTCCAGCACCGACCACGGCAGGGCCACGAACCCGCCAGCGTCCCGGCCCGCATCGCCCCGGCGTAGCTTGTTGCGTCCGTTCGCCATGGCTCAGGCGTTCGCAGGCAGCACCACGCGGCGGGCAGCGGCGCTGTGTGCATCGGCCCGGCCATCCATCGCAGCTCGGGCCTCGGCCATCGCTTCGCGGTTTGTCGGGTGCAGGCCCAGCAGCATTTCATTGACGCCAGCGTTACCAGATAGCGGGTCTTGGGTGTAAACGACTGCCTGCCACATCACTACCTTGTCCATCATGCGCCCCCGTGGTGTGTTGCTCTCGTTGGTCAGGGCGTCATGGGCCAGGGCGCAAATGCCGCCAAAAGTCCGGGTGTCGCCGTCAATGGTCATCCGGTCGTGCGTCTCGATGGCGCAGCCGTCATCAAGGGCCTTCTCCAGCGCGGCCAGTGCCAGGCGCAGGGCCTCGCGCAATGCGGCGGCCTCGCCCTGGGGGTGGACGGTGTGGTGGGTGCTGCTCATGGTCAGCCCCCCGCTTGCAGTTGGCCGATGGACGCCAGCGCCTGCACCAGCTTGCGGCGGGCAGCGGCGAAGTTGCCGCGCTCGATGTAGTTGGATGCCAGGTTTGCCGCGTTGAAGGCGGCCAGAACGGCGGTCAGGTTGGCGGTGGGGATGGTGTCCGGTGTGGACGTGCTGGGCGCGGGTTTGCGCTCAGTGATTGCGATCATGGTCTTGGCTCCTGCTGGAGAAACAAGGAATCCACCGTTTGCGTTTTCAAGCGCAGCGGGTGGGCGGGATGTTGAAAACACGCCAGCAGACGTGCGGCCATCCTTGCGGGTAGGCCCATCCCGCCCGAAACCTTGGGGGCGTGCTCGCGCACTGCTCCCGGAATTTGGGCGTGACAAAACCCCGCTTGTCGGTGGGGGCTGCAACCGCTGCTGGATGTGGTGTTTTCAAGCACCGGGCCTTTCGGCTTGAGCGAACTGTAGCACGGCAAGTTGTGTCGGCCAATATCGAACCTCGTAAACTGCTGGCCGTGCCGAACCGGCGAGTTGTGTCACCCGGTTCACATACTTGGCGGTGTTCATCGTCGCGCCAGGGGCACACCACATTGCTTTGCCGGTCAGGCGAATCCTGTCCATATACCGAGTGGTGCCAGTCGTCGCACTAGGGGCAAATTAACCAGCCTCACGCACGCTTCCAACGAAACACATCTCTCAGTCGGGCCAGGAGGCCACGCTTTCGCGGCTTCTGCTTGTACCAATCCGGGTCGTACCGGGTGTCGTTTGGCGGAACGTCAGACTTGCGACTCGCAGGGCCGTAATTCCAGTGAGTCACTGCCTCTGCGGGCTGAGGGAAACGGCCTTCGCTGGTTGGTTCGAGTGGCATAAAAGCTAAGGAAAACTGAGCGTCACAGGCACTGTAACGCAGCACCCGCAAGCATCGCGCTTTTCAGTGGTAACCGGCCTGGTAACCAACACTGCGATGCAAATACCGATTTCATGGATACCTGCTCGAATACCAGCCTCGCGCGCGTGCGCGTACTGTTCGGAAAACTCGCCCGCCCGCGATTAGCCCCGCGCCATGTTGTTGATCCTGCGCATTTCGGCCAGCTCGGCATTCAGCGTCTTGGTCAGCTCTCTCAGTTGCGCACGGTGCCCGCCCTGCCAGGCGTTACGTGACGCCGTCGCCTTACCCTCGGGTGTTCGTGGGCCGGTGCTTTGCTTCCACGGTTGCCATTGCCGGATCAGCTCGGCCTGCCGCTGCCGCCGCTCCAATGTCCAGGGTGTTGCCATGCTGGTGCTCCAATAGTTCGTTTGGTGGACTTTGAGTTTTCCCCGCGCTCGAAGATGTGCCGTTGTTGACCTGCTGGGGGCCGTTGGCAATGTTGGCCTGTTTGATGTAGGGCATGGGGTTCTTCATCAGTGCCAGAGTTTCCGCCGTTGCCCGCGCCTGGGACTGCGCCTTGAGGGCCAGCCGCATCAGCACCTCGATGCCCTTGAACGAATCCTGCCGCCCTGAGCGTTGCGCCAGGTTGTTGAATAGTGCATCCAAGGTCAGAAACTGGTTGGTCAGTACGCGCTCAAAGCGCCCCATGTCTCCGGCTACGGTTTCATCACCAGCCTTGCGCATTGCGGCCAGTAGCTCCGTCACTCCCAGCTCTTTGCCACCGCCTGCATAGGCTTGCAGCGTGATGGCCGTGAGTGCGCCGTCGGTTGCCAGCGCGGCCAGCTTTTCTGAGCGGTTGTCATCCGGCTGCACTTCAACCCGCAATGCATTGGGATCAGGCGGGGTTTTGCCCTTGCCCTTGGTGTTTTTGGTGGTTGCCATGGTCTATCCCTTCAAGTCTGAATTCATGCTGCTGTAGGCTGTCCAAAGTTCAAAGCCTGCCCCCGTATCGGCATTCTGCCGCCCTGGATAGACTCCGAGAGCTATGAGGGCAAGTTCATGAGCCACAACACCATCCAAGTCCCCAGCGACGACTATGATCGTTTCGTAGATGCTGCACGGGCAGCAGCCAAGCCCGAACTCGGAAAATTGGTGCAAGCCACCATCGCCGCGCTACGTGAGATGGATGCCGTGGGTATGTTTGGCGACGTTGCCGCCCGCCATCTGTGGGACGAATACTGTTGGCAGTTGCAGGAAGGCCCGTATGACGACGATGACATGGGCTTTGGCTCCACCAGCAGTAACTTTGAACAAGTGCTGGACACAGTGATTGCGGAGGCATTGGATGCGCTGCCCCGGCACGCCCTGCTGTTCCTGAGCATCTACACGCGAGACGACATAGGCAATGACCCCGACAGCATTGGCAGCATCAGCCGCGACGCCATTGCCTCTGCCGTACTTGAGCGCGTCAACCAAATCGCTTCGCGGCGCAATCTAGACTTCATAGGGCCCGATCGTGGCAATGTCATCCCCATGGAAATCAGCTTGGCCGGCCTAGCTGGCGAAGCCCTTTCTGATGCAGGTGAAAGCAGTGACTTCCTGTCGGAATATGTGGACCAATTGCTGGCGGGCGATGCCGACGACATTGCCCATGTCAGCCATGCACTGCTGGAGCGCTACATGGAATTGCTGCGCGAAGATGAAGACGGCTTGCTGCTGTCCTCCCTGCATGACCGATTCGAGAACGACATCAGAACGTTGGTGCTGGAAAAGGATATTCGCCCAGCAGTGGAGGACGCGGTGGGGCAGTTGCAGTGCACATTGGATGAGGAATCCTGATACCCGACAGTGCACGCCCACCATGAAGGCTTACGACAGCCGTATATCGCTGACGACTATAGTCCAGTTAGGAATGCAATGACCTTGCTTCTCGGCTCTTCTGCTACTCCACACAAATAGTCCTGACAAGTCCCATCAGGTTGGCGAGCAGTTTTTTTTTATCTCCTATGCCTACTTGCCGCATTTGTCAGCACACCTTCAAGTCCCTCAAGTTCCAGACCGAACATATCGATATCTGTACTCGATGTGTCGGTAGCCTCAATCGCTCACCTGTACCAGCGAAGAATGCAGAGGCTGAATTGGCCGAAATGCTGGCACGGGGCATGCAGCGCAATGCTGAGCGCGACTTGTTATCCGATGAGGAATGGAAACGCCGGAAGGCTCAGCGGATTCTGGCGGACTTGGACTCGGCAGTGGCAGATGCACTGCATGACTGGATCACATATTTACTGAAGAAGCCTGAGAACAGCACGCGCAACTTTAAGATCATGCGCGCCCATAGGCGCGGCCTGCTGCGCATGGATGGATCAGCCGATTACCCAGGGGACTGGATCGATGTAGCCCGCCGCATTCGTCGCCGCGATGGCTACAAATGCGTGACATGCGGTGCGGCTGACACCATATTGGATGTGCATCACATCATCTACTTGTCGCACCACGGTACCAATCAGCAAAGCAATTTAGTCACGCTGTGCAGAAAATGCCACGAGGCCGAACACGAGCGTGAGTTCGATTGGATGGAGGCGACAGACCCGGAGTCAGCCTCTCCGATACGCCCCCCGCCAGGCTCTTGCGCTCCTGTATCGCCCCCCGCCACAACACCGGTAACTCCGCCTGAACCTGCTACGCCCACCTGGACACAACCCGGCACCCAGAACCCTTCTTCAATCCTGCGAGAAACACCCCCCCTTGACCTAGCCTGCCCCAGGTGTAGTACCCAACTGACGGCCAAGCTCACGACGGCCGTTCTTGAAAGCCAAAGGGTGCGCTGCCCTTCTTGCACTCTGGTATTCAACGCATCAGACGGACTTGACTTCTGGGTCACCCGGCATGATTCCAGAAAAAGAGCGTCTGAAGAGCAATGGTTGGCGGCTCGGGAAGAACTATCGCAAGTTCAGTCAATCGTTACACCAGCACCAGCACCAGCACCAGCACCAGCACCAGCACCGCCGCCTACTTCTACCACAGCAATTCCCAGAGAATCCACCAAACCGCAACAACAAAAAAACCGTACGCCTGCTCACCTATGGAAGACAGACCTGCTGGTGTTTGCGGTAATTCTGGCCCTCGTCATCTTCATCGGCATCAGGAATTGGTTTGGGCCGTGAGAGATATTTGTGTCAGGCCTGCGCCAACGATAAAGACCAACTTGAAGCCCTTTGAAATTTTGATCTAACCGTTACCGGGAGACACGTCTATGAGCAATACGAGCAACTACTGGATTCCAGCGGGCGACCTGTCAGAAGGGCAGGCGTTGCTGCTGGCTGTCCCGTCGAAGGCCAAGCCAGACCCGCAGGTGTATCCGATGCTTCTGGCGGAGAAGCTGCAAGACCTGATCGACCAGGACGAAAAGGAGGCGCAATCAGCACTGGAAATGTCGCAGGAGCATCTGCCGGAGCTGTATCAGATCGCGCAGGATCAACCGCCGAAGTGGTGGGGCACGAGCCTAACGAACAGCGACTCAATGCACAGTCTTTTGTCCCACCTCGATTGGTCGAAGCCGGGCAAGGTGCAACCTCTCCCGCAGCAAGACAGCCTGCGAAGCCTGCTGGAACAACTGCCGTAGCAGATCAGCCAGCAACGGCGGGCAACGAGTTTCAGGCGATCTACGACTCGCGCATTTCGCGCAAGGATCACAGTGGTATCGAATGCGCTCCCGGGCAGCGCTGCAACAGCATAACCATGTCACGAGCCAGGCCCGCATCGCCGGAACGAACAGCAACGCCAGCCATGAACCAGTTGCCACAGCGCCAGGGGGTAGCGCCTTGCAAGTGGCGGCACTCCAAGCACAGCCGACGGTCGTCGTCCTCACGGTCACGGGTCACCAGCCTATCGGCCAGCTTCTCAGCTTGGGCTTCGTCGGCACCACGCCGCACGAACAGCGCAGCGCGTCGGTTGAACAGCTCTATCTCGCAGGTGTTCCATGCGCTGCTGTGTGGCCAGCAATAGCGGTCGGGGTTGAGGGCTGTATCTTTCGCGGCAGGCTGCGACTTTTGCGACTCTGCGACTTTTGTCCCTGCCTGCACCTCGAAAGTCGCAGAAGTCGCAGGGGGGTAAGAGCGCGCCAGCAGGGTTTGAGGGTCAAACCACATGGTGATGCACCTCCCACGCCTTGCGCGCCTTCACGCCGTCAATCTCCGTCCCTGCCGGGCATGCGGTGATGTACCCGGCCTCGACAAGCTGCTCTATCGCCGCCATCAGTCGCGCCTTGTTGCGCAGTTGCGCAGGGCCAGCGTTGAGAACATCGCGGGTTCGGAATTTGCGCATGCCTCGCGCGTGTAGCCAGTTCGACAGCGCCTCCGCATCCTGCACAGACTGCGGTACAGCAGCTGCGCCACGAATACGCAGCGCCTCGGCCAGATACCACTGGATCAGCACGAGGGCGCGCGCCAGGTGGTCAGCAGTAATTTCGCTGGTGCCCATGCCGCCCTCAATTGCAGCCAGTACGCCAGCAATGCGGCAGGCGTTTTCTACCGCCTTCGCGGTGCGGTCGCGCAGCTCGCTCAGGTCGTTCCCAGCCGCCATCAATGTTTCGAACTGGTTTCCCGCTTGCAGCGCCAATTGACCGGCCTCAGCCGACAGCGGCAGTTCCAGGGGATCAAGTTCTTGCGGGTTTTTCTCCGACGTGCGCGGCTCAGTCTCCAGCAGGCCAGACAGCACGGCAAACATGCGTTTGAGCTCGGGCCGGGCCCCTGCCCACTCGAATGCATCAGCGTGCCGCGTGCCGATAGTGGACGCGGGCCATGCCACCAGACAGCGCGCCAGCAGCCCCTGTCCATTGGCCAGCCGGTCGGACAAGAGTTTGACCATCACGTCCCCTTGCGCCAGCTGGTGCAAGGCCATGCGTCGCCCGTACAGGATGCCCACGCCATCGCCAGCGCGCACGCGGTCGAAAGGCGCTCCGTCCCACATCTTTGACCAGCGCGTGATGGTCTTGAGGAAGTTGTCGCCGTTGAGTGCATGCCCGCCAATCAGCAGGCCGCCTTCGTCGCTGAAAAGCGCCACGCTCGGCTGCGCCATGGCCAGCAGCTTGTAGAGCCCTTCCGCCGTCGGGTCGGTCACAAACCGCAATGGCGCAATGGGTGCAACAGGCTTGTCTCCGACGGCTGCAACCGCATCGCGTATCTGCTCGGCGGTGGCCGTGCCTTTCTTGCCCTGGGTGGCAGCGGTACGCGCCGCCTCGGTGGCCTTGCTCCATGCAGCCATATCCGCTTCATGCCGTTCCATATCCTCCTGATAGGCGGCCATGGCGGTTTTTTCATGGGCCTTTGCCGCTCCGAGAACTACATCATCAACCGCGCTCTTGCGCTCGCCAGACTCGCCCACGGTCAGCAGGAAGAGCGATAGCGGCTTGCGCTGGCCCCATGGCAGTTGCACATCAAAATGCGCTTGCGCGGCCAGACTGGCAGCGGCCAGCACAGACTGGCAGCACAGCGCCAGGGGTGCTTTGACCACTTCGTGAAGAGCTCGCGCAGCGCCACCCAGCACGTCGCCCAGCGCATAAACGGGGTACGCCTCGCCAGGTGGCAATGGCGCGCGCAGCGGCTCGGGTGCGGTGGTGGCCGGGTCTATGTCGATACCGTGGGCCACGTCCTCCAATGGTGGAAAGACGGGATCAGCCACCACGGCCACAGCCGCATCAAAGCACGCCTGCACAGCCCCCAGGCCGGCCCGCTGGTGCAGGTCGTTGAAGTCGGTTTCTGCCTCGTTGCGCTGCTCGCCAAAGTTAGGTTTTGTCAGGTAGCCACCTACGGCCCTTGCCGCCTCGGTGGCCTTGGTGATGCCCGGATTCTCGTCGGTAAACGCATCATCGTCAGCCGCCAGGATCAGGCGCAGCTTGGGGTATTTGCTGTGCAATGCCTGGGCCACTTCCAGCAGGTTGCCCGCGTTCATTGCGCACGCTACGGCATGGCCGGTGGCCTCATGGATGCTGGCCCCGGTGGCAAAGCCCTCGCATACGATCAGCACGCCCTTAGGCTTACCGATGCCAAAGTAGCAGCCCTTGATGCGCCCGCCCGGCTGAAAGCGCTTGTCCCCCTCCGGGCCGATGGCTTGCAGGCTGTGCAAAGTGGTTGACGCATCGCGCAGCGGGATAAGAAGCGCCTCGCCCTCGGCCTTGATGCCGTGGGGTTGAATACCCTTGCGCACCAGGTAGGGATGATCTGCCGGGGCCGGTAGCGCGGCTTCCCAGCGCTGCGCCGCCGCCGTCGCTGCATCGTGCTGGCGCTGGGTCTTGTCGGCTTCGCGCTGCTGGGCAATGGCCTGCATGCGCTGGTGGTGGGCGCTGCGTTCGGCCTGGGTCATGGCCTGGGTGTCCTTGCTGCACCAGGTCTGCGATAGACCGCTGCGCCAGCAGCCAAAAGCGCCCGCCGGAACGTCGCCATCGTCGTGCAAGACATACCAGCCCGATTGATCCATGCGCTTGCCGTTGGTGCTGAATCGGTACAGCGTGCCGTCGCCGTGGATCACCTCGGGCACGGGCAGGCCAGCACCTGCAATGGCTTGTTGGAATTGTTCGGATGCGATCACAGCCGCCCCCCAATCTGCGCCAGAAACAGCGCGGCATCGTGCAAGCTGGGCAGGTAGCGCACCAGCCCCCAGCGCTCGGCCCAATAGGTGGTTGTGCCGTCCTTGGACGTGACGCTGTGCAGGTGGTGGCCTTGCTGCGCGTAGGCGCTGCGAAGGGCGTGAAAATCCGTGTCCCTAGCGGTAGACTGTGCGGTGTTTGGGGCGCTCGATTCTGCTATGGTGGGGTCGGGCGTTTTCTTTGTGGTCATTGCACGCCCTCCCACTGCTTTGCCAGCGCCAGCAGCTTTTGCTGTGAACGTCGCTCGCGGCTTTTGGCATTGCGCAGGTGCTGGTATTCGCCAGCCGTTGCGGCCATCATGGCTTTCCAGTTGGCATCGCCCCGCGCAAGGTCGGTGTGCTGGTGGCCGGTGGAATTGCGCCAGGTGGTGTACCCGCCGCGCAGCAGCTCTTTGCAGTGCTGGGTGTGGGCTACGGCCTGGGTGTAGTGGATGGCGGCTTGCGCAAGTGCGAGAAGGTCTTGGGGCTTGGTCATGGTCGCCCTCTCAAACCGTCGCAAGTTGATCTACCCGCTTGGCATGCAGGCGGTTCACCAGCTCGCGGATTTCCTCATCAGACTGGCCTGCGATGCGGGCCCGGACAATGGCCTTCACTTCGTAATCAGGCCACGCCTTGGCGCGCTGCCCAATGGCTACGGGTTTTGTCCAAAGCCCGTCCCGGATGCGGTTGTAAATGCTGGTGTTGCTGCGGTCGCCTGATTCAGCTTTGCAGGCGTCGATTCTCCAAAGTGCCATTGCTGCCCATCCTTTCACGGCATTGGTTGCCGGTGTTTCGATGGGTGGCAGTTTGGTTTTTTTGGCTTGATGTTTGAAGCCTGTCAGGCGGTATGGTGCAGGCTCTGCCGGTAGACCCTACACCCTACCGGCAGAACCTACGCTTTGCCGGTAGAGCGTAATTTTTTCCACTCACCCACCCATTTCCGAATGGTGCGCCATGACATCGGAACAAGCTTTAATTCATGGATGGTGTCAGCAGCCACGTCTAGTATCTTCGGCGGGTTCTTGTCCAGCCAAGCAAATACGTCTTGCTGCATGGCGCGGTTTTCCGCGTGGGCAGCACTCGCTCCTGCCTTGGCCAAGGTTTTTTTCCCTTCCTCAAATGCTTTAGGAATCAGGTCAGCCAGCACCGACGATTGTTCTCGTCTGAGTTCCATCACGGACTTGGCCATCTGTGAAAAAACCCTCGATTCTGCAAGTCTGAGCGCAAGTTCTGAACGACTTAGGTTGCTCGCGTTGATTGCTGCAAGCTCCTTAGCCAGTCTTTTTTCAACGGCTTCTTTGAGTTCTTCTGCCGTCACCTCGTCAAAGTCTTCGTCTTCCTGAGTCATTGCTTCCCTGTCTCGCTGCCCCGAAAAGAGGCCAGCGCCGCCGGGTCAGGGTGCCCCGGTTGTCCCCCGTCGGGTAAGGCGTGGCGTCAAACTGTTGTCTATGCCCGCTTGAGTTGCACCACGTCAGCACCTGCGGCCAGCTTGTCCAGGTAGTCCGCCCAGCGCTGCATCATGGTCTGGCGCTGCTTCAGGTAGGTGGTGCGGTTGTAGGCGCGCCCGTTGGCATCGCGCACGGCATGGGCCAATTGCGCCTCAATCACCAGCGGATCACATTCCAGCCGCTCGGCCAGCATGGTGCGTGCCGTCGCCCGGAAACCGTGCCAAGTCTGAATGTCGGGCGTGTAGCCCATGGATATCAGCGCTGTGCGCACCGAGTTTTCAGATATGGGCTTGCTGCGCTGGCGCTCTCCGGGGAACACCAGTCCGGTTGATTCCGTGTAGGGCTTCAGGACTTCCAGTATCTGCACGGCCTGGGTGGGCAGGGGGACAAGGTGAGGCTGTCCGTTTTCCTTGCCGTCCTTGGTGCGCTTCATGCGCGCAGCGGGGATCGTCCACAGCGCTGCCTCCAGGTCGATTTCTGCCCAGCTCGCGCCGCGCAGTTCGCCGGGGCGCTGGAACAACAGTGGAGCAAGTTTCAACGCCGCCCGAACCACAGGCCCACCCTTGTAACCCTTGATGGCGCGCAGCAGTTCGCCCAGCCGCTCGGGGTCGGTGATAGCAGCAAAGTGCGTTCCCCGGTAGGGGGCCAATGCGCCTTTCAGGTCGCCGGTAATGTCCCTGTTCACTCTGCCCGTGGCTACCCCGTAGCGCCACACTTGCCGCGCCAGCATCAGGCCACGGTCAGCAGTTTCTACAGCGCCGCGTTCCTCGATCTTGCGCAGCGTTGCCAGCAGCTCCACGGGTTCGATATCGGCCAGCCGCCGATCCCCCAGCCACGGGAACAGGTCACGCTCAAACTGGCGCTTTGCCCGCACTGCATGGGCTTCGCTCCATTGGGGTTCCTGCTTTTCGTACCACTCCAGGGCCACCACTTTGAAGCTGTCGCCTGCCGGGTTCATTGCTTTGAGCCTCTCTACCTTCCGGGCTTGAATGGGGTCTTGTCCCTCGGCTTTTTGCAACTTGGCAGCATCCCGCGCCCGTCGCGCCGCAGTCAGCCCCACAGCCGGATAGCTGCCCAGCGCCAGCCGGGTTTCCTTGCCGTCACGGTAGATTTTCTGGAACCAGCGCTTGGAACCCGCCGGACTGATCTCCAGATACAGCCCTGCGCTATCGGTCAGGCGCTCCCGCTTCTTGTCGGGTGGGCAGGTGGCATTGCGGCACTGGGCGTCGGTCAGCATGGGGCGTTTCCTGGGGTGTTCCCCGCTCTTGGCAGGGCAGTTGTTCCCCGCCTACCGGGGTAAAACAGGTTTTGTTCCCCGATATGTTCCCCGCTCACGGTTTGGCTGTCAATGGTTACCGCTGTCTGTCCCTGCTGCGTAAGTACCTGATTTACCAATGAAAAAGGCCGCCAGGTGGTGTTCCTTGGCGGCCTTTGTTTTGGTGGATGGTGGAGCTGGCGGGAGTTGAACCCGCGTCCGCAAGCCTTCTTCGAGCAGATCTACATGTTTAGCGCGCTGTTTTGATTCTCGCCGCCGGTATCGCGCAGGCGCACGCTGCACCGGTTGCCAGTACCCTTGAATCTCGTTGCGGCCCAAGGTACCCGGGGCGCAACCAGCCTATGTGAATGCCCTTGCAGCCTGGAGGCTCTGAATTTTCAGAGCCCCCTTGCCCAGCCCATAGGCCAACTGTTGCAAGGCTCGCTAGCAATTAAGCAGCGAGTGCGAAACGTTCGTCGTTTGCAGTTACTTTGTTGAATCGAGATTTACGAGCGTGACTCAAGCTCGACATGCACCGCACCGATTCCGAACCCGCGTCGAAACCAGGACAGCCCCTAGGCACGCTATTTTAGGCTGTTGCCAGCAATTGCAAGAGCTCGGTGGGCAAATTTATCTGCGCCTGCGCGCCCCATTGTTGCAGGTCTGTCTGGGGGCCGAGGTAGCCGTAACAGGCCGCGACGGTGCCCATGCCGGCGGCGCGGCCGGCGGCGATGTCGCGTGCGTCGTCGCCCACATAGATGCACTGCGCTGGCGCGATCTGCAGCCTGGTGGCGGCTTCTAGCAGCGGTGCGGGGTGCGGCTTGGCGTGGGGAGTGGTGTCGCCGCTGACGATGGCGCCGGCGCTCGCGAACAAGGGCAGGGCGCGGGTCAGCGGCTCCGTGAAGCGCGCGATCTTGTTCGTGACCACACCCCAGGCGAGGCCGCGTTGCTGCAGTTGGTGGATCAATTCGGGTACGCCGGCAAAGACTTCGGTGTGGTGGTTCAGGCAGGCTTCGTAGGCACAGAAGAATTCTTCGCGCAGCTTGTCGAAGTCCGGGTGTTCTGGGCCTATGCCGAAGGCCTCGCCGAGCATGCCGCGCGCGCCTGCGCCCGCCAGGGGGCGGTAGCGTGCGAGCGCCAGCGCGGGCAGGCCGCGCCGGGTGCGCATCTGGTTGGCGGCGGCGCCGAGGTCCGGGGCGCTGTCGATCAGGGTGCCGTCGAGGTCGAACAGGACGGCGCGGACGTTGCAGAACATGAGCGTGGGCGGTGCGAGGGCGGGCAAGAGCGCATCAAGTGCTCAAGCACCAAGACTGCGCCGCGTGGCCATGAGGTAGTTGACGCTGGTGTCGTGGCTCAGACAGTAGCGGCGTGTGAGCGGGTTGTATTCGAGCCCGCGCTCCTGCACGACCTCGAGGCCGGCGGCGCGAGCGAAGGCGGCGAGCTCGCTCGGGCGGATGAAGCGCGCGTATTCGTGGGTGCCGCGTGGCAGCAGCTTGAGCAGGTATTCGGCACCCACGATGGCGAACAAGAATGCCTTGGGATTGCGGTGGATGGTGGAAAAGAACACCCAGCCGCCCGGGCGCACGAGCGTGGCGCAGGCGCGCACGACCGAGGCTGGGTCGGGCACGTGCTCGAGCATTTCCATGCAGGTCACGATGTCGAAGCTCTCGGGCTGCTCTTGCGCGAGCGCCTCGGCGCTGACTTCGCGGTAGCGGATGTGGGGTGTGCTGGCTTCGAGTGCGTGCAGCTGCGCCACGCGCAGGGCCTTGGTGGACAGGTCTATGCCCGTGACCTGCGCGCCCTTGCGCGCCATGGCATCGGCCAGGATGCCGCCGCCGCAGCCGACGTCGAGCACATGCTGGTCTTGCAAGCGGGCCAGGCCGTCTATCCACCCGAGGCGCAGGGGGTTGATCTGGTGCAGCGGGCGAAACTCGCTCTCAGGGTCCCACCAGCGGTGGGCCAGCTCGGAAAACTTGGCCAATTCGGCCGGGTCGGCGTTCACGGTGGTGTTCATGGGGCAAAAGACAAAAACTGCGAAACAATGCCGCGAATGGTAGCCGCTCGCGGCCGCCAGTGTGCCCCAGGCGGAGCAGCGCTTGTGCCGCGCCAGGCAAGCCACGGGTAGATCGCGGCAGATCAGCGTGGCTCTGCGGCTTTGGCGCGCGCGGCGCGTCTGCGCCAGGCTTTTTCCGCTTCCACCACGGCATAGACGAGCAGGGCGGCGCCGAAGCACAGGGTCAGTTCATCCCAGCGCAGGGGCTGGGTCTTGAAGATGGGGTTGAGTACGGGCACGTAAATGGTGGCCAGTTGCAGGGCCAGGGTGAGCAGTACGGCGCCTAGCAGTGGCCGGTTGCTGCGCAGGCCCAGGCGCCACAGGGCTTGGGTTTCGGAGCGGATCGCGAGGATGTGTGCCATCTGCGTGAGCGTGAGCACAGTGAACACCATGGTCTGCCAGTGCGCATGGCCGGTGTGCAAGGCCCAGGCCTGCACGGCCAGGCACAGGCCGCCGATCAGCAGGCCCACGGCCAGGATGTGTTGCCACATGCCGTGCGCAAACAGGCTCTCGCGCGGCGGGCGGGGAGGGCGACGCATGATGCCTTCCTCGGCGGGCTCGGAGGCCAGTGCCAGGCCGGGCAGGCCGTCGGTCACGAGGTTGACCCATAGGATGTGGATGGGCTGCAGCGGGATGGGTAGCAGCAGGAAGGGGGCGAGGAAAATGGTCCAGATTTCGCCCGAGTTGCCCGTCATGGCGTAGCGCACGAACTTGCGGATGTTGTCGTAGATGCGCCGGCCTTCGCGCACGGCCGCGACGATGGTGGCAAAGTTGTCGTCGAGCAGCACCAGGCTGGCGGCTTCGCGCGCCACGTCGGTGCCGCCGCGGCCCATGGCCACGCCGATGTCGGCGCGCTTGAGCGCAGGCGCGTCGTTGACGCCGTCGCCCGTCATGGCCACGAAGTGGCCCAGCGCCTGTAGGGCTTCGACGATGCGGATTTTTTGCGCCGGATCGACACGCGCATAGACGCGCACCTGCTCGACACGCGCGCGCAGCTCGTCGGCGTCGAGTTCGGCGAGCTCCTTGCCCGTGAGCACGGGCGCGTCGGCGCGGGCAACTATGCCCAGGCGCAGGGCGATGGCGCGCGCCGTGGCCGGGTGGTCGCCCGTGATCATCACGGGCACGATGCCGGCGCTCTGGCAGTCGTGCACGGCGGCGGCGGCCTCAGGGCGCGGCGGGTCGATCAGCGCCACGAGGCCGAGGAACTGCAGTGCGTTTTCCACGCCCTCGAGGTCGTTGGTGTCGGGCAGGCGCGCGTGCTCGCGCCGCGCGAGGGCGAGCACGCGCAAGCCTTGCGCGGCCAGGGCGCTCGCCGCCGCGAGCATGGCCGAGGTGTCGAGGGGGACGTCGCCCGCAGGCGTCCACTGGCTGCGGCAGCGCGGCAGCACGGATTCGGGCGCACCCTTGGTGTAGGCGACGTAGCCTGCGCCCTCAGCACCCGCGGGCAGGCGATGGAAGGTGGTCATGCGTTTGCGGCCCGAGTCGAAAGGCTGCTCCTGCGCGCGCGGCAGGGCTGCGTCCAGGGCTGCTTTGTCCAGCCCCGCGGACAGCGCCGCGAGCACCAGTGCGGTTTCGGTCGGGTCGCCTAGCCAGACCTCATCTTCTTTATTTTCCGTGTCGCCGTTGTCGCCGTTGTCGCCGTTTTCGGCGTCTTTTTGCCGCACGGCGTCGTTGCACAGCGCGGCGGCGCGCAGCGCCTCGATGTGCACGGGGCTTGCGGGCTCGCCGGGAGTCCAGCGTTCGCCGCAGGCCAGCAGCAGTTCGGCGTGCATGCGGTTTTGCGTGAGCGTGCCGGTTTTGTCCGAGCAGATCACGGTGACCGAGCCCAGCGTCTCGACCGCCGGCAGCCGGCGCACGAGTGCATGAAAGGCCACCATGCGCCGCGCGCCCAGCGCCAGCAGCACGGTGACCACGGCGGGCAGCGCCTCGGGGATCGCGGCCACGGCCAGGCTGATGGCCGTGAGCGCCATGCGCAGCGGGTCTTCGCCGCGCAGCACGCCGGCGATGAAGATCACCAGGCAGATGCCGAGCACCACCAGGGCCAGCCGGCGGCCAAAAGCGGCCAGGCGGCGCTGCAGCGGCGTGCTGCGGTCTTCGGTGTCTAGCAACTGCGCGATCTTGCCGAGCTCGGTGTGCATGCCCGTGGCCACGACGAGGCCGCGCGCTCTGCCCAGCGTCGCCGTGGTGCCTTTGTAGGCCATGTTGCTGCGGTCGCCCAGGGCGCTGCCCGTCTGCGGCGGCAGTGGGGCGCTTTGTTTGGCCACGGGCACAGATTCGCCCGTGAGCGCCGATTCGTCCACCTGGAACTGCGCGATCTGCAGTAGGCGCAAATCTGCCGGGATCTGGTTGCCGGCTTCGAGCAGCACGACGTCACCCGGCACCAGCGTGTGCGCGGGCACCGTTTGCACTTGGCCGCCGCGCAGCACGGTAGCCTGCGCTGCGGCGAGCTGGCGCAGCGCCGCGAGCGCCTGGTCGGCGCGCCAGGCCTGCACGAAGCCGATGATGGCGTTGAGCACCACGATGACCAGGATGACCAATGTGTCGGTAACCTCGCCCACCAGGCCCGACACCACCGCAGCCGCGAGCAGCACCAGCACCATGAAGTCCTGGAACTGCTCGGCCAGCAGGACGAGCGCGCTGCGGCGGCGCACCTGGGCCAGGCTGTTGGGGCCGTATTGCGCGGCGCGGCGTGCGGCCTCTTGCGGGCTCAGGCCCGTGTGCAGATCGACGTCCAAGGCGCGCGCGAGCGCCTCGACGTCGTGCAGGTGGGCGCTTGCGGCCCATTGTGCGGCGGTTTGCGCGGTGCTTTGCGCGGCGGGCGCGGTCGGGGAATCTGGCGCCGAGGAAATGGACTTTGGGTTGTGCGCCATGCTTTCCTCGCTTGTCGTCTGGTCCGTCGGGCTCAGCGGCCTTGTTGCGGGCGTGTGGTGTAAAAGTGCAGCGGCGCCTCGTGCTGGCGGGCGCGCGCCTGCTGCAGCACCGGACGCTTGATTTTGCCCACCACGTGCATTTCGCAGGGCTTGCAGTCGAAGCGCAGCGTGAGCTTTTCGCTGCCGTTGACGAGCGTCAGCGGCTCGGCGCGGATCGTGCCCTGCACGCCCGTGACGCCCTTGGCCTGTTTGGGGCACAGGCTCAGCGCATAGCGCACGCAGTGCTTGGTGATCATGAGGCTGACTGCGCCCGCCTCCTCGTGGCTTTCGTAGGCCGCGGCGATGACTTTGACGCCATGCTTGGCGTAAAAGTCGCGCGCCTTGTGGTTGAACACGTTGGCCAGGTAGCTCAGCGTGTCTTCAGGGTAGGGTGCGGGCGGCTGCACGGCCTGCGCGCGCGGCAGGCGCTGCCAGGCGGCGCGGCGCGTGGCTTCGAGTGCGGCGATGGTGTCGCGCCGCAGCTGCTTGGCCAGGCTCGCGGGCACGAACCAGGGGCGCGGCAGGTCGAGCGCCACGTCGAGCGCGCTGAAGAGGGTGTCGCCGAGCGCGCCCAGAGCCTCGCGCAGGCGCTGCGCCGCGCTTGCTTCGTCTTTGGGAGCTGCATGCGCAAGCTGCACCTGCGCTGAGGCCGTATTTCCGTCTTCATCGGTGGCGTGCAGACGCAGCCCATCCGCGGCTTCCTGCAGGCGCAGCCAGATGGCGATGCGGCGCTCGCTCGATTTTTTCTCGAGCATGCGCACCCAGTCCATGTCGCGGTTGCGGTGCAGCGTCGTGCCCTTGCGCAGGTCTTTGCAGCCGGCGATGGCGTCTTTGGGGAACACGCGCCAGGCATTCGTGCCGCGCTCTGCGAGGCGCTCGGCGCGGTTGATGGCCAGGCCCATGAGCTCTTGTTGCAGGTCGAAGTAGCACAGACCGTCGCCGTTGTGCAGCACGGTGGTGGCGTCTTCGGTTTCGAGTTCGACGAAGTTCGCGCCGACCTTCGTCACCCAGCCTATGGGCTGGCCGGGGTTCTTGGGCGTGTCGAACGCGCCTATGTCTTGCTGGCGACCGTGCGTGAAGTAGTCGGTGAAGCCGCGCTGGAAGTTTTGCAGCGGATCGGGCGTGAAGAAAAAGCGCGTGCGGCCGCTCGAAGCGCGCGCAAGCGGTTGGGCGGATGTTTCGCTGTCTTCGATGAGAACGTCTAGCAACTGGCGGTAGTGCGCCGTGATGTTTTTCACGTAGCCCAGGTCTTTGTAGCGCCCCTCGATCTTGAAGCTGCGCACGCCCGCATCGATGAGCGCGCGCAGGTTGGCGCTCTGGTTGTTGTCCTTCATCGAGAGCACGTGCTTGTCGTGCGCGATGAAGCGCCCTTGCGCGTCCAGCACCTGGTAGGGCAGGCGGCAGGCCTGGCTGCAGTCGCCGCGGTTGGCGCTGCGCCCGGTGTGCGCGTGGCTGATGTAGCACTGCCCGCTGTAGGCCACGCACAGCGCGCCGTGCACGAAGTATTCGAGCGTGCAGCGCTGCGCGTCGGTGGCGGCGCGGATCGCGGCGATCTGCTGCAAGTCGAGCTCGCGCGCGAGCACGATCTGCGACAGGCCCACGTCCTGCAAGAAACGGGCTTTCTCGGGCGTGCGGATGTCGGTCTGCGTGCTCGCGTGCAGCTGGATGGGCGGCAGGTCGAGCTCGAGCAGCCCCATGTCCTGGATGATGAGCGCGTCGGCCCCGGCCTCATAGACCTGCCAGACCATGCGCCGCGCGGCTTCGAGCTCGTCGTCGCGCAAAATGGTGTTGAGCGTGATGAAAATGCGCGCGTTGAAGCGGTGCGCGTGGCGGATCAGGCGCTCCAGGTCGGCAATGGGGTTGCCGGCGTTGGCGCGCGCACTGAAGGCCGGGCCGCCGATATACACGGCGTCGGCGCCGTGGTCTATGGCCGCGATGCCTATGTCGGCGTCGCGCGCGGGGCTCAGGAGTTCAAGGAACCTGTCGGGCTTTGGAGTCGTCGGCTGCGAATGCGCCGCAGCGGCCCATTTTTTATCGGCTTCTTGCCTCATAGTCCCGCTATGAGGCGGCGAATCCGGAAAAAACTGGCCTCGCTGGGGCACATTCTCGCTATCGACGCCCAAAGTCCGACAGGTTCCTGGCTGGTGTGAAGGCAAAGACATGGCGCGGATCGTAAACAGCTTTGAATACCTGAATGCGACGTGCCCCCGCCGACTTGCCGGGCATTTGCGCGGGCAGGTTTGGTGCTTGCTTTTTTGCGCGCTGCGCCGCCGTGCCGTGTGGGTGTGCGGTGGCGGTGCGCGTACCATGATTGTTTCATTCACGTCCGTTTCGCAAGGAGGTCTCTCATGCACCGTCGTACCTGGATTGCCCTGGCGCTGGCCGCCGCGGCAGGGTCTGCCGCCGCGCAGGGCTACCCGAACAAGGTCATCAAGCTGCAAGTGCCCTTCGCCCCCGGCGGCACGACCGACATCATTGCGCGCGTGATCGCCGATCCGCTCGGGCGTGCGCTGGGGCAGAGCGTGATCGTCGAGAACAAGAGCGGCGGGGGTGGCATCGTGGGCGCCAATGAAACGGCCAAGTCTGCGCCCGACGGCTACACGCTGGGCATCGCCACGGTCTCGACCACGGCGGCAAACCCGGCCATCAACCCCAAGACGCCGTACCGCCCGCTGACCGACTTCACGCCCATCACCAACATCGCGGCCACGCCCAACATCATCGCGGTGCACCCGAGCTTTCCGGCCAAGGATTACCCGTCCTTCGTCGCGGCGCTCAAGGCGGCGCCGGGCAAATATTCGTATGCGTCCTCGGGCACGGGTGGCATAGGCCATTTGCAGATGGAGCTGTATAAAAACCTCAGCCACACCTTCGTCACGCACATTCCGTACCGCGGCGCGGGGCCGGCGCTCAATGACGTGGTGGCCGGGCAGGTGCCCATCATCTTCGACAACCTGCCTTCGGCGCTGCCCTTCATCAAGGAAAAGCGCCTCGTGCCCATCGTCGTCGCCGCGCCGCAGCGCCTGGCCGCGCTGCCAGACGTGCCCACGTTCAAGGAAGTGGGCCTGGAGCCCGTGAACCGCATGGCCTTTTACGGCATCGTCGGCCCCAAGGGCTTGCCCAAAGACGTGGTGGACAAAATCCATGCCGCCACGCGCAAGGCGCTCGAAGACCCGGCCGTGCGCAAGCGCATCGAAGACACGGGCTCCATCATCGTCGGCAACACGCCCGAGCAGTTCGCCGAGCAGATCCGCGCCGAGTACGAGGTCTATAAGCGCGTGGTGGCGCAGCAAAAGCTCTCGCTCGAATAGCGAAAGAGCAAAGAAATATGAGCAAAATACGGCTTTTGTGCAGTATCCATAAGCATAAGCAGCTCCTGAAATGATTGCGCAAAGCCACAGCGCCATAGACGCCTTCATCGACGCCCTGTGGCTCGAAGACGGCCTGGCGCGCAACACGCTCGAGGCCTACCGGCGCGACCTGCGCCTGTACGCCGAGTGGCTCGCGCGCCAGGAGCCGCCGCGCGCGCTCGACGCCACGGCCGAGCAGCACCTGCAGGCCTACTTTGCCGAGCGCCACGCGCAAACCCGCGCCACCTCGGCGAACCGGCGCCTGTCGGCGCTGCGGCGCTACTTTCGCTGGGCGCTGCGCGAGCGGCGCATCACAGCCGACCCCACGGCACGGCTCGACGCCGCGCGCCAGCCGCTGCGCACCCCGCGCACGCTGACGCAGGCGCAGGTCGAGGCATTGCTGCAGGCGCCCGACGTGGCGAGCGCGCTGGGCCTGCGCGACCGTGCCATGCTTGAGCTGATGTATGCGAGCGGCCTGCGCGTGAGCGAGCTCGTGGGCCTCAAGACCTTCCAGATTGCGCTCAGCGACGGCGTGCTGCGCACCATGGGTAAAGGCGCGAAGGAGCGCATGCTGCCCTTCGGCGACGAAGCCGCGGAATGGCTGCTGCGCTACGTGCAGGACGCGCGCGCGGCGATCCTCGCAGGCCAGCAAAGCGAGGACTTGTTCGTCACGCGCCGCGGCGCCGGCATGACGCGCGTGATGTTCTGGATGCTGGTCAAAAAATACGCCGTGCAGGCCGGCATCACCGCGCCGCTTTCGCCCCACACGCTGCGCCACGCCTTTGCCACGCACCTGCTCAACCACGGCGCCGACCTGCGCGCCGTGCAGCTGCTGCTGGGCCACGCGGACATCTCCACCACAACCATCTACACCCACGTGGCGCGCGAGCGCCTCAAGACGCTGCACGCCCAGCACCACCCGCGCGGGTGAACGCTTGTTGCACTCAGGCGTTGAGGGATGAGGGGCGCGGATTTGGGCACTATGGAATTGAAGATCAAATCGCCCTTAAGCGAAGACCCATCAAGCGCAAGGCGCTCTTTTTTTGGATGAAGGATCCACCATGAAAAAACTCACCGCCGGGGCCGTGCTGGCCGCTGCCATGGCCGTGCCTGCATGGGCGCAGGCGCAAGCGGCTTATCTGACGGCCAACGTCAACCTGCGCGCGGGGCCGGGGCAGGTGTATCCCGTCGTCGTCGTGCTGGGCAGGGGATTGGCCATCGACGTGCAGGGGTGTCTGAGCGATTACAGCTGGTGCGACGTGATCGCCGGCCCCTACCGGGGCTGGGTGTACGCGGGCTACATCAACTACCCCTACCAGGGGGCTTACGTGCCGGTACCCGACTATGGCCCGGTCATAGGCATAGGCATCATCAGCTTCAGCTTGGGCGTCTATTGGCACGACCACTACCGCGACCGCCCCTGGTACCACGAGCGCGATCGTTGGGAGCATCGCTCTTTTGACGACCACTCTGGCTATTACCGCCGTCCACCTGGCGACTACCGCACCGATCACTCCGTCCCGCCCGGCTACCGCCCTGCGCCTCCCGGTTACCGCCCGCCGCGCACAGACGTGCGCCCAGACCACGTGCGCCCAGACCACGTGCGCCCAGACCACGTGCGCCCAGACCACGTGCGCCCAGACCACGTGCGCCCCCCGCAGCCAGTGCCTGGAATGCAGCCGCCGCAATACCCGCAGCACCGCGAGCCCCCAGGACGGGGCCAGTACCGCACCGCCCCCGACGCTCCCGACGCCCGCCCGCAAGACCGCGGCTACCGTCCCGCGCCGCCCACGGGCCCGCGCGGCCCCGAAGGCGCGCGCCCCATGCCGCCCGGCCACGAAGGCCGCGGGCCGGAGCGTGCAAACCCTGGTCAAGGCCGCGGACCGGAACGCGCAAGCCCTGGGCCCGAGCGCGGCAACCCTGGCGCAGAACGCGAGAGCCCCGGCTTCGGAAACCGTGGGCATTGAGGGCGCCGTTGGTCGCTGATACGCACCATTGCGGCCCGCGCGTCGCTGCGGCTTGCCCTGCAGCGTATCTGCAGCCGGCGACGCCACGGCTGTGCAGGCAGCGGTTCTACACTGCGCGGTGTCTTCGCCGTTGTGCACGTTTTCACTTTTGCATCCATGTCCGCCTCTTTTCCTCCTTCCGCATCATCCCAGTCGCCTGCGCCTTTGCCTTCCCCCCACGACACCCTGGCCCAGCGCAGCCTGCAGTACGTCTGGCACCCCTGCACGCAGATGAAGCAGCACGCCGGCCCGCATGCGGTGCCGCTGGTGTCGATCCAGCGCGCTGCCGGCGTGTGGCTTTATGACTACCAGGGCCGGCGCATCCTGGATGCGCTGAGCTCCTGGTGGGTCAACCTGTTCGGGCATAGCCATCCGCACATCCAGGCGGCGCTGCGCGAGCAGCTTGCGCAGCTCGACCACGTGATGCTCGCGGGCTTCACGCACGCGCCCGTGGTGGAGCTGTCGCAGCGCCTGCACGAGCTGACCGGGCTGGGCCACGCCTTTTACGGCAGCGACGGTGCCTCGGCGACCGAGATCGCGCTCAAGATGAGCGCGCATTACTGGCGCAACGCCGGCCGGCCCGAAAAATGCCGCTTTGTCGGCCTTGCGGGCGGCTACCACGGCGAAACCGTGGGCGCGCTGGCGGTGACCGACATAGACATCTTCCGCACTGCCTACGCCCCGCTCGTGCGCCTGGGCGCCACCGTGCCCAGCCCGGACGCGCGCCAAGCGCAGCCCGGCGAGAGCGCGGCTGATGTGGCGCGGCGCTGCGCGCGCACGCTCGAGGCGTGGCTGCAAGCGCACCATGCCGAAACCGCCGCGCTGATCCTCGAGCCGCTGGTGCAGTGCGCTGCCGGCATGGCGATGTACGACCCGCTGTACCTGCGCGAAGCGCGCGCGCTGTGCGAACGCTACGAGGTGCACCTGGTGGTCGATGAGATCGCCACGGGCTTCGGGCGCACGGGCAGCCTGTTTGCGCACCAGCAGGCGGGCATACGGCCGGATTTTCTGTGCCTCTCCAAAGGGATCACGGGCGGCACGCTGCCGCTGTCGGTGGTGCTCACGACCGATGCGGTGTACGAGGCGTTCTACGACGACGAGGTGGCGCGCGGCTTTTTGCATTCGCACTCGTACACCGGCAACCCGCTCGCGTGCCGCGCGGCGCTCGCGACGCTGGAGCTTTTTGGGCAAATGCACGCCATAGCGAGCAACCAGGCGCTCGCGCAGCAGATCAGCACGGCGCTCGCGCCGCTTTCCGCGCATCCGCGTGTGCGCCATGCGCGCCACCAAGGCATGATCTGGGCCTGGGACGTGCAAACGCGCCTGAGCGACTTCAGCCAGCGCCTGCACCACCACGCGCTCGCGCACGGCGTGCTGCTGCGCCCCATAGGGCACGCGCTCTACATCATGCCGCCCTACGTGATGGACGAGGAGGCGATCGACTGGCTCGCGCGCGGCGCGCTCGGTGCGCTCGAAGCCACGCTGGCCGAGGAGGGCCAGGCATGAGCGGCGCCTCGCACACGACCACGGCGCATCGCGTGCAGCCCGTGCCCTCACCTGCGTTCGCCTGCTTCGTCACCGGCACCGACACCGGCGTGGGCAAATCGCTGGTCAGCGCGGCGCTGCTGCGCGCGCTCGCGCGCCACTACCCGCGCGTGGTCGGCATGAAGCCCGTGGCCGCCGGCACCATTCCTACGCCGCAAGGCCCCGCGAGCGAAGACGCGCTGCAGCTACGCGCCGCCTCCACCGTGGCCGTGCCGCCCGCGCTCGACAACCCCGTGCTGCTGCCCGACCCGCTCTCGCCGCACCTGGCCGCGGAGCGCGCGGGCGTGCGCATCAGCGTACCCGCGCTGCAGGCCAGCTACGCGGCGCTGTGCGCGCACGCCGACGCCGTGGTCGTGGAAGGCGCGGGCGGATTTCTGGTGCCGCTGGCCGAGGACTGCACCATCGCCGACCTGGCGCAGGCGCTCGCCCTTCCCGTGGTGCTCGTGGTCGGGTTGCGCCTGGGTTGCCTGAACCATGCGCTGCTCACGGCGCAGGCGATCCGCGCGTGCGGCCTGCCGCTCGCGGGCTGGGTGGGCAACCAGATCGACCCCGACATGGCCGCCGTGGAAGACAACGTCGCCTACTTGCGCCGCCACCTGAACGCGCCCCTACTGGGCCGCATAGACTACCTGGCGCAGCCGCAAAACGCCGCCGTAGAACTTGCACTTCCGGCAGAGTGGCTGCGCTGATTGCTATTGTTTTGATATTAAAAACTATCTGAAAAAACGTCTGCTAGTGCTTATCCAATAAGCGCAAGCAGCTATGCTTAAAGAAGCAAAAAGCCAAAATTCCATGCCTTTTTCGCAAACGCCGCCCGCCGCCGAAGAGCCTTCTACGCCCACTTCCTGGATCGATGAAATCCCCGCGCGCCTGGCCGAGATCGAGCGCGCGCAGCTGCGCCGCCAGCGCCGCGTCACCATGCCCGGGCAGGGCGCGCAGCTGTGGGTCGATGGCACGCTCATGCTGGCCTTTTGCAGCAACGACTACCTGGGCCTGGCCACGCACCCCGCGCTCGCGCAGGCCGCGCGCGATGCGAGCTGGACCTATGGTGTGGGCGCGGGCGGCTCGCCCATGGTCAGCGGCCACAGCGTCGCCAACGCCGCGCTCGAGCAAGAGCTCGCTGCGTTCGTGCAGCTCCCACGCGCGCTCTATTTCTATGCGGGTTACGCCACCAACACGGGCATCATCCCGGCGCTGGTCGGCCCCGGCGACGCCTTGTTTTCTGACGCGCTCAACCACGCCTGCCTGATCGACGGCGCACGCCTGTCGGGCGCGCAGATCTACCGCTACGCGCATGCCGACCTCGCGGCGCTCGAACAGGCGCTGGCGCAAAGCACGCAGCGGCGCAAGCTCGTCATCAGCGACGCCGTGTTCAGCATGGACGGCGACGTGGCCGACATCCGCGCGCTGCTCGCGCTGTGCGAGCGCTACGACGCGCTGCTGCTGCTCGACGATGCGCACGGCTTCGGCGTGCTCGGGCCGCAGGGGCGCGGCAGCCTGGCCGAGGCCGGACTCACGGGCGCGCAGGCGGCGCGCCGCGTGCTCTACATGGCCACGCTGAGCAAGGCTGCGGGCGTGGCCGGCGCCTTCGTGGCCGGTGATGCGACGCTGATCGAATGGCTGCTGCAAAAAGCGCGCACCTACACCTTTGCCACCGCGGCGCCCGCGCTGCTGGCCAACGCCTTGCGCACCAGCGTGCGCCTGATCGAACAAGGCGACGCGCTGCGCGCGCAGCTGCAGGCGCGCGTGGCGCAGTTGCGCGCGGGTCTGCTGCCGCTGTGCAACGCCGCCACGGGCTGGCGCCTGCTCGATGCGCGCACGCCCGTGCAGGCCCTGGTGATCGGCGACAACGCACGCGCCCTGGCCGCGATGGAAAGCCTGCGCCAGCAAGGCCTGTGGGTACCCGCGATCCGCCCGCCCACGGTGCCCGCGGGCACCGCGCGCCTGCGCATCGCGCTCTCGGCCGCTCACACGGCGCACGACGTGCAGCGGCTGGTCGATGCCTTGGAGGGCATTGCGCGGGCGGCAGGATAACGGGTGCCGGCAAGGAGTTTGCCCCGCAGCACCGCGCGGCACCCTGCTGGCGCAGGCCTTGGTGGAAAACGAGCCGAATGGCTTCTCACGGCGTGCATACACGCGGTGAGATGGGCAGGAGGCGCAGCGGGGGAGCTGCTCAGCGGTTGCGACCGCCACCGGGCCCCATGCCTCCACCGGGCCCCATACCGGCGCCCGGCCCCATGCCACCACCGCCGGGGCCCATGCCGGCGCCACGCGCGGGCGGCTCGTCGGGAAGCGTCACGCCTTGGGCTTTGGCGCGCTCCTGCATGCGTTCATGGTGTTCCTGGCGCAGTTGTTCTCTTTCCTCCGCGGTCTTGGCGGCCCGCATCTGGGTGCGGTAGGCATCGCGCTCCTGCTGCGTCATGAGCTGGCTGCCGTAGATGACAGGCTGCGGATCGGCCGCGGCAGCCAGTCCGGCGGCCAAGGACAGGGCAGCAGTCAAGGAACGGGCGGCGGTCAGGGCGCCGGTAATCCATGCTTTCTTGTGCATCACAAACTCCTGAAGGCTTTGGGTTGTTTCGTGGTGGGCTACAGTCGCCGCAACCCATTCGGCGAGGGCGCCCGGCTTCTTTCTGCTTGTCACGGCATGCACCGGAATCCGGGCTGGTGGCGACCGGTCTGGGCATCCCGGCCCAATGGTAGTCCTTCTTCCGCTGGGCAAGACCATTTGCTGCCCCGTATGAGGCCCGCATGGCAGGTTCGGTAGGGCCAGCTTGGCGTATCGATAAGACAAGGCCGCCGATACCTGTATGTGTGTGCCGTGTGCCCCCGGCTTGTTCCGGTCAGGTGAAGCTGCGCCCTTCGCCGACTTCTTCGTGGGTCACGCCGTCGCGGATGTGGTAAATGCGCTTGAAAGTCGGGATGATCTTTTCGTCGTGGGTGACGACGACGATGGAGGTCTCGAACCGCTGGGCCATGTCGTTCAGGATGCGGATCACGGCCATGGCGCGATGTGAGTCCAGTGGCGCGGTCGGTTCGTCGGCCAGGATCACCGGCGGCCGGTTGACCAGGCCGCGGGCGATGGCTACGCGCTGTTGTTCGCCGCCCGACAACTGCGCGGGCATGGCGCGGGCGCGGTGCTGCACATCCAGCGCCGTCAGCAGTTCCAGCGCGCGCTGGCGCGCTTGGTCATTGGGCACGCCAGCGAGCATCGGCAGCAATGCCACGTTGTCGCTGGCGTCCAGAAACGGGATGAGGTAAGGCGCCTGGAATACGAAACCGATCTTGTCCCGGCGCAAGGCGCGCAGGTCGCGCACCTTCCAGCCATCGTCGTAGATCACCGTGTCGTCCAGGGTCATGCGGCCGGATGTCGGGTCGATCACCGCGCCCAGGCACTTGAGCAGGGTGCTCTTGCCCGAACCGGAAGGGCCGATCAGGCCGACCACTTCGCCCGGCGCGACCTGCATGTTCACGTCTTTCAAGGCGAGGACGGCAGTGTCGCCTTTGCCGAAGCGCTTGCTCAGATTCTCAATGCGGATGCCTCTTGTGCGCATGCTCTCATCCAATGGCTTCAGCCGGATCGACCTTGAGCGCCATGCGAATGGCAACGATGCTGGACAACACGCAGATTGCGAGCACGATGAAGAAACCCACGACCGAATCGATCGGCACCAGCAACACGTACTTCGGGAACAGAGGCGCAGCGAATGTGGCCGCGACCTTGCCCACGGCGAAGCCGAGCACGCCAAGCACCAGCGCCTGCTGCATGATCATGGCGGCGATGGTGCGGTTGCGCGTGCCGATGAGTTTGAGCACGGCTATTTCGCGGATCTTGTTCATGGTCAGCGTGTAGATGATGAAGGCCACGATGGTCGCGCTGACCAGGGCCAGGATCGCCAAGAACATGCCGATCTGCCGCGCCGATGTGGCGATCAGCTTGCCGATCAGGATGTCTGCCATCTGCGCGCGGTCGTACACCGTGAGGCGTTTCCAACGGCGGATCGGTTCAGCCACTTCCTGCGACGTGAAGCCGGGCCGGATGCGCACCAGCACGGCGTTGACGGAGTTGTTGCTGGTTTGCGATTGCACCACCGCGTCCAGCAGATCCGGTACGCCGGGGCGGTTGAAGGCCGGGTTGGCACTGGTGCGGCGGCGCTGCATCAGGATGGCGTCATTGTCCTTGAGGAACTGTGCCTCCTGCGCGTCCTTGAGGGGAATGAACACCATCGGGTCGCCGTTTGACGACACCATGCGGCGCGTCAGGCCGACCACGGTGTAGCGGTTGCGGCGGATGCGCAGCACGTCACCAAGGTGGAAGCCGGTGGCGAGGTCTGCCACGGCCTCGTAATGCCCGCGGGTGATCTGGCGCCCGGCGACGAGATAGGGCGGCCAGCCCGGAATGCCGGGTTCGCCCGCGGTGATGCCCACCACCATGGCCCTGACGTCCTCATCGTCCTTGCCCACTTGCATGGTCAGATAAGTGACGTTGGCTGCCTGCGCTACGCCGGGAATGGCGCGGATGCTGCGCCATAGATCGTCGGGGATGCTGGAGGATTCGGCGTAGGGGCCGAGGGTGTCTTTTTGCACCACCCAGAGGTCGGCACCGCTGTTGTCCAGCAAGACCTTGCCGTCCTCCACCATGCCGCGGTACACGCCAGCCATGGTCAGCGTTACACCAATCAATAGCCCCAGGCCGATGCCGGTGAAAACGAATTTGCCCCAGGCATGCAGAATGTCGCGTCCGGCCAGGCTGATCACGGCGCCACCCCAGGAAGGCGATCGACCACATGGATTCGGCTGCGCGCGGTGAGGGCCTTTTCGCTGTATACGACCAACTGGTCGCCGGCAGCTAGGCCCTTTTCCACTTGCACCAGGCCATCGAGATCGGAGCGGCCGAAGGCGATCGGCATGAATGCGAGCTTCCCGTCGCTGAGCTTCCATACGCCGCGCTTGCCGTCGAGCGTGCGGATGGCGGCGTTGGGAATCGTCGCCGCGGCGGGCAGTTCGGACAGCTGCACGGTGACCTCGGCCAGTTCCCCCACCGGCGGCAGTGGTGAAAGCGGCGAGTCAAAGACAATCTTGGCCAGCGTTTCTTCCGTCACCACGTCGGCTTGAGGCTCGATTCGCAGCACGCGGCCTGGCTGCGTCTGGCCGCGCCGCGAGCGCAGCACGATGCGGGCAGGCAAGCCGGCGGCCAGGCCCTCGGCGTTGACCTGGTCGAAGCGCGTATCGACCCACAGGCTCGCAGTGTCGATGAGCTCCACGACCGCCTGGCCCGCCACCACCGTCGTACCAGGGTCCGCATGGCGTGCAGTCACCAGTCCGGCAGCAGGAGCCATGAGCCGGAGATTGCTGCGCTGCGCGCGCAAGGCTTGCAATTCGGCGCGCGTGCGGCTGGCATCCTCGCGCGCCGCTGCAAGCGCTGCATCGGCCACCGCCAGCTCTTGCCGCTTGATGGCGGTACTTTCTTCGCTGGTGCCACGCAGGGCCCAAAGTTGCTCGTAGCGCCTTGCCTGCGTTTGCGCAAAAGTTTGCTTGGCTTCGGCTTGTCGCAAGGCGGCCTGGGCGCTCTTGATCGCGGCCTGCTGTGCGCCAATGCGCTCGTCCAGGTCCACCGGGTCCATTTCGCCCAGCACTTGACCCGTCTTGACCGCGTCACCCACATGCACGTCCAGCCGCTTGATTCGTCCAGCGTAGGTCGGGCCGATCTTGTACGTATAGCGTGCCTGCACCGTGCCTATGCCCGCCAAAGCGGGTGCAATGGTCCGCTGCTGCACGGTGGTCACCGTCACCGCCACTGGCGCCAGTGGGCCCGAGCGCAGGGCGACGTAGATGAACAACAGCGCGAGTGGCGCCATGCTCGCAGCCAGTGCAAGCGTGCGGCGCTGCAAGCGGGGGAATCTCATTGGATGCTCCCTATCCCGCGGCGATAGATGGCGAACACGCCCGGCGCGTCACGGCGGATGCGCGCCACATCGCCCGCCAGCAGCGACTGCATCACCAAGCCCTGAATGGTGCCAATGAACAGAGTGGCGGCAGCATCCACATCCAGTCCTGCATCCAGTTCACCCAGCGCCTTGCCGGCTTCGATCTGGCGGCGCAGCCGCTCGCCATAGCAGCGAATCAAGGACTGCACCATTTGCTTGGGAGGGGTCTCTCCCGGCCGCTGCAGCTCGCCGAAGATGATCCTTGGCACGCCGGGGTGCTCGGTCACGAAGTCGACATGCGTCATGAAGACCGCCTCGAGGACTGCGACCGGGGACGCCGCGCCTTCTGCCGCCTTGTCCACTCGCGCCAGCAGGCGCTCCGTGACCCAGGACATCACCGCCAGCAAGATGGCCTCCTTGGTCGGGAAATGGCGAAACAGCGCCCCCTGGGTCAAACCCATGCGTTGCGCGATGGCTGTGGTCGTGATGTCGCTGGGGTTGCGCTCGGCGGCCAGGTCCACCACTGCCTGGACTGTGGCTGCGCGCCGCTCGTCGGCCGTTAGATACTGGGGGCGTACGCTCATTGTTTGCGGGTGCAAAAGTGAGTAAGTTATTGCTATCTTATCACGAGGCAGGATTGCCGAGAGGGCACTTTGGGGCGTTCTTTCAGGCAGCGCAAAGATGAGACAAAGCCGCGCCCCGATAATTCGCCCCATGTCCAGCCCCAAAGTCCTGTTCGGCTTCCATGCCGTGGGCGTGCGTCTCAAGACCGCGCCCGAGTCCATCGTCGAGGTGTTTTACGAGGCCACGCGCCGCGATGCGCGCATGCGCCAGTTTCTGGAGCGCGCGCGTGCCGCCGGCGTGCGGCTGATCGAGGCCGATGGTTTGCGCATCGCGCGGCTCGCGGGCACGCAAGGCCACCAGGGCGTGGCGGCGCGCGTGCAGCCGCTCGCGCAGGCGCGCTCGCTCGACGATCTGCTCGACGGCCTCGAAGCCGCGGGCGGCGCGCCGCCGCTCTTGCTCGTGCTCGACGGCGTGACGGATCCGCACAACCTCGGCGCCTGCCTGCGCGTGGCCGATGGCGCGGGCGCGCACGCCGTGATTGCGCCCAAAGACCACGCCGTGGGCATCAACGCCACCGTGGCCAAGGTCGCGAGCGGCGCGGCCGAGACCGTGCCTTATTTCATGGTCACCAACCTTGCGCGCACGCTGGGTGAGCTCAAGGAGCGCGCGATCTGGGTGCTGGGCACGAGCGACGACGCGCCGCAGTCGCTCTACCAGGCCGACCTGCGCGGCCCCACGGCGCTGGTGCTCGGGGCCGAAGGGCAGGGCATGCGCCAGCTCACGCGCAAGACCTGTGACGCGCTCGTGCACATCCCCATGCGCGGCGCGGTCGAGAGTCTCAACGTCTCGGTCGCGAGCGGCGTGTGCCTGTACGAGGCGCTGCGCCAGCGCTCGGCGTGAGTTGCGCCAGCGCTTCGTGGGCGCGGCCCCCGGCGGCTTGTGTTCACACGCCTTCGGCGCTGTCCAGCGTGAGGTCTTCGAGCGCGTCGGGGTCGAGTTGCAGCTGCGCGGCGCCCACCAGTTCCTGCAATTGGGCAAGCGAGGTCGCGCTCACGATCGGCGCCGTGATGGCGGGTTGTGCCAGCTGCCAGGCCAGCGCGACCTGGGCCGGCGTGGCCTGGTAGCGTTCCGCCACTTCGTCGAGCGTGGCCAGGATGCGCAGGCCGCGCGGGTTCAGGTACTGCGCCACGACGCCCGCGCCGCGCGGGCTTTTGGCCGCGTCTTCGGCGCTGCGGTACTTGCCGCTCAGAAAGCCCGAGGCGAGGGCGTAGTAGTTGATCACGCCGATTTCATGGGCGAGGCAGATCGGGCGCAGCGCGTCTTCGAACACCGCGCGGTCGTAGAGGTTGTAGAGCGGCTGCAGGCTTTCATAGCGCGGCAGGCCCAGCGCGACGCTGGTCTCGAGCGCTTCGGCAAAGCGCGGTGCGCTGTAGTTCGAGGCGCCGATCGCGCGCACCTTGCCCTCTTTGATGAGCGCGGCAAAGGCTTCGAGCGTTTCGGCCAGCGGCGTGTCGGGGTCGTCTTCGTGCGCCTGGTACAGGTCTATGTAGTCGGTCTGCAGGCGGCGCAGCGAATCTTCGACGGCGGCGCGGATGTACGCGGACCGCAGGCCTTTTTTGCCCTCGCCCATCTCTTTGCCGACTTTGGTGGCAAGCACGATGCGGTCGCGCTTGCCGCTTTTGCGCAGCCACTTGCCGATGATGGTCTCGGACTCGCCGCCCTGGTGACCCGGCACCCAGCTTGAATACATGTCTGCGGTATCAACGAAGTTGAAGCCCGCATCGACCCAGGCGTCGAGCAGCGAGAACGAGGTGGCTTCGTCGGCCGTCCAGCCAAACACGTTGCCGCCGAAGCACAGCGGCGAAACCTGCAGGCCGGAGCGACCCAGCGGGCGCAAAGGGGGTGTGGTCATGGCGATCTCCTTGGTAAGTAGTGAAAACTACGGTGCACCATCGTGGCCGCACATTGTTGCAGCAGATGCGGCCGGCGTGCACCGATTTGTATCAAACCCAGCCCAGCGCGCCGAGCACAGCACCCGCGCCCAGCAGCCACAGCAAATGTAGCCGCGTGCGCCACACGAGCAGGGTGGCCAGCGCGGTCAGCAGCCACAGCGGCCAGGCGCGGGCGATGGAGCCGTGCGCGCTGCCAAGCAGCCAGGTCGTCGCAAGCAGCAGCCCGATCACGACCGGCGCGAGCCCCTGTTTGAACGCGCGCACGCTGCGCCGTGTGTGGTTGCGCTGCGCCCAGCGCGTGGCCAGCCAGGTCAGCGTGGTGCTGGGCAGCAGCGTGCCCAGCATGGCCAGCAGCAGCCCCAAGGTGGCCAGGGCCCAGCGCTGCGCGCCCGCGCCGCCCGCATTCAGGCCCACGTTCCAGCCGAGCAGGGCGATGAACAGCACATTGGGCCCCGGCGCGGCCTGCGCGATCGCGATCGAGGCGCTGAACTGCGCGTCGCTGAGCCAGCCTTGGCGCACGACCAGAAAACGGTGCATGTCGGGCGCCGTGCCGATCGCGCCGCCCACGGCGAGCAGCGACACCGAGGCGTAGTAGAGGAAAAGCTGCAGCCAGTCGGCGGGCTGCAGGTGCAGCAGCGGGGCACTCATGGCAGCACTTTCGCGTCCGCTTCTTCTTGCGGCGCTGGCAGCTTGCGCCAGGTCAGCACGCAGGCCAGGCCGCCGAGCGTGGGCAGCAGCCAGACGAGCGGCCAATGCAGCCAGACCATGGCGACGAAGGTGGCCGCCACGAACACCCCGCACCACCTCGGGCCCAGCGGATGCGCGCGCAAGCTGCGCGCGAGCTTGAGCCCCGTGCCCGCGATCAGTCCTGCCGACACCGCGCCCATGCCGCGCAGCGCGCCTGCGACGGCGGGGTGCGCGGCAAAGTGCGCATACAGCACGGCCAGCGCCAGCACGAGCAGCAGCGGAAACAGCAGCATCCCCGCCATCGCCGCGAACGCGCCGCGCAGCCCGAAGTAGCGGTCGCCCACCATGAGCGCGAGGTTGACCACGTTCGGCCCCGGCATGATCTGCGCCACGGCCCAGCTCTCGACGAACTCCTCGGCGCTGAGCCAGCGCTTTTTTTCGACCAGTTCACGCTGCACCACGGCCACCACGCCGCCAAAGCCTTGCAGGGCCAGCCAGGTGAACGACCAGAACAGATCGGCAGGGTCGCGCGGGCGCGCGGGCGCCGCGTCGGGCGCTTGTGCTGGGGGTGGATGGGGATTCATTTGTTGGTAATGAAATAAGCCATTTACAGAGAGCCATCAAGCGCTAGCAGCTACCAAAAAAGGACTACATGAAGCAGTGCCGCAGCAAGCGCGCGTGAATGGTAAGCTGCAGCGGCGGCACGGCTTTGTGCCGTGATTTTTTGCGCGCCGTGACGGCTGCAATCACGGCGCGCTGCATCTGGAGGAGACCGAACGATGAAGCTGATCCGTTACGGTGCGCCCGGCGCAGAGCGCCCGGGCCTGGTCGATGCGCAGGGCGTGCTGCGTGACTTGTCCATGCTGCTGCCTGACCTCGGGCCGGCGCAGCTCAGCCCGCGCACGCTCGCCGCGCTGGCCGCGCTCGACGCAAGCCGTCTGCCGCCCGTGGAGGGCGAGCCGCGCCTGGGCTGCCCCGTGGGCGGGGTGGGCAAGATCGTCTGCGTGGGCCTGAACTACGCCGACCACGCCAGGGAGGCCGGCATGCCCATTCCGGCCGAGCCCGTGCTGTTCATGAAGGCCATCACCGCACTGAGCGGCCCGAACGACCCGGTGCGCATCCCGCCCGGCGCGCAAAAGACCGACTGGGAGGTGGAGCTGGGCGTGGTCATAGGCACGCGCGCGAACCACGTGCGCAAAGACACCGCGCTGCAGCACGTGGCCGGCTACGTGCTTGCCAACGACGTGTCCGAGCGCGCCTACCAGAGCGAGCGCGGCGGCCAGTGGGACAAGGGCAAGAGCTACGACAGCTTCGCCCCCATAGGCCCGTGGCTCGTGACCAGCGACGAGCTGCCCGACCCGCACGCGGTCGGCCTGTGGCTCGAAGTCAACGGTCAGCGCGTGCAGGACGGTAACACGCGCAACTTCATCTTCGACCTGCCCACGGTGCTGGCCTACATCACGCAGTTCATGTCGCTCGAACCCGGCGACATCGTGCTCACGGGCACGCCGCACGGCGTAGGCCTGGGGCAAAAGCCCACGCCGTGGTTCCTCAAGCCCGGCGACGTGATGCGCCTGGGCGCCGACGGGCTGGGCGAGCAGACGCAGATCTGCATCGCCGATTGACGCTGCCTGCTTGCATGCCCGCGCAGTGCGCGGTTTTCAGAACTCGAACGCCACGGGCTCGGGAAAGCCGAGCAGGCGCGGCGCGTTGCAGTCCCAGGGCTGGCTGGCTTCGAAGCGGTTTTCGACCTGGCGCACGAGCGTGAAGCGCATGATGGGCTCGTCGCCCACGATCGCACCCAGGCGCCCGCCGGGGCGCAGCTGGTCGAGCAGCCGCGCCGGGATTTCGCCCACCGAACCGCTCAGCACGATGATGTCGAACGGGCCTTCGGGCAGGGCGTCGTGCGCACCGTCGGCCACGCGCACGTGGGCGTTGGCGATGCCGGCGCGCTGCAGGTTGCGGCGCGCGAACTCGGCGAGCTCGGGCACGATTTCGAGCGACACCACCTGCTGCGTGCAGCTGGCCAGCAGCGCCGCCATGTAGCCCGAGCCTGCGCCGACCTCGAGCACGCGGTCACCGGGCTGGGGGCGCAGGTCTTGCAGCATGCGCGCCTCCACGCGCGGCGGCAGCATGCAGCGGCCCAGGCGCAGGGCCTGCTCGGGCTCGCCGAACAGCGGGATTTCGGTGTCCATGAACGCCATGGCGCGGTACGCCGGCGGCACGAAGTCTTCACGGCGCACCTGCTCGAGCAGCGCGAGCACCTGCTCGTCGAGCACGTTCCAGGGGCGGATTTGCTGCTCGATCATGTTGAAGCGGGCGCGGACGATGGGGTCATTCGCGTCGACGGTGGTGTTCAGGGGCAGGGTCATGGGTGGATACCAGGGTGGATTCCGAAGAAGGGGTGGCGGTTTGCGCGCATGCAGCCGCATGCCATGCCGTGATTCTAAAAGCGGCGCATGCGATGCTCGAAGAAGGGCCTGCACCAAGGTGGGTGGTGATAATCGAGCGCTGGTGGTGCTCCCCAGGAGCCTGTCGGACTTTGGGCGTCGAAAGCGAGAATGTCCTATAGATCCGGCCCTGTGAAGTCATAAGTTTTTCAGCGTTTTCTCAAGGGGAAATCGTAGGATTCCTTCAAACTTCAGAGGGCCGGAGCAATAGATAAAGCCAAAGCCGCCGTAGCCATGGGATTTTCCTTGGGCGCCAAGGGTGGCCTGGAGGGTTTGATTCATGACGACGACAGAAACGATCACATTGGCTGGAGGTTGCTTTTGGTGCACCGAGGCCGTTTTTCAGCGTGTACGTGGCGTAGTCGCCGTGCAAAGCGGCTATTGCAACGGCCACGTGCCGCAGCCGAGCTACGAGCAGGTCTGCACGGGTACGACGGGGCATGCCGAGGCCGTGCGTGTCACGTTCGATGCGGCGCAGATCGACGTGCGTGACATTTTGCAAATCTTTTTCGCCACCCATGACCCCACCACGCCCAACCGCCAGGGCAACGACGTGGGGCCGCAGTACCGCAGCGGCATCTATTACGAACGCCCCGAGCACGGCGAGGCCGCGCGCGCCCTGGTCCGTGAACTCGAGGCGCAGCGCGTGTTCGCTGCGCCCATCGTCACCGAGGTTGAGCCTATGACTGTTTTCTGGCCCGCCGAGGATTACCATCGCGACTATTTCGCGCGCCATCCGCAGCAGGGTTATTGCGCCTTCGTCATCGCGCCCAAGCTGGAAAAGTTCCGCAAAACCTTTGCGCGCTACCTGAAACCTTGAGACCAAGGGCTGGCCCAGCGCTCAGACGCCGCCATGCGGTGGCGCCCCAGCCAAAAAGAGGAGACAAACATGCATGAAGTGATGGAGCAAACCGTGGACACCATACGCTGGAGCGTCGCGCAGGGCATAGGGCGCATCGTGTTCGACCGCAGCGACGGCCCGCACACGCTCGCGCTCGCGTCCACGGCAGCGCTCGCGCGGGCGGTGGACGAGGTGGCCGCGGCGCACCCGCGCGTGGTCTTGCTCAGCGGCAGCGGCGGCCTGTTCAGCGCCGGCGGCAACATCGCCGAGATGCGCGCGCATGTCGAGACCTTGGAGTCGTATCTGCGCGCGCTCGTGGACATCGCGCACCCGGCGCTCATGCGCCTGTCGCAGCTGCCTGCGCCCGTGGTCACGGCGATCAACGGCCCGGTCGGCGGCGGCGGCGTGGGCTGGGCGCTGTGCGGCGATTTTGCGCTGGCCGCGGCGTCGATGAAGCTGCGCACGGGCTATGTAGCGCTGGGCCTGTCGCCGGACATGGGGGCTTCGTATTTCGTCACGCGCCGCGTGGGTTCGATGCGCGCACGCCAGCTGTTCATGCTCAGCGATGCGATGGATGCGCGCCAATGCCTCGCCATGGGGCTGGTCGATGAGGTCGTGCCCGACGCCGAGCTGGCGCAGCGCGCCGAGGCCCTGTGCGCGCACCTTGCGCTTGCGCCCAGGGGGTCGCTGGCCAAGATCAAGCACCTGTGCGAAGGCGCCACGCAGCGCGGCCTGCAGGCGCAGATGGCGCTCGAGCAGGCGCTGCTGCAGGAGTGCACGCGCAGCCAGGATGCGCGCGAGGGCCTGCACGCCTTTCTCGAAAAGCGCGCGCCGCGCTTTCATTGACGCGAAATACGTAGCTTGGGCGAAGCCGTGGCCTTGATGCACCCAACTCAGCAGCCGAGGGCCGCGCAGCGCGGGGCGGGGCGCGTGCGCCATGCTGCGCTCGCATGGCTGCTGTTGGCCCTGGTGCTCGTGTCCACCGTGGGCCAGCTGCACAGGGTGCTGCACTTCGCGCCGCACGCCGGGCCAGCGGACCTGGTGGCAGCGCAGCACGCGCACGCGCCCGATGCGCGCGGCGCTGGCGCAGCGCTTGGGGCTGAGGCGGCGACTGCGATCTCGCCTGGCGCAGCCGTCGCCGAAGAAGACTTTTCTCAAGCACTGCGGCGCCTGCTGCCGCAGCACACGACGGCCGACTGCCAGCTGCTCGACCAGCTCGCGCTCGGGCAGGCGCTGCACGCAGCTGCGCTCGTCCTGCCAGCGGCGCTGCCGCCGGGCGCTCCCGCGCTGCCCTGCCGCGTCGCGCCTGTGGCGCGCCATGCCGCAGCGTTCCACGCGCGCGGCCCGCCGGCGCGCTGAATACTCCATTTGCTCCATTTGTAATAGCTTCTAGCGCTTGGTACATAAGCGCTAGGAGCCTGTCGGACTTTGGGCGTCGATAGCGAGAATGTGCCCCGGCGAGGCCAGTTTTTGCCGGATTCGCCGCCCCATAGCGGGACTATGGGGCAAGAAGCCGGTGAAAAGTGGGCCGCTGCGGCGCATTCGCAGCCGACGATTCCAAAGTCCGACAGGCTCCTAGAGGCATATTTCATTCATATTTTCGGAACGCTGTCTGCGCGGGCCATGGCCTGCGTGGTCTGGCGGCTGCGTGCCGCCTCGGCGTTCCTCGTTCTCAAAGTTTGCTTTCATGAAGTCTTCTCAAAAAACCTCTGTCGCTTTGGCGCGGCGTCCTGTGGCTCTGGCGGCAGGGCTGCTGCTGACGAGCCTCGGTCTGGCCCACGCGCAAAGCGTTCCGTCCGACGCAGCGCCTACTTCCCTGCCAGCGGCTGCGCCTGCGACTCCCCCGGCGACCAGCTCTACGGCCACACCTGCCGCGGCCCCCGCCACCGAGGCGCCCACGCTCGCCACCGTCACCGTGTCGGCCAGCGGCCTGCAGCTGGGCAGCAGCGAGCTGGCCACGCCCGTGACCGTGCTCGAAGGCGACGAGCTCGTGCAGCGGCGCGCCGCGACGCTGGGCGACACGCTGGACGGCATGCCGGGCATCAGCGCGAGCCACTTCGGCGCGGGCGCGAGCCGCCCCATCATCCGCGGCATGGACGGCCCGCGCGTGAAAATCTTGAGCGACGGCTCCGAGCTGCATGACGCCTCCACCGTGAGCCCCGACCACGCGGTCGCATCCACCCCTTTGCTCGCGCGCCAGATCGAGGTACTGCGCGGCCCTTCGGCGCTGCTCTACGGCGGCGGCGCCGTGGGCGGCGTGGTCAACGTGCTCGACGACAAGGTGCCCACGGCCATCCCCGAGAAAGGCTACACGGGCAGCGCCGAGCTGCGCGCGGGCAGCAACGCGCGCGAAAAAGCCGGCGCATTCGCGCTCACCGGTGGCGCGGGGCAGCTCGCGCTGCATGTCGAAGGCGCGGCCAACGACGCCCAAAGCTACCGCGCCGGCAGCGGCTGGCCGCAAGGTGCGCGCGTGCCCGGCAGCTACCAGCGCGGCGACACGGGCAGCGTGGGACTGTCGTGGATCGACACCGACGGCTACCTCGGCGCGGCCTACACGCGCCAGACCGCGAAATACGGCCTGCCGGGCGACGACGCGGCGCATGCGGACTGCGGCGCCGAGGGCAACCGCCTGGTCTGCCCCGCCGACGCAGAGCCGGCAGAAGCTGCCACCGACGCCACCGCGCCCATGGTCGATCTGCTCAGCGAACGCTGGGACCTGCGCGGCGAGCTGCGCAACCCGTTTGCCGGCGTCGCCGCCGTGCGCCTGCGCAGCGGGCTCACACACTACCGGCACAACGAGATCGAGGACGGCGCCATCGGCACCACGTTCAACAACCGGGCCTACGACAGCCGCATCGAGCTCGAACACCTGCCGATCGCGGGCTGGCGCGGCCTCGTGGGCCTGCAGCTCGGGCAGCGCGATTTTCGTGCCGACGGTGAGGAGTCGTACATCGAGCCCACGGCCACCCACAAAATCGGCCTCTTCGCGCTCGAAGAGTACCGCTGGCGCGACTGGCGCTTCGAAGCCGCGCTGCGCCACGACCGCCAGAGCGTGGAGGCGCAAAGCAGCGGCATCGAACGCGAGCACCACGGCACCTCGGCTTCGCTCGGCGCGGTGTGGAAGTTCACGCCCGGCTACGCGCTGGGCGCCTCGCTCACGCGCGCCGTGCGCCTGCCCACGGCCGAGGAGCTCTACGCCCAGGGCCTGCACTTGGCGACGCGCACCTATGAACGCGGCAACGCCGATCTGCGCGCCGAGACCGCGCAAAACATCGACCTGAGCCTGCGCAAGATGGCCGGCGACACCACCTTCGAGCTCAGCGCGTTCCGCAACCACATCGCCAACTACATCTACGGCCGCACCGTCGATGAGCTCGGCGGCTTGCAACTGCTGCAATACAGCCAGCAAGACGCGACCTTCACCGGCTTTGAAGGCCAGGTGCGCCAGCGCCTCACGCGCCACCTGGGCCTTACGCTGCGCGGCGACGCGGTGCGCGCATCCCTCGACGACGGCAGCCGCGTGCCGCGCGTGCCCGCCGCGCGCGCGGGGCTGCGCCTGGACGGCAACTGGGGCCCTTGGCAGGGCTACACCGAGTGGCTGCAGGTGGCGCGCCAGGATCGCACCGCCGCCTTCGAGACGTCCACGCCGGGCTACGGCATGCTCAACGTGGGCCTGAGCTACGGCGGCATGTCGAGCGGCGCGTTCGGGCAGCGCTGGCAGCTCTACCTCAAGGCCAACAACCTGAACAACCGCCTGGCCTACGCGAGCACCTCGTTCATCAAGACCGCCGCGCCACTCATGGGGCGCGACATCACGCTGGGCTTGCGCGTGGAGTTTTGAGGCCGCCACCAGGGCTTGACTTCGGGCCTTCGCACCGCCGCGCAAGCCCTCTATACTGGCGCGCCATGAAACACATTTGGTCAACCACAAGGGGACCGCTTGCATTGCTGCTGCTGGCGCTGTGCGCGGCTTGCGGCAGCCGGCCGATCTATGAAGATGAGGAGTTCAAAAAGGACTCCCCGTACCAGCGCACCTACGCCTCCGGCGAGCAAGAGGCTTGCGACGCGGCGCAGCGCGCCCTTTTGAGCCAGGGCTACCGCATCGATGAGGCCAAGGACACGAACATCCATGCGCACAAGGAGTTCCAGCCCGAGGAGGAACTCAACGCCGTGCTCGACTTCCACGTGATCTGCAAGTCATCGAGCAAAGGTGCGACGGTGTTCGTGAACGCCATCGAAACCCGCTACAAGCTCAAGAAAGTCTCGGGCGGCGCCAGCGTGAGCGTGGCCGGCGGCGGCATCTCGCTGCCCTGGAGCAAGAGCGCCGACTCGCTCGTCAAGGTCTCGAGCACCACGGTGACCGAGAAGAAGTTCTACAAGCAGTTTTTCGACCTGGTCTGGACCTTCATCGACAAGTGAGCGTCAGCGTTCGCGCCATGCTGCTCTTGGCGGCCCCGCCAGCTGGCGTGGCGCAGTAGAAACCGGAGGCCGTTCCTCAAGGCGCCAGGCGCTCGCGCACCCAGGCGCCAGCCTCCTGTCTGTAGCGCAGCCGGTCGTGCAGGCGGCTCTTGCGGCCTTGCCAAAATTCCCATTGCTCGGGTTTCAGGCGGTAGCCGCCCCAATGCGGCGGGCGCGGCGGGCGCAGCAGGAACTGCGCGCCGTAGCGCGCGGCATTGGCCAGCAGCACATTGCGGCCCGGGATCACCTGGCTTTGCGGACTCGCCCAGGCACCTATGCGCGAGTCCAGCGGGCGGCTGTGGAAGTAGGCATCGCTTTCTTCCTCGCTGACCTTCTCGACCACGCCCTCGATGCGCACCACGCGCTCGAGCTCGACCCAATGAAACTGCAGCGCCGCGTACGGGTTGCCCGCAAGTTCACGGCCCTTGCGGCTTTCATAGTTGGTGAACCATACGATGCCGCGCGCGTCGTAGCCCTTGATCAGCACCACGCGCGTGCTCGGGCGCAAATCGCTGCCCACAGTGGCCACCGTCATGGCGTTGGGCTCGGGCAACTGGGCGTTGAGCGCCTCCTTGATCCATTGGTCGAACTGCAGCAGCGGATCGGCATGCGAGGCATCTTCACTAAGCTCTGCGCGCTCGTAGCTTTTGCGCAGATCTGCAAGAGAGGCGGGGGTGTGGGTCATGCCGGGCATTGTGCCTCGTTCGGGTGGGAGCAGAAAAATCGGGGTCAGATTCCAATTACGTCCAACTACCCCATCCGATCCACCCGCTGCCCCTGCACCGCGCGCAGTTGTTCGGGCGTGACGCGCTCGGGGGCGATTTCGGCCAGGGGGACGAGCACGAAGGCGCGCTCGTGCATGCATGGGTGCGGCAGGGTCAGGGTGGGGGTGTGCAGGTGCAGGTCGCCCCACCAGAGGATGTCCAGGTCCAGCGTGCGCGGGGCGTTGCGGTAGGGGCGTTCGCGGCCGGCGGCGTGCTCCAGGTTTTGTAGGGCTTGCAGCAGCGCTTGTGGGCTCAACGTGGTGAGAATTTCGGCCACCGCGTTGACGTAGTCCGGCCCGGTGGCAGCGATGGGGGCGCTGCGGTAGAGCGACGAATGGCGCAGCAGGCGCGTGCCGGGCAGGGCGGCGATGGCTTGCAGGGCCTGGCGCAGCGTGGCGGCGCAGTCGCCGAGGTTGGCACCTAGGGCTATGCCGGCAGACACGGCCTCCACGATCTCCGTCGCTGCCGCTGCGGGTGATGGCGCTGCGGCGTCCATGGCGGCGTTATCAGTGTTGTCGGTGGGTGGCGGGCTGGGCATGCCGGCGGAAATTGCTCAGCGGGCATCGATCAGCGGGCATCGGGCGCAGCGTTCGGCGCGGGGTCGGACGCAGCCGCGCTCGCGCTGCCGGGGACGTTGGCGCCAGCGTCTGAGCCAGCGTCTGCGTCGATTGCCGCATCCGCCCCGGCCTCTGCGCCTGTACCTTGCGCGGGGGACTTGCGGCGGCGGCGCCGGCGTTTTTTCGGGGCTTGGTCTGCGTCTGCGGCTTCGTCGGCGGTAGGCGCAGTCGCCGCTTCCGCGCCCGTGGGTGCGCCGTCCGCGCTCAGTGCATCGTCTGCGCCTAGGAGCCTGTCGGACTTTGGAATCGTCGGCTGCGAATGCGCCGCAGCGGCCCATTTTTTACCGTCTTCTTGCCCCATAGCACCACTATGGGGCAGCGAATCCGGCAAAAACTGGTCTCGCTGGGGCGCATTCTCGCTTTCGACGCCCAAAGTCCGACAGGCTCCTGGGGCGACGGCTGCGGGCGCTGCAGGTGCGGCGCGCCGGGGTTTGGCAGGGCGTTTGCGTGCTTTTTCCTGGCCTTTTTGCTCTTCGCGCGCCTGCGCGATCAGGTCGGCGCGGCGCTCGTCGTCGGCGGTTTGGAAGTCCTGCCACCATTCGGCCAGGGCTTCATCGACTTCGCCCACGTCGGCGCGCAGGCGCAAGAAGTCGAAGCCGGCGCGAAAGCGCGGCTGCTCGACGAGGCCCAAGGGCGTGTTGCCGGTGCGCTTTTCGAAGCGCGGCTGCATGACCCAGATTTCGCGCATGTCGGCCGCGAGTTTGCCGCGCCCGGACACGTCGCCGATGCGCCGCTCGAACACTTCGTCGATGGCCTCGTGCAGCGCGGGCAGGGGGTGCTGCGTGTGCAGGCGCTGCTGCCAGGCCGCACGCACGTCGTCCCAGAGCACGCAGGCGAGCAGAAAGCTCGGCACCACGGACTTGCCTTCGGCCACGCGGCGGTCGGTGTCGAGCAGCGCGGCGCGCACGAAGGGGGTGTCGGCGCGCTCCACCACCATGTCGAGCAGCGGGTAGATGCCGCGCGCGAGCCCGAGTTTGCGCAGTTGTTCGACCGAAGCGATGGCGTGGCCCGTTTGCAGCAGCTTGAGCATTTCGTCGAACATGCGGCTGGGCGGCACGTCGGCGAGCAAGGGCAGCGAGGCTGCGAGCGGTGCGGCGGTCTGCGGCGCGAGCGTAAAGCCCAGTGCGCTGAGCTTGGCGGCAAAGCGCACGGCGCGCAGGATGCGCACGGGGTCTTCGCGGTAGCGCGTGGCGGGGTCGCCGATCATGCGCAGGAGTTTTTTCTTCGCGTCCTGGATGCCCTGGTGGTAATCGACGACGATCTGTGTCTCGGGGTCGTAGTACATCGCGTTGATCGTGAAGTCGCGCCGCGCCGCGTCTTCTTCCTGCGGGCCCCAGACGTTGTCGCGCAGCACGCGCCCCGAGACATCGACGGCGTGCTGCACGCCCGCGAGCGCCTGGCGCGAGCTTTTTTCGTTGCCGCTGACCTGCTCGGCCGCGGCGCTGTCGAGGTAGGCGCGGAAGGTCGAGACTTCGATCACTTCGTGCTCGCGCCCGCGCCCGAACACCACGTGCACGATGCGAAAGCGCCGCCCGATGATGAAGGCGCGCCGAAACAGCTGCTTGACCTGCTCGGGCGTGGCGTTGGTGGCCACGTCGAAGTCCTTGGGGCGCAGGCCCAGCAGCAGATCGCGCACCGCGCCGCCCACGATGTAGGCCTCGAAGCCCGCCTGCTTGAGCGTGTGCACCACCTCGGCGGCGCGGCGATCGACCAGGCTCGGGTCTATGCCGTGCACGCTCGCGGGCACTTCGGCGCGGCGGCCGAAGGAGGGCTTTTTCTTGGCTTTGGCGCTGCCAGCGGGGGCTTTGCCGAGCAGCTTGTCGATGAAGTTTTTGATCATGAGGCGAACAGGTCCAGAATGCGCCAGCCGCGCTCTTGCGCGATGGCCCGCAGGCGCGGGTCGGGGTTGGTGGCCACGGGGTGGGCGACTTTTTCGAGCAGCGGCAAGTCGTTCATCGAGTCACTGTAAAACGTGCTTTCGATGTCACTCCAGCCCCAGCCGCGCGCGGCCAGCCATTGTTCCATGCGCTGCACCTTGCCTGCGCGCAGGCAGGGCACGCCCTCGATCTCGCCGGTGATCCAGCCGCTGGCGTCGCGCGCCAGGCGCGTGGCGAGCAACTCGGGCACACCCAGCGCGTCGGCGATCGGGCGCGTGACGAATTCGTTGGTCGCGGTGATGATGAGCACGTGCTCGTCCGCCGCCTGGTGCTGGCGCAGCAGCGCGAGCGCCTCGGGCCGGATGGCGGGCGCTATCACCTCGCGCATGAAGCGGGCCTGCGCGGCGGCGGCCTCCTGCGGGCCGCGCTCGCGCAGCGCGGCGGTGGCAAAGCGCACGTAGTCGTGGATGTCCAGCGTGCCGGCCTGGTAGTCGGCATAAAAGGCGTCGTTGCGGCGCAAAAATTCGTCGCGGTCGTGCCAGCCGATGCGCACGGTGAATTCGCCCCAGGAATGGTCGGAGTCTATGGGCAGCAGTGTATGGTCCAGGTCGAACAGCGTGACGCGGGGGCGGGACGGGGGTGTCATGCGCGGGTCAAAGTTGGTATGAAAAGAAGAGCTGCTTGCGCTGTATCAGAGCGCCTCCAGCATGGTTTTGAGCAATGGAATCGTGACGGCGCGCTGGGTGCGCAGGGCAAAGGCGTCGAGCGCGTCCAGCAGCTGCATCAGGCTGCCCAGGTCGCGCGAAAAGCGCTGCAGCATGAAGTCCAGCACCTCGTCGCTCAGGCGAATGCCGCGCGCCGCGGCCTGCGCGCGCAGCACGGCGCGGCAGTCGGCCTCGCCCAGCGGCTGCAGCTGGAATACATGGCCCCAGCCCAGGCGGCTGCGCAGGTCCTCGCGCAGCGGCAGGTCGGCGGGCGGCAGCGCACCCGCCGCGAGCACCCAGCGCGGGCTGCCGCTCGCGGGATGCAAGGCGTTGATGAACCAGTTGAAGGCCACCGCCTGCTGGGCGCTGTCGTAGGAGTGCACGTCGTCGAGCAGCACGGCCGTCCAGCGCGCGTCGAAGTCAGGCGCAGTGGCGCTGTCCGCAGCCAGCCAGCCCACGCTCGCGCCGCGCTCTTGCAACTCGGCGCGCACAGCTTGCAGCAGATGCGTTTTGCCGCTGCCGGCCTCACCCCACAGGTAGGTGGGCACGGGCGCTGCAGATGCAAGCATCAGGCGCAAATGCTGCAGCGCCGCTGCGTTCGGGCCGGCGTGAAACTGCGCGAGCGAGGGCGACGGGGCCAGGCCCAGGTCCAGTGCCAGTTGCTTCATGGGGAGCTTCATCGTGCAGGCAGCGAAGGGGAGGGGGCGATGGCCGATGGCATGCGGGCTTGGGACGGGGCTGGCTTGGGGGCGGAGGTGGCGAAAGTGGCTGTGGCGAGCAACAGGCCCGCTGAAGGGAAAAGCGGCCGGGTGGCCTGACCGGCACCGTAGAATCGGCGCGAATTTTAGTCTGCTGTGCACGTTCGCCCGTGCTGCCCTGCCATGAGTGCTGTTGATCCTACTGCCACCCCCCTGTCGTACAAAGACGCCGGCGTCGATATCGCCGCCGGCGATGCCCTCGTCGAGCGCATCAAACCCCTGGCGCGCAAGACGCTGCGCGAGGGCGTGCTCGCCGGCATAGGCGGCTTTGGCGCATTGTTCGAGCTGCCCAAGCGTTACCGCGAGCCCGTGCTCGTGAGCGGCACCGACGGCGTGGGCACCAAGCTCAAGCTGGCCTTCGAGTGGAATATGCACGACACCGTGGGCATAGACCTGGTGGCCATGAGCGCCAACGACGTGTTGGTGCAGGGCGCCGAGCCGCTGTTTTTCCTCGACTACTTCGCCTGCGGCAAGCTCGACGTCGATACCGCAGCGGCCGTGGTGGGCGGCATCGCGCGCGGCTGCGAGCTTGCGGGCTGCGCGCTCATCGGCGGCGAGACGGCCGAGATGCCCGGCATGTACCCGCCCGGTGAATACGATCTGGCCGGCTTTGCCGTGGGCGCGGTCGAAAAATCGCAAATCCTCACGGGCCAGAACGTGCAGGCGGGCGACGTGGTGCTGGGGCTGGCCTCCAGCGGCGTGCACTCCAACGGCTTCAGCCTGGTGCGCAAGTGCCTGGAGCGCGCCGCCGGGCGGCTGCCCGCAAGCCTGGACGGCAAGCCTCTGCGCGCCGCCCTCATGGAGCCTACGCGGCTGTACGTGAAAAGCGTGCTCGCTGCGCTCGCGCAGCACCCGGCGCAGGGCAGCCGTGGTATCAAGGCGCTCGCGCATATCACGGGCGGTGGCCTGCTCGAAAACATCCCGCGCGCGCTGCCCGACGGGCTCGCGGCGCATCTTGAGAAGGGCAGCTGGCCGCAAACCGAGCTCTTTGCCTGGTTGCAACAGACTGCGGGCATTGACGACGTGGAGATGAACCGCACCTTCAACAACGGCATAGGCATGGTCGTGATCGTGGCCGAGGCCGACGCCGATGCCGCCAGCAGCACGCTGCGCGCCGCAGGCGAGCAGGTGTACCGCATAGGCCGCATCGCAGCGCGTGGCGCGGGTGCGGCGGTGGTGGTGGTTTGAGGGCCATGGCCCACACCAGCGGCCTGGTGCGGGCAGCGCGCATGGCCGTGCGCTTTTGACGCTTTTGCATCACCGTGGCCGATTCCGCCCCCCGCGCCGTCCGGATCGCCAGTTACGTGCTGATGGCGGGTGCGCTGCTGCTCATCATGCTGAGCCACCTGCTGCCGGGCCTGCTTTGCGTGTGCCTGGGTTTTTTGGGTACGCGCTGGCTCAGTGCGCGCCTCGGTCGGCTCATGCGTTCGGGCACGGCGCCGCGCCTTGCGGCCGCCGTGGTCGTGCTGCTGCCGCTGGCGCTGCTGGGCGTGGCTTTCCCGTACACGCGCGGCATGCTGCTGGATGCACCCGCGCAATACCGTGAGCTGCTGGCCTTTTTGGCGCGCACCGTGCTCGAGCTGCGCGAGCGGCTGCCGGCCGACATCGCGAGCCAACTGCCTGAAGGCGCGGCAGAGATACAGCGCATCCTGGCCAACTACCTGGGCAGCAGGGCGGGGAGCCTCGCTATTACCGGGCGGGCCTGGCTCGCGGGCCTGGTGCACGCCATCGTCGGGCTGATCGTCGGCGCGCTCGCCGCAAGCCGCCCGCCGGTGGCCGCGCTCAAGCCGCTGACGGCGCAATTGCACTTGCGCGTGCAACTGTTTGGCGACACGTTTCGGCGCATCGTGGTCGCGCAGTTCTGGATCGCGCTGGTCAATACCGGCCTGCTGGCCTTGTTTCTTTTTCTCGTGCTGCCACTGTGGGGATACCACCTGCCGTATGCGATGGTGTTGATTTTGCTGAGCTTCGTGCTCGGGTTGATCCCCATCGTGGGCAACCTGCTCTACAACGCCGTTTTGACCTTGGTGGGCCTGTCGGTTTCGCCCATCGTGGCGCTGGCCTGCCTGGTGTTTCTGGTGGTCATCCACAAGGCCGAATACTTCATCAACGCCAAGGTCGTGGGCCAGCGCACGCAGCTCACCGTGTGGGAGCTGCTTGCCACCATGTTCGTGCTCGAGGCCTTGTTCGGCCCTGCGGGTCTGGTGGCGGCGCCGCTGTTTTATGCCTACTTGAAGCGCGAGTTGCAGGCGGAGGATTTGGTATGAAATATGCTGCGAATGCCCATCCACAAAGCATAGGAAGCTATCAATTTGATACTTTTGCAGCTGGCGCCTGCGGCATCGCGGTGAGCATCTCGCGGGCGTGCGCGAGCGTGGTTTCGGTCAACTGCGCGCCGCCCAGCATGCGCGCGATCTCGGCTACGCGCGCGCTGCCCTGCACCTCGGCCACGCTGCTGTAGCTGCCGTCTGCGGCGCGCTGTTTGACCACGACGAGGTGGTGGTCGGCGCAGGCTGCCACCTGCGCGAGGTGCGTCACGGCCAGCACCTGGCGCGCGCGCCCCAGCTGCTGCATGAGCTGCCCCACGGTCTGCGCCACGGCCCCTCCGATGCCGGCATCGACCTCATCGAATATCAAGGTGCCGGCAGAGCCGAGCGCACTCGTGGTGACTGCGATCGCGAGCGAAATGCGCGACAGCTCCCCGCCCGAGGCCACCTTGCCCAAGGGCCGCGGCGTGGCGCCCGGGTGCCCCGCGACGAGGAATTCCACCTCGTCGATGCCGTGCGCCGTGGCCTGGGCCGCGGGTTGTACGCGCACTTCGAACAAGCCGCCGGCCATGCCCAGCCCCTGCATGGCCTGTGTGATGGCGGCCGACAGGCGCGGCGCGGCCTCGTGGCGGGCGGCCGAGAGCGCCTGCGCCGCCGCGCGGTAGGCTTGCGCGCTGCGCGCTTCGGCGGCCTCGAGCGCGGCGAGGTCGGCAGCGGCATCGAGCCGCTGCAGCTCATGCTGCCACGATTGCAGCAGTGCCGGCAGCTCCGCGGGCGGGCGCCGGTAGCGCCGCGCGAGCGCCAGCCACTGTGCGAGGCGCTCGTCGAGTTCGGCCAGGCGCTGCGGTTCGAGCTCGGTGCGGCCCAGATAGGTCTGTAGCGAATGTTGCACGTCCGCGGCGAGCGCGAGGCAGGACGCCAGGATTTCTGCGAGGTTGGCAAATTCCGGTTCGAGCTCGGCCAGCGCCTGCAGGCGCGTCTGCGCTTGCGCGAGCCGCCTCTGCGCGCCGGCGTCCTCGTGCTCGAGCTGTGCGAGCGCCGCACCCGCCGCATCGATCAGCGCCTGCGCGTGCGACAAGCGCCGGTGCTGCGCCTCCAGCGTTTCCCATTCGCCCTCTTGCGGCGCGAGCTTTTCGAGCTCGTCGATCTGCCACTGCAGCCGCTCGCGCTCCGCATGCAGGCTCTGCTGCGCCGCAACTGCGGCCTCCAGCGCCTGCACGTCGGCGCGCCAGCGCGTCCAGAGCGCGGCGACCTCGTGCGCGCAGGCGCCCGCATAGGCGTCGAGCAGACCGCGCACCGCATCGGGCCGCATCAGGCTTTGCCAGGCGTGCTGGCCGTGGATGTCGAGCAATTGCTCGCCGAGCTGGCGCAGCTGCGTGGCCGTGGCGGGTGTGGCGTTGATCCAGGCGCGGCTCTTGCCCTGCGCGTCTATGCTGCGGCGCAGCAGCAGCGTGTCTTCGGCGTCGAAGCCGGCCTCGTCGAGCCAGGGGCGAAGTGCTGCGGGGCAGTCGAATTCGGCGCAAATCTCGGCCTTGGCCGCGCCCTCGCGCACCACGCCCGCGTCGGCGCGCGCACCCAGCGCGAGCTGCAGCGCATCGATCAAAATGGACTTGCCCGCGCCCGTTTCGCCCGTGAGCGCGGTGAAGCCGGGCTGCAACTCGAGCTCTAACGCGGGCACGATCACGAAGTCCCGCAGGGTGATCCGCTTGAGCGCCATGGTCAGGAGGCTCCTTCGTTCCAGCGCAGCTTTTTGCGCAGCGTGGCAAAGTAGTTCCAGCCCAGCGGGTGCAAAAAGCGCACGCAGTATTGCGCGCGGCGCACGAGGATGCGGTCGCCATGCAGCAGCGAGGCGAGCGACTGCATGTCGAAATTCGCGCTCGCGTCGCGCCCGTTGACGAGTTCGATGGCGATTTCGGCATCGTCGGGCAGCACGATGGGCCGGTTCGACAGCGTGTGCGGTGCGATCGGCACCAGCACCCAGCCCGGAATCGCCGGGTGCAGCATGGGGCCGCCGGCCGAAAGCGCGTAAGCCGTCGAGCCCGTGGGCGTCGCCACGATGAGGCCGTCGGCGCGCTGATTGGCCACCAGATGGCCGCCCACTTCCACGCGCAGCTCCACCATGCCCGAGGTTGCGCCGCGGTTCACCACCACGTCGTTGAGCGCGAGCGCCTCGAACACGGTGCCGCCATCGCGCTGCACACGCGCATGGATCAGCGCGCGCCGGTCTTCCTCGTATTCGCCGCGCAGCATGGGCGTGAGCGCAGCCTGGTAGTCGCCAAAGGGAATGTCGGTGATGAAGCCCAACCGACCCTGGTTGATGCCTATCAAGGGCGTGCCGTAGCGCGCCATCTGGCGCCCTATGCCCAGCATGGTGCCATCGCCGCCCACCACCAGCCCCAGGTCGCACTGCGCGCCGATTTCGGGCACCGTGAGCTTGGGGTACTGGACGAGGCCGGTGTTGGCCGCCGTTTCGGCCTCCAGCACCACCTCGCAGCCGCGGCGTGCGAGAAATTCGGCGATGTCTTCGAGTGCCGCGCGTGCGTTTTCCGGTTTGCCCGCGGCTGGCGCGGTCTGGTATTTGCCAAACAGCGCAACATGGTGAAAATTGGACTTCATTTGCAAATTACATCATCAAAACCGCCATGCTCGATGACCGTGCCAAGTTGCTGCTCAAAACCCTTGTCGAGCGTTACATCGCCGAAGGCCAGCCCGTGGGCTCGCGCACGCTCTCGCGCGCCTCGGGGCTGGACTTGTCCCCGGCCACGATCCGCAACGTCATGGCCGACCTCGAAGACCTGGGTCTGATCGCGAGCCCCCACACCTCGGCCGGCCGCGTGCCCACCGCGCGCGGCTACCGCCTGTTCGTGGACACCATGCTCACCGTGCAGCCAGAGCCGCTGCCGGCACCCGAGCTGCCACCCGAACTGGCGCCCGAACAACCGCAAAAAGTCATAGCAAATGCGGCGCAGCTGCTCTCGAATCTGTCGCAATTCGTGGGCGTGGTGCTGGCCCCGCGGCGCGCCTCGGTGTTTCGCCAGATCGAATTCCTGCGGCTGTCGGAGCGGCGCCTGCTCGTGATCATCGTCTCGCCCGAAGGCGACGTGCAAAACCGCGTGATCTTCACCGACGTGGACTACACCCAGTCGCAACTGCTCGAAACCGCGAATTTCCTCAACGCCCACTGCGCCGGCCTGTCCATGGAGCAGGTGCGTGAAAAGCTCAAGTCCGAGGTGGAAACGCTGCGCGGTGAAATCGCCGCGCTCATGCAGGCGGCAGTGAACGCGAGCTCCGAGGCCCTGAGCGCAGCGCAGGAAGAAGTCGTGATCTCGGGCGAGCGCAACCTGCTGTCCGTGAGCGACTTTTCAGCCGACATGGCCCACCTGCGCCGCGCGTTCGCGCTGTTCGAGCAAAAAACGCAAATCCTGCGCCTGCTCGACATCACCAACCAGGCCGAAGGCGTGCGCATCTATATCGGCGGCGAAAGCCAGGTCGTGCCCTTCGAGGAGCTCTCAGTGGTCAGCGCCTCCTACGAGATCGACGGCAAGGTGGTCGGCACCCTGGGCGTGATAGGCCCCACGCGCATGCCCTACGACCGCATGATCCAGATCGTGGACATCACCTCCAAGCTCGTCTCCAACGCGTTGAGCCACCGCCCCTGAGAGGCTACAATAGCCGTCTTTTCGCCCGCCCGGTTCAGCGGCGGGATTTGGGGCGTTAGCTCAGCACTTACAGCGGTTTGGCGAATTTGCCGGATTGCTACGGGTGGAAGCAGCGGAAGGGCCCCTGCTACGCTCTTTACTGCAGGAAAAATGGCGGTGGGCGGTGGCCCTCGGGGACACTGAAAGCGTAGAGAGTTGAAGTTGTTTTATGAATGGGCCGTTAGCTCAGTTGGTTAGAGCAGAGGACTCATCGAAGTGGTGACCTTGTCGTGAAAGCGGCAATGGAAAAACCGGGTGAACTCAGGGAAACCGTCAGCCAGTCGATGGCCCGGCAATCCTGAGCCAAGCTCGCCGAAGGCAGGTTGAAAAACCGGTAGGCGAGAAGGTGCAGAGACTAGGGTGTGAGGAGCCAATCCGATAAGCACCCCGAGAGCGCCCGGCACCCTAACGTGCGGAGAAATTCGCGGCGAGGGTGATGAGATAGTCCAGGGAGTGGGGAAACTCACGCTAACCTGAATCCTTTGGTCGTTGGTTCAAGTCCAACACGGCCTACCATTCATATTCACCTAGGGTTTGCTCTGCAGCATAGCTCACACGTGGGTCCTAGAAGGACCTGCAGGGCGTCTTCAGCGAGCGCGCCACCACCGCAATGGAGCGCCCGCCATCGATCACTTGCTTGACCGCCGCTTCCCGAACTCCGGCGTGTAGCTACGATCTGTTCCTGTCTTCATCCTCTCTCCACAAGGTCATCATTACAAACCTCGTGGCGTCCTTTTTTCGGGGGGCAGTTCATGACACCGATTTTCCTCGATTCCCCGGCAACAGAAATCGCTACAGTCAGCAGCAACACCAGCCACGCTCAACACCCGACGAGGAGACACTCCATGAGCGCAGACACCCCCACGCAACGCTTTGGCAGCGGCCAGGCCGTGCGCCGGCTCGAAGACGACGCGCTGCTCACCGGCGCGGGCCGCTACACCGACGACTTGCGCCAACCCGGCGACGGCTGCCTGGTGTTCGTGCGTTCGCCCTATGCGCATGCGCGCATCGTGGCCGTGCACACTGACGATGCCCTGGCCATGCCCGGCGTGCGCGCGGTGCTCACGGGCGCACAGCTCGTGGCGCAGGGCGTGCCGCCCATGCCCACCGGCGCGGCGTTCCAGCGCGCGGACGGCAGCCCCTGCGCCACGCCGCCGCGCCTGCCGCTCGCGTACGAGACGGCGCGCTTCGTCGGCGAGGCCGTGGCTGCCGTGGTGGCCGACAGCATCCAGCAGGCCAAGGACGCCGCCGAGGCCGTATGGGTCGAATACGAAGAGCTGCCCGTCGTGCCCAGCCTTGCCGCGGCGCTGGCCGAAGGCGCGCCCGCGCTCTGGCCCGCCGCGCCCGACAACATCGCCTGCGAGGCGCGCCACGGCGCCGCCGCGGCCTGCGCCGCCGCGTTTGCGCAGGCTGTGCATGTGGTGCGGCTGGACTTGACGCACCAGCGCCTGGCCGCGCTCACCCTGGAGCCGCGCACCGTGCGCGCCTGGCCCGAGGACGGGCGCATGCAGGTGCAAATCAGCTCGCAAATGCCCACGGCGGTGCGCGCCGCCGTCGCCAAGGCGCTGGGCGTAGAGCCCGAGCAGGTGCGCGTGCGCGTGGGCGACGTGGGCGGCGGCTTTGGCATGAAGGGCGCGCCCTACCCCGAAGACGTGGTCGTGGCGCTGGCCGCGCGCGCCACGGGCCGGCCCGTCCTCTGGGCGGCCGAGCGCAGCGAAGAATTCTTGAGCTCCGCGCACGGGCGCGACGTACAAACCCATGCCGAACTCGCCCTGGCCGCCGACGGCACCATCCTGGGCCTGCGCGTGCACTCCGACGCCAACGTGGGCGCCTACGCGCAGCCCAACGGCGTCGCCATCCCCTTGCTGATCGGCCCCTGGGTGCAGACCAGTGTCTATCACGTGCCGGTGATCGACTTTCACTTCCGCGCCGTGCTCACCAACCAGGCGCCCACCGGCGCCTACCGCGGTGCCGGCCGGCCCGAGGCCATCTACAACATCGAGCGCCTGATGGACGAGGCCGCGCGCCAGACCGGCATCGACCGCCTGCAGCTGCGCCGGCGCAACTTCATCCGCCCCGAGCAAATGCCCTACACCAACCCCATGCGCCAAACCTACGACGTGGGCCGCTTCGAACAGGTGCTGGATGGCGCGCTGCCGCTCGCGGATTGGGATGGCTTCGAGGCGCGCGCCACAGCATCGCGCTCACGCGGCCTGTGGCGCGGCCTGGGCATCGCGACCTTTTTGGAGTGGACCGGCGGCAACGTGTTCGAGGAGCGCGTCACCGTCGAGGTGAAGGGCGACTTGAACGGCGACGGCATCATCGAGGTGTTTTCCGCCGTCAACCAGATGGGCCAGGGCATCGCCACCACGCTTGCGCAGCTCGTCGTCGATGCGTTCGACGTGCCCATCGAGCGCGTGCGTGTGGTGCTGGGCGACACCGACCGTGGCAACGGCTTTGGCAGCGGAGGCTCGCGCTCGATCTTCACCGGCGGTTCGGCGCTGCGCACCGGCGCCGAGCGCACGCTCGACGAAGCGCGGCGCCTGGCCGCGCAGGCGCTCGAAGCCGCGCCCGAAGACCTGCGCTACGCCGCGGGGCGCTTTCATGTCGCCGGCACCGACCACGCCATCGGCCTGTTCGAGCTGGCCGCGCGGCAGGATGGCGGCCACATCTTCGTCGAGCACAGCTACACCGTGAACGGCCCGAGCTGGCCCAACGGCTGCCACCTCAGCGAGGTGGAGCTGGACCCGCAGACCGGCGCCGTGGCCGTGGTGCGCTACGCCTCGATGAACGACGTGGGCCGCGTGGTCAACCCCATGATCGTGCGCGGCCAGCTCGACGGCGGCGCCGTGCAAGGCATAGGCCAGGCGCTGCACGAGCAGATCGTCTATGACGGCGCGAGCGGCCAGCTGCTCACCGGCAGCCTGATGGACTACGCCGCGCCGCGCGCAGACGACATCGCCACCGAATTCATCACCGCCATGGACGAATCCATCCCCTGCACCAACAACCCGCTGGGCGTCAAAGGCGTAGGCGAACTCGGCACCATAGGCGCCACCCCCTGCATCGTCAACGCCGTGGCCGACGCGCTGGCGCGCAACGGCCGCGCCGATTTGGCGCCCAAGCTGCAAATGCCGCTGTCGCCGGGGCGTTTGTGGGAGTTGTTGCTGGGGTGAGGGTGTCGGTGGCTAAGCCCGCCGCCGCACCTCTCATGCGTTTGTGTCTTTTTGCCGTGCGGCGTTTCCCTCTGGCGTGGCTGGGGTCGTGGTTTTTGCCACCAATGGAAAGCGCTCAGGGTGGCGAATGGATTCGACGGACAGGTCGACATCGAGCTCTGGCCAATAAAGATGGTCGGAGCTTGGGCGCTCCACGGTACAAAGCTGCGCTATAGTGGCTTGCTTGAACCAAGGAAATTCCGTGAATGGGAGCAGCAATTCCTCTTCATCGAGCAGCAGCCAGAAACCGTTTGGAGAAACGTGCGTGACTTCAGCGAACAAGATGTTCTTTCCAGACATTGGGGGCCTCTTACCATCTGAATTTTGCATGTTCCACTTTTCGTAATGGACTTCGACACTCTCATGCCCCCGTCTCCCCATGTTCCCCGCTGCTTCGCCCTGCTCCCCTGTGCCGGCAGCGGCTCGCGTGCGGGGACGGCGCAGCCCAAGCAGTACCAGCCGCTCGCCGGGCGGCCGCTGGTGCGGCATACGCTTGCGGCGTTTGCGCAGGTGGGGCGCATCGCGCGGGTGCTCGTGGTGGTGGCGCCGGGGGATGAGGCGCTCGCCGCACACGACGATTCGTTTTTGATAGCGCCTTGCGGAGGTGCTACGCGCGCCGAGAGCGTTTTCAATGGTCTTGCTGCGCTGCAGGCTCTCGGCGCGGCGGCGCACGACTGGGTGCTGGTGCACGATGCGGCGCGCTGTCTGGTCACGCCGGCGCAGATCGACGCGCTGATCGACGCCTGCCTGCCCGACACGGTGGGCGGCCTGCTCGCGCTGCCGCTGGCCGATACGCTCAAATGCGCCGATGCGGCCGGCCGCGTGGCCGCGACGCTCGATCGCACGGGTAAGTGGCTCGCGCAGACGCCGCAGATGTTTCGCCTGGGCGCGCTGCAGGCGGCGCTGGCGGCGCACGCGGACATGGGCTTTGCCGGCATCACCGACGAGGCCAGCGCGATGGAGGCGGCGGGCCACCGGCCCCTGCTGGTGCGCGGCAGCGCGCAGAATTTCAAGGTCACATACCCCGAAGACTTTGCGCTGGCCGAGGCCGTGCTACAAAGCCGAGAGCGCCTATGATGGTCACCATCGATGGCTTCCTGACTGCCTGAACTCCGACATGAGCACACCGCATTTGCCCCCCACCGCTTTCCCTCCGCCACCGTTTCGCATCGGCGAGGGCTGGGACGTGCACGCGCTGGTGCCGGGGCGCGCGCTGGTGATTGGCGGTGTGCGCATCGAGCATTCCCTGGGCCTGCTCGGGCATTCGGATGCGGACGTGCTGCTGCACGCGATCACCGACGCGCTCTTGGGCGCGGCGGGGCTGGGCGACATAGGCCGGCACTTTCCCGACACCGACGCCACCTTCCGCGGCGCCGATTCGCTCGCGCTGCTGGCCGAGGCCGCGCGCCGCGTGCAGGCGGCCGGCTGGTGCGTGGGCAACATCGACAGCACCGTGGTCGCGCAGGCGCCGCGCCTGGCGCCGCACATCGCGGCCATGCGCGCACGCATTGCGCAGGCGCTCGGCGTGGCGGCCGAGCAGGTCAACGTCAAGGCCAAGACGGCCGAGCGCCTGGGCCCGGTGGGGCAGGGCGCGGCGATCGAGGCGCGGGCCGTGGCCCTCATATATAAATTTGGCTCTAACGCTTGATGGTATTGCCTGAGAAGCTACTGTTTTAGGAGACTTGCATGTCTGAACACACCGCATCTTCCAACGCTGCCGACCTCGCCAGCGCCGCCTACGAGCTGCCGCGCTACGACACGGTGCAAACGGCGCTCGTGGGCGCGCATGTGCTGCAGGTCACGCTCGCCCGGCCCGAGGTAGGCAATGCGATGAACACGCAAATGGGGCGCGACCTGTTCGATCTGTGGAGCCGGCTCACCGAGGACGCGGGCCCCGTGCGCTGCGTGGTGCTCACGGGCGCGGGCGGCAAGATTTTTTGCGCAGGCGGCGACCTCAAGGAGCGCAACGGCATGACCAAGGCGCAGTGGCAGCGCCAGCATGAATTGTTCGAGCGCGCGGTCTGGACGCTGGTCGATTTGCCGCTGCCCGTGATCGCCGCGGTGAACGGCCACGCCTACGCGGGCGGGCTCGAAATGGCGCTGTGCTGCGACTTCATCTATGCGAGCCAGAGCGCGCGCTTTGCGCTCACCGAAGTCACGCTGGGCATCATGCCTGGCGCGGGTGGCACGCAAAACCTGCCGCGCGCCGTGGGCGACCGCCGCGCCAAGGAGATTTTGATGACGGGCCGGCCCTTCGACGCGCAGCAGGCGCTGGCCTGGGGCGTGGTGAACCAGCTGTTCGAGCCCGAACAGGTGCTTGCGCAGGCGCTCGCGACGGCCGAAGTGATCGCGGCCAATGCGCCGCTCGCGGTGCGGCAGGTGAAAAAATCCGTGCGCTACGGCACGCAGATGGAGCTGCGTACCGCCTACCGCTTCGAAGTCGAGGCCTACAACCACCTCGTGGACACGCAAGACCGCCTCGAAGGCGTGCGCGCCTTCAACGAAAAGCGCAAGCCGGTGTTCCGCGGCTGCTGAAGAAAAACCTCTTGACTGTGTCTGGATGCCCATGAACGAGCCCACCCACCGCACCGTGCGCATGCCCACGCTCTACATCCCGCATGGCGGCGGGCCGTGCTTTTTCATGGACTGGGACCCGCCGGGCACCTGGGACAGGATGGCGGCGTTTTTGCGCAGCATTCCGGCCAGTCTGCCGGCCAGGCCGCGCGCGATCGCGCTGGTCACGGCGCATTGGCTCGCGCCGCAGCCGAGCATGAGCAGCGCCGCACAGCCGGGTTTGCTGTTCGACTACTACGGCTTTCCGCCGCACACCTACCAGCTCACCTACCCCGCGCCCGGCGCGTCCTGGCTGGCCGAGCGCGCGAGCGCCTTGCTTGCTCAGGCCGGTTTTGCGCCGGTGCAAGACCCGAATCGCGGCTACGACCACGGCACTTTCATCCCGCTCAAGGTCGCCTTTCCCGAGGCCGACGTGCCCGTGTTGCAGATGTCGCTGCTCAGCAGTCTTGACGCAGGCGCGCACTTGCGGCTCGGGCAGGCCCTGGCGCCTTTGCGTGACGAGGGCGTGCTCATCATCGGCAGCGGCATGAGCTGGCACAACATGCGCGGCTACGGCAACCCGCGCTCCACGCCGATCAGTGCGGCCTTCGACGCATGGCTCACCGACGCCGTGACGCGCCCGGCCCATGAGCGCAATGCGCTGCTCGCCGATTGGGAGCGCGCGAGTGCGCCCTGGGGCCGCCAGTCGCACCCACCGCGCGCCGAAGAACACCTGCTGCCGCTGCACGTGGCGGCCGGCGCGGCGGACGACGGCGCCGGGCACAAGGTGTTTTCAGATACGGTGATGAGCGCCGTGGTGTCGGCGTTTCGCTTCGATTGAGCTGCAAACTGCGCAGGCAGAGCAGCCAATAAAAAGCCGGTGCATGCACCGGCTTTTCACCCAAAGAGCATTGCGACCAATAGCGCTGCCACTGCAGCGCCGCGGCCTCCGTGCCTCAGAAACGATAGCCCACGCCCACGCCGATCAGCCACGGATCGACCTTGTACTTGGCGTGGTCCAAACCAGCGCCCGTCACCTTCGTGTCCATCCAGACCTTCTTGACGTCGAAGTTGAGCACCCAGTTCTTGTCCAGCGCGTAGTCGAGACCGGCTTGCAATGCGGGGCCCCAGCTGTCCTTCTTGATCGACACGGCACCGCCGGCGATATCGACGCTGGAAAAGCGCGTGTAGTTCACGCCGGCGCCCAGATAGGGCTTGAATGCACCCAGGCCTGTAAAGTGGTATTGGCCCAGCAGGGTGGGCGGCAGTTGCTTGAGCGAACCGACCGGAGTGCCGCCAAGGCGCACAGTGTGCTTTTGCGGATAGGTCAGGATCAGCTCGGCCGCCAGGTTGGGCGTGAAAAAGTAGCTGACATCCACCTCGGGGATGGTTTTGCTGCTGACCTTCACGCCAGCATCACCCGCAGCGCCACCATGATCGGTATTCACGCGCACGGCACGCAGACGAACCATCCAAGGGCCCGGCATTTCTTGCGCAAAAGCAGCGCTAGAAGCCAAAACGCCGAGAGCAGCCAGAGCAAGCAGTTTCTTTTTCATAGGAATCTCATGTGCAGTTGCACGGGGACGACCCCCGTGGCTGCATTGCACCGCCGATCGGTTGCGCAAACCTTGCTGTAAGTCAAATACTGGGCGGCTGCCCTGCCATAGACGACTTCAGAGTGCTGCAGCTGCACTAAATGCGACGCAAACGTTGCACCAATGCAACGCTTGTGAGCGCCAGCGCGCCTGCGACCACGCCCACCAGAGCGTTGCACAGCGCAGGCAGCAGCCAGTGCCACGGGCCGCCGGCGCCAGCGCCCAGCCTTTCGACGGCGTGGTGCAGCGCCGGGATGCCGTGCGCCAGGATGCCGCCGCCCACGAGGAACATGGCCGCCGTGCCCACGACCGAGAGGCTTTTCATGAGCCAGGGCGCGGCCTGCACGATGGCCAGGCCCAGCGTGCGCAGCAGGGCCTGGCGCCGGCGTGCGAGCCATAGCCCCAGGTCGTCGAGCTTGACGATGCCCGCGACCAGGCCATACACGCCCACCGTCATGAGCACGGCCACGCCCACGAGCACGGCCACCTGCTGCGCAAACGGTGCCGCCGCCACCGTGCCCAGCGCGATGGTGATGATTTCTGCCGAGAGGATGAAGTCGGTGCGCACGGCGCCCTGCACCTTGTCTTTTTCGAAAGCCACCAAGTCCAGCGCCGCGTTGGCATTCGCCAGCACGTGGCTTTCGTGTTCGGCCGCATCGTGCGGCGCGCTGGGCAAAAACTTGTGCGCGAGTTTTTCCACGCCCTCGAAGCACAAAAACGCCCCGCCCAGCATGAGCAGCGGCGTCACGGCCCAGGGGGCGAAGGCGCTCACGAGCAGGGCCGCGGGCACGAGGATGGCCTTGTTCACGAGCGAGCCCTTGGCCACGGCCCAGACCACGGGCAGCTCGCGGTCGGCGCGCACGCCCGTCACTTGCTGGGCGTTGAGCGCCAGATCGTCGCCGAGCACGCCCGCGGTCTTTTGCGCCGCCACCTTGGTGAGCACCGACACGTCGTCGGCCATGGTGGCGCTTTTTTGCGCGGCCACCTTGGTCATGAGGGCGACGTCGTCGAGGATGGTCGCGATGTCGTCGAGCAGGGCGAGCAGGCTGCCGAGGGCCATGGGGCGTCCTTTGAGAGATGGTTTCCAGTGGGACAGGCGCTCAGCCTCTCAGCCCACCCAGCGGCGCGCGTTGCGCCAGATCTGCATCCAGGGGCTGAAGTCGTCCTTGGGCAGCGGCGTCCAGCTGAACTGCAGGTTGCGAAACACCCGCTCGGGGTGCGGCATCAGGGCCGTGAAGCGCCCGTCGGGCGTGGTCACGGCGGTGAGGCCGCCGGGGCTGCCGTTGGGGTTGAAGGGGTAGGCTTCGGTCGGCTGGCCGAGATGATCGACGTAGCGCATCGCGGCCAGCACCTGGCTGGCGTTGCCGCGGTGGCGGAAGTCGGCGTAGCCCTCGCCGTGCGCGGTGGCGATCGGCAGGCGCACGCCCGCCATGCCGGCAAAAAACAGGCTGGGCGAATCCAGCACTTCGACCTGCGCGAGGCGCGCCTCGAAGCGCTCGCTCTGGTTGGTGGTAAAGCGCGGCCAGGCCTGCGCGCCGGGGATGATGTCGGCAAGCTCGGCAAACATCTGGCAGCCGTTGCACACGCCCAGGCCAAAGGTGTCGCCGCGCGCGAAGAAAGCGCGGAACTGCGCGGCCAGCGCGGCGTTGAAGCTGATGCTGCGCGCCCAGCCTATGCCCGCGCCCAGCGTGTCGCCGTAGCTGAAGCCGCCGCAGGCCACCAACCCCTGGAAGTCGGCGAGCTGCACGCGCCCGGCTTGCAGGTCGCTCATGTGCACGTCGCAGGCCTCGAAGCCCGCGGCGTCGAAGGCCCAGGCCATTTCGACATGCGAGTTCACGCCTTGTTCGCGCAGGATCGCGACCCTGGGGCGCGCGCCGCCGATGGCTACTGCGTTGATAGCTGCTTGCGCTTGCTGCGCCTCGTTTTCAGCCACTTTTTGCTTGAAACTTTCGGGCAGGTACACGTGCAGGCCGCCGTCGTGCGCGGCGCCCGCGGCGGCGTGCTCGGCGTCGGCGCAGGCGGGGTTGTCGCGCGCGCGGCAGATTTTCCAGCTCACGCTGTCCCAGACTTGCTGCAAGTCCGCGAGCGTGGCGTTAAAGACGAGTTTGGTGTCGCGCCAGATTTGCAGCTCGCCCGCGCCGGTGGCGATCGGTGCGTGTGCGGGCCGCGTCTTGCCGATGAAGTGGCTGTGCTTGGACAGGCCATGCGCGCGCAGCGTCTGCATGACGGCGTCGCGCTCGGCTGTGCGCACCTGCAGCACCACGCCCAGCTCTTCGTTGAACAGCGCCTTGAGCGTGCGCTCCTCGCGCCGCGCGCTGACCTGGCTGGCCCAGTTTTTCGCGTCGCCGTAATCGGCGCGGCTGTCGCTGATGCCGTCGCCTTCGGTGATGAGCAGATCGACGTTGAGCGCCACGCCCACTTTGCCGGCAAAGGCCATTTCGGCCACGCAGGCCAGCAGCCCGCCGTCGCTGCGGTCGTGGTAGGCGAGGAGCTGGCCCTCGGCGCGCAACTGGTTCACGGCCGCCACGAGGCGCACCAGGTCTTGCGGGTCGTCGAGGTCGGGAACGCCGTCTTTTTCGGGGCAACCGCTTGGGCCCAGCGCTTGCGCGAGGATGCTGCCGCCCATGCGGCACTGGCCGCGGCCCAGGTCGATCAGCACCAGCGTGGTGTCGGCCTCGTCGCGGTCGAGCTGCGGCGTGAGCGTGCCGCGCACGTCGGTGAGCGTGGCAAAGGCGCTCACGATCAGGCTCACGGGCGAGGTGACCTTGCGCAGCGTGCCGTCCGCGCCCTGCCACTGCGTGCGCATCGAGAGGCTGTCTTTGCCCACGGGAATGGAAATGCCCAGCGCCGGGCACAGCTCCAGCCCCACGGCGCGCACGGTGGCGTAAAGGTCGGCGTCCTCGCCCGGCTCGCCGCACGCGGCCATCCAGTTTGCGCTGAGCTTGACGCGCGGCAGCTCTATGGGCGCGGCGAGCAGGTTGGTGATGGCCTCGGCCACGGCCATGCGGCCCGAGGCCGGCGCGTCGAGCGCCGCCAGCGGCGTGCGCTCGCCCATGGCCATGGCTTCGCCGGCAAAACCGCGGAAGTCCGCGAGCGTCACGGCGCAGTCGGCCACGGGCACTTGCCAGGGGCCAACCATCTGGTCGCGGTGCGTGAGGCCGCCCACGCTGCGGTCGCCGATGGTGACCAAAAAGCGCTTGCTCGCCACCGTGGGATGGCTCAGCACGTCGATCACCGCCTGCTGCAGCGGCACGCCGGTCAGGTCCAGGGCCGTGCCGCTGCGGCGCACGCGGGTCACGTTGCGCTGCATCTTGGGCGGCTTGCCCAGCAGCACGTCCAGGGGCATGTGCACGGGCTCGTGCTGCGGGCCGCTTGGCGTGGCGCTGTCTTCGACGATGAGCTCGCGCGCCTCGGTGGCCACGCCGACCACGGCAAATGGGCAGCGCTCACGCACGCACAGCTGCTCGAACGCGGCGAGCGAGGCGGGCGCGATCGCCAGCACGTAGCGCTCCTGGCTCTCGTTGCACCAGATTTCCTTGGGCGCAAGGCCCGATTCTTCGAGCGGGATGGCGCGCAGGTCAAAGCGTGCGCCGCGCCCGGCGTCGTTGACGAGCTCGGGAAAGGCGTTGGAGAGCCCGCCCGCGCCCACGTCGTGGATCGCCAAAATGGGGTTGCCGTCGCCCAGCGCCTGGCAGGCATTGATGACCTCCTGCGCGCGGCGCTCGATTTCGGGGTTGCCGCGTTGCACCGAGTCGAAGTCGAGCTGCGCGGCGTTGGTGCCGCTTGCCAGCGACGAGGCCGCGCCGCCGCCCATGCCGATGCGCATGCCGGGCCCGCCCAGCTGCACGAGCAGGGTGCCCGCGGGGAAGGCGATCTTGTGCGTGAGGCGCGCATCTATGCTGCCCAGGCCGCCTGCGATCATGATGGGCTTGTGGTAGCCGCGCTGCACCTCGCCCACGCGCTGCTCGTATTCGCGAAAGTAGCCGGCCAGGTTGGGGCGGCCGAACTCGTTGTTGAAGGCCGCGCCGCCCAGCGGCCCCTCGGTCATGATCTGCAAGGGGCTGGCCATGTGCGCGGGCTTGCCGTCGGGCTGGTCGGCCAGGCCGCCCCACAGCTTGCCCACGGAAAAGCCCGTGAGCCCCGCCTTGGGGCGCGCGCCGCGGCCCGTGGCGCCCTCGTCGCGGATCTCGCCGCCCGCGCCCGTGGCCGCGCCCGGAAAAGGGCTGATCGCCGTGGGGTGGTTGTGCGTTTCCACCTTCATCAGCACATGGCGCAGGGCGCTTTCCTTTTGATAGCTGCTTGCGCTTGATGTACCTGCGCTAGAGGCCGATTTGGCTTCAAAAACTTCGACGGTGCCGCCGGCCATCACCGCGGCGTTGTCGCTGTAGGCCACGATGGTGTGCTGCGGCGCCTGGCGGTGCGTGTGGCGGATCATGGCAAACAGGCTGTGCTCCTGCGCCACGCCGTCGATGGTGAATTCGGCGTTGAAAATCTTGTGCCGGCAATGCTCGCTGTTGGCCTGCGCGAACATCATCAGCTCCACGTCGGTGGGGTTGCGCGCCAGGCGCGTGAAGGCGTCGAGCAGATAGTCGATCTCGTCCTCGGCCAGCGCCAGGCCCCAGTCGCGGTTGGCCGCTTCGAGTGCGGCGCGCCCGCGGCCCAGCACATCGACATGCGCGAGCGGCTCGGGCTGCAGCGGGCTGAACAGCGCCTTCGCCTCGTCGCAACTGGCGAGCACAGACTCGGTCATGCGGTCGTGCAAGAGCGCGGCGATGCGCTCGCGCTGCGCGGGCGTGACCTGCGCTGCCTTGCCGAACAAGCCCGCATCGAACTGCAAGTGGTATTCGGTCACGCGCTCGATGCGGTGCACGGGCAGGCCGCAGTTGCGTGCAATGTCTGTCGCCTTGGACGCCCAGGGCGAAACCGTGCCCAGGCGCGGCGTGACCACGAGCACGAGCTCGGCGCTGCTGCCGGGCGCTGGCGCATACGGCTCGCCGTAGGCGAGCAGCGCGGCCAGGCGCTCCTGCAGCGCGGGCGTGGGCGGCTCGTGCGTCGCCACGAGGTGCACGAAGCGCGCGCGGATGCCGCTGATTTTGGGGTGCACGGCGGTCAGCGCCGACGCAAGCTGTTGGGCACGAAAGGGGCGGAGGGCATCGCCCCCGGCAAACTGGGTCAGGTGCAAGGTCACGGTAGCGGCCTGGTCGAAGGGATGGGGCGCGATGCCGCGCGGGCGGCGGTCATGCAAGGGCGAAATACCCAGAGGGGCAGGGCGGCGATTTTACCGAGCGCCTTTGCATAACCAATGCATCCGAGCGCTGGCGCTGCGCCTGCTCTTTCGCGACGCTGCGCATGGCGCCAGCCCAGCAAGGTCAAAAGCCCGATGGGATAATCTTTGCATGAGCATCACCATCAAATCCGCCGAGGATATCGAAGGCATGCGCGAGGCCTGCCGCCTCGCGGCCGAAGTGCTGGACGCCATCGCCCCGCACATCCGCCCCGGCATCAGCACCAAAGAAATCGACCGCCTGGGCGCCGAGTGCATGGCGCGCCAGGGCACGGTCTCGGCCACCTTGGGCTACCAGCCGCCCGGCTATCCGCCGTATCCGGCCTCGCTGTGCGCCTCGGTCAACCAGGTCGTCTGCCACGGTATCCCCAGCGACAAGCCGCTCAAGAAGGGTGACATCGTGAACGTCGATGTCACCATCATCACCAAGGCGGGTTGGTACGGCGACACGAGCCGCATGTATATCGTGGGCGAGGGCTCGATTGCCGCGCGGCGCCTTTGCACCGTCACTTATGAGGCCATGTGGCTGGGCATCATGCAGGTGCGCCCCGGTGCGCACCTGGGCGACATCGGCCACGCGATCCAAAAATACGCCGAAGGGCACGGCTACTCGGTGGTGCGCGAATTTTGCGGCCACGGCATAGGGCGCAAGTTCCACGAAGAGCCGCAAGTGCTGCACTACGGACGCCCGGGCACGCTCGAAGAATTGCGCCCCGGCATGGTGTTCACCATAGAGCCCATGATCAACGCCGGTCGGCGCGAGGTCAGAGAGTTCGGCAACGACGGCTGGACCATCGTCACCAAAGACCGCAGCCTCTCGGCGCAATGGGAGCACACCGTGCTCGTGACCGAAACCGGTGTCGAGGTGCTAAGCCTCTCGGCCGGTGCGCCGCCTGCGCCCGCTTTCGTGCCGCCCGAGATCGCGCGCCCGCGCGGCGTCGCGCAGCAGGCCGCAACGGGTGTGACTGCGGCGGGCGCAGCCGCAGCGCCCACCGTGCCCGCCTGAAGCCATGGCGCTGGCTGTGCGGGCTGTGTGCACGTTTTTTGCGTAGGTCGCCGGCATGTCTTCGCTCCCCGTCAGACCGCCCCAAACTGCCCCCCTGTCCGACCCTGCGCTGGCGCACGATGCGCCTGCGCTGCAAACCCTGCGCGACGCATACCGGCGCGACAAGGCCGCGTTGCTGGCCCAGTTGCAAGAAGGGGGCGGAGCCTCCACGCGCAACATCCACGCCTTGCTGCGCAGGTTTGCCACGCTGGCCGATGGTCTGCTGCGCACGCTGTGGCGGCACGCCGGCCTGCCGCCCGACATGGCTTTGCTCGCCGTGGGCGGCTACGGGCGGGCGCAGCTGTTTCCGTACTCCGACATCGACGTGCTCCTGCTGCTGCCGGCGGGCTGCAGCCCCGAGTGCGAAGACGGCTTGCGCGCACGCATAGAGCGCTTCGTCGGCAGCTGCTGGGACGCGGGGCTGGAGATCGGCTCCAGCGTGCGCACCGTGGCGCAGTGCCTGGCCGAAGCTGCGCAGGACGTGACGGTGCAGACCTCCCTGCTCGAGGCGCGCTGGATTTGCGGCAGCCGCGCCCTGTTCGACGAGTTCGAGCAGCAGTTTCGCGCGCAGATCGATCCGCGCGCGTTTTTCACGGCCAAGACGCTGGAGATGCGCCAGCGCTACACCAAGTACGAAAACACACCCTACGCGCTCGAGCCCAATTGCAAGGAGTCGCCCGGCGGCCTGCGCGATCTGCAGACCATTTTGTGGGTCGCGCGCGCTGCGGGGCTGGGTCGCAACTGGCGCGAACTCGGCGCGAGCGGCATGGCCACGGCCATCGAGGTGCGGCACCTTGCGCGCAACGAGGCGCTGCTGTCGCTGATCCGTGCGCGCCTGCACGCGCTCGCCGGGCGGCGCGAAGACCGGCTCGTGTTCGACCTGCAAACCGCCGTGGCCGAATCCTTTGGCTACCGCTCGCAGGCGCCCGACGGCAGCCCGCTGCCCATGCGCGCAAGCGAGAGCCTGATGCGCCGCTACTACTGGGCCGCCAAGGCCGTGGCGCAGCTCGCCCAGGTGCTGCTGCGCAACATCGAGGAGCGCCTCAACCCCAGCACGCACGCACTGCGCCCGATCAACGAGCGCTTCTACGAAAAAGCCAACCTGATCGAAGTCGCAAGCGACGACCTGTATCAGCGCGCGCCGCACGCCATCCTCGAAACCTTTTTGCTCTACGAAACCACGGTGGGCATCAAGGGGCTGTCGGCGCGCACGCTGCGCGCGCTCTACAACGCGCGCGGCCTGATGGACGCGCAGTTCCGCCGCGACCCGGTGAACCGCGCCACCTTTTTGCGCATCCTGCAGCAGCCCGCGGGCATCACGCACGCCATGCGGCTCATGAACCAGACCTCGGTGCTCGGGCGCTACCTGTGGCCGTTTCGGCGCATCGTGGGGCAGATGCAGCACGACCTGTTCCACGTCTATACAGTCGATCAGCACATCCTCATGGTGCTGCGCAATGTGCGGCGCTTTTTCATTGCTGAACATGCGCACGAATACCCGTTTTGTTCGCAGCTCGCGGCGGGCTGGGACAAGCCCTGGCTGCTCTACGTCGCGGCGCTGTTCCACGACATCGGCAAGGGCCGCGGCGGCGACCATTCGCTCGTCGGCGCGATGGAGGCGCGGCGCTTTTGCCGCCAGCACGGCATCGCGCGCGAAGACGCTGAATTGATCGAGTTCCTCGTGCGCGAGCACCTCAGCATGAGCCGCGTCGCGCAAAAGGAAGACCTCTCCGACCCACAGGTGATCGCCGCGTTTGCGCAGCGCGTGGGCAACGAGCGCTACCTCACGGCGCTATACCTGCTCACCGTGGCCGACATCCGCGGCACCAGCCCCAAGGTCTGGAACGCCTGGAAAGGCAAGCTGCTCGAAGACCTGTACCGCGCCACGCTACGCGTGCTCGGCGGGCGCGCACCCGACCCCGCGGCCGAGGTCGAGGCACGCAAGCGTGAGGCGCTGGTGCTGCTGAACCTGCACGCGCAGCCCTTCGAGGCACACAAGGCGCTGTGGGACACGCTGGACGTGCGCTACTTCATGCGCCACGAGGCCGCCGACATCGCCTGGCACACGCGCCACCTCTCGCGCCACGTCAATGCATCCTATCCCGTGGTGCGCGCGCGCGAGTCGCTCGCAGGCGAAGGCTTGCAGGTGCTGGTCTATACGCCCGACCAGCCTGACCTGTTTGCGCGCATCTGCGGCTATTTCGACCGCGCGGGCTTCAGCATCCTGGACGCGCGCGTGCACACCACGCGCACCGGGCACGCGCTCGACACCTTCCAGGTCGTCGCGGCGAACCAGCCGGGTCACTACCGCGAGCTCATCCACATGGTCGAAAACGACCTCGTGCGTGCGATTCAAGACACCGGCCCCTTGCCCGAGCCCGGCCGCAAGCGCGTCTCGCGCCGCGTCAAGAGCTTCCCCGTGGCGCCGCGCGTCACGCTGCAGCCCGACGAAAAGGCGCAGCACTGGCTGCTCAGCATCTCCGCGAGCGACCGCGCGGGGCTGCTCTACCTCGTTGCGCGCGTTCTTGCACAGCACCAGCTGAGCGTGCAACTGGCCAAGGTCACCACCTTGGGCGAGCGCGTCGAAGACACTTTCCTCATCACCGGCGCGGAACTGCGCGACAACGCGCGGCAGATCGCCATCGAAACCGAGTTGCTCCAGGCCCTGTCGGAATGAGCGCGCTGCGCCGGGTCTGCGGCGCAGAACCCGGGCCGGACACCCGGAATGTGCTGGAGCAGCCACGGCGCGTACAAGCCAAGTACCAACTATGGATGAAAGCCCATGTCCGGCTATAATCTCCCGTTTTCCCTTGCCACACCGCCTGCCGACGCAAAGCGCAAGCTTCACGCAGCGGGTGGCTTCATCCATAAGGAGTCTGCATGCGTCATTACGAAATCATCTTGCTGATCCACCCGGATCAAAGCGAACAGGTTCCAGCCATGCTGGAGCGCTACAAGGGCATGATCACCGCCGGCGGCGGCAAAGTGCACCGCGTGGAAGATTGGGGCCGCCGCCAGTTGGCCTACCTGATCAACAAGCTCGCCAAGGCGCACTACCTGTGCCTGAATATCGAAGCCGACCAGGCCGTGCTGGCCGAGCTCGAACACGCCTTCAAGTTCAACGACGCCGTGCTGCGCCACCTGACGGTGCAGAAGAAGAAGGCCGAAACCGGCCCTTCGTCCATGATGAAAACCGTAGAGCGCGAAGAAGCCCGCAAGGCTGGCCAGGCCGAGCACAGCGGCGCAGAGCGTTGATGGTCCCCTGAGCGCAACCGCGCAAAGTTCATCGTACAGATTCCTTCCTGGGAGTGGAAAAGCACCGCGAAGACCGCGTCGCCAGCAGCACGGACGAGCGCACGCTCAACCGCTTGGTGCTGCGCGCACGCATCGCCGAAGCCGAACCCATGCGCTACACGCCCGCCGGCATGCCGGCCATCACCGTGCAGCTCGAGCATGAGTCGCAGCAAAGCGAAGCCGGCCAGCCGCGCGAAGTCAAGCTGATGCTCAAGGCCGTCGCCTTTGGCGTACAGGCCGAGCGGCTCGCGCAGCTGGAGCTGGGCAGCCGCTGGCGCTTCGAAGGTTTTTTGGCCACGCCGCGCCAGCGCAAGCAGATCGTGCTTCACATCCAGGACATGCAACCCGATCCAGATTCATTTTGAGAGGTCCCCCATGGCCACGTTCAAGAAAACCAGCAACGACAAGCGCCCCAAGCGCAACACCCAATCGCTTTTGTTCAAGCGCAAGCGCTTTTGCCGCTTCACGGTCGCAGGCGTCGAAGAGATCGACTACAAGGACGTCGATACGCTGCGCGACTTCATCGCCGAAAACGGCAAGATCATCCCCGCGCGCCTGACCGGCACGCGCGCCATTTACCAGCGCCAGCTCAGCACCGCGATCAAGCGTGCGCGCTTTCTGGCCCTGGTCCCCTACACCGACCAGCACAAGATCTAAGGGAGCCCCGTCCATGCAAGTCATCCTGCTCGACAAGGTCGTGAACCTTGGCAACCTCGGTGAAATCGTCAAGGTCAAGGACGGTTACGCCCGCAACTTCCTGATTCCCACTGGGCGTGCGCGCCGCGCCACGGCGGCCGCCAAGGCCGAGTTCGAAGCCAAGCGCGCCGAGCTCGAAAAGGCCGCCGCAGCCAAGCTCGCCCAGGCCCAGGCCGAAGCAGAAAAGCTCGCCGGCGTCACCGTCAAGCTCACGCAGAAAGCTGGCGTCGATGGGCGCTTGTTCGGCTCCGTGACCAACCACGACATCGCCGAAGAGCTCAACAAGCTCGGCTTCAAGCTCGTGAAGGCGCAAATCCGCATGCCCAACGGCCCCATCAAGACCGTGAGCGATTCGTCCGTGAGCGTGGCCTTGCACACCGACGTGGTGGTCGATGTCAACGTCTCGGTCTATGGCGAAACGGCCTGAGCCGCATCAGATTCCAACGGCAAATCAAAGGCCGCCCTCGGGCGGCCTTTGTGTTTTTTGACACCGCTGGTGTGCAGCTATTTACGGGGCAGCACACTACCATTGCCATTCAGTTGGCTGTCCTTTCGCAAGTAAACCCATGTCTGCTGTTTTCCCTCCTCTTGATGAAGCCGATGCCTTGCCGGCGCCTGACCCGCAAGCTGCGCAACTGCGTGTGCCGCCGCACTCGATCGAGGCCGAGTCGAGTGTGCTCGGCGGCCTGCTGCTCGACAACCATGCCTGGGATCGCGTGGGCGATTTGCTGCTCGACAGCGACTTTTACCGCTACGAGCACCGGCTGATCTACGCTGGCATCGCGCGCCTGGTCAACGCAAGCAAGCCCGCCGACGTCATCACCGTTTACGAACACCTGCAAGGCCTGGGCAAGGCCGAGGAAATTGGCGGCCTGAGCTACCTCAACAGCCTCGCGCAGTACGTGCCCAGCGCGAGCAACATCCGCCGCTACGCCGAGATCGTGCGCGAGCGCGCCATCCTGCGCAAGCTCATCACTGCGAGCGACGAAATCGCCACCAGCGCCTTCAACCCGCAGGGCCGCCCCGTGGACAAGGTGCTCGACGAGGCCGAGCAGAAAATCTTCCACATCGGCGAGGAAGGTGCGCGCATGAAGCGCGGCTTCCAGGCGATGGACACGCTGGTGGTCGACCTGCTCGACCGCGTGCAGGAGATGGCCGACAACCCCAACGACATCACCGGCGTGCCCACGGGGTTCATAGACCTCGATCGCATGACCTCGGGCCTGCAGGCCGGCGACATGGTGGTGCTGGCCGCGCGCCCCTCCATGGGCAAAACGGCATTCGCGGTGAACATCGCCGAGCACGTTGCGCTCAACGAAGGCTTGCCCGTGGCGATCTTTTCGATGGAAATGGGCGCGGCGCAGCTCGCCGTGCGTATCGTGGGCTCGATCGGGCGCATAGATCAGGGGCATTTGCGCACCGGCAAGCTCAGCGACGAAGAATGGCCGCGCCTCACGGAAGCCATAGAGCGCCTGCGCAACGTCTCGCTGCACATCGACGAGACGCCTGGCCTCACGCCCAGCGAGCTGCGCGCCAATGCGCGGCGCCTCGCGCGCCAGTGCGGCAAGCTCGGTTTGATCGTGGTCGATTACTTGCAGCTCATGAGCGGCTCCGCGAGCTCCGAGGGCGAGAACCGCGCCACCGAACTCGGCGAAATCTCGCGCGGCCTAAAGATGCTGGCCAAAGAACTGCAATGCCCGGTGATCGCGCTCTCGCAGCTCAACCGCAGCGTCGAATCGCGCACCGACAAACGCCCCATGATGAGCGACCTGCGCGAATCGGGCGCGATCGAGCAGGATGCCGACATCATCATGTTCATCTACCGCGACGACTACTACAACAAAGACAGCAAGGAGCCCAACGTGGCCGAGATCATCATCGGCAAGCAGCGCAACGGGCCGACGGGCACCGTGAAGCTGTTCTTCCAGAAGTCGCAAACGCGCTTCGAGAGCCTGGCGCTGGGCTCGAGCGACGATTTTTAATCCGCGCGTCCTGCGTCGAGCAGGCGCTCGACGGTGGCGCAGAACTCCTGCATGTCGTTGGGTTTGTGGATCAGGGCGCGCGCGCCCTCGGTCAGCGCGGCCTGTTCAATCTCGCTGCTGATGTAGCCCGAGGCAAGTGCCACGGGCAGCTGGGGATGGATCTGGCGCGCCGCGCGCAGCAGCTCCACGCCCGAAAAGCCCGGCATGTTGTAGTCGGTCACGAGCAAGTCGTAGTTCTTGGGCTGGGCGCGCAGGGCTTGCAGCGCCGCCTGCGGGTCGGTAAAGGTGCTGACTTCGTAGCCGCGCCGGCGCAGCAGGCGTTGCACCACGAAGACCAGCGCCTGGTCGTCGTCGACATACAACACGTGGTGCGGGCGCGCCGCTGCGTCGGCCTTGGGCGCGGACGCTGGTGCAGGCAGCGCAGCCATGGCATGTGGGGGCGGTGGTGCGGTCTCGTTCACGCCACCTTGCAGCGCAGTCGGCTCCATCGAGGAGGCTGCACTGTCGGCGGTCGGAAAATACAGCGTGAAGCGGCTGCCCTTGCCCGGGCTGCTTTGCACGTCGATGCCTCCGCCATGCGTGCGCATGATGCCGTGCACCACGGCGAGCCCCAGGCCCGTACCCTGGCCCACGGGCTTGGTGGTGAAAAAAGGCTCGAAGATGCGCCCCAGCGTGGCCGCGTCCATGCCCGGGCCATCGTCGCGCACCGTCAATGCGATGTAGTCGGTGCGGGCGGCGAGGCCCAGGCGTTCACGCAGGCGCTGCTCAGGCTGCACGCGCAGCGCCTCGACGTGGATATGGCCGCGGCAGCTGCCCAGCGCCTGCACGGCATTGGTGCAGAGATTGAGCAATGCCTGTCCCACTTGCGTGGCGTCGCCGAGCACGGGGGGCAGGTTTTCCGGCACCTGTACGTACAGGGCGATACTGGGCGGCAGCGTGACGCGCAGCAGCCGTTCGGTATCGTGCGCGACTTCGGCAAGCTGCACGGCAGCGCGCTGCGGCGGCTCGTTGCGGCTGAAGGTGAGAATCTGGCGCACCAGATCGCGCGCACGCCGCGCGGCCTTGTCGATTTCGTTCAGGCTCTCGAGCAAGGCGCTGCCCGGCATGGCCGGTGCGGCCGCGGCGCAATCGGCCTTGGCGAGTTCGACGTTGCCCAGGATTGCGCCCAGGATGTTGTTGAAGTCGTGCGCGATGCCGCCGGCCATGGTGCCCACGGCCTGCATCTTGTGCGACTCGCGCAACTGCGCCTCGAGCTCGTTGCGCTGAGCCTCGGCCTTTTTGCGCCCCGTGAGGTCGCGCGCGAACACGGTGGCGGTCTCGCCCGTCGCATGGCGCTCGAACGAAATGCTCACTTCGACCGCGAGCTCTCTGCCGCTGGCGGTGCGCGCCGTCATCTCGCCGAGCATGGCCTGGGTCGTGAGCTGCGAGAACGCCAGCGCCTGCGCAGCGCCAGGCAAAAAGCGCTCCAGCGGGCTGCCGAGCGCATCGTCGGCGTTGCATTGGAACAGCGCCGCCGCGGTGGGGTTGAACACGGTGATGCGCTGCTGTTGATCGACGCAAAGGATGGCGTCCAGCGCCGAGTCGATCACTGCGGCGAGGCGCTTTTCGCTCGCGTGCAGTTGTGCATTGCGCTCTTGCAGCGCTTGGCGCTCGGCGAGCAGCGGCCCCTGGTCGATCACGGCGCACAAGAATTGCACCGGCGCCGGGGCGTCTTCCTGCGCTGCTTCGATGCGCGCGATGTGCAGGTCGCCGGTGATGGCGGGGTGGCCTTCGATCGTGAACACTACTTCCGTGATCTCGCTGTGCCCCAGCTTGTTTGCCTGCGCGAACCCCTGCTGCACACGCGCGAGGTCGTTCGGATGCACGAAAGGCTGCAGCATGGCGAGGGGCCGGTCGCGCTCGCTCGGCTGGAACGAGCGGTGCGCCATGGCGTTGGCCTGCACCACGATGTCGTGCGCATCGACGACCATGAGCGCGAGCGGCACGTTCGCAAAAAGCGTCTCGAAGCGCTCCGACGCGCGCTCTGCCACCGCCTGGCTATAGCGCAGTATCTCGTTTTGGCTTTCGAGCTCGGCCTGCGAGGCACGCAGCTCGGCGATCAGCGCCGCGACGGCGCCGTGCGGACGATCCGTGCCACGACGTTCGTCCGCGGCAGGAGCCTGCGGGGGCGTGGCCGCCGGCGGGGGCGCACCGGTGGACGAGTGATGCGCGTCCTCTGCCAAGGCAGAGGCAAAAAGCAGGGAGAGGTCAGGGCGTGTCATGGTGGCAAACCTCGCTGTGTGGCCCGCAGGCCAGCGCGCAACGCAGGATTGCCAGTGTAAGCCTGCGCTTCAGGCTTCAGCGAGGTCTTCGACAGGTAGGCAGCTGCAAAACAGGTGCCGGTCGCCATAGACGTTGTCCACACGGCCTACGGGCGACCAGTATTTGTTCTGGCGCAGGCGTGCCACGGGGTAGGCGGCCACTTCGCGCGTGTAGGGATGCGGCCACTCGGCCTGCAGCAGGCTTGCCGCGGTATGCGGCGCGTTCTTGAGCGGGTTGTCGTCCTGCGGCCAGCGGCCCGCCTCGATGGCGCGGATCTCGTCGCGAATCGCGATCATGGCTTCGATGAAGCGGTCGAGCTCGGCCAGCGGCTCGCTCTCGGTGGGCTCGACCATCAAGGTGCCGGGCACGGGAAAGCTCAGCGTGGGCGCGTGAAAGCCGTAGTCGATCAGGCGCTTGGCCACGTCTTCGGCGACCACCCCGCTGCTTTCCTTGAGGCCGCGCAAGTCGAGAATGCACTCGTGCGCCACGCGCCCGGGTTCACCGGGGCCGGTGCCCTGGCCTGCGCTGGTGTAGAGCGTGGGGTAGTGCTCGCGCAAGCGCACGCTGATGTAGTTGGCGCTGAGGATGGCGGTCTCGGTGGCGCGGCGCAGCCCTTCGGCGCCCATCATGCGGATATACATCCAGCTGATGGGCAGCACGCTCGCGTTGCCCAGCGGCGCAGCGCTCACCGCGCCGACGCCGCCAGGGATGCCCGCCGTGGCGTGGCCCGGCAGATAGGGCACGAGGTCGGCCACCACGCACACCGGCCCGACGCCGGGGCCGCCGCCGCCGTGCGGAATGCAAAACGTCTTGTGCAGATTCAGGTGGCTCACGTCACCACCGAATTCACCGGGCGCCGCCACGCCGACGAGCGCGTTCATGTTCGCGCCGTCGATATACACGCGCCCGCCGTGCTGGTGCACGAGGTCGCAGAGCTCTTTGACCTGCGTCTCGAACACGCCGTGGGTGCTCGGGTAGGTGATCATCACGCACGCGAGGCGGTCGGCGTACTGCGCGCATTTGGCGCGCAGGTCGGCCATATCGACGTTGCCCTGCGCATCGCAGGCGACGACGACGACCTGCATGCCGGCCATCTGTGCGCTCGCAGGGTTGGTGCCGTGCGCGCTGCTCGGGATCAGGCAGACCGTGCGCTGGCTCTGGCCCTGCGCCGCGTGGTAGGCGCGGATCGCGAGCAGCCCCGCGTATTCGCCCTGACTGCCCGCGTTCGGTTGCAGGCTGATGCCCGCGTAGCCCGTGGCCTGGCAGAGCCAGGCGCGCAATTGCGCGTCGAGCAGCCGATAGCCCTGCAGTTGATCGGCGGGCGCGAACGGATGCACGTGGGCGAATTCGGGCCAGGTGATGGGGATCATTTCGCTCGTCGCGTTGAGCTTCATGGTGCAGCTGCCCAGCGGGATCATGCAGCGGTCGAGCGCCAGATCCTTGTCGGCGAGCTGGCGCAGGTAGCGCAGCATGGCCGTCTCGCTGTGGTGGGTGTTGAACACCGGGTGCGTGAGAAAGGCGCTGCTGCGGCGCAGCGCCTCGGGCAGCAGTGTGGCGACGCCGTTTTCGAACGCGTCCCAGCGCGGCAGCGCCTGGTTGGCGCTGGCAAAGTGCTGCGCAAACAGGCGCCAAAGCAGCTCGATGTCGGCGCGCGTGGTGGTCTCATCGAGCGCGATGCCCACCGCATTATTTGCATAAATTCTGAGGTTTGCGCCCGCAGATACTGCGCTAGCAGCTATTTTTTCGGTAGCTTCTGCGGTGTCGATCACGAGCGTGTCAAAGGCGCTTTGCGCGCGCAGCGGGGCGCCGAGCTGGCGCAGTCCCTCAGCCAGGATCGCCGTGTAGGCGGCCACGCGCTCGGCAATCCGTGTGAGGCCCGCCGGGCCGTGATAGACCGCGTACATGCTCGCGATCACGGCGGGCAGCACCTGCGCGGTGCAGATGTTGGACGTGGCTTTTTCGCGCCGGATGTGCTGCTCGCGCGTTTGCAGCGCAAGGCGGTAGGCCGGGTTGCCGTGCGCGTCCACGCTCACGCCCACGAGGCGCCCGGGCAGCGAGCGCTTGAGCTCGTCGCGGCAGGCCATGTACGCCGCGTGCGGGCCACCGGCGCCCATGGGCATGCCAAAGCGTTGCGTGCTGCCGACGACGATGTCCGCGCCCCATTCGCCAGGCGGCGCGAGCAGCGTGAGCCCGAGCAGGTCTGCCGCCACGACGAACAGCGCCTGTTTGGCGTGCACGAGCGCCACGTCGGCGCGCAGATCGTCGATGCGCCCGTGCGTGGCCGGGTACTGCGCGAGCACGCCAAAGTATTCGCCCGCAAGCGCCGCGCCCCACTCGGCCTGCGGCACCAGCACCACCTCGAGGCCCAGTGGTGCGGCGCGCGTCTGGATCACCTCGATGGTCTGCGGGTGCGCATCGGCCGAGACGATGAAGCGCTGGCTCGGGTTCTTGGCACTGCGCCGCGCGAGCGTCATGGCTTCGGCGGCGGCCGTGGCCTCGTCGAGCATCGAAGCGTTGGCGACGGGCATGGCCGTCAAGTCGCAGACCATGGTCTGAAAGTTGATCAGCGCCTCCATGCGGCCTTGCGAGATTTCCGCCTGGTAGGGCGTGTAGGCGGTGTACCAGGCGGGGTTTTCGAGCACGTTGCGCAGGATCACGGCGGGCATGTGCGTGCCGTAATAGCCCTGGCCGATGAAGCTCTTGAGCACCTTGTTCTGCGCCGCGATGGCCTTGAGCTCGGCCAGCGCCGCGGCCTCGCCCACGGGCGGGGGCAAGTCCATGGCCTGGCTGCGCGCGATTGCGTGCGGCACGATGGCATCGACCAGCGCGCGGCGCGAGGCGGCGCCGATCACCGAGAGCATGTGCGCTTCGTCGGCGGCGTCTATGCCGATGTGGCGGGGTAGGAATTCGGCGGCGTCTTCAAGCACGCCCAGCGGCGGAGTAACAGGCATGGATGCTCTCAAAAGAGAAGTTAAAAGCGCAATACCATCAAGCGTTTTTGCAAAATTCGGCGTAAGCAGCTTGGTCCATCAGCGCGTCGATCTCGGCGGGGTTCACGAGCTTGACCTTGAAGAACCAGCCCGCGCCCAGCGGGTCGGAGTTCGCGAGCGCAGGGTCGGCGCGCAGCGCTTCGTTGACCTCGACGATCTCGCCCGTGACCGGCATATAGACGTCGGCCGCGGCCTTCACCGACTCGACCACGCCGGCCACTTCGCCTTGCTTGTAGGTCTTGCCCACCTCGGGCAGATCGACGAACACCACGTCGCCCAGTGCGTCCTGCGCGTGCGCGGTGATGCCGACTACGGCGGCCTGCGGGTTGCTGGCGTCGATCCACTCGTGCTCGCGCGAAAACTTGATGTTCATGGCAATGGCTCCTGAAAAATGGGAAGGGGAGGGTGAATGTAAACCGTGCGTGCGGCCAAACTCCGCGCAAACGTGGCCTTCAGCCGCGGTAGTAGCGCGTGGGCACGAAGGGCATGGGGCTCACGCGCATGGGCACGGGCTTGCCGCGCACCATGGCGAAGACTTCGGTGCCCAGGGCGGCGTAGTCGGGCGGCACGTAGCCCATCGCGATGGGCTGGTTCAGCGTGGGGCTGAGTAGGCCGCTCGTGACCTCGCCTATCGTCTGGCCGTCCATGTTTTCGAGCGGCGCATGCTCGCGCACGGGTACGCGCTCGGTCGCGACCAGGCCCACGCGCTGGCGCGTGAGCGGCACGCGGCCATCGAGCTGCGCGAGCACCCGCTCGGCGCCCGGAAAGCCGCCGGCACGCGCGCCGCCCGTGCGCCGCACCTTCTGGATCGCCCACTGCAGGCCCGCCTCGACGGGCGTGGTGTGCGTGTCGATGTCGTTGCCATAAAGGCACAGGCCCGCTTCGAGGCGCAGCGAGTTGCGGGCTCCAAGGCCAATCGGCTTCACTTCGGGCTGCGCGAGCAGCGCGCGCGCCAGGGTCTCGGCCTGCGCCGCGGGCAGCGAAATCTCGAAGCCGTCCTCGCCCGTATAGCCGCTGCGCGTGACGAAGCAGTCGCAACCCGCGATGCGCGCGTCCATGCCGGTCATGAACACGAGTTTTGGCACCTCGGGCGCAAGCCGCGCCAATGCGACCGCAGCCTGCGGTCCTTGCAGCGCCAGTAACGCGCGTTCGGGCAGCGGCTGCACTTCACAGCGCTGGCCGATCCGGGCCTGGATGTGGGCGATGTCACCTTCTTTGCAGGCGCCGTTGACGACGACGAAGATGTCGCCCGCACGGCGAACGAACATCAGGTCGTCGATGATGCCGCCGGCCTCGTTGAGCAGCAGCCCGTAGCGCTGCCGGCCCGCGGGCAGGTCCATCACATCGACGGGCATCAGGCTCTCGAAGGCCGCGGCCGCGTCGGCGCCCACGAGGCGCAGCTGGCCCATGTGCGAAACGTCGAACAACCCCGCGGCGCTGCGCGTGTGCTTGTGTTCGGCCAGCAAGCCGGCGGGATATTGCACGGGCATGGAGTAGCCCGCAAAAGGCACCATGCGCGCGCCGAGCTCGAGGTGCAGGGCGTGCAGCGGTGTGGTGCGCAAGGCGGAAGTTTCGGCGGAGTCAGGGGTAGCGGCCACGGGACAATCTCCAGAGCAAAATGAACCGCAGCGAGCCTTGCGAAAAGCTGCGACGGGTTTGCCTGCTGTCCGCTTTACCTGAGAGATTCACCGTCTGCGCCGGCTGGGGGTTGCGCGGCGTCGAGCGGCTTGCTCCTTCGGTGGATGGCCACCGCAGAAAAAATGCCGCGGGGCGATCTCTCTCCAGCAAGGAAACGCCCGCATCGCTGCGGGCGCTTGCCAGTCCTTTTGCCTGAGCGTTCGGAGGGTTCCTGCGCCTTCGGCGGCATCTGCGGCCTGCATGGTGCAAGGCTGCGGATGCTCTCTCCTGACGCGGGGGATTCTAGCAGCCTGTCCATTTTCCCCCGGCTTTCCCTGCGCCTCCCGCGACGCGCTTTGCACGGCGCGAGATTTCTCGCTCTTTTTACAGCGAGTCCATGAAGCTGCGCAGCTTTTCCGAGCGGCTCGGGTGCTTGAGCTTGCGCAGCGCCTTGGCCTCGATCTGGCGGATGCGCTCGCGTGTCACGTCGAACTGCTTGCCGACTTCTTCGAGCGTGTGGTCGGTGGACATTTCGATGCCGAAGCGCATGCGCAGCACCTTGGCTTCGCGCGGCGTGAGGCTGTCGAGGATGTCCTTGACCACGTCGCGCAGGCCGGCCTGCATCGCGGCATCGACGGGCGCGGTGTTGCTGCTGTCCTCGATGAAGTCGCCCAGATGGCTGTCCTCGTCGTCGCCGATCGGCGTTTCCATGGAGATCGGCTCCTTGGCGATCTTCATGATCTTGCGGATCTTGTCCTCGGGCATTTCCATCTTCTCGGCCAGCAGCGAGGCGTCGGGTTCGAAACCGAACTCCTGCAGATGCTGGCGCGAGAGACGATTCATCTTGTTGATGGTCTCTATCATGTGCACCGGGATGCGGATGGTGCGCGCCTGGTCGGCGATCGAGCGCGTGATCGCCTGGCGAATCCACCAGGTCGCGTAGGTCGAAAACTTGTAGCCGCGCCGGTATTCGAACTTGTCCACCGCTTTCATCAGGCCGATGTTGCCCTCCTGGATCAGGTCCAGGAACTGCAGGCCACGGTTGGTATATTTCTTGGCGATCGAAATCACCAGGCGCAGGTTGGCCTCGATCATCTCTTTCTTCGCGTCGCGGCTGGCCCTCTCGCCTTCGTTCATGCGCTTGTGGATGTCTTTGAGCTCGGCCAGCGGCACTACCACGCGCTGCTGCAGGTCGATGAGCTTTTGCTGCAAGTCCTGCACCGGCGGAATGTTGCGCGCGAGCACGGCACTCCAGGGCTTGCCTGCAGCAGCTTGCTGCTCGACCCATCGAAGGTTCAGCAGGTTGGGCGGAAACTCCTTGATGAAGACTTCCTGCGGCATGCCGCACTTGTCCACGATGATGCGACGCAGCTCGCGCTCCTTTTTGCGCACGCCGTCGACCTGCTCGCGCACCATGTCGCACAGCTTCTCGATGGTCTTGGCCGTGAAGCGAATGGTCATGAGTTCGGCCGACAGCGCGCGTTGCACTTCCAGATAGGCGGGCGTGCCATAGCCTTCTTTTTCATAGATGGCGTGCATCTGCTCGAACAGCGCGCGCAGCTTGTCGAAGCGCTCCAGCGCCTGTCGCTTGAGCTCTTCGAGCTTCTTGGTCAGGGCCTTGGAGCCGCCCTTGCCATCATCGTCGTCGGCTTCGTCGAATTCGTCGAAGTCCTCCTCGGCCACGTAGTCGTCGGCTTCGTTGGGGTTGGAGAAACCATCGACCACGGTGGAGATGCTGACCTTGCCCGCGCGGATTTCCTCCGCCATGTTGAGAATTTCGGCGATCGTCGCGGGCGAGGCGCTGATCGCTTCCATCATGGCCATGAGGCCGCCTTCGATACGCTTGGCGATTTCAATCTCGCCCTCGCGCGTGAGCAGTTCCACCGTGCCCATTTCGCGCATGTACATGCGCACCGGGTCGGTGGTGCGGCCAAATTCGCTGTCCACCGTAGAGAGTGCGGCTTCGGCAGCTTCTTCGGCTTCTTCTTCACTGGCGCCCGTGGGGGCGTTGTCGGTGATGATCAGCGCTTCGGCATCGGGAGTCTGCTCGTACACGGCCACACCCAAATCGTTGAGCGTGGCGATCACGGCCTCCAGCGTCTCGGCATCGACGAGCTTGTCGGGCAGGTGGTCGGAGATTTCGACATGCGTGAGGTAGCCGCGCGTCTTGCCCAGCTTGATCAGGGCCTTGAGGCGTGCACGGCGTTTGGCCAGGTCTTCCTCGGACAGCACCGTTTCGTCCAGGCCGAACTCCTTCATCAAGGCGCGTTCCTTGGCCTTGCTGAGCTTCATGCGCAGCGGCTTGGCTTTTTCGACCGGCGCTGCCTCGACCTCAGCCGGCACCTCGACGGTGGCTTCTGCCTCGACTTCGGCGTCGAGTTCGAGCGCCAGGTCCAAGTCCACCGCGTCCAGGTCGGCATCGTCCAATGCCGGAGCTTCAGCCGCGGCCTTGGGCTTGCGCCCACGCTTGGCCGGCGCCTTGCCTTTGGCTGCATCAGCTGCCTTGATAGTTTTGGTTGCGCGGCTGGGTGCCTTGGCGGAGCTGTTTGCAGGCTTGAGCAGCACTTGATCTTCGGGCGGCACGCCCTCTGTGGCCGCTTTGGCCGATTTGGCGCGCGTCGTCTTTTTCGGCGTTGGGTTCAAAGCTGCTGCGGCAGCAGAGGACGCGGTGGGCTCGGCCACGGCTTCTGTTTCGGGCTTCCCTTTTTTCTTGGCAGGCAAAGTGGTGCTGGAGGGCATGGCAGGCTTCGTGGACTTTGTGGCGGACATGAGAAAGACCTCGGAGTCGAAAAACAATCAGGATGGAGTCAAATGTGAAGGCGCGTGCGGCACAAACAAGGAGATCATCGACAGTCGCGAAAAGCCTGGCGCAGCGAAAACGATGCGCCGCAGGCGATCCAAGTTGACTTGTACGAGTCCAAACAAAGCACGCACCCCAAGCTCGATGTAGCAAGCGCTGCATTTTTTGCGAAAGTCACTACCGTGTTTGCCGCAACCCACGCCTTGGGCGCAGGCAGCAAAATGGAGGTCGGCAAAAAAATGCCGCCGTGCCGCATTTGCAGCCAACGATTCCAAAGCAGAGCACGCCGCTAGCGCAGCGGCAGGGCTTCAAACCACGGGTGAGGGCAAGATGTCAGGGCGAACATTTGGTGTGCAGTCCTTGCGATAAGTGGGCCGCCGGTGGCTGTGCCGTGCATGTCGCGCTTTGTATCCTCGCTGGGATGACATGGGGGTGCGCGCTGGCCTGGCTCGGAGGTGCTGCTGTCGCTCTTGCCGACGTAACCTCATATTATAGCTGACGCAGCATTTTCAACCCAGGTTTTCGTGCAGGTTTTAAGTCCGCATGGGACGTCCGAAGAGGTTGCCTTTACTTTCAGGCGCCCTGACGCGGTGGGGGCCGAAGAAACAGGAAGGGCAATGAAAACCAATGCTTGGCACACAGCCATGCGCACGCCATGCCTTGTTGTAGCGATAGCGCAACATATCGGGCGGAAGCTGCTTTTGTGCCTGTTGCCAGGGCTTTCATGGCAGCACCAGGGTGGTGACGTATGGCACAATGAGTGCAGCGTTTTGGTGGTGCCCATCAAGGACGTTCCATAGTTCCTATTTCCTATATCTCGCAGCGCGGCTGCGGTTTTTTCCCTAAAGAGGAGAATCATGAAGAAACTGAACAAAGTAGCAATACTGTTTGCCTCTGCAGCGCTGGCAACCGCCGTAAGCGCTCAATCCTCAGACAACTGGAAGAACGGCACGGGCGAGTTGGTGTGGAAGAACGGCACGAACGAGTTGTGCTGGCGTGATGCCAACTGGACGCCAGCGACGGCAGACGCTCGGTGCGATGGCGCCCTGAAGCCCAAGGCGGCTGTGGCTGCAGCGCCTGCAGCAGCGCCTGCCGCTGCCCCGGCACCTGCTCCCGCGCCTGCTCCGGTGGCGGCTTCCAAGGTCACTTACGCAGCCGACGCATTCTTTGACTTCGACAAGGCCGTTCTGAAGCCCGAAGGCAAGGCCAAGCTCGACGATCTGGTTTCCAAGATCAAAGATATTAACCTCGAGGTGGTCATCGCCGTGGGGCACACCGACTGGACGGGGCCGGACGCGTACAACCAAAAGCTCTCGGTGCGCCGTGCTGAGGCTGTCAAGGCTTATCTGGTTTCCAAGGGTGTTGACAAGAGCCGCATCTACACCGAAGGCAAGGGTGAGAAGCAGCCTATCGCCGACAACCGTACCAAGGAAGGCCGCGCCAAGAACCGTCGCGTGGAAATCGAAGTGGTGGGTACCCGCGCCGCTCAGTGAGCGTTTTTCGATAGCCTCATAAAAAAGCCCCTGACAAGGGGCTTTTTTACGTCTATAAAGCTATCGAATTTTTATGATCCAAGGGATGCAGTGGAGATGCACCCCCTGGATATGAAATTTTTATTCGACCTTGGCTTTGGCGCGCAATTCCTCCTGGAATTTGGCCAGTTTTTGTTGCTGTAGCTGCTGTGCGATCTGGGGCTTGATGTCTTCGAGCTTGGGCAACTGGGCTTCGCGCACGTCGTCGAGGCGGATCACATGCCAGCCAAACTGCGTCTTCACGGGGGTTTCGGTCATCTTGCCTTTGTTCAGCTTGACCAGCGCTTCGGTGAATTCACCCACATAGCTTGACGGATTGGCCCAATCCAGACTGCCACCGCGAGCGGCCGACCCTGGGTCCTTGGACTGCTTTTTCGCGATGTCCTCGAACTTGGCCCCTTTTTTGATCGCTGCGATGATGGCCTTCGCGTCCGTTTCCTTTTCCACGAGGATGTGGCTGGCCTTGTATTCCTTGCCGGTATTCGCAGCCACGAATTTGTCGTATTCGGCCTTGATTTCGGCGTCGGTTACCGGGTTCTTCTTCTGGTAATCGGCAAACAATTCACGAATCAGGATGGACTGCCGTGCCAAGTCCATTTGCGTCTTGAAGTCCTGCGAGGCATCTAGGCCGCGTTTCTGCGCTTCCTGCATGAAGATCTCGCGCGCAATGACTTCTTCTTTGATCTGGTTTTCGAGCTCGGGCGTGATGGGACGGCCAGCGCGCTCGATTTGCTGCTTGAATACCTCCACGCGCTCCTTGGGCACGGGCTTGCCATTGACGATGGCAATGTTTTGCGCAGAAACGGGGAACACCGCGGTGCCGAGCACGACAGCGGCCACGAGGCCAGACAGGAGATTTTTCTTCATGGGATATCCAAAAATGATAGGCACGCTGGCAATACGCCAGCAAAAAAACGCCAAAAACGTCCAAACAAGCGAAAGATCAAAGAATCTCTATGGCCAGGGCGTGCAGACCCTGCGCTATGAAATCCTGCAGCGCATCATACACAAGCCGGTGCTGCGCCACGCGGCTTTTTCCGGCGAAGATGGGCGCTGCAATGCGCACGCGAAAGTGTGTCCCCCTGCCGCTGGCGTTTGCGCCGGCATGGCCTGCATGAGCGGCGCTCTCGTCGATCACTTCGAGCTCGGTTGGCTGAAGCCGGCTGCGCAGACGTTCGGCCAAGGCTTGTGCCGTGGGGACTATGGTGTGCATCGTGCGCTCATACCTTTGGGCCCTCAGTGCCCGTGGGCTCTTTGACAAAACGGCTCAGATAGACGGCCTGGCCGAGTGCGAACAGGAACATCAGCCCCAACCCGCCAAAGAGCTTGAAGTTGACCCAGATGCTGGTATCGAAGTGGTAGGCGACCCAGAGGTTCAGTGCCCCCATGCAGCCAAAAAATGCGGCCCAGGCCCAGTTCATGGTGCGCCACACCGGGGCGGGCAACTCCAGCTGGCTGCCTAGCAGCCACTGCAGCAGATTTTTGCGAAAAAGAATCTGCCCGAGCAGCAGCGCACCACCCATGAACCAGTAGAGCGCGGTGGGCTTCCACTTGATGAAGGCTTCGTTGTGGGCGAGCAGCGTGGCGCCGCCGAACAGCACGATGATGCCCAGATTGACCCATTGCATGGGCTCGATCTTGCCGTGGCGCCAGCGCAGGTAGGCGATTTGCAGCACGGTCGCGGCGATGGCAACGGATGTGGCCGTGAAAATGCCCCAGAGCTTGAACGCGCCGAAGAACAGGAAGATGGGAAAGAAGTCGATCAAAAGTTTCATGGTGCCCACGGCGTTTGGCCGTGTAATTTTCGCTCAGGTATTGTCGGATTCTTTCCGGGAGGCGTTATCGGCGTCGAAGTCGAGCGCGGCCGAGTTCATGCAGTAGCGCAGCCCGGTTGGTGCGGGGCCGTCTTCGAACACATGGCCCAAATGGGCACCGCATTGTGCACACAAGGTCTCGGTGCGCGCCATGCCGTGGCTGTAGTCGGTGCGCTCCACGATGGCGCCGGGGACGGCTTGCCAAAAGCTCGGCCAGCCGCAGCCGGCGTCGAATTTGGTGGCAGAGTCGAACAATGTGGCGCCGCAGCAGATGCAGTGGTAGCTGCCATCGGCCCAATGCGCCTCGTATTTGCCCGTGAACGGGCGTTCGGTGGCGGCATGGCGTGTGACTTGAAAGGCGACGGGTTCGGCGCCTTTTTGCGCGAGCAGCGCGCGCCACTCGGCCTCGGTTTTCTGGATCGGGAAGGTCATGAGGAGCAGCTGACGGTAATGGAGGCGGCCCAGTCGGGCGGAAAGTCGGCCCAGGCTTCGTGGCCCGGGTACTCGGCGAAGGGATTTTCGAGCAGCGTCTGCAGGGTTTGCAAGGGGGTGAAGTCGCCCTGCTGCGCCGCGCGGATGACTTGCTCCGCCAGGTGATTGCGCAGCACGAACTTGGGGTTTGTTTTGAGCATCAAATCGGCCGCTTGTGCTTGATCCACCTTCGTTAGCAGCTCTTTGTATGAGAGCAGCCAACGCTCCCAGCCGCTGCGCTCGGCAAACAAGGCGCTTACGGGTGCGAAGTCGCCGCTTGCGACGGCGTGCGACAGACGCCGCCAGAAGATGGGGTAATCGACGCGCTGGGCCGCGAGCAGCTGCAGCAGCTGGCCGACCAGCGCGGCCAAGGCGGAGCCGTCCTGCAGCCCGCCGTGTGCGACGCCAAGCCCCAGCTTGTCCGCCATGCGACGCAGGAATTCGCGCGTGAACGCGGGCTGAAAGCTCTGCAGCGCGGCCACGGCCTGGCCTTCATCTGCGAGCAGCGGCAGCAGGGCCTGCGCGAGACAGCCCAGATTCCAGTGGGCGATGGCCGGTTGGCGGTGGAACGCATAGCGGCCTGCGGTGTCACTGTGGTTGCAGACGTGGCCGGGGTCGAAGCGGTCGAGGAACTGAAACGGCCCATAGTCCAGCGTCAGGCCCAGGATGCTCATGTTGTCGGTGTTCATGACGCCATGGCAAAAACCCACCGCCTGCCACTGCGCAAGCAGCGTCGCGGTGCGCTCGCTCACGGCACGCAGCAACGCCGCGTAAGTCTGCGCGGGTGTGTGCGTGGGCGCGTGGCACTGCGGGTAGTAGCGTGCGATCACGTGGTCGGCGAGGGCGTGCAAGGATTCGTAACGATCTTGCTGCAGTCCTTGGGCATAGAAATGCTCGAAGTGCCCGAAGCGCACGAAGCTCGGCGCCACGCGCGTGAGTACGGCGGCGGTTTCCAGCGTTTCGCGGTGCACGGGGGCGGGCGAGCCTGTCAGGCACAAGGCGCGCGTGGTCGGAATGCCAAGGCCGTGCATGGCCTCGCTGCACAAGAATTCGCGAATGCTCGAGCGCAGCACGGCGCGGCCGTCACCCATGCGCGAGTAGGGCGTGCGCCCCGCGCCCTTGAGCTGCACTTCGAGCCCCTGCGCGCTTTCGCCGAGCAGCAGGGCGCGCCCATCACCGAGCTGCCCGGCCCAGACGCCGAACTGGTGTCCGCTGTACACCGTGGCGAGCGCGGGCATTGCCGCAGGCGCCCGGTTGCCGCTCAACATCTGCAGCGCGGTGTCGTCGCGCCAGGTTGCGGCGTCCAGACCCAGCAGCTGCGCGACCTGGGCGCTGGAGGCTACCCAATAAGGCGCTGGCAGCGGGGTAGGTGCCTGTGCGGCATAAAAGCCCGATCCAAGTGCGGCGAAGCCAGGCGCGCGCAGCGCGATCGGGTCGGTTTGCGCACCAGCCTGCGCGCAGGCCTGGGGATTGACGGGGGTGGCATACATGGCGTGGATTGTGGCGCAGCTGCCATGCCCATGCTGTCTGTTGGGCTGGGCGAGAAAGAAGGCCCAGAATCCTTGCGAAGCTCGGTATCAGAACAATTCGACGTCGTCGTGCGCGACCTTGGGCTGCAGCAGACCTTGCGCGATGAGATCATCGTAGTAGCAGACCTGGTTGCGCCCGTGTTCCTTGGCGTAATAGAGCGCTTGGTCGGCCAGGCCCAGCACCTCGACGGGCGCGCCTTTGTCAGCGCCGACGAAGCCTATGCTCACGGTGATGTGGCCCACCTGGGGGAAGCTGTGATCCTGCACCGCGCCGCGAAAGCGCTCTAGCACCTTGCGCGCCGTGGGGAGTGTGGCCGAGCGCAGCAGCACGACGAATTCCTCGCCGCCGAAGCGGAAAATCCGGTCTTCGCTGCGAAAGGACTTGCGCAGCAGGTTGGCGACGAGGATCAGCACCTCGTCGCCGAACAGGTGGCCGAAGCGGTCGTTGATCTGCTTGAAGTGGTCGATATCGACGAGCGCGAGCCATTGCTGCAAGGGTTCGGTTTCGTCCTCGTCGGGCAATGCGGAACACAGGGGCGTCAGGCCGGAGTCGCCCGACAACTGCGGCGCGGTGAGTTGGGAAAACTGCTCGTCGAAGGTCTTGCGGTTGAGCAGGCCCGTGAGGGCGTCGCGCTCGCTGTATTCGAGCAGGCTTTGGTAGTTTTTGTAGACCTGAAAAATGCCCTTGATGACGTCGAGGCTGTGCGCGGAAAAAGGGCGTGAGCGCGTGATCTCGAGGCAGGTGCTGACCTTGTCTTGCATCCACACCGGCAGCCAGAGCGTGTGCGCGCCGCGATGCAGCGAGGCCATGGCGCTGTCGCGGTGGTTCGCAATGCAGTCGTTGAGCGCAGGGTAGTGCGCCAGCGGCTCGCGCCGCGGGTCGGTGCTGGCTTGGCTGCGGGTCGAGACGAGTTTGCCGTTTGCCAGCCAGGTGCGCGGGCGCAGGCTGGGCACGCCGGCGTCGTTGAAAATTTCGAGTGCGCGCACGTCGCTGACGCTGCTGAGCTTCTGCAAGGTGGAGAGCACCGAGACTTCCAGCCGCACGTGATCGCGGTGCGCAGTCATGTCGGCGAGGTTTTGCAGAATCGGTTTCATGGTTGGCTGGAGCTCTCAATGGCGGCGCACGAAGACCAGGTCCCACACGCCGTGCCCGAGCCGCAGGCCGCGGTTTTCGAATTTTGTCAAGGGGCGGTAGGCAGGTTTGGGCGCGTAATCTGGGGCGGTGTTTTGCAACAGAGGCTCGGCGCTTAGAACGTCTAACATCTGTTCGGCGTACGGCTGCCAGTCGGTGGCGCAGTGCAGGTAGCCGCCGGGCGCGAGGCGCTGCGCGAGCTTGGCGACGAGGGGGGGCTGGATCAGGCGGCGTTTGTGGTGGCGCTTTTTGTGCCAGGGGTCGGGGAAAAAGATGTGCACACCGGCGAGCGAAGCGGGCGCGAGCATGTGCTCCAGCACCTCGACGGCGTCGTGCTGCACGATGCGGATGTTGGTGAGGCCCTGTTCGCCTATGCGCTTGAGCAATGCGCCTACGCCGGGCTCATGCACCTCGCAGCACAGAAAATCGTCCTCGGGACGCAGACGTGCGATGTGCGCCGTGGCCTCACCCATGCCGAAGCCGATCTCGAGCACCAGCGGCGCCTTGCGGCCGAACACGGCTTCTACATCCAGCGGCGCAGGCGCGTAGGGCACGATGAAGCGCTGGCCCCACTCGGCCAAGGCCTTGGCCTGGCCCGTCGTGGTGCGGCCTGCGCGGCGCACGTAGCTTTTGATGGCTTTGGGATGCGGCACGTCTGCCGGGGCGCCGCCGGCGAGGGGGGCTTCGCTGTCAGGAAAAGTATCAGAGCGAAGGTGAAGGAAAGGGCTTGGCGTGCTCACGGGGGCGATTGTAGTTTTTATGTAACCAAGCTTGCCCCCACCAAGCCAAAGCCTCGGGAATGGAGCGCTGGGGGGGCGTGGGCGGGGCCGGCAAGCCTAGCACATGCGCAGCCGCGCTGAGCGCGCGTAAGGGGTCGCGCAGGTCGAGCGGCGCGGCGCCGTTTTGCTTGGAGAGCTTTTCGCCGTTCGCAGCGCAGACTAGCGGCGTGTGCAGATAGTGCGGCGTGGGCAGCCCGAGGGCGTTTTGCAGCAGGATCTGGCGCGGCGTGTTGTCGGTAAGGTCTTCGCCGCGCACCACGTGCGTGATGCCTTGCGCCGCGTCATCGACGACCACGGCGAGCTGGTATGCCCACAGGCCATCGGCGCGGCGCAGCACGAAGTCGCCGACCGCATGCGCGACGTCCTGCACTTGTGCGCCTACTCTGCGGTCATGCCAGTGCACCGTGCTGTCTGCAATCGAAAAAAGAGCGCCTTGCGCTTTCTGTATCTGCACTAACGCCTGATTTGGCTTGAAATTGTCGACACGAAAACGCCAAGCCCGCGCGGGCCGCCCTTGCAGGCCGGCGCGGCAGGTGCCGGGGTAGGGCAGGGTGGCGTGGCGCGCAGGTGCGTGGCCCTGGGCGCACAGCGCGGCGGCAATGTCTTTGCGCGAGCAGGCGCAGGGATAGGCCTGCCCTTGGGCGATGAGCTGGTCGAGCGCCGCCTGGTACAGCGCACCGCGCTGCGATTGCCATACGGGCGGCTCGTCGGGCCGCAGGCCGCAGGTGGCGAGCTGATGCAGGATGTGCTCGGCCGCGCCCGGCACGCAGCGCGGCGTATCGACGTCCTCGATGCGCACGAGCCAGCGCCCGCCACGGCCACCGTGCCAGGCGCGCGCGTCCAGCCAGCTCGCCAGCGCTGCGACGAGCGAGCCCGCGTGCAGCGGCCCCGTGGGCGAGGGCGCGAAGCGGCCGCGGTAGCCTGGGGGTGCCCCTGCCACAGATGCAAAAGCGCGCGAATGGGCGTCGTCGTGCGGCACTATCATGGAATCCCTGTCATCCTTTTTGGGAGAGTTTCGCATGCCACAAACGGTCGTCGTTTACCACTCGGGTTATGGACATACGCAGCGGCTCGCGCAAGCCGTGGCCGAAGGGGCTGGCGCGCAATTGATCGCCATCGACGCCGACGGCAATCTGCCAGAAGGCGGTTGGGAGGCGCTGCAGGCCGCGCAGGCCGTGATTTTCGGCGCGCCCACCTATATGGGCGGGCCGAGCTGGCAGTTCAAGAAGTTTGCCGATGCGTCGTCCAAGCCCTGGTTCAGCCAGTCCTGGAAGGACAAGCTGTTTGCGGGTTTTACCTGCAGCGCCAGCGTCAACGGCGACAAGCAGGTCACGCTCGATTATTTCTTTCACCTCGCGATGCAGCACGGTGGTTTGTGGGTAGGGCTCGGGCATTTGCCCTCCAACGCCAAGGCAGCCACGCGCAACGATGTGAACTGGATCGGCACCTTCAGCGGCGCGGCGGCGCAGGCGCCCGCAGATGCCTCGGCCGGTGAGATGTTTGCAGGTGACCTTGAAAATGGCCGCATCCTGGGCCAGCGCGTCGCGCGGCTTGCGGCGCGGCTCGGGGTTTGAGTAGCGCGGTATTGCGCAGGCACCGCCGGGCGGTGCCCAGCACGGCCGCACGGCCGCACTTCGCTTTACTTTGACGCCGCAGCGCCGGGCAGCGTGGCCTCGATCTTGCCGGCAAGCTGCAGCATGGCCAGCGCAGCCGGGCAGCCGGGCAGCAGTTGCAGCAGCAATTGGCGGCGCATGATGGCCTCACGCACCGAAGGGTCGGCCGGGATGTCACCCATGTGGATCAGACGCACCGGCCGGCCCGATTCGGTCTTGACGAAGCGCTCGAGCACCTGCTGCAGCTGGCTCGTGATGGCGCGGCCGTCACCGGGGCGTGCCGTCTGGTTGATGACCAGGCGCACGTGCAGGCGTTTTTGCTGCGTGCACAGCACCTTGATCGCGGCGTAGGCGTCGGTGAGTGAGGTGGGCTCGGGCGTCGCGACGAGCAAAACCTCTTGCGCCAGCGACACGGAAAACAACACCACGTCGGAAATGCCCGCGCCCGTGTCCAACAGGATCACGTCGTAGCGCGGGCGAATCGTCTCAATGACCTGGATGAACTGGTTGCGTACCTCGGGCGTGAGGCGCGAATACTCGACCATGCCCGAACCCGCGAGCAGCGCGGAAAAGCCGCCCGGCGCTTCGACGATGGCCTCGTCGAGTGTGGCCTTGCCGGTAAAAACTTCGTGCAGTGTGACCTTGGGGTGCAGGTTCAGCACCACGTCGAGGTTGGCCAGGCCCAGGTCGGCGTCGAGCACGAGTACGCGCAGACCGCGGCGCGTGAGCGCGGCAGCCAGGTTGGCCGAAACGAAGGTCTTGCCCACACCACCTTTGCCGCTGGTGATGGCAACGATATGGGCGCCCGCGCCGCGCACCCTGGATGCGGGTGCGGCAGCAGGCGTAGCAGGGGCCTCTGTGGTCTCTGTGTTCTTTGGGGGCAGCGCGTCGTTCATCTTGTGCTTTCTTCAGGCGCTGCTGGCTGCATCCGTGGCGGAGAGGCTCCCCCAGGCGGAAGACGGAAAGGAGCCGCCGAACAACAGGCTTTTTTCCTCGGCGCTGACGGTGCTGTCGGGTTGCGCTTCAATGCGCACGCAATTGCGCCCACCGGACTTCGCGAGGTAGAGCTGCTGGTCGGCGCGCTCTATCCAGAGCTCGGGCGTGGAGCGTATCCAGGGCATGGCGAAGGCACCGCCCACGCTGAGGGTGACTTGCAGCTCTTGCGTTGGCGAGACGTGGATGGGGGTCTCGGCCACCATGCGGCGTATGCGCTCGGCCACCATGGTGCCGAATGCCGTCTGGCAGGTAGGCAATACCACGGCGAATTCTTCACCGCCGTAGCGCGCCAGGGTATCCATGGGGCGCACGCAGGCGCTCAAGGTGCGCGCCACGGATTGCAAGACCTTGTCGCCCACCACATGGCCGTGGAGGTCGTTGATGCGTTTGAAATAGTCTATGTCCATCATCAGCAGCAGGGCCGACTCACCGGAGCGCGACACACGGTCCATCTCTTGCTCTAAAACCGTCTCGAAATGGCGGCGGTTGGCAAGGCCCGTCAGTGGGTCTTGCACGGAAAGTTCGCACAAACCGTCGATCAGGCCTTGTACGTACTGCGTCGGGGGCAGGGAGCGCAGCGCGGCATCATCGGCGCCCGCCTGCACTGCCAAGGCATGGGCAGTGTCCAGGCGCAAGTCGCGCACGTCGATGAGAGAGGAGGCCGCGGAGAGGGGCACTTTGCAGAGGGTGGGCCGGCAGAATCCTTGGAGTTTATCAGTGGGTGAAGCATGCGCAGGTGCCGAGCAAGGCAAATAGCCCCAATGGATCATGGCTGCACATATATGCCTTTGGCGACGCTGCCCCAGAGCCTGAAGTCGCGCGCCGCGCGTTCGGCCAGCGCTTGCGCGCTGCCGCTCCAGACGTCGTAGCCCTGCTCGACCAATTTGCGCCGGAGTTCGTCCTGCGCGAGTGCGCGGCGTGCCGCTTCGCTGTAGCGTGCGACGAGTTCGGCGGGCATCTTGGCCGGGCCGTACAGCCCGATCCAGCCACCCACGTCATAGTCCGCGACGCCGGCTTCCTGCATGCTGGGCACTTGCGGCAAGGATGCATTGCGCTCGCGCGAGGTTACGGCAAGCGGGCGCACGCGGCCCGAGGCGATGTAGTTGCGCGCGCTGCCGATGATGTCGAACATCATGCTGATCTGCCCGCCGATCACGTCCGTCATCGCGGGCGCGTTGCCCTTATACGGAACATGTGTGAGCTGCGTGCCTGTGCGGGCGGCAAAAAGCTCTCCGCTCAGGTGGTTCGAGCTGCCGATGCCGGCCGAGCCGTAGGAGAGCTGCCCCGGATGCGCCTTGGCATAGGCCACGAGCGCGGGCACGCTGCGAAACGGCAGGTCTTTGTTCACGACGAGCACGTTGGCGTAGCTCAGGATGGGGGCGATGGCGACCAGATCTTTGGCCGGGTCGAAGGGCAGGGTGCCAAGGATGTGCGGGCTGATGGTCATCGTCGGGCTGCCTGCGAAGAAGATCGTGAGGCCGTTGGGCGCGGACTTGGCGACCGCATCGCCCGCGAGCACGCCGCCCGCACCGGGTTTGTTGTCCACCAGTACCGTCTGCCCGAGTGCCTGCGCGAAATACGGCGCGAACAGGCGCGCCGCCGCATCGACCGGCCCGCCGGGCGCATAGCCGACGAGCAGCTTGATGGGCTGGTTGGCTGCAGCGCCAGCGGTGGTGTGCGCCGTTTGCGCTTGCAGCGCCGCAGGCAGGGCGAGCGCGGCCAGCAGCAAGGCAGCGGCCGCGCGCCGGGGCAAAAGGGGATTCGATGCAGGCATGGGCTTGTCTCCGTGGGGCGCACACGCAGTGCGTCTTAGTTTTAGGTCAAAATGGCATCTAGCGCTTATGTATCAAGCGCTAGCAGCTATTTTTGTAGAAGCAAATGGACTCCAGACGAGCTCATTTCAGAATGTCCCCCACGCACAAATACTTGAGCTCCACGTACTCGTCGATACCGTGGTGCGAGCCTTCGCGGCCAAGGCCCGATTGCTTGACGCCGCCAAACGGCACGTGCTCGGTCGCGAGGATGCCCACGTTGATGCCGACCATGCCGTATTCGAGCGCCTCGGCGACGCGGAAGATGCGCCCTACGTCGCGGCTGTAAAAATAGCTCGCCAGGCCGTATTCGGTGGCGTTCGCGGCGGCGACGGCTTCCTGTTCGGTGCGGAACTTGAACACGGGGGCGAACGGGCCGAAGGTCTCCTCGCGCGCGCACAGCATTTCGGGCGTGGCATCGGCGACCACGGTGGGCTCGAAGAACAGGCCGCCCAGGCGCTTGCCCCCCGTGAGCACGCGCGCGCCCTTGGCGACGGCATCTTGCACGTGGCGTTCGACCTTCTCCACGGCGGCTTCCTCGATCAGCGGGCCCTGGTTCACGCCTTCTTCAAAACCATTGCCCACCTTGGCCGTGCGCACCTTGGCGGCAAACTTCTGCACGAATTCCTCGTACACGCCTTCTTGCACGTAGATGCGGTTGGAGCACACGCAGGTCTGGCCCGCGTTGCGGTACTTGCTTGCAAAGGCACCCTCGACGGCGCTGTCGAGGTCGGCGTCGTCGAACACGATGAAGGGCGCATTGCCGCCGAGTTCGAGCGAGAGCTTTTTCACCGTGGGTGCGCACTGCGCCATCAGGATGCGGCCGACCTCGGTAGAGCCCGTGAAGCTCAGGTGCCGCACCACGTCGCTCGCGCATAGCACCTTGCCGATCTCCACGCTGCCGGGGCCGTCGCTCGTGAGGACGTTGAGCACGCCGGCCGGAATGCCCGCGCGCACCGCGAGCTCGGCCGCGGCGAGCGCCGTGAGCGGCGTGAGCTCGGCCGGCTTGATGACCACCGGGCAGCCTGCGGCAAGCGCCGGCGCCACCTTGCGCGTGATCATGGCAAGCGGAAAGTTCCACGGCGTGATCGCGGCGCACACGCCCACGGGTTGGCGCAGCACCAGCAGGCGGCGGTTGTTGTCGAACTGCGGCAGCGTCTCGCCGTTGATACGCTTGGCCTCCTCGGCAAACCACTCGACGAAGCTCGCGCCGTAAGCCACTTCTCCCTTGGCTTCGGGCAGCGGCTTGCCCTGCTCGGCCGTCATGATGCGGCCCAGGTCGTCGGCGTTGGCCATGAGCAGGTCGTACCACTTGCGCAGCAAAATGCTGCGCTCTTTGGCCGTGAGGTTGCGCCAGGCGGGCCAGGCGGCGTTGGCGGCGGCGATCGCGGCTTCGGCCTCCGCTGGCCCGAGCTTGGCCACGTCGGCCAGGTGGCGGCCTGTGGCCGGGTCGTGCACGGCAAAGCGTGCCGTACCGGCAACCCAGCGGCCATCGATGAGCGCGTCGGTCTTGAGCAGGCTGGGGTCTTGGAGGGCGGCGAGGGGTGATGCGGTCATGGACAAAGCTCCAGAAACGGAAGGGACTACGAAAAGCACTGCAGGATAACAAGCGACGGTTTTGTGCGCTGCAGCGTCGGAGACAGGGCCAAACCTATAATGAAATGTTATGCAAAGCGCGCCTGCGAGCCCGTATCGGCGGCGCGCTTGTTGCACACCACCCTCACACCATCCATGCGCACACCTCCCTTTTCCGTCGCGGACATCCGCAAGACCTTCCTGGACTTTTTTGCCGCGCGCGGCCACACCATCGTGCCCAGCAGCCCGCTCGTGCCGGCCAATGACCCGACGCTGATGTTCACCAACTCGGGCATGGTGCAGTTCAAGGACGTTTTTCTCGGCGCCGACAAGCGCCCCTATGTGCGTGCGGCCTCGGTGCAGGCCTGTCTGCGCGCCGGCGGCAAGCACAACGACCTCGAAAACGTGGGCTACACCGCGCGCCACCACACCTTCTTCGAGATGCTGGGCAACTGGAGCTTTGGCGACTATTTCAAGCGCGAAGCGCTGAAGTGGGCCTGGGAGCTGCTCACGGAAGTGTTCTGCCTGCCGCCCGAGCGCCTCTGGGCCACGGTGTATATCGACGACGACGAAGCCTATGACATCTGGACCAAGGAGATCGGCCTGCCGCCCGAGCGCGTGGTGCGCATAGGCGACAACAAGGGCGGCAAATACCAGTCCGACAACTTCTGGATGATGGCCGACACCGGCCCCTGCGGCCCTTGCTCGGAGATTTTTTATGACCACGGCCCCGGAATCCCCGGCGGCCCGCCCGGCAGCCCTGACGCCGACGGCGACCGCTACATCGAAATCTGGAACAACGTGTTCATGCAGTTCGACATGGCCGAGGACGGCTCGGTCAAGCCGCTGCCCGCGCCTTGCGTCGATACCGGCATGGGGCTGGAGCGCATCGCCGCCATTTTGCAGGGCGTGCACAGCAACTACGAGATCGACCTGTTCCAGCACCTGATCCAGGCCGCCGCGCGCGAGACGGGCACGGCCGACCTGCACAACCCCTCGCTCAAGGTGATTGCCGACCACATCCGCGCCACGGCCTTCCTGGTGGCCGACGGCGTGATCCCGAGCAATGAAGGGCGCGGCTACGTGCAGCGGCGCATCATCCGCCGCGCCATCCGCCACGGCTACAAGCTGGGCTGCAAGGCGCCGTTCTTCCACAAGCTGGTGCCGGACTTGGTGGCGCAAATGGGCGCGGCGTATCCGCACCTCGCCGCAAACCAGCAGCGCATCATGGACGTGCTGCAGACCGAGGAGGAGCGCTTTTTCGAGACCCTGGCCCACGGCATGGAGATCCTCGACGCGGCGCTGGCCGATGGCAGCAAGCTGTTGCCTGGCGAGCTGGCGTTCAAACTGCACGACACCTACGGCTTCCCGCTCGACTTGACGCAGGACGTCTGCCGCGAACGCGGCGTGCAGGTCGATGAGGCGGGCTTTCATGCCGCGATGGAAAAGCAGAAAGCCCAGGCGCGCGCCGCCGGCAAGTTCAAGATGGAGCGCGCGCTCGAATACAACGGCCCGGCAAGCACCTTCGTCGGCTACGAAGCGCTAGAGGCCCCCGCCAAGATCGTCGCGATCTATGTCGAAGGCACGCCCGCGGCTGCGCTCAAGGCCGGGCAAAGCGGCGTGCTCGTGCTCGACAGCACGCCGTTTTACGCCGAGAGCGGCGGGCAGGTGGGCGACCAGGGGGCGATCACCAGCGGTTCGGCGCATTTCGAGGTGCAAGACACGCAAAAGATCAAGGCCGACGTGCACGGCCACCACGGCACGCTCGTGGCGGGCACGCTCAACGTGGGCGACCACGTCACGGCCAGCGTCAACCTCGAGCTGCGCGCGGCCACCATGCGCAACCACTCGGCCACGCATTTGCTGCACAAAGCCCTGCGCGAAGTGCTGGGCAGCCACGTGCAGCAAAAAGGCAGCCTCGTGAACGCCGAACGCACGCGCTTCGACTTTGCGCACGACGCCCCGCTCACGGCCGCGCAAATCCGCGCAATCGAGCGCCGCGTGAACGCAGAAATCCTCGCCAACACGCCCACCGAGGCGCGCGTGATGGACATCGAAAGCGCACAGAAAACCGGCGCGATGATGCTGTTCGGCGAAAAATATGGCGACAGCGTGCGCGTGCTCGACATCGGCAGCAGCCGCGAGCTCTGCGGCGGCACCCACGTCAAGGCGACGGGCGACATAGGCCAGCTCAAGGTCGTCAATGAAAGCGGCGTGGCTGCGGGCGTGCGCCGCGTCGAAGCCGTGACCGGCATGGGCGCGCTGGCCTACGTGCAGCAGCTCGAAACCACGCTGCACGCGGCCGCCGCGGCGCTGCGTGCGCCCGCGCCCGAGCTGCCGGCGCGCATCGCACAAACGCTGGAGCAGCAGCGCGCGCTCGAAAAAGAACTGGCCGCGCTCAAAGGCCGGCTGGCTTCGGCACAGGGCGACGAGCTGCTTGCACAGGCCGTGGAGGTCAAGGGCGTCAAGCTGCTCGCCGCGCAGCTGGCAGGCGCTGACGCAAAAACGCTGCGCGACACCATGGACAGACTCAAGGACAAGCTCAAGTGCGCCGTGATCGTGCTCGCCGCCGTCGATGGCGACAAGGTGCAACTGGCCGCCGGCGTGACCAAGGCCGAAACCGCGCGCATCAAGGCCGGCGAGCTAGTGAATTTCGTCGCGCAGCAAGTGGGTGGCAAGGGTGGCGGCAAGCCCGACCTCGCCATGGCAGGCGGCACCAACGCCGCGGCCTTGCCTGCGTCCCTGGCCTCGGTGCAGGCCTGGGTGGCCGAGCGGCTGTGAGTCTCTCTGAGAGACTGAGTCGGCAGCTGTTCGGGGCGGCACGATGGCAAACCTATTTCCGCGCTGGTTTGTGATGGGGCTGGGCCTTTGGTGGTTCGGCCCGGCATGGGCCATGTCGGTGGCCTTCATCAACCCCGGCAAGCCCGATGAAGCGTATTGGGCGAGCGCATCGGCAGCCATGGCGCAGGCGGCGCGCAGCCTGGGCGTGACGCTGGAAGTGCACTACGCCCACCGCGACCACGTGCAGGCCCTGACCCTGGCGCGGCAGCTCGCGGCGCGTGCGCCTGCAAGCTCGCCCAGCTCGCCTACGCCGCCCGTCAGGCCCGATTACGTGATTTTTAGCAACGATTACGGCACCGGGCCCGAAGTCCTGCGCATCCTCGAAGGCTCGGGCATCCGCAGCTTCATGGTCTTCAGCGCGGTGCATGGTCGCAGCCGCGAAGAAACAGGCGCACCCCGCACCCGCCACCGCCTCTGGCTTGGCAGCCTGGAGCCGCAGGCAGAAGAAGCCGGTTACCTCACGGCGCGCGCGCTCATTGCCCGCGCCAAGGCCGCGGGGGCAGCACGCGCAGCCGATGGCAAGTTGCAGTTGCTGGCCATTGCCGGAGACCGTTCGACTCCTTCATCCATAGCGCGCAACGCTGGCATGGAGCGCGCCGTGGCCGAAGCCAAGGATGTTGTCCTGGTGCAGCAGGTGTTTGGCGACTGGCGGCGCGACAAGGCCGCCGAGCAGGCGGCTTGGCTCTACCAGCGTTATCCGGCAGCGCGTCTGGTGTGGGCCGGCAATGACCTGATGGCGTTTGGCGCCATGGATGCCTGGCGGGCACGCGGCGGTCAGCCGGGCAAGGATGCCTGGTTCAGCGGCATCAACACCTCCGAGGAGGCATTCGCGAGCCTGCGCAGCGGCGCGCTTTCGGCGCTTGCCGGCGGGCATTTCATGACGGGGGCCTGGGCGCTGGTGATGCTGTTCGACTACGCGCACGGGGTGGACTTCGAGGCGCAGGGGCTGGAGCAGCAACGGCCCATGTTCGTGCTGTTCGACGCACGCCTCGCGCAGCGCTTTGCGCAGCGTCTGCTCGACCCCGCGCACCCACTGGACTTCAGGCCTTATAGCAAGGCACTGAATCCTCGGCGTCAGCATTACGATTTCAGCCTGTTGCCCTTGCTGCAGTAGCGGCGGATGGATTGCAGCAAGATACCCATGCCTCGTTCCGGACCAGCGTCTGAATCCGCAGCCACGGCCATACCCGCGCCGTTTCGCTCCATCGCCTCGGTGCTGATTCGGCGCATCGTGGCCCTGGCACTGCTTTGCATGCTGCTGCTAGGTGGTCTGCAGGCAGTTTTCGAATACCAGCGGGGACAAAAAGAGTTCGCGCGTGCCGTGCACGTGATCGCGGAAAACGGCGTGAGCCTGCTGTCCACGGCCTTGTGGGACATCGAAACGAGCGCCGTGCAGCGCCAGGTGCAGTCGCTGGTGAGTCTGCCGGAAGTCGGGCACGTGCGTCTGCGTGCCGCGACGGGCCCGGTTTTCGAGGCCGGCAAGGTCGGCTACGGCGACATCCCGCCTTCTGTGGTGCTGCAAATTCCTTCACCCAGGCACAGCGGCGGCAACTCCCTGGGAACGCTCGAAATCTGGGCCAATGCCAGCTATTTCCACAAGCAAATATGGACCCAGACCGCGGCGGTGGTGGGTGGCTACCTGCTTATCACTTTATTGCTCTGCCTGACCGCAGCGGGGGTGCTGCGGCGCGATCTGCAGAAGCCCCTGCAGCAGATCGCGCGCTTTGCCACCGAACTCAAGCCCCACAATCTTTCGCTGCCGCTGACGTATGTGCGGCCCACGCGCGCGCACCAGGACGAGATCGATTTGCTGGTGCAAGGCATTGCGCGCCTGCAGGAGGCTTTGCGCGGCCACATCCAGAACCTGGACCAGCTTGTGCTTGAGCGCACGCAGCAACTTGAAGAACTCGTGACCGAGGTGCAGGAGCTTTCCCGCACCGATACGCTCACTGGCTGCCTGAACCGCCGCGCGATAGACGAGCGCCTGCCCATAGAGCTGCAGCGCAGCCTGCGCTACGGACGCGCTCTGAGCGTCATGTTTGCCGACCTGGATTACTTCAAGCGCATCAACGACGGATTCGGCCACGCTACGGGCGATGTAGTGCTGCGCGAGCTGGCGCAGCGCTACCTGGCAAATCTGCGCACCCCGATCGACTGGGTTGCGCGCTATGGCGGTGAGGAGTTCATCATCGTTCTGCCCGATTGCGGTCTGGAAGACGCCGTGCAGCTGGCCCAGCGCCTGCGGGTCTTAACCCAGTCAGCACCGGTGCAGGTTGCTGGGCGGGAACTGCACCTGACGGCCAGCTTTGGCGTGGCGCAGTTCGATCAGGGCGAAAGCGCAGCGCAACTCCTCGCCCGCGCCGACGCGGCACTGTACCGAGCCAAGGCCGCCGGCCGCGATCGGGTGTGTCAGGATGACTTTGCCGGCACCGGGAATACCGTGCCTGCCGGTCTGCTCACTGGCGCTGAATGACGCCGCAGGCCAGCCGCGGGCCCGCATTGCCCACGGGCTGGGAGACGTAGTCGTCAGGGTCGCGGTGCACGATCAGCCCCCGGCCGACGATGTCATTTGCCGTACTGCCTATGCGCAGCGTGCGGGACTCGAAGCTGAACCGCGCCACGCCCTGCGCATCCGCCTTGAGATTGGGTAGATCGCCGACATGGTGCATGCCTTCATCCATGCCGCCATGTCCATGGGGCTTGCCAGCCGGGTTGAAGTGCCCGCCAGCGCTCAAGCCATCGCCGCTGGAGCAGTCGCCTTTTTCATGGATGTGGAAACCATGTTCGGCATTCGGCTTGAGGCCACGCACCTCGCCTGAAACACGCACCGCATCGCCCTGCTGGACGAATTGCACCGTCCCCACTGTCGCATTGCCGCGCGTGGGTGCGAGCGAAGCCGTGGCAGCGGGGGCGGGAGCGGGAGCAGTGGAGGCGCAAGCGGCCAGCGCAAGAACGCTGCTGGCGAGCAAGGTAAAACGGAAATTCATGGCGAAGGCTCCTTGGCAAGCAAAAGGACAGGGCAGCAGCGAATGTACCCGGAGATGCAGGTATTTCGCTGCCAGCAGCGCAAGCAGCCTTGGCAAAAAGAAAGCCCGCCGACCTTTTGGACCTGCGGGGCTTGAGGGACGCGCATTAGCGCTTTATGACGCAATGGCGCAAAAGACTTTCTGGCGGAGAGGGCGTCCGCTGAATAGCAGTCCAGATAAATCCGAGGCGATCCAAAAATCACCAAAAAATCAATGAGTTAGTCGATATTGTTGTCCGAATAAGTCCATCAAGCTACACTGCAATCCACGTCATCCGGTAAGACACAGAGAAAGACCGGATAGTTTGGAGGAGTGCTTTTGTGGCTACCGAGAAAAAACTTTCCCCCCGCTTCGTCGCTACCGCGCCAGAGGGCTCGCACAGCGACGGCGGCAATCTGTACCTGCGCGTGCGCCCTGGTGGGTCACGCGCGTGGGTCTTTCGGTACAAGGCCGCCGGCAAGGTGCGCGAGCTGGGGCTGGGGCCTACGCACTCACGCGGCCTTGCTGAGGCCCGCACGATTGCCGCCGCCATGCGCAACGCCATCCTCAACGGCAAAGACCCGGCAACGGTGCTGGCGCGCACATCCAGCGCCGCCGAAAAGCCAAAGACCTTTGCCGACTGCGCCAGCGAGCTGATCGAGTCCAAGCGCCCAGGCTGGCGCAATGCCAAACACGCGCAGCAGTGGGCAAACACCCTGCGCGACTACGTGCTGCCCGCCATTGGCGAAAAACCACCCGCAGACGTCGGCATCGCGGACGTGAAGGCGATCCTGCTGCCGCTTTGGGCAACCAAGACGGAGACCGCTACGCGCGTGCGCCAGCGTATCGAGGCAGTGTTGGACTACGCCGCAGTGCACGGACTATGCGACGTCCCGAATCCTGCGCGCTGGAAGGGTTGCCTCGACAAAGTGCTGCCCGCGCCGCGCAAGGTCACGCGGGTTGCGCACCACGCAGCAGCACCCTATGCCGACGTGCCGCGCATCACGGCCCAGCTGGCGATCCAAGACCACGTTTCCGCCCTGGCGCTTCGGTTCATCGTCCTGACCGCCTGCCGCAGTGGCGAGGCGCGCGCGGCGACGTGGGCGGAGATCGACCTGCAGGCCCGCGTGTGGGCCGTCCCAGCTTCTCGGATGAAGGCAGGCCGCGAGCATCGCGTGCCGCTATCCGACGCGGCAGTGGCCGTGCTGGCCCAGGCTCAGGCACTGCGCCGCGTGTCCACCGACCTGATCTTCCCTGGTGCGCGTGACGGAGTTCTGAGCGACGTGGCCATCAACAAGGTTTTGCACGCCGTCGCGCCCGGCGTTACCGTGCACGGGTTTCGCAGCTCGTTCCGTGTTTGGGCCGAAGAGCAGACCAATTTCCCGCGCAGCGTCACCGAGGCGGCCCTGGCGCACGCAAACCAAGACCGCGTGGAGGCCGCATATCAGAGAAGCGACCTGTTCGAGCGCCGCCGTGAGCTGATGGCGCAGTGGGCGAGCTACTGCTGCGCTTCTAGGTGAAGTTCTTGGCCGAGGCGATCCACGACAAGCTGCAGAACTTCCACGAGCGCTTTAACGACGCGCAGCAGTACGAGAAGAACGACTTCCTGAACTTTTTGCTGATCGACGTCAAGCAAATTTGCACGAAAACAACAAAAAGCAAAAAATGACAAAAAGACCGCTAAACCTTTGTCGTGAAAGGATTTTATGCAATCGTTTTTATAGCGTTTCGGACTGCTTTTTTTTCGCGTGGTGCAAGATGCGCCATCTGGTGCACTTTTTTGCACCACCACGTCTTTGCTGCTTTTTTGCAGTCCGGCCGAATACAGGCACAATGAATTTGCGTTTTTGAAGAGCGCAAAAAGGAGAAGGGGATCGGCGGCAACCGACCCCCTTCACGTACCAACCCCGGAGTAGGAATAGGCACGGCTCTTGGCAGGGCCACTCGATCCTACTCTGGGTAGTCTCCAAAAGGAAATTACCCCATGACTGATAAGGGTCATTTTGTTGCGCAGCGCGCAGAGATCATCCACGACCGCGTCCTGCGCCTGCCTCAAGTCCTGGAAATTGTCCCGGTCTCGAAATCGACCTGGTGGCACGGAGTGCGCAGCGGACGCTACCCGCAAAGCGTGCGCCTAGGACAGCGCGCCGTGGGCTGGCGCGCTTCCGACATCCAAAAGCTGATTGCCACGCTGGGCAAGGAGTGATTCCATGCCCAGCACCGCACAAAATGCCGCAGCAGCGGCAGGCGCAAGCGCGCAAAAAAATAGGGCTGGCGCCACCCCTGCCGCCAGCCCCCTCACCTCAAGAACCGCGGACGATTTTACACCAAAAAGCCAAGCAAAACAAGGACTTGGCTTCGACCGCAGCCGCCTTCCTGACCCGCTGACCTACTTCGAGTCCGTTGGGCTCGTGCTGCAGGGACGCGGCAAGTGGCGCACCGCGCCGTGCAACTTCCACGGAGGCAGCGACAGCCTGCGCGTCAACTCAGAAACCGGCGCTTGGGTGTGCATGGCAGGCTGCGGCGCTCGTGGCGGCGACGTGCTTGCGTACCACCGCGCGCTGACCGGCAAATCGTTCGTGGAGGCCGCGAAAGACTTGGGTGCATGGGTGGGTGGCGACGTACCCGCCCACGCCCGCCCTGCGCCGTTTCCGGCCCGCGATGCGCTCGAGCTGCTGGCGCGCGAGGCCGCCCTGGTGGCGCTCGCAGCCTGCACCCTGGCGCGCGGCGAGGCCCTCAGCGAACACGACAAGCAACGCCTACTGCAGGCCGCAGCGCGCGTGTCCACCGTCGCGGAGGTCGTTCTATGACCACAGAGTTCGACGAAGCACGCATTGCGCGCACTGCCGCAGCGATTGACGCGATTGCGGCAAAAACTTTTCCGGCGCTTGACGATGTAGATCAACCGCCGCCGCTGCGCGCCCTTGCAGTGCATGAGTTTGCGCGCATGCGATTCAAGCCGCGTGAGGAAATTCTTTCACCGTGGCTGCACTCGCAAGACCTTGCAATGGTATTTGCTGCGCGAGGAATTGGGAAAACCCATTTTTGCCTTGCCGCAGCGTTTGCAATTGCAACCGGCACCGCATTCGCAAAATGGACTGCGCCAATAGCGCGAAAGGTTTTGTATCTCGACGGTGAGCTACCCGGCGTGGTAATGCAAAAGCGCCTTTTGCAGCATTGCCCTGATATTGAGCCCGCCGAAGGCTATTTGCGCATTTTCTCGCCCGACTTACTTCCCGACGGCGTTCCGCTTCCCGATTTATCCACGGCGCAAGGGCAGGCGGAAATTGACGCGCTGATCGACCCGGACACCGCCGTGATATTCCTGGACAACTTGAGCGCATGGGCGCGCTCTGGCCGCGAAAACGAGGCTGAAAGCTGGCTCCCCGTCGCGGACTGGATTTTGCGCCTGCGCAGGCGCGGCCTGGCTGTTGTCCTGGTGCATCACGCGGGCAAAGGCGGCCAGCAACGCGGCACGAGCAAGCGCGAAGACCTGCTCGACGTGGTCATTGGGCTTTCGCGCCCGAAGGACTACGACCCACAGCAGGGCGCGGTCTTCATGACCGAGTTCACCAAGGCGCGCTCTCTCGCAGGAGAGGATGCTGAGTCCATCGAGCTGACGCTTGGCGGCGACGAAGACCGCGCACGGTGGAGCTGGCGCAGCGTTGCGGCGAGCAACTACGAGCGCATCTTGGCGCTTTCGAAGGAGGGCCTGAGCCAAACAGAAATTGCCGCCGAACTCGATCTTGCCAAGTCATCCGTGAGCCGCGCGCTGCGCAAAGCGCGGGAGCAGGGAGACCTGCCCCAGGAGTCCAAAAAATGAGCTTGCGCAGCGATTTGGCCCTCGCTGTTGCGTGTTGCGTGCCTATAGGGGCGCAACACGCAACAAAACCGAGTTGCAGCGCAACAGGCAACGCAACACCCGCGCAACAAAACGCCGCAACCCCGCATGAAATAAGGGATTGCAGCGCAACAGGCAACGCAACACCCACGCAACACCACCCCAAAAACCGTGCAACAAACACCCCCCAAAAAGAGGCCGTTTTGTTGCACAGCAGTTGCACCGGCGTCGCCCCTGTTGCACGCACCTGCCGAGCCTGCGCGCACCGCCTTCCCTACGCCACCTGCGGACGCCCGGTCGAGGCTGGCCTGCGCGAGCACTTCGGCATCGTGTGGCCGCCCGAGGGCCACGCCGTCACGTGCGCGGCGTTCACAGAAAAAAGACCGCAATTAGACCGAGCAATTACCGAGACCCGCAACTCAACCGAAACGAGGTAATCGAAATGGCTTTGACAATATCCGAGACCGGCAGTGAAACATTTGAACTGCCACCTTCAGGCCCGCAAGCTGCACGATGCAGCCGAATAATCGACTTGGGCACGCAAAAAAGCGAATATCAGGGCGAAACCAAATTCGCGCGCAAAGTGCTTATTACTTGACAATTGGCCGAATTCCGCAGCACTGGCGAGCATTTTCAAGTGAGCCGCAGGTTTACCGCCAGCCTTCACAAAAAAAGCGCTCTGAGGGCCTTTTTGGAGGCGTGGCGAGGCCGCCCATTTACCGCTGAGGAGCTGACCGGGTTCAACGTTGAGAAGTTGATCAACGCGCCCGCCTTGCTTAATTTGGTGCACGTGCAGCGCGGAGAAAAAGACTTCGCAAACATCGCCAGCATCAGCCCGCTGCCGCGCAGCATGCCAGCGCCGCAGGCCGTCGTGGGCGCTCTGGTGTTCGACTTGTCCGACCCGCTCTGCGGCGAAGACCTGCCGTTGCTGCCCCAGCGCCTGCGCGAGCAGATCGAGGCAAGCCCCGAGTGGCGGGAGCTGACCCGCCGCGCTGCACCTGCTGCGGCACCTGCTGCCGCACCTGCTACCCAGGCTGGGGCACCCGCATCGTCGGGCTTCGACGATATGGACGACGACATTCCTTTCTAAAGCGCTTGGAGACTGCAATGACTGCTATCTTTTTGGATGTAGAAACCGTCCCATCCCAGCACCCCGACGCCCGCGAGCAGGCGCGTGCAGAGCTGCGCCCGCCCGCCGCCCTCAAAAAGCCCGAAAGCATTCAGAACTGGTGGGACACAGAGGCCGAAGCCGCCCTGGAAAGCGCCTACCGCAAGCAAGCGCTCGACCCATCCCAGGGGGAGCTTTGCGCCGTCGGCTGCGCGCTCCTCGAGGGCGACGCACAAGTGACTGTGCGCGAGCTGCACGAGCCCGAGGGCGCATTCCTGGTGCGCGCCCTGCGCTCCATCGAAGAGCTGTTGGCCCGCCGCTTTGAGGGCATTGACCGCGCTCTGCTGCCATGGGCTGACGTGTCCACGTACCCGATAGGGCACAACCTGCCGTTCGACCTTGGATTCATACGCGCCCGCTGCTGGGCAAACGCAGTGCCCGTGCCGCGCTGGGTGCCTGGCCCGTGGGCAAGAGCACCGAGGGACTACATGGACACCATGCAGCAGTTCGCAGGCCCAGGTGGCCGCATATCGCTCGATCGGCTCTGCCGATGCTTGGGTGTGCCATCACCGAAGCAGGCCGCCGACGGCTCGCAGGTGTTCGACCTTTGGCGCAATGGCGCGCATGCTGATCTTTCCGCTTACTGCGCCGGAGACATCGTGGCCACGCGCGCATGTTGGGCAGTCATGGCTGGCGTGTCCGGTGATCCAGTGGGCGCAGTGGTGGAGGCAGCAGCATGACCGGCCTTCGATCACGCACCAAGGGCCTGCGCGCCGAGCAGGAACTTGCAAACCTGCTGCGCGAGATCACCGGGCAGGACGTGCGCCGCCGTGTCCGGCAGCACCGCGGAGATAGCGACCTCGAGGGCCTGCCCGGTTGGGCTATCGAGTGCAAGCGCGCAGCCCGCGCAGACAACGCTCTGTTGCGCTCGTGGTGGAGGCAGGCATGCGCGCAGGCAGCGAAGGAGGAGGCCTTCCCGCTGCTGGTATATCGACTCGACCGTCAGGGATGGCGGGCAGTGTGGCACGCGCAAATGCACTGCACCGAGCGGCACCGCGGCAAGCTCGACTACGAGGGCACGCTGCACGCTGGGCTGCTGACCTGGTGGATGCTGACCAAGACCATGCCGCTACCAGAAGCGAAGCAGAGCGGCGTCTAATAGGCAAAACCTATTAAAACGACATGGCACGAAATATGCAACCCGCAAAAATCGTGCCAATAGTCTTTTTCTATTTTGCGACCCCTCCACGCCGCCCTCCATGCTGCAAAAAAGGTACTTCCCCGCCACCCAGCCCGAGGGTAATTCGACCCCCGCGCTTTGGGTAGTCAGTGGCCCGCTGAGGTACTGACGATTCAACGCCCACACCAGCGAGGAAACCATGCCAAGAGCCGGTTCAAAAACCGCCCAGGCCGCGCGAAACCGTGCGATGCAGGCCGACCGCTGCCGAGGCTTCAGCTACCGCAAGATCGCTGAACTGCACGGCGTGAGCGTGGCGCTGGCCTACAAAGTGACCCGGCATGTTCACATGCAATTCTTGAGCCGCTGGCACCGTGCGCGCCAGCGCGAAGAGCCGATGCCGCCCTGCACGAGCGTGCATGCGCTGCTTGCGCCACACTGAAAAAACCCACCACCCCCGAAAGGAGCCGTCCCATGGAACCCCAGCTATCACCACAAGCGCAGGCGCTTGCTCTGCGCATCGCTCGCGAACAAGGCGACGCCGACTTCGAACTGAGCGACTGGCTCGCAAACCGCACCTACCCGTTAGAGCTGCTCGAGGCCGCCGCGCGCGGCGACGTTCAGGCGCTCGCCACGGTTCGAACCGAAGCAGGGCTTCCGATTTTTTCCTGAGAGAACCACATGACCACCGACCACGACACCCAGGACGCACACCCACCAATCCCAGCGCCATCGTTCCTTGCCGACCCGCAAATCTGGCAAGGCCCGCACCGCCTTTGGCTGCTGTACGACCGCGCGACAAAAACCTACGGATCGCTCATGCAGGCGTCCGACGGCGCAGTCTGGAAGCTCATGACCCCGGTCGAAGAATCCACTCTGGCCCGCTCGCTGCAGGCCGCGAACGCAGATATTCACGCCGCCCTGCGCGAGCACGCCAAAGCATCGAAAAGCCATTGAAATCAATGACTTGCGTGCTACAATGCCACCAGTTTCGAGCCGCTCGTGAGGGCTCTTGATGGTGATCCGGCATGGCTTCGCGCTGCCACCACCAGCAAGATGCACCCGAGCTGGTGGGAGCGCCGCAAAGGCGACTGGACAGAAACGCAGCCGACCCGGCAACGGGTTGTTTTGCGCCTGGCCAGTCGCTTTTTTCATGGCCTGGCGCTACCCACACAAGGAGCCCGAATTGAACCGCTCACCCCCGGCGCTAATGCAGCCCATGCGCCGCTTCCTCGAGCTGCAGGCCCAGCCCCAGTCCGCCGCGAACGACCGCGCGCTGACCTTCAGCTTCTCGTCCGAGCAGCCAGTGCAACGCTGGTTTGGCGACGAGGTTTTGAGCCACGCCCCCGGCGCTGCCGACCTCAGCCGCCTGAACGACGGCGCAGCTCTGCTCTTCAACCATGAGCAATCCGACGTCATCGGCGTAGTCGAGTCCGCCCGCATCGACACCGCAGCCCGCAAGGGCGTTTGCACTGTGCGCTTTGCCAGCACGCCACGCGCCGATGAGGTGCTCGGCATGGTGCGCGACGGCATCCTGCGCAACGTGTCGTTCATGTACCGCGTGGACAACTACACCGAGTCGCCCGACGGCAACTACACCGCCACATCCTGGACACCGCTCGAGGTTTCCATCGTCACCGTGCCAGCCGACCCGTCTGTCGGCATAGGCCGCGCACATCAACCCAATCCACGAAAGCCAACCATGAACAACCCCGAAACCACCACCACCTTGACCCGCTCGCAACGCCGCGCACTGACCGCCGACAGCCTTGCAGCTCAGGCCGCCGTCGAGGAAGAGCGCGCCCGCGTTGCCGAGATCACGGCCCTTGCCGCCGCGCACAAACTCCCCGAAGGCCTCACGCGCAGTCTCATCGAGGACGGAGCTTCGGTTCAGGAAGCGCGCGCCGCCGCGCTCGAGCTGATCCAGTCCCGCTATCGCGCACAGAGCGCCGCATCGCGGTCTATGCCCGTGCCCGAGTTCGTCGACCCGTACCAAGAGCGCGGACAGTCCTTCAGCTTGTCCCGCGCCATCTTGGCCGCAGCAACCGGTGATTGGCGCGCTGCTGGCTACGAGCGCGCAGTTTCCGCCGACCTTGCCAAGAAGCGCGGCAAGGACTCTGCTGGCCTGTTGGTGCCGACAAGCGTGCTTGGCCAGCGCGACGGCTACTCCACGCAGAGCGGCCCCACAGGCGGCGCGCTCGTGGCGACCAACCTGCAGGCAAGCGCCTTCATCGAAGTTCTGCGCAAAAAATCCCGCGTCCTTCAGCTTGGCGCCACCGTGCTCTCTGGCCTGGTGGGCAACGTAGACGTTCCCCGCCGCACTGCTGCAGGTCCTGCGCAGTGGATTGCCGAGGGTGAGGCGCTGACGCCTGGTCAGGGCGGCTTCGACGTGGTGAGCTTGCGCCCGAAGACCGTCGGCGGCTTGTCCTTCTTGAGCAGAAATTTGCTGCTGCAAGGCACGCCTGACGCTGAAATGCTTGTGCGCGCCGATATGGTTGCCCAGCTCGCCCTGGCCATCGACCACGCTGCACTCGCAGGCACCGGACAGAACGCCGAGCCGCTTGGCGTCCTCAAACTGCCTGGCGTGGGCTCTGTCGTAGGCGGAACCGCTGGCGCTGCGGTCACGTTCGACCACCTGATCGCGCTGCATGCCCAGGTGGCTGCTGCAAACGCTGACGGCGGTCAAATGGCCTACCTGATCAACTCTGCAACGCTTGCCGCCCTGATGCGGAGCAAGGCCACCACTGGGCAGTACCTTTGGTCTGGCCTAGGCGGCGCACAGGGCGAAAACTACGCGCCTGCAGGCACTGCGCCTGGCGCAGTGCAGCAGGGCACCGGGTACAGCTTCATGGGCCTGCCGCTGGCAGTGAGCAACAACGTGCCGTCCGACCTCACCAAGGGCGCAGCAACCGGCTTGAGCGCCCTGGTCTTCGGCAACTGGTCGGACGTGCTCATTGGCGAGTGGGGCGTGCTCGAAATTCTGCCGAACCCCTACGCGGCAGGCATTTACGAGGCTGGCGCTATCCAATTGAGAGCGCTGCAAACGATCGATGTTGCCGTGCGCCACCCGCAGAGCTTCGCGGTCATGACCGACGCGATCACAGCCTGATCCGTCGTACCGCAGCAACGGAACCCGCCCGCCGTGGCGGGTTTTTTTATGGGCGCACGCTTTGTCAAAAGGTAAGGCATGAGGTAAGACCGTAGCCTGCGCCAAAAGAAAAACCCCAAGTAAATCAATCACTTGGGGCTACATCCTGGCGGAGAGGGCGGGATTCGAACCCGCGGTGGGGATTAGCCCACACACGCTTTCCAGGCGTGCGACTTAAACCGCTCATCCACCTCTCCAAAAAGTTCTCTATTGTAGCAGTCAGCGTGCGGAAGGCTCCCCACAATTTGCTGCTTGTGGTGGTGGGCTTTGACGTCAGCAATGACGTGCTTCCTCATGCATTTTCGCCAGCAGCCAGGCGCTCGAGTGCTGCGTAGACGTCTTCCGCCACGAGCCTGTCGGACTTTGGGCGTCGAAAGCGAGAATGCGCCCCAGCGAGGTCAGTTTTTGCCGGATTCGCCGCCCCATAGTGGTGTCCGCGCTATGGGGCAAGAAGACGATAAAAAATGGGCCGCTGCGGCGCATTCGCAGCCGACGATTCCAAAGCCCGACAGGCTCCGAGGCTTCCACCCAGATTGTCCATTAGGCGGTGCTGCACACCTGCGCGGGTGCTGGTGGACGGCTGCCGGTCATTTTGGCCCCTGCTTCGGCGTCCATGGCAACGGCGATGGACTTCTCACCAGTGACCAAACTGCCACGCCAGCCGCCTCGCCATCATCCCGCGTCCTAATGAACAATCTGGGTTCAAGTCATTGACGAAAAATGACGGGGAACGATCATCCGCGTCCTAATGAACAATCGGGGTAAATCTGCTCGAAGCAACCCGGACGTGGCCGTGTACGCCCGCTGGAATACGATAGCGGCTTGCCGTGCGCTGAGGACTTGTTCCTGCCGCTCGCCCAGAGCCGCATGGCGCAAGGGGCAGGGCGGGGGCCTGTTGGCCCGTGTCCCGGCGCCGCCCCAATCGTCCGTACGCTTCGTCTGATGCCACATTCATCCGCCTCTGATTCCGCGCCCCCTGCCGAGCCTCTCACGGCGTCCGCGCCCGAACTCCTCGCACCCTGGCGCCGCTTTCGCGGGCTCGCGCCGTTTTTGCGCATGAGCGTCGCGGACGAAGACCTGCGGCCGCTGGCGCAGGCGCTGCTCGCGCAGGTGGATCGTTCGCCGGGCGACGCAACGCTGTGGCTGAACCTGTCGCTCGTCATGCAGTGTCTCGAGCAAGCCGAACTGGGTCTGGCCATGCAGGCGCAGGCGCTGGAATTGCAGCGCGTCTATCGCATCCACGCGACGTGCACGCCGCCCACGCGGCGCCTGCTGATGCTCATGGTGCCGGGCGACCTGGCTGCGAACACGCCGCTCGAGTGCCTGCTCGAGGGCAGCGACATCGAGCTGATCTTCTACTACCTGGGCAGCGCCGCGCAGCCGTTCGCCGCGCCCATCCCCGAACACGACGCGGTGCTCGTGGCGCTGGGCGACTCGGACGAAAATGCGCCGCTGCTCACGGCGCTCGAACAGGCGCTGGCGCAATGGGGCCGTCCGGTGCTCAACGCGCCGGCGCTGATTCCGCGCACGCGGCGCGACCGGCTCAGCGCGCTGCTGCAGGGCGCGCCCGGCGTCAGCATGCCGCCCATCGTGCAAGTGCAAAGGTCAAAACTCGCTGAAGTGGCCGCGCAGCGGGCGCAGGCAGCTACACTTTTTGCAGATTGCGCGTTTCCGCTGATCGTGCGCCCCGTGGGCTCGCAGGCCGGGCGCGACTTGGCGCGCATCACGCAGCCGCAGGAGCTGGCGGAGTACCTCGCGCGCGTGCCGGAGCCGGCGTTTTTCGTCGCGCCCTTCATCGACTACCGCAGCGCCGACGGCTTGTACCGCAAGTTTCGCATCGCCATGGTCGATGGCCGGCCCTATGTGAGCCACATGGCCGTGTCGGCGCACTGGATGGTGCATTACGTGAACGCGGGCATGTACGAGGACGCGGCCAAGCGCGCCGAGGAGGCCCGCTTCATGGACGACTTCGACGCCTTTTGCGCGCACCACCAAGCCGCGTTCGCGGCGATCCAGGAGCGCCTGCCGCTCGACTACTACTGCATGGACGCGGCGCAGGCGGCCGACGGGCGCCTGCTGGTCTTCGAGATCGACCACATCATGGTGGTGCACGCGATGGATTCTGCGGCGCTGTTTCCGTTCAAGCAGCGCCACATGGCCAAGCTGCGCGCGGCGGTGCGCGACTTGCTGCTGCGCCGCACGGGTGCGCTGCCAGGGGCGGCGCTTTCGGCCCCACCTGATTCTTCTGCTCCATCGCCCCAGCCATGAACCGCAACAGCCTCAATTTTTCCGGTGGGCCCGGTGCGCTGCCCGAGAGCGTGCTGCAACAAGTGCAGCAAGCCGTGCTCGAAGTGCCCGAGGTGGGCCTGTCGATTCTGGGCATCAGCCACCGCTCGGACTGGTTTGCCGCGGTCATCGCCGAGCTCGAGCGCAACATGCGCACGCTGCTCGCGCTGCCCGATGACTACCACGTGCTGCTGCTGCAAGGCGGCGCGACGCAGCAGTTTTCCATGGTGCCCATGCTGCTGCTGCACGGCGCAACGCAGCCCGCCGAATACCTGCACACGGGCTATTGGAGCGGCAAAGCCGTGCGCGCGGCGCAGCAGCACGGCCCGGTGCGCGTGCTCTGGAGCGGCGAGTCGGCGCAGTGGCGCCGCCTGCCGCGCGACGAGGAGCTGGCGTTTTCGCCCACGGCGCCGTACCTGCACTATGTCTCGAACGAGACCGTGGAGGGGCTGCAGTTCCACCGCGTGCTCGGCCTCGACGAGGTGCCGCGCGTGTGCGACATGTCCTCGGACTTCCTCTCAGCGCCCTGCGCGGCCGAGCGTTTTGCGCTGATTTACGCGCACGCGCAGAAAAACATCGGCCCCGCAGGCGTCACCGTGGTGCTGGTGCGCGACGCGCTGCTGGATCGCGCGCCCGAAGGTTTGCCCGATTTTCTCGACTACCGCACGCACGCCGCGGCGCACTCCAACTTCAACACGCCGCCGGTGTTCGCGATCTACGTGGTGCTGCTCGTGACGCGCTGGCTGCTGCACGAAGTCGGCGGCCTCGCGCGCATGGCCGAGATCAACCAGCGCAAGGCGCAGACGCTCTACGACCTCATTGATACGCACCCCGGCGTGTACCGTGGCCGCGCGGCGGTGGCCGACCGCTCGCGCATGAACGTGGTGTTCGAGCTGCCCGATGCGCAGGCCACACAGCGCTTTTTGGCCCAGGCGCAGGCAGCGGGCTTTTCCGGCTTGGCCGGACACCGCGCGCTGGGCGGCATCCGCGCCTCGCTCTACAACGGCCTCACGCTCGAAGCCGTGCAGCGCCTCGCGCAGTTCATGGAAGACTTTGCGCGCCGTGGCTGAAGCAGTTGTCAATGGGGGCACGCGGGCCCGGTGTGGGCGTGCCGATCGCTCGGGCTGCCATCGGGACTGCGATGAGGACTGCCAATGGGACTGCCATTGGGGCAACGACGCGGGCCGCTTCCCGTGCTGGCTGAAGGGACGCACATGAGCGCGCGCTGCGTCATGGTGCTCGGCACTTCGAGCGGCGCGGGCAAGAGCTGGCTCGCCACGGCGCTGTGCCGCCATTACGCCCGGCAGGGCCTGAAGGTGGCGCCGTTCAAGGCGCAGAACATGAGCAACAACGCGCGCGTGGTGCCCGACTTGGCCGGCGGCATGGGCGAGATCGGCGCGGCGCAATACTTTCAGGCGCTGGCCGCGCGCGCCGCGCCCGAGGTGCGCATGAACCCGCTGCTGCTCAAGCCCGAGGCCGACACGCACAGCCAGGTGGTGCTGCTCGGGCAGGTCAGCGCCGCACTCACCGCGCTGCCCTGGCGCGCGCGCAGTGCGCAGGTCTGGCCGCAGATCGCCGCTGCGCTCGACGCGCTGCGCGCCGACAACGATGTGGTCGTGATCGAGGGCGCGGGCTCGCCCGCCGAGATCAACCTGATGGACAGCGACATCGTCAACCTGCGCGTGGCGCGCCACGCGGACGCGCGCTGTCTGCTTGTGACCGACATCGACCGCGGCGGCGCGTTCGCGCACCTGTACGGCACCTGGGCGCTGCTGCCCGAGGCGGATCGCGCGCGCCTCCACGGCTTCGTGCTCAACAAGTTCCGCGGCGACGCAGCCCTGCTCGCCCCCGCGCCCGCGCAGCTCGAGCGCCTGACCGGCGTGCCCACCGTGGCCGTGCTGCCCATGCGCTTTGGCCACGGCCTGCCGGAGGAAGACGGCGTGTTCGACGACCGGCCCGTGGCCGCCGCACCGCCGTCCGCTGGTTTACAAGCAAAAATGGCATCTAACGCAGGTGTAGCAAGCGCTAGCAGCTACTTAAAAGATAGTTTTACACATTGCACACCGCGCCGCATCGCCATCGTCGCCTACCCGCGCATCAGCAACCTCGACGAATTCCAGCCGCTCAAAAACCTGCCCGGCGTGCAACTGGTCTGGGCTCGCACACCGGCGCAGTTGCACGGGGCCGACTGGATCGTGCTGCCCGGCAGCAAAGCCACCGCGGCCGACCTGGGCTGGCTGCGCGCGCAGCACCTGGACGCCGCCATCGCCGCGCACGCAGGGCAGGGCGGGGCGGTGCTGGGCATTTGCGGCGGCCTGCAAATGCTGGGCGAGGCGCTGATCGACCTGCACGGCGTCGAAAGCCAAGCCGGCATCGACGGCAACGCCCCCGGCCTCGGCCTGCTACCCTTGGTCACGAGCTTTGCCCCGCACAAAACCGTGCGCCGCACGCAGGCGCGCTTCGGCGCCGCCACGGGCGCCTGGGCGCCACTCGCCGGCGTGCCCGTGGCGGGCTACGAAATCCACAGCGGCCAAACCGCGCAACACCCCGCCATGGCCGCGAAAGGCGACCTGGCGCACGCGCTGATCCCCCGCATCGCCTGGCAAAACGCCGCAGGCAACGTGCTCGGCGTGTACCTGCACGGCCTGTTTGAGGATGCCGGCGTGCTGCAAGCCCTGTTCGGCGCGCAGGCGCCCACACTCGACGCGGCATTCGAGCGCCTCGCGGATGAGATCGAGCGCGCCTTCGCGCCAGGGGTGCTGCAGGCGCTCATCGCGCCATGAAAATTGGGGTCAGATTCCAATTATTTCCACGTCCGCCCGCAGCGCCAGAAATTGGAATCTGACCCCAATTTCTGACCCCAATTTCCCCTTTTTGGAAAGTGGAATCCTATGATCAAACTCGAAGGAGCAGCCCTGCAAGCCGCCTTGGCCCAGGTGCCCGCCTGGACGTTCGATGCCGAACGTCACGCCATCCGGCGCACGCTGCGCTTTGTGGACTTCAACGCGGCCTTTGGATTCATGGCGCGCACTGCCTTGGAGGCCGAACGCCAAAACCACCACCCGGAATGGTGCAATGTCTATCTCCGGGTGGAAATCCTGTTTTCCACACACGACGCCGGCGGTCTGACCGAGCGCGACATTAGCTTCGCGCGCTGGGTGGACGCGACTGCCTTGGCCATGGGGGCAAGCTGAAATTGGGGTCAGATTCCAATTAATTTTCGGTCGCCTGGCTCTGCCAGAAATTGGAATCTGACCCCAATTTCCCAACGTGTTGAGCCCAGCTTTTTCCTAATGAAAAGGGCCTGCAGTGCAGGCCCATCAAGCGCGAATAGCTATTGTTGCAGGGGCTTCAGGCGGCCCCTCACATGCCCACGTAGTTCGGCCCGCCGCCGCCTTCGGGTGTGACCCAGACGATGTTTTGCGTCGGGTCCTTGATGTCGCAGGTCTTGCAGTGCACGCAGTTTTGCGCGTTGATCTGCAGGCGCTGGGCGCTGCCGCCCTTGGACTCGTCCGGCACGAATTCGTACACACCGGCCGGGCAGTAGCGGCTCTCGGGGCCGGCGTATTTGGCCAGGTTGATGTTCACGGGCACGCTCGGGTCTTTGAGCGTGAGGTGCGAGGGCTGGTTCTCCGCGTGGTTGGTGTTGCTTAAGAACACGCTGGAGAGCCGGTCGAAGGTGAGCTTGCCGTCGGGCTTGGGGTACTCGATGGGGGTGCACTCTGCCGCGGGCTTGAGGTAGGCATGGTCGGGCTTTTCGCGGTGCAGCGTCCAGGGAATATGGCCGCGCAGCACGAATTGCTCAAAACCGTTCATCAGCGTGGCCGTGGTCAGGCCGTATTTGAACCAGTTCTTGAAGTTGCGGTCTTTGTTGAGCTCGGTGTGCAGCCAGCTTTCTTCGAAGGCCTTGGGGTAGGCGGTGAGCTCGTCGTGCTGGCGTCCGGCCACGATGGCGTCGTAGGCCGCTTCGGCTGCGAGCATGCCGGTCTTGATCGCCGCGTGGCTGCCCTTGATGCGGCTCACGTTGAGGTAGCCCGCGTCGCAACCCACGAGTGCGCCGCCCGGGAAGACGGTCTTGGGCAGCGAATTGATGCCGCTTGCGTTGATGGCGCGCGCGCCGTAGCTCAGGCGCTTGCCGGGTTTGATGCCTTTGGCTTCGTCGCCTTCGAGGTACCAGCGGATGTTGGGGTGCGTCTTCCAGCGCTGGAATTCCTCGAACGGGCTCAGGTAGGGGTTGGTGTAGCCCAGGCCCGTGACGAAGCCCAGCGCCACCTTGTTGTCCTCCATGTGGTAGAGGAAGGCGCCGCCGTAGGTTTTGTTGTCCATGGGCCAGCCGGCAGTGTGCATGACGAAGCCCGGCTTGTGGCGTGCGGGGTCGATCTCCCACAGCTCTTTGATGCCTATGCCGAAGCTCTGCGGGTCGCAGCCCGCGTCGAGCGCGTAACGCGCGATCAGCTGCTTGCCCAGATGGCCGCGCGCGCCTTCGGCAAAAATGGTGTATTTGGCGTGCAGCTCCATGCCAAGCTGGAAGTCGGGCGTGGGCTCGCCGTCCTTGCCTATGCCCATGTTGCCCGTGGCCACGCCCTTGACCTTGCCGTCCTCGGTGTAGAGCACTTCGGCTGCGGGAAAGCCCGGGAAAATCTCCACGCCCAGCCCTTCGGCCTGCTGCGCGAGCCAGCGCGTGACGTTGCCCAGGCTGATGATGTAGTTGCCGTGGTTGTGCGCAAACGGCGGCAGGAACATGTTGGGCACGCGAAACGAGGACTTTTCGCCCAGGAAGACGTAGGCGTCGTCGGTCACGGGCTGGTTCAGCGGCGCGCCCAGCTCCTTCCAGTTGGGGAACAGCTCGGTCAGGGCCCGCGGATCCATGATGGCGCCCGAGAGGATGTGCGCGCCGGGCTCAGAGCCCTTTTCGAGCACGACCACCGAGACGTCGGTGCCTTTTTCGGCGGCCAGCTGCTTGAGGCGGATCGCTGTGGACAGGCCCGCCGGGCCACCGCCCACGATCACCACGTCGTATTCCATGGCTTCGCGCGGGCCATACTGGGCGAGGATTTCTTCGTTCGTCATTTGTTTTGCGGGGCGTTGTTGAAAGGGTTGCAAAACCAGGCGCTCAGGTGCGCCAAGGGAAAGGAGGATGCAGAAAAGGCCGCCATTGTATTCCCAGCGGCCATGTATTGAACAAACGTTTGGTTAGTTTGCTGCGTGTGTGAGCGTCCTTTTCAGGCAGCAGCCTTCGGCAGCAGCAGCCCCTGCGTTTCGATGAAGGCCACCACTTCGGCCAGCCCCGCGAGGGTCTTGAGGTTGGTGAAGACGTAGGGCTTGAGCCCCTGCGCGCTGCGGCGCATGCGCTCGGTGTCGGCCTGCATCACGGCCAGGCTCGCGCCCACGTGCGGGGCCAGGTCGGTTTTGTTGATCACGAGCAGGTCGCTCTTGGTGATGCCGGGGCCGCCCTTGCGCGGGATTTTCTCGCCCGCGGCGACGTCGATCACGTAGACCGTGAGGTCGGAGAGCTCGGGACTGAAGGTGGCCGCGAGGTTGTCGCCGCCGCTTTCGACGAAAACCACGTCGGCATCGGGAAAGGCGCCGAGCATGCGGTCTATGGCTTCGAGGTTGATGGAGGCGTCTTCGCGGATCGCCGTGTGCGGGCAGCCGCCGGTCTCCACGCCCAGGATGCGCTCGGGCGGCAGCGCGCCGCTCGCGGTGAGCAGGCGCTGGTCTTCCTTGGTGTAGATGTCGTTGGTGATGGCCACGAGCTCGTAGCGCGTGCGCATGGTTTTGCACAGCATTTCGAGCAGCGTGGTCTTGCCCGAGCCCACGGGGCCACCGATGCCGACGCGCAGCGGCGGGAGTTTCTTGGTGCGGCCGGGGATGTGGTGTAGAGCAGTCATGAGCGGAAAAGGCGTGAATACTGGGTTTCATGCTGCGCCGAGAGGATGGCGAGCATGGGCGTGAAGGCCTGGCGCGCCCCGTCGGGCAGCGCGGCAGCCTGCGCCGCCGCGTCGGGGATCGCGACGGCCAGGCGCGCGAGGATGCGCTGGCCCGCGCTTTGGCCCAGCGGCATGGACTTGAGCGCGGCCTGCACCATGTTTTCGGCCCAGCCGAAAGCGTAGGCGCACAGAATCTCGCGCACCGGCGCCTGCGTGCGCGCCGCGGTCAGCGCAAAGGCCACGGGGTAGCTGGGCGGCAGCTGGGCCAGCGCGGCGATTTGCTCTGTGATGTGTGGCGGCGTGGCATCGGGCGGGTGCTGGTTGCGCAGCCACTCGCTGAGTGAGCGGCCCATTTGCTCGGTTTGCAGGCGCAGCTCGCTGCTTTCGCGCGTGTGCAGCACCCAGTCATTGAGGGCGCGCACCTGCGCCAGGTCGCCGCGCCGCCACGCGCCCACGGCCCGTGCGAGCACGGCCATGTCGCCGCGCGCCTGGCCCAGGTGCAGCTGGTCGAGCAGCCAGTCACCCACGGTGGCCTCGTCGCGCAGCAGGCCGTGCTCGACGGCGCTCTCCAAGCCCTCGGAATACGAAAAGCCGCCCACGGGCAGCGCGGGCGAGGCGAGCCAGATCAGCTGCAGCAGGCTCGCCGCCGGCAAGGGGCCGGGGCGCTCGCGCAGCCGGCGCGGGATGGCAGGCGGAAGAGGCGACGGGACAGGCTCAGTGCGCATGGCCGTCGTTGGCGTGGGCTGCATCGCGGCCGTGACCGTGAGGGTGGTCATGGGCCTGGTCGTGGTCTTGTGCGTGCGCCTGATCGTGGGAATGCTCATGGGAATGGCCATGCCCCGCCGCGTGCGCGGCGCCGTGGCCATAAGCGCCCGCTTCGGGCTCGAAGGCTTCATTGCGCTCCTGCACTATCAGGTGCATGGCGCGCAGCATTTGGGCCAGCACGGGGTCGGGCTCGATCTGCAGGTAGTCGGGCCGCAGTTCGACGGGCACATGGCGGTTGCCCAGGTGGTAGGCGGCGCGCAGCAAGTCCAAGGGTGTGCCATGCGCCAGGCAGGGCGTGATGCGCAGCACCGGCTGCGGCGCGGCCAGCACGCGTACGAGCGAGCCGTCTTCGGCCACCAGCACGTCGCCGCCGCGCACCACGCTGCCGCGCGGCAAAAACACCGCGAGCGCGCGGCCCGCAGAGTCGGTGGCGGCAAAGCGGCTTTTCTGGCGCACGCCCCAGTCGAGCGCGACGCTTGCGGCGCGGCGCAGCAGCACGGGGGCCAGGCCTTGGCCTTGGGGGAGCAGGCGGGAGACGGTGAGCATGGCGGGTGGGTTTGGTTAATATAACGATCGTTCTAACATCGAGGCTGCACCATGATCTCTCTCAAACTGACCCAGATCGGCAACTCCGTGGGCGTGATTCTGCCCAAGGAGGTGCTCGCGCGCCTGAAGGTGGGCAAGGGCGATACACTGTTCGTGACCGAGGCGGCGCATGGCGTGATGCTGACGCCGTACGATCCGCAGCTCGACGAGCAGCTCGAGGCCGGCCGTGCATTCATGCGTGAATACCGCGATACCTTTCATCAGCTTGCCAAGTGAGCGCTCGAGCCATGGCTGGCTGGAAGTGGGTGCACCGCCAGGCTTTGTTGCTGTTGCATGAGGAAAGCCTGGCCGAACATGGTGGCGCGAGCGGCCTGCGTGACGAGGGGCTGTTGGATTCGGCGCTGGCGCGGCCCTTGCACCTGGCGCTGTATGGGCAGCCGGACCTTGCAGCGCTTGCGGCGTCGTATGGCGTGGGCCTGGCCGCAAACCATCCGTTCGTCGATGGCAACAAGCGCGCAGCTTTGTTGGCCGTCGGTCTGTTTTTGCACGTGAACGGCCAGCGCCTGCACGCCACGCAGGCCCAAACCACGCTGACCATGCTGGCCGTGGCCAGCGGTGAACTCGATGAGGCGGGTTTTGCTGCTTGGTTGCGTGCGCATATCCGGCCGCGTTGATCGGTCAAAACAAAAGTTGTTGGCAGTAAAGCGGCTGCTCTGGTGCATGCCCCCGCCGAGCGCAAGGCACGCAGCTTGGCTCGGATCATGGCCAGCATGTCGTGCGAATGCGTACAATGAAGCTGTACGTAAAAAGAGGTGCATGATGACCATAGAAACCACTTACAGCCAGGCCCGCGGGCAGTTCAAGGCGCTCATGGATCGCGCGCTGCAAGACCGTGAGATCGTGCTGGTGCGCCGCCGCTCGGGGGATGCCGTGGCGATGATTGCCGCAGACGAGTTGCAAAGCCTGATGGAGACTGCGCATCTGCTGCGCTCGCCGAAAAACGCGCAACGCCTGCTCGAAGCCCTCGCGCGAGCGCGTGCGGGCGAAGTGGCGCCGACGAGCCTGCAAGCCTTGGAGCAGCAGTTTGGCCTCCAAAACTGAACCGGAGCGTGTCGCGGTCTTCCAGCCCGAGTTCCTCGAAGACCTGAGTTATTGGGTTGCCACGGAGCGCCGCACCGCCAAGCGTTTGCTGGAGCTCGTCAAAGCCACCCTGCGCGATCCTTTCGTGGGCATAGGCAAGCCCGAGCCTTTGAAGTACCTGGGGGCGGACCTGTGGTCGCGCCGCATCACGCAGGAGCACCGCTGCGTGTATCTGGTGAAAGCCGACAGGATCGAATTTCTGCAAGGGCGCTACCACTATTGATCTATTGATGTCTGCGTGCCGGGATGCGCACCAGATCAAAAAGCCCGTCTCAAAACAAAAAATACCGCTGCGCCAGCGGCAGGCTGTGCGCGGGCTCGCAGGTGAGCAGTTGGCCGTCGGCGCGCACGGCGTAGGTTTGCGCGTCGACCTCCATGCGCGGGGTGTAGGCGTTGTGCACCATGTGCGCCTTGCGCAGCGCGCGGATGCCGCGCACGGCCACGAGCGGCTTGGCCAGGCCGTAGCGCGCGCCTATGCCCGCGGCCAGCGCGGCCTGCGAGACGAAGGTGAGCGAGCTGCGCGCGAGCGCGCCGCCCAAGGCGCCGAACATGGGGCGGTAGTGCACAGGCTGCGGCGTGGGGATGGAGGCGTTGGGGTCGCCGATGGCGGCCATGGCGATGCTGCCGCCCTTGAGCACGAGCGCGGACTTGACGCCGAAGAACATGGGCTTCCAGACCACCAGGTCGGCCCACTTGCCGGCTTCGACGGAGCCGATCTCGTGTGCCATGCCGTGCGCGAGCGCCGGGTTGATGGTGTATTTGGCGAGGTAGCGCTTGACGCGGAAGTTGTCGTTGCGCGCCTCGCGTTCGACGGGTTCGGCACGCTCGGGCGGGGGCGCGAGCCAGCCGCGCTGCTGCTTCATCTTGTGCGCGGTCTGCCAGGTGCGCAGGATGACTTCGCCCACGCGGCCCATGGCCTGGCTGTCGCTGCTCATCATGCTGATGGCGCCCAGGTCGTGCAGGATGTCCTCGGCGGCGATGGTTTCCTTGCGGATGCGGCTCTCGGCAAAGGCCAGGTCTTCGGCAATGGCCGGGTCGAGGTGGTGGCAGACCATGAGCATGTCCACATGCTCGTCGAGCGTGTTCACGGTGTAGGGGCGCGTGGGGTTGGTCGAGGAGGGCAGCACATTCGCCTCGCCCACCACCTTGAGGATGTCGGGCGCGTGGCCGCCGCCCGCGCCTTCGGTGTGGAAGGTGTGGATGGTGCGGCCCTTGAAGGCGGCCACGGTGTCTTCGACGAAGCCGCTTTCGTTGAGCGTGTCGGTGTGGATCGCGACTTGCGTGTCGGTGTCCTCGGCGACGCCCAGGCAGCAGTCTATGGCCGCGGGCGTGGTGCCCCAGTCTTCGTGCAGCTTCAAGCCAATCGCACCCGCGGCGATCTGTTCGCGCAGCGCGCCGGGCAGGCTGGCGTTGCCCTTGCCCAGAAAGCCCAGGTTCATCGGCAAGGCGTCCGCCGCCTGCAGCATGCGTTCGATGTGCCAGGGGCCGGGCGTGCAGGTGGTGGCAAAAGTGCCCGTGGCCGGACCCGTGCCGCCGCCCACCATGGTGGTGATGCCGCTGGCCAGCGCTTCTTCGACTTGCTGCGGGCAGATGAAGTGGATGTGGCTGTCCATGCCGCCCGCGGTGACGATGCAGCCCTCGCAGGCGATGATTTCGGTGCCCGGGCCGATGACGATGTCCACGCCCGGCTGCACGTCGGGGTTGCCGGCCTTGCCTATGGCCGCGATGCGCCCGCCGCGCAGGCCAATGTCGGCCTTGACGATGCCCCAGTGGTCGAGGATCAGTGCGTTGGTCAGCACCGTGTCCATGGCGCCGCCGGCCTCAGGGCCGTTGCCCGCGCCGTCGCGCGTGCGCTGGCTTTGCGCCATGCCGTCGCGTATGGTCTTGCCGCCGCCGAACTTGACCTCCTCGCCGTAGCCGCCGGCGCGCAGCGTGTAGTCGGCCTCGACTTCGACGATCAGGTCGGTGTCGGCCAGGCGCAGGCGGTCGCCCACGGTGGGGCCGAACATCTCGGCATACGCGTGTCGCTCCAGGGTGGCCATGGGGTTTGCTCCGTAATGTGCTTATGTTTCGATAGCTGCTTGCGCTTGTATAGTCGGCGCAAAGTGCCGATTTGGCTTGAAATTGTTGACCCTCACAGCGCCCCTTGCACCAGGCCGCGAAAGCCATAGACCTGGCGCGCACCCGCGTATTCGACGAGCTCCACGGTGCGCTGCTGGCCGGGCTCGAAGCGCACCGCCGTGCCGCTGGCGATGTTCAGCCGCATGCCGCGCGCGGCGGCGCGGTCGAACTGCAGCGCGGCGTTGGTTTCGGCAAAGTGGTAGTGCGAGCCGACCTGGATGGGCCGGTCGCCCACATTGCGCACCACCACGGTGCACGTGCGCCGGCCGGGGTTGAGCAGGTGCTCGCCGGGGGCGGGGAGGATTTCGCCGGGGATCATGCGCGCTCCTGCATCCGGCTCACTTGCCGCTCCGGTGCCACCACAGCACCGCGCCGACTGCGAGCGCGAGCGCCACGAAGCCCCACAGGTCGGTGGCGTGCCAGTGGGGGCCGAGCAGGCCGTGGCCTTCATGGGCAAAAGCGGCTCCAGCGCTTGTTGCAAAAGCGCAAGCAGCTATGGATTTAAGAGTTTTGTGCAAAGGCATGGCGGTCTTTCGGCAGGGATTTGCGAAGGCTTCAGACGATGGGCTGGTGCACGGTGACGAGCTTGGTGCCGTCGGGGAAGGTGGCTTCGACCTGGATGTCGGGGATCATCTCGGCAATGCCTTCCATGACGTCCGCGCGCGTCAGCAGGCCGCGGCCTTCGCTCATGAGCTGCGCCACGGTCTTGCCGTCGCGCGCGCCCTCCATCACGGCGGCGCTGAGGTAGGCCACGGCCTCGGGGTAGTTGAGCCTGAGGCCACGCGCCTTGCGCCGCTCGGCCAGCAAGGCGGCGGTGAAGAGCAGCAGCTTGTCTTTTTCGCGGGGGGTGAGTTCCATGGTCGATATTCGCGGCCAGCGAGGCCGATGTCGGTGGGGCAGGTATGGTTCTGTCGCAATTCCAGCAAGCGGCGTGCCCGGCACAGTTGCGAAGGGTCGCCGGAGTGTGGGGCGAGCCTGGCTTTGATGCCGCCGCCTTTTGCGCTGCTCGAAGTCGCAGACTCGACGATGCGGCTGCGCAATGACTTCGGTGCTGGATTATTTTTGCGCGATGCGGTTGCGCTTCATACCGAAGCCGGATACGCAGGCATTGCGCGGTTGATGCACTGCGGTGGTGATTTTTGGTGGGCGAGTGCTTGAATATGCCCGAATTTGGTGCGGAGTCCAGGGGGTTTGCGAGTGGAGAAACACGATCAAGTGTGCCGCGTCGTTCATCCGCCGTCCCTGGAACTCGCGGGGCCAGATAGCGGAGTGCTTTTCTGGCGGAAGCGGTGAGATTCGAACTCACGAACGGTTGCCCGTTGCCGGTTTTCAAGACCGGTGCAATCGACCACTCTGCCACGCTTCCTGCGGTTTTTGCTGCCACTCACCCATGGGGTGAGCGAGGCGGCGATTCTACTGTGCCCGGGTGGGAGGGCGCAGGCCGCAGGGGCGGGCGATCTGCCCGACAATCGGTGCCATGAAAAACACTGCGGTTTTGCAATTGCCCGTGGCCCCGGATGTGAACGACCCGCGGCCCTTGATCATCTACCACGGGCGGCGCTGTCCCGATGGTTTTGCGGCGGCGCTCGCGGCCTGGCTGTTTTATGGTGCGCGGGCCGAGTTTCTGGGGCTCGATCATGGGGACGTGCGTTCGGTGCAGGACTTGCCCGCGCTCGAAGGGCGCGCCGTCTATGTGCTCGACTTTGCGTTTGCGCCCGAGCTGATCGCGGCAATCGAGGAGCGTGCGGCGCGGCTCGTTTTGCTCGACCACCACAAGAGCGCCGCCGACCAGTTGCGCAGCTACGTGTGCCGCTGCGGCGTGCTGCATTTCGACCTGCACAAGTCCGGCGCGCGCCTGGCGTGGGAGTTTTTCCAGCCGCAGGTGCCGCTGCCGGCGCTGGTGCGCTACATCGAGGATCGTGACATTTGGAAGTGGGAGTTTCCGGAGAGCGCGGCCTTTCTTGCTGCGCTCGACCTGGAGCCGCAGGATTTTGCGCGCTGGCGGGAGATCGCCGCGTTCACGCCCGAGCAGCTCGCGGCCTTCACGGCGCGCGGTGCGGCCATGGACGAAAAATTCCGCAAGCTCGCAGCCGACATTGCCGAGGGCGCGCAGCCGCTGGTGTTCAATGGCATCGAGGGGCTGATGGTGAATGCGCCGGGCATGTTCCACAGCCTCGTGGGCGACATGCTGTCGGCGCGCTCGCAGACCTTTGCGCTGCTGTGGAGCGCGAGCGACAAGGGTGTGAAGGTGGGCTTGCGCGCGCAGCGCAACTTCGACTGCATCCCGCTGGCCGAGAGCATGGGCGGCGGCGGCCACGCGCAGGCGTGCGGCTTTCGCATGGGCGTGGAGCGGCTGCCGGAACTGCTCAGCGGGCGCTTCGAGGCCGGGCATCGTGCGCCGCAGCGGGTTGAAATCAGCGCTGCGTCACCGAAATAGGCTGGGGCAGCGCTTCGCGGGTTGATTCCTCAGTCGCCGCAGCGGAACCTACGCGCCGAATACCGCTCTCATTGGCCTCAATGGCTTTTCGTTCGTCCCATCGCTTACCGAGGACACAAGAAAGAAGGTTCACGATGTTCCCAGCGCTTTGGAAAAAGTTTTCTGCTCTGGCCCTGGTTGCCATGTTCGCTGGCGCGGGTGCCGGCTTGCTTGTGCCGGTGAGCACGGCGCAGGCGCAGCCGGGGGCGGCAGCGCGTGGCTTGCCGGACTTCACCGATCTGGTCGAGCAGGTGGGGCCGTCGGTGGTCAACATCCGCACCTTGGAACGGGTGTCGCCGGGGTCGAACATGGCCATGGACGGCATGGATGAAGACATGCTGGAGTTTTTGCGCCGCTTCGGCTTTCCGATCCCGAACGCGCCGCGCCAGCAAAAGCCGCAGCGCCCGCAGCCGCAGGAGGAGCAGCCCGTGGGTCTGGGCTCGGGCTTCATCCTGAGTGCAGACGGCTACGTGATGACGAACGCGCATGTGGTCGAGGGCGCGGACGAAGTCATCGTCACACTCACCGACAAGCGCGAGTTCAAGGCCAAGATCATCGGCAGCGACAAGCGCACCGACGTGGCGCTGGTCAAGATCAACGCCACAGGCTTGCCCGCAGTGAAGGTTGGCGACGTGAACCGCCTCAGGGTCGGCGAGTGGGTGATCGCGATCGGCTCGCCCTTCGGGCTCGAAAACTCGGTCACGGCAGGCATCGTGAGCGCCAAGCAGCGCGACACGGGCGACTACGTGCCTTTCATCCAGACCGACGTGGCCATCAACCCCGGCAATTCGGGCGGGCCGCTGATCAACATGCGCGGCGAGGTCGTGGGCATCAACAGCCAGATTTACTCGCGCTCGGGCGGCTACATGGGCATCTCGTTCGCCATCCCGATCGACGAGGCCATGCGCGTGAGCGAGCAGCTGCGCACCTCGGGGCGCGTGATCCGCGGGCGCATAGGCGTGCAGATCGGGCCAGTGACCAAGGACGTGGCCGAGTCGATAGGCCTGGGCAAGCCCATGGGCGCGCTGGTCACGGGCGTGGAAGCGGGCTCGCCCGCGGACAAGGCCGGTATGGAGCCGGGCGACATCATCACGCGCTTTGATGGCAAGGTGATCGAAAAAGTCAGCGACCTGCCGCGCCTCGTGGGCAGCACCAAACCGGGCACGCGCAGCACGATCACAGTGTTCCGCCGTGGCAAAACCAAGGACTTGTCCGTGCTCGTGGCCGAGGTCGAGCCCGACGAGTCCGTGGCCCAGCCGAGCGAACGCGAAGGCAAGCCCTCATCGGCGGCGCAGCAGCTGGGCCTCACGGTGCGGCCTCTGACCGAAGCGCAGAAAAAAGAACTCAAGCTGCGCGGCGGCGTGCTCGTGGCTCAGGCCGAGGGCCCCGCGGCGCGCGCGGGCCTGCGCGAGGGTGACATCATCCTCGCGCTGGCGAACGTCGAAGTCCTGAGCGTGAAGGACTTCGAGGCCGTGCTTGCGCGCGCCGACAAGGGCAAACCGTTGAACGTGCTGTTCCGCCGCGGCGATTGGGTGCAATACACCTTGATCCGCCCAGCGAAGTGAGGGCGGCGGGCGAACGCCCGCGGGGCGTCTTGGGGTGATTGGGGGCGCTGGCCTAAAATGCAGCGCCCCAAGACGCATCGGCTGCAGTAACGCCGCAGCGCACAAGGGACAGTTCAGGGCGCGCCGCACCGGACGCGCCTTTTTTCTTGCATTTCTCGATGAACCACATTCGCAATTTTTCCATCATCGCGCACATAGACCACGGCAAATCGACGCTGGCGGACCGGCTGATTGCGCGCTGCGGCGGCCTGTCCGAGCGCGAGATGAGCGAGCAGGTGCTCGACTCGATGGACATCGAAAAAGAGCGCGGCATCACCATCAAGGCGCAGACCGCCGCGCTGCAATACCAGGCGCGCGACGGGCAGCTCTACCAGCTCAACCTGATCGACACGCCCGGCCACGTGGACTTTTCCTACGAGGTGAGCCGCTCGCTCTCGGCCTGCGAGGGCGCGCTGCTGGTCGTCGATGCCTCGCAGGGCGTGGAGGCGCAGACCGTGGCCAACTGCTACACCGCGCTCGATCTGGGCGTGGAAGTGCTGCCCGTGCTCAACAAGATGGACTTGCCGCAGGCCGACCCAGAACGCGCCAAGGAAGAGATCGAAGACGTGATCGGCATAGACGCCTCCGAGGCCATTCCGTGCTCGGCCAAGACCGGCATGGGCATCGACGGGATTCTCGAGGCCATCATCGCCAAGGTGCCGCCGCCGCGTGGCAACCCGCAGGGCCCCTTGCGCGCGATGATCATCGACAGCTGGTTCGACAGCTACGTGGGCGTGGTGATGCTCGTGCGCGTGGTCGATGGCGAGCTCAAAAAGGGCGAGCGCATCAAGCTCATGGCCACGGGTGCCGTGTACGAGGCGAACGGCCTGGGCGTGTTCACGCCCGCGAACCAGCCGCGCGAGGCGCTCAAGGCCGGCGAGGTGGGCTACGTGATCGCGGGCATCAAGGAGCTCAAGGCCGCGCGCGTGGGCGACACCATCACGCTCGAAAAAAAGCTGCCCAACAACGCCGGCCCGGCCGAGCAGCCTCTGCCGGGCTTCAAAGAAGTCAAGCCGCAGGTGTTTGCGGGCCTGTACCCGACCGAGGCTTCCGAATACGACGCACTGCGCGACGCCCTCGAAAAGCTGCAGCTCAACGACGCCGCGCTGCAGTACGAGCCCGAGGTTTCGCAGGCGCTGGGCTTTGGCTTTCGCTGCGGTTTTCTGGGCCTGCTGCACATGGAGATCGTGCAGGAGCGCCTGGAGCGCGAGTTCGACCAGGACCTCATCACCACCGCGCCCAGCGTGGTCTATCAGGTGGTGCGGGGCGACGGCGAAGTCCTCATGGTCGAAAACCCCTCGAAAATGCCCGAGCAAGGCCAGATCCGCGAAATCCGCGAGCCCATCGTCACCGTGCACCTTTACATGCCGCAGGACTATGTGGGGCCGGTGATGACGCTGGCGAACCAAAAGCGCGGCGTGCAGATCAACATGGCCTACCACGGCCGCCAGGTCATGCTGACCTACGAGATGCCGCTGGGCGAGATCGTGCTCGACTTCTTCGACAAGCTCAAATCCGTGAGCCGCGGCTACGCGAGCATGGACTACGAGTTCAAGGAATACCGCCCCTCGGACGTGGTCAAGGTCGATATCCTGCTCAACGGCGAGCGCGTCGATGCGCTCTCCATCATCGTGCACCGCTCGCAGGCGCAGTACCGCGGGCGCGCCGTGGTGGCCAAGATGCGCGAGATCATCAGCCGCCAGCAGTTCGACGTGGCCATCCAGGCGGCCATAGGCTCGAACATCATCGCGCGCGAAACCGTCAAGGCGCTGCGCAAGAACGTGCTGGCAAAATGCTACGGCGGTGACATCACGCGCAAGCGCAAACTTCTCGAAAAACAAAAAGCAGGCAAGAAACGCATGAAACAGATCGGATCGGTTGAAGTGCCCCAAGAGGCTTTCCTGGCCATTTTGCAGGTGGAAGACTGATGCCGTTCATGCAAACACTCACCGCTCTCGTGCTCGCGGCCTTTGCCGGCTACATGGGCGCCTGGTACTTTGGCGCCCTGGAGGGCGACTTCGAACTGCTGCTCTTTCTGGCCACGGTGGTCACGGCCGCATATTGGCTGGCCGAGCGCTTTTACTTCCTGCCGCGCCGCCGCCGCGCCGCGCAGGCGGTAGCCAGCACGGCAGCGCAGCGCCGCGCCGAGCTCGACCGCCTGGGTATCGAAAAGGTGGACCTCGACGTCGAGGAAACCCAGCGCAAGCTGCTGCGCCAGCCCTGGTGGCTCGACTGGACGGCGGGCTTGTTTCCGGTCATCGCAGTGGTGTTTCTGCTGCGCTCGTTTCTGTTCGAGCCCTTCAAGATTCCCTCGGGCTCGATGATTCCCACGCTGCTCGTGGGCGACCTCATCCTCGTGAACAAATACACCTATGGCGTGCGCCTGCCCGTGGTCCGCACGCGCCTCACGCAGGGCACGGCGCCGCAGCGCGGCGACGTGATGGTGTTCCGCTATCCGCCCAAGCCCAGCCTGGCCTACATCAAGCGCGTGGTCGGCGTGCCCGGCGACGAGGTGGCGTACCTCAACAAGCGCCTGACCATCAACGGCCAGCCCATCAAGACTGCGCCGCTGCCCGATTTTTTCGACGCGGATGCGATGCGCTACTTCCCGCAGTTCGAGGAACACCTGGGCGCGCGCCCGCACCGCATGCTCAACAGCCCCGAGGCGCCCGCCTTCGTGCAGGGCGCGAGCCAGTTCGCCTACCGCGACAACTGCCGCTACAGCATCGAGGGCGTGGTCTGCAAGGTGCCGGCAGGGCATTACTTCATGATGGGCGACAACCGCGACAATTCGCTCGATTCGCGCTACTGGGGCTTCGTGCCCGAGGCGAACATCGTGGGCAAGGCCGTCCTCATCTGGATGAACTTCAGCAGCCTCAAGCGCATAGGCACGTTCGACTGACTGGTTTGCAACCATCGATATGGAGGGAAGATATATGAAATTGCATAGCGCCAAGCGCCCGTACCGCCAGCGTGGAATCACCTTTTTTGGTTTGATTATTCTGGTGCTGTTCATCGTTGCGGCATTTGCGATCGGCAGCCAGTCGGTGCCCATTTTTCTCGAATACGTCGCGGCCAAGAAAGCCATAGAGAAAGCCAAGAATGAAACCACAGTGAAAGCGGTGCGCGATGCGTTCGATCGCGCCGCGGCGATCGACGACATCAACGCCATCAAGGGCTCGGACCTCGAGGTCACCAAAGTCGATGACAAGGTGCAGGTGTCGTTCAAGTATTCGCGCGAAGTCCACCTCACGGGGCCAGCGTACCTGGTGTATCGCTTCGAGGCGACGACGCGCGAAAAGTGACGCTGCACGCTTCCCTGGCCGATCTGCAGCAGCGCCTGCAGCATGTGTTCGCCGACCCGCGCCTGCTGCAGCGCGCGGTCACGCACCGCAGTTTTTCGGCCGACCACAACGAGCGCCTCGAATTCCTGGGCGACTCGGTGCTCAACCTGGCCGTGTCCAGCCTGCTGTACGAGCGCCTGGCGCGCCTGCCCGAGGGCGACCTCTCGCGCGTGCGTGCCAACCTCGTGCGCCAGGAGACGCTGCACCAGATCGCGCTGCGCCTGCGCCTGCCCGAGGTGCTGCGCCTGGGCGAGGGCGAGCTCAAGTCCGGCGGGCTGCGGCGCCCTTCTATCCTGGCCGATGCGCTCGAGGCGCTGATAGGCGCCGTGTACCTCGACGCCGGCTACGAGCGTGCGCAAGCGCTGGTGCAGCGGCTGTACGAGGGCGTGGAGATCACGCCGCAGATGCAGGCGGCTGCCAAAGACCCCAAGACGGCCTTGCAGGAGTGGCTGCAGGGCCGCAAAATGAGACTGCCGCTCTACGAAGTGGTGGCCACGGTGGGCGCCGCGCACCGCCAGAGCTTCGAGGTGGAATGCAGCATTGCGGCGCTGGGCCTGCGTGCGCGCGGCAGCGGCACTTCGCGCCGCGCCGCCGAGCAGGCCGCCGCGGCGGCCATGTTGCAGACGCTGAAAGCGAAAAATCCATGAAAGATGCTTCATCAAAAATAGCTGCTCACGCTGATGGCACGGGCACTAGCGGCCTAAAAGACTCCAAAAAATCGGCGCCGGCGGAGGCCGCCGCAACTGCCTCAGCGCAAACCCCGGCAGAACTCGACGCCATGCTCGCCGCCGCGCTGCACGGCAATGCGCAGAGTGCGCACGAGCCTGCGCCCGCCGCGCAAGATGCAGGCCACCACGAAGCGCCGGGCGCGGCACTGAATCTGGAGAGCGGCGCCACCCCAGGCCGCCAGCGCTGCGGCCTGATCGCCATCGTCGGCAAGCCCAACGTGGGTAAATCCACGCTGCTCAACGCACTCGTGGGCCAGAAGGTCAGCATCACCAGCCGCAAGGCGCAGACCACGCGCCACCGCATCACGGGCATACGCACGGTGGCGGACGGGCAGGGTGGCGGCACACAGTTCGTGTTCGTCGATACGCCGGGCTTTCAGACGCGCCACGCCACGGCGCTGAACAAGTCGCTCAACAAGACCGTGCTCGGCGCGATTGGTGAAGTCGATCTGATCCTGTTCGTGGTCGAGGCGGGCAACTTCACGCTGGCTGACGCCAAGGTGCTGTCGCTGCTGCAGCCCGGCATTCCCGTGCTGCTCGTGGCCAACAAGCTCGATCTGGTGCACCGCCGCGCCGAGATCGCGCCCTGGCTGCGCAGCATGCAAGAGCGCCACCCTTTTGCCGAATTCGTGCCCATGTCGGCCAAGAACAAGGCCGAGATCGAGCGCCTGCTCGGCATCTGCGCGCGCTACCTGCCCGAACAGCCCTGGTGGTACGGCGAAGACGAGCTCACCGACCGCAGCGAGAAGTTCCTTGCGGGCGAGATCGTGCGCGAAAAGCTGTTTCGCTTCACGGGCGACGAGCTGCCCTACACCTCCACCGTGCTCATCGACAAGTTCGACGAGGAGCAAAGCCGCCAGCACGCGCGCATGCTGCGCATCGCCGCGACCATCGTCGTCGAGCGCGAGAGCCACAAAGCCATGGTCATCGGCGAAAAGGGCGAGCGCCTCAAGCGCATAGGCACCGAGGCGCGCCAGGAACTCGAAAAGCTCATGGGCGCCAAGGTGTTCCTCGAACTCTGGGTCAAGGTGCGCTCGGGCTGGGCCGACGACGAGGCGCGCGTGCGTGCGTTCGGCTACGAGTGAGCGGCCGCGGGCGTTCGGGGCTTTCCCGCGGCTTTTTCGTCGTTTTCCCCTTCTGAGCCCCCTTCGTGGTCACGCGCATCAGCCATGAGCCGGCCTTCGTGCTGCACAGCTACGCCTGGAGCGAATCGAGCCTGATCGTCGAAGCCTTTTGCCGCCACCAGGGCCGCGTGGCGCTGGTGGCCAAGGGCGCCAAAAAGCCCAGCTCCAACTTCCGTCCCGTGCTGCTGCCGCTGCAGCCGCTGCAGCTCAGCTACACCGGCGCGGCCAGCGCCGATGCCGACTTGCACACGCTCAAGGGTGCCGAATGGCAGGGCGGGCATGTGATGCCCACGGGCGACGCGCTGCTCGCGGGCTTGTACCTCAACGAGCTGCTGCTGCGCCTGCTCGCGCGCGCCGACCCGCACCCGGCGCTGTTCGACGCCTACGCGGGCACGGTGGCCGTGCTTGCCACCGTACGCGGCGAGGCGCTCGAACCCGTGCTGCGCAGCTTCGAACTGCTGCTGCTGCGCGAGATCGGCCTGCTGCCCAGCCTGGACGCGCAGACGCTCACGCTGCAGCCGCTGCAGCGGGACGAGCGCTACGCCCTGGTGCCCGAAGGCGGCCTGCGCGTGGCGGGGGAGGGCGAGCGCGCGAGCCTCGCGGGTGCGCAGTGGCTGGCGCTGCAGCGCGCGCTCGACGAGCCCACCCAGTCCGCGCGCTTCGCTGCCATCTTGCGTGCCTGCGGTGACTTGGCGGGCGAGCTCAAAATCCAGCTGCGCACGCTGCTGCAATACCATTGCGGCCAGCCGCCCCTGCGCACGCGCCAGCTGTTGCGCGACTTGCAGGCGCTGTGAGCGCTCCGGGCGTAGTCACCGTTTCCGTCCTTCGCTTTTTCGTCCATCCTTTTTCGCTCCCTCGACTGGCTTTTCATGTCTTCTGCCACCGCACCGCAGCGCACCGCCTTGTCGGTCAACGTCAACAAAATCGCCCTGCTGCGCAACACGCGCCACCTGGGCATCCCCAGCGTCACGCGCGCGGCGCAGCTGTGCCTGCAGGCCGGGGCGCACGGCATCACCGTGCACCCGCGTCCCGACGGGCGCCACATCCGCGCGCACGACGTGGACGAGCTCGCGGCGCTGCTGCGCGCCTGGCCGGGGCGCGAATTCAACATCGAGGGCAACCCCACGCAAAACCTGATGGGCTTCATCCGCAGCGTGCGCCCCGACCAGGCCACCTTCGTGCCCGACAGCGAAGACCAGTTCACCAGCGACCACGGCTGGAACCTGCCGCAGGACGCTGCGCGGCTCGCGCCCCTGGTGGCCGAATGCCGCACCCTGGGCGTGCGCGTGAGCCTGTTCATGGACCCGATTCCCGAAGCCATGGCCGCAGCGCGCGCCGTGGGCGCCGACCGCGTCGAGCTCTACACCGAACCCTACGCCGCCGCCTGGCCCGACCCCGCCGCGCGCGCGCAGCAGCTCGCGCGCTACCGCGCCGCCGCCGAGGCCGCGCACGCCGCCGGGCTACAGGTGAACGCGGGCCACGATCTGAACCGCGACAACCTCAGCGACTTTGTGCGCGCCGTCCCCGGCGTGGCCGAAGTCTCCATAGGCCACGCGCTGATCGCCGACGCGCTCGAACTGGGTTACAGCGCCACGGTGCAGGCCTATCTGCGCTGCATAGATGCGGCGTACGCGCACGACGGCGAAGATTGACCCGGCGGCGGGTCGTGTTTGGGCGCTTTTTTGCATAAATCCCGTGACGCTTTGCCGCTAAGATGCACCGTGCTGTGCTCCTGTTCTGGCAGCGCCCTTCCGAAATGTCTTTTCCCAGCTGGAAACTCCACCCCCAACATCGCAAGGGCCTGCGCCGTGCGTTAGCGGTGCTGGCCGCGCTGGCGCTGTTGTGGCTGCTGGCACTGTGGTACTTGTCGGCGCCGACGCTCAAGCATTTGCCGTGGCATCTGGTGCTGCACTCACTGCTCGAAGGTCTGGCCATCGTGATCGCTGCGCTGGTGTTTGCTGTGGGCTGGAACGCCTGCCGCATGAACGTCCAGCGCAATGTGCTGCTGCTCGCCTGCGGGTTCCTGGGGGTGGCGCTGCTGGACGCAGCACACACGCTGTCGTACCAGGGCATGCCCGATTACGTCACGCCCAATTCAGTGGCCAAAGGAATTTTGTTCTGGCTGCCGGCGCGCTACCTGGCGGCGGCGGTGTTGCTGGCGGCCGTGCTCATTCCCTGGCGCGCGCTGCAGCCTGGGGCCATGCCGAAAGCGCAGCGCTGGGGTTCGCTGGCCCTGGTGCTCGCAGGCGTGGCCTTTGTGCACACGTTGGTGATTTTCTTTTCCGATGCTTTGCCACTGGTGTACGCGCCACCCGCGGGACTCACGGACTTCAAGATCATGGCCGAGTACGGCGTCGTGGCGCTGCACCTGCTCACGCTGGGCGTGCTGCTGTGGCGCATGCGCGGGCCCACGGCCTTCGACGCGCCCGCGCTCTTCGCGGCCGTGGGCATCATGGCCCTGGGCGAGGTGTTTTTCACGCGCTACGTGAGCGCCTCCGACCAGTTCAATCTGCTGGGCCATGTTTACAAGGTGCTGGGCTATTTGTATCTGTACCGTGCGATTTTTCAGGGCACCATAGAGGCGCCATACCGGGCGCTCGCGCAGTCGGAGCAAAAATTGCAGACCGTGCTCGACGCCATCCCAGACCTGCTGTTCGAGCTCACCCGCGACGGACGCTATCTGCGCGCCCCGCGGCAGCGTGAGGAATTGCTGGCTGTGCCCGTCAGCGAAATACTCGAGCGCAAGGTGGACGAGGTGCTACCGCCGCCGGCCGCAGCGACAGTGCATGCCGCCTTGGACGAGGCGCACGCCCGTGGCCGCAGCGAGGGACACCAGTTCACGCTTCAGCTGGCCGACGGCGAACACTGGTTCGAGATTTCGGTGGCGCGGGTGCAGACGGATGACTGGGAGGAGCCGCGCTTCGTGCTGCTCTCGCGCGACATCACGGCGCGCGTGCAGGCGCTGGAAGAGCGCCGGCGCAATGAAGAGCGCATCCGGCATCTGGCGAATTTCGACGTGCTCACGGGCCTGCCCAACCGCAGCATGTTTGGGTCGCGTTTCGTTCAGGCGCTGGCGCTGTCACAACGCAGCCATGCGCACCTGGCCCTGCTGCACGTGGACCTCGATCGTTTCAAGACCGTGAACGATTCGCTCGGCACTGATGCGGGCGACGCCCTGCTGATCGACATCGCACGGCGCCTGCAGGCGCAGATGCGGCCTGAAGACACCGTGGCGCGCTACGGCGGGGATGAGTTTTTTGTGGCGCTGCCGCTGACGAATGCGCAGGAGGCCGCGCAACGGGCCGAAGCGCTGCTGGCCGAGTTGCGCAAGTCCAGCCAGATTGCAGGGCAGGCGCTCGTGGTCACCTCGTCGATCGGCATTGCCATGTACCCCGAAGACGGGCAGGACATGCAAACGCTGATGCAGCGTGCCGAGGCTGCCATGGACAAGGCCAAGGCGCTGGGGCGCGACCACTACTGCTTTTTCTCGCCCGAAATGCAGACCGCGTCGGCGCACGTGCTGCGCATCGAAAATGCCTTGCGCACGGCGATTGCGCAAGGGCAGCTTTCGCTGCACTTTCAGCCGCAGTGGCGCCTGCAGGACGGGCGCCTCGTGGGGGCCGAGGCGCTGCTGCGCTGGACGCACCCCGAGCTGGGCCGGGTGAGCCCGGCCGAGTTCATCCCCGTGGCCGAGGCCAGCGGGCAGATCATTGCGATCGGGCAATGGGTGCTCGACACGGCGCTCGCGCAATTGCGCCGCTGGCGCGACGCGGGCCACGGGGAGCTGACGCTGGCAGTCAACCTCTCGCTCATGCAGTTCCGCCAGCCCGACTTGCTCGCCGTGGTGCAGCAGGCCCTGGCGCGCGTCGGCGTGCCCGCGCAGGCGCTGGAGCTCGAACTTACCGAAAGCATCGCCATGCAGGAGCCCGAAAAAGCCATTGCCACGGTGCAGCAGCTGGCGGCCGCGGGGGTGCACCTGTCCCTGGACGACTTTGGCACCGGCTATTCCTCGTTCAGCTACCTGCAGCGCCTGCAGGTGCACTGCCTCAAGATCGATCATTCCTTCGTGAGCCACATCGAAGCGCCGCGCGGTCTTGCCGTGGTGCGCGCCATCATCGACGTGGCTGCGGGCCTGGGCCTGCAAACCATTGCCGAAGGCGTGGAGACGCCCGCGCAACTCGCGGCTTTGCGCACGCTGGGCTGCGACATGGCGCAGGGCTATCTGCTCGCGCGCCCGCTACCGCAGGCCGAGTTCGAAGCCTTGCTGGCGCGCCAGGCGAGCGGCCAGGTGCTGATCGACTTGTGATATCAAAAGAATAGCTTCTTACGCAGGAGGATACTGCGTAAAGTGGCAAGAACCATCAGATTTTGCTGCGCCGTCGGGCGCGACTTTGTACGAGCTCTCTCGCATGTCTCCCCATAGCTTCCTCTGGCACGACTACGAAACCTTTGGCACCGACCCGCGGCGCGACCGGCCCGCGCAGTTCGCGGCGCTGCGCACCGACGCCGAGCTCAACGAAATCGGCGCGCCGCTGATGTGGTACTGCCAGCCCACGAACGACTACCTGCCCGATCCGCAGGCCTGCCTGATCACCAGCATCACGCCGCAGCAGTGCCTGCAGCGCGGCCTGCGCGAATACCAGTTCGCCGCACGCATCGAGGGCGAGCTCGCGCAGCCCGGCACCATAGGCGTGGGCTACAACAGCATCCGCTTCGACGACGAGGTCACGCGCTTTCTGTTCTGGCGCAACCTGATCGACCCCTATGCGCGCGAGTGGCAAAACCAGTGCGGGCGCTGGGACTTGCTCGACGTGGTGCGCATGGCCTACGCGCTGCGTCCCGAAGGCATCGTGTGGCCGCGCAACGGCGACGGGCAGCCGAGCTTTAGGCTTGAGCACCTGACGCAGGCCAACGGCCTCGCGCACGAGGCCGCGCACGACGCGCTCTCGGACGTGCGCGCGACGATCGCGCTCGCGCGCCTGGTGCGTGCGCGCCAGCCGCGCCTGTTCGATTTTTGCCTGGCCCTGCACAAAAAAGAGCGCGTATTGGCCGAGCTGGGGCTGCCGCTGAGTCCGGCCACGGCGCGCCCCTTTTTGCACGTCTCGGGCATGTTTCCGGCCGAGCGCGGCTGCCTGGCCGTCATGTGGCCGCTCGCGAGCCACCCCGTGAACAAGAACGAGCTGATCGCCTGGGACCTGGCGCACGACCCGCGCGAATTGGCCGACCTGAACGCCGAGGCGATCCGCACGCGCCTCTTTACCCGCGCCGATGCACTGCCAGAAGGCGTCGCGCGCCTGCCGATCAAGACCGTGCACCTGAACAAATCGCCCATGGTGGTCGGCAAGCTCAAAACCCTGCGGCCCGAGCTCGCCGAGCGCTGGGGCATAGACCTGACGCAGGCGCTGGCCCATGCGCAGCATGCACGCGCGCTGCCCGACATGAGCGCGATCTGGCCCGAGGTGTTCGCGCGCCCCGCCGAGCCCGCGCCCGACGTGGAGCAGGACTTGTACGGCGGCTTCGTGGGCACGGCCGACCGGCGCCGCCTGGAGCAGCTGCGCCACCTGAACGGCGCGCAACTGGCCGCCGCGCACCCACGCTTCGACGACCCGCGCCTGCCCGAGCTCGTGTGGCGCTACCGCGCGCGCAACTTCCCCGAAACGCTCACGCCCGCCGAGGTGCAGCGCTGGGACGCGCACCGCGCTGCGCGCCTGCTCCACGGCGCGGGCGGCGCGCGCACCGTGGAGCAGTTCTTCAGCGCGATCGACACCCTCTCGGAAACCGCCGACGCACGCGGCGAGGAGATCCTTGGCGCTTTGTACGATTGGGCCGAGCAGATCGTGCCGGAGCAGTGAAACTCCGCCGTTCACCTAGTTGGTAAATTAATCCAAAAGGTTAAAATCGAACATGGAGAAAGGTACCCCGCACTGCAAATTGTCCATCGTCAAAGTCCTGGTCGAGGCTGGCAAGGTCAAGGCGACGGCCAGTGCCTACCAGGGAGCACGTGAGCTTGGCATCAACGATCTGGCTGGGATGTGCGCCATTGTGTTGGCACTTACGCCTGCGGACTTCTATAAGAGCATGACAACCCATGCCGATCACACGGTATGGCAAGACGTGTACCACGCCACGACGGCAAACGGCGATGGGGTGTACCTGAAGTTGACGGTCGTCGACGATGTGTTGATCGTGTCTTTCAAGGAGCTATGACCATGAAATGTCCATGCTGCGGCGCGGCGGAGCTGATTTACGACACGCGCGACATGCCCTACACCTACAAGGGCGAAACCACCACGATTCCGGCGGTGACAGGCTACTTCTGTCCTGCTTGCGGTGAGGTCGTGTTGGATCGCGAGCACGGCGATCGCTACAGCGAATTGCTGGGTCTGTTTCAACGCCAGGTGAATGCTGCCTACATTGATCCCGACTACATCGCCAAGGTGCGCCGCAAGCTCGACCTCGACCAGCGGCAGGCTGCGGAACTTTTCGGCGGTGGCGTGAATGCCTTTTCGCGCTACGAAAATGGTAGAACAAAGCCGCCACTGTCACTTGTTAAACTGCTCAAATTGCTCGATCGACATCCTGAGTTGCTCAGCGAAGTCAGAGCCTCCTGACAAAGCTTTCATGAGTCATCCCATTCCGGCCCCCACCCAAGCCCCCACGCCCCATTTCACCACCCGCATCGTGCACGCCGACCGCTGGGGCGGCGCCGAGCATGGGGCGATCCACCAGCCGCTGCACACCTCGGTGCAGTACGGCTTCGAGCGCGTGGAAGACCTGATCGCCGTGTTCCAGGGCACGGCGGCGGGTGGTTTCAACTACGCGCGCCAAGGCACGCCGACCACGGCGGCGCTCGAATCCATGCTCACGCAAATGGAGCAAGGGCAGGGTTGCGTGAGCTTTGCCACGGGCATGGCGGCGATCTGCGCGGTGTTTCTCACGCTGCTCAAGGCGGGCGACCACCTCGTGGCGAGCCAGTTCGTGTTCGGCAACACCAACAGCGTGCTCGGCACGCTCGCCGATCTGGGCGTGGAGGTAAGCGTGGTCGATGTGCGCGATGCTGCCCAGGTGGCCGCCGCGCTGCGCCCGAACACACGCATGGTGTTCGTCGAAACCATCGCCAATCCCGGCACGCAAATCCCCGACCTCGAAGGCATAGGCGCGTTGTGTGCCGAGCGCGGCTTGCTCTATGTGGTGGACAACACCGTGGCCTCGCCCTACCTGTTTCGGCCCGCGAGCGTGGGCGCCGGGCTGGTCGTCCATTCGCTATCGAAAAGCATAGCTGGGCAGGGCGATGCGCTGGGTGGTGCGGTCATAGACACGGGGCTGTTCGACTGGAGCCGCTACCCCAACATCTTTGCCGCGTACCGCAAGGGCAACCCCAAGGGCTGGGGCCTGCAGCAGGTGCGCAAGAAGGGGCTGCGCGACATGGGCGCGACGCTCTCGGCCTACGCCGCCCACCAGATCGCGCTGGGCGCCGAGACGCTCGCGCTGCGCATGGAGCGCAGCAGCGCGACGGCGCTCGCGCTCGCGCAGTGGCTGCAGCAACACCCGGCCATCGCGCGCGTGCACTACCCGGGCCTGCCCTCACACCCGCAGCATGCGCGCGCGCAGCAGCATTTCAAGGCGGGCGCGTGGCTGCTCTCGTTCGAGCTGCGCGACGCCGCGCAGTGCCTGCCGCTGTGCAACCGCCTGCGCCTGCCCATCAAGGCCACGGGCCTGGGTGACACGCGCACGCTCATCATCCCCGTGGCGCACACCATCTTCTGGGAGGCCGGCGCCGCAGTGCGCGCGGCCATGGACATCCCGGACGGCATGATCCGCCTGTCCGTCGGGCTCGAAGAACTCGAAGACCTGCGCGCAGATTTCGAGCAGGCGCTGGCGTAGTGAAAAGCTGCGCGTATGCGGCGGGCGACAGGTTCAGGAAGTGTGAATGAATCCGGCGTGCATGGCGGGTTCGTTCGCACCTCCTCAGTGCTGGTGTTTGATGGACGACCCCGCGCTCTTCGCATTCCGGGCGCTTTCGTCCATTTTTCCGAGGAACAAACGCACGAAGAAAACGCCCATGCCAATCATGAACAGGATACCGATGATGCTCATCAGGCCATAGTCGGTGGAAAAAAGGTCGGTCAGCAGTTTCATGAAACCCTCCTTGGAACATGGATGCCTCACTATCGCGCGACAGACCTTGGTGCGGGTTGACTTGCGTCAGAAAGGGGCTATCTTGGGCGCCCTTCAGCGCGGTGGCGGATGCAGGTACAGCTTGTCCGACCAGGTGGCGAGCCATTCGGGTTTGAAGGCAACGAAAATCGCCGCGAACATGCCGGTGATGAAGCCATCGCCCCAGGCCATGAGCCAGTGCCCGACGAGCGAAAGACCCTCATCGACGCCGGGCAGCGTGTGGCCGCTCCATTGAGCCAGCATGGCGGAGGCGAATACGCACAGCACCGTGCCCAGGAACGCGCGGCCCAGCACATAAACGAAGATCCATTCGCCTATGAAGCGCCGTATCAGCGCGCCCAAAAACAGCGCAAAGGTGGCCGGCACCACGCCGAGCCAGGCGATGGTGCCCAGCGCCTGCGCCCAGTCCATGGCGGGCGAAAACCAGCACGCGAGCACGCCCACCGCCACCAGCGTCAGCACGGCGAGCGGCCAGCCCAGCATCAGCACCACCAGGCAGGCGCCCGACCATTGCAGTTGCAGCGGCATGGCGTGCAAGGTGGGTAGCGCCCAGACCCAGGGCAGCAGCACGAGCGTCGCGAGCAGCGGCGAGATGAGCGGCGAGAGCGTGCGTTCGCGCCCGGGCGCGGCGGGCCACACGAGCATGCGCCACGGCGCGAGCCACAGCGCCACGAGTATGGCCAAGGTCACGAGGGTGGCTTCGAGCAGCATGAGATCGACAAAAAAGTGGTAGGGATGGGGTCATTGGAGCGGCATCAGGCCAGCCAGTTGCTCACCTGCAAGCCGGGCACGCGCGCAAAAGCGGCGTCGGCGCTGACCACCGTGGCGCCCATGGCAAGCGCTTGCGCGGCGATCGGCAGGTCGTTCGCCCCCATGGGGGTGCCTTGGGCATTGAGCACGGTGCGCAGTCTCGCATAGACTGGGCTGAGGCTGGCTTCGATGGGCAGCACCGTCAGTGTTTCCAGAATGTTTTCATAAGCAGCCGTAGGGGGAGTGTCAGAATTTCTGTGTGTGAGGGGTTTGGAAATTTTTTATCGAGGCCCCTGCCAGGCCGCCACAGGCCCCGCCGGCAGGCATGCTGGGCCAGCGCGCACGCCAGCCATGACTTGCCCGCGCCAGTCGGCCCGGTGATCCGCACTGCATGACCACGGCTGACCCATTTACCCAATGCCAAGCTCATCACCGTGCTGCGCTCCAGGAGTGTTATTCAACAAGGTATGAGCCTGAAGCCCGTCCCGTGACTCCAAGGAAGCGCGGCTGCGCCTGGGCGGCTGGCTTCGTGCATTGGTACAACCATGCGCATCGGCACAGCGGCATCCGTTACGTCAGCCCCGCGCAGCGCCATGCGGGCGAGGATCACGTGATCCTGGCAGCGCGGCACCCACCCTGGGCGAGCACGTTCAGCGTGCTTGGGGCGCGCGCAGTGGCCTCAGGTCTGCTGCGCCGTGTCCTGGAGCGCCTGCAGCGCCGCAGCCACTTCGTCCTCCGTCACGCCTGCCACGGGCGTGAATTGGGCGGCAAGAGCCTGTAGCGCCGGCGCGCCTTGCTGCTGCAGTTGCGCAATCGCCTGGCCGGCGGCGCGCGGGCTGTCAAAGCCCGTGCTCTGCAGCAGCAAGCGGCCCTGGGGCGAGACGAGTTTGAAGTAAAACTTGCCGTCGGCTTCCCGGTATTGTTTGAAAGAGGGCAAGGCGGCTTTGCCCGGTTTGGCGGGCTTTCCGGTCTGCTGGGCCGTGCCTTGGGCAAGGCTGCGCAGTCCCACGGCGTGGCGTAACTCGCGCAAAAAGGGCGTGGCGATCGCGCGTGCGCGTTCGGCACCGGCGCGCAGCGTGGCTTCGATGCGCGCGGGGTCCTGGATCAGCGCCTCGTAGCGCGCGCGAAGTGGCGCGAGGGTCTGGTCTATGCGCTCGAACACGAGCTGCTTGACTTCGCCCCAGGCGATGCCTTGGGCGTAAGCTGCACGCAGGGCTTCGGTTTCCTGCGGGCGCGCAAACGCCTGGTAAATCTGGAACAGTGCCGAGCCTTCGACCTCCTTGGGCTCGCCAGGTGCACGCGAGTCGGTCACGATGCTCGCGACGAGCTTGCGCAGCTGCTCGCGCGGCGCAAACAGCGGGATGGTGTTGTCGTAGCTCTTGCTCATCTTGCGCCCGTCCAGCCCCGGCAGCGTGGCCACGTGTTCTTCAATCTGGGCTTCGGGCAGCACGAAGTGCTCGCCGTACAAGTGGTTGAAGCTCGCGGCCATGTCGCGCGCCATCTCGATGTGCTGCACCTGGTCGCGCCCCACGGGCACCTTGTGTGCCTTGAACATCAAAATGTCGGCGGCCATGAGCACGGGGTACATGAACAGGCCCGCGCTCACGCCGTCGTCCGCGTCGCGGCCTGCGGCGGTGTTTTTGTCCTGCGCGGCCTTGTAGGCGTGGGCGCGGTTGAGTAGCCCCTTGCCGGTCACGCAGGTGAGCAGCCAGGTGAGCTCGGGGATTTCTGGGATGTCGGACTGGCGGTAGAAAAAGACCTGCGCCGGCTCCAGCCCCGCAGCGAGCCAGCTCGCGGCGATTTCGAGCGTGGAGCGCTGGATGCGCGCCGGGTCTTCGCACTTGATGAGCGCGTGGTAGTCGGCCAGGAAGTAAAAACTCTGCACGCCGGGTTCGCGGCTCGCCGCGACCGCGGGGCGGATGGAGCCTACGAAGTTGCCCAGGTGGGGCGTGCCCGTGGTGGTGATGCCGGTGAGAAAACGTGTCGTCATGCGATCGATGCAGCGAAAAATGCGGGCGTCAGCGCAGCAGCAGCGCAAGCGGGCTGAGCAGCAGGTTGACGATCCAGTAACCCAGGGCCATGAGCGGGCGCAGCCAGAAGGTGCTCACTACGCCCGCGATCACGAGCGCCATGACGATGAAAAAGCCATAGGGCTCGACGCGCGAAACGGCCTGCGCCTGCTTCCAGGGCAGCAAGCCTACGAGAATGCGCCCGCCGTCGAGCGGCGGCAGCGGAAACAGGTTGAAGGCCCACATCACGAGGTTGACCGCCACGCCGGCGCGCGCCATCTGGATGAAAAAGCGCTCGTCTATGCCCAGCAGCGCGAGCACGATCAGAAACAGCGCCCACAGCAATGCCTGCAAAAAGTTGGACGCAGGCCCGGCGAGCGCCACCCACACCATGTCGCGCTTGGGGTTGCGCAGGCGGTCGAACTGCACGGGCACGGGCTTGGCGTAGCCGAACAGAAAAGCGCCCGAGGTCGCGAAATACAGCAGCAGCGGCATCAAAACGGTGCCGACAGGGTCGATGTGCTTGAGCGGGTTGAGCGTGAGCCGCCCCATCATGGCGGCGGTGTTGTCGCCGAAGTGGCGCGCGGCATAGCCGTGTGCGGCTTCGTGCACGGTGATGGCAAACAGCACCGGCAGGACGTAGATCAGGATGGTTTGGATGAGGTTGGCGTCGTTCACGCGCGGATTGTCTCAGAAGGCGTGGGCGGTCGAAGTGGGCAAACCCGTTCTCAACGGGCGCGGCGCACGCGCAGCAGCTCGTCAAGGATCAGGCAGGCTGCGCCCACGGTGATCGCGGAGTCTGCGACGTTGAACGCCGGAAAGTGCCAGCCGTGCCAGTGGAAGTCGAGAAAATCGACCACGTAGCCGTGCACGACGCGATCGATCACGTTGCCCACGGCGCCGCCCAGGATGCTCGCGAGTGCGAAGCAAAACAGCTTTTGCCCTGCGTGCGCGCGCAGCTGCCAGACGATGAACACGGCGGCGGCCACGCCCAGCGCGGTAAAGAACCAGCGCTGCCAGCCGCCCGCCGCAGCCAGGAACGAAAAAGCCGCGCCCGTGTTATGCGCCCGCACGATGTTGAAAAAGCCCGTGACCGGCGTGGTATCACCCAGGTGGTAGAAGCCGAGGATCATCGTCTTGGTGAACTGGTCGGCGAGCAGCACCACCAGCGCCCAACCCATCCAGCCCCACAGGCTTGCGCCAGCAGCCCCGCCGCTGCCCGGGCGGCGCGGTGCGGCGCTTTTGCCGCGCGCCATCAGGCCACCTTGCGCGGCTCGCCCGCGCCGAAAAGGTTGCTCGTGCAGCGGCCGCACAGCGTGGGGTGTGCAGCGTCATGCCCCACGTCGGCGCGGTAGTGCCAGCAGCGTTCGCATTTGGCATCCGTGCTGGGCTGCACTTCGATGTGCAAGGCGTCGCCTGGCACCAACTCGGCGGCCGAGGTGATGAAGACGAACTTCAAATCCTCGCCCAGGCTCGCGAGCAGTGCGTAGTCGTCCGCCGCGGCCGTGAGGCGCAGCGTGGCCTGCAGCGAGGAGCCGACCTGCCCTGCGGCGCGCAGGGCCTCGATCTCTTTGTTCACGAGGTCGCGGATCGCGCGGATTCTTGCCCATTTTGCGAGCAAAGCGCCGTCTGGCCTGCCGAAGCTGCTATAAGTTTCGAGGAATATCGACTCCGAATCGCCGAACACCTTCCAGGCTTCTTCGGCCGTGAAGCTCAAAAAAGGCGCCATCCAGCGCAGCATGGCGTGCGTGATCTGGTACAGCGCCGTTTGCGCGCTGCGGCGTGCGTGGCTCTTGGGCGCGGTGGTGTAGAGGCGGTCTTTGAGCACGTCGAGGTAGAACGCGCCCAGGTCTTCGCTGCAATAGACCTGCAGCTTGGCGACGACGGGGTGGAATTCGTATTTTTCGTAGTGCGCAAGAAAGTCGGCCTGCAGTTCGGCGGCGCGCGCGAGTGCATAGCGGTCTATCTCGAGCAGTTCTTCCTCGGGGACGGCGTCTTTCGCCGGGTCGAAGTCGCTCACGTTGGCCAGCAAAAAGCGCAGCGTGTTGCGAATGCGGCGGTAGGCATCGACCACGCGCGCGAGGATTTTGTCGTCTATGCCCAGGTCGCCCGAGTAATCGGTGGCTGCGCACCACAGGCGGATGATTTCGGCGCCGAGCTTTTCGCTGATGGTTTGCGGCGCGACGACGTTGCCCAGGCTCTTGCTCATCTTGCGCCCCTGGCCATCGACGGTGAAGCCGTGCGTGAGCAGGCCGAGGTAGGGTGCGCGCCCGTACATCGCGCAGGCCGTGAGCAGCGACGAGTGGAACCAGCCGCGGTGCTGGTCGTGCCCTTCGAGGTAGAGGTCGGCCTCGGGGCCGTTTTCGTGGCCCGCGCCGGGGTGCGAGACCTTGAGCACCGTGGTGTGCGTGGTGCCCGAGTCGAACCAGACTTCGAGAATGTCGTTGCTCTTGCTCCAGCGCGCGGGCGCGCTCTTGTCGCCGATGCGCTGCAGGATGTCCGCGACGCTGAGCTTGCTCCAGGCCTCGATGCCGCCGTCCTCGACCACGTCGGCGGCCAAATCGATGATCTGCGGCGTGCGCGGGTGCGGCTCGCCGCTATCAACATCGAGCAGGAAGGGCAGCGGCACGCCCCAGCTGCGCTGGCGCGAGATGCACCAGTCGGGGCGGTTGGCGATCATGTCGCGCAGGCGGGTTTTGCCGTTTTCGGGGTAAAAGTGGGTCTGCTCGATCGCCGCGAGCGCCATCTGGCGCAGGGTTTGCGGCGCTTTGTCCTTGGTGAAGATGCCTTCGCCTTCGTCCATGCGCACGAACCATTGCGCGGCGGCGCGGTAGATCACGGGCGTCTTGTGGCGCCAGCAGTGCGGGTAGCTGTGCGTGATCTCGTGCGTGGCAAACAGGCGCCCGGCGTTGCGCAGCGCGTCGATGATGAGGGGCACGGCCTTCCAGATGTTGAGGCCGCCAAAGAGCGGGAAGTCGGCCGCGTAGCTGCCGTTGCCCTGCACGGGGTTGAGGATGTCCTCGTAGTGCATGCCGTGCGCGACGCAACTGTTGAAGTCTTCCACGCCGTAGGCTGGCGCCGAGTGCACGATGCCGGTGCCGTCCTCGGCGGTGGCGTAGTCGGCGAGATAGACGGGGCTCAGGCGTTTGTAGCCGGGATCGAAATCGTACAGCGGGTGCTTGAAATGAATCAGCGCCAGCTTTTCGCCGCGTGCCGTGGCCAGCACCTGGCCGCTGAGCTGGTAGCGCGCGAGGCATGGTTCGACCAAGCTCGCCGCGAGCACGAGCAGGCCCTGCTCTGTTTGCACGAGCGCGTAGTCGAGCTCGGGGTTGAGGTTGAGCGCCTGGTTCGCGGGGATGGTCCAGGCCGTGGTGGTCCAGATCACGGCGTAGGCGGGCTGCGTGAGCGCAGGGACGCCGAACGCCGCGGCGAGCTTGTCGGGCTCGGCGCATTCGAAGCCTACGTCCAGCGTGGTGCTCTTCTTGTCCTGGTATTCGATTTCGAACTCGGCCAGCGACGAGCCGCAGTCGAAGCACCAATAGACGGGCTTCAAGCCGCGATAGACGAAGCCGCGCTCCATCACGCGCTTGAATGCGCGGATTTCGGCCGCCTCGTTGACGAAGTCCATGGTTTTGTACGGGTGCTCCCACTGCCCGAGCACGCCCAGGCGCTTGAAGTCGGCCATTTGCAGCGCGATCTGCTCGGTGGCAAAGGCGCGGCTCTTGGCCTGCATCTCGTCACGCGGCAGGTTGCGGCCGTGGAGCTTTTCGATCGCGTTTTCGATCGGCAGGCCGTGACAGTCCCAGCCGGGGATGTATTGCGCGTCCAGGCCCTTGAGCTGGCGCGCCTTGACGATCATGTCCTTGAGGATTTTGTTGACCGCGTGGCCGATGTGGATCTGGCCGTTGGCGTAGGGCGGGCCGTCGTGCAGCACGAACTTGGGCGCACCCAGGCGCGCGTAGCGCAGCTTGCGGTATAGGCGTTTTTCTTCCCACTCCTTGACCCAGGCCGGCTCGCGCTTGGGCAGGTCGCCGCGCATCGGAAAGGGCGTGTCGGGCAGGTTCAGCGTGCTGCGGTAGTCAGGCTTGGGGCTCGCGGGGTCGGTGGGCTTGGCAGGCTTGGACATGAGGGGCCTTGGAGGGCGAGGCAGGCCGCAGGGGCCGGCAATCGGGATGGGATGAAAGAGGGCGGCGAAAGCACTAAGGGCCTGGCGCGCAGGCTGGCCTGCGGCGCGGCGTGCGCCCTCAAATTCGGTCGCGCGTGGTTTGGCGGCGGGTTTCGGCGTGGGAGGTGCCGGCGGTCTCGGGCTCGGCGGCAGCGAAGAAGGCGCGCGCGTCGGCGCAATCTTGCGCTATGCCGGCGGTCAGCGCGGCCAGGCTGTCGTACTTGCGTTCGTCGTGCAATTTGTGTAGCAGTTCCACGCAGATAATTTTACCGTAGGCCTCTTCGGGCCCCAGGTGGGACGGCCAGGTCAGACAATGCGTTTCGAGCAGCACGCGCCCGCCGTTCACGTCGGCCGGGTCGAGCGAGGGGCGCACGCCGAGGTTGGCCACGCCGGGCAGCGCCACATCGGTAAGACCGCGCACGCGCACGGCGAAGATGCCGCTCGCGGCGGGCTTCCAGTGGGTGAAGCGCAGGTTGAGCGTGCGAAAGCCGTCGCCCGCGTCGTCCGCGCTCGCGCCGAGCGCGCGGCCGAGCTTGCGCCCGTGTACCACGTGGCCACTGATGCTGTAGGGTCGCCCGAGCAGCCGTGCTGCGTCTTCCATGCGCCCCTGCGCGAGCGCAGCGCGCACGGCAGAGCTCGACACGCGCAGGCTGTGTTGGGCGGCTGCAGCGCTGGCCGCTTGCGGCGTGAGCAGGTCAGCGGGCATGGGCACTTCGTAGCTGTTCATGCGCGCAACCTCGAAGCCCTGCGCCTGGCCCGCGGCTTCGAGCATGGCGTAGTCGCCCGCGCGCCGCGCGCCGAAGCGAAAGTCGTCGCCCACGAGCACGTAGCGCACGCCCAGGCCGCGCCGCAGCACCTGGTCGATGAAGTCCTGCGGCGACTGCGCGGCCAGGCGCGCGTCAAAAGGCAGCACCACGGTTTGCTGCACGCCGCAGCGCGCGAGCTCGGTGAGCTTGTCGCGCAGCGTACCTATGCGCGCAGGGGCGATCTCGGGCTTGCGCTGCGCGGCAGCAAAGTAGTCACGCGGGTGCGGCTCGAACGTGAGCACACAACTCGGGATGCCGCGGTGCGCGGCTTCGCTGTGCAGCAGCGCGAGCATGGCCTGGTGGCCACGGTGCACGCCGTCGAAGTTGCCAATGGTCAGCGCGCAGGCCGGCGCGATGTCGGGGTGGTGGAAACCACGAAAGATTTTCATTGGTTTGTTATGGTTTTAGTAGCTGCCTGCGCTCGCGGACAAAGCGCAAAGTGGCAATTTGTCATCAAATCGGAGTATATTGTGCCCAAGCCGTATCCAGGAGGCGTCTCGTGAAGGTACTGAAGCTCTCGGCCCAGGGCTTGCCCCAGGCGTGGATTTCGCTCGAACAGGCGGTGCTGCACTATGCCGCAGATGAAGTGCGCTGGGAGTCCGGCGCGCAGGTGGCGCTGTTTCGCGGCGGGCACAACGCGGTCACGGGGGCGCAGTCGGTCATTGCAGTCAACAGCATCATAGGCACCAAGGGCGTGCCGGGCATCAACCCCTTCAACCTCAAGTCCAGCCTGACCAACGCCAAACTGTTCGCGCGTGACCGCAACGTCTGCGCCTACTGCGGCGGTCACTGCGACGAAGAAGACCTCACGCGCGAGCACATCGTGCCGCTTGCGCAGCGCGGGCGCGACCATTGGATGAACGTGGTCACGGCCTGCCGCGCCTGCAACCACCGCAAGGGTGCGCGCACGCCCGAGCAGGCGCGCATGCCGCTGCTGTATGCGCCCTATGTGCCCAGCCTGTGGGAGGATTTCATTTTGCGCAACCGGCGCATCCTGGCCGACCAGATGGAGTTCTTGCTCGCGCATGTGCCCAAATCGTCGCGGCTGCTGGTTTGAACCCAGATTGTCCGAGCCCAGATTGTCCATGAGGCGGCCCTTCGGGCCTACGCGGGCGCTGGCGGACGGCTAACGGCTGACGGTCATTGTGGCTGCGGCGTTCATGGCTCGGGGCATCTGCGATGCCGAGCCTGGGATAATCGCGCCCCCATGAAAAACATCGTGATCCTGATCTCGGGCGCGGGCTCGAACATGCAGGCCATCGTGCGCGCGGCGCAGCAAGAGCGCTGGGAGCAGCGCCTGGGCGCGCGCGTGGCCGCCGTGCTCAGTAACCAGCCCGAGGCGCCGGGCCTGGCCTGGGCGCGCGCGCAAGGGCTGGCCACCGAGGCGATCGCGCACCAGGGTTTTGCGCGCCGCGAGGACTTCGATGCCGAGCTTCAGGCCCGCATCGACCGCTACGCGCCCGCGCTCGTGGTGCTCGCGGGCTTCATGCGCATCCTGACGCCCGGCTTCGTCGCGCACTATGCGGGCCGGCTCGTGAACATCCACCCTTCGCTGCTGCCGGCCTTCAGCGGCCTCAACACGCACGAGCGCGCCATCGCCGCAGGCTGCAAGTTTGCCGGCGCCAGCGTGCACTTGGTCACAGCCGAGCTCGACGCCGGCCCCATACTCGAGCAGGCCGTGGTGCCGATTTTGCCGGGCGACGACGCCGCAGCGCTGCGCGCGCGCGTGCTCTCGCAAGAGCACATCATCTACCCGCGGGCGATTGCGCAGTTGCTTTTGAAACAGTAGCTGCTTGCGCTTGCCATATAAGCGCAAAAGCCCAATTTGACTAAAAATGTTGGCGCCCCCAAAAGTGCGCCCAATCGTCTATGCACCCCAAAGCCTTACTGGACACTTGCGCCGATCTCGTGCGCCGCACGCTGCGCTTCGAGCACCCGGCCGACGCCGTGGTGTCGCGCTTTTTTCGCGAGCACCGCAACCTGGGCCCGCGCGAACGCGCGACGCTGGCCGAGACCGTCTATGCCGTGCTGCGTAAAAAGCTGCTGTTCGAATACCTCGCGCGCTCGGGCTCGGGGCCCAAGGAGCGGCGCCTGGCGATTTTGGGCTTTCATGGCCCGCGCGACTTTCTCTACAGCGCCTTGAACATGCAGGAGAAAAGCTGGCTCGAAGCCTGCAATGCGGTCGATCCCGCAGATTTGCTCGAGCCGCATCGTCACAACCTGCCCGAGTGGATCGCGCAGCCGCTCAAGGCGCAACTGGGCGGCGAGTTTTGGCCGCTGGCCGAAAGCCTGCTGCAAGGCGCGCCGCTCGATCTGCGCGTCAACATTTTGAAAGAAAAACGCGAACAAGTGCAGGCGGAGCTTGCGCAAGCAGCTATTCAATCAGTAGTGACACCGTATTCGCCATGGGGCTTGCGCGTGCAAGGCAAGCCCGCGCTCGCGCGCTTGCCGGCCTTCGAGCGCGGCGCCTTTGAAGTGCAGGACGAAGGCTCGCAGCTGCTCGCGCTGCTGCTGGACGCACGCCGCGGCGAGATGGTGGTCGATTTTTGCGCCGGCGCGGGTGGCAAGACGCTCGCGCTGGGCGCGGCCATGCGCAACACGGGGCGGCTTTATGCCTTCGACACCTCGGCGCACCGGCTCGACGCGCTCAAGCCGCGGCTCGCGCGCAGTGGGCTCTCGAACGTGCACCCGGTGGCGATCGCGCACGAGCGCGACGAGCGCGTCAAGCGCCTGGCGGGCAAGATCGACCGCGTGCTCGTCGATGCACCGTGCTCGGGCCTGGGCACGCTGCGGCGCAACCCGGACTTGAAGTGGCGCCAGTCACCACAAAGCGTGCAGGAGCTCACGCACAAGCAGGCCGCGATCCTGGCGAGCGCGGCGCGGCTGCTCAAGCCCGGCGGACGCCTGGTCTATGCGACCTGCAGCCTGCTGCGCGAGGAAAACGAAGCCATCGCCGAGGCTTTCGGCGCTGCGCACCCCGAATTTGCGCCGCTCGACGCGGGCGAAGCGCTCGAACAGCTCAAGCTGGTGCAGGGCAGGGCATTGTGCAGCGGTGGCGCCACGGGCTCGGCCTACCTGCGCCTGTGGCCGCACAAGCACCAGACCGACGGCTTTTTTGCTGCGGTGTGGACGCGCCAGTGAGCGCGTAAGAGGGCGGGCGCGCAGCGCGCAAGGCCAGCGCTGTCACCATGGTTTTCACGCATGGCCTGCCGCCAGCGCGTCTCTACAATGGCAAGCACTCGCGCAGTGGAGATATCTTCGGAGCTCCTTGGCGCGAGTGCGGCTTGTCTCTGGGTGACTGGAGGATGCCGCGAGGCAATGTTTGTTTTGGAGTGTTATGTCTTTTGTGGATGGGGCTGCGTTCAGTGCAGCCATTGACTGGCTGGGCCACGGCTTGTGGCATCTTTCCTGGTGGCAAATCGTTTTTTACACGCTGGCGACCACGCATGTGACCATCGTCGCCGTCACCGTGTTTTTGCACCGCGCGCAGGCGCACCGCGCGCTCGATCTGCACCCGATTCCCGCGCATTTTTTCCGCTTTTGGCTCTGGCTGGGCACGGGCATGGTCACCAAACAATGGGTGGCGATCCACCGCAAGCACCACGCCAAGTGCGAAACCCCCGACGATCCGCACAGCCCGCAAACGCGCGGGCTCGACGCCGTGCTCTGGCGCGGCGCCGAGCTGTACCGGGCCGAGGCCAAAAATGAGGAAACGCTGCGCAAGTTCGGCCACGGCACGCCCGACGACTGGGTGGAGCGCCACATTTACAGCCGCTACCCTTGGCAGGGTGTGGGGCTGATGCTGCTGCTCGACCTTGCGCTCTTCGGCGCGCTCGGCGCTGCCGTGTGGGCCGTGCAGATGGTGTGGATTCCGTTCTGGGCGGCGGGCGTGGTCAACGGCGTGGGGCACTTCTGGGGCTATCGCAACTTCGAATCACCCGACGCGAGCACCAACCTCGTGCCCTGGGGCATTGTGATAGGCGGCGAGGAGCTGCACAACAACCACCACACCTACCCGACGGCGGCCAAGTTCGCAGTCAAGCCATACGAGTTCGATCTGGGCTGGTGCTACATCTGGCTGCTGCAGAAATTCGGCTGGGCCACGGTGAAAAAGCTGCCGCCGCGGCTGCGTTTTGGCGCCGTGCGCCCCGTGGCCGATGAGCAAACGCTGGAGGCGCTGATTGCGCACCGCTACGAGGTCATGGCGCGCTACGCACGCAGCATGCGCTGCGAGCTCAAGCGCCTGCAGCCCGACGCCTCGCTGCGCACGGTGCGCCGCTGGCTGCACCGCGACGCCGAGAAGCTGCCGGCGGCGGCGCTGCCGCAATTTGCGCAGGCGCGCGCCGCGCACCCGGTGCTAGACCAAATGCTCACCATGCGCGAGGAGCTGCGCCAGCTGTGGCTCAGCACCACGCACACACGCGCGCAACTCACGGCCGAACTGCAAGCCTGGTGCCGCCGCGCCGAGGGCAGCGGCATCGCCGCGCTGCGCGACTTTGCGCTGCGCCTGCGGGCCTTGCATGCCTGAGACGCCGCATCGCCATATCCGCCTTCAATAAAAAATCCGCCCGGCACCTTGGTGGCACCGGGCGGATTTTTTAAGGAACTGGAGAAGCGGCTTTGCTGCGGCTTACTTCAGCTTGGTTTCCTTGTATTCGACGTGCTTGCGCGCCTTGGGATCGAATTTCATGATCACCATTTTGTCGGGCGTGGTCTTTTTGTTTTTGGTCGTGGTGTAGAAGTGGCCGGTACCCGCGGTGGATTCCAGCTTGATTTTGTCGCGTCCGCCTTTGCTTGCCATGGTGCTCTCTCCTTCTTAAGCCTGGCCGCGTGCACGCAGGTCTGCAAGCACGGCATCGATGCCCTTCTTGTCGATCAGGCGCAAGGCCGCGTTGGTGATGCGCAGGCGCACCCAGCGGTTTTCGCTCTCGACCCAGAAACGGCGGTATTGCAGGTTCGGCAGGAACCGGCGCTTGGTTTTGTTGTTGGCGTGGGAGACGTTGTTTCCCACCATGGGCTTCTTGCCCGTTACGTCGCAAACGCGTGCCATGAGGCAACTCCGATATCGATCACGGCCGCCTGCAGCTGCCAAGAAGATGAGCGGCGGTGCGCTTTTTCTTGCTGTGCCTGCGGCCTCACCTCGCCAGAAAGGGTGGCGGTAACCCATCTTTGCCTTGTGACAAAGCAGTATTGCAACTGCTGCCAAGTGTGGCAAAGCCCGCGATTATAGCCGGATGGGGCTTTTTTGGTGGTCTATTCCTGGGAATTTTTTCGGGCGTTTCTGTGCTGTGCGCCGCAACGCCTCACGCGGGCAATGTCAGCGCCGCCGCGCCCAGCGCACGCCGGCCACGCTCGCGACGATGCCCAGCACCTTGTTCAGACGGCCGGCGTCGCTGACTTCGACCGTGAAGGTCATCCAGGCCGTGCCCTTCACGGACTGGGTCTGCACGCCGATGACGTTGGTCTTTTCGCGCGCGAACACGTCCGAGATGTCGCGCAGCAGACCCTGGCGGTCGGCGGCTTCGATGGCGACGTCGACCGGATAGACGGGGGCAGCCGCCTTGGGTGTGCCCCATTCGACCTCGATCACGCGCTCGGGGTTGCGCACGGCCAGTTCGCGGAAATTGCTGCAATCGGCGCGGTGCACGCTCACGCCCTTGCCGCGCGTGACGAAGCCGCCGATGGCGTCGGGCGGCGCCGGCTTGCAGCATTTGGCGAGCTGCGTCATGAGCGAATCGACGCCGACCACGAGCACGCCGCTTCTGTGTGCCGAGGTGCTGGCGCGCGCCTTTTTGAAGGCGGGCAGGTCTTGCGGCGCGGCTTCGGGCTCGGCGGGCGGTGGGCGCAGCAGGTTTTCGATGTTGCGCAGCGAGTATTCGTCCTTGCCCACGACCTCGAAGAGCGCATCGGCCGACTTGAAGCCCAGCTGGGCGGCGAGCTCGTCGAGCCTGAGGGCTGTCTTGCCTTCGCGCTGCAGCAGCTTTTCGACGGCCTCGCGCCCGCGCGCGATGGTTTCGTGTGTGGCCTGGGCGTTGAACCAGGCGCGCACCTTGGCGCGCGCGCGTGGGCTCGTGAGGTAGCCGAGCTCGGCGTTGAGCCAGTCGCGCGAGGGGCGCTCCTCGTCCTTGGCGGCGATGATCTCGACCGTCTGGCCGTTGTGCAGCGGCGTGTTGAGCGGCACCATGACGCCATCGACGCGCGCGCCGCGGCAGCGGTGGCCCAGGCTGGTGTGCACCGCGTAGGCGAAGTCGACGGGCGTGGCGCCCTGCGGCAGCTCGATCACGGCGGCGTCGGGCGTGAGCACGTAGATGCGGTCTTCGAACAGGCTGCTGTGCCGGGCCTCGCCGACGAGGTCGCTTTGCCAGGCCAGCAGCTGGCGCAGCACGGCGATCTTGGCGTCGTATTCGCTGTCGGCAGACACACCGGCGTAGCCCTTGCTGCCGGCCTCTTTGTAGGCCCAGTGCGCGGCCACGCCGTGCTCGGCGTGTTCGTGCATGGCCTGGGTGCGGATCTGGACTTCGATGGGCTTGCCGCCAGCACCGCGCACCACCGTGTGCAACGACTGGTAGCCGTTGGGCTTGGGGCGTGCGATGTAGTCGTCGAACTGCTCAACCATGGGTGTGAAGCGCTCGTGCACCCACGAGAGCGCGGCGTAGCAGTCCTTCACGGTGGGCACGATCACACGCAGCGCGCGGATGTCGAATACCTGGTCGAAGTCGAGCGACTTGCCGCGCATCTTTTTGACGATGCTGTAGATGTGCTTGGGGCGCCCCTGCACGGTGGCGCTGATGCTGTGCGCGCGCAGGTCGGCTTCGAGCTGCGCGCGCAGCTGTTCCATGGCGAGCTCGCGCTCGGCGCGCTTTTCGTCGAGCAGGCGGGCGACCTGCTTGTAGGTGTCGGGCTCGAGGAAGCGAAACGAGAGGTCTTCGAGCTCCCACTTGATCTGCCAGATGCCCAGGCGGTTGGCAAGCGGCGCAAACACCTGCAGCGATTCACGCGCCAGATTGGGCGAAACCGGGAGCTTGCTGGCCGCGTGAAAGCGCAGCGTTTGCAGGCGCGAGGCCAGGCGCAGCATCACCACGCGCAGATCGCGCGAAAAGGCGAGCAGCATCTTGCGCACGTTTTCGGCCTGCAGCGCGGGGTCGTCGAGCTGCTGCGCACCGCGCGCCTGGCGCTGCACGCGCATGAGCTTGGTGGTCTCGACGGCCAGCTTCGCAAAGTCGGCGCCGAAGGCTTTGGCGATGGTCTCTTCGGGTTTGGTGAGGTGGTCGCAAGCATAGACCAGGTAGCTCGCGGCCTGCATGGCCTCGGAGCCGCCCAGATTTTTGAGGACTTCGGCCACGGCGTCGGCGTGCGCGAGCGTGTTTTCGCCCGAGTCCAGCGTCTCGCCGGCCAGCAGCGGCTCGGCAAACAGGCGCGCGCGCCCGAGCGCGCCGATCTGTTCGGCCAGCGTGTGCCGCGTGGCTGCGAGCAGGTGCGGCAGCTGCCCTGATGGCGGTGCAGGCGACGGTAAAGGAGATGGGCGTGCCGACATGGTGGTGGGTGATTTCATCCGGCGGCGCGCTGCTCGGGGGCGAGCAGAAACTCGACCACGGGCCCGATCTGCTCGGGCGTGACCAGCGTGGGCGCGTGGCCCACGCCGGGGAATTCGACGATCTGTGCGCGCGGCCCGCGCTGCGCCATGGCTTGTGCCGTCTCGGCCGAGAGGATGTCGGACTCGAGGCCGCGCAGCAGCAGCGTGCGCGCGCGGATGCGGTCGTACAGCTGCCACATCAGCGCCTCGCCCTCGGCCGCGGCACCTGGCGGCGCGGCGCGGAAGGCTTGGGCGATGTCCGGGTCGTAGTGCAGCATCAGCCCACCCTCGGGTGCGGGGCGCAGCATGTGGCGCGTCAGCGCGAGCCAGTCTTCCTGCCGGTGTGGGCCGCTCAAGGTCGGGCGCAGTGCTTCGGCGGCCTGCTCTAGCGTGTCGAAGCGCACGGGCTGGCCCAGGTACTCGCCAATGCGCTGCAGGCCGAGTGCGTCTATGCGCGGGCCGATGTCGTTGAGCACGAGCCGGCGCACGGGCACGGCGAGTGGCCAGTGGCTGCCCATGGCCTGGTCGCTGGCGTTGGGGTCGTCGGGGATGCAAAGCCCAGGCTGGCCGCAAACGGCCATGCCGATCAGGCCGCCCATGCTGGTGCCGACCCAGTCCAGCGTTTGGATGGGCGCCTCGCGCTGCAGCTGCGCGAGCAAGGAGAGGATGTCGGCCGCGTACTGCGGCACGGCGTAGGCCATGGGGTCGGCAAGCCAGTCACTGCGCCCGCGCCCGGGCATGTCGGGGCAGACCACGCGCGCGTGCGGGCTCAAGGCACGCGCCAGCGCGTCGAAGTCGCGCCCCTGGCGCGAGAGGCCATGCACGCACAACACCACATGCGGGTGCGCGGGGTTGCCCTTTCCATTCGGCTCCCCGTTCCATTCCCAATAGGCCATGCGGTGCTGCCCAGGTGCGGTCGCGGGCGCGTCAAGGGTAACCAGGGGGCTGCGCGGCGAAGCGGCGCCAGGGCAAAGGACGTAGTTCAGGCGGGGTTCAGTCATGGGAAAACCTGCTGACGGTGGTTGGTAGAGGCCAGAGCCGTGACCTGCATGATCCTAATCCAAGCCATGCAAGGACGCTGTAGGCCTTCCATTGCCGCAGTAAAACACCTGCGGCAACTGTCGATGAGGGCGCTGCAGGCAGAGCAAGCGGCTTTTCATTGCTCTGTGAAAGAGAGCTGTTTGCGCTCTTGTATCAAGGGCAAACGGCCATTTTTTTACTGAAAATCAGCGCATCTGCACTTCCCCGGACACCTGCGCGCTCACCTGGGCCTTGCCGGCCTCCACGGGGACGGCGGCGTCCTCGAGCGCGCCCGCTTTGGCCGCCATGGCGAGCATGCGCGGCTGTGGGGCAGGGAATTGACCGCTGGTGCTCACGGTCACGCTGCGCAGCGTGTAGCTGTCCAGTCCCGGACGATCATAAGGCCGCCGATGGAACAAATGAGGGTATGAATCGTACCACCCACTCATAGCCTGCATAGGCGTCTTGCTCTGCAGGGCTGATTGGGGCAAGTGGTGGTTGTAGAG
>NZ_VMYE01000008.1 GCF_007655255.1 Extensimonas perlucida
GGCGGCGCTGGATCGCAGACCGGGGAATTCGGCCAAGGGAGGTGCCAGAGCAAAATCGCTGCGCGAAATTTCGGCCCGGCACGCTGTCTTAATCAGAGGTGCCAGAGCAAATTCGCTGCGCGAATTTTTTGTCCGGCACGCCCTAGGCAGAGGTGCCCGAGCAAAATCGCTGCGCGAAATTTCGGCCCGGCACGCTGTCTTAATCAGAGGTGCCAGAGCAAATTCGCTGCGCGAATTTGGTCTGGCACACTAAGAATTATTTAGCCCTCGCCGCGATGATGGCTTCGGCGACGTTCTTCGGCGCTTCGGCGTAGTGTTTGAACTCCATCGTGTAGGTGGCACGGCCTTGCGACATGGAGCGCAGCGTGGTGGAGTAGCCGAACATTTCCGACAGCGGGACTTCGGCCTTGATGACTTTGCCGCCGCCGGGCATGTCGTCCATACCCTGCACCATGCCGCGCCGCGAAGACAGGTCGCCCATGACGTTGCCCGCATAGTCTTCAGGCGTCTCGACTTCCACGGCCATCATGGGCTCGAGGATGACAGGGTTGGCGCGCCGGCAGGCTTCCTTGAAGCCGAAGATGGCGGCCATCTTGAACGCCTGCTCGGACGAGTCCACGTCGTGGTACGAACCGAAAGTCAGCGCCACCTTGGTGTCAACGACCGGGTAGCCGGCAAGCACGCCCGCCTGCAGCGCCTCTTCGACGCCTTTTTGCACCGCGGGAATGTATTCGCGCGGCACCACACCGCCCTTGATTTCGTCGAGAAACTCGAAACCCTTGCCAGGCTCGTTGGGCTCCACACGGAACACCACGTGGCCGTACTGGCCCTTGCCACCCGACTGGCGCACGAACTTGCCTTCCACGTCGGAGACGGTCTTGCGAATGGTTTCGCGATAGGCCACCTGGGGCTTGCCGACGTTTGCCTCGACGCCGAACTCGCGCTTCATGCGATCGACGAGGATTTCAAGGTGCAACTCGCCCATGCCCGAAATGATGGTCTGGCCCGACTCTTCGTCGGTGCGCACGCGAAACGACGGATCTTCCGCCGCCAGCCGCTGCAGGGCAATGCCCATTTTTTCCTGGTCGGCCTTGGTCTTGGGCTCGACGGCCTGCGAGATCACCGGCTCGGGGAAGACCATGCGCTCGAGCGTGATGATGGCATCGGGATCGCACAGGGTTTCACCCGTGGTCACTTCCTTCAGGCCCACGCAGGCGGCGATGTCGCCGGCGCGAATTTCCTCGATCTCCTGGCGGTTGTTCGCGTGCATCTGCACGATACGGCCGATGCGCTCCTTCTTGCCCTTGACGGGGTTGTAAACGGTGTCGCCCTTGCTGAGCACGCCCGAATACACGCGCACGAAGGTCAGCTGCCCCACGAAGGGGTCGGTCATGAGCTTGAACGCCAGTGCGGAGAACTTTTCGTTGTCGTCGGCCTTGCGCGAAGCCGGCTGCTCATCCTCGTCGAGACCGGCCACGGGAGGAATGTCCACCGGCGAGGGCAGGAAGTCGATCACGGCGTCGAGCATGCGCTGCACGCCCTTGTTCTTGAAGGCCGTGCCGCACAGCATGGGCTGGATTTCCGTGGCGATGGTGCGCAGGCGCAGACCCTGCTTGATTTCGTCCTCGGAAAGGTCGCCCTCCTCGAGGTATTTGTTCATCAGCTCTTCGTTCGCCTCGGCGGCGGCCTCGACCATCTTCTCGCGCCATTCCTGGGCACTGTCCGCGAGATCGGCCGGGATGTCCTCGTAGGCAAACTTCATGCCCTGCGAAGCCTCGTCCCAGATGATGGCCTTCATCTTGAGCAGATCGACCACGCCCTTGAAGTTGTCCTCGGCGCCGATCGGGATCACGATGGGCACAGGGTTGGCCTTCAGGCGCACTTTCATCTGGTCATAGACCTTGAAGAAATTGGCACCCGTGCGGTCCATCTTGTTGACGAAGGCCAGGCGCGGCACCTTGTACTTGTTGGCCTGGCGCCACACGGTTTCAGACTGGGGCTGCACACCGCCCACGGCGCAATACACCATGCAGGCACCGTCGAGCACGCGCATGGAGCGCTCCACCTCGATGGTGAAGTCCACGTGACCGGGGGTGTCAATGATGTTGAATCGGTGCTCCGGGTAGGACAGATCCATACCCTTCCAGAAACAGGTGGTGGCAGCGGACGTGATGGTGATGCCGCGCTCCTGCTCCTGCTCCATCCAGTCCATGGTGGCAGCGCCGTCGTGCACCTCACCGATCTTGTGGTTGACGCCGGTGTAGTAGAGGATACGTTCGGTGGTGGTGGTTTTGCCAGCGTCGATGTGCGCAGAAATACCGATGTTGCGGTAGCGCTCGATGGGGGTCTTGCGGGCCATGTTGGGATCCTTGTTGATCGTAGTGCAGTGAGGATGGTGACAGCTGTGTCGTGTCAAATGCTCCAACTGGAGCAGACGTCGAGCACAGGCAGTTCAAAAATTCTTGCCGCCTGAATCGACACAAGGCCGCAGGCAATAGTGCCGGCGGCCCGTGACAGGCGAGCGAACGACGTGCAGACTCAGAAGCGGAAGTGGCTGAAGGCCTTGTTGGCCTCGGCCATGCGGTGCACTTCGTCGCGCTTCTTCATGGCACCGCCGCGACCTTCGGTCGCCTCGAGCAGTTCGTTGGCCAGGCGCTGGGCCATGGACTTCTCGCCACGCTTGCGGGCGGCCTCCTTGATCCAGCGCATGGACAAGGCCAGGCGACGCACGGGACGCACTTCCACGGGCACCTGGTAGTTCGCACCGCCCACGCGGCGGGACTTGACCTCGACCATGGGCTTCACGTTGTTGATGGCGGTCGTGAAGATTTCCAGCGGGTCTTTGCCCGGGGTCTTCTTCTCGATCAGGTCCAGGGCGCCATAAATGATGCGCTCGGCGACCGCCTTTTTGCCACCTTCCATGATCACGTTCATGAATTTGGACAGTTCGACATTACCGAATTTGGGATCCGGCAGGATTTCACGTTTGGGGACTTCGCGACGACGTGGCATTTTTTACCTCTTGATTTGCTTCAGTTGGTACCTTTTCAGGTACCGCGAGAGCCATTTTGGGACTCTCACTTACTCGACCCATGCAAAAGCACTCTGCACTTCGGGCCACTACGCTGCATCACCGCGCCACGCGGGAAACAGCACCGATGAATGGAACAATGAAAAGCCTGAGCCAGATTACTTGGCCTTGGGCTTCTTGGCACCGTACTTGGAGCGCGACTGCTTGCGGTCTTTCACGCCTTGCAGGTCGAGCGAGCCGCGCACGATGTGGTAGCGCACACCAGGCAAGTCCTTGACACGACCGCCGCGCACCAGCACCACCGAGTGCTCTTGCAGGTTGTGGCCTTCGCCGCCGATGTAGGAAATGACCTCGAAGCCGTTCGTCAGGCGCACCTTGGCGACCTTGCGCAAGGCGGAGTTGGGCTTTTTGGGCGTCGTGGTATAGACGCGCGTGCAGACGCCGCGGCGCTGCGGGCAGTTTTGCATCGCGGGGCTCTTGGACTTGGTCTGCTCGACCTCGCGCCCGTGACGCACGAGTTGGTTGATGGTTGGCATGTAATACGTCCCTGAACGTGAAAACGAAAACGTGAAACCCTTCGGAAATTCCGAAAAGCCCGCGAATATAACAGGATGCGCCAAGTTGGGCAAGCGAAGTGGCCGAGGCACATCGCCCGGCTGTGGGTTGCCGACGCGCCCTCACTGGGGTTGCAAGCATCGCGCGGGGCTACGGGGCTACGGGGCTACGGGGCTACGGGGCTACGGGGCTACGGGGCTACGGGCTACCATACGGGGGCCCGCAGTTCTTCTCTTGGAGCCCTCATGATGTTTATGCTTTGTCCCCGCGCGCGCCCCTGGGGCGGTTCATGCTCTTTTGTTGCGGCAACCGCAACGGCGCTGCTAGCAGCCTGTCGGACTTTGGGCGTCGAAAGCGAAGATGCGCCCCAGCGAGGCCAGTTTTTGCCGGATTCGCAGCCCTATAGCGGGACTATGGGGCAAGAAGACGGTAAAAAATGGGCCGCTGCAGCGCATTCGCAGCCGACAATTCCAAAGTCCGACAGGCTCCTAGGCATTCGGTGCGCGCACTTTGAAAAAATGGGAGGCGCACATGTCTGACAGTGAGCGCAGCATCGACGCGCAATTGCTGGCGCAGCTCCAAGCCTGGCAGGGCCGAACCGAGACCTTGCACGACAGCATCACCGCCGCGCCCATGCGCGGGCTTTCGGCCACGCTCGACCGCGACGACCAAGCTCCGCTGCCGGGCACACCGCTGCCGCCGCTGTGGCATTGGCTTTACTTCTTGCCGCAGGTGCGCCAAAGCGGCATCGGCCCCGACGGGCATCCGCGCCGCGGCGGCTTTCTGCCGCCCGTGCCGCTGCCGCGGCGCATGTGGGCGGGGGGGCGCCTGCAATGGGAGGCCGACAACCCGCTGGCACTCGGTGACAAGGTGCACCGCATCTCGCGCATCGAGTCGGTGACGCACAAGGCAGGCCGCAGCGGCGACCTGGTCTTCGTGCTCGTGCGGCATGAAATTTTCAACGAGCGCGGCCTGGCGCTGACCGAGGAGCAGGACATCGTCTATCGCCCCGCCGCGCAGCCCGGCGACCCAGCGCCCGCGCCCACGCAGGCGGCGCAGGACGCGCCCTGGCAGCGTGCGCTGGTGCCCGACCCGGTGCTGCTGTTTCGCTACTCGGCATTGACCTTCAACGGCCACCGCATCCACTACGACCGCCAGTACGCGACGGAAGTCGAGTGCTACCCCGGCCTGGTCGTGCACGGGCCGCTGCTCGCGACGCTGCTGCTCGACTTGCTGCGCCGCCACCTGCCGGCCGCGCGCGTGCAGCGCTTCGAGTTCAAGGCGCTGCGCCCCACCTTCGACCTGCACCCGTTTCGCGTGCACGGCGCCCCGGCCGACGGCGGGCGCAGCGCGCGCCTGTGGGGCAGCGACCATGAGGGCTGGCTCACCATGCAGGCGTCGGCGCAATTGTTCTGAATCACGGCTGACGCAAGCCGGGTTCAGCCAAGGTCCCTGCCCCACGACTTTCTTCCTCAAGTGAACACTATGCATCCCGACACCCACGACACCCCTCACGACGCTGCGCTGATCGCCTTCATCGGCGGTGGCAACATGGCCAGCGCCCTGATCGGCGGCTTGCTGCGCCAGGGGCATGCGCGCGAGCGCATCCTGGTCGTCGAGCCCTGGGCCGAGGCGCGCGCCGCCTTGCTGCGCGTGCACGGCATTGCGGCAATGGCCGAAGCCGGCCCGGCGCTGGCGCAGGCCGACACCGTGGTGTGGGCCGTGAAGCCGCAGACCTTCCGCGACGCCGCCGCGCAGGCCGGCCCGCATACCGCCCAGGCGCTGCACCTGAGCGTGGCCGCGGGCATACGCTCGGACAGCATCGCGCGCTGGCTGGGCAACGAGCGCATCGTGCGCTGCATGCCCAACACGCCGGCGCTGATCGGCCTGGGCATGAGCGCGCTCTACGCGCGCCCCGCCGTGAGTGCCGCCGAACGCACGCGCGTGCAGGCCATCATGGCGCCTACGGGCGAATTCTTGTGGGTAGAGGATGAAGCGCAGCTCGACGCCGTGACTGCGCTCTCGGGCTCGGGGCCGGCGTATGTGTTTTATTTCCTCGAAGCCATGGTACGCGCGGGCACGGCGATGGGCCTCTCCGCCGCGCAGGCACACCAGCTCGCCGTGGGCACCTTCGCTGGCGCTGCGCAGCTCGCGCAGCGCTCGGACGAGCCACCCGCGGTACTGCGCGAGCGCGTCACTTCCAAGGGCGGCACGACCTACGCGGCGCTGCAGTGCCTGGAACAAAACCACGTGGCCGAGCACTTCATGCGTGCGATGGAGGCCGCACGCGAGCGCGCGCGCGAGCTCGGGGACGAATTCGGAGCCTGAGCACATGCCCCGCAAATTCCCAAGCGAAATCGCCGCTTTATGCAGTCGTATCAATCGCTTACAGCTATCAAAACATTAGCTTTTGAGGGCGTAAGAGAGCACGATACCCGCGAACAGCGTGCAGCCTAGCCAGTGGTTTTCGCGGAAGGCCTTGAAGCAGCCTGCGCGGCTGCGCGTGCGGATCAGGCGCCAATGCCACACGACCTGCGCGAGCGCAAGCCCAAGCGCTCCATAAAACGGAGCCCCTAGCGCATACGGTGCAAGCGCCCAGGCCCAAATCGCCAGAAAAATCAAATAAAACGCCGTAATCGCCGCCACGTCGAAGCGCCCGAGCGTGATGGCCGAGGTTTGGATGCCTATGCGCAGGTCGTCGTCGCGATCGACCATGGCGTACTCGGTGTCGTAAGCCAAGACCCAAAACAGGTTGCCCAACCACAGCAGCCAGGCCGTGGCCGGCACCTGCCCTTGCGCGGCAGCGAAGGCCATCACGATGCCGAAGCTGAAGGCCACGCCCAGCACGGCCTGCGGCATCGCGAAAAAGCGCTTGGTGTAGGGGTAGAAAACCGTCACGAGCAGCGCCGGCACCGAGCACAGCACGGCGGCGGTGCTGGTCGTGAGCACGAGCGCAAAGGCCAGCAGCGCCAGCACGGCGGCGACGAGCAGCGCCTCGCGTACCGAGACCGCGCCGGTGGTGACGGGCCGCTGCGCCGTGCGCTTGACGTGGCGGTCGAACGCGCGGTCGGCCACGTCGTTGACGCAGCAGCCGGCGCTGCGCATGAGCACCGTGCCCAGCACGAACACCGCGAGCAGGTGCCAGCCCGGAAAGCCCCCCGCCGCGACCCACAAGCCACTGAGCGTGGGCCACAGCAGCACGAGCCAGCCCGCAGGCCGGTCCCAGCGGATCAGATCGAGGTACAGCGCAAAGCGGCTGCGCGGCGTCGGGGGCTCAGGGGAAGAGGCTTGCGGGGGTATCGTCGGCATGGGCATCGATTCTGGAGGGGTTCGTTGCGGCCTGGGGATGACGTGAAGGCGGCTTGGAGGCGCATCGGCGCGCCGTTGCCAAAATCCGCAAAACCCACTCAAGATGCGCCGCATAGGCGCAGGCACCGGGTGGGCAGAAGCTGGACTGGGGGCGATGTTACCGCTGCTGCGCGGCCTGCTTCGATGGCTGCGGTCCTTCCTGCGCCGCCATGGCGCGCCCCACGGCCACGCCGCGCAGGAATTCGGCAATGCCGCGTTCGAGCGCACCCTGCTGCGCCAGCCTTTGCGCGAGCACGGCGGCCTGCACGAAGTCGCGTTGCACGCCGACGCCCTGCTGCAGGCGCGTGGCCTCTTGCAGCCAGCGCTGCATGCGCGGCGGCAGCAAAGGGCGCAGCACCTCGAGGTTGTAGCGCAGGCGCTTGGCGAGGATGCGCGCACGGTGCAGGTCGGCGACCTGGCCACTTTGCTCGGCCTGGGCGCACGCGCGCTGCCAATTGGCATGGAGCCGCTCCATGCGGCGGCGCAGCCAGCGGCGCGAAGCGTGGCTCTCTTGGGGCGCGGCGGCGCTCGCCACTGCCCAGGCCGAGGGCTCGGTCAGCAGATGCAGCCAATGCAGCAAGTCAAGCAAGGCCAAACCCGTCTGCGGCTGCTGCAAGGCCGCACGCAAAGCGGCACGCTCCCGCGCCGCAGCCTGCGCGAAGGCTTGCTCGGCCACCAGCCAATCCTGGGCACGCTGCAGATCGGGCGGCGAAGCTGCGCCGGACTCCGCCGGCAAGTCGCCATTCGGCGCCTCCTTGGCCACCTCCCCGACCACAACCCCACCCGCCGCCCCCACTGGCACGCGCGCCGCATCGGCGGCCAGATAGGCTGCGCGCAAGGCCGGCAGCACCTGCGTGCTGGCCACGTCCAGGTCACGCAGCGCGCCGAGGCGCTCGAGCATGGGAGCGAGTTGCGCGCGCCCGGGCGCATCGGGCTGCGCGAGCGCCGGGCGCAACAAACGCTGGGCGCTGCGCAGGCGCCGCCAGCCCACGCGCGCCTGATGCACCAGCTCGGGGTCGTCGGCCTGGCTCAGCGCGTACAGATTGGCGCTGAACTGGCCCCACATCTCTGACAGCATGGCGAATGCGAGCGCGGGCAGTGGCTGTCCCGGCGTCAACGCGGGCGCACGCGCGCGCCGCGGCGCGTGGAGCTTGCCCTGCGCCAGCGCAAACCCGCGCTCGGCCTTGCTCGCAGCGAGCGGCAGCACCGCCACATGCGCCGCGATCTGCCGCGCCAGATCGAACAGGTCGGCAGGCGCACCGGCCAGCAGTTCGAGCTCGATTTCGGCAATCGGCTCTGTGCGCTCGCCGGCCTCGATCTGCCCTATGTCCAGCGCCACTTCGATGGTGGCGCCGCCGCGCCGGCGCAGCGTCCAGGTAGTGCGCTCGCAGATGGTGCGAAAGCACGGTTGCAGCGCTGTGGCAATGCTGCCGTCCGGATCCAGCTGCAGCCAGGCGGGCAAAGCGCGTAAGGCCGCGATGTCTAGCGCCGGACCGGGTACGGGGCTTTCCCACTCGCCGCGCTGGCTCAGCGCCGAATCGCCGCCGTCGGTCTTGAGCGCCTGCAGCCATTGCCCGCGCTCGGGGGCGGGGGCGGCATGGGTGGCAGCGCGGTTGGCAGCAGCGGCGGCCTCCACGTCGGCCTCCACGTCGGTCACGCGGCGCAGGCGCAGGGCCGCACGTTGGGCGCACAAACGCAGGTCGGGCGTGTCGTAATAGACGCTGTGCAGCTGGCGCTGCTGCGCTTTGTGCCGCGCCAACGCGGGCACACGCGCGAGCGCGCGGGCCCACTGCGCCACGTCGCCGCCGGGCAGGGCGAGCTTGAGCTCGACTTCCTGCCCCGTCGCCAGGTGTGGTTCAGAGACCATGCGAGGGCTGCCGGGCTTGCGCCGAAGCGCTCTTATTCTTCGAGCAGCGAGCGCAGCATCCAAGCGGTCTGTTCGTGCACCGTGAGGCGCTGCGTGAGCAGGTCGGCCGTGGGTTCGTCGCCGGCTTTGTCGGCCGTCGGGAACAGGCTGCGCGCGGTGCGCGCCACGGCCTCATGGCCCTCGACGAGGATGCGCACCATCTCGAGCGCCTTGGGCGGCTTGGCCGGCGCGTCAGGCACGCTCGCGAGGCGGCCAAAATCGGCGTAGGAGCCGGGCGCCACATGACCCAGCGAGCGGATGCGCTCGGCGATCGGATCGACGGCGTTCCACAGCTCGGTGTATTGCTGCATGAACATGGTGTGCAGCGTGTTGAACATGGGGCCCGTGACGTTCCAGTGGAAGTTGTGCGTGGTCAGGTACAAGGTGTAGGTGTCGGCGAGCAGGCGCGACAGCCCTTGGGCGATGGCGGCGCGGTCTTTGTCGCTGATGCCGATCTGGATGGAGGGTGCCTCGGTTTTGCTGGTGGCTTTGGCCATGGTTTTCTCCTTGCGGTTGAAACTGTCCAATGGGGACGCTGGATTTTGCGCTTGCAAAAGCTTAGCGCAAGTTGCTTGCCGGTCGATGTATTTGGGGGCATTCGGGCCGGCGTGAAGAGCGCGGATCAGCTCATTTGACCTTGAAATGCGCGAGCGCAGGGTCGTCGGGCGGGTAGTGCAGGTCGAGGTTGCGCAGCACCTCGCGCAGCAAGGTAGCGACCATGAGGTTGCGGTGCGTCTTGGAGTCGGCCGGCACGATGGTCCAGGGCGCCCAGGGCGTGTGCGTAGCGGCGAGCAATTGGGCGTAGGCCTGCTGGTACTCGGCCCAGTGCTTGCGCGCGTCCACGTCGTCCATCTTGAACTTCCAGCGCTTGGTCGGGTCGTCTATGCGCTCCTGCAGGCGGCGGCGCTGCTCCTCGGCGCTGATGTGCAGCATGAATTTGAGCACCACGGTGCCGGTTTCGCTCAGCATGCGCTCGAAGTCGTTGATGTGCAGGAGCCGCTGGCGATGCTGCTCGGCGTCGATGGCGCCGCTGACCACGGGCACCAGCACGTCTTCATAGTGGCTGCGGTTGAACACCGTGAATTCGCCCGCCCCCGGCACGCGCTGGTGGATGCGCCAGAGGTAATCGTGCTGGCACTCGGCGCCCGTGGGCGCCTGCCAGCCGACGGCGTGCACGCCCAGCGCGCTCATGCGGCCGAACACCGTGCGTATGGTGCCGTCCTTGCCCGCCGCGTCGGTGCCTTGCAGCACCACCAGCAGCTTGAAGCGCCGGTCGGCATAGAAAAGGTCTTGCAGCGTGTCGAGTTCCACGGCCAAGGAATCGACCACGGCCTTGTCCTGGGCTTTTTCGCCCAGCGAAAACGGCTCGGCCGCGGGGTCGAACGCGGCCAGGTCGACCTGCGGCAAGGCCTTGCCGGCTTTGCCGTTCTTGCCACTGAGCAAGGGCGACCACTGCGACGGCTGCCATTGCGCCCAGAGACGGGAAAGCTCTTTGTTGTTGCTGTCGAAAGGCTGGGCCATGCGGTGCTTTCGTGAAGTTTTACTACTTTTAAGGTAGCTTATAGTGCTTGATGCATATGCGTCAATGGCCATTTTGACGCAAATATGACACCGGGGGCCCGCACATGCCCACAGCGCGACATGCCAGAATGAACGAGGCTTTTCCGTTCGTTCGCTTTTTCTGGAGGATCGCCAGATGACGCTACCGACATCCATGCGCGCCATGCTGCTCGAGCGCCCGGGCACGCCGCTGCGGCTCGCGCAGTTGCCCGTACCCGAGCCTGCCGAGGGCCAGATCCTGCTCGCCGTGCAGGCCTGCGGCGTGTGCCGCACCGACTTGCATCTGGTCGATGGCGAGCTGCCCGACCCCGTGCTGCCCATGGTGCCCGGCCACGAGATCGTCGGCACGGTGGCGGCGCTCGGGCACGGCGTGCAAGCCTTGCAAGGTTTGCATATAGGCCAGCGCGTGGGCGTGCCCTGGCTCGGCTGGACCTGCGGCAACTGCCGCTATTGCCGGCGCGGGCAGGAGAACCTGTGCGAACGGGCTTGCTTCACCGGCTACCAGTTGCCCGGCGGCTACGCCGAATACACGCTGGCCGACGCGCGCTACTGCTTTGCCCTGCCCGAGGAACCCGCGCCCGAGCACCTCGCGCCGCTGCTGTGCGCGGGCCTGATCGGCTATCGCGCGCTGCGCCTGGCGGGCGAGGCCCAGCGCGTGGGGCTGTACGGCTTTGGCGCGGCGGCGCACATCATCGCGCAGGTGGCCCGCGCGCAAGGACGCGAGGTGTTCGCCCTCACGCGCCCGGGCGACACCGCGAGCCAGGACTTCGCGCGCAGCCTGGGCGCGGTGTGGGCCGGCGGCTCGGACGAAACGCCGCCCGAGCTGCTCGACGCGGCGCTGATCTTCGCCCCCGCGGGGCCGCTCGTGCCCACGGCGCTGCGGCATGTGGACAAGGGCTGCTGCGTGGTCTGCGCGGGCATTCACATGAGCGACATCCCGAGCTTTCCCTATGCCTGGCTGTGGGGCGAGCGCCAGCTGCGCTCGGTGGCCAACCTCACGCGCCGCGACGGGGCGGAGTTTTTCGAGCTCGCCGCACGCACGCCACTGCGCACCGAGGTGCACTGCTTCGCTCTGGAACAGGCCAACGAGGCGCTCGAGCAATTGCGCCGCGGCGCCTTTCAGGGTGCGGCGGTGTTGTGCATGTGACCGTGGCCCAAGGGCCCGAAGAAGGAGGTTTTTCCATGATGAAACCATCGCCAAACACACCCAGCGGCAGCCGCGCCACGCTGGAGCAAGTGGTGCATATTCCGGCGGGCACCGCTGTCATCGAAGGCGCGCTGGCGCTGCCGCCAGCGCCGGCCGGCCTCGTGCTGTTTGCGCACGGCAGCGGCAGCAGCCGGCACAGCCCGCGCAACAACTACGTGGCCCGCGTGCTACAGCAGCGGGGCCTTGGCACCTTGCTGCTCGACCTGCTCACGCCCGAGGAAGACCAGGACATGCGCACCCGCTTCGACATCCCGCTGCTCACCGAGCGCCTGCTCGCGGCCACGCGCTGGGTGCGCGCGCAGCCGGCTATGCAAGCCTCGCCCTTGGGCTATTTTGGCGCGAGCACGGGCGCGGCGGCGGCCTTGATGGCGGCGGCCACGCTGGGCCCGCAGGTGCAGGCCGTGGTCTCGCGCGGCGGCCGCCCCGACCTCGCAGGGCGCGCGCAACTCGCACAGCTGCAATGCCCCGTGCTGCTCCTGGTGGGCGGGCGCGACGAAGAGGTGCTCGCGCTGAACCGCCTGGCCGCAGCGCAGATGCGTTGTCCGCACGAGATCGTCGTCATCCCCGGGGCCACCCATTTGTTCGAGGAAGCGGGCACGCTAGAGGCCGTGGCGCAGTGCGCGGCCGATTGGTTCGTGCAATACCTCGCGGGCCCTGCGACCTGAATGCTTCCGGCGGCTGGCTCAGCGTGCGCGCCGCTCGCGCAGCAGCGCGACTACTTCGTCGTCCTCGACCTGCGGGAACTGCCCGTAAAACTGCCCCACGGCCTGAAAGTACGGCGGCGCCTGCAGGCACACCACCTCATCGGCGAGCGATCGCACCTTTTCGAGCGCCTCGGGCGACGCCACCGGGACGGCGCAAACCAGGCGCTGCGGTTTGCGCGCGCGCAAGCCATGCAGTGCGGACACCATGGTTGCTCCCGTGGCCAGTCCGTCATCGACCACGATGACGATGCGCCCTGCCGGGTCTATGGGCGGGTGGATCGGCGTGTACTGCGCACGGCGTGCCGCGATCGTTTCGAGCTGGCGCTGTTTTTCCGCGGCGATGTAATCCTTGTCGGCGCCCACTTCTGCGGCGAACGGGGCGAGATAGGTCCAGCCGCTTTCATCGATGGAGCCGATCGCGAGTTCCGGCTGGTGGGGTGCGCGCAGTTTGCGCACCAACACCACGTCGAGCTCGCCCCCGAGCGCCTGCGCCAGCGCCTTGCCCATGGGCACGGCACCGCGCGGGATCGCGAGAATCAGAGGATTTTTGCCGTGGTAAGAGCCGAGGCGGTCGGCGAGTTGGCGCGCAGCGTCGAGGCGGTCTTTGAAAATCATCACGGGTGCTCTCCTTGCGGCGGTGCCGCGGTGCGTGCTGGGCGGGCCGGTCGTGGTTTCGGCGGGCCCCACTTTGCACTAGGAGCCTGTCGGACTTTGGAATCGTCGGCTGGGGCGCATTCTCGCTTTCGACGCCCAAAGTCCGACAAGCTCCTAGCATAAAGTGTAATGTCGCGTTTCCGCACGGATTTTGGTGCAGCCACTCGAGGAGGTCATGTATGTCAGAGCAACGCAGCGATGCGGCCAATGCGCCTGCTGCGGCAGCGCAAACGACTGCCGCCGAACATATCCGCAGGGCGGCCTCGCCCATAGACCGGCCCGAAAACGCCGACCTCGGCGCGCTGCTCGAGCGCATAGGCGACGCACGCGTGGTGCTGATCGGCGAGGCCACGCACGGCAGCTCGGAGTTTTATCGCCTGCGCGCGCGCATCACGCAGGCGCTGATCGAGCACAAAGGTTTCGACGCCGTCGCGCTCGAGGCGGACTGGCCCGATGCCGCACGCATAGACCATTACGTGCGCCAGCGCGACTTGCCGCCCGCCGAGTGGACGGCTTTTGCGCGTTTTCCGACCTGGATGTGGCGCAACCGCGAAACCGCCGACTTCATCGATTGGCTGCATGCGCGCAACGCCAGCCTGGAAACCGCCGGGGCCAAGACCGCGGCAAAGACTGCAGTCTATGGGTTGGACCTCTACAGCATGTTCACCTCGATCGAGGCGGTGCTCGCCTTCCTCGACGCCGAAGACCCCGAAACGGCGCAGATCGCGCGCCTGCGCTACGGCTGCCTGACGCCCTGGCAGTCCGACCCTGCCGTATATGGCCGCGCGGTGCTGACCGGGCGCTACCACTATTGCGCCGACCAGGCCGTGGCCATGCTGACCGAGCTGCTCGACCGGCGCCTGCGCTACCTCGCGCGCGACCCCGAGCGCTTTTTCGACGCGCTGCAAAACGCCCGGCTCGTCGCCGACGCCGAGCGCTACTACCGCGTCATGTATTACGGCGCGCACGAATCGTGGAATCTGCGCGACAGCCACATGTTCGAGACGCTGCAGGCCATCCTCGCCTTCCGCGGGCCCGCGTCCAAGGCCGTGGTCTGGGCGCACAACTCGCATGTCGGCAACGCCGCCGCCACCGAAATGACGGCGCGCGGCGAGCACAACATCGGCCAGCTGTGCCGCGAACACTATGGCCATGGTGCCTACCTGATCGGCTTCGGCACGGACCGCGGCACGGTCGCCGCCGCCTCCGAGTGGGACGGCCCCATGGAGGTCATGCGTGTGCGCCCCGCGCATGCCGACAGCTACGAAGCGCTGTGCCGCGCCAGCGGCGTGCCTGCGTTCATCTTGCCGCTGCGCCGTCCGCTCGGCGATGCGCTGCGCGAAGCGCTGACCGCGCCGCGCCTGGAGCGCGCGATCGGCGTGCTCTACCGGCCGCAGACCGAACTCGCCTCGCACTACTTTCACGCCATCCTGCCCGAGCAATTCGACGATTACATCTGGTTCGAGCAAACCCGGGCGATCACGCCGCTGGCCACCGAGGAGCTCGAAGGTATGCCCGAAACCTATCCGTTCGGCCTGTGAGCGCGGCCTGTGAGCGCGCGACAGCGTGCAATGCCGCTCAGCGCACCAGCAGCACCGGCACTTTGCAATGCGCGAGCACCGAGGTCGCGACCGAACCCATGACCAAGGTGGCCAATGCACCGTGGCCATGCGAGCCCATCACGATCAGGTCGTATTTACCTTCCTCGGCCTCTTGGGCGATGGTTTCACCAATCGGGCCGACCTTGACGCGACGCTCGGCCTGCACGCCGTGGCGTTCGAGGAAGGTGCACACGGGCGCAAGGATTTTCTCGGCCTCTTCGGCGTAGTATTGATCGACCACCGCCTTGCCCAGCGCGGCACGCGCACGCGGCGGCAGCGGCGGCTGCACCGTGAGCACGGTGTATTCGTTTGCGCTGGACAGCCAATGCTCGTGCGTGACCAGGTAGGCAAGCATTTTTTTGGTGTAGGCACTGCCATCGACGGCAAGCAGGATTTTCATGGGGCGTTCTCCGTGGGGGAATAGAAAAGAAGCGCGCCAGCATGTTGGTCGTTTTTCTCTACGCGCCCGCCTATCATAAAGTGAGCACGCACTGCGGCTGGAATTGCGCCTGCTCGCCTTTTTGCGCGTAACCGAGCGGATTGGCGACGACGCGGCAACGCCAGGGCGCGCCTGCCTCGGTGTGGCCGCTCGCAACGTAGTCGCTGGACGCGTGCAGGTGGCCGTGCAACCACAGCTGCGCCTGCGGCAGCAAGGCGTCGAGCGCATTGCAAAAACCCGCCGTGCCCGGCGTGAGACCGTAGCGTGGATCGGCGCTGCGCAGGCTAGGCGCGAAATGCGTGACCACGACCGTAGGCCCGTCAAAAGGCTGCGCGAGCGCGTTGCGCAGCCAAGCCTGGCACTCGAGCGCCTGCGCGCGCACGGCTTCGGCGAGAAAAGGGCGGCCCGCGCGCGTCGCGCCCGTCTTGCGCAGGTAAAAGTCGGCCGCGCGGAAGGCTTTTTCGCGCTGTTTGAGCAAGTGCGCGAGCGCATGGCGCGCGGCTTTGCCCGCGGGCGGCGTGGCCAGCGCGTCGAAGTCGCTCCACAGCGTGGTGCCTACGAAGCGCACGTCGCCTAGCACCACGGCTTCGCGTTCGAGCCAGAAGATGCCCAGCTGTGCGCAGCTGCGGCGCAGGCGCTCGTGCGCGGCGTCGAAGTCCTGCGCGTCGTATTCGTGGTTGCCCGACACATACAGCACGGGCACGGGCCAGTGGGCAAAGCGCTCGAGCCCGAAGTGTTCGCCTTGCAATGCCGAGCCGCTCTGGTACGCGCCGATGTCGCCCGCGAGTACGAGCACATCGGCGTGCGGCGCGGGCTCTGGCACGAACTGCGGGTTGACCTCGAAGTGCAGGTCCGAGAGCAACTGAATCCGCATCGGCGCGCGCCTCTTTTATGAATCAAAACGCCTCTCAAGGCAATGCCAGCGCGCGCTAGCAGCTATTTTCATAGTAGCAGCGCGTGGCTGGCAACGCGACACTGGCAGCGCGCGCCTCAAGCCGCCGCCAGGCGCTGCTCCATCGCCGCTTTGGTCGCGAGCAGCTCTTTGGGCAGGTGGTAGGCGAGCATGTCGAACAGCTCGGCGTGGAGTTTGAACTCCTCCGTCCATGCGGCCTTGTCGATGTGCGTCACGGCCTCGAACTGCGCGGGCGTGAAGTCCAGGCCCTGCCAGTTGATCTCGGCGTACTGCGGCGCGATGCCGAACATGGTCTCGCGCCCCTGCGCGCGGCCTTCGATGCGGTCTATCATCCACTTGAGCACGCGCATGTTCTCGCCGTAGCCGGGCCAGACGAACTGGCCTTCGGCATTTTTGCGGAACCAGTTGACACAGAAGATGTTGGGTAGCGTGTGCCCCAGGCGTTCGAGCTTGTGTTCCATATCCAGCCAGTGCTGGAAGTAATCGCTCATGTTGTAGCCGCAAAACGGCAGCATCGCGAACGGGTCGCGGCGCACCACGCCCTGCGCGCCAAAGGCGGCGGCCGTGGTCTCGGAGCCCATGGTCGCGGCCATATAGACGCCTTCCATCCAGTTGCGCGCCTCGGTTACGAGCGGCACGGTAGTCGAGCGACGCCCGCCGAAGATGAAGGCGTCGATTGGCACGCCGTTCGGGTCGTCCCACTGCGGGTCGAGCGCGGGGTTGTTGGTCGCGGCGACGGTGAAGCGCGAATTCGGGTGCGCAGCCTTGCGCCCGGCCTTGCCGTCCTCGGGCGTCCAGTCCTTGCCCTGCCAGTCGAGCAGGTGCGCGGGCAATGCGCCGCCGCCGTCTTTTTCGAGCCCTTCCCACCACACGTCGCCGTCGTCGGTCAGGGCTACGTTGGTGAAGATCACGTCCTGGTGCAGGCTGGCCAGACAGTTCGGGTTGGTGAGGTGGTTGGTGCCCGGCGCGACGCCGAAGTAGCCGGCTTCGGGGTTGATCGCGTACATCTTGCCGTCGGCGTGCGGCTTGATCCAGGCGATGTCGTCGCCAATGGTGGTGACCTTCCAGCCTTGGAAGGCCGGCGGCGGCACGAGCATGGAAAAGTTGGTCTTGCCGCAGGCGCTCGGGAAGGCCGCGGCGACGTGGTACTTCTTGCCCTCGGGGCTGGTCACACCCAGGATCAGCATGTGCTCGGCGAGCCAGCCCTGGTCACGCCCCATGACCGAGGCGATGCGCAGCGCCAGGCATTTCTTGCCCAGCAGCGCGTTGCCACCGTAGCCCGAGCCATACGACCAGATTTCGCGCGTCTCGGGGTAGTGCACGATGTATTTGGTCGTGGGGTTGCAGGGCCAGGGCTTGTCTTGCTCGCCGGGCTGCAGCGGCGCACCCACCGTGTGCATGCAGGGCACGAAATCGCCATCCACGCCGAGCACGTCGTACACGGCACGGCCCATGCGCGTCATGAGGCGCTGGTTCACGGCCACGTAGGCGCTGTCGGTCAGCTCGACGCCGATGTGCGCGATGTGCGATCCCAGCGGCCCCATGCTGAACGGCACCACATACATGGTGCGTCCGCGCATGCAGCCGTCGAACAGCGGCTGCAAGGTGGCGCGCATTTCGGCCGGGGCCATCCAGTTGTTGGTCGGGCCGGCGTCTTCCTTCTTTTCGGAGCAGATGAAGGTGCGGTCTTCGACGCGCGCCACGTCCGACGGATCCGACCAGGCGAGGTAGCTGCGCGGGCGCTTGGCAGGGTTGAGTTTCTTGAAGGTGCCGGCATCGACGAGTTGCTGGCACAGACGGTCGTATTCATCCTGCGAGCCATCGCACCAATAGACGCGCTCGGGCTTGCACAAGGCGACCATATCGGCCACCCAGGCGAGCAGGCGCGGGTGCTTGACGTAATCAGGGGCGTTGATCTCGAGGCCCTGCAGAGCGGGTGCATTCATGGGGAGCTTCCTTCCTTCGAAACGGTTTTCAAAGAAAGCGCCCCATCAGGGCATCTTGCGCAGGGGCGCGACGACGAAAGCGGGGCGCTGCCTTTGAAAAACGGCTCGAATCCGTTGCGGGCAGTCGGCGGGCGGAGAAGGGCTTGGGTCTTGTGGCGTCAAAGCGATGCCACGAGGAGACGGAGCTTTCCACGGGTCGGCTGGGGGTGACGATTTTATGAAGCACGCGCGCGGTTTTTCAGCGGCCTGCTGCGATTTACATGCAAAATTTGCATGAATTCATGCAAGCTGTTCGCGCCAGCGCTCGTACCCGGCCTGCCGCAGCGCACAGGCCGGACAGTTGCCGCAACCGTAGCCCCAGGCATGCCGCACCCCCCGCTCACCCAGGTAGCAGGTGTGCGTGCGCTCGATCACGAGGTCCACCAACGGCTGCCCGCCCAGGGCGTGCGCCAGCTCCCAGGTCTGCGCCTTGTCGCACCACATCAGCGGTGTCTCGAAAGTGAAGTGCTGCCCCATGCCCAGCGACACGGCCACCTGCAGCGCCTTGATGGTGTCGTCGCGACAATCAGGGTAGCCCGAATAATCCGTCTCACACATCCCGCCCACGAGCGTGTGCAACCCGCGTCGATAACCCAAGGCCGCGGCGAGCTGAAAAAACAGCAGATTGCGGCCCGGCACGAAGGTGTTGGGCAGGCCCGCAGCGTCCATCTGGATCGCCACGTCGCGCGTGAGCGCCGTGTCGCTGATGCGCCCCAGCACCGACAGGTCGATGACGTGGTCCTGCCCCAGGCGCCCGCCCCACACGGGAAATTGCGCGCGCAATGCGTCCAGCACTTGCACACGCGCCTGCATCTCCACATGGTGCCGCTGGCCGTAGTCGAAGCCCACGGTTTCCACCAGCGCAAAGTGCTCGAGCGCCCAGACCAGACAGGTCGTGGAGTCCTGCCCGCCCGAAAATAGCACCAGCGCATGTCCTGCTCGCATGGGAATCTCCTTGGCACGCAGACGAAAAAAAGCCCCGCAGAGCGGGGCCAGCAGGGGGATTCGACCCAATCCGATCAAGCCATGCTGACCGCGATGAAGGCCAGCAGAAACATCAGGAGCGCCCCCACGATGGGCAGGACGACAGGCACCACCGAAGTCACTTGCTCGACAGGGTCTGCGGCTTCATTGCCGGAATGCTGGACGGTGCTGGAATGGCTGGACATCGCAAGGCTCCCAAAAATGCTGAAAACTGGCTTGATTCTAGCAAGTCCCTCGGCGACGAAGTTTTGGTAGGCTTTCGACCCTCTTTTCGGCACCTTTGCCGGCCCGGCGGGCGCCAAACTCAGCGGCATATCCTTCGAGCCGAGGAGCCTGTCGGACTTTGGAATCGTCGGCTGCGAATGCGCCGCAGTGGTCCATTTTTGGCTTCGCCGCTCTTCGAGAACACCGTCTTCTTGCCCCATAGCACCACTATGGGGCGGCGAATCCGGCAAAAAATGGTCTCGCCGGGGCGCATTCTCGCTATCGACGCCCAAAGTCCAACAGGGGCTCCGAGGGAAAAATTGCCAGGAACTGAGCAGCCTGCGATAATCACAGGTTTTCCTGAGAATGAAGGGACCCGAGCCATGAAACGTACCTACCAACCCTCCAAAACCCGCCGCGCCCGCACCCACGGTTTCCTCGTGCGCATGAAGACACGCAGCGGCCGCGCCATCATCAACGCGCGCCGTGCCAAGGGCCGCAAACGCCTGGCCGTCTGAAGCACGCATGCGGCTGGATTGACCGGGCTGTGGCGGCTGACACCTTTTGACTGAAACCGCACCTCGGTGCGCCTGCATGCAGCGGCTTCGGAACCGCGCACAGTTTCAGGCCGTCCTGGCGGCAGGTACTGTGGCGCGCACGGCGCATTTTGCGCTGCACGCATTGAACTGGCCCGCGCCCGCCACAGCTGACGCACCAGACACCACGGCCCCTGCCCCCCAGCCCGGTGAGCCCCGCGCACGCCCCCTGTTCCCCACCACCGGCATCTGGCTTGGCGCCATGGTGCCCAAGCGCTGGGCCCGCAGGGCCGTCACGCGCAACACCATCAAGCGCCAGATCTATGCCCTGGCTCAGCAGTACGAAGCCCGCCTGCCGTGCGCGGCGTATGTGGTGCGCCTGCGCTCTGCGTTCGACCGCAAGCAATTCGCCAGCGCCACTTCCGAGCCGCTGCGCCGGGCCGTGCGCGCCGAATTGGAGTTGCTGCTGCGCCAGGCGGCGCGCCGAGCCGCTACGGCTGCGCCCACGGCGTGCGGGCAGCAAAAGCCGCAGGTGACGCCATGATGCGTGCACTGCTCATGGGCCTGGTCAAAGGCTATCGGCTGCTGCTGAGCCCCTGGCTGGGCTCGGCCTGCCGCTTCGAGCCCAGCTGCTCGGCCTACGCGCTGCAGGCCCTCGAACAGCACGGCGCCGCGGCGGGCAGCTACCTCACACTGCGCAGGCTGGCACGCTGCCAACCCTGGTGCGCCGGCGGCCATGACCCGGTGCCGCAAGAATTGCCGCGTACCATGCGGCTTTTTTCGCGCCTGCATGCGCCCGGCCCCAACCATCCTCACCAACAAAATCCTCATGAGTGACATCCGCCGCACCATCCTTTGGGTGATTTTTGGCTTTTCCGTGGTTTTGCTGTGGGATAAGTGGCAAATACACAACGGCAAGCCCCCCACCTTCTTTCCCTCGGCCACGCCAGCCGCCGCACCAGAGCCCCAGCGCGGCGCGAGTGCTGGGCCGTCCGCAAGTCCGGGCAGCGTGCCGCCCGCGTCCTCCCAAGCTGCAGCGCCAGGGGCTGTGCCGGGAGCCGCGGCAGTGCCAGCGCAGGGCACTGGGCCGCAGGTGCACGAGCGCGTCACCGTGGAGACCGACGTTTATCGCTTGCAGTTCGATAGCGAAGGTGGCACGCTGGTATTCGCCGAATTGCGCAAATATGCCGACATGGCAGACAAAGCCAAGGGCTTCGTGCTGTTCGACCAGAGCCCTACGCGCGTCTATCTGCCGCAAAGCGGGTTGATAGGTGGCGCGGGTGCAACAAGCGGCTTGCCCACACACAAGACGCCCATGAATCTGATGCCTGGGCCGCGCACGCTACAGGACGGCCAAAACACGCTGAGCATCCGTTTCGAGTCGCCCGACCTCGGCGGCGTCAAGCTGGTCAAAACCTGGACGCTCAAGCGCGGTGCCTACGACATGGTGGTGCGGCACGAGGTGCTCAACACCGGCAGCACCCCGGTCGCGCCGCAGCTGTACCTGCAACTCGTGCGCGACGGCAACAAGCCGCCGGGAGAGTCGTCCTTCTACTCCACCTTTACGGGGCCGGCGATCTACACCGAGGCCAAGAAGTACCAAAAAATCGAGTTCAAGGACATCGAGGCCGGCAAGGTCGACGTCGACCAATCCGCCTCCAATGGCTATGTGGCGATGGTGCAGCATTACTTTGCCTCGGCCTGGCTGCTGCCCCAAGGTGCACAGCGTGAATTTTTCGTGCGCAAGGTGGACAACAACCTCTATGCCGTGGGCATGCTCGCGCCGCTGGGCACGATCGCACCAGGAGCAAGTCAAGCGGTCGAGGCGCGCCTTTTTGCCGGCCCGGAGATCGAAAAAACGCTAGAGGCACTCGCGCCCGGGCTGGAGCTGGTCAAGGACTATGGCTGGCTCACCATTCTTGCCAAGCCGCTGTACTGGCTGCTCGACCACCTGCACAAGCTGCTGGGCAACTGGGGCTGGGCCATCGTGGCGCTGGTGGTGCTGCTCAAGCTCGCCTTTTACTGGCTCAACGCCAAGGCCTACGCCAGCATGGCCAAGATGAAGGCCATCAACCCCAAGATCATGGAGATGCGCGAGCGCCTCAAGGACAACCCGCAGCAGATGCAGATGGAGATGATGCGCATCTACCGCGAGGAAAAGGTCAACCCGCTGGGCGGCTGCCTGCCCATCGTGATCCAGATCCCGGTGTTCATCGCGCTGTATTGGGTGTTGCTGTCGAGCGTGGAGATGCGCAACGCGCCCTGGATCGGCTGGATCCAGGACCTTTCCTCGCCCGACCCGTACTTCATCCTGCCGCTGCTTATGACCGTGAGCTCGCTGCTGCAAACCGCGTTGAACCCCGCGCCGCCCGATCCCATGCAGGCCAAGATGATGTGGTTCATGCCGCTGATCTTCAGCGTGATGTTCTTCTTCTTTCCCTCGGGCCTGGTGCTTTACTGGCTCACGAACAACATCCTGTCGATCGCGCAGCAGTGGCTCATCAACCACCGCATGGGTGTGCCCTTGCGCCTGAACCTGCCCAAGTTCAAGGGCTGAGCTAAGAGGCCTCGTGCCGCCTCGCGCGGCCTTGGCACTGCGCGCGGGTTCCTACCCGCCCCGTCGCTACACTGCGCCCCATGCTTGCACGCCACGCCGACCCCATCGTCGCCATCGCCACGGCGCCCGGCCGGGGCGCCGTGGGCATCGTGCGTGTCTCTGGCAAGCAGCTCGCGGGCTTGGTGCCGGCGCTGTGCGGCCGCAGCCTGCGCCCACGAGAGGCGACCTACCTGCCGTTTCTGGACGCACGCGGCGAAGCCATAGACCAGGGCCTGGCACTTTTCTTTCCTGCGCCGCACAGCTACACCGGCGAAGACGTGCTGGAGTTGCAGGCGCACGGCGGCCCCGTCATCCTGCAGCTGCTGCTCGCGCGCTGCCTGGAAGCGGCCGCCGAGCCCGATCCGACGACCGGCGCGCCGCGCCTGCCAGGCCTGCGTCTGGCGCAACCCGGCGAATTCACCGAGCGCGCGTTTTTGAACGGCAAGATCGACTTGGCGCAGGCCGAGGCCGTGGCCGACCTGATAGACGCAAGCACCGAAGCGGCGGCGCGCGGCGCGAGCCGCTCGTTGAGCGGGGCGTTTTCGCACGAAGTGCAGTTGCTGCGCGACGCGCTGATCCAGTTGCGCATGCTGATCGAGGCCACGCTCGATTTTCCTGACGAAGAAATCGACTTCTTGCGCAGCTCCGATGCGCATGGGCAGCTACAACGATTGCAGCAACAATTGGCGCAGGTGAGGCAACGCACGCAGCAGGGCGCGCTGCTGCGCGAGGGCATCAAAGTCGTGATCGCGGGCCAGCCGAATGCCGGCAAGAGCTCGCTGCTCAATGCGCTCGCGGGCGCCGAGCTCGCCATCGTCACGCCCATCGCCGGCACCACGCGCGACCGCGTGCAGCAAACCATACAGATCGAAGGCGTGCCGCTGCACGTGATCGACACCGCGGGCCTGCGCGAAAGCAGTGATGAGGTCGAGCGCATGGGCATCGCGCGCGCCTGGGAGGCCATCGCCGCCGCAGACGCCGTGCTCTTTCTGCATGACCTGACACGCGCCGACGAATCCAGCTACCGCGCCGCTGACGCCGCCATAGAAAACGCCCTGGCGCAACGCCTGCCGGCGCGCGTGCCCATCATCGACGTCTGGAACAAAAGTGACTGCACGCCAGCAGCGCAGCCCGCACAAGCTGGCCCTGACCGCCCCGCCATCGCGCTTTCTGCGCGCACCGGGCAGGGGCTGGATGCCCTGCGCCGCATGCTGCTGCAGGTCGCAGGCTGGCAGGCCGCGCCCGAGGGCGTCTACATCGCCCGCGCCCGCCACGTGCAGGCTCTGCAAGCGGTGCAAAGCCACTTGCAGCAGGCCAGCGCGCTGCTTGAGGCGCCCGACCTGCCGCTGGATCTGCTGGCCGAAGAGCTGCGCCTGGCGCAAAACGCGCTGAACACCATCACGGGCGAGTTTTCGTCCGACGACCTGCTGGGGGTGATTTTTTCGCGGTTTTGCATCGGAAAGTAATATAACCTCACGCACCCAGATGCCGCGCCGGATACATGCTGTCGTGCAGGATGCGCAACACCTCGATCACGCCGTCTTGCTCATGGGCGCGAAAGACCAACAGATGCCGGCCCTTGCGGCCCTGGCGAGCCACATGGAGGCTGGCAATATCAGCCCCTAAATCAGGTCGTGTCCGACAACCCAAGACACTCGGGCCAGACGCAAGCGTTTTCAGTGCGCGGCGCAGTGTCGTTTCATAAACACGCGCCTGGCGCTTGCCAAACTGCTCGGTCGTCCAGCGCAATACGCTAAAGAAATCTCGTTCTGCTCCTTCAGCAAGCCAAACATGCCAAGTTTTTGTCATGCGGCATTGATCGCTCTGTCAGCGATTTCTGCCAAATAGGCATCCAGAGAAGCAGCGTCCTTGAATTCGGTGTATCGCCCGGCATCGATGTCTGCAATGCCCACGGCCACAGCCTCGCGCAGAGCGGCGAGTTTGGCGGCTTGCTCGGCTTCACGCGCCTGGACCAGACGCAAGCCCTCGCGTAACACCTCGCTGGCGTTCTGATAGTGGCCGCTTGCCACCATCTGTTCAACGAACTTCGCTTGGCTATCTGTCAGTACAACATTTCGTGTGGGCATAACAATCTCCATGGGCAAGCATATGGCACATTCTGCCAATTCTGCTTCAACAACGCAAGCCTCTTCACGTATCCTCCCGCGCCTTTTTGCACAGGAAGGAGATCTTGGAAGTCTGGATATGGACGCCGCTACGCTTCGCTGGCGGCTAACCGCCCATCACGCCGCCCGCCTGTCTTGCTCCGCTGCGCGCTCGAACACCGCCCGGGCCGCGCGCATGCCGCGCAGGAACTTGGTCTGGCGGGCGGTGGCGAGTTCGGTGAGCCTGGCTGGGGTGCCGACGGCGTGGCCGAATTCCTGCAACAAGCGGCTGGCGTGGGCGATGAAGGTTTCGGTGTCGATGCCGAGCTGGGCGAGAAGCCGTGGCGCCTTGGCAGGAATGGCGCCGCGCTTTTGGGGATGGATGGCACGGCCGACGGTGTCCACGAGTTCGAGGTAGTCCTCGAAAGCGTAGGGAATGGCGAGTTCGAAGCGGCCGGTGGCGTCGAAGGGCATCAGTGGCGCAGTTTGCAGGTGTCGCAAGTCCCATTCGCCGCGCAGGCGGGGTTGCGGGCTTGCGGCGGCCGTTTCAGCGGGTACTTCGGATGAAACTTCGGGCGGGACTTCAGCGACGGCGGCTTCGGCGGAAAGCTCGGTGAAGTCAGCGGCGATGCGGTCGGCGCCCTCCTCTGGCTTTGCGGGCAGCGGAATGGGCGCGTCGAGTGCATCCAAGCGGCGGCGGATGGAGGTGTGGGCGCTGTCCTGCACGGTCTCGGCCATGGCGGCGCGCACGGGGTTCAGGTCCACGTAGCTCATCGCGGCGAGCAGGGCTTGTTCGTCCAGCAGCGCCTGGCTCTTGAAGCGCCCTTCCCAGAAGCGCCCCTTGGCGCCGTCTTCCTGGTTGGCCTGGCGGGCGATGGTTTCGTTCAGGATGCGCATGAACCACGAAAGATCGGCGAGGCGTGCGCGGTACAGAGCGGCGAATTCCTCGACCTTGGCGATTTCGGCCTCACCCATGCCGGCGCGGGCGTCTGACAGGTAGCGCTGCACCAGAAGTGGCCCGGTAAAGAGCTGCGTCCAGCGCGTGAGCACGTCTTCGAGGCTCCAAACAGTGGCGCGCGCCGCGTCGATGCGCAGCACGATGTGGTAGTGGTTGCTCATCACCGCGTAGGCGGCGACGTCGATGGCGAATACCGAGGCGAGCTGGGCGATGCGCGCCTCTATCCAGCCGCGGCGGTGGTCGAAGTTCTGGCCGCTGTGCCGGTCAGCGCCGCACAAAAAGGCGCGGCGCACGCAGCGGCTCACGACGTGGTACCAGGGTGTGTCGATGAGCGAGACGAGGGCGCAGCGCGGGCGGGTCATGGGGCAAAGGATAACGGAAGCATGGTGGGGGTGCAAGAAATAAGTGGGTGTCCTTTATTTCGGCACGATGTGGTAGTGGTTGCTCATCACCGCGTAGGCGGCGACGTCGATGGCGAATACCGAGGCGAGCTGGGCGATGCGCGCCTCTATCCAGCCGCGGCGGTGGTCGAAGTTCTGGCCGCTGTGCCGGTCAGCGCCGCACAAAAAGGCGCGGCGCACGCAGCGGCTCACGACGTGGTACCAGGGTGTGTCGATGAGCGAGACGAGGGCGCAGCGCGGGCGGGTCATGGGGCAAAGGATAACGGAAGCATGGTGGGGGTGCAAGAAATAAGTGGGTGTCCTTTATTTCGGGAAGGATAACGGAAGCATGGTGGGGGTGCAAGAAATAAGTGGGTGTCCTTTATTTCGCCTGTCGCCTCGTGCACCGCTGACCTTCAGCTCAACCGCGTCGCGCGTGTTGACCAGAATGACCCGTTGGGCGCGCAGCAGCTCTCCGCGCTCAAACGCACCCAGTTGCCGTGAGCCCTTGACCCAGTAGTCGCGGCGGAATTGGGTATTGCACATGAAGTCACGCACCGTCTCACGGAACGTTGCGTCCGGAATGTCCTTGAGGAAAGCCTGCTGCTCCTCGCTCAGGTTCACCGCATCGACGTGATCGGTGTAGTGGGCCGAGCAGGCGAAGTTCAGTTTGGCCGGCGACAACCATTCCGCCATACGGGCGAAGGACATCGGGTGCCAGTCGCGGTTGAAGTATTCATGGGCCAGATAGTTGCGGTTCTGGCCCTTCATTTTCTTGATGCGCTCAGCCACTAGAGGATACGTCTGCCCATATACCGGGTTGGTGGCCAGCATACGCTCAGCGAAGTCGAGGGCCGAATCGATGCGACCGACAATTCCCTGGCCACTGGCGCCCATCACATCGGCGTGCTGGTTGAGCAGTTCGCGCATCGGTACCATCGCCGCCCAGCCGGGCTGCGTGTTGTAGCTGATGTAGAGCACGCCACCCACCTTGAGTTTGCGGCGTAGGAAGTCGACGATGATGTGGCGGTTCTCGTCGCTGATCCAGCTCCAGATGCCGTGCAAACCGATGTAGTCGAAGTCGGGCAGGTCTGGTCGGGCACAGAACTCGGCAAAGGCTTCATCGAACAATCGGGCATTGGCGCCTGAGACGTTGGCGATTTCCTGGGCAAAGCCGGCCTGGGACGGATTGAAGTCCGTGCCCGACCACGCGGTGACGGATGCTGCAGCGTGGATGCCGACACTCAAGCCCTGACCAAAGCCCAGTTCACAGGCAGTGCCGACCTCAGGGAAGACTAGGCCAGAGGCCAGAAAGGGCAGCTTGATGCGTTGCGGGTTCAGTTCGGTGTAGTAGCCGTAGGTGTAGCCAATGTCGGCCACGTAGCCGGCAGTCCAGTCTGTCATCGTGATTCCTTTGGATGTATGCGGAGTTTTTTCTTGTTGCTCGCAGGTCAATCAACAAGAAAAAACCCCGCCCCTTGAACAGGAGACGGGGTTTAGAACTTCTTGTCCGGCAAACCTAAGTTTGCCAGACATCTCATGGAGAGATTAGAAGTTGATGAAGGTCTCGGACACAGCACCCACGCCCGTCAGCTTGATGACCAAGTCATCAGCCGCCGTGAAGTTACCGTCCTTGTTGGCATCGACGAACACGAAGCTGTCGAGACCGATCTTCGTGTAGGCGACGCCACGATCACCCGCCGGCGTGTTGAACAGATCAACAATGCTGGTCAGGTTGGTGTCAGCCGTAACAGAAGCGGATACATCTGCAACGCCACGCTGGGAACCGGTGAAACCAAAGTTGGTCAGGTCCAGACGGTCGGAGGTGTTAGCCACCGGAGTCGTGTCACCGATCGAATCGAACTTGATCACTTCATCGAAGCCGGTGTCGCCACCCAGGGTGATCTTGCCATCCTTGGAGGTGTCGGTGATCTGCGAGTCGGTAGCGGCCTTCAGCACGAAGGTGTCACGGACTGCACCAACAGCACCAGCCTTAGCATCCAAGGTCACGACGTCAGCACCCTTACCGGTGTAGATGACGTCGCCAGCCTTACCAGCCTTGTAGGTGTCAACACCTTCCGAACCAGTGTAAGCAACGCCCTTAGCATGGCCAGTGAAGTCGATCGTCACGTTGCCGGTGGAGCCAGTCGCGTCAACCTTGGTCACAACACCGATGGTGGTAGCGCTGGACAGATCAACAGAGGCGTCGCCCTTGATGGTCAGGACTTCAGCCTTGTCAGCTGTCAGTTTGGCGGTCAGGGAGAGTTTGGAAGCCTTCAATGCGTCAGTGCCGCCGTCCAGCGTAGCAGCATTGGCCTGCACCACCAGGTTCTCGACGTTGGCGACGGTGACATCAACGCCCTTGATGTTGCCATCAGCACCATTGTCCTTGTTGCCGTCATTCAGCGTGGCGACCAAGGTAAAGGTTTCAGCATCGCCCTTAGCGGTCGTACCTGCGTAATCCTTGCCAACAACGGTAATAGCTTTGGCTACATCGAAGTCACCGTTGGTCTTAGCCTTGCTAGCGATGTTCAGCGTGAAAGTATCAGCTGCATTCGCGAACTTAACTACATCAGCCAGAGCACCGGCGATGGCTTCATCGATCTGAACGGTAGCGAAGCTGTTCAGGGAAACATCGTAGTCGCCCTTGCCGCCCGAAACATCCAGGGTTTCGAAGTTAGTGATGTACTTCGAGGTGGTAGCGTCCAGCTTGGAGCCATCGGTGATGTTGATGATGTCGGTACCATCACCGCCATTCACGCCCTTGTCGAAGGCAGCCAGGTTAGCACCGACGTACAGAGTGTCGTTGCCAGCGCCCAGGTTGGCGGAAGAGCCAGCCTTAGCAACCGCATCAGCGTCGATCACGTCGTTGCCAGTACCGGTCGTGATGGTCACAGCCTTAGCAGACTCGGTCAGTTCAGCCTTGATAGCGCCGGTCGAAGCAGAAGCGTCGAACGTGGTGACCTTGGCCAGCGCAGCGCCGCTCAGATCGACCGAACCAGCGCCAGTGATGGTCACCTTGGTCAGGGTTGCACCGCTGTCGGTGAAGGTCAGCGCGTTGGTGCCCGTCGCCGCGATGGTCGCGGTGGTGATCACATCTGCCTTGGTCGAATCAACTTTGACGTAGGCGTTGTTCGTGGTGATGTTGGCAGTGGTGGCTGCGCTGGCGTTATCAACGCCCAGATCCAGAGTGATCGGGGTAATCGTGCCTGCGACGTTGGTACCGACCGTATCCAGCTTCAGGGCCAGCGTGGTCGCAGTGCCGGCGGTGCCAGCGACATTGACGTTCTGGTTTTGATTCTTGATGGTCAGGTCAGCCAGTGCGCCGATTGCCTTCAAGCTACCAGCGGTCGTGCTGTCAGCTACGGTCACGGCGGACAGGCCCGTGGCATTTGACAGATTCAGGATAGCCTTTGCATCAGCAAAGCGCACGTTGACGTTTTCGATGTTCTTGATGGTTGCAGCGACCTCGTTAGCCTGAGCCAGGGTAGCCGTAAGCGTGTCGGTGCCAGCGCCGCCGTCGATCGCATCGACGCTTTGCAGGGTGTTGATCAGGTTGCCAGCGCCATCTTGAGCAGCAGCTGCGGTGAAGGTGTCGTTGCCCGAGGTGCCGGTGAAGGCAGAGCCGCTGTCCTGATTAACAGTGAGCGTAATAGCCAGCTACTCTGCAATCTCTTTGTAAGTCAAAGACTTACGCGCGTTTTGAAGCCTCCTAAGCACCCACTTCCGACCACTTTCCTACCGCAAAAGGCATATTTTCAGTCTGATCGGATATTTCCTTTGTCTTTTCAAAGACTTAGCCGCATCACCTATCTATATAGACGCAATTTGCAGCCAATCCGACGTACCAACTACCTACCAACCGAAGCCATCTAATGCAAAGGCCACCCAATGTGTCTCATCAGGTGGCCTTTGTGCCTTTTGGGGTGGCACAGGATGCTGTGCTCATTGTGGCGGCTGAGGCGGTTTTTGTGCCTCTGCTTTATGCGAACCAACCGTCATCATCGAGGATGGTACGCACCGCCGTGAGCTTGATCACTCCCTCACCAAAGCTGCCACCCACGGGGTTGAAAACGTCGAGATAGAAGTATTCGCTGGGCTCGGGCGTGCTGTCGCCGATGATCTCCACCGGGATGACCGCCTGGTTCTCATCGGGATACAGGTTCAGTGTGCCACTGACGGCAAGGTAGTCGGTTCCACCCAAGGCCGAGCCATCTCGCGTGGCGTAGTCCACGCTCAGAATCTCATTGGGGTTACTGCGCACGCCGGTGAACTGCAGCAGGAAGTAGGCGTAGCTGGTACCGCTGTTGCCCTCGGCTACTTCCTTCTTGACCTCCTCCGGCTTAGTCGGTGCGTTCGGATAGTGGGCTCGCAGACTCTGGTCGATCCACTGTTGATAGGCACTGACCCGCTGCCAGGCGGCGATTTCGCCGAAACTGCTGTTTGTGCTGCTATCGATATCAGGGTTGATGCTGCCCCGAGTCAGGCTGGCGGTGTAGCTTGCGACGCCGGCAAGCTTGTTCTGGAGGAAGGCTGGACCGCCGCTGTCACCTGATGCAATCAGGCCTTCATCAAGTCCTCGGCCGGTGTCATAGCGATAGATTAATTGGCCCAGTGCATCGTTGGTGGAGGTGCCGTTGTCGAAGTCGGCTATCAGTTGTGTGCCGGAGAGCGGTGTCCAAGCCATTCCTGAGCCGAGATAGCTTTTAAGTGTCGCTGCATCAGCATCGAACTGATTCGACGCCTTGAGCCGGATGGGAGTGGCGGTGTCGCTGCTGGTCGCGCCAGTGCTTCCCGTGCCGGTTCGGCCATAGCCTGAGAAGTTGAAGGCTTGGCCGATCTCGTCGCTGTCACGGTAGATGTCGTAGCGATCGGCCAACACAGGCGCAGTGCCGGACAGCCAGACAATCGCCAGATCGTTATTGCTGTCTACGTCGTACCCCGGGTGCTGGAGGATTTCGGTCGCGGTCAGCGTTTGCGTCCCTCTCCCCGTTTCGAAGGTGACGGTGGCAGATCCCGTCCGTCCTTCGAACAGGTGAGCAGCCGTCAGAATGGCTCGGCCGTCAAAAAGCAAAGTCCCCGTGCCGTAGTAGCCACCAAAGCTCACACGAACTACACCATCGTAACCGTCACCCGGATAGGTACGGTAGCGGGAATCGGTGTAGTAGGTGGTCGTGGTTACCATCGGAGATAAGTCAGCTGCGGAAAACTGCACATTGTCTCAAACGCTCAGTTTCCTTGCGACGCTTTCGCCTGTTCGGCCTTCAGGATTACCCCGATAGCCCCGTCATCGCGAGTGATGAATTCGATGCCGGCCAGGCTCAGGGCCTTGACCACCTTGTTCAGCGTGGAGCTTCGGCTGTCGGCCAGCGCTCCTTCCATGCGCAGCAGTGCCGACATCGAGATGCCCGAGGCCTTGAGCAGGTCCTCCCGGCTCCAGCCCAGCATCGCGCGTGCGGCACGGATCTGTCTTCCGTCGATCATGGTCGACTCCTCTTCTTTCTTGCCCGGTCTTGGTAGGTAAATATTCTGGTCTATCGGACGCTTTTTGTGCCCTTTCCGGCGCATTGTATCGTAATATGACCCTCAATTGATAGAGGAGCACGACGATGCCAGCACAAGCGTTGACGACCGAATTCCTGGCGACCCTGCCAGGTCGCGAGCCTGCCTCCGGGGCCGTGAGTTACTTCGATACGGAGATCAAGGGCTTCTTGCTGGAGCATCGCGCCAGTGGCGGAGCGACCTTCTACTTCCGCTACCGCGATGCCGCCGGCAAGGTGCGACTGAACCGGATTGGCCGGGCCGATGAGATTTCGGTGTCGGACGCCCGGGCCAAGGCGCACAAGATGAAGCAGATGGTCACCGAGGGTGGCGACCCCAAGGTGGAGAGCCATCGTTTCAAAGATGTACCGACCTTCGGGGATTTCGTGGCCGAGCGCTACCTGCCCTACGCCAAGACGAGGAAGCGCAGCTGGGAGACGGACGAGACGATGCTGCGCAATCACCTGCTGCCGGTGTTTGCCGATTTCCGGATGAACCGGATCACCCGCTCGGATGTGGTGGCCTTCCACCACGCGGTGTTCGAGAAGGGCTACGCAGCCGGCACCTGCAACCGGATGATCGTGCTGATGAAGTTCATCTACAACTGCGCGATCCGCTGGGACATCCTGCCGCCCAAGGGCAATCCCTGTGATGGCGTGGAGCCCTTTGAGGATCACGGTGCGCGGGAGCGTTACCTGACGACCGAGGAGGTGCAGCGGCTGTTTGATGAGCTGGACACCAACCGCAATGTGCAGGTCGGCCAGGTGATCCGGTTGCTGCTCTACACAGGTGCTCGCAAGCGCGAGATCCTGGACGCCCGGTGGGACGAGATCGATTTCAACCGCCGGATGCTGACGGTGCCGGCGGCGCGGTCGAAGTCGAAGAAGCCACGCCACATTCCGCTCTCCGATGCGGCGGTGGAATTGCTGCAGTCGCTGCCCCGGCAGGACGACATCCCCTGGGTGTTCTTCAACCCGAAGACGAAGAAGCCACCGGTGTCGATCTTCTACGCCTGGGACTCGATCCGCAAAAAGGTCGGGCTGGAGGAAGTGCGGCTGCACGACCTGCGCCACAGCTACGCGAGTTTCCTGGTCAATGCCGGGCGGTCGCTCTACGAGGTGCAAAAGCTCCTCGGCCACCACGATCCGAAGGTAACGATGCGCTACGCGCACCTGTCGCCGCAGGCGATGCTGGAGGCGGTCAATGTGGTGGGGAATGTCGTGGGACGGCGGCCGGTGGTGAATCAATCGGCGGCGGTGGCCACCGCCTGATTTTTTGTCCGAAGAATGTCATCACTTTTCGGACAACGCTGGAGAGGAATGGAGCGCGACACATTGCTGTCGCGCTTTTGCTTTATGCCTTCAGCTGCCCGATCAGGGACTCAGCCAACTCGATGAACACTGCCCGGGCCTCGGCAAATGTTACCGGCTCTCCGAACACCAGCTCATCAACGAAGCGAAGGTAGTCGCGCTCGAAGGCGTCCGCCTCGTGGTGCAAGGCATCCAGGACCACGCGCATCTGCCCTACGGGGTCTTCTTCAAATTCTGGGTACTGGTTGCGGAACTGGGTCGCATCGCCAGCCACCAGTGCTGCAAAGTGTTCGTGCGGCAGCGCCAGCCTTTCACGCCCTCGGGCGATGGCTCTCACATCGTAGAGGTGACGAACCAAGCGGTCGTCGTAGTCGGCACGATTGCGACCGGCGCGGGCTTCTGCCGTTCGGCGCAGGAAAGACAGCACCTTTTCAGCGAGGGTTTCCTCGACGCCAATGCACTCCACATGCAAATCCGTCCTGGGCGCCTGGATCAGGGCATCCAGCATGGACGCGATGGGCAGCGGTGCCGTGGGCAGCACAGGCGGGCGGGCATTGAGCTCCACTTTGATCTCTGGCCGCAGGCTGGCCACCGGCGCAAAGCGGCTCTCGTAATGCAGATTCAGTGAGACGTAGCTGTTCTCGTCGCGGGCGATGATCTCGTTGGCCGGCACCGCAAAGCCAGCGTCCACCAGCACGGCGGCCAAGCGTTTCTTGAAATGGCTGAGCAAGCGACTGCGCGCACTGCGCGACAAACCCTGCGGCAGCACCAGCTTGAAATCGATGTCTTCGGACATCCGCTCGATCAGTCCGTGCGCTTTGGAGAGGCAGGTTCCGCCGCAAAACACCAACTGGATGCCATCGCTGTCCACCGCCACGACGGTGCGCAGCACTTCGGTGATCAGAAGGTCTTTCTCGAAGATACCGGGGGGCAACGAAGTGAGCCCTTCGTTGCGCACATCCAGGATCAGGTCATGCTCGCGCGCTGTAATGGTTTTCATAGCGCACGGTGCTGATGCCGACGGTGATCTTGCGGGAAATACGACGCTGGCCGGTGTTGAACGTCGTGCGCACCGGAATCTGTGTGGTCTTGCCCTCGACGTAGTCGGCTTGGGCGCGGCCCAGTTGCACAGGCACTCCCAGCTTCTCTAGCGCTTCTTGCGCCAGCTCTTCCAGGGACACACGCGGCACCGGTTTGCCGGACAAGGTGCTCGGACGTGCTTTGGCGTAGACGCCATAACCGAGGCGAACGATCTTGCCCGCCTCGATCAGCTCCTTGATCGCCCGGCTGATCTGGCTGGGGCTACCCATGGTCTCGAAATCCGCGCGTAGGACAACCTCGCCCTTGCGCAGGGCGATGGAACGAACCATCCTGTCTTTGACGCTGAGTCGGCTCATGGCGACCTCCGATGTGATGCAAACATTGCTCATACACTGTACTCGATCTTGACTTTTATTTCTAGTCAATCCCTGTGTTTTTTGATGCAATGATTGCTCATTGTAAAAACGAAAAATCCCCCGACCCCACCACCTGTGAAGGCAGTGAGATCGGGGGATCGTCGTTTCAGATTGTCGTGCTCGGCAACACCGGTCAGCGTGCCGGCCCACGCCACTTGTCGAAGCTGCGCGCCCCGGTGTAGCCCAGGTAGCCGGCACCGAAGAGCCACCACAGACTCTCGGGTACCGCGCCCAGCAGCTTGTTCAGGTTCTCCGCTGCCTGGAATACGTGCATCGGCCACCAGATGCCGATGATGGCGCCCATCACGCACAGCAGGATCACCCCGTAGATCACGTACAGGAAGGTCGGACGTGCCCGGCTGGTCCAGGGATCGGCCGAGTTGGCTTCGGCCAGGATCGCCGACAGGCTGGTCTGCATCTCCTGCAGCGCCAGTTGCCCTTCCGCCTGCAGCAGTGCGAGCTTGGCCTTTTCGCGCTCGGCAGGATCGGGCACCAAGCGGTCGATCAGCCGACTGCCGGCTTCGAGCAGTCCCGGCGCCAAGGTGGGCAGTATCGGAATCATACGAGGCCCTCCACAAATTCAGCCATCCGGTTCATCCAGCCAGCGGCGAAGGCCGACTGCCTGGGATCGTTGGTAATCAGCCGTCCAAGATGACGCAGGCGCTGACCCAGCACCTTGCCGTAGAGCGCACCTTGGTCGGCTTTTGCGATGGCTGCCTGGGTCTTGGGACCGATCACACCATCTGCGGTAACGCCCAGCGCTGCCTGCAGCCATTGCACGGCTCGCTTGGGTCCGGAATGCACACCGGCATCGACCAGCAGATGCAGCAGCGCCGGATGATTGATGGTCTCGAATCTGGGGCCGGTGATGTACTGCTGGCGGTAGATGGCACGGGCTTGAGTTTCCGTCAGCGCCTGGACTTCAGCAGCCGTGGCCGGTCGACCGAGCTTGCGCCATGCCCCAAGCGTCTGCGCAGTGATGCCGAAGTTCGTTGGCCCGCCCCGGTCAGCCGGATGATTCACGTAGCCGCCCTCACGGCGGATGATCTCGTCGAGGATGGTGTCGATGGCGTTCATGGCCGCTCCTTGTTGGCGGAATTGCCCAGACGCGTCTGCGCCCAGCGCTCCAGTTGGTAGATAGCCTGGCTGCCCATGTGGCCGGAAATACCGACCAAGGCTGCGGTCACCAGGGGATTGAACTGCGCGGCCTCGCACAGCCAGAAGGTGATGAGACCGGCAAACGCCGAGGTGGCGATCTCACCGATGAGCTCGACCACGTTGAAGGCACGGGTCTCACCGGATTTGACCTTGCGGTAGAAATTGACCAGGCCACCCCAGGCGGCCAGGCCCGTCACCCACAGGTAGGTGATCAGGCCGTAGGTCGAAGGATCTTTTTCGGGCACGGTGTCCTCCTTATGCGTTGTGTTCAGCGGGGTTATCGGTCACTGGCACGGCCGAAGCGGTGAAGCGCTCGCACTCGACCTGCGCCGTGTAGCCCTGGCTGCCCAGGCGGTGCTCGACGCGCTTGATGCGCCAGTCGGTCGGGATGCCGGGGCGCAGAGAAAGCGACAGCCGTCCCTCGGCAGCGAGTCGTGGATCACCCGGCAGGCTGAAACTCAACTCACCTTGCCTCCGTTCACCGGTGTTCTTGCGGGTGGCAGCCGCCGCCTTGGCTTCCGCCTCAGTGGCGTGGACATAGCGGATTTCCTCAAACGGTGGTGAGCCGGTGGTCACTTCCCGGCGCTCGCCTTTCTCGAAATCCCACCAGTAGGCTTTGGTGCCACCGGTTGCTGTCGTCGGTGGCTTTTGCGTATCGTGGTTGCTGGTGGTGCCGCTGCCCCCGGGTTTGCGGGCCGAGTGTCGGTAGCGCCATTCGGCGAGATCACTGGATCTGAGGGTGATCGTCGGCATCACCTGTCCGGTAATGGTCTTGATCGACCCCTGCTTAGCCAGTACCAGGAAGCCAGCGACGGGCTTGGCCACAGCATCGTGCTTGGCCGCGAGACGCGTCAGCAGCGCCATGTCCGATTCGGCGGTCTGATCCAGATGCGGGATCGCAATGGCGCCCAGCTCCGGATCGATCTTGGCCTGATAGCGGTGCTCGGCAGCGATGGTCTCGGCCAGTTGGCCAAGCGTCGTCGCATCCCAGGAGCGGGTCTTGGGACTGCGAAACGGCCCCACCATATCGGCCGCCTTGGCCGAGACCGTCAGCGTAGCCGGTGGCGAGCGGATCTCGACCTCATCGACGATGAAGCGCCCCAAGGACACCAGCCGGGTTTCGGCATAGCCCAGCGACACGGTGAGCACCGTACCGATGCGCGGCAGCTCAGCAATCGCGCCGTCCTCACGGCGACGATCATCGAGGGTCAGCTTCAGCTCATCGGACTGGATGCCGGCTTCGTCGGTCACGACCAGTTCGAGCAGCCGGTCGCGGATCGCGCCGGTAATCTCTACAAGGTCAGCGTAGATGCGGAAGATCGGTTGCATCTTCCCCTCCTCACGACCACAGCCGGATCACCGGCGCTTCAGTCGGCAGCGGCAGATCGGGCAACTCGACCACCAGGCCAGCCACAAGGACCGGGGACAACTGGGCCAACTGCGGATTGGCTTCGAGCACGGCGGTCAATACATCGCTGCGCCCGTAATGCCGCCAGACCAGATCGTCGAGCACATCGCCATCACGGGTGATCACCCGTTTGAAGATCGGCCGGGTCATGGCTGATCCTCCCCATAGGCCTTGAGCTTGATGCGGAACTCGATCCGGCGCGCTTGACCGTCATCGGCAAACACCGTGCGGGTATCGCCAATCTCAGTGATCACCCAGGCACCCCAGATGCGGCCCAGGCCATCGACCAGTTGCAGCGGCTTGCCGGCGTCCGCCAGCGCACGCATCGCATCGACTTGGCCGAGGCCACCCTTGAAGCTCGGGTAGATCACGCCGTCGAGTTCGATCTCGCCGACGTTCCGGCCGACAAACTGCAGAGCCGGATCGCGGTGGATACGCGCCTGCTCCAGCCAGCGCCAGGACTGGTTCAGCGAGAACTTCTGGTAGGCGAGCGTACTGACCTCAAAACGAAACTCGCCCAGGCCCAACATCACTCGTTCGGCCATGGCACACCTCCCAACAGAAAAATCAGTCGTACATCGCCGCAGCCGGACTGCGGGTGGTCTCGCGCACCAGCGCACGCAGGCGCGACTCGATGAGTGCGGCGATCTCGCGCGCATCCATCCCGGGCGGAGCATTGACCGTGATCGGAGCGGACAGCGAGACACTGGTGTTGCCACGCACAGCCAGTGGTTGAGCCGGCATCGTCACCGGTCTGGCACCCGCCACTGACGGACTGCCCGCTGACATCGGCGCGATGCCGACGGGTGCGGTGCCGACGGAGGGGCGTGGCGCGACCAGCGCAGCAGTGCCACCGACCGCTGCCGGACGCGCAGTAGCCGGAGCCGTGGCAGTGGGCGACGCCGGCTTATCGCTACCGAAGAGCGAACCGAACCAGTCGCCGACCTGCTTGCCGGCATTCATCACCCAGCCGATCTTGCCGGCGATCCAGTCGATGGCGGTCGCGACCGTGCCCATGATGTCGGACCATAGCTGCGTGAAATAACCCGCCACGGGTTGCCAGGCGGCGCTGAACGATGCCATGGGTGAGAACGACAATAAGGCGTTGAAGGTGTCGATCACCCAGCCAGCAAGGGCTCCCACGGCTTGAATCGGTGAGGTCAGCACCGTAAATGCTGTGCTCAACCCGCTGCCGATCACCGTCCCGAGCGATTGGCCCGAGGCTGAGAGCGCAGCGAACTCGTCCTGGGTGAGCGTCACCGGCGCGAGCAGCTTCCCAATCCAACCTACAACCTGGCTCACGCCGTCAGCCAAGAAGCCAAACACGAAGGCGACCGCCTGGCCAATCGGCGCGAGCGGTGCCAGTGCCGTGGAAAGATTACTGATCGCTGGCTGCAAGGCCGATTGGATGCCTTCGAACACGCCGCCGACATACGCAGCAATGGGGTCCCAGTATTTGCGGATCACCAGCGCCAGGCCTGCAACCGCAGCACCAATCCCGGCCACGATCCAGGTGATCGGGTTGGCCAAGAGCGCTACTGTGGTCGCACCAATCGCAGGTAGCATTGCCCAGAAGGCCAGCGCCGCCGACTTGATGGGCGCGATCAGCCCGAGGGCTCCGGTCTGAATCCGACCCCAGGCCAGCGACAAAATGCTGGCACTGGTTCCAGTGGCCGCCGCCTGCACTTGCAACAGCGCCAATCCCGCACGGGCTGATTGGAATGCGGTGTTGGCGGCCAGGATCGGCCCCTTCACGAAAGTCCAGGCGTAACCCAGTGCGATGGTGGCCACCTTCAAGCCCAGCACGGCACCGACGGTGCCCACCACCACTTGCGTGACGATAGGAAAGCGTTCGGCCAGGTTGGCCAGACTGTCGATGGGCCCCATCAGCGCGCCCACCAGGCTGTTCAAGGTCGGCAGCAGTGCATTGCCTACCGTGATGCCCAGCCGGCTCATCTGGTTCTTCAGGAGCTGCAGGTTGTTCGCGGTGGTGGCCGAGCGTGCTTCGTACTCCTTCTGCATCGAGCCCGCATAGGCGGTCTGATCGGCCACCAGGCCCACCGCCTTCTCGTAGGTCTCCATCGACCCCACCAGCTTGGCGATGTCGTCGGCGTACTCCATGCCGAACAGATCAGACAGGGTGCCCATCAGATCGGGGGCGTTCTTCACCTGCCGCAGGAAGGTCGTCAGCGCCCCTTGGGCATCGCGCTGGATCATCTTCTTCATGACCTCAGCAGACAGCCCGATGTCCTGCAAGCCTTGCTGGAACTTCTCGTTCTGCTTGTCGGCGGTCGCCAACTTCATCAAGAGCGCATTGATGCCGGTCGCGGCGACTTCGGGTGGTGTCTTAAGCGCCAGGAAGGTCGCCCCCAGGGCGTTCAACTGCGCGCCGGACAGGCCGAAGAGCTTCGCCGTCGAGCCCGCCCGGTTGGCGATGTTCAGGAGATCGGATGCCTTGGCGTCCATATTGTTGGACAGGTGGTTGATCGCGTCGCCGAGTTTGACCACCTCGTCCTGGGTCAATCCGAAGATCGAGCGCAGGCCCGTCATGGCCGCGCCGGCCTGCTGGCCCGACAGGTCAAAGGCCACGCCCATTTTGGCGGCGTCCTCGGCAAAGCGCAGCAACTCCTCGCGGGCGATGCCGGCCTGGCCGGCCGCCGCGACGATGGCGCCGATGCCGTCAGCAGCCATCGGAATGCGGGTCGACATCAAGAGCACATCTTTGGACATCTGCCCGAATTGATCCGGCGTGTCGAAATTGACCACCTTCTTGACGTCGGCCATCACCGACTCAAACTGGACAGCCGGTTGCACCAAACCGTAGAGCGCACCGCCCAGGGCCACCGCATCCATCATCTGGGCACGGTAGGCGCTGCGGTTCTCGAGATTACGGGCCTGTGCCTGTTGGGCGCGGGTCAGGGCTTCGGTGCGGGTACGCAGGGTTTCGAGCTGACTGCCGAGGCGCGCAGACTCACTGCCCATGGCGCGGGTGTTCACCCCAGCCCGGGTCAAAGAGGTGCTCAGTTCATCGACGGCCGAGCGCTGGCGACGGTAGGCCTCTTCAGCACGGGTGGCAGCGGCACGAGCACGTTCCAGTTCACGGGTCTGCTTGGCCGTGGCGCCGCCATCCTGGCCGGCAATGTTCGCTTCCAGCCCGGAAACCTTCTGCTGCGCCGCGCGCATGGCGAGCGCTGCATCCCGAGCTTGGGTGCGCAGGGTTTCCAGCTGACGGATACCGGACTGTTTGTTGCCCAGCTCGGCCATCGTGGAGCCCAGCTGGTTCAACTGCGCCTGGGCACCGCGAACCGCCGAGCCGAGCGAGGCCGCCAGCGTGGCACCGATGCTGATCTGAACAGGATGCGCTGTGGCCATGGGCAAACCTCAGGAAGACGGCGTGGCAGACAAGCGCCGCGCCAATGACAAGGCCTCGACCAACTCACTCACCTCCAGGGCGAGCAACTCGGATCGAGGCCAGTGGGTGTAGAGGGCGAGCTCCACCACGAGGGCGGACAGCTCACCCGGATTCACTGCAAAAAACCGCCCAGCACCTTCTGCAGTTGGGCGTAGTCCTTCATATCCAGCTGGTGAATCGCCGCCGGCGGCAACTCAGCCAGGTTGGCGATCAGCCGGATCTCGCGCTCGGCGTCCGTCCCGGCCGACTTCTGCGCCGCCAGGTGGTCGCCCACCGTGGGACGGCGCAGCGCGATGTCGGCAATCGGCACGCCGTCGTGCTCGATGGGAAAATTCAGTTTGATGCGTTCAGCCATGCTCATGGGGGGCTCCTTATCCTTCATTCATCACAAACCAATCGCCGCACGAATGGCTTCCATCTGATCGGTACCGCCCACCTTTCTGACCAGGTTGATGGCGTCGATCTCGATCAGCTCCTCGTCATCGATGGTGAGCTTGTAGTAGCTGGCGGCCACCGAGACCTTGAGGGTGCTTTTGTCGCCGGGCTTCCAGGTGCCGGCATCGAGCTCCTTCCAGCCACCGCGCAGATTGACGATGACGGGTTTGGCTTCCGACCCCTGTGCCTGAATGGCGCCCCGGATGGTGATCTGGGTGGCGGCGTTGTCCAGCAGGCCGAAGAGCTTGAAGACTTCCGGATCGTGGTCGGCGATGGTCAGCTCGGCTTCGAGCTTTTCCATACCGAGATCGATCTCGACTGGCAGATCCATCCCCCCCGCACGGTGCTCCTCGGTCTTCAAGGTGAGCTTGGGCAGTTGAATCTCGTCGATGCGCCCGGCGTAACCCCGGCCGTCGACGAAGAGGTTCATGTTCTTCAGAACACGCGGCAGTTCGATGGCCATTACAGAATCTCCTCGAGATAGTCATCGACCAGGTGCGAGCGGAAGATGATGTGCTCGGCCGGGTACGGCGGGGTGAAGTCGAAGTTGAAATAAATCTTGCCGTCGGCAATGGACTGCGGTGAGTTCAGATCCGGATCGGCCCAGCACTTGCCGCCGAGGATCGCGCCCTGCGCCTTCAACTGCCGCAGATAGGCGTTCACCCCCTCCGTGACTTCTCCCACGTAGGTCTTGGTGATGTTGCGATCCACCGCCCAGAGGTGGGCTCGGAGCAGCGACTCGTTGATCATGTCGGCGGTGCGCCGCACACTGAGGAAGGCCCACTTCGGGTCTGAAGAACAGGTGCGGTTGCCCCACAGGCGGTAGCCATCCTCCTGAATGATGGTGGCCACCTCGTTCTCGTTGAGCAGGTTGGCCCGAGCATTCGGATCGCCCAGCGCAAAATCCACCGGGCGGTGGCTGCCAAGGATGCCGTTGATGACATTGTTCGAGGGCGACCACCAGAACCCCCGGTCGTTGTCGATCTTGGCAATCAGGCCTGCGACGCGTGCTGAAACGGGCTCGGTCACCACCGTCCCGTTCTTCATCACCTTGACGTGCGGATCGACCACGTAGATGCGCGGCGAACCCCAGTCCTCGCGGTAGTCGATGGCGGCGGCGTCCGTGGTGTTGGGGCCGTCGGCGATGATCACCGCGCGCAGGCGCTCGGCAATGCCGAGCAGTTCGGCCACAACGGGGTTTGCCAACTGACGGGTGTCATCATCAGGGTCTATGGGGCGCTGATGCGTGAAACCCGGGGCGATCAAAATGCGCGGCGTGACCTTGGCGACCGACTGTGCCGCCAGCAGCGCCTGCAGGCCGAGGTACTGACCGGTCTCATCAACGCCACCGAGCACGTGGGTCTGTGTCTCGGCTTCGGTCGCCCCTTCTGCTACCCGGATCACGACCACCAGGGCACCGGCCTGATCGAAGATGCCGTCGATGGCCATGGGCAAGGTGCCGGTGGCACCCAGCTTGGCTGCCTCCAGGCGAGAGCCGGCAATGAGCACTGGCGTGTTCAAGGGAAATCGCTGTTCATCCGCATCCGGTGCGGTGCCGACAAGCCCGATCACGGAGGATCGGACGGTGCGAATGGGACGCGGGCCGTTGTCGATTTCAACGACCTCGACCCCGTGAAGAAAGTGATCTGCCATGGGTGGGCTCCAGAAACAAAAAATCCGCCAGCGGCGGATCGGGTGAATGGGGGATTGCAGTGCGACAGGCTCAAGCGATGGGTTTGCCCTCGTCCGGCTCAATGGCCTTTTCGCAGTGGTTCGGATCGAGTCGGTCGAGCAACCGACACAGCACACAGGCCCAGCGCTTGCCTTCGCGCGCGGCCTTGCCAGCACGGCTACTGAGCGTCTCATCCTCGTGTCCGCCGAAGGCCGCGTTGGCCAGCTGATCGTGGGCGACCGCCAGGGTCCAGGCTCGTCGGCTCCCAGCCAGGGCGGCAATCAGCATCCACAGGGAAGCGATCACAGCGGCGATCTGGCACAACAGCCAGATGGTCAGCAGCGCGAGGCGTTGTCGGATTGAAGTGGTCACGGCGCCCCCTCCGGCCAGCCTTGGCTGAGGTCGTAGTCGGCGATATCCTCGCCCGCCGTTTGCATCGCCTTGATCGCGTCCTTGTGCGCCCAGGCAGCGGCGTAATGCGCCGACACCCACTGCATCACCGCGAGACCAAACTGCACGGCCTCGACGCCGGTGAGCGTGTGGGTCACATCCTCGGCATCCCGAAATGACACAGTGTCGGTGCTGCCCGCCGCCACCAATGCCGTGCCCGCCGTGGCCACAGCATTGATGTTCACTCTGTCGCGCTCGTGGCGCAGTTGCACGGTACCGGTCGTGCCATCGGCAAAGGTGTGCGGCTTGCCTCGAGCGATCCGGGCATCGCGCTCGGCATCGATGGCAGCGAGCCGCTCGCGCAGCTGGTCGGCCTGCTGGAGCGTTTCGCGGGCAGACTGCGCGGCCTTCTCCTCGCTACTTGGCACCAGCGTCCAGCCGCTGCCATGCTCTCCATCCCACTTGGCGGCCTTGCCGCGTGGAATCTTGGGCGGTGCGGTAAAGGTCCAACCCGCCGGTGCCGGCTGACCCGGCGCGATCTCGGCGGTCTCGCCCAAAAAACCCTGGTCGATCTGGTAAATCGTTCGCATCGTTTGTCTCCTTACTGGGCGCGCACGTAGTAGCGGTAGCCGCCCCGGCTGCTGCCGTCGGTGCTGAAGAGCCAGCCGGTCTGGTTGCCGTAGGCGCCGACCGCACCGAACTCGCCGGTACTGGTCGGCAGCCGAAACTCGGTGGCGAGGTTGTAGCTGTAGAGACTCGCGCCACTGGCCACATTGACGTAGTAACTGCTCGACTGCTGGGTGAAGTGCAGCCAGCGGCCGCCCGAGAGCGGCAGCAGCCAGTAGCCGTAGATCGAAGCACCATAGTTCGAGAAGTAGTTGTTGGCGTAAAGGCGCCCACTTACCAGATCGAACAGCGCAAAGTCGAAGTAGTAGCTGTTGTTGCTCGACTCAGCGATCAGCCAGACGAAGCGGTCTCCGGTGTAATTGAAGCGCCGCAGCACGATGCTGGCGCTCCAGCGCGACGGTCGGCTGTTGCGCTTGAAGCTCACGAAGTCCCGGGTCTGCACCAAGGTCAGGGTGTTGAGCCCGGAATAGAAGCCGAAGCAGCCCGTACTCGGATGCACCCACATCCGGGCGAGCGTGCCCGTGGCCCCGAGGATCTGGCTGGCGGTGGCCACCTGTTCCCAACTGTTGAAGTCCACCGTGCGGAACACGGCATTGGCACTGGCGGCGTAGTAAAAGCCCGCCACGAAGTGAATGCTGCCGGCGATCAGGGTGTGACCGCTGGGCTGATTGACCCAGCTCAGGGTGCCGTCCTCAGCGATCAGCAGCAGCTGATTGCCGTAGTGGAGGATGCCGATGCCGTTCTCCACATAGGAGGGCTGGCCGGTGTCCTGGCGATTGAAGCTGCCGTTCGAGCGCAGCAGCAGCGCGTGATCGCCCCAGTTGCTGGTGCCCTCCCACGCCTTGCTCCAGGTCGCGCCGGCATCCGTGGTGCGATAGAGCGCATTCCAACTGCTGCCGTTGTCCACCAGCAGATAGAGGCTGCTGCCGACCCGCAGGGCGCCTCGAGCTTGGGTGATGCGCGTATCGAGGGTGACGGTGAGATTGACCTCACGGGTGATCGCCGTCGCGCCGTCTTGCACATACTTGAACAGGATCTGGGCCGCCGCAGACTTCTTGTCGATGAAGCCCACCCCTTGGGGCAGGCCCACCACGATGCTGGCCCAGGTCACCTCGAACTGATCACCGCCACCGTTGACGAAACCTGTCCAGGCCCCAAAGGTCGCGGCCGTGGTGAACTGGCAGCGCACCACGGCCGGGCTGGGAGTAGAGTCGTAATTGACCCAGCCCACAGTACGGCCTGAATCCGAGATCGCCGGCCAGTAGGGACCGCCGTAGCCCAGCGCGCCGATCTGGGCATTGGCCCAGTTCTGGCCCCCGTTGTTGGAATACTGAATACCGTTCGAGCCGGAACGCACGATCACCGCCCGTTCGCCGTTGACGGCCGTTGCACGGTTGCTGCCATAGCCGGGCGATTCGCCGGAGAGCACCGTATTGCCAATCGACGGCGTTGGCAGATTGTTGGGCGCCTGCCCCAGCACCTCGGCAAGTTCCGGGTAGTCCGCGATCAGGACCGTGCCGCCCTCGGCGGGCAGGTAGCGGCTGGTGTCCATATTGGGATGGATCAGCGCGATGCTGCCAATGGGGATCTCGCCGGGAAAGCGCCAGGCGCCATCCCCGCGCAGGAAGCGCCGGTCTTCGCCCGCCTGCGGGGCCGGCACCATCCCGAGCGAGCCCATCGCAGACGGTGTTGCGCCACCGAAAGCCGCGTAGCGCTGCACCTCCTGACTGAGCTCGCTGAACTTGAGATCGCCTTGCTGGCTGACCCGATCCACTTGGGCATCACCGGTGGCGATGACCTCGGCGGATTTGAGATTGGCGGTGGCGACGAGCTCAGCCTTTTGCAGCTGGCCGGTGTCGATCACATCGAACACCGTAGCTTGGCCGCCGACCGCCTCGACGGCCTTGGCCAGCATCACGATGTCCTCGGGCGTGGCAGTGGGCGCCAGGGTGTCGATGCGGGTCTGAATTGCATCGATCTGGGCCTGAAGTTGCGTTGAAATGGGCATGGAGAGTCCTCTCAAAGATCGAGATTGAGGAGTTGGTTCAACTGCAGGCGCCGGATTCGGCGCAGCACGTCGGTGCTGACTTCATCGAGCGCATCGGCCACGGCCGTGGTGGTGGCCGTCAGTGCCGCATTGACCTCGCTTCGCGTCTGCGCCATAGCCGTCTGCACCTCGCTGCGTTGCTCACCGAAGCCGGCATCAACCGTCACCAAGGCCTCGCGCAAGCGCAGCACATCGTCCGAGAGCAAGTGATCGGGGTGTGGCAGCGGCAGATTCAGTACCGGAGTACGCTCAAGATCCATCGCTCACCTCCATCAGGTCACGATCACACGCAGGCGGCGCACAAAGGGCCGGTGCTGCGCAGTTCCTGCCAGCGCCAGCTTCACGCGGGTGGTCCGATCTGCACCCACGCCGACAAGACTGGTGGCCTTGTAGGTGCGCTCGACCCAGCCGTTGCCCACTTCCACGCCCTTGTCCAGCGCCAGATCCGTAAAACTGCCTGGCGTGCCCGATTCAGCCTGGACCGTAACGCTGGACGTGCCGGGGGTGAGCGCATCGAAGGTGACCGCCACGTTGAAGGTGGCGGCAGCGGGAACGGCGCGTGACAGGTAGTCCCCTGCGGCTTCGAGCGTGCCGAACACCAGCTGGGTGCCCGGGTAGAGGATCGGACTGGCCGTCTCCGAACCCGTGAGCTTGACCGACACCGCCAGGTTGCCGGAGAGCTTCTCGCTCAAGGCCAGCCCCTGGTCTTCCGACAAGGTGTAAGTGCGCCCTTGCGCATCGGTCGCCAGGAACTGCACGTCGGTACCTGCCGCAGGGCGTTCAACGCCGGCAAGTGCCATCACGTCCGACAGATTGGTCACCGTGTACTGACCCAGCGAGACCGTCTTGCTCGTTTGCGAAAACCGGCAGCCCAGCAGCCGAAACGTCAGGTCCTGCGTCTGGTGCGGCGTCCAGGTGATACCGTTGGAGGACGAGAGCAGCACCCCGATCTGGTAGGGCTGCGCCGTGACCCAGCCGGTGCGCGGGTCGTACTTGCCGAGCTCAGCCACCGACACAGCGTGGTTGGCATCGTCGGTGAGCACCACGATGGCGTACTCGCGGTTGGCGTCGAGTGCCACCGGATCTAGGGTTATCCGGGTCGGGTTGCCATCGGTCTTGATGTCCGAGGCATTGAGCCGGCCTTCGGTCAGCACCGTGGTGGTCGGGAGGCCAACTTGGGTTTCACGGATCTGCACGATGACGGGTGCCGATCCCCCCTTGGTGGTGAACCACAGCTCCAAGCCACCGATGACGCGGCGCTCGGGCAGCGTGAAGGTCTGCGCCAGCGGGTCCCAGCGGCGTACCACGGTGGTCAGGATTCGGCGACGGGTCTCCGTCACGATCTGACCTCGCCCGACGTAGGTGGCGGAGCCATAACTGCCACCCGCCCCGAGGAACTCCACCAGCTTGGCGCCAGCCGGGATGGCCTGCGGGATCTGGAAGCTGCCCGTGAGCAGACCGGCGGCATTGGCTGCCGTACCGGCTGGCTGGCTGATCCCGATGCCATCGAAACGCAGTTGTGCCAACGCTTCGCTGGGACCGAACCCTTCCACCCGATAGGCGACGTTGAGGCTGCGCAGGAATTGCGCTTCCTCACTCGAGGAGGCCAGCACCTGCTCCGAACGACGCGTCTCCACCACCTGTTCAAGCACACCGCTGCCGGTGATCAGACGCTCCGTCACGTCCGAGGCCCAGGTGGTGTTGGTCACCGTGAACTGGTCGACGCCCGGGTTCAAGGTGACCCGGGCCGGCACCGGTTCAAAGGCCTGGTAGGGGTTGATCTTCATCGCACCCGTGCGAGCCAACTGCTCGATCACCGGGGTCAGGGTGTAGTCGAGCGTGATGAGGGCGTTGCCGTTGTCCTTGGCGTGCTGCGCCGAAGCCGTGATCGGCAGCGTCAGGACACCCGCCACCACCGCGCCGGTCTGCGCAACACCCTGATCGCGCAGATCGTCATCCAGAAAATTGTCGACGAACAGTCCTTTTTTGGCGGCTGGCTCACGGATATTGGCATCCATGCGCAGTCGTTCGAGGGCCATCAGATCGTAGAGATCGGCAATCTGGCGCTGCATCGCGGTCAGTTCCGAGACCTTGATGGTGCGAATCGCCACGTTACGCACAACCGGCTCCGAACCACTGCGCCAGTCGTAGGCGATCTCGGCCAGGGCCAGGCGCGAGGCGGGCACCGTGGGCGCGACGGGGTTCCTCACCTGGCTGATGCCCTTGATGCGTTCGACCTGACCATCGGCAGTCAAGGCCAGGACATCGACGCGTGGCAGCTTCCACTGGTAGTCGGTGTACATCGTGGAACCCTGCACCACGCCCGTGACCTTGAAGCCGGTGTCGGTCAGGTGGGTTGGGGTGATGCTGGCGATGTACTGGTAGGTGACCTGGTAGCTCGATCCGGGTGCCGGCTCGGCACCCCCCGGGCTCCAGTCGATCTCATCGCCCACCACCTTGTAGTCGGTGCCTTGCGCATAGGTGGTCGTGCCTTGTTTGATGGTGAGCACGGCCACCACCGTGGGCTCGGTCAGCACATCTCGGCTGCCAGTGAAGGCGCCATGGACCACCGTCTCGGTCTTCTGCTGGGTGACCTTGATGTCAATCACCTGGGCGAGCGGCGGACGGTTGATCGTGACGATCATCGAACCATCGCCCGAGTCATTGAAGACCTGTGGCTCGGAGGACACGCGCTGCAGATCCGGATCGATGGGTAACCGCAGGCGTTGCGATTGGCTGCGCTCGACTTTGAAACCGTCGATGTTGGCGCGGCCCTCGGCGACCGAGAAGATGTGCTCTTGGGCATCGGTATCGATACTGAGGAATCGGACGCCCAGCCCTTCGGTCACGTAGTGGCCGTTGGCGTCATAGTCGTAGCGCGCCAGACTCGCAATCACGCCATCGAGCACGGGCGGCTGGCGGCGGTTCTCCAGGATGCCGTTGTCCAGGGCGTAGACAGCGTGGAAGTCACCGGGCTGACCGTCACTGGTGCCTGCACCTTCCCAGCCCCAGGCGAGGGTCTCCTGCAATCGCCCGGCTCCGGGCTCCTGGTAGTTGCGCACGCCGACGGCCGGCTCGCGCAGGTTGGGGTCTTCGAGTTCGGTGACGGTGCGGGTGGTGAAGCGCACGCCGACGGCCACACGCCCATCCGTGGGAATGGTGAATGTGGCGGCAGGCACTTCGCGCACGGCGCCACGCAAATAGACGCGACCAGCTTCCAGGGTCACCAGGCCCGTTTCCGCATCGATCTGCAGATTGGCGCCGCTGACGATGTCGCCGTCCTTCAATAAGGCATCGGCCACGCCCTGCAGGCGCTGGATCAGGGTGGTCTGGATCTCGTTGAGTTCTCGGGACTGCAGGCCATCGCCGGCACGAAACAGCAGCTGGGTGTAGTGCTTGGCCGGGTCAAAAAGGTTGTAGTAACGCTCGATCATGGAAGGCCTCGCGGATTAGAAAGTGACGACGAACTCGAAGGTCTCGCGCGTCGAGGGCTGGCGCACGATGGGCACCGAGTTCTGCAGCACGAGGAGGATTCCGGGGTCCGTGATCTGGGCCGGAATGAAGAACTTCTGTCCGATGGGCAATTCGGGATCGGTCTGGGTGCCGACGAAGAGACCCTGCTCGCGCACCACGCTGGTGGCGGCGTCCTCGAAGTCAAAGCGCACCCGGATGAACAAGTGATTGGTGGGCTCGGTCACCAGCCGGTAGCGACCGGTCGGCACCACGATCTCGCCCTCTGGGTCAGCGGCGACGAAATGCACCTCATCGACCACCCGGCGGCCGACCTCGCGCAACAGCGCCTTCTGGCCAATCGGCTCGGGCGGGTGCTCGATCTTGAAGTGGACGGTGACGTCGCCGCCCTCGGCAATCGCGCTGCCGGGCAGGCGCCGGATCACACCATCGCGGGCATGGGCGCTGTAGTCCACATCCAGCAGGTACTCAGTCTGGTCATCGAGCGAGGTGACGCGGATATCGGCCAGGTGTGTAAAGCCCAGCTCGATCACACCCGCCTCGTCAAAAGGTGTGCTGATCGCCTTAGTGGTGTCCCACAGCGGGTCGCCTTCGCCCAAGGCGAGGTGCAGGGTTTGTTGTTTGATCGCGGCGGCAAGGGCCGCGCGACCGCTGGCAGTCAGGATGGCCATCGGGTGCTCCAGAAATGAATGGGTTCAGAAGAATCAGGACTGCGTGCTGTGGCGGCTTCCGATCAGCTCGCGGGTGTCGATCCAGGTTGAAATCGGCCAGCGCACGCCAGTCCAGGTCTGGCCTTGCCAGGCGGCGCGTGTACTGAGTACGGGCACGCGTGCGGGAGAAACTTGTGAAGCGGTGCTGCCATCTGCGCTGCGGGTCAGCAGGCGCAACAGGCTCGGGCGGGCATCGTCAAAGACATAAGGCGTAGCTTGCGTGAAGCCAGAGATGCAAATTTGCATCTCTGTGAGCGCGCGCCATTCGATCTCAGCGGCCTCGCCCAAGATGAGGTCACCCAGTCGGGCAACAGGCCGGATGCGATAGAGGGCCCGACGTGGGGTACGGCTGTTCACATCGCCCAGCGTCACCTCGCAGAGCACCACTTGCGCCCGTTGGTACAGACGTGGATGCAAACTCGCAGGGTCGGGAAGCGGATCGTGGATCAGGCCATAGGTGCGCGTGAGGGCCAGCACATCCCAAGCACCGCGTGGATCACCCAGATGCAGCACACCCAGCAAGGCATCGGCGCGCGCGCTCACCCGCGCGGCGGTGGTCGGGATACGCCCAGGGATGACGGTGGCAACCGGGACCGCCAGCGCCGTCGGATGCTGGGCATAAAAGCGCTCCAACAGCTCGACGGGTGTCAGCCGATGTGGCGTGGCAGACAAGCGGTCACCGCTGCCCAGTGCTATCGGTGCGCCCGTCTCCTGCCAGACAAACCTCGGCAGGTTGGCGTTGATGTCGCCCAGGGGCGTGCTGTCGGACAGCACCACCATCGCTCGGCAAAACCTGCGCTCAGGCACCACCCCAACCGGATCAGGCACGCCCAGCGCATTGGCCAGCGTGAACAGATGCGAGTGTAGGATCTCCTCATTGGGCGTGTGCCCAGCATCGCCCAGGGCCGAGAAGTCGAGCAAATACCGGTCGATCAACCTCGCCACGGCAAAGCGCACGGCCTCACGGTTCGGCGCGATCTGTTGTCCGGATGCCAGCGCGTGCTGTGCGAAACCTCGCCCAAACGACAGCTTGGTCTGCCCATCCTTCCAAAACACGCCACTGTGATCCGACAGAAGCACCTCGCCCAGCCGACTCTCATCCAACACGACGCGACGCAGGTCATGGCCGTGATAGAGGCGTGACAGGCGAGACCGGACCGGTGCCGACAGGCGAGCAATGGCGATCAGGTTGGAAATCGCCCTGTCGCTGTCGAGCACTTGTCCCGGATCGAGTTGAAACTCGGCGAAGTGAACACCGGGCGGTTCCTGCTCGACCGTGGCACGCATCCCGATCCAGGACAAGGCGGTCGCCAGTGCGGCCGGTGTGCCACGCAGTCGCTGCCAGAGGATGCCCTCGGCAATCGCCTGCCTCGGCTCGGGCAGGTAAGGGAGCAACTCGCCGAGGCCATACTCCCAGATCAGCCAGGGCAGCAGCGGGTCCGACGGATCGGTCTTGAACTGGCGGATGGCATCTGCCGACAGTGCCAGCCTGGACAGCGGATCGGTCGCCAGGGATAGTGCCTGCTCCAGCGGCGTGGCATTGGCGGGCAGCAGATGGTCAGCAGTCATGTGCCCTCCAACGCAGGGGGAGAAATGGGAAGGCGCGAAGCGCTATCGATCCCGCCCCGCAAATTCCAGATTCAGATGGATCAGCCGCACCGCCTGGTTGGCGTTGGCGCGAATGTCGGTGCTCGGCGCGAGCAATTCGACCTTGTGCACGCCGGGACGCTGCAGCTCGCCGATCACCCAGGAGGGCGTTAGATCCCAGCCCAGACCCGACTGCGCAGCCAACGCTTCCTTGAATCGTGCCTCGATGGCGTCGAAGGCGGCCATCGGTGTGTCGGGATAGAGCCAGATCCGGGCGACCACCGTGACGGGAATGAGTTCGGCAGGCACCACCTCGACGGTGTCGGTGAGCACCCGGATGTCGTCGCGCAGCACCACGGCGCGCACGGCATCGAGCACCGCATCCGGAACGGTGTCTGCTTCACCCTTGGCGAGCACGCTGATGCGCACACGCCCGGGTTCCGGGCTATCGACCTCGACATCGGCCACCTCGGGGGATGCCGAGAGCGCCCAGTAGCGGTAGTGCGCGGCCCCGCCGGCGTTGGCAAAGCCGATGATCCGTTGACGGGTGCGCACGCGTAGACCCTCGTCGGACTCATCCATCAAGCGCGTCACACCGTAGAAAGCCGCCAGGTGGTCGAGGTCGCTGCTGGTGGCGAAGGCCAAGAGGGAGGCTTTGGCAGCGGCGTTGATACGGTTTCTGAGGAGCACTTCCCGGTAAGCTGCGACCTCCATGAGCTTGACGGCCGGGTCCGAGGCCAAGAGGGCCGAGTAGTCCGGGTAGCGGGATTGAAACTCGGTCTGCAGTTCCGTGAAGATCGTCTCGAAGGACAGAGGCTCGATCACTGCCGGGGTTGGCAAACTCTCCAGATCGCTGAGCGTGGTCATTCACACCTCCACTGCGGTGAGCACGGTGGCCTTGCCATCGGGCAGATAGATGCCTTCCAGATCGAGCACGACTTGCCCGACTTCTGCCCTGGCGATGCGAACGCGGGTGAGCTTGAATCTCGGTTCCCAGCGCGCCAGCGCCTCGGCAGTTGCTGAATACAGATCCATGGCGAGCCTCGAGGTCATGGGGTTGTCGACCAAGGCGGGCAGGCGAGAGCCATAGTCACGGCGCATCACACGGGTGCCGATGCGGGTGGTCAGGATGTCGCGGATGCTTTGACGCAGATGGTCGATGCCCGAGAGGGCTTGGCCGGTGTGGGCGTTGATTCCATTCATCGCAAAGCCCCATCTCATCCAGATAAATGCGCAAATTTGCGCAATTGCGTCACTCTCAATGCGAGTGGTGATTCGAATTGCCGCCTGCATCCAGGATGGAGCCAGAGGCCGAGACGTTGCCGTTGACCTGAATATCCCCTTCGATACTCGCGCCCGCACCGCCTCCACCTTTGCCGACCAATCCCTTGAGATAGGTGAATAGCTTTTTAACCAGCACGGTGCCGGTGAAGGTGCTCTCAGGGGCATCGACCAGAAACTTGGGCGTGGCGAGCGTCGTGCCGTCATCGCGCAGTTCCAAGATAGTGGAACCGATCTCCATGACGATCTTGCCGCCCGCTGGCACGGCCAAGCGCCAGTGGTGCAGTGCCCGGTCGTACTCCATCAGCGCTCCGTCCAAGAACCGCGTGCGCGAGATATCTGCTGAATCGGCCGGAGCAGGATGGTCAGCCCGGTAGATCGAGCCGACCACCACCGCCTGGTTGAGATCGCCACCAGGGGCAACGAGCAGCACCTGCTCCCCTGGCTCCGGCGGATGCCAGGTCCGATCCTGACCAGCACGCACCGTCGCAAAGGGCATCCAACCCGTGGTGATGGGACCGGCCTGCACCCGCACGCGGGCACGGGCGGTGTCGAGCGCCACCACCTGGCCCATCAGGGCCACATTGCTGATGCGCCGCTCGGCCTCGGTCATGTCCTGGTGCAGGTTGCGCTCGCTCATGAACTCGGCTCCCGGTAGTGGGTGCCGACCGGCTGATAGCTGTGCTCATGGCTCACGCCAATCTCCGGCACCCAACTCACCAGCACTTGCAGGGGCAGCACCCCGTCATCGATCACGGGCTTGGTCCAGTAGCTGACCTCGAACGACAGGCGAACGGCCAGCACCGGCGTATCGCCTTCTCCACCCTGGTCCACCTCGGTGCGGGTGAGGCGCGTACCTTCCACCAGCAGGCCCAGGGTCTCGTCGACATCGAGGATGGCTTCCACCGCTTGCGCCAGGACATCGGCCTCTTCGGCGGCGGCGTCGCCACTGGCGATGATCTCGACCGACAGCTCCAGCTTGCGATAACGCAGGCCCGGATCGGCATTGGGCTGATCCTCAATGCGTTCGTCCCGCGTGTAGATCAGGACGGCCGGCAACTTGCCGGCAAACAGCGGGGTGCTGCGATGGATGCTGATGCGCGCGGCGGTGATGCGCGGGTCAATGGCCGGCAACTGCGCGACGAGCCGTTCCTTGACCACCTCACGAATCAGGGTGCGTGGATGCTTCATGGCCGCCCCCTTTGTGCAGCATCAATTTGAGGAAGCCGTGCCCATCGGGTCGCACCTCGACGATCAGGTAGAGCGCACCTTGGACCGTCACCGCATCGCCCTCAGTGGGCGTGGCGGGCAGATCTGACTGCCGCACCTCCAGCACGGGCTGCACGCTGGACACCGACACGCCCGTGCTGGCATCCACCTCCTGGTGCATCGCGGTAAACACGCCCCGGCCCGCCAAGGCCTGGGGTTGTCCTTCGATGTGAAACACCACCGGCTCACCAAAGGTGGTGAGCACGATGGCGGACATAGCTTGGGTCAAGTCACCGAATACGGTCATCGCCTCCCCCTCCCGCTTACCAGCCATTGCTCGAATGCAGCCGCACCGTCAGGGCCGGTCGCTTCACAATCGGCAGCGGGTTGGACTGGGTGTAGATGTCGACGCCCGTGCCATTCGGACGAGCCAACTGATGGGCGTAGAGCTCCTGGCCATAGGTGCCGACGGCTTCCATCAGGTTCGCCGGGGCGAAGTAGGTGCGGAAGGTATCCAGCGTGCCCAGCGGGAACGCCACACCTTCGCGCGGCGGAATCAGGCGCACGGATGTACCGTTGGCCAGCGTCACCGTACCGAAATACTCCTCGAACAGGATGGAGCCGAAACGAAAGCCCCGGCGCACATCGTCGCGCAACGGATTGGTACCGGCCGTGCCCTGGTAGAAGGTGTAGGCCTCCTTGACGGTCTTGTGCTTGACCAGGGCATCGAAGAACTCGGGGCTGACCAGGGCGTGAATGGTGGTCATCATCTCGCCCTTCAAGTTCTCCTCGATGTGGCGGGCGACCTGGGTGCAGTGGATGACCATGTCTTCGGTGCCACCGAACACAAAATCCACCTCGGGTTTCTGGATGTCGAACTCGTCGTGCCAGTCGTAGAGGGTGTTGCCGCCCCCGTCCTTGGTAATGCCCAGCAGCGCATTGACGCGCATGTACTCGAGCGTCTGCGCGTGTTTCGCACGCATCCGGGCGAGCTTGCGGGTCATTACGGTCACCAGCGGGTCTTCACCGGCCGCCAGACCCAGGCCACGGATGCCCTGGATTTCCTCGGGCAGCACCACGTCGTTGTGCGGGATGTGCGGCACGGCAAAGGAGCGTACCGAGCGCTTGTCGGTGGTGCCCACCGTCGCAGGCGCCCCGGGCGCAACAGCCGGCAACAGACGCAGCTCACCCTCGATGGACTCGATGGTGACGTTGCGCTGCGAGATGGGCTCAGGAGCGAACAGCCCCAGCTGGCCGACCCGGCCATAGGGGTTGGGCAGCATCTGGATGGCGGCCGACATCTCGGCCAGCGTGAAGCCGCCGGCGTCGAACGGATTGACGATCACGGTCATATCAAGACTCCTGGGAAGTGAGATCAAGCGACCGGACGCACGACGATGCCGTGGGCAGCCAGTTGCTGGTGTTTGAGGGATTGGGCAGCGGCGTCGGTGACCGAGGCATCGAAGGCCAGCGCACGGTCGGCAACGATGACTTGGCCGCGTGCGAGTACGACGGCTTGGATGTCGGTGTCAGAAGCAGGCACAGCGTGCAGCAGCACGGCGCAGGCAATCTCGGCACCCTCGATGCCCGTGGTCGATGCCGCTGGTGAAAACGCATACACGCCCGTGGCGGTAATGCGGCCGAGTACGGCGCCCAGGGGATAGGCGGTTCCGGCTTTCAGAGTAACGGTCTCGCGGGTGTAGTCCGGGTCGGACTCGCGCTTGATCAGGTCACCCAGCGTCGACGGGGCAATCAAAGGTGTGCTCACGGGTTGGCTCATTTCTGACCTCCATAGGCTTGAGCCGCTTTGACCAAGGGGCTGTCTGCGACGGATTGGGGTTTGGTGTGGGGTGGCTGCGGGGCCTCAGCGACGATGTCTTGCGCGACATCGCGCTCGGCCGCCTGCTTCAGCACCGACTGGCGCAGCGCATCCGGGGTGACGCCACGGGCCAGGGCCTGGGCCGGATCGACCGTCACGCCGAGGCGTTTGGCCTGGGCGGCGATCTCAGTGAGCTCTGCGAGCTGGCGGCGTAGACGCTGCTCAACTTGGGCGGTGATGGCCGCTTCGTCGAGCGGCGGCGGGGTTTGCGGTGACTGCGCCGGGGTCGGGGCGGTGTTCTCTTGGGCGTCGTCCATCGGCGTGACGGGGTTGTGATCATTCATGGAGATCTCCTTCGGGGATGGTTGGGATCGAGGGGGTGTGCGCGCCGCTGAAAGAACGGCGGCTTTGTTGCGCAGGCTGCGGCTGGCACTCATGGCCAGCTGGCGTTGCAGAGCCGTGATTGCTTCGGCGCGGGTGCCGATCTGATCGGCCAGGCCCTTCTGGATGGCAGCCTCACCGCGATAGACGCGGGCCTCGGTGTCACGGATGGCCTCGGGTGGCAGGCGGCGGAATCCGGCAACCAAGCTGATGAACTGCGTGTGCAGCTGCTCGATGTCGGCCTGGATGTCGGCAGCGACCGGTGCTGGCAGCGGCGCGTGCGGATGGCCATCGACCTTGTGGGCACCAGCATGCAGGAAGGTGTAGGTCATCCCGGCTTTGGCATCGGCCACTGACTCATCGACGTGCACCGCCACCACCCCGATGGAACCCACCTCGGCGGTGCGGGTGAGCCAGAGGCGGTCAGCGGCACAGGCAATGGCATAGGCTGCCGACAACGCCGCTTCATCGGCCATGGCCCAGAGGGGTTTGGCGGAGGCCTGTGCCAGTTGCCGCAATCGCTGCGCCAGATCGAACACGCCACCCGCCTCGCCACCGCTGGAGTCGACCTCCAGCAGCACAGCCTTCACCGTCGGGTCGGCAAAAGCCGCTTCGGCCATGGCCTCGATGTCGTGGTAGCTGGTGAGGCCACTGGCGGCACCAATATAGGAAGAGCGACGCACCAGGGTGCCCAGGACCGGGAGTATGGCGATGCCTTCCACAATCTGGAGGCCACCGTTTATGCCCGCATCGGCCGTGGCTGGCGGTGGCGTGTCAAAGGTGTCGCCCGCGAGCTTTCTGGCCACCACCCCGAGGATCACTTCGAGCTTGGGGCGCGCAATGAGCAGTGGCGTCCCGTACAGGCGGGACGCCAGGTAAGGCAAATCGGTCATGGAAAGTCCTCAGTTCGAGGGGGCTGGCGGTGGCGTCTGCAAAGGAGTCGCTGCAGGCTCACGCCCAAAAGAGAGCCCCAGGCTGTCCTCCCGTCGGTGGTCCCCGGCGATCTCGGCGTCAACCATCGCCGCGTCAAACCCGCGTTCGGCAATCGCCTGGGTGCGTGACTTGAGCCCAGCCTCGATGGCGTTGATCTCGGCGCGGATGTCCTTCAGGGGATCGACCCAGTCCCAGCGGGGCGGCAGCCAGCTGCAGTCCAGGTAGTCAGCTCGGCGTTGTTCGTAGTCCGGGAGATCCAGGGCACCCGAGAGCACCGCTGTGTCTATCCAGCACCCCCACACAGCCCGGCACAGCTGAAACACCAGCACCGAATGCTGGAAGGCTTCGATGCGTCGGCGGAACTCCAGCAGCGCTGCCCGGGTGTTGGAGTAGTTGGCCTTCAACATATCAGCCGACAGATTCGCGTAGGGCAAGCCCAAGGCAGCGGCGACCTGCAAGAGCGTGCGGTACTGGAAGCTCTCGTAGTTGCCACCGACATCGGCTGGCGTCGAGAAGGTGATGTCCTCGCCGTCGTCCAGGATCTGGAGTTGGCCGGGCTCGAGTGGCAGCAGCGGCTCGCCCCGGTCATCGGTTTCGCCACCGTTGTCGAAGTCGCGCTCGGGCCGGCGCACGAAGCCGACGAACATCGCCGCGACCTTCTTGCGGTCGAGCTCGGCGTCGTCGTACTGGTCGAGCAGAAACAGCTTCACCAATGCTGGCGAGAAGCGCGAGACGCCGCGCAACTGCCCGGCGTCGACCGGATCAACGATGTGCAGCACCGACTCGGCAGGCACGCGCACGGTTTCCCCGGCCAGCCCCGGATCGGTGATATCGCCCGGATGGCGGCGCAGAAAGTGGTAAGCGACACGCCGACCGATGCGGTCGAACTCGATGCCCTGCCGGATGCGGTGGCCGTTGTCGAGTGCCTGGTTGTGATTCAAGGGCAGCATCTCGGCCGGCAGCATCTGCAACTGAAGCGGTACGGACAAACCATCCTCGGGCCTGCGTGGTCGGATGCGGAAGAACACTTCGCCGGCGATGAAGAGTTCACGCGCGGCGCGGCGCTGCTGACCATAAAAGTCGGTCAGCCCTTCGGCATCCGACTCGTCGGTCCAGCGCAGCCACAGGCGCTGCACCCGATCCTTGAGCACCGCATCGGCAATGCCCGAGGACGGTTTGATGCCAGTGCCTACCGCATTGCCGGCCCAGGACTCAACCGCATTGGCGGCGTAGCCGTTGTTGCGGATCAGATACCGGGCACGCGCGGTCATGTCGGCGCCGGCGGCCTGGATCAGGGTGTTGACGTGGGCACGGCTGGCGGCAAAGGTCTTGAGGCGTCGCGCAGACAGTCCGCCCTCGAAGCCGCCGATCATCGCGCCGACCTTGCGGCGCAGGTTCTGGAGTGCCTTCATCACAATCCCTTCCCTGCGTAAGTGCGGATGCGCCGGGCGCGCGGGCGGCCTTCCTGCTGGGCAATCTCACGGTCAAGGTCATGCAAGGCCGACTGCAGTTCGGCATCGGACTTGTAGGTCACCCACTTGTCGCCAGCCTTCACGGTGAGCACACCATTGAAGCGGGCGGCCTGCAGGGCTTCGCGCTGGGCCTTGAGTTGGTCGAGGGTCATGGACAGCACTCCCGGCCAGCGGGAGGCTGGCGGTATCAGAGGTAGTTGGAGGAAATGGCCATGCGCCGACGACGCGGACTGGCGGTCATCGGCGCAGTCACGGGTGTGGCGTTGCTGGCAGGTTTGCGATTGACGGGCACCGGCGGTAACGCCTCGACCCGCTTGTTCAGGTTCAGCCCCATCGACAGCAGGCCATGCAGCGCGGCGTAGGCGTACACACGACAGTCCAGCGCTTCATTGCGTCGGCCATCCGGTTTCCACCAGAAGCGTTGCGGGAAGCCCTTCACATAGCGGGTGCGAATCCGCTCGGCAGTCAGCTGCTCGAAATACTGCGCATCCCGATCCAGCGGGAAATGCATCGTCCCGGCCCCGGCATCTGACTTCTTCAGCCGGGCATAGATCGCCTCCTTGGCCGCATCCACACCGACGGTGAACAGATTGACCTTGCCCTTGTTGGCCTTGCTAGGGCGCTTGGGCCAGATGGGGCGTTTGCCGGAGCCTCCCTTGATCGCCCAGATGCGTTTCCTCTCCCGGCCCTTGCAGAAGGCATAGGCGGCGAGCGTGTGGTGGCCACCGGTGTCGAGACACGCGGCTTCGATGGTCAGGCCGTTGGCCAGGGTCTCGTGCTCGAAGCGGTTACCGAGGTAGGCATCGAGCTGCGCCCAGGTGTCCGGCGCGGACGGATCACCCCACAGCACCTTGTAGTCGATGGACCAGGACTCCTCGTCCCGGCCCCAACCGACCACTTCCAGTTCCAGCCGGTCGTCCTGGACGTCGATGCCGCAGGTCAGCAGTGCCACCTCCGCAGGGATGGCTGGCCCGTAGGCTTCTCGACGTTCCATCAGGCCTTCGGCATCCAAGGTCTCCCCCTCCCGGTCTTCCCAGGTCTCAGCCAGTTTGGTGTTCACCCAGACCTTGAGCCGCACCGGATCGTCCTTGGCAGCGTGGTGCTCCTGGGCGATCTCACCCCACGTCAGCCACGGGCTGTAGAGGCTCGACAGATGAAACCCCACCGTCTTGCCATCGCCTTCTGCTTTTGCCGTCCAGCGGCCATTGGCCAGCAGTGCCGGTTTGCGGTACTCGGGGTGAATCCCTTCGCACTGCGGGCAGTGCCAGGCAGCTTCGGCCATCTTGTCCTTGGGCCAACGGATGTCACGCCATTGGATCTGGCTGTGCGCCCCGCAGTGATCGCAAGGCACTTCGAACACCCGCTGATCTGACTCCAGATAGGCCGCCTCGATGCGCGAGAAGCCTTTGAGCGTCGGGGTCGAGCAGAGATAGACCTTGCGATTGACGAAGGTGGCGGCGCGCTGCACGGCGAGCGCCACCGGATCGCCCTCGCCATCGGCATCGCCTGGGTAACCATCCACCTCATCGAGAAACAGGTAGCGCACCGGCATCGAGCGCAGGCCCACGGCCGAGTTGGCGCCGGTCATGATCAGTACGCCACCGGGAAACTCCTTCATCAGCTGGGTATTGCCGGAATCCCGGCTTCTTGGGTCTTTGACCCGACTGGCCAGTTCGGGGCTGGCCTCGATCAGGGCATCCACGCGTTGCTTGGAGACGCGCTTGGCGCCTTCCACCGTGGGCTGCACCAGCAGCATCGGCCCGGGCGCGTGGTGGATGACGTAGCCGACCCAGTTGAGGCCGCACTCGGTCTTGCCCACCTGTCCGCCGGCCATGAATACGACCCGTTCGAATCGTGAGGTGGCCGACAAGCTCGCCATGACCTCGGCCAGGTACGGCGTGCGGCTGGTCGACCAGCGCCCCGGCTCGGCAGAGGCCACCGACGAGAGCATCCGGTGGCGGTTGGCCCAGTCATCGACGGTGAGGACAGGGTCGGGGGCCAGGCCCCGTTTCCAGGCGGATTCGACCGCCGATTCAGCAGTGTCGAACACAAGCCACTCCGATGCGAAATAGATAGGCCGAACGCTTGGCTTTCTGCTTGAACAGCGCGTTCATACAGACACAGCAGCAACACACGCCAAGGAGAACCACAATGCGAAAAACTGCCAACAAGACCGCCCAGCAACTGGACCAGCTGCTCGCCCGGATCGCCCTGGACCATCTCTTCATCGAGACCCTGGAAACCCGCAACAGCGACCGCCTGGACTTCCACGACGTCAGCGTCTGGGCCGTCCAAAGCGCCCTGATGGCGGCCTACCAAGCAGGCCTGGCCGCAGGCCAAAGCACCTCTGCAAAAACCGCTGATCAAGTGAACCAGCAGCAAGCCGCCTGACCCCCACATCACTCACAAGGAGCACGACCATGTCCGCACAAACCACACCGATCACCGAACGCCAACTGGACCTCATCACCCGCGCCCATTGCGATGCCGGTGGCTTGATCGAGCCGCTGCTGACCCTCAAGGGCGGCGCCAAACTCAAGATGATCGCCAGCCTCGCGCAGCGCGGGCTGATCGAGCAGATGGATGGCCAGTGGCGCATCACGGGCGCCGCCATCGCCATCATCAAGGGCGAAGCCCAACCGGAGGATGTGCTGCCTGCGGTAAAGGGCGCCGCCACGTCACCCACACCGCTCCCGGCCGACGACCCGGAACTGGAAGCAGCAGTCGCCGCCGCCGAGGCCAGCTGGCAACAGGATCAGCCCGATGCCACCCCAAAGCGCGGCCGCGAGCACAGCAAGCAGGCCCTGGTGATCGAGATGTTGCAACGCCCCGAGGGCGCCACCATCGCGCAGATCTGCGAGGCCACATCGTGGCAACCGCATACGGTGCGAGGCACCTTTGCCGGCGCACTCAAGAAGAAATTGGGCCTGAATATCGTCTCCGAGAAGATCGAAGGCCCCGCCGGCACGCCGGGCGCAGGACAGCGCCTCTACCGCATCGCTGAGGAAGCCACCGCGTGAGCACGCAGCCCAACGCCCCGATCCCGGCAGACCTGTTGCCAGCGTTGCTTGAGGCCTGCCGGGAGATCGCCCGGATGAAGCATCCGAGCATCGAGCACCTCCTGCGCCACCGGGGGTTTGGTTTTGAGGCCGACCGCCTCGCCGATCTGGTGCTGGCGATTGAGGCCATCGATGCCGAGCACGATGCAGATTGAGCTTGGCTTCAGTGGAGACAAGCGCATGAATGCTGCTGTCACCCACCGCCAACGAAAGGACCCCACCATGACCACCACCAACCACACACCGATCCGTGCCCGCTTTGCCCGCAAGCCCTACAGCTTGGAGGAAGTGCTGCACAACACCGACCCCAGCGCCCCCTTCGAGCCCATCGAGATCGCGTGGCGCAAGGAACTGACCGAGGCTGAGTACGACGCCTTCGCCAGCACGCTGCTGGAGGATCGGGACTGGCTGGCTGGACTCGGCGGTCACGCGGATGGGCGTCGGCGCGTGGTGGCCGTCAGCGCGCCAGGGCGCACAACCGTGCTTGTCGATCCCTCGGGCAGCAGCTATGGGCGCTACGTTGGCATTGCCGAAACAACATCCACGCCTGCACCTGCCACTGATGACGACCAGGCTGGCGCGATTGGCTGGCTGATCGACAACCGGCGTCCGGAGATATCGCGGGAGCAGGCCATCCGCACCCTGCGCCGAGCGCTGGCGGGTGATCCCGCCGCCTCGCGCATCCTCGACAGACTGGACGAGCAGTGATCGAAAAATGATCGATGAATCGCTTGGCTTCTGTGGCGACCAGCGCGTTCATACAGGTGTCGCAACGATCTACCGAAAGGAGAGCACGCCATGAACACCCCCCGCGAATTTCAGACCCAGCACGCCGAACACCGCGCCCGCGAGGCCCTGGCTCAAGCCCGGTCCACCCTGGAGCGCGCCCTGCGCGAACTGGATCGCTACACCAGCCGCTTCGAGGAAGCCGAGTCGCTGCGCGACAAGGCCGATGTGATGAACTGGACCCTGAACGAACTGGCCTGCAACATCACCCCGAACCTGCGCCTGGACCTGATCGCCAGCGCCCAGGCGGAACTGGTGCGCGCCGACACGATGGCCGAATAAGGGGCTTCGGAGCCAAGCGCAAAAAGATCGAACAGGCGCTTGGCTTCCATCTCGAACAGCGCGTTACTACGGGTGTCGCAACGATCAACCACCAGGAGCCAGAGATGAACACCACCACCCAGATTCCCGCCACCCAGAACGAGTCGTGGGGCTTTTACGGCACGATGAATGAACAGGCCAAAGCCGCCTGGCCACTGGCCATGGCTGCGATCTCGGATGCCACCTGCCAGCCTCTCGAGTCGGTCCGCACCTTCCTCGACAGCCGCCACGGTCGCCACTTTGCCGACGATGTGCAAAACGGTCTCTACTCCGGCGCCACCTTGGCCGACGCGATCAACGCCGCCACGCGGCGTTGGATGAGCTGGACGATTGGCCGCAGCACCAGCAAACAGTACGGCATCCCCAAGGGCCTTCCCTACCTGACGGGCTTCGTGATCCACTGCGAGATCGTCGAAGAGTCCCTGGCGGCGTGAGGAGCACAACGTGGCCGCCATCTCCACCACCCCACAACTCGAAGCCCACTACGACCAGTTCATCGCCGAACTGACGGCACTCACCCGCAAGTACGGCGTTGCTATCCAGTCGGTCGGTGGCGTGATCTTGGCCGACGCGCCCGGAGATTTTCGCGACGTCACGTACCGCGCTGACATCAGCAGCGGCGACCTTTACCCCGAGTTTGCGGACAACTGTTGCACGCGCAGCGCCTCAAAGACCCGGCGCAGCACATAGCTCCTGACCAGCGACACGGCTGTGAAAATCAGCCCAATCAGCAAATTCTCCTGCAGCGTGGCGTACAGACCGAAGATCGGAAACACCAGCCATTGGGTGGCCACCGCCACCCCGTAGCCGACGAGCACATTGGTCACGGCCTCCACCAGCGACATCCAGCGAGACTGCTTCATCCCTGCATCCTGGTTGTTCATTCAGTCCCTATCGGTGGCATCATCGACCCGTCATAAGAAGCAAACGGGAGAGAAGATGTCATTGCTGTCGGTATTCAAAGGCTGGCTGGGGGAAGCGCAGGGAGCGGTGGCGCACACCCTGTTCCTGGACGACAAGATCTATCACTCGATCAACAACGTGACGATTCCGACGGCCAACGGCACCACGCAAATCGATCACGTCATCGTCTCGCGCTTCGGGCTTTTTGTCGTCGAGACCAAGAACATGAAGGGCTGGATCTTCGGCGACGAGCACAGCAAGCAGTGGACCCAGAGCCTCTTCGGCAAAAAGCATCGCTTCCAAAATCCGCTGCACCAGAATTACCGGCACACCAAGGCGCTGGCTGACTTCCTGGGGATCGATCACGACAAACTGCATTCGGTGGTGATGTTCTGGGGTGAGGCTGAACTGAAAACCCCGATGCCGCCAAACGTGATGACCAAGGGCTACGCGACCTACATCAAGAGCAAGCAGACCGTGCTGTTCTCGGATGAGGAAGTCGCCCAGCTGATCGAGGCGCTGCGCACCGGGATGTTGCCCAAGACCTGGGCCACCCGGAACGCGCACATCGCGTCATTGCAGCAGCGCCATAGCAGCACGACAACCTGCCCGAAATGCGGTGGGTCACTGATTCAGCGCACAGCCAAATCAGGCTCCAATGCAGGACGCCCCTTCCTCGGTTGCGCCAACTTCCCCAAGTGCCGCCACACCGCTGCCGTCACTGAGGCGTGACGATTCTCCGGGGTCAGCGCCAACGAGGTCATCGAATCGAACGCCATCGGCCTCACGCACTGCCTGCGCTCCAGCGTAGTCCTGCCACCTGCGAACAATGGTGTCCACGTACTTGGGATCGAGCTCAATCAACCTCGCCTGACGACCAGACTTCTCAGCGGCGATCAGCGTGGTGCCAGAGCCGCCGAAGGGATCGAGTACCACATCACCGGGCCGGCTGGAGTTGCGGATGGCGCGCTCGACCAGTTCCACCGGTTTCATCGTCGGATGCAGGTCGTTCACGCGCGGCTTGTTGAAGTGCCAGACGTCCCCCTGGTCGCGGTCGCCACACCAGTGGCGGGTAGTCCCCTCGGGCCAGCCGTAGAGGATCGGCTCGTACTGGCGCTGGTAGTCCGAGCGGCCCAGCGTGAAGGTGTTCTTGGCCCAGATGATGAAGGTCGACCATTTGCCGCCGGCGGCGCGGAAGGCTGCTTGCAGCGTATCGAGCTCACTGGAGGACATCGCCACATAGACCGCGCCATTGCATCGGGCCAGCGCGGGCTTAAACGCCGCCAGCAGGAAGTCCTGGAATCCGTCCCCAAGGTTGTCGTTCAGGATCGGACGGTTGGTGCCGCGCAGCTTGTCCTTGGCCGTATTGGCATAGTCCACGTTATAGGGTGGATCTTGGAAGATCATCGCCACCCTCTCGCTGCCGAGCAGCGTGTCGTAGCTCGCGTCATCAGTGCTGTCGCCACAGAGCAGCCGGTGCTTGCCCATGATCCAGACATCACCCGGCTTGGACACTGGGGTGACCGGGACCTCGGGAGCAGCATCCTCGTCGGTGTGGCCCTCGGCAGTGGTTTCCTCGCCCGCCATGATCTCCAGCAACTCGGCGGCATCGAAGCCAGTGAGCGCCAGGTCGAAGTCGGCCTCCTGCAGCTCAGCCAGCTCCAGACGCAACAGTTCCTCGTCCCACCCGGCGTTCTCGGCGATCTTGTTGTCGGCGATCACCAGAGCCCGACGCTGGGTCGGGGTGAGATGCTCCAGCACCACCACCGGCACGCTCGCCAACCCCAGCTTGCGCGCCGCCGCCAAACGCCCGTGACCGGCCACGATCACGCCGTCCGACCCGGCCAGTATTGGCGCAGTGAAGCCGAACTCGGCGATGCTCGCCGCGATCTGGGCGATCTGGGCCTCGGAGTGGGTGCGGGCATTTCGGATATAGGGCAACAGGCGCTCGATAGGCCAGTGCTCCAGTTTGTCAGCGAGCCAGGCTTGCATCGGTGTTCTCCAGTCGTTCTGATTCGACCTCGGCAAAGGTCTGTCCGGTGGCCAGCAAGGTCACCGGGATGTCGGGGTGGTTTTGTTGGAAGCGCTTGACCGCCACGTCGGTGTAGGACGGGGCCAGTTCGATGGCGCGGGCCACGCGATTCGTCTTCTGGGCGGCCAAGATCGTGGTACCGGAGCCGCCGAAGGGCTCGAAGACGATGTCACCCGGGTCCGAGTACGCCAGCAAGATGTGCTCGGGCAGGGCCACCGGAAACACCGCCGGATGGTCGATGTCCCGACCGATCTTGCCCTTGTGGCGCATGAGACGGATCACGCTGTCCGGGATGCGGTAGTCCTGAGTGGGCTGCCCGGCATGGGTCCAGCCACCGACTTCACCATCCTTGCCGCGCATCGCCGTGGAACTGCCGTCGGCGCGCAGGTGCGAGTCCTGGCCGGCGTGCTTGCACGGCACGATCTTGTTGGGTTTGCGGCTCTGCCGGTTGAAGTGGAAGACGAACTCGAAGCTGGGTGCGAGGCGCCCGGCCCAGTCACCGGGCATCCCTGGCCCCTGATCCCAGACGTACCAGCCAAAGCGTCGCCAGCCTTGGGTTCGCATCCAGGCGAGCCAGCCGTCCCAATACGGGATCACTTCGTTGTCGCGGTGGATCAGGCCCAGGTTCACCAGCACCTGGCCGTCGTCCGCCATCGGCAGGTTGGCGAAGACGCCGCGCATCAGCGCATCCCAGTCGGCGATGCCCTGGGTGTAGTTGCGCTGCTGACCGTAGGGTGGGCTGGTGAAGCACAGGCCCGCCCGGTCGCCGGCCATCAGGGCAGCGACCACGGACGGATCGGTCGAGTCGCCGCAGATCAGGCGGTGGGCGCCCAGTTGCCAGATGTCACCCGGCTGGCTGACCGGGGTGGCCGGCGCATCCGGGATATCCTCATCTTCGGGTTCGGCAATGGGCGCAGCCTCATCGGCACGTTCGGCATCTTCGATATCGCCGAGCAGGTCGGCCAGTTCCTCATCGCTGAATCCGGTCAATGCCAGATCGAAGCCCGCTGCTGACAGGTCAGCCAACTCGACGGCGAGCAGTTCCTGATCCCACCCGGCCTGCAGCGCCAGTTGGTTGTCGGCCAGGATGTAGGCGCGGCGCTGGGTGGGCGTCAGGTGGTCGAGCACCACCACGGGCACGGCGTCCAGATGGAGCTTTCTGGCGGCGGCTAATCGACCGTGTCCGGCAAGAATTCCGCCGTCTTCCGACACCAAGAGTGGTGCGGTAAAACCAAACTCGACGATGCTGGCGGCGATCTGCGCCACCTGGGCATCGGAGTGGGTGCGGGCATTTCTCTGGTAGGGCTTGAGCCGATCCAGTGGCCACATCTCGATACGGCTGGCCATGGCGGGTGTGACAGTCATCGGGAGAGTTCCTCCAGGGCTTCGCGGATCGCCTCCATCAGCAGGTCTTCCACCACGCGTTGGTCGGGCTGCGCGACCACGGCCGCCACGATCTGCGGGGCGAGCTTGCGAGGGATTTGCTGGATGCGGTCACGCAGCAACCGCGCGAGGTTGAAGTGCTTGACCTTCACCTCGTCGGCGTTGAGCAGCTTGCCCGTGCGTTCTTCGAATTCGAGTTTGGCCAGGCGCGCGGCATAGGCCTCGCGGATGGCGCGGCTGGTCTGGTAATCGGGGGCGGAAATCCGGTTGGTTTCCAGAGGCGGCTGCAACTCGCGGTTGGCAACCGGTGCCGTGGAAACCGGGGTGGAAACAGGTGGGGTTGCCACCTTAGGCGCAGGCTTCTCGGCGCCGGTGTTCAGGTTCTGCGACGGCAGCGTGTTGCGCGCCCACTGGGCGTCGGCCTTGGCAGGGTCAATGGTGCCATCGGGTTCTTTGCTGATGCGCCCGGCCTTGATGGCCTTGGCCACAGCGGTGTGGCTCACGCCACGGTGTTGGGCATAGGCCCGGATGGACAGTCCCATCGCATTCCTCCGGGCCGGGCGGGTCAATCAATCGTCAGGGGTGGATCACCTCGGCGTGGAAACGGGTGGAAACCTGGGTGGCAACTGGCAACCTCTTTTTGTCGCTGGCGCTAGGCAAGCCGGGTGGTTGGCGCGTCCCCCGCTTTTTAGATGGCCCGGGAGGACCCGTCAGATGTGTCAGCCACGATCACTGGGCCTTCGCCAGTTCTTCCCGCAGCGCCCGCTCCATCTGCCGCTGGTACTCACGCAGTGCTACGCTCCTGACCGTCTCGGCCATGCCAAAGCGCGGCTGCACCTTGATCTGGGCCTTGGGCCGCAGCAGGTACAGCGCCAGGATGCGTCGCTCGTCCCGGCGCTCGAACACCATGCCCGCCCGGTAAAACACGGTGGGCTTGTTCTTCACCTGGTCGAGCCACTGGCTCTTGGGGATCACACGGGTCTGCGCCATCTCACGCAACCGCCCGGCCGGGATGGGTCGCGCATCGGGGTGAGAGCCGCCGGTCTCCTGCGCCGCCATGAATCGATCCCGCGACCACACCTCGGCCATCAGCGTGCGGGGCTTGGCAGGTGTGACGCCAATGCCCCGGCTGATCCACGGACGGCGCAGGTTGAAGCGCTCGGGCAGACCGTCACGCACCGCATCACGGGCGTCGAACGCCGTGCGAGTCAGGGCCTTGGCGGCAGCGTTGGGCACGTGCTGCTGGGCGAGATCCGAGAGGTACTCGGTCGCCTTGGCCACATCAGCGGTGAGGTCAAGTTTCAGCATCGGCGGACTTCCGGCGGCGAGGAGTGGCTGGCGCTTCGGTGTTTGAAACAGGCTCGGCAACGATGCCTGCCTGCTGCGCCAGGATCTGTTCGGCGGTGGCTGCATCGACCTCGACCGTCAGACCAGGGACGAACGAACGCGTGCCGCCGTCGCCGGTGATAACCACCGGGCGAGTGATGAGGATTTTCATGGGGGAGTCTCCAGGGTAGGAGAAGATGGGCTGCATGGCGTTAGCCAGGCCCAGAAAGCACAACGCCCACCGGAACGAATCGGGTGGGCGCAGTTATTAGCAGTACGGGATTAATGTACCTTGTGTCCGGACGGGATTCAATGGGGTTTTGGAATCCGTGCAGAAAATTTTCAGAAGGCTGTCTTCCAGTCTTTGAGGATGGACACGGTTTGCGTCAGCCCCTGCTTGAGCAAGATGTCGAGAAACTCGTCAGCGGTCTTGGGTGGTCTTTTCAGGGAGGCCCGCTGCTCAGCCAATGCCTGTAGAACCGATGCGGGGTGCAAGTCGAACAGATCAACGATGAAGTCGTCCGGGTGCTGGGCGTCCAGGTTGTAGCGGTCCAGCGCACCAGACGGGAAATCCTTCAGGTTGAACGTGACGATGGTTTCAGCGCCGCTGTGAATGGCCGCCGCCACCACGTGCCGATCATCAAGGTCGGGCAACTCGATGGCCGCAATCAGGTGCTCGAAGCCTTCGACCAGGCTGTCGCGCACACTCGAATTCATCAGAGTGCGCGTTTTTTCCAGAGCGGCAGGATCGAGCTCGGGGCGCTGCTTGCGGAGATTGCGAATCCACTCGTCGTGGATGGCATCCGACCAGCGCGCACGGAACCGGTCCGTAAGCGCCAGCCGCATCAGCAGATCCCGCAGCGGCGCGGGGTAAAGCACGCAGGCGTCGTAGACGACCGTGAAGTGCGAACTCATTCGTACCCCAGTCCCAATTCTTGCGCCTGCTCGGCCAGTGCATCCAGGGCTTTACGGCGCTCGGCATCGATGCGCTCCTTGTAGGCGATCACATCCTGGTAGCGCACACGGCGGTGAGTGCCCGTCTTGTGGAACGGGATCTCCTTGCTTTCCAGCAGCTTCACCAGGTGCGGGCGCGATACGTTGAGAACATCAGCCGCCTCCTGGGTGGTCAGTTCGGCATGCACCGGGATGATGCTGACCGCGTTGCCCTCACCAATTTCGGTCAGCACATCCACCAGCAGACGCAGTGCCGACATCGGAACGCGCACGGGATGCGCCGTCCCTTTGTCATCGAATATCTCGATCTGCTGGGTTTCAGAGCGCATCTGCAGGTAGGCCGACAGCGCCCGCCCGCTCTCGCGAGCCAGCGCCACCTCTTCGGCCGTAGGCATCGTCTGCGGTAGTTGGGTCGTGGTCATCGTGCTCTCCTTGGTGGCTGTTTCGTGCGCCGGTCTGCGATGATAAACGAAATAAACGACAAACGCAATAAACGAAAGACCCTGACCGTCTTTGGCCAGGGTCTTTGCACTCAAGGCGATAGTCTGGTGGTCAGAGCGCCACGTCCGTGCGGACGTGATCCTGAATGCTCATACCCGTAGTACCGAGCCAGCACGCCGAGTGCCGCGACCAGGATGCCTTTGGCCTCGTTTTTCTCGACTCGCTTGCCGTTCCAGCCATCGCGCAATGCCCAATCGCGGATCGACATCTGCAGCCCGGCCACATACCAGAGCGCCGATCCCGCCGGGCTGCCACTGCCGCCCACGGCATCCAGTGCCTCCCGCACCGAGCGGGCAGCGCCGGCGTTCTTCTCGACCATCATCTGCCCAGGCGCTGTACCACCCGGCAGACCATCGAGCTTGGGACTGGCGACACCGCTGCCAAACGCCCGCGCGAAGTCCTGCGAGAACTGCTGCCCGGCATCGTGCATCGCGCCGGTGATGCTGCCGTTCCTGAGCATCAGCGCCAGCGTGTCCACGGTGCGGTAGTGGTCAACCGGCTTCTGGTCATCGTCCTCCTCGCGCACGTAGCGGATCACACTGCCGTCCGGGCGGATGTGCTCCTCGCCGATGCGTGGCTTCTTCTCGGCACGTGCCTTGGCGCGTTGCGTCTTCTTGGTCATGGCCGTGCCTCCCCGAGTTGCCCGAGGGTCGCCAGCGCGCCGTCGCGGCTGCGTTGCACGGTGACACACCTCGGTGTCGTGGCGATCACCGTCCAGGTCTCACCATCGCCTCGGTCGATCACCTCGCCTTCGGCCCAAGGTGTGCTCTTGCGGGAAGCCGCAGTACGCGCACCGTAGAGCTTGGTGGCGATACCGGACAGAAACGCCCGATCCCACTCATCAAAGATCTCGTCCAGCGGCACAACGACGATGCCTTGTTTGTGCCAGGCCGCCGCACGCATCGCGCGCAGTTCGTCGCTGCTGGCGGGTGACGCTGGCGCCAGGCGCCCGAGGGCGCAGGGGATGGAAGCGGTGCTGGTTCTCATGCCACACCCCCTTGGGCCATCGCCCAGTCCAGCAGCGCCAGCGCATCAGCGTGGTTGTCGTCGACCGGATCAAAGCCGCGCGCCTTGGACGCCGCGATCATCTCCGCCTTGCCGGCGTTGCCCTTGCCGGTGGCGTGCTTCTTGATCGTGCCCACCGGCACACCTTGATACGGGATCTGGTGGTGTTCGCACCAGGCCGTCAGGTGCGCCATGAAGCCGCCGTAGGCATGGGCCGCATCGACACCCGCGTGTTTCCTGACTTCCTCAAACACCACCCAGTTGAGCCCATCGGCACACTGCTTGATGTCGGTGAGCCAGCGCTTGAAGCGCAGGTATCTCATTCCGCCACCTTCGAAGCGCTGCGGCTTGAAGGATTCGCTGCCGCCGCTGATGAGTCCGTCGCGGCTGACCAAGGCCCAGCCGGTGGTCGTGCCCAGGTCCAGGGCCAGAATGCTCGTGTTCATTTCCGACCTCCTCGCCACGCTTTACTGCCTTTGGCCACCGGCACACCCATCCGGTGATGCTGTTCGCAGCGGCGATTGATCGCACTGGCTTTCAGGCCGGTCTTGACGAGGAAGGTGGCACCGCAGTCTGGGCAGTGGCTTTCCCAATGCAACAAGATCGTCGGCTGCCCGTTGGCCTTGGTATGGGGTGTGCAGTCGACCAACACATAGCGCTGGCCTTCAAGCATCAAGACAGTGCCAATTTCAGGGCAGCGGGCAAAGGCAATCCGATGCACAGCCTGGAGCTTTGCAGGACCACGGTTTAACACCAGGGGGGATTTACTCCCCCCCTGGTGTAAACCAGGGGGGTGTTTGCAGTGGTGGTCCTCAAATGCCGTAAGTCCTTGTCGTTGTTGGGTTTTCATGGTCTTGCACATCCTCTGCAGGTCATGAGGACGGTTACTGCACATCCTCTGCAAGCTGTTGATTTCCTTGATAGTTGCGTTTTGGAGGTTTGAAGGCTTGCAAAAAACCTCCGAGCTTTTGCAGCGTTCGGGGCCGTTTTTCAGAGGCGGATGGACGAGGTTTTTCATGGCTGGACGTCCTCCTGATAGACCCACACGTTCGGGTTCTCGACCGGCAGATGCACCCCGGTCTGCGGGCAGACGTAGTGGGTCGGCAGCACCAGAAGATTCGTCTCGGTGACCTCACCGCTGACCGGATCGGGCTCGCCCAGGGGCCGCTTGATGCGCATGTCCTCGACGCACAGGTAGCCGTGTTTGCTGCCTTTGCAGGACGGCAGACCATAGTCCTGGGCGTTGCGGAAGAACTTGATGTAGCCCTGGGCGGCGAGCACCGCGATGCGCTCACTAATGCTGCGCATGCCACCGAGCCCGCCCTTGTTCTCGAAGGTCTTGGCAAAGAGGCTGGAGAGGTAGCAACGCCCGGCGGCTGCCTCATCGAAGATCATCTGCAGGATCACATCGCGCTTGCGCCGGCGCTCCGCATCGAGCTTGGCGCCGTAGTCCTGCATCGCCAGGCGCACGCTGGGGTTGATCTCGCGCCACTCGCCCTCGATCTTGTCGATGTGCTTTTGCGGGATGGCCGCGCCGTTGCGAAGCTCGAAGATCAGGTCGCGCGGCGTGCGGGTCTCGTCGGGACGGAACAGCAGCATCCCGGTCGAGTAGTAGCCGCGCAGACTGCCGGCCCCGGCCAAGGCCTGGAAGGGGTCTTCCTCGAACTGCTTCTTGCCGAGTTTGCGGGTGTGGTGCACCAGGATGATGCCGGCACTGGGATTGACCGCATCGCGCAGACGCTCGACCCGCTGCGACAGGAAGTAGAGCATCGCCGCGTTGTCGTTCTCGCTGGCCTGACCCTCGCCGCCGTCGAAGACGTTGCGGATCGGATCGATGGCGATCACATCCGGCGGTGATCCGTTGAAGGCGCGCTCCATTGCCGGAATCACCTGCGCCAACCCCTCGTCGTTGAGGATCAGGCGCAGCTGCGGTGTGGCCACGAAGTGCGTGCGCGCATCCAGGACGCGGCTGGGCGGCAGCGCAATGCCCTTCACCCGTTCGCGCAGGTAGTGGTACTGCACCTCGGCCTGCAGGTAAAAGACGCGCAGCGGACGGCTCGGGCGCATGCCCAGGAACGCCGCACCACCGGCCATGTGGGTGAGCCAAGACAAGAGGAAATCGCTCTTGCCCACCTTGGGCGCACCGCCAAAGACCAGCATCCCGCCCGGGGTAAGCACGCGCGGCTCGATCAGATCCGGCGGCAGGGGCGAATCGTCATCAAGCAGATGGCCCAGGCTGTAAGTCGGCAAGAGGCTCGGCGCCGCCTTGACGATGCGCCGCTCGCCGGTGTCGAGGAAGGCCTGCACGTCGAACCCTTCCTCCACGGCATCGGCCACATCCCAGCCAGTCGGCCGATCCGTGGGCGGCACCAGGATAGCGACTGACACCGCACCGGCACTGACGCAGGCCCGCGCGGCGGCCTCGGCATAGTCCCAGCCGGGCGCATCGCGATCTGGCCAGATCAGCACGGCCTTGCCCGCCAGCGGACGCCAGTCGGTTTTGTCGATGGGCGCCTTGGCGCCGTTCATCGCCGTGGTGGCGGTGATGCCCATGCGGATCAGGGCGTCGGCGCACTTCTCGCCTTCGACCAGGATCACGCTGTCGGCGCGCGAGACATCGGGCAGGTTGTAGAGCGGCCGGGGATCAGGGGCGCGGCACATGCGGGCGCGTACATCCCAGGGGCGGAACTCCTTCTTGCCGGGCTCCGGGTCGTAGCGATAGACGCAGGCGATCAGCTCGCCCGATGCGCTGAGGTAGTCCCACTTGGCGGTGTGCGGCCCGAGTGCATCAATTGGCACCTCCGAGCGAGTGGGCATCGGCGTGGCCAGCGAGCGGCCCACCAGCCGGGCGGCGGTTTCCATCACGGCAGCGAAGTCGCGCTTGGTGTCGAGTCCGTGGTGGATGGCAATCGCGTCGAAGACGTCACCGCCCTCACCGGTGGCGTGGTCGTGCCACAGACCGGCCTTGTCGCCATCGAGCGCAATCTCCAGGCTATCGCCCGCCTCGCCCTGGATGTTGCCGATCAGGAACTTGTTGCCACGGATCTTGCCGGCCGGAAACAGTGCCATCAGCACCGCTGGAAGCCGCGCCAGCAGTTCACGTTTGAGCTCATCGCGCTGAGCGTTGAGGTCCACAGGACCGCCTGCGGCGGGTGGAATGTCGTTGAAATCAAGCATGGGAAGTTTCTCCAGAAGTGTTCAAAGGGGTGGCCGCGCAGGGGATCGCCGCGCAAGGACCAATGGCGCTGCTGCGCACGGTCTCGTGGCTGGCGGCAATGCCGGGATCAGGGTCTGGGGCCAGGACGTGAGCCTTGATCGGCACCCTCATGGGTACTTTTTGCCAATGCGCCTTCTCGTCGGCGAGGTAGCCGGCCTTGCGTGCCACGAAGCGCACGAAGTCCGGATGCAAGCCGACGAGGTCGCACCACAGGCCAAGGTCATCGCCGAGCACAAAGCGCCGGGCTTCGCGGCGCACGCTTCTGCCCAAGGACAGACAGTCACCGATGGCCCGCGCAATGACAGCAACCACCAGGCGTGACTCGGGTGTCACCAGGAAGGTGTGGCGGTTGAGCATCTTCTCGATGGGATGCACACCGACCAGCGGTTTGGGTGGCGACCAGCGCTCAACCCACACCGTCTGGGTGGCCCGGGCCGGTTTGCGGTGCTGGAAAGCGGTGCTCATGCCACACCTCCCCAGCAGCGCTGCGCGTAGGCACAGAACCGGCACTCGAAGTGATCCGCTTGGGCAAAGCTGCGTGGCAGCAACTCCCCGGCCTCGGTCGCCTGGATGACCCGTACCGCCCGGTCGGACATCTTTTGCGCCAAGGCGGCGTCGAACGGCACCAGCTCGGTGTAGATCTCCATCGAGTCGGCATTCACCGCCGTGAAGATCGCCGGGTTGTCATGCAGACCCAGATAGGTCTGGTAGATGGCAACCTGCGCGGCATAGACCGGTTTCGAGGCAGCCAGACCCTTCTTGGCGAGGTCGTTCCAGGACTTGCTGCCCAGCGCTTTGCACTCCCACAGCGCCGGGTAAGCAAAGCCCTCGGGGCCACCGACGAACACGCCGTCGCAGTGACCTTGCAACTTGCCGTCGGCCACCGAGAAGCCGAACTGCTGCCCGTCCTTGCCTTCGGTCTTCAGGATGAAGCCCGCTGCACGCAGCCAGCCGACCATGGCGTCTTCCAAGCGATGGCCCCGCTCGAAGATGCGCAGGATGCGACCCGAGAAGCCCTTATCCGGATCGACCGGCGCCTGGGCGTACTCGTACTGCAGCTGGCGCTCGCAAGCGACCCCGAGGCGCGAGGCCCCGAGGTACTGCCGGCGTGCCTGCTGTTGCTCGCGCGCCTGCAGCCCGGCATCGATCAAGGCCTCGAAGCGCTCGGAGAAGGTGGTGGTGGAATTGAAGTCCAGCATCACACCCTCCCTGCGGCTGGCAGTGCCGCCGTCGTTTCGTAAGGCTCAAGGCCCCGCACGGCTGGGTATTTGCTCGCCTCGTGGTGCGCGACCATCGTTTCGGTCCAGGCCGTCACGATGGCCTCGATCACCGCCAAGGCTTCCGTCTCGCTGTAGTGACCCAAGGGCTTGTCGAAGCCGATCTCACCAGCCGCCTCGCCGAAGAAGCGCAGGCACTGGCGCATCGCCGCTTGCTCGAATTCAGTCGGATCAACCATGAGCACGTCCTCCAGCTTCGGATCGGTCTTGAGCCAGGCGGTGTAGCGCGCATGGAATGCGTCCTGGCACCGCCGGCTGCAGAACGTCCAGTCCATCGGGTACCGACGTGGTTCGCCCAGCTTGAAGCGGTTGTCGCTGTGGCCCAGGCCACGCGCGTGTCGTGTGCAGATGAGGCATTTCACGCCACCTCCTCGGCAAACATCTCGTGCTGGGCACGGGCAGCACCGGCCCCCATCACCAGACGCTGGATGGCGCGTTTGTTGAACTGGAAGGACATCAGCACCGAGGCCTGGTAGCGCGACAGACCAAAGTCCGTGCGCATCTCAGGCGGCAGGTACTGCAGCTGCTTGTCGGTGGCCGGCTGCTTGAGCCAGTGCCGGCTCTTGTGCGCGGAATCCTCAGACTCATGTTCGTTGAGCCAGTCATCAGCCTTGGCCAGACATACCGTGCGGTCACCTACGGCCAGCAGGTGGGGCCGATAGCCCTTGGCCCCGCCCACGGCGTACCACTGCCCCTCCAGGTAGAAGACGCCACCCCAGGCGTTGAAGCCCGTGGCCATCAGGGTGTCGTCCATGCCGAAGAGATCGCACCACAGGAAGTTCGAGCGACTGAGCAGATCGATCTCGCTCATCACGAAGTCTTCCAGCGGCGTGCGCGTCTTCGCCAGCGGCGTGCGGGGAACATCCTCGGGCCACTCGTAGCCGCACAGCGCACAGGTATCGGCCGAGGCCGGCACCTCGGCACCGCAGTCAGGGCAATCCTTGAAGCGGGGTTCTAGTACTGGCTTACCTTCGAGCTTGGCGGTCTGCTCCAGGCTGCCGTGCATCAAGGTGGCGGTGCCGAAATCCAGCACCACGCAGTCGGTCTTGACCACGCCGGGGAATTCCTCCGGATCGACCGTGCGCAGCCCCCGGCCCACCATCTGGATCAGCGTGGACTTGTAGGAACTGGGGCGCAGCAGCACCACGCAGCTGGTGGGGGTGTAGTCGTAGCCCTCAGTGAGCACCGCGACGTTGACCAATACCTGCACATCGCCAGTTTCATAGGCCGCCAGGCAGGCTTTGCGCTCGGCATCGGGCAGCTCGCCATGGATCAACCCGGCTGGCACACCGGCGGCATTGAAGGCCACGCAGACATCCAGGGCGTGGGCCACCGTCGAGCAGAACACAATGGTCTTGCGACCGGCGGCTTTCTCCTTCCACTGCGCAACCACGGCCTCGTTGATCACCGCCTTGTTGAGGATGCTCGCGACCTCGTTCATGTCGAAGTCGTCGGCGGTGCGGCGCACCTTGCCCAGGGCTTCCTGGGCACCGACGTCCAGAACGAAGGTGCGCGGTGGCACCAGGTGCCCGGCGGCGATCATCTCCCCCAGGGTGATCTGGTCGGCGACGTTGCTGAAGACTTCGCGCAGGCCCGTGCCATCGCCCCGGTTGGGGGTGGCGGTCAGGCCCGCGAGCAGCAGTTTCGGGTTCTTCTGCTGGGCACGCTCGATCACGGCCCGGTAGCTCGGGGAGGTCGCGTGGTGCGCCTCATCGATCACCAAGAGATCCAGGGTCGGGATCTGCTCGAGATTGGCCTTGCGCGACAGGGTCTGCACCATGGCGAAGGTGGCGTGGCCCTGCCACGATTTCTCATTGGCATCGACCACCGAGGTGGTGAGCGTCGGGTTCACCCGCGAGAACTTGGCGCGGTTTTGCCCGGTGAGCTCGGTACGGTGCGCAAGAATGCAGGCCTTGGCATCGGGCTCGGTCAGCACCCGGCCGGTGACGGCCGAGAGCATGATGGTCTTGCCCGACCCGGTCGGGGCGACAGCCAGCGTGTTGCCGTGCTGACCGAGCGCCGCCAGCGTGCGCTCGACCAGTTGGGTTTGTCGGGGACGCAGCATCATGGTGATGGCCTCCCCTTACTGTGCCCAGGCGGGTTTGCCGCCAGGGACGCTGGAGGATGCCGGACGCGCTGCAGGCGCAGGCGGGGTGTAGCCCGGTGCAGCAACGGCCGCCGGTGCACCGGACTGGCCACCGCCCGGATTGCCCCTGGGTGCCACGCCCATGATCGCGGCGTAGTCCTTGTGATCGGGCTCGATCACCGACTTGATGGTGTTCTTATCCTCGCCCCGGCCGTCTTTCTCGATGTCGAAGCGGGCGACGAACTCCAGGCCTTCGAGGTCACCGAAGCCGCTGATGCGACGCGCGGCCTGGGCCTGCGGACTGTTGTCGCCGGGGTGGATGTTGCGGGCGCTATTCAAGGCCGCGCGCACGAAGGTGCGGCCCATGTTTCCCCAGGTCGGGCCCTTGGCCGAATACAGGCCAATGTTCCACCACACCTTGCGGCGGGCGAACGGGCCTTCCATCACCACGCCCTCGCAGGCGAGATAGACGGCCCCCGTGTCATGGGACTGGGTCGCCCAGCCACCGGTCCAGCCCTGACTCGGGTCGTCGAAGCCGCCCGGCTTGATGCTCATGCGTACCCGGGCCAGCGTGCCCTTGGGGATCAGATCGAACGATTGCTGTTGGTCGGCGGTGTTGAAGTCAAAGAAACTCATGGCGGATTACTCCTGGGATGCGTGGGATTCGTTGAGAGAAGGCAATGCGGTGGTCAGGGGCGCAGACGCCGTTCGCGCCGCGCTCTGCGCCTGGGCGCACTTGGCAATCAGCTGACCGAGATGCGGGGGCTCGACGAGATCGAGGCGGCCGGAGCGGTCCTTGGCGGGCAGGCCCCAGGGATTGACCGTGTGGCAGACAAAGGCCCGGTAAGCCTCGCCCTCGTCGGTCTTGAGCTCAGCCAAGGTGATGACCTCATCGACGATGCCGGGCAGCTGCAGACTGGTCTTGGCGCCGTCGATCTGCGGCGCGAACACCTTGCGGTTGAAGTCGTCGGTGACCTCGTCGAGGATCGCCACGAAGACGACGTGCTTGCCCCGGGCGTGCTGCAGATGGGTCAAGGCTCCGATCATTTCGCTACCAAGCAAGCCGTAGGCACCACGCAGGTCCGCCTTGCCGGTGCGATCCGAGAAGGCCGCCGGCTGGCTCTTGGCCCAGGTCAGGCACAGGCGTGAAAGCACCGTGATCGAGTCGACAAAGTAGGTGTCGTACTTGCCCAGTTGCTCCGGGCTGCCGTACTGCTGGCAGACATGGTCGAAGTGCGCCTGCGAGAACGGCGCCTCGGCCGGCAGTGCCGGGTTGGGGCCGGCGAGGAACACCGCCAGATCCCGGAACTCGGGCCAGGTCTTGGGGCGCACACAGTCGCCGCGCCAATCCTTGACCGACAGATCGCCGGCTTCCAGATCGACGAACAGGGTGCTCGCTTCGGGCAGCGTCTTGAGCTGGGTGGTCTTGCCCAGACCACTCTTGCCCAGCAGGACGAGCTTGACGCCGTGGCGTTCGGCCAGGCGCTGATCGGCGGAGATGATCGGGAATGCCATCACGCCACCTCCGTCATCAACAGATCGGCCGACGAGAGCGTGGCCAAGAGCGGGCTGTCATCCGTGGCACCGGCAGCAAGCGCCAGGTCACGCAGCTCCTTGAGCGCCCGGTGGCGACGAGTGTCCGCACTGATCTGGGCACCCAGAAGTGCCAGATGCGCATCGACGTCGGCCAAGGTGGCTTGGGCGAGCGGCTTGTAGATGACGCCCTCGTCATCCACCGACTCCAGTTCCACACCCGGTGGCGGCACGCTGATGGCTGGCGGCAGATGCGCCTGCAGGGCATCGGGTATGCCCGGTAGCGTGATCTGGGTGCGCTCGTTTTTGCTGGGGCGGCGCTTCAATTCACGTCGGGCGATGTCGGTCAGGGCGTCCTCGGCCAGACGGGCGCCAATGCTCTGCACATCGCTCGGGTGCAGGGCGCAGACGACACGGGCAACCTCACGCGGGCGGGCATGGCCGATGACTTCGAAGGCGTTGCTGATTTCTGCGCGCACGGCTTCGCGCAGCAGGCTCATGACGGGATCACGCATGGCGAGCTCCTTTCCAGGCTTGGTCGAAACGGGTGATGAGGGGGACGGCCTGCGCGAGCCAGGCCGAGAGGTTCTGGTGCTGGTAATGCGGCACGCAGTCGATGAGCGACTCCGGGTCGGTGTCGATACGGCACAGCGACTCCAGCCCTTCGCGCAGCGCCAGCCACCGTTCGGTGGCAAGGGCGGACTCGGGGGAGACTTCCGGGCCGTGGTAGCGACCATCGGAGCCGAGCACCAGCGTGCGGTTTTGCTGGGCGATGCGTTTGGCTTCAGACGGGGTGGGCAGCGGCGGTTCTTCGGCCTTGATGACCTCGACCACGGCGCACTGCTCGATGCCGGAGAGGTGCTGGTCGGCGGCGACCTGATCGAAGATCTTCACGGCCGAGGGACCGCAAACGCCAGCCTCCTTGATGCGCGCTTTCACCTCGCGGGCGATGGCGCGGATCTCCTCGGGCGTTTTGGTGAGGGCTGCGCGCTGGGTGTCGGCGGGCAAACGAGAGAGCTCGGCCGCTGCTGAGACTGAAATTTCGCCACCCTTGACTGCGGCCTGTAGCTCGTCAATGCCATGATCGAGCACTGCCCGTGCGTGCTGCACAGTACGTCGAGAGACCTTGAGGTGCTGAGCCGCCTCGTCCTGGGTAAATGCGCAAATTTGCGCATTTGCATCAGGCCTGCCATGAGGCAGTGTGGCCAAACGCGCTGCAATGATGGCGCGCTGCCCTTCACTCAGATGCCGACGATGCAGATTGAGCGAAACGACCAGACCGAAGGGGTCGCCGTCGTCGGCGCTGACCTGACGCACCAGGGGGTCCAGTCCCAGTTGCTCGCAAGCGCGCAGGCGGTGGCGACCGTCGATGACCTGGCCATCCAGAACGAGGATCGGTTCGCGCTGGCCGTGTGCGGCGATGTCCGCCACCAGGGCTGCGAAGGCCGCCTCATCCATGACCGGGAAGAGCTCGGCGGCTGGATGCAGGGGAAAGGCAGTGGTCATCACTTACCCTCCCCAGTCGTGTCCAGGCGGCGCAGCACGAACTTCGGTGCCTTCGGCGTGACTGTGCGCAGGGCCTCGAACGGTGCCCGCAAGGTCTGCGGCCAGGCCTTGAACTTGGCCTCGCTGACGCTGTACTTGATCTCGACGTATTCGCGCGGATCGCCGCCGGTGGCTTCGATCTTGGCGACCAGTTCGGTCAGGCCCTTGGGCTCCCACTTCACGTCCTTGCCGATCTCGACGGTGATGTCGAAGTCGCCGTCGAAGATGTGGGTGGTGCCGGTGTCCTGGTCTTTGGCCAGCAGTTGGGCTTTGGCTGCATCGGCGTAGCGCAGCTCCAGGCCGGCCTGCACCAGGTTGGACAGGGTGGCCAGTTCGGACTTGGCCTCGCTGATGAAGCGCTGCAGGGCAGCGACGTTCTCCAGCGGCAGGTCGCGGATGACCTGGGCGGAGAGGTCGAGGTAAGGGATCGGCAGATGGACGCCGGAGGTCTCCAGCGCGGCTGCCAGGGGGGTGGGCAAAGGGGTAGGCAAACCGGTGGGCAGATTCGTGCCTACCCCGGCATTCAGGCGTGCGCTCATGCCACACCTCCTGCGCTGACGCGCTCGGTCGTGCTCTTGTGCAGGTTCTGCGCTTCGAAGGCCTCGACGTCCTCCAGGCGGTAGGCGATGCGGCCTTGCAGTTTCAGGAAGATCGGGCCAATGCCCTCGGTGCGCCAGCGCTCCAGGCTGGCTTCGCTCACGCCCCAGCGCTCGGCCAGCTGGCGTTGATTCAGGTGCTTGATGCTCACGTTTTGGCTCCTGTTGTCATGTGCAAAATTGCAGGGCCATGGTCCCAACCAGGGGGTGGGCAAACCGGTGGGCAAAGTGGACGGAAAGGGTGGGCAGATTTGGTAAATAGGGGGTTCGCCACCGCCCAGACGCAAAAAAGCCCGTCAGGCCGATGCCGGACGGGCGGGTCAATGAGAAGCCGATGGATTCAGGGGATTGGTAGCGGTTGAGCCGGGAGTAAGGGTGACAAGCGGCGCCTCAGGGATGCCACGAGGGGGTGGGCAAAGGGGTGGGCAAGTTGCCCACAGACGTAAAAAAGCCCGGAGGGTCAGTCCGGGCTCGTGGGGTGGTGCTGTTAGCGATCAGCCTTTGGGTGGGTGGGGGTCGTTGCCGTAGCTGTTGCGCTCACGGATACGCCCATCCTCGCCATGGATCAGGACTTCGCTTTTCTGATTGATGGCGATCTCGCGTGCGGCGCGCTCGGCCTCGGCTTGCGTGCGGTGATGTGAGGTGTCTCGGCTGTTGCCTGCGCCGCGCACAGCCCAGGCATCATCTCGGGGTACAACGTGTTGGTTCTTTCCGGCCATGGCATGGTCCTTTTCAAAGTTCGGGGTTAAAAACAACAGATTCAATCGGCTCTCTTGGCGTTGGCTCACCCCCTTTCCAGAATCAGAAACTCCGGGCGCAGCCAGAAGTGGCCCTTGTCGTCGGATTGCACGAAGGTGTCGAACACCGCCTTGTGGCGTTTCTTGATGTCGGCATAGCGGAAGGTTTCCGAGATGCCCAGGGCCTGCGCGATCCCCCGCTTGTGCACCTCGTCGCCATCGGCGTCTTCGAGGACCTTGAGGAAGCCATACACCTGCGGCGAGAGCTTGTGCTCTGCGCCGCCGATCAGCACGACGCGCCGGGTGTGCAGCAGTCGCAGTGAGGTTTCATCGTTGGTCACGGGCGGCGCCAGGCCATCGAAATACCCGTCAAGCGGCTCCAGCGTGAGATGCCCCTTGCGCAGCTGGGCCACCGCGCGCAGGGGAATCACGCGGCAGTCGGCCAGGGGCGAGGCCCTGAGCAGCGCCGCCTCGGTGGTGGTGATCACCGCCTCGGCGCCAGGTGCAGCCAACTCGGCCAGTTTGGCGCGTGCCTGCACAGGGGCGCTGTCCAGCCGGCAGCCGAAGAAGAAACTGCGCCGGTGGCGGCGAATCTCCAGCTCCCCCAGGTGCCAGAGCACGCCCGGGATGAGTTCGGCAAGGGGGTGACGACCTCGCAATCCCAAGGCCTGGTGCAACCAATCCGCCACCTTGCCCGGATGGGCCTGCCACAGCCGTACCTGCGCCTTGGGCAGTTCCACCTCCCCGCACTCAAAGCACAGCGCCCGGTAGCGTCCAGAGGCACCGGCCAGCGGTTGCGGTTGCACCCGGTGCTCGCGGCAATCCGGGCACAGCACCTCGGGCACCACCTCTACAGCCAGGCTCAACGCCTCGCAGTCGCGCAGACGCTGGTACAGCACAGCGCGTCCGCCCAGCCCCACCCCATCCGGCAACAGCTGCTGGCCGGGCGTCTCCAGCAAGGCGCAGAGTTCAGCCAGTGCGGGTGCGTTGATCGGGCCTTCGCTCACAGCATCTCGCTGTCGGTCACGGCCTCATCGGCTGCCACCGGCGTGGGTGGGTCTTGCATCACGCCCAGGGCACGCAGCAGGGCTTCTGCCAGGTGGACGTCGGCCTCTTCCATCTCGCGCAAATTGGCCATGCCAGTCGGCTTGACGCGGATGTGCAGCACCCGGTGCTGCTTGGCGCCGTCGGCAGGCTCGAAGTAGAGGCTGACCACCGCATCGAGGATGTCGAAGCCCTGGCTCATGAGCACATCGGTCTTTTTGGCGCGCACGCACGCCAGTGCGTCGGGGCTGTCCTTGTCGCCGGGCGGTTTGATGATGAAGTCGCAGGCTGGCGGCTGGATTGCACTTACCCGGCATTCAGACAGCCGCGCCATGACCACCCCATAGTCGCGCAGGTCCAGACCGCTGTGCTCATCGGGCCACACGCCCTGGCGCAGGCGGTTGAGCAGGAACATCGGCTGTGGCACGGCGATGGGCACAATGGGCTTGCGGAATACGTACTGACCCAGTGGCGCCAGCAGTTTCTTGCGCGCCGAGTTACCGCCAGGCACCAATAGGTCGATGACACCGTTGGCCGGATACAGGATCGCCGTCATCGACAGGGGTGGGCGCACATCGCGCCAGATGGTGCAATCATCCGGGCCGAACTCCAGGCTGCGCTGCAGGTTGTCCTCGATGCGGATGTCCAGCTGCACACCGCCATCGAGGTGGCGCGTCAGCACATCGATCTCGCAGGCACGCGGACGGCCCTTCTTCGGCGTGAAGGCCAGGGCGAGCGTTTTGCGCAGGCCATCGATGTCCTCGGGCTGACAATGCAGCACCTGCGCCGGTGGCAGGTAGAGCCGGCGCCAGCTTCGGCCACCCACTTGTGCATTAGCACGCAGGAAGGCCTCGGCGATATCGAAGCGCTGGGGCCAGTTGGCCAGTGCCCACAAGGCACGCTCGGCGTCACTGGCGTGGTGCTCGAAGTCCTCGAGCATCGCATCGCCCAACGGCACGGCGTTGCTCAGTGCCTGGATGCCACGCTGATTCGCCAGCGCCTTGACCCGGCGCAGCTCGGCATAGAGGGGGCTCTGCTGGGATTCTGGGAGCGCCTCCAGCGCTTGCAGAATCGGCTTGTGCAGGGACTCGGCCTCTTGCGCCCAGTCAGCCCCCTCGGGCAGTGCCATGCCCCGGGCCTGGAAGTAGAACTGCCAGCTGCGCGGCGGCACCTGGCGGATGAGGTCTCGGTAATTGAATGCGGCCATGGTGTGTGCTGTCTCCTCAAAAAACATGGCCTCGTGTGTCCGATTGTTCCCTGGCGCACCCTGGCCGAATCCCGTGGCCGGTAGAGTCACCACACTCTGCCGACCCACTTCGTTCGATATATTCGTTCGATACACCGAACTTGATCAGGATTGTTTCTGATGCCTGATGGGTTTGTCAAGCAGGTGCGTATTCGTTCGGTGCAGTGGTATATTCTTAGGCTTTGTGCAAACCGACAACAGGAGACTGCGGTGCCTTCCCCCCTGGGTGACAAGCTGCGCGCATTGCGCCAGCAAAAGAAACTGAGCCTTGAGCAACTGGCCGAGCTCACCGATTCCAGCAAGAGCTATATCTGGGAACTGGAGAACCGCGACGATCCCAACCCGTCGGCCGACAAGATCAGCAAGCTCGCAGCGGCGCTGGATGTGACCACCGAGTTCCTGCTCAGCCACACCACCGCCTCCCCGGATGCCGAGGTCGTCGATGAGGCGTTCTTCCGCAAGTACAAGGCGATGCCCGAGAGCACCAAAAAGCAGATCCGCAAGATACTGGACGCCTGGGACGACGACGAATGACCGACCAGAAGCGCCCCAAGGCCGAGGCCAACGACATCTCGAAGCTGCTCAACCAGGTCTTCGGCACGGATCGCTTCCCAGTGCCGGTCGAGGACGTTGCGCTGGAGTACAGCCAGCAGCGATTCCGCGATGCGCCGATTGCCAAGGTCCAAGGCGAAGATCTGGACAGTTTCGACGGGATGCTGGCCGCCAACAAAAAGCGCGACAAGTGGATGATCCTCTACAACAGCGCCGTGAGCTCCGAGGGCCGCAAGCGCTTCACGGTCGCCCACGAGTTCGGTCACTACCTGCTGCATCGGCACCAGCAGGAGGAGTTCGCCTGCGGCGCTGGTGACATCGAGACCAGTGGCGAGGGCAAAGGCAGCCGGGACATCGAGAAGGAAGCTGACGACTTCGCCACCACCTTGCTGATGCCGCTGGATGATTTCCGGCGACAGGTGGATGGCGAGACCGTGAGCTTTGACCTGCTGGGGCATTGTGCCGACCGGTATGGGGTGTCGCTCACGGCTGCCGCGATCCGCTGGCTGGAGATTGCGCCCAAGCGTGCCGTGCTGGTGGCCAGCCGCGATGACCATATGCTGTGGGCGTCATCGAACGAGGCGGCATTCAAGTCCGGTGCCTTCTTTGCGACGCGCAAGAACACCATCGAACTGCCCCGGTCAGCGCTGGCGCACAGCCGAAATTGCACTGGCAGACCGCAGTCGCACAATACCCGGGCAAAGGTCTGGTTTCCGCGAGAGCCGGCCGAGATGCCGATCACCGAGATGACCAAGGTGGCCGGCAACTACGGCTACACGCTGACCTTGCTGGTGATGCCGGAGGCGGAGAAGCGCTGGCGGCGGCGGGATGAGGACGAGGAGCCGGTGGAGGATAGCTACGACCGGTTTATCTCGCGGGGGCAGAAGCCTTATTGAATTAGGAGGTAGCGGCCGGTTGTAGGTTCTTGAGCCATTGCGCCATCAGCCACTTCACATAGCGAACACTTTTCTCGCCTTGGGGCTGGCCGCTACGCCAACGTGCCCGAAGAATTCGGCTACGCAAGTAGATACGCTCAACCCATTCAGCCTCCGACTTCAACTGCGACGACCACTCGCGGTAGGAGCCGTCAGCTTTATCTCTCACATCAGGACAGGTGCCATCAAAAAAGAGCCTGATCGGTACGAAGGAGTCCTCAAGCTTTGAAAAGGCGGAAAAATCCATTTCTTCAGCGATGCACTTGGCCAAAGCTGCCGAATCTTCCGCCTTGCCGTCCAGCACTTCTGCAATCAACGCTTGGTTGAAACGGATCTCGCGAAAAACGGCTTCCCGTATAGCTTGGCGCGAATGCTGAAACTCTGCCGAACTCTGGATTTTTTCCGCGCCCTTCTTAACCAGCCATTCTGTAACCGGGCCAATCACCAAATCGATCATTCCTGTTTCCTTTCGCCTCACCCCACCAACAGCACATTCACCCCCGCCATGCCGGCATCCGGCACGCCCACCACGGTGATCACGATCTCTTCTTCGTCCGGCTTGCCCACATGCAGGTAGGCGTCGTCGCCCAGCGGCAACCAGCCGATGGACTCGGCTTCGATGGCGGCGAGTTCGGTCAGTTCGATCTGCAGGTCAAGCAACAGCGCCTCGCTCATACAGGCAACATCCTCTCAGCGAAGTTGCTCAATGCACCCGGCCCATCAAACTCGTACCGCATAAATCTCCATCTGCGCCTTGTAGCGATGAGGGACCGAGAAGTCCGCAATGTCGAACCCACATTCCTTGAGCAAAGCTACGAGACGCTGTCTGCTGAAGTTGTGGTGGTGCTCGATTTCTATCCAGTAAGGATTGGCCTTGGCCGCGTCCATGACTTTCCAGCTTGAACAAGTCAGGTCCGGCAAGCTGATCACGATAACGCCACCCGGGCGCAGCAACTGTGCCGCCTTGCGCAGGGCATCGCGCGGATAGGGAATGTGTTCGAGCACATCCATCATCGACAGCACATCCAGCTGGCCTTCGAACTTCATCTTCATGAAGTCACCCTGTTCAGCACGGAAACCCAGCTGCCGTATCCGGCTGACGGTCTCCTGTCTTGCATCCAGCCCAACCGCTGCAAAACCATAGTCTGCCGCGGTCATGGTCAGCGTCCCATCGCCACAGCCGACATCCACCCACACGGGCGACGATCCCGCAAAGCACACTTGGTAGCCGCCCAACGCGCGTATCACCTTTTCGACCACCGGAACCCAGGTGGCTCGTTTCGCATCGGGGCTGGCTGTGCCACCCGCAAGCTGGTTGGCGTGCGCGTTGCGAAACACTTCTGCTAAGCCTGCTTCGCTCCAGTAGTGCCGGGTATGCACATGGTTGCAGGCGCTGCAGCGCATCCATTCGAGCGTATCCGGCAGTGCTGAATGCCAGAGTCCGTGCTTGGTGCAATTGGCCGCACCCAGCAAAGTCGATTCGGAACCACAGAGCGGGCAGCCTTCGTAGGCAATCTGGAGGGCGTTCATGCCTGCCCTCCAGGGTTCGTTACTTCTGCGCCAAGCTCGTCAAATACGCTTGCTGCGAACCCAGCGCCAACGCCCCGCGCTGCTCCAGCAACATCACGCATCGCAAGGTGAGGTCGATGGACCGGTAGCAGTGGTGGGCAATCAGCGCGAGATGCTTCAACTGTTCGTCGCTCATGGCGTCGGGTCGCGAGAAATCCCGCACGTACACGAGGTCGGCTTCCAGCAGCTGATTCAGCGCCTGGCGCGGATTGTTGTTGATCACGCAGGGAGCAATCGGCCACTTTTTGATGGCCGCGAAGCAGTGCGGCACGAAGCCCTGACTGCGCAGCTCGACATCGATGTCGCCCAAGGTGGGTTGCCCTTTGTACAAGGGCATGAACGACACCTCGGTCTGGATCACCACGGTCTGGGCAAGCTTCCCCCCCCCCCCCCGGATTTGAAGACGGCGAGCTCGCCACCTTGAATGTCGATTTTCAGGAAATCGAGGTGTTCGATTTCATCAATCTCATTCAAACAACGTGTTTCCAGTTCAACTTGGCGAATGACCTCTCCAGCCTTCTTGAAGAGTGGAAAAACATCAGCTGTAGCCGGCTCCGGCTCAAAAAAACTAGTCATCCCTGAAGCATGGCAGATGTTCAAGGTATGAACGCCGCCATCACCCACCGCATAAGGAAGATAGCACTCATTTGGCCCTTTCCTACGCAGGAGTTCAGCGAGCGCTGCCTCTTGCGGTTCAAAGCCTGTCACATTGCACAGGCCAGCTTGTAGCATCGACTTATACGGTGGGTCACCATCAATCGGATTTGCTCCAATATCCACCACAGCCGTTAGTCTCTCCGGCTTGAGTATTTCCAGCAAAGTCATGCATCGCCCCCGAACAAATCCCGCGTATAAACCTTCCCCGCCACATCCTCCAGCGCCGGCGTGCGGCGGTTGGCAATGATCACATCCGCTTCGCGCTTGAACGCTTCCAGGTCATTCACCACCCGCGAGCGATAAAACTCCGCCTCGGTCAGCACCGGCTCGTACACGATGACTTCAATGCCTTTGGCCTTGATGCGCTTCATGATGCCCTGGATGCTCGACGCCCTGAAGTTGTCCGAACCCGCCTTCATGATCAGCCGATACACGCCGACCACCTTCGGACTGCGGCGGATGATTTCCTCCGCGATGAAATCCTTGCGCGTAGTGTTGGACTCGACGATGGCATGGATCAGGTTTTGGGGGATGTCGCTGTAATTGGCACGAAGCTGTTTGGTGTCCTTGGGCAGGCAATAGCCACCGTAACCAAAGGAAGGATTGTTGTAATGGTTGCCGATGCGCGGGTCGAGGCAGACGCCATCGATGATCTGGCGCGTATCCAGCCCATGGCTGGCGGCGTAGGTGTCGAGTTCGTTGAAGTAGGCCACCCGCATGGCCAGGTAGGTGTTGGCGAACAGTTTGATCGCCTCGGCCTCCGTGCTACCGGTAAACAGAGTTGGGATATCCTGCTTAACAGCGCCCTGCTTCAGAAGATTGGCAAAAGTTTCGGCCCGGGCTGATTGCTCACCCACGATGATGCGTGAAGGGTGCAGGTTGTCATACAGCGCCCGCCCCTCACGCAAGAATTCCGGCGAGAAGATCAGATTCTGTGTGCCCAGGGCCTGGCGGGTGCGTTCGGTGTAGCCTACCGGGATGGTTGATTTGATCACCATCACCGCCTGCGGGTTGATGGCCATCACGTCCCGGATCACCGCTTCGATGGATCGGGTGTTGAAATAATTGGTCTCCGGGTCGTAGTCCGTCGGCGTGGCGATGATGACGAAATCCGCCCCCGCATAGGCATCCTCCACATCCAGCGTCGCCCGGAAGTTGAGCCGCCCACTCTGCAAAAAGTGGCGGATGTCTTCATCCTCAATGGGCGACTCGCCTCGATTCAGCATCTCTACCTTGGTGGCAAGCAAATCAAGTGCCACGACTTCATTGTGCTGGGCAAGCAAGACGCCGTTGGACAGGCCGACGTAGCCTGTCCCTGCAATAGCGATCTTCATCATGCCTCCCGCAGCAAGGTTTGGAAGTAGGCGATGGTTTCCTTCAGGCCATCTTCCAGACGCACCTTGGGTTGCCAATCCAGGGCCGATTTCGCCAGGGTGATATCCGGCTGACGCTGTTTCGGGTCATCCTGGGGCAAGGGCATGAATTCCAGCTTCGATGTCGAGCCAGTCAGGCGCAACACCTGCTCAGCCAGTTCCAGCATCGTGAACTCGCCAGGGTTGCCGATATTGACCGGCCCGGTGAAATCGGCGGGCGAATCCATCAGGCGCAACATGCCATCGATCAGGTCATCCACGTAGCAGAAAGAACGGGTCTGGCTGCCGTCGCCATAAATGGTGATCGGCTCTCCCTTGATGGCTTGCACGATGAAATTGCTCACCACCCGGCCATCGTTGGGGTGCATGCGCGGCCCATAGGTGTTGAAGATCCGCATCACCTTGATTTCAAGCTGGTGCTGGCGCCAGTAGTCGAAGAACAAGGTTTCGGCACAGCGCTTGCCTTCGTCGTAGCAAGCGCGCGGGCCTACGGTATTCACTCGTCCCCAGTACCCCTCCGGCTGCGGATGCACTTCCGGGTCGCCATACACCTCGCTGGTAGAGGCCTGCAGAATACGAGCCTTCAGGCGCTTGGCCAGCCCCAGCATGTTGATGGCGCCATGCACGCTGGTTTTGGTGGTCTGCACCGGGTCGCGCTGATAGTGGATCGGGCTGGCCGGACAGGCCAGGTTGAAGATGCGGTCTACCTCCACATAGAGCGGAAAGGTCACGTCGTGGCGCATCAGCTCGAACCGCTTGTGATCCATCAGATGCGCCACGTTGCGCTTGCTGCCGGTGAAGAAGTTGTCCACACACAGCACATCTTCGCCGCGCTCGATCAGGCGGTCACACAGGTGGCTGCCCAAAAAACCTGCGCCGCCGGTCACCAGCACCTTGTATTCACCGGGTTTGATCGGCAATCCGCTCATTTACGTTTCTCCTTGGTGGCAATCAACACCATGCCGCATTCGACATCCGGATCAGGCAGTGCCTGGGCAATCCGGAACTGCTTGGCCTGCAGCAGCTTGGCGAGCCTGATCATGCTGAAGAGATGCTGCCGCTCGACCTCTTGCCACAAGGTGCTTGGCTGATCCTTTTCATTGATGCGCCACAGTGCGCTGGCGACATTGGCAAAGCGCAGCACCAGCGCACCACCGGGCGCCAGCAGACTGATGGCGCGGTCGATGTACATCTCGGGATACGGCTCCTTTTCCAGGCAGCCCAGCAGGGAAATCACGTCGGCCGTGCCGTTGATGTTCAGCCCGAGAAAATCCACCCGGGCCACCACCCCGCCCACGGTCTTCAGCAGCGCCTCATCCGCCTCTTGGCGCACGATGCCCGTCATCGCAAACCCATATTCCAGCGCCACGGCATAAGTCCATGGGGTGTCCGCATACACATCCACCCACTTGGCCGGCTCCTTGCGCTCCAGCAGCCCCTGCATGCCGCCCAGCTCGGCCACCACCGCACGGACGGTTTCGGCCGCGCGCCCTCGTGCCAGCGCCCGTTCGCTAGAAAAGTCCAGCGTGCGCGCAGGCAAGGCAGCGCGCCCCTCCTGGTTCCAGTAGTAGCGGGAGAACACATGCTGGCAGGCCTTGCACTGCACCCAGTAGGCCTTGTCCAGCCCACCGACCGCCTCGGCCCATTGCACTTCGCGGACCACGTCGGCCTTGTCGTGCTGGCAAAGGGGGCACTGGTTTTGTGGCAACTGCAGGACATTCTCACCCTTGCGCAGGGCTTCGAGGTCCGAACGGTTGTTATTGACCGCAGTATGCTTGGTAGGCAGGGCCGTCATGAACGGTTCGGTGCGCCGTGGCAGCGGCGGCACGTCGATGTGATCGGGTGCCAGCCCCTCCCGCCCGCGCTCGGCCATCAAGGCATAGGCCGCTTCCAGGTGGCGGGTGATGCGCTCGGTGTCGAACAAGGGCGCAATGAAACGGTTGTGCCGGATCTTTGCTTTCAGGGCTGCCAGACGCTCGGGGTCTTGGGCGATCTCGATGGCCAGGCGGGCCATGCCGGGCAGATCATCGGCGATCAGCTCGGGCATGTCGCAGGCGCGCAGCAGACTGGCGGCCACCCGTGAAGCAAAGTGCGTCCCCGGTGCGGTCACCACCGGGATGCCCGCCCACAGGCAATCCGACGTGATGGTGTGGCCGTTATACACCCGAGTGTCCAGGCACATGTCGGCCAGTTGCAGACGGGCCAGATGCAGCGGTGGCACCATCTTGTCGGCGAACACGATGCGCTCGGCCGCCACGCCCTGGGCTTCAGCCGCCTTGCGCAGGTTGCGCCCGGCCACTTCACCCGGATCGAGAATCCACATGACGCTGCCCGGCACCTCGCGCAGCACGCTCATCCAGGTCTCAAACGTGATGCGGTCAATCTTGTAGGGCTGGTTGAAGGTGCAGAACACAATACCGTTTTCCGGCAACCCGAACTCGCTGCGGGTCATCGGGTTGTTGGCAATGATGCGTTCGTTGTCGTTGCACTGATAGCTTTCGGGCAGACGACACAGCTTTTCGGTGTAGTGGGGTTTGCTGCTGTCGGGGGTAACCACCGGATCGGCAATCACATAATCAAGGCAATCCATCCCGCTTTGGCCCGGGAAGCCCAGATAGGTGACCTGAATCGGCGCCGGCCGCATGGCGAAGATGGGGAGCCGGTTCTTTTCGGTAAAGCCCTGCAGGTCGATCAGGATGTCGATCTGGTCGGCGTAGATACGCTCAGCTGCCTCAATATCGGTCATCTTGCGGATGTCGACCAGATGCTCGACCGAGGTTTCGAAGCGCTTGCGGAAATAGCTGGTGTCGTGCTGGGCATGGTCGTAGGCGAACACCTCGACCTTGCTGCGGTCATGGTGGGCAAACACGCCACCCATCAGGTGCAGGATGGCGTGGTTGTGGAAGTCGGCCGACACATAACCGATGCGCAGCCGCTCGCCCCAGCGGTGCTTGCTATGGTCAAAGGGCTTGTCGCGCAGCTTGACGCCTTCGAGCGAGCGGCGGGCGCCGCCCTTGCACATCTGCAGGTTCCAGGCCTCGTTCATGCACCAGGAAACATGCACCAGATGCATTTCAAAGGTTTCTTCACCCCGACCGGTGGCGTAGATTTCCCGCTGCAGTCGTTCGATCAAATCATCGACCAGCGCCCACTCGCAGCCGTGCTGCGCCGCCTGCAGCACCACCGAAAGGGTGCGCCAGTCATCCGGTGCCAGTTCCAGCGCCTTCATGAAAGCCGCCAGCGCCTCGTCCTGCAAGCCTGACTTGCGGAAGACGTAACCGGCGTTGATGAAGTGGCTGGCCTGGGTGGAGTTCTTGACCAGCCAGCGCGCATGGGGCATCGCTGCGGTCACCTGGTTCATCTCGTAGAGCAGCACGCACAGGTTGTTCTGCGTATCGAGCTGGTTCTCGTTGAGTGCGAGCGAGCGCCGATAGGCATCCACCGCCGCGCCCTGCTGCTTGAGCATCTGGTATTGCATGCCGGCATGGGCCCAGCCCACGGCGCCATAGGCCCCACCCAGTTCGCCCGCGCGTTTGTAGGCGCGGGCCGCGCCTTCGCGGTTCCCCACCCGTTTGAGCGCATCGGCCTTGAGGATGTGCAGGCGGGCATCCTGAGGATGCTTGGGCAGCAGCTTGTCCACCCCCTTCACCGCCAGCTCCGGCTTGCCCGCACCAATCAGCGCGGCCAGTTTCTGCAAATCGTTGTCATTCATGGGTCATCTGGATTTCTTAAAAAAAAAGGCCCCTTGCGGGGCCTTTTTGACATCTGGCCTAGAACCCGGAGGGCTTAGGCGAAGATGAAGTTGTCAACTGTGAAGGTGGTTGCAGAGCCAATGAAGGCAACTTCAATCTGACCATCGAACTCGTCGCTGGTAATAAGCGCGCTACCGGACGAATAGGCGATATCAAGCTGACTGATGCTGGTGATACCCAGCGCTGCCACATTGAGCAGATCACCACCCAGGCCAGCGGTGAAGTCAGTGATATCGACAGAAGCCTTCAGATCGCTAGCGAACACGATAGTGTCAGACTTGTCGGTCAGCGTCAGAGTGACGAAGTCCGTCGTGGGAGCTGCCGTACCATAGGTATCAGCAACGGCAGAACCATCGCCCAGCTTGATGGTCAGCTTGTTCTTCTGAACACCGGTGGCAGCATCCAGATCGAGCACAGCAGAGCCGTTGAAGCCACTCAGGTCGATCGTGGTCAGCGCATCCAGGTTGGAGTCCGTCGTGGCGGTACCAAAGGTGGCGCCAGACAGATTCAGAATCAGCGTGTCGATGCTGGTGGAGACCGTCGCATCGTACTCACCGCCGGTGAAGGACAGCGTGACAACCTTGGAAGCGATGATGTCAGCCAGGGAAACGGTCGCATTGACAGCACCCGTGCCATCGGTCGAGGTGTCGTTGATATCGAACACCAGGCTGGTCGCGTTGGACAGAGTCAGAGCACCTTGAACACTAGCGCCAGTAGCGTCTGCGTCAGTGAACTTCAAAGTTGCAGAACCAGCGTTGTCGAGCGACAGGCCACCCAGCACGTCTGCATCGGTACCAACAACTTCAATGGTGGCATTGCTGGCCAGGCCCTTGATGGTCAGAGCACCCGTTGCAGACGCGGTGAAGCCCTTCTCGAACACCACAGTGTTCATGCCTTCGCCGGTCAGGTCCAGGGTTGCAGCAGTACCTGCCAGAGCAACTGTCGTACCAAAACTCAGCTCTTCGAAGCCGGACACGTTGCCGAACTTCATGGCGGTCACGTTAGCGGCATTGTTCACATCAGCAACAGACAGGGTGTCCACGCCATCACCGCCCACGATGCTGACATTGGTGACAGAGGTCGGCAGCAGCGCTTGGCCGATGGAAACGGTGTCGTCGCCGGCACCCATGTTGACTGCGACGGTACCCGTGACGCTGGTACGGGCATCAATGTCGAGACTATCGTCACCGGCACCGAAGTTGGCGGTCAGTTGCGCCGTACCGGTGTTGCCCAGCTGAACAGTCAGACCGGCCGAAGCAGCGGTTGCGTTGATCGTCAGAGCAGCGGTTCCGCCCGTCGAACCCAGCGCAATGCCACCCAAGTCGATCGCGCCATCGCCCGTGAAGGTTGCCGTCGTGACAGCTGCCATGGTCATGGCGCCCGTTGCGAAGGCCAGATCGGCCGTCGCATTGATCGTCAGCGCGGTGGCATCAGTCAGCACATCACCAACCAAGGTGATGTTTTCAGAGGCGACGCCCTGGGCATTCACGGTCAGGCTCTTGAATGCAGCGGTAGTGTAAGTACCCAGATCGATGGAAACACCAGTGTCGCCCGCTGCGCCATTCAGCACAACAACCTGATCGATAGCCGAGTTGGCCGCCACATCGGCGTAATTGGCGGTGAAGGTGACATTTGCAGCGTTTTCCACGCCGATAGTCAGCGCACGGGAGATACCGGTCACATCCAGGTCGCCCAGCGCATCTTTCATCCACAGCTGCTGAACACCCGTCATGGTGTTTGCAACCGTAGCAGCCGCAACGGGGGTGAGATAGACATTCTCGATGCTGGTCATCGCGAAGTTAGCAACGGTGCCGCCAACACTCGCGTTCAGCGTATCCGTACCCCCGCCACCGTTCAAATTGTCACCCAAAGTGAGGGAGTACGAGGTGCCAGTTGCACCCGCAGCGCCCAGCAGCGGAGCGTCGAAGGTGTCGTTGCCGGTCGTACCGGTCAGGATGTCCTGATTTGCAGTGAGCGTGAACGTCTGCCCCGGCAGCCCCCCCCCCGACACCACCGACTGCACCACCGCATCGAGCGCACCCGTGGTCGTGGCAGTTGCCAGAGAAGCCGCATCCGTCACGTTTGCGAGCCAAGCCTTGGCGATGGCATTTGCATTGTCACCGCTGTAGGCCAGGATTTCAGGCGTGGTGTCGAGCTGGCTGGTGAAAGACGTTGCTGCCGTGACGCGGTTGGCGATCACCTCGATGTCAGAGCCCTGCGCGCCGTTGGCCAGAGCCAGCGCCAGATTGGCCACGGTGACGGCGCCCCTGTCCAGCTCCAGCGTCCAGTAGCTCAGGCCCGGAGCGTCGGCAGCACGGCTGAACAGGTTCTGATAGACCATCGAAACCTTTTGGCTGTTGGTCAGGCCATTGAATGCCGCGGCGTACTCGGCCGACTGGGCAAAAGTGGCATACAGGTTGTCGATCGAACCCGGGTACTGGGACCAGTAATTCAGCCCGGCAACATCTGCCGGGCGGCTGAAGAAGGTGACGTACGCTTGTTGAATTTGCGCAGTGGTAAGAGCCATTGTAAATACTCCAGAGAAGGTTGGTTTGGCTGTCCGTGGATACGAAGACCCAAAAACAACCGCCTTAGCACGTATGCTGGCGACGATTTTTATCGGCAGCAATGCGTGTCAGTGTGACACGAATCACATTATTGCATATAGGCTGCCGCGAGCAGCCAAGCCCACACTGTGCCGCACGCAAGCCGGGCAGCTGTGGCTTTTTTGCCGCGCGCCGCGGCAGGCAGCGGGCCGGGAGCGGCTCACCGCGTGCTCCAGAAGGTGACACCGCTGGCGTTGCGCAGTGCGTCCAGCCGACTTTGGAAGACATAGCCGGCCTGTAGCGCAGAGGCTGCGCCGGCGGGCTGGCCCACCAGGCCCTGCACCACCATGCTGTTGCCCATGAACTGGCTGGGGTTGCTGAAGCTGCCCTGGGCATCGAGCGCGCCCTGCGCGTGCAGCACCTGGCGTTCGCCCCCCTGGACAAGGTCGAAGCTGGTGGTGAAGCTGCGCTGTGCAAACTGGATGGTGAGCTGCCCGTTTTCGAGTGCCGCGGGGGTGGCGCGCCCGCCGGCTTGGACCTGTGCCTGGTAGCCTTTGAGTTGGAAGCTGGCGGCGGCCTGCTGGGGCATGACCCAGGGCGCGTCGTGGCTGCGCAGCACGGCGAAGTGGCTGCTCAAAGCGCCGAGTTTGCCCTGCTGCATGGCGGTGGCAAGGTCCATGTTGACGGGCTGGTCGGCAATGGGCTGCCAGCGCCCCCACAGAATGGCGGGCGGCACGGCCGGGGCCGGGGCAAGGCCGCTGCGCTGCACGTCGTCGAGGTTGGACATTTTGAGCGGCGCCAGGCTGGTGTCGGGCGCTGCGCCAGTGGTGGGGGCAAGCGTTTTGCTGGGCTCGTCGGGCCGCGGCGGGTTGAGCGTGTCTGGCGCCAGGGGGGCGCCGCGCAGCAGTTGGGGCGCCACGCTGTCGCGCGAGACTTGCAGCATGTAGCCCGCCTGTTGCGCGAGCAACTGCTGGCGCGACGGGTTTTGGCAGGGGCCCAAGCCTTCGGCCTGGCAGCCTTCGCCAAAGCCGCTGACGATGACCCCGCCGCTGCTGACGGCGACGCGCGTAAGGCTGGGGGTGGTGAAGACGGTGAAGTCGGTGCCGAGCACGCCGATGGCGGCGACGGGGGTGTTGAAGCGGTAGTTTTGCCGCGCCGCAGGCACGGCCCGGCCGGAGATGCTGCGCGCCACGCCCTGCTCAAGCTCGAATTTGAACTGGCTTTGCGCGGGGTGGGCGGCATCGATGCGATAAGCGGGCACGCGCGCTGCACTGTTGGGGCGCAGGATGAAAAAGCCTTGGTCTGCCGTCTGGATATACAGGTAGCCGTTGGCGCCGGTGCGCAGGCGCTGCCCTTCGAGCACGGGGGTGCCGGCCTGCACGGGCTGGCCTTCGAGGCTGGCTTCGCCTACGACCTGCACGATTTTGCCGATTTCAGCGGGCGCCTGGCTGGCGGGCTGAGCGAGCACCGACTGCGCGCACAGCGCCGCCAAGCCCAACACGGCCAGCGGACGCGGCCAGCGCAGCGGGTGAGCGGTAGGGGCAGCGATAATTGCTTGGATGTCCATGCGAGCCATTTTATGCAAGTGGGGGGGCGGCGGCAATCGATGGACTCGATGGGCTGCTGCGCTGTTGCTGGGCTGGGGCCTAGCGACGCCGGCTGCACCGGCGATGGCGCAGGCGCAGGCGCAGGCATGGGTGCTTTCCGCCGAAGAGGCGGAGCAGTTGTACCTGCGCGCACTGCAGGCGATGGCAGAAAATGACTTGCCCACCGCGCAGGACTTGCTGCAGCGGTTGATGGCGGGCCGGCCGGACCACGCCGGGGCCTGGCTGGATCTGGCGGTGCTGTATTGCCACTTGGGCGACGGCCGCCGTGCCAATGCCTTGTGGGATGAGGTGGAGGCGCGCTTTGCGCCGCCGCGCCCGATCCGCGAGTTGATCAGCCTGCAGCGTGCGCAAGGTTGTGCGCCCCCGGTGGCGCAGCCGGGCTGGCTGGCGCAGCTGCAGGGGGCACGAGGGCACTCGTCAAACGTGAACCAGGGGGTGCGCGACTTGCATGTGGGCCTGAACGGCCCGGCAGGACCGGTGCTGCTGCAGCTACTGCCGCAGTATGCGCCGCGGGGCGATGGGTTTACGCAACTGAGCGCAAGTGTGCGTGCGCCTGTGGCGGACACGAAGCTGGAGTATTTTGCCCAGTGGCAGGGGCGCTGGCACGATGCGCAGCACTCTTTTGATGTGCAGGACGTGGCGCTGGGCCTGACCCGGCACTGGAGCCTGGCAGGGTGGCAGGGGCGCTGGCAACTGGGCTGGGGCACGACGACGCTGGGCGGCGCGGTGTACCAGCGCTACTGGCAGGGGCAGGCCTGGGCCACGCCGCCCTGGCAGCCGCCGGCACCCTGGCGCTGGAATCTGTCTGGGGGCCTGACCCGCTTGAACTACCCTGCCCTGCCCGGTTTCGATGCCCGGCAATGGGATGCGCGCCTGCATCTGGAGCATGCCAGTGCCCTGCAGCGGCTGGAGGCTTATGCAAGTGCGGCGCAGGACCTGGGCCGCGCGCAGCGCCCGGGGGGCGACCGTGATGGCTGGGGGCTGGGGCTGGACTGGCAACGCCAGCTGGGCACGGCCTGGGGGCAACTGGTGGTGGCGCGTGCCGGGCTGGACTGGATGCAGTGGCGCAGCCGCGCACCTTATGCGCCGGGGTTCATCGACGTGCGCCGGGTGCAGCGCACGTGGACGGGGACGGCGGCATTGGTGTTGCCGGTGCAAGACGATGCGGCCTGGGTGCTGGAGTTGCGCCAGGTGCGCAACGACGAGAACATCGGTTTGTTTGCCTACGATGTGCGCACCCTGCAGATCAGTTATCAAAAACGCTGGGGGAAGCGTCCTTGATAATGCCGGGTTTGGCATTCGTGGTTGGGCTCTCATGGGCAGTATCGTCGTTCAAGGCCTGGGCAAGGCTTACAGGCAGTATGCAAGCAAGTGGGCCCGGCTGGCCGAGTGGGTGTGGCCTGGGGGCGGTGCCCGCCATAGCCTGCACTGGGTGTTGCGTGATGTTTCCTTTTCGGTGCATGCCGGTGAGGCGGTGGCGATTGTGGGCATGAATGGTGCCGGTAAGAGCACGCTGCTGAAGTTGATCACCGGCACCTCGCAGCCCACGACGGGGCAGATACAAGTGCAGGGCAAGGTGGCGGCGTTGCTGGAGCTGGGTATGGGGTTTCACCCGGATTTCACAGGCCGGCAAAATGCCCTGATGGCGGGGCAACTGCTTGGCATGGCCACGGAGGAGCTGCTGGCCCTGATGCCGGACATCGAGGCTTTCGCCGAGATTGGCGAATACATGGACTTGCCGGTACGGGTGTATTCGAGCGGCATGCAGATGCGGCTGGCGTTTTCGGTGGCGACCTGCATGCGGCCCGACATTCTGATCGTGGACGAGGCGTTGTCGGTGGGGGATGCGTATTTTCAGCACAAGAGTTTTGAGCGCATACGCGAGTATGGCCGCCAGGGCACGACGCTGCTGATCGTGAGCCATGACCGCAGCGCAATCCAGGCGATCTGCAGTCGCGCGCTGTTGCTGGCCCAGGGCCAGGTGGTGCGTGATGGTGAGCCCGAGGCGGTGATGGATTACTACAACGCCCTGCTGGCCTACAAGGGGGAGGGGGTGCTCGAGCAGGTGTTGCGCGCGGACGGCCGCACGCAGACGCGATCGGGCACGCAGGAGGCGGTGGTGGAGTCGATCGCGCTGCAGGATGAAGCGGGGCGCCCGATCGACGAGGCACGCGTGGGCGCTCAGGTGGTTTTGCGTGTGGTGGTGGCGGTGCGCAAGGATGTGCCGAATCTGGTGCTGGGGTATGGCATCAAGGACCGGCTCGGGCAGGTGATGTATGGCACCAATACCTGGCATACCGGACAGATGATCGAGGCCGCGTGTGCCGGGCAGCGTTACGAGTTTTGCATCCGTTTTCCTGTGCACCTGGGGGTGGGAACCTATTCTGTGCAGACGGCGCTGGTGGACCGCGATTCGCACCTGGGTGCCAATTACGAGTGGCGCGATCTGGCGCTGGTGTTCAAGGTGGTGAATGTGGACAAGTATGTGTTCGATGGCTCGGCCTGGGCTGAGCCGGTGATCGTGGTGCAGGCGCTATGACTTTCATCTCGTACGCGCAGAACCGCGAAGATGTGCTGCTTTGGCGCGCATTGGGCCATGTGCACTGTGGCTTTTATGTGGATGTGGGCGCCAACCACCCGAGTGCGGATTCCGTGACGAAGGCGTTTTACGACCGGGGATGGTGCGGGATCAACATTGAACCGCTGGCGGGCCATGTGCAAGAGTTGATGGCCCAGCGTCCGCGCGATGTGAACCTGTGCGTGGCTGCTGGCGCCTGCGAGGGTGAAGTCGAGCTGTTCGATACGCCAGTGCGGGGTTGGGCCACGGCGTCGGCCGAGGTGGCGCAGGCGCATAGGGCGCATGGTGTGGCGGTGCGCTCGGTGCGCGTGCCGCTGCGAAGGCTGGATGCGATCCTGGCGGAACATGCTCCCGCAGAGGTGCATTTCTTGAAGATCGACGTGGAGGGGTTCGAGGAGGAGGTGCTGCGGGGCATGGACTTCACGCGCTGGCGCCCCTGGGTGGTGGTGGTCGAGGCAGCGCACCCCCATTCAGGCAAGCCGGAAATGCCCTGGGAGGGGCTGGTGACTTGCCATGGCTATCGCGCGGTGTTTTTTGACGGACTGAACCGCTATTACCTGGCCGATGAGCACGCCGAGCTGGCGCCGGCATTTGCCGCTGCACCCAATGTGCTGGACGACTTCGAGCCGGCTGAATATGGGCGGCTGCGACAGGAAGCCCAGAAGCTGCGGCAGCGCGCAGAGCAGCTGCAGACTGAGTTGAAGGATCTGCGGGTGCTGCAGGATGCGTCGCAAAGGGAGTTGCATGCTTTGCGGCATGCGCTGGACGCCGTGTATCGCAGCCATTCCTGGCGTGTGACGGCACTGCTGCGCCGGACGACGGATCTGGCGCGCCGCGCCAAGGCGCTGCTGCGCCGTGCGGCACTCACGCGCGCTGCTGCCCCCCTGTCGGCGGAAAGCACGGCGCAAGCCGCTGCGCTGCCTGCGCTGCCTGCGCTGCGCTGGCATGAGCATGCCCTGCCCCGCCTGGCCGTGGCTCCACCGTTGGTCGATGGCCCTGCCTTGCCGGAGGGGACATGGTGGCGCATGGTGGGCCATGTGGAAGGCCATTACAGCCTGGCAGTGGTGAACCGGGGGCTGGCGCTGGCATTGCATGGGAGCAGCGGCGGGAGAGTGCAATGGGTGCCCTGGCATGGCAGGCACTATCAACCGGGCGCGGATATGCCGGCCGCGCAGTTGCCGCAGGTGCAGGCGCTTGTCGCACAGTCGGTGCCCGCGGGCGTGCCGGTGGTGTCGCTGGTGCACCATTACCCGCTGCTGGCCGACGAAGTCCCGTGTGACTTGCGTCTGGTGGTGTTTTTCTGGGAGGAGTCACGCGTGCCGCCCGAGATGGTGGAGCACCTGAATGCCCATGCGGATGGGGTGCTGGTGGCAAGCCGTTTTGTGCAACGGGTGTTGCGTCACAGTGGCTGTGCGCGGCCTATCTTCGTGGTGCCGCTGGGGCTGGGGGCGGCGGTGCTGCAGACGCCGCAAGCTGCGGCGCTGCGGGTGCCTGCGCCTGGTCAGCCGCTGCGAATCCTGCATGTTTCATCGGCATTTGAGCGCAAGGGCGTGGATGTCCTGCTGCAAGCGTTTTTTGAGCGTTTCACGGCGGACGATGAGGTGGAGCTGCTGATCAAGAGTTTCGCGAATCCACACCATGACGTGGCTGCGCTGGTTCACGCCTGGCAGGAGCGCCACCCACACGGGCCAAGGGTGCAGGTGAACCTGGAGCCGCTTGACGATGACGCGATGCGCGCACTGTATGAGAGTGCGCATATGGTGGTGCTGCCCACTCGCGGAGAGGGCTTCAATCTGCCTGCAGCAGAAGCACTGGCGATGGGAGTGCCCCTGGTGGTGACGGGAGGCAGTGGGCAAGCCGACTTCGCCAGCCGGCAGTCGGCAGCTTTGATTCCTTGCCGGGCGGCCTCGTCTCGCAGCCACGTGCAAACGCCAGGCTCATACTGGCTGGAGCCTGACGTGGCGGCACTGGGCGAGCAGATGGCATGTGTACGCGCACGCCTGCTGGCAGGGGATGCCGACTTGCACGCACGTCAGCAATTGGCGGCGCAATGGCTGCGTGCGCACTACCGGTGGGAGCGTTGTGCGCAAGCGGTGCAAGCTGCGGCAGGGCTGCTTTGGGCAACCCGGCAGCAGGCGGCAGCGCAGCGCCAGCGCTTGTTGGTGCTGAGCCCGTGGCAGGCTGCCTGTGGAATAGCGGAATACGCGCAGGCGCTGCTGGCGGGCTGGGAGGATTTTTTTGCCTTGCAGGTATGGTGCGATGAGCGCACGGAGCCCGATCCGTTCCAGGGGGTTTACGCGCCGCGCTGGACGCTGGGCGACGATGCCCAGGTGCTGGCTCTGCTGGAGGAGTTGCTGCAGCGCCCAGCCCAGGCACGGCCCGATGTCTTGCTGGTGCAACACCAACAGAGCCTGTTTACGTTGACGCAGCCCATTTGCCTGGCGCTGCAGCAGTTGTGTGCGGCCGGGGTCGTGGTGGTGCTGGAATTGCATTCAACGCTGCCCCTGGTGCGCGAGCACCGCTTGAGCGACAAAGCAGCCGCGGCGCTGCGCGGGCTGGACCTGCTGGTGGTGCACAAGCTCGATGATGTGAACCACCTGATGGGGCTGGGTTTGGTGGAGCGGGTCATGTGCCTGCCACTTGGCGTGAGTACCCTGCCGCCAGATGCGCCCCTACCCCAACGCGCCGAATGGGGGCTGGCTGCGGATGACTTGGTGTTGGGCTGTTTTGGTTTTCTGCTGCCCCACAAGGGGCTGGATGCGGCCATTGCCAGTTTGCCGAAACTGGCGCGCTCGAGTGGGCGAAGGGTGAAGCTGCTGGCCGTTACCGCAGCGCTGGATGAGCGCAGCCAACAGACGTTGGCAGATTGCAAGGCCCTGGCCGAACAGCTTGGGGTGGCGCAGGATGTGGTGTGGGTCACCGATTTTTTACCCATCCAGGAGTGTCTGCGGCTTTTGTCGCTGGCGGACTTCCTGCTTTTTGTGTACGGCCCGACGCGTGAAAGTGCAAGTGGTGCGGTGACTGTCGGTCTAGCCACACACAAGCCGGTACTGGTGAGTCCGCAACCGATTTTTTCCGATCTGGCCGACTGCACTTGGCGTCTGGATGGCAACTCTGCGGATGATGTGGTGACTGGAGTGATGCGTTTGCTAAGCGAGCCACACTCGGTTCAGGGATTGCTCACTGCCCAGGAGCGCTGGCTGCAAGAGCGTGCATGGAGCCACTTGTCGAGCAGGCTGCGGGCGGCGGTGTCGGGGTTGCGCGGTGACCGTCTGAGCATGCAGGGCGAGGTTTTGCCTGATGCAACGCGCCAAAGGCAATTGCTGGTGGATGTGTCGGAGATTGTGCTGCGCGATGGTGGCACGGGCATTCAACGGGTTGTGCGCAATGTGCTCCAACAATGGCTGCAAAATCCCCCGGCGGGTTACGCCGTGCGCCCCGTGCGTGCCGAAAAGGGCGGCGCATATCGCTATGCAACCACTTTCATGGCGCCCGCCGCCACGGCGGAGGCCAATTTGTCCGGCACGCCAGTGCGCGTTGGACTTGGAGACATCTTCGTGGGACTGGACTTGAGTGCACATCTCTTCCCGGAGGTGGAAAAGGAACTGCGAGCCTGGCGTCTGGCAGGGGTGCGGGTGTGCTATGTGGTGTATGACATTATTCCCCTGCTGATGCCGGAGGTGACGACCCCAGAAATGCACGCCGCGTTTGCGGCCTGGATGCAGGGTTTGCGCCGCGAGGCGGACCGGCTTGTCTGCATTTCGGCCGCCGTGGCAGACGAGGTGCGGTTGTGGCTGTGTGGACACACCGCCGAAGGGGCCTTGCCAGAGCTATCCAGCTTTCATTTAGGTGCCGATTGGCCCGCCCCGAATGATGAAGGAAAAGACGCGAAAGCGCTCCCGCCTGCGCTGCACAACCCGCAGGCGCGCCCCACGTTGCTGATGGTGGGCACGGTGGAGCCACGCAAGGGTCATCGCCAGGCACTCGATGCCTTCGAATTGCTGTGGGCGCAGGGGACGGATGTGGCGCTGGTGATCGTGGGGCGACAAGGCTGGATGGTGGAGGCACTGTGCGAACGTTTACGCGCACACCCCGAGCAGGGGCGACGCCTGTTTTGGCTGGAGCGAGCAGATGACGTCGTTCTGGAGCAGCTTTACCGGCACTGCAGTGGCTTGCTGGCGGCTTCCGAGGCAGAAGGATTTGGCCTGCCCCTGGTTGAAGCCGCGCAGCGTGGCCTGCCTATCGTGGCCCGCGCCTTGCCCGTGTTCAAGGAAGTGGCGGGGGCGCATGCGTTCTACTTCGTCGGAAAAGAGCCGCAAGCACTTGCAGACGCACTACGGCAATGGCTGGAGCTGCATGCGAGCAAACGCGCCCCCGATAGCCGTGGCATGCGATGGCAAAGCTGGCGGGCCAGCGCCGCGCAATTATTGGAGGCTGTGTTGTGATGCCAACCGAAAGCACCGCATTGGGAATGCGTTTGGTGACGGGTGATGCCGGCTTTGTGGGTTGCCACGCCTTGCAAAACTGGCCTCAAGCCGTAGGGCTCGCGCAATGTGCAGGGCAAGCTGTGGACATACGCGACAAGGCTGCACTTCTCCGTGTGCTGGCCAAAATTGCTCCCAAAGAAGTGCTGCACTTGGCCGGCATCAGTTTCGTGCCAGATGCGCTGAAAAATCCCCGCCTGACGTATGAAGTGAATTTTCTGGGGACGCTCAATTTATTGGAGGCTTTGGCAGAAACAGGCTTCACAGGGCGTTTTTTGTTTGTGAGTTCCGGCGATGCCTACGGATTGGCGTCGGAAAATGAACTGCCATTGTGCGAAACGCACCCCCTGCGTCCTCGCAACCCGTATGCGGTGAGTAAGGCGGCGACGGAAGCGCTTTGCTATCAATGGAGCCAGATGGGGCCCTTCGAGGTGATCGTGGCGCGCCCTTTCAATCACATCGGGCCTGGACAGTCGGCGCAGTTTGCAATCTCAGATTTCGCACGCCAGATCGCGGAGATTGCAGCAGGCAGAAGGGAGCCTGTCCTGCGCGTGGGTAATATCGACGTTACTCGCGATTTCAGCGATGTGCGCGACGTACTGGCCGCCTATGACGCCCTATTTGCCAGTGGTGACAATGGCGCCATTTACAACGTGTGCTCGGGTGTGGAGCGCAGTGTGCGCTCGCTGTTGGAGCGCTTGCTGCAGCTGGCCCAGGTACAGGCCGACGTGCGACACGAGCCGTCACGTTGGCGGCCGGCTGAACAACCCCGCGTTTGTGCCAGCCATGAGAAACTGAGTGCGCGTACCGGCTGGCAGCCTGCACATCAAATCGATGATACGCTTTTGCGACTTTTTGAATACTGGGAGATGGAAATTGGGAAGTAAGAATGCGCTCATTACGGGAATTACTGGTCAGGATGGTGCTTATCTAGCGCGTCTGCTGCTGGAAAAAGGTTACACCGTTTATGGCGTGCATGCACGCCGCTCGACGGATACGCTTTGGCGCCTGCGTTATCTTGGCATAGACAATGAAATAAGGCTGATTCCAGCAGACATCACCGACCTGTCCAGCCTGGTACGCAGCATGGAGCAATCGCGTGCGCAGGAGGTATATAACTTGGCGGCCCAGAGTTTTGTAGGCTCATCCTGGAATCAGGCAATATTGACAGCCCAGGTTACAGGGGTTGGCGTGGTGAATTTACTGGAAGCCGTGCGCATCGTGAATCCGACTGCACGATTTTATCAGGCATCAACGAGCGAAATGTTTGGCTTGATTCAGGAGTCCATGCAAAGCGAGTCAACGCCATTTTATCCGCGCAGCCCTTATGGCGTGGCAAAGTTGTACGGTCACTGGATCGCCGTGAATTACCGCGAGAGCTTCGGCATGCACACTTCCAGCGGCATCTTGTTTAACCATGAATCGCCTTTGCGCGGCATCGAATTCGTGACACGCAAAGTTACCGACGCAGCAGCACGAATCAAACAGGGAAAGCAAAAAGAATTGCGCCTCGGCAATATTGATGCCAAACGGGATTGGGGATTCGCGGGAGATTACGTAGAAGCCATGTGGCTGATGTTGCAGCAAGAACGTCCGGATGATTATGTGGTGGCCACAGGCGTAACTACGACAGTGCGCGATATGTGCCGCATCGCTTTTGAGCATGTGGGGCTCAATTATGAGGAGCATGTAGTGATTGACCCACAGTTCTATCGCCCTGCCGAAGTTGACGTGTTGCTTGGGAATCCCGCCAAAGCGCAGCGACAACTGGGCTGGTCGGCGAAGACGCCCTTGCAGACTTTGATAACGATGATGGTCGATGCCGACATGGCACGTGTGCGCAGAGAATGAGCTGCTATGACGTGGTAGATAGGCCATGGCACACAACGGGTTCACGGAAGATACGCTGGCGCTGCTGCAACGTATCCCCTTATTAAGCGGACTGGAGTCTCCTGTTTTAGAGCGCATTGCTGCTTTCATGCACCTGCGCTCTGTGGGGCGGGGACAATGGGTGCTGCACAAGGGCAAGGCCGGGGATCAGTTGCTGTTTTTGCTGACCGGCCAACTCCAAGTAGTCGACGTGACGGAGGACGGGAGAGAGGTGGGTTTTAATTTCCTCAAGCCTGGAGATTATTTCGGCGAACTTTCGGTCATCGATGGTTTACCCAGAACTGCTTCAGTGGTAGCGACGGAGAGCTCCCAGATCGCAGCGCTACCCCGTGCGCAGGCCCTAGAGCTTTTTTATCACCAACCCAAAGTTGCGGAGCATGTAATGAACCGGATGGCGCATGCCATACGCGTCGCCTCGGATTATCGATCAATCCTCGCAATTCCAAATGCGTTCCAGCGTGTATATGCACTTTTGCACAAGATGAAGACCCTCGCCCCCGGTGGACTGATCGTAATTGAGCCGCTACCAACCCAGCAGGCGATGGCCATCATGATCAATACGAGCAGAGAGACTGTGTCCAGAGCCATGCACACATTGCAAAAAAAAGGAGTTGTGGAAAAAGACCTTAAACGCCTTCTCATCCGCAAGCCAGATGTTTTGCAACGTGCCATATCGCATTTAGATTTTTGAAATGTTCGCAACTAGATTTTTACTCGCTATACCCAAAGAACTGGGCAAGGAAGACAGAATTCTGCACGTAGCCTGGAGCTTCTGGCTTCTTTTGTTGGCCGCGATGCTTTGGCCTCTGCCGGTGGCGGTGTTGACCGTTTTCTTCACAGGGATATGCAAGGAAATTTGGGACAAATATTATGGTAGCGGCTTCTGCTTTTATGATTTGACGGGCAACTGCATCGGGATGTTGCTGGCGCTATTATTGGGCATTTATTAATACCATCCATATGAAAATTCTGGTCAACGCAACGCCATTACTGGCACCAATGACAGGCATCGGGCAATATATCCGCCATTTATTCATGGCAATGCAAGATTTGGCATTGGTGGACCTACACATGGCGTACGGCATGCGGATTGAAAGACATTTTCGCCTGCCTACGCCAGCGGCTGCCTTAACGGCGCAAACGGCGAATCGTATGCTGCACCGGTTACTGCCTTTTCCCCGCACAACCCGTAGAATTATAGAACGCACCTTGTTCAACTATCGAACGAGAGTTGGGTTGAAAAACGCGATTTACCACGAGCCCAACTATTTGCCGATGGAATTTTCTGGACCTCTGGTGCTGACGCTGTGTGACATGTCATGTTTTGATCATCCCGAAACTCATCCCGTAGAACGGGTGAAGCTAATGGAGCGTCATTTGCCTGGGGCGATCGAGCGGGCGGATCATATTATTGTCATCTCGCATGATTCGAAACGCGCTCTGCAGCGCTGGTTTAGCGTCGAAGATGAACGGATCACTACAACCTATCTTGCCGCAGATGCACGCTTTCATCCACAGCCAGCAGACCAGCTGCGCCCTTTGCTAGAGCAACTCCATCTGGAACCTCAAGGGTATGTTTTGTGCGTGGGTACGCTGGAGCCGCGCAAGAATCTGGAGATACTTTTTAGTGCGTTCGCCAGTCTCCCGGCACCGCTACGCAAACGCTACCCCTTGGTGGTGGCCGGGATGCATGGCTGGAACATGGATCGCCTGATGAAAGATGCTCAAGCTCTGATCCGGCAAGGCGATTTGCGTCTGCTCGGATATGTAGAGGATTCGTTGATTCCGGCACTGTATGCGGGTGCCGCAGCATTTTGCTACCCCTCGCGCTACGAGGGTTTTGGCCTGCCCGCATTGGAAGCCATGGCCTCGGGCGTTCCCGTTCTGACGACAAACCGCACGTCCTTACCTGAAGTGGTAGGCCCTGCGGGACTGATGGTAGACCCGGACGATGTCGGGGCCATGCGCGACAGCCTGCAAGCCCTACTGGAGGATCATGGACTGGCCCGCCGTTTGGCAGCCGCAGGGCTCGAGCGCGCCAGCACCTTCAACTGGGAGCGCTGCGCTCGGGAAACGATCGCGGTGTATGCACATGTGGCACAAGCCAGAGGACTGCTCACATGAAACCCCTGCGGGTATTGCACATTTACCGGACTTATTTCCCTGAGTCACGAGGCGGTTTAGAGGAATCCATTCGGCAACTATGTTTGGCCACGCAGCCCCTGGGCGTGAGCAATACCGTTTTTTGCCTGGCACGCAATCCGCACCCGGAACGCATGCAGCGTCCCGAAGGACAGTTGGTGCGTGCCCGGTCGTGGGCAGAAATTGCCTCTTGCAATTTTGGGGGCTGGGATGCGGTAAAGCAATGTCGCGCTGCAGCAGACAAGGCAGATGTCTTGCAAGTCCATTACCCTTGGCCATTCGCAGACATGCTCATTCCCTTTGTGCGCAGCCATCACCAGCCGCTGCTGGTGACTTATGTCTCAGATATTGTGCGGCAGCGGGGGCTTGGATTGCTTTACGCGCCATTGCGTAAGCATTTATTAGGCTCCGCAGACTGTATTGTGGCCTCGTCACCCAATTACGTCCGCACCAGTGAAATACTGGCCAATCATCGTGATAAAGTTGTAGAAATTCCTCATTGCATGGAGCCGCTTCCGCATCCTGACCCTGTCTTAGTGGAACGTTGGCAAGCCAAGCTGGGAAAGGGGTTTTTTTTATTCATAGGGGTGCTTCGATATTACAAGGGCCTGCATTTTTTGCTGGAGGCGGCGCGGAGTGTGCGCACGCCCGTGGTATTGATTGGGGATGGACCAGAAGGCGAGGCCTTGCGAGCCAAAGCGCGAAATTTGAACCTTGATGATCAAGTCCGATTTCTTGGCGCTTTGCCCAATGCAGACAAGCTGGCCATTCTCAGCCTATGTCGGGCTGTTATTTTCCCGTCACATTTGCGCTCGGAAGCCTTTGGCATGACTTTGCTCGAGGGTGCACAAGCAGCCAAGCCACTGGTGAGTTGCGAAATTGGAACAGGAACCTCCTGGATTAATGTGGACGGCGAAACTGGCCTGGTGGTAGCACCGGAAAACCCTTCCGAATTGGCCAGAGCCATGAACACTCTGGCCACCGACGATGTCTTGTGCAAGCGCTTGGGTGAGGGTGCCCACCTGCGATGGGAGCGTTTATTTTCCCCTGCAGTGGTGGGACGCGCTTATCGCGCACTGTACGATAAACTGCTCGAAGACAGGACTTGATGTTAAGTTTGCAACAAAAATCCTGGCGTATGCGCGCAGGCATTGCCATTTTAGCTTGCTGCTTGACTTTGATGGTGGCATTAAATTATGCCGATATGCCATATCGACTGGACGAGGGCGTGCGTGATGCGATGATCCGGATTTCTGCCCAGAAAACTCCAGAAACCCGGCTCGCAGTAATCGACATTGACGAGAAATCGCTCGCCGAGGTGGGTCCTTGGCCTTGGCCACGAGCTCGGATAGCGGATATGTTGGAGTCCCTGCTACTCGACGCTCATGTTCGGGCGATCGGTTTGGACATCGTTTTCGCGCAACGCGCCGACGACGATGGCGACACTAGATTAGCCACACTGGCAACCCATGCTCCCGTGACTCTGGCCCAGATTCTGGATTACACACCCCGTTTCCCTTCGCTGAATCAAGGGGTGCTGATAGGTGGACGTCCGGCAGGCAGCATTGTTGGAGCGGCGCATGCCCAAGGATATATCGGCAACCACGAGGGCCTCTCGATGGCAAAGTGTGTTGGCAACATTGGCTACATTCCAGACCGTGACGGCAGCTTAAGACATATTCCCATGCTCACTTTCTATGCGGGCGTCGAATATTTAAGTTTGTCACACATGCTGCTGGCATGCGCAAATATCAGTGACAATCCCTTTCGAAACATTCTTGCGAACAAAGAGGGGCTTTGGCGAATTCCTTACAGCTATGCACAGGAATCCTACACGGTGATATCGGCATCAGATTTGCTGCATCAACGTATCCCGGTGGAAATCTTGAATGGGCGCTATGTATTGATTGGATCTTCCGCGCTAGGGCTCGGGGATCACGTGAGCACACCTTTGGCTCCAATGACTGCAGGTGTGATGGTGCACGCTGCCGTTTTATCGGGCCTACTGGACCTGCAGCAGGCAAATATCTCATGGCCAAGCAATGGCAACACCTGGCTGCTGCTCTGGTGCGCAATCACTTTCGGACTGCTACCCTGGGCTCTTTCGCGTATGTCTGCGCTGGCAGGCATAGCGCTTTTATTCGGCCAATCGCTGATTTGGTTGACGCTCGCCTTCATTGGCGTGCGCCAGCAGATTGAATTTTCAGTCACTGCTCCCTTGTGGGGCTACGGCATATTCCTGTTAATAGCCGTGCCCTTCGAATGGCGGCAATCGCAGCGGCATGGCCGCCAATTGCTGGCAATGCTTTCGCATTATGTGGCACAACCTGTTCTGAACGAAATTGTACGTCAGGACTTTCGATACAGTCTGGAGCCAAGCCTGAAAGAGGTCACCGTTCTGGTAGCAGACATGGAGGGGTATACCAAATTGACTTCAACCATGTCTTTGCAAGATTCGGCTCAGTTAACCAAAGATTTCCTGGACTGCCTCACCCGCCCGGTGCTCGAGCATGGAGGTACTTTGGACAAATATTCAGGAGATGGTTTGGTGGCGTTCTGGGGCGCGCCACTTCCTTGTGAAAGACAAGCAGATGCGGCGGTTGATGCAGCGCTGCAAATTTTGCAGGAAGTGCAGAGTCTTAATGAAAGACGCATTACTTCAGGGAAGCCCCCCGCTCGCGTACGTATTGGCATAGAAAATGGTTTGGCATTGGTGGGAGATTTAGGCACAAATTTTCGTAGCACCTATACTGCGGTAGGTGACTGCATCAATTTTGCCTCGCGTCTTGAAGCGGCGGCACTAAGTCTCGGAACCCCTTTGCTGATTGGCCCTAAGGCAGCAAAAAAATTATTTAGAGGTGGAATAATTTTATTAGGGCAAATCCATCTGCGCAACACAGACACAATAATCGAGGCGTTTACCTTTGAACCATTGATGACCAACTGCATTTCCGAAAATATTCCCTTGAGGTAATCAAAACTTACCCGAACACATAATCAACCGCCCATCTTGTCATCAACATTTTAAAATGAACATCATCAGGATCATGTGGCCATACCGAGATTTTATTCTCGGGAGCGTTCGACGCGAATTTGAGGCCCGCTATCGCAATTCATTGCTTGGAACAGCCTGGGCAATATTGCAACCCCTATCAATGATTATCGTCTACACCTTGATATTTTCACAGATAATGAAGGCGAAATTGCCAGGAGTAAACAACAGCCTTGGCTACAGCATCTACCTTTGCGCAGGAATAATACCCTGGGGACTTTTTTCCGAAATCATGCTTCGCGGGATTAATGTTTTTACAGAAAATGCCAACACCTTAAAAAAAATAACCTTCCCGCACCTGTGCCTCCCCGCCATAATTATAGCAAGCTCCACGTTAAATTTTTCCATAATTTTCGGCATATTCACGATCTTCTTGGCAACCACCGGCGGCCTATCGCACCCCGCTTACATGGCAACCATTCCGCTTACGATTTTGCTTTTATTTTTCGCCACCGGCTTGAGTCTATCTCTGGGGGTATTAAATGTCTTCTTTCGAGATATTGGACATTTTTTTGGAATTGTGTTGCAATTTTGGTTTTGGCTCACCCCTGTCGTCTATCCATCGTCAGCAATCCCCGCAAGAGCCAGATGGATCATTGAAATGAATCCGGTAGCAATTATTGTCGAGGAATATCAGCGCATTTTGGTGCACATGCAATGGCCACAATGGACCAGGCTAACGTATCCGATTGTCGCTGCAATTTTTTTATGCTGGATCGGTACACGCCTGCTTCGCCACCACGCGGGCGAAATGATCGACGAACTTTGAGCGCAGCAAACGCGCCCGCTACAGACTCGCCTGCATCAGCTCTATGGCTGGCTGATCTTGTGTTTCCGCACATGCGCCTCCCAAGCCCGCTCATGCAGTGCCGACACCTCTTGGCGCCGCACAAACGGCCAAGTAGTCCCCGCAGCCATCCCCGACTCATACCCGAGCCGCAGCCATTGAAGTTCGGAATTTTTCGTGTGCACGGTACTTTTCGCCCCGGTGGCCTGCCCTCCCGCAGAGCTGTTTTTTCGCCCGACCCTTGTCGACTTTCATCTTTTTTCACCGACTTTTCGCGCCACCGCTCTATCATCGCTGCGGCCATGGCGCCAACGCCCCTCTTAAGGGGCGCTATTTATCCTGCACCATGCCTGCGGCACCCTGAATCCGACGGGCGCCGCGATTTTTGTTGACGAAAGGATTTTTCATGAGCATCCAAACCATAGGCATCATTGGTGCCGGCACCATGGGCAACGGCATTGCGCAGGTCTGCGCCGTGGCGGGGCTGCGCGCCGTCATGGTCGATATTTCCGAGGCAGCCGTGCAAAAGGGCCTGGCGACCATCGCGGGCAGCCTGGAGCGCCTGGTCAAGAAAGAAAAGATCAGCGCCGCCGACAAGGACGCGGCGCTTTCTCGCATCCAGACTTCGACGCAGTATGAGGCGCTGCAGCAGGCGCAGCTCGTGGTCGAGGCAGCGACCGAAAACTACGACATCAAGGTCAAAATCCTGCAGCAGGTGGACAAGCTCGTCGGCCCCGAGGTCATCCTGGCGTCGAACACGTCTTCGATTTCGATTACGCAGCTGGCCGCCGTCACGGGCCGCCCGGACAGGTTCATAGGCATGCACTTTTTCAACCCCGTGCCCGTGATGGCGCTGGTGGAGATCATCCGCGGGGTGCAGACCAGCGACGCCACGCACGATGTCGTGCAGGCCCTCGCGCGCCAACTCGGCAAGTCGCCGATCACGGTGAAGAACGCGCCGGGCTTCGTGGTCAACCGCATTCTCGTGCCCATGATCAACGAAGCCTTCTTCGTGCTCGCCGAGGGTTTGGCGACGCCCGAGGACATAGACGCCGGCATGCGCCTGGGCTGCAACCACCCGATTGGGCCGCTCGCGCTGGCCGACATGATCGGGCTAGACGTGTGCCTCGCGGTGATGGAAGTCTTTTTGAAAGAATTTGGCGACAGCAAATACCGCCCCTGCCCGCTGCTCAAGGAACTGGTCGCCGCCGGCCACCTGGGCCGCAAGACAGGCCGCGGCGTTTATCACTATTGAGGCCGGGCTGCGCCGCATCGCTCCGGCATCCGGCGCGACGCGACCCGCGACCCGCTACCCGCTACCCGCTCAGTACCCTATCGTCAGGCTGGGCACATCCACGCGCACGATGGGCCGGCCGAGCAAGGCGCAGGTCGCGCGCGCGAAGTTCATGGCCCATTCGCGGTGCTCGGGTTTGGAGAAGTAGTCTTCCCCCGCGGCCTGGGCCACCGTGAGCACTTTGTCCACGCTCAAGACCTTGCCCACGGAGCGGATGATTTCGCAGTCGAAGGCCTTGAACTGCGCATCGAACCAAGCCCGCGCGGCTTCTATGTCCATGGGCTGCGCGTCGCGCAATTCGAAACGGTATTTGGCGGTTTCGCCCCAGCTCACATCGACTTCATTGTGCATTTTTGCTCCTCGTAAATAACAAATAGAAATGGGTCTTAGCTGATGGCAGGTTTGTCGGCGCCGATGATGCCGCTGCGCAGCTCGCGCTTGAGCACCTTGCCCGTGGCCGTGCGCGGCAGCGCAGGCACCAGCACCATCTGCTTCGGGATTTTGAAGTGCGCCAGCTTGCCTTCACAAAAAGCGCGCACTTCTTCAAGCGTGAGCTGCACGCCCTCTTTCAAGGCCACCACGAGCATGGGTACCTCGCCCCATTTTTCGTCGGGCACGCCGATGACCGCGGCCTCGCGCACGGCCGGGTGGCGGTAGATGACCTGCTCGACCTCGGTCGGATAGACGTTTTCCCCGCCCGAGATCAGCATGTCCTTGATGCGATCGACGATGTAGTAAAAGCCTTCCTCGTCCTGGCGCGCAAGGTCGCCGCTGTGGAACCAGCCGTTGCGAAAGGCCTCTGCCGTGGCCTCGGGACGGTTCCAGTAGCCCACGAAGATGTTCGGGCCGCGCAGCACCAGCTCGCCCGTCTCGCCCTGGCGCACGTCCTGGTCGTTGGCATCGACAAGGCGCATCTGCACGTGCGTGAGCGGCTTGCCGACCGAGCCGTTTTTGCGCAGGGTGTCGCGGCTGCCGAGGAAGCAGGCATTGGGCGCCGTTTCGGTCATGCCAAAGCCTTCGAGGAAGCACAGGCCGCGCTTTTGGAAAAACTCGATCACCGTGATCGGGCAAGGTGCCCCGCCCGACATGAGCACGCGCAGCGAAGAGAGGTCGTACTGGTCGATGTCGGGCATCTGGCTGATCGCAAGCCACATCGCGGGCACGAGGAACAGGGTGGTGATGCGCTCGCGCTGCACCAGGCTGAGCGTTTCGGCGGGGGTGAAGTGCGGGTGCATGATCACCTTCGCGCCTTTGTAGATCGCGGGCAGGGTGTGGATGTTGAGCCCGCCGATGTGAAACATGGGCGCCACCGTGAGCACGATGTCGTCGCTGTTGAGACCGGCTTCGCTGAGCAGCAGGTTGAAGGCGTTCCAGGTGGTGTTGCCGTGGCTCAGCAATGCACCCTTGGGCCGGCCGGTCGTGCCCGAGGTATACATCATGAGGTGCGGATCGTTTTGCGTGACGGGCGTGCGCTGCGCGGGTGGCTGGGCCGCGGCAAGCGCTTGCTCGTAATCCGCGTCGCCGGGCATGGGTGCGCCCGAGCCCGGCACGTAAAACGCATGGGCCAGCGGTGTGTTGTGCCGGATCGGCGCCACCAGCGGCGTGAACTGACAGTGGTACACCAGCACCTGCGCGCCGCAGTCGCCCAAGATGAATTCCACCTCGGCCGGGCTCAGGCGGAAGTTGATGGGCACGGCGATGGCGCCCAGGCGTGCGCAGGCAAACAGGGTTTCGAGAAATTCATTGCCGTTGAGCAGCAGCATTGCGACCCGGTCGCCCTTGCGCACCCCGCGCGCCACGAGCACGCCGGCCATGCGGTCTACGCGCCCCAGCAGCTGGGCATAGGTAAGCCGCAGCTCGCCCACGACCAGCGCCTCCTGGTCGGCGTGGTGCAGCGCGTGGTAGTCGAGCCAGTCTCCTATGCCACCGACACGGTGGACTTCGTCGTTGGGCGGATCAACCCCAGGGTTTGTCATGGTCATCTCCTTTGATGATTTTTTGGATTGTGCAACATGCCTTCGCGCGGCATTCCGCGCGGCGGCGATTCAATCCGTGCGCCCGGCGAGCAGCCGTGTAGCGGTGTAGCTCATGACCTGCGTGCCGTGCTGGTTGAACACGTCGATGCGCGAAGTCACCACGGCGCGGCCGCTACGGGAGGTCGGGCGGATGCCGGTGACCTCGACCACGGCCTCGATGCTGTCGCCCACGCAGACCGGCGCGAGGATTTTTTGCTGCATTTCGAGCAACGCGAGCCCCGTACCCTGGATCATGGTCTGCGCGAGAAAGCCCTCGATCAGCACGTAGGTGAGCGCCGCGGGCACGGGCCGGCCCGAAATCGCGCCGCCTTCATAGGTGGTGTCGATGAAGATGACTTCGAGCATGCCGCTGGTGCCGATGAAGTTGACCAGATCGGTTTCGGTGACGGTGCGGCGGAAGGTGCGCAGGCGCTGGCCGACTTGCAAGTCTTGCCAGAAAAAGCCGCGCCCGAGCTGCGGCAGTGTGCGATCGGGGCCGGCGGGGGCTGGGGTTGCTGAGGCTTGGCTCATCAGGTCTCCTTTTTTGTTTTTACATCGAAGCCTGCAGCATAGCGCGGTAGTCGTCGGCGCTCGCGAGGCGCGGGTTGGTCTGGTGGCAGTGGTCGGCGAGCGCGCCGCGGATCACGGCGTCGAACTGTTCGGGTTTTACGCCCAGGGCTGCGAGCCCGGTGGGCAGACCCAGGCGTGCGTTCATGGCGCGCAGCGCGGCGGGGATGTCGTCCGCGCTCGCCAGGCCCATGGCCTGCGCCATGCGCTCCATGCGCCGCTCCTGCTGCACGCTGGGGCTCGCGGCGTTGAATACGACCACGGCGGGCAGAAAAATGGCGTTGAGCGTGCCGTGGTGCAGGTGTGGGCTCAGGCCGCCGAGGCTGTGGCTCAGCGAATGCACGCAGCCCAGGCCTTTCTGGAAAGCGAGCGCGCCCTGCATGCTCGCGCTCATCATTTGCAAGCGCGCCGTGCGGTTCTGGCCATCGCGCGTGGCGGCTTCGATATGCGCCCAGCCGCGCGCGAGGCCGTCGAGCGCGATGCCGTCAGCGGGTGGGTTGAAGGCCGCCGACATAAAAGTTTCCATGCAGTGTGCGATCGCGTCCATGCCTGTGGCGGCCGTGAGGCCGGGCGGCAGGCCCAGCGTGAGTTCGGGGTCGCAGATGGCCGCGCGCGGCACCAGGTGCCACGAGTGAAAGCCGAGCTTGCGCCGGTCTTCGACGATGAGGATGGCGCCACGCGCCACCTCGCTGCCCGTACCGCTCGTGGTGGGCACGGCGATCACGGGCGCCACGCGGTCGGTGATGCGCGGCGAGCCGCCCTCGATGGTGGCGTAGTGCACCAGCGGCCCCGGGTGCGTGGCAGCGATGGCGATGCCCTTGGCGCAGTCGATCGCCGAGCCACCGCCCACGGCGATCAGGCCGTCGCACTGGTGCGCGCGGTACAGCTGCACGGCCACGCGCACGGCGGCCTCGGTGGGGTTGGAGGGCGTCTGGTCGAACACCGTGACGGGCAAACCACCCTGCGGCGACTGCAGCGCCGCCAAGGCTTTGTCCAGCACGCCGGCAGCGCGCACGCCGGCGTCCGTGACCACGAGCGGGCGTGTGATGCCCACGCGCGCGCACTCCTGCGGCAGCAGGCGCACGGCGCCGAAGTCGAATTGAATCTGGGTGACGTAGTAGATGGAAGCCATGGTGCCCAAGCGAAAATGCCGATGAACGAAAGTGCGCGCCGGATTACGGTAGCCTGCTGCACTCCCCTTTCACTTTACAACCAGGAGACACCCATGCGACCCCGACAAACCCTCATTGCCCTCGCCTTGGCCGTCGCCTGCGCGACAGGCGCGCAGGCCGAATGCCTGAGCGACGCCCAGGTGGCAGACCTCACGGCCCACTACCTCGCCAGGACGCCCGCGCCCAACCCCGAGAAACTGTCCGAGGCCGATGCCGCGTGCACGCGCGCCAAGTTCGATGCGCAACTCGAAAAGCACTTGGGCAAGGTGATCGGCTACAAGGCCGCGCTCACGAACCCTGCGGTGCAGCAGCGCTTTGGCACCAAACAGCCGGTCTGGGGCAAGCTCTACGAAGGGATGGTGCTGCCCAACGGCGCCACGGTGGAAGCCGCCTTCGGCGCGCGGCCGTTGTTCGAGGCCGACATGCTGGTGCGCGTGCGCAGCAATGCCGTGAACCAGGCGAAAACGCCGATGGAGGTGCTGCAGGCCATAGACCAGGTGATTCCGTTCATCGAGCTGCCCGATCTGCTCGTGCAAGCTCCGCCCCGGCTCGACGGCGCGGGCGTGGCGGCGATCAACGCCGGCGCGCGCCTGGGTGTGGCTGGAACCCCGCTGCCCGTGCCCGCCTTCCGCGCTGAGCGCTACGCGCTGCTCGACGCCCTGCGCGATATGGATGTGATAGTGGCTGACGCTGATGGCAAGCGCATTGGTGGCGGAAAAGGCAGTGAAATCCTGGGCCACCCGCTGAATGCCGTGGTGTGGCTGGCGCAGGCGCTTGCGCAGGAAGGACTCGCGCTGCAGCCGGGCGACCTGGTCAGCCTCGGCTCGTTCTCGGCGCTGCAACCGCCCAAGCCGGGGCTGACCGTGACGGTGCGCTACGAGGGCCTCAGCGGCGCCGCGCCCGTGCAGGTGCAGTTCAAATAACCAAACCAACAAATAGCCAAACAACGACCAGCCCCCACATCGGCCCGTGCGGCCAAACCCATGCCAGCCAGCGACCCCATCATCATGCCCCCGCAGGACACCCACGCCGCCTACCACCTGCACCGCGCGCAGCTCACGCCGCAGATGCGCGGCGTGCTCGAGCGCATGGCGCGCGCCGCGCGGCCGCCGCTGCACAACCTCACGCCGCAGGCGGCCCGCGCCGCTTACGCTGCCGGCGCCGAAGTGCTCGAAGTGCCGCGCGCGCCCCTGCCGCGCGTGGAAGACCTGCACATCCCGGCGCGTGACGGCTGGCCGCTGCCCGCGCGCCTTTATGCGCCCAGCACCCGCGCACAGGCACCAGCACTGCCGCTGCTGCTGTACCTGCACGGCGGCGGCTTCACCATAGGCAGCATTGCCACGCACAACATCCTGTGCCGCGAGCTGGCGCGGCGCACGCCCTGCATGGTGGTGTCGCTGGACTACCGCCTCGCGCCCGAGCACCCCTTTCCCACGGCCACGCACGATGCCTGGGACGCGCTGGCCTGGCTCGCGCAGCATGCGCCCGCGCTCGGTGCCGACCCAGCACGCCTGGCCGTGGGCGGCGACAGCGCGGGCGGCACGCTCGCGGCCGTGAGCGCCATCCTCGCGCGCGACGCGGGGCTGCCGCTTGCGCTGCAGTTGCTGATCTACCCCGGCTGCGCGGCGCACCAGGACACGCCCTCGCACCGCCGCTACGCGCAGGGGCTGGTGCTCGAGGCGCCAGCGATCGAATGGTTCTTCGGCCACTACGTGCGCAATCCTGCGGAGCGCACGGACTGGCGCTTTGCGCCCCTGCTTGCGCCCGATGTGGAAGGCGTGGCGCCGGCCTGGATCGGCCTGGCCGAGTGCGACCCGCTCGTCGATGAGGGCTTGGGAGCCTATTTCGGCAGAAAACATGCCTCGCGTTGCGATCAGGGGCGGATGGATGCAAGGCGCAGCGCGCCGTCCATGCTACATGCCTGGACAAGCGCAGCAACGCCGCAGACGCCGCCCCTGATCGCAACCCGAAGGGCCATGGCCTTGCGCGCCCCTGGCGGTGTTGCAGGTGGCTCGTGGAGCACCGCTCCACGTCGCCCCCTGCGCCTAGCCAGGCATCGCGCAAGGCCATGGCGCGAGGCATGTTTCCTGCCGAAATAGGCTCTTAAACTACGCTGACAAGCTGCGCGCCGCGGGCGTGCCCGTGGAGCTCGAAATCTACCGCGGCGTGACGCACGAATTCATCAAAATGGGCCGCGTGCTGCCCGAAGCGCGCCAGGCCCACGCAGACGCGGCGCGCGCCCTGCGTCGCGCTTTCGAAGGGAACTGAACATGCACCGCAAAGACTTCCGCTGCCTGCTGCGCCTGCGCGTGCGCTGGGCCGAGGTGGACATGCAAAAAATCGTCTTCAACGGCCACTACCTGACCTACATCGACACGGCCATGTCCGAATACTGGCGCGCCGTCGCGCTGCCTTATGAGGCCGCGATGCAGGTGCTGGGCGGCGAGATGGTGGTGAAGAAGGCCACGCTCGAATACCACGCGCCGGCGCGTGTGGACGACGCGCTGCAGGTCGGCATGCGCTGCGCGCACCTGGGCAATTCCTCGTGCCGCTTCATCGCGGCCATCTTCCGCGACGACAAGCCGCTGGTCTCGGGCGAGATCGTGTACGTGTTTTCCGACCTGCAAACGCAGACTTCGCGCCCCATCCCCGCCGCACTGCGCGACATCTTTGCCGACTATGAGGCGGGCGCCGAGATGGTGGAGGTGCGCACCGGCGACTGGAACACGCTGGGGCGCGACGCCACGCAGCTGCGCATGGCCGTGTTCGTGCACGAGCAGGGCATCCCCGCCGAGGAAGACGCAGACGCCTTCGACCCCACGGCCTTGCACGCGGTGGCCTACAACCGGCTCGGCATGCCCGTGGCCACGGGCCGGCTCACGCAGGAGTCGCAGGGCGTGGCGCGCATAGGCCGCATGGCCGTGGAGCACTCGGTACGCGGCCAGCAGTGGGGGCGCAGGATTCTCGAAGCGCTGCTGGCCGCGGCACGCGCCCGCGGCGACCGCGTCGCGCAGCTGCACGCGCAGTGCAGCGCCGAGGGCTTTTACCGCCGCGCGGGTTTCGAGACCGTGGGCGCGCCCTACGAAGAAGCAGGCATCGCGCACGTGACCATGCAGCGCGCCTTGTGAAGCGGCCCGCTCACACTTCTTCAAGCAACGGGTAAGGCAAAGGCAGCAAGGCAAGCGGCACGGGCTGCGCTGCGGGCTGCGGCACGTGCAGCGGCTGCTCGGCGGCGGCGGTTTGCAGGCACACGATCGCGTCCACGCCGCCGCCCGGCGCGTCCGCCACCTGCACCACGGTGCCGCAGGGCTGCTCAGGGTCGGATGCAGCAAAAATCTCCGCCGCAACGGCGATGGGCACGTCGGCGTGCGCGAGATAAGCGCGGCGTTTGAGCGTACCGCGGTACTGGCTGCGCGCCACCACCTCCTGGCCCGGATAACAGCCTTTGTGGAAGTTCACGCCGCCCACCGACTCGTAGTTGAGCATCTGCGGCACGAATAGATCGACCACGGGCGCGCTCAGCGTGGCGACGCCGCTGCGCACCTCGCTCCACAGCCACAGGCCCGCGTCCAAGGCCGGCCCTGCGGGCGCGGGCGCATCCACGGGCCCGACCCAGAGCGCGCGCGGCTGCCCCAGCGCAGGGTACAAATGCACCACGCTTGCAGCATCAAAATCAGCCTTAGCCCAGGCGGGACGTGCGCTACCAGCTATGGTTTTAACAGCACTGCCGGCAAGGCCGTAGAGCGCGAATTCTGGCGTGGCGTCGCTCAGGCGCAGCTTGGCGCGCAGCACGAACATGGCCAGGCGCTTGAGCGTGGGTGCGAGCAGGTCACGGCTGCACAGCAGCAGCACTTCGGTGGCGCTGCGCTTGAAGCCTATGAAGCTCGCCTGCATGCGCCCCTTGGCCGAGAGGAAGGCCGCCAGGCGCGCGTGCTGCAAATCGAGCTGCAAAAAATCCTGCGTGAGCTGGGCGTGCAGGAAGGCCGCAGCATCCTCGCCCTGCGCGCGCAGCACGCCCAGATGCGTGATCGGCGCCACGCCGTTGAGGAGCTGAGAGGGATCGGGAGGGTTGGAATCCGTAGGCATGGCTCCATTATCATCCCCGCTCTTTTTCTTTGCGCAAAGATACCTACGATGCTGCGACGCCTGCTGACCCGGCTGCTTGCCGGGGCGCTGCTGGTGCTGCTCGCCCTGGGCGCGGCCAGCGTCTGGTGGCTGCAGCAGCCGCTGAACCCCGGCCCTGAGACGCTGGAGCTCGCGATCGAACCCGGCACCACGCCGCGCGAGGTCGCGCGCCTTGCCGTGGCCGCGGGGGCGCACAGCGATGCGCGGCTGCTCTACGCCTGGTTTCGCCTTTCGGGGCAGGACCGGCGCATCAAGGCCGGCAACTACGAAATCCCGCCCGGCACCACGCCGCGCAGCCTGCTGCTAAAACTGGTGCGCGGAGAGGAGACGCTGCTGGCCTTCACCCTCGTCGAGGGCTGGAACTTCCGGCAGGTGCGTGCGGCGCTCGCGCGCGCCGAGCAGCTCAAGCCCGATTCGGCCAATTTGTCGGACGAGGCGCTGATGGCGCGCCTGGGCCGCCCCGGCGTCGCGCCCGAGGGGCGCTTTTTCCCGGACACCTACACCTACGCCAAAGGCAGCAGCGACCTCGCCATCCTGCGCCGCGCGCTGCACGCGATGGACCGGCAACTGGCCGCGACCTGGGCGCAGCGCGCGCCCGACCTGCCGCTCACCAGCCCCGACGAGGCCCTGATCCTCGCGAGCCTGGTCGAGAAAGAAACGGGCCTTGCCGCCGACCGCGCGCGCATTGCGGGCGTGTTCATCAACCGCCTGCGCGCCGGCATGCTGCTGCAAACCGACCCGAGCGTGATCTACGGCCTGGGCACGGCCTTCGACGGCAACCTGCGCCGGCGCGACCTGCTGGCCGACACGCCCTGGAACACCTACACCCGCCCCGGCCTGCCGCCCACGCCCATCGCCATGCCCGGCAAGGCCGCGCTGCTTGCCGCGGTGCAGCCCGAACGCACACGTGCGCTGTATTTCGTCGCACGCGGTGACGGCAGCAGCGAATTCAACGAGTCGCTCGACGCGCACGCGCGCGCCGTGCGCCGCTACCAGCGTGGGCAGTGAGCGCGAACGGCGCACGGCAAGGCCGCGGAATTTTGGGATGATCGCGCTCTACCCTCTTCTTCCACGACAAGGACTTCCATGGCACGTCCCGGCTTGTTCATCAGCTTCGAAGGCATAGACGGTGCGGGCAAGTCCTCACACCTCGAGGCGCTCGCGCAGGCGTTTCGCGCGCAGGGGCGCGAGGTGGTGTGCACGCGCGAGCCCGGCGGCACGCCGCTTGCGGAAAAGCTGCGCGCCCTGCTGCTCACCGAGCCCATGGACGCGCTGACCGAGGCGCTGCTGGCCTTTGCCGCGCGCCGCGACCACCTCGTGCAGGTCATAGGCCCCGCGCTCGCGCGCGACGCCGTGGTGCTGTGCGACCGCTTCACCGATGCCACCTTCGCCTACCAGGGCGCGGGCCGGGGTGTGGATTTCGAAATGCTATCGCAGTTGGAGCTGATGGCGCAGACGGGTATTGCGCAAATGCCCGGTTTGATGCTGGAGCCCGACGTGACGCTCTGGTTCGACCTGCCCCCCGAAACCGCGGCGCAGCGCCTGGCCGGTGTGCGCCTGCCGGACCGCTTCGAGGCGCAGCCCGTGGAATTTTTCCGCCGCGTGGCGCAGGGCTACGCCGCGCGTGCGGCCGCCGCGCCGCAGCGCTTTGCACGCCTGGACGCCGCGCAGGAGCGCACGCAGGTCTGGCAGCAAATCTGCGCGGTGCTTGCCGAGCGCGGCTGGCTGCCCGCTCCGGCTGCTGGATCGTCTGCCACCAGCCCAGCCCACATGCCCTCGAACGCCGCATGAGTGCCACCGCCGCCACCGCAGTCCCGCCCTGGATTGCCGCGCAGCGCACGCAGCTGCTGGCCCAGCGCGGCCACGCCTGGCTGCTGCACGGCCCCTCGGGCCTGGGGCAGTTGGCGCTCGCGCTGGAGCTGGTGCGCGCCTGGCTCTGCGACGCGCCGGGCGCGCAAGGCGCCTGCGGCAGCTGCGCGAGCTGCCACGCCATCGCTGTGCACACGCACGCCGACCTGTGCGTGCTCATGCCCGAAACCACGCTGCTCGCGCTGGGCTGGCCGCTGCCCGAAAAGGCGCAGGCCGAGATCGACGACAAAAAGCGCAAGCCCAGCCGCGAAATCCGCGTCGAAGCCATGCGCGAGGCGGTGGAATTCAGCCAGCGCACGGCTGCACGTTCACGCGGCAAGGCCGTGCTGGTCTATCCGGCCGAGCAGATGAACACCGTCGCGGCCAACGCCCTGCTCAAGACGCTCGAAGAGCCGCCGGGCGACACGCGCTTCGTGCTCGCGAGCGAGGCCGCGCACCAGCTTTTGCCCACCATCCGCAGCCGCTGCCTGGGCCACGCCATGGCCTGGCCGCAGGCGGCCGACGCGCTGGCGTGGCTCAAAGCGCAAGGCGTGCCCGCCGACACCGCGCAGGCCCTGCTGCGCGCCGCGGGAGAGCGCCCCGAGGATGCGCTGGCGCTCGCACACGCGGGCCTCAAGCCGCAGGACTGGGCCGCGCTGCCACGTGCGCTCGCGCGTGGCGAGGCCGGTGTGCTCGCAGGCCTGGCCCCTACGCAGGTCGTGGGCAGCCTGCAAAAGCTCTGCCACGACCTGCTGGCCGTGCGCGTGGGCGCCGCGCCGCGCTACTTCGCGCCGGCCGACCTGCCCCAGCCCGCGCAGGCGCCACCGCTTGCCACGCTCACGCGCTGGGCGCGCACCTTGACGCAGGCGGCGCGCACGGCCGAACACCCTTTCAACCCCGGGCTCATGCTCGAAGCGCTTGTGGCCGGGGCGCAGGCCGTCCTACACTCAGGACGCTAATTTTTTCTCACCCACCATGAGCACATCCACCCCGCGCCCCAGCGTCATGCAGCTGGCCATCAAGGAAAAGGCCGCGCTCTACGCCGCCTACATCCCTTATTTCCAGGAAGGCGGCATCTTCGTGCCCACCGAGCGCGAATACCGCCTGGGCGACGACGTCTATGTGCTGCTCACGCTGCCAGAGGGCACGCAACGCTACCCCATCGCGGGGCGCGTGGCCTGGATCAACCCGCCCAACGCCAGCGGCAATCGCAAACCGGGCGTGGGCATACAGTTCCCCGCGGACGAAAAGTCACGCCAGCTCAAGGTCAAGATAGAGGAGATCCTCGGCGCGGCGCTGAATTCCGACCGGCCCACGCAAACGATCTGAGCGCATCTGCACGCCTGCGCCCGCCACTGCCCCGCCCATTTGCCCGCGCCCTCACCGGCCGGCCGTTGTTGCATGTTCACCGATTCCCACTGCCACCTCACTTTCCCCGAACTCGCTAGTCAGCTGCCCGCGATCCGCACCGCCATGGCCGCCGCGCAGGTCACGCGCGCGCTGTGCATCTGCACCACGATCGAGGAATTCGAAGAGGTGCACGCGCTCGCCCTGGCCTACGACAACTTCTGGTGCACCGTGGGCGTGCACCCCGACAACGAGGGCGTGTACGAGCCCACGCAGCAGGACTTGCAGCAGCGCGCCACGCTGCCGCGCGTGCTCGCGATCGGCGAGACGGGGCTGGACTATTACGGCATGCAAGAGCGCAAGGGCGGGCGCAGCATCGCCGACCTGGAGTGGCAGCGCGCGCGCTTTCGCACCCACATCCGCGCCGCGCGCGCCTGCGGCAAGCCGCTCGTGGTGCACACCCGCAGCGCCGCGGACGACACCCTGGCCATCCTGCGCGAAGAAGGTGAAGGCAGCGCAAGCCAAAGCACCGGCCCGAGCGCGGGCGGCGTGTTCCACTGCTTCACCGAGTCGCTGCAGGTGGCGCGCGCCGTGCTCGACCTCGGCTACTACCTGTCTTTTTCGGGCATCGTGACCTTCAAGAACGCGCAGGACTTGCGCGACGTGGTCGCCTACGTGCCGCTGGAGCGCATGCTGATCGAGACCGACAGCCCCTTTCTCGCGCCCGCACCGCACCGCGGCAAGACCAACACCCCGGCCTACGTGCCGCTGGTGGCGCAGCAAATCGCGCAGGTCAAGAGCCTGCCGATAGCAGCCGTGGCCGAGGCCACGAGCCGCAATTTCGACGCGCTGTTTCGCCCCGGCGCGGCTTGAGACGCAGTCCATGAGCGTCCGTTTTCAGACCGTTTTGTGCCGTTTGCGCTTGCTGGTCTTGCCGTTTGCGCTATTTTTTTCGATGCACACGGGGGCGCGCGCCGGCTCGTATGACGACTTCTTCACGGCCATCATCCGCGACAACCCCGCCACCATCACCGACTTGCTGCGCCGTGGCTTCGACCCCAACACGCCCAACGAACGCGGCGACAAAGGCCTGCTGCTGGCGCTGCAGCTCGAATCCGACAAGGTCTTTTTTGCGCTGCTGCAATCGCCCCAGGTGGATGTGAATGCGCACAACGCACGCGGCGAGACGCCGCTCATGCTCGCCGCCATCAAGGGCAACCTGCCCGCCGTGCAGGCCCTGCTCGCACGCGGCGCCGACGTGAACCAGCCCGGCTGGGCGCCGCTGCACTACGCCGTCTCGGGCGGCACGCCGCAACATGCACAGATCGTCGCGCTGCTGCTCGAACACTCTGCCTACATCGACGCCACATCGCCCAACGGCAGCACCCCGCTGATGCTGGCCGCGCGCTACGGCAGCGATGACATCGTGCGCCTGCTGCTGCAAGAGGGCGCAGACCCGACGCTGAAAAACCAGCTGGGCCTCACGGCACGGGACTTCGCCCTCGACGCCGAACGCGAACACACCGCGGCCCTGATAGACGCCGCGCTGCGCCAGCGCCCGCCCGGCCAAGCCGCGCCAGAGCGCCGGGGCTGGTGACAATCAAAGAATCCTGCCGTAAGGCCCGTCGTCGCCCAGCTGCACCAGGTTGTCGGCGGTGGCCAGGTGTTTGGGTTGCCGATGCGGTTTTTGGGCCACGCAGTCGGCATAAAAGCGCACCTGGCCGTGCGCGTCGATCTCTTCGACCAGGCCATGGATGTCGGTCTCGAAGCCCGGGCACAGCTTGGCAAACTCGCGCGCAAACTTGAGGTAATCGACGATCTTGCGGTTGAATACCTCACCCGGGATCAAGAGCGGAATGCCCGGCGGATAGGGCGTGAGCAGGCCCACGGTGATGCGGCCTTCGAGGTGGTCGATCTCCACGCGCTCGGTCTTGCGCTGCGCAATGTGCGCGTAGGCGTCGGCCGGGTTCATCGCCGGCTGCAGGTCCGACAGGTACATCTCGGTCGTGAGGCGCGCGATGTCGTACTTGGCGTACATCTCGTGCACATGCTGGCACAAGTCGCGCAGGCCCATGCGCTCGTAGCGCCGATGCTGCTGGCAGAACTCGGGCAGGATGCGCCACATGGGCTGGTTTTTCTCGTAATCGTCCTTGAACTGCTGCAGCGCCGTGAGCAAGGTGTTCCAGCGGCCCTTGGTGATGCCGATGGTGAACATGATGAAAAAGCTGTAGAGCCCGGTCTTTTCGACCACCACGCCGTGCTCGGCCAAGTATTTGGTGACGATGGACGCGGGGATGCCCGTGGGGTCGAACTTGCCGTCGAGGTTCAGCCCCGGCGTGACGATGGTGGACTTGATCGGGTCGAGCATGTTGAAGCCGTCGGCCAGCTCGCCGAAGCCGTGCCAATCGTCACCCGCAACACCGGCGCTGCGGCCATCACGGCGGAAGATCCAGTCCTCGGCGCGGCCAATGTCCTCTTCGACGAGTTTTTGCGGCCCCCAGACCTTGAACCACCAGTCGTTCTCGCCAAACTCGGCCTCGACCTTGCGCATCGCGCGGCGAAAGTCCAGCGCCTCGAGGATGCTCTCCTCGACCAGCGCCGTGCCGCCGGGCGGCTCCATCATCGCCGCGGCCACGTCGCAGCTCGCGATGATGCTGTATTGCGGGCTGGTGCTGGTGTGCATCAGATAGGCTTCGTTGAACAGGTGCCGGTCGAGCTTGATGGTTTGCGAGTCCTGCACGAGCACATGGCTCGCCTGGCTGATGCCGGCCAGCAACTTGTGGATCGACTGCGTCGAATACACCACCGAATGCCTGGGGCGCGCGCGCTTTTTGCCCATGGCGTGGTAGCTGCCGTAAAACGGGTGAAACGCCGCGTGCGGCAGCCAGGCCTCGTCGAAGTGCAGGTTGTCCACGTAGCCGTCGACCATGGACTTGATGGTTTCGGTGTTGTAGAGCACGCCGTCGTAGGTGGACTGCGTGAGCGTGAGCACGCGCGGGCGGACTTTTTTCACGTCCACGCCTTGCAGCAGCGGGTTCGCGCGCATCTTGGCCTCTATGGCGGCGGGCGCGAACTCGCTTTGCGGGATCGGCCCGATGATGCCGAAGTGGTTGCGCGTGGGCTTGAGGAACACGGGGATCGCGCCCGTCATGATGATGCTGTGCAGCACCGACTTGTGGCAGTTGCGATCGACCACCACCACGTCGCCCGGCGCCACCGTGTGGTGCCAGACGATCTTGTTCGACGTGCTGGTGCCGTTGGTCACGAAAAAGCAGTGGTCGGCGTTGAAGATGCGCGCCGCGTTGCGCTCGCTCTCGCCGATGGCGCCGTTGTGGTCGAGCAGCTGGCCCAGCTCCTCGACTGCATTGCAAACGTCGGCGCGCAGCATGTTTTCACCGTAGAACTGGTGGTACATCTGGCCGATCGGGCTTTTGAGAAAGGCCACGCCGCCCGAATGCCCGGGGCAGTGCCACGAATACGAACCGTCTTCGGCGTAGTCGAGCAGCGCCTTGAAAAACGGCGGCTGTATGCCCTCGAGGTAGCTCTTGGCCTCGCGCACGATGTGCTTGGCGACGAACTCGGGCGTGTCCTCGAACATATGGATGAAGCCGTGCAGCTCGCGCAGGATGTCGTTGGGCAGGTGGCGGCTGGTCTTGGTCTCGCCGTGCAGGTAAATGGGCACGTCGGTGTTCTTGCGCCGCACCTGCTCGATGAAGCTGCGCAGGTTCAGCACCGCAGGGTCCAGGTCCGGCCCGGGTGTGAATTCCTCGTCGTCGATCGACAAAATGAAGGCGCTGGCGCGGCTTTGCTGCTGCGCAAACTGCGACAAGTCGCCATAACTGGTCACGCCCAGCACCTCGAAGCCTTCGGCCTCTATGGCCTGCGCCAGCGCGCGAATGCCCAGCCCCGAGGTGTTTTCGGAGCGGTAGTCTTCGTCGATGATGACGATGGGAAAACGAAACTTCATGCACAGCCTCCGTGCTTTGCGCCGCCGCGCCATGTGCGGCATCCAAAGAAAGGCGCGAAGTGTACGGAATCTGCGTGACCCTGTCGCGAGCCCTCCTCATCCGCTTGCGGCCCCTCTTCGCGCCACGCCACCCGATAGGTACGGGCAACGCATCCCGCACAATAGCGGCACTTCGTTTCTGGAGAGGGAGCCCCATGGAAACCCCCACCCTCTGGTGGCTGATGAGCGGCGTGGCCGTGCTGGCCGAGCTGCTCACGGGCACTTTTTACCTGCTCATGCTGGCGCTGGGCCTGGCCGCGGGCGCGCTCGCGGCGCATGCGGGCCTGGGCACGCTGGCGCAAACCCTCAGCGCTGCCGCGGTGGGCATGGGCGCGGTGCTGGCCTGCTACCTCGTGCGCAAAAGGCCCGCGGGCGCCCCTTCGGCGCGCGCCGACCGCAGCGTGAACCTCGACGTGGGCGAGACCGTCACCATCACCCAATGGAACCCCGACGGCACTGCCACCGTGCGCTACCGCGGCACGCTCTGGACGGCCATGCACCGCCCCGGCGCCACGCCGCGCCCCGGCGCGCACCGCGTGGCCGAGCTCGTGGGCAGCCGCCTGCTGGTGGAGCCCATCGCTGCGGCCGACCGCGCTGATTCCGCTGATCCTGCTTGACGGCCTTGCAAGCGCTTTCTTCGATCTTTTCCTTCACCACCCCACACCGAGACCCGCCATGCAAATCGCCATCGTCGTCTTCATCATCGCCGTCATCTTCATCGCGCGTTCGGTGCAGGTCGTGCCGCAGCAGCACGCCTGGGTCAAGGAACGCCTGGGCAAATACGCCGGCACGCTCGCGCCAGGGCTCAACTTCATCGTGCCCTTCATCGACAAAATCGCCTACAAGCACAGCCTCAAGGAAATCCCGCTCGACGTGCCCGAACAGGTCTGCATCACCAAGGACAACACGCAGCTCAAGGTCGACGGCATCCTCTACTTCCAGGTCACCGACCCCATGCGCGCGAGCTACGGCGCCTCGAACTACGTGGTCGCGATCACGCAGCTCGCGCAGACCACGCTGCGCAGCGTGATCGGCAGGCTCGAGCTCGACAAAACCTTTGAGGAGCGCGAGATGATCAACGCCCAGGTGGTCAACGCCATCGACGAGGCCGCGCTCAACTGGGGCGTGAAGGTGCTGCGCTACGAAATCAAAGACCTCACCCCGCCCGCCGAAATCCTGCGCTCCATGCAGGCGCAGATCACCGCCGAGCGCGAAAAGCGCGCGCTGATCGCGGCCTCCGAAGGCAAGCGACAAGAGCAGATCAACCTCGCCACGGGCGAACGCGAGGCCTTCATCGCGCGCTCCGAAGGCGAAAAACAGGCCGCGATCAACAATGCCCAGGGCGAAGCGGCCTCCATCCTCGCCGTGGCCGAAGCCACCGCCGAGGCCCTGACGCGCGTGGCCGCCGCCATCCGCCAGCCCGGCGGCGAGCAGGCGGTGCAGCTCAAGGTCGCCGAAAAAGCCGTGGAAGCCTACGGCAAGGTCGCCGCGGACGCGAACACCACGCTGATCGTGCCCAGCAACATGAGCGAAGTCGCGACTCTTCTGGGCTCGGCCATGAAAATGCTGCAAACACCCTCTGCGGGACGCTGAGGGCGCTCTCATTTTTGGGGTGGTGCTCACAAATCCGAAGTGCAACACCGCCCCATCCGAACGATCTGGAACGGTGTGAACTTATATTGCGTCACTCCCACTCTATCGTCGCCGGCGGCTTGGAGCTCACGTCGTAGGTCACTCGGTTGATGCCGCGCACTTCGTTGATGATGCGGCTGCTCACTTTTTTGAGCAGCGCATAAGGCAGTTCGGCCCAGTCGGCGGTCATGAAGTCGCTGGTTTGCACGGCGCGCAGGGCCACCACCCAGTCGTAGGTGCGGCCGTCGCCCATCACGCCCACGCTCTTGACGGGCAGGAACACGGTGAACGCCTGGCTGGTCAGGTCGTACCAGCTCTTGCCGCTGTTGTGCTCCAGGGTCGAGCGCAGTTCTTCGATGAAGATCGCGTCCGCGCGGCGCAGCAGGTCGGCGTATTCCTTCTTGACCTCGCCCAAAATGCGCACGCCCAGGCCCGGGCCGGGGAAGGGGTGGCGGTACACCATGTCGTGCGGCAGGCCCAGCGCCACGCCGAGTTCGCGCACCTCGTCCTTGAACAGGTCGCGCAGCGGCTCCAGCAGCTTCAGGCCCAGCTGCTCGGGCAGGCCGCCGACGTTGTGGTGGCTTTTGATGGTGACGGCCTTTTTGCTCTTGGCGCCGCCTGATTCGATCACGTCGGGGTAGATGGTGCCCTGCGCGAGCCACTGCGCGCCCTTGCTGCCAGGGCGCGCGGCCTTGAGCTTTTCGGCCTCGGCCTTGAAGACCTCGACGAACAGGCGGCCGATGATCTTGCGCTTTTGCTCGGGGTCGCTGACGCCCGCGAGCTCACGCAAAAAGAGTTCGCTCGCATCCACGCGCACCACCTTGGCGTGCAGTTTGCCGGCGAACATCTCCATGACCATGTCGCCCTCGTGCAAGCGCAGCAGGCCATGATCGACGAACACGCAGGTCAGCTGCTCGCCGATCGCGCGGTGGATCAGCGCCGCAGCCACGCTCGAATCGACGCCGCCCGACAGGCCCAGGATCACTTCCTCGTCGCCCACCTGCGCGCGGATGTGTTGCACGGCCTCCTCGATGTGGTTTTGCATGATCCAGTCAGGCTGGGCGCCGCAAATCTCGAGCACGAAGCGCTCCAGCAGCGCGCGGCCCTGCACCGTGTGCGTGACCTCGGGGTGGAACTGTACGCCATAAAAGCGCCGCGCCTCGTCGGCCATGCCGGCAATCTGGCAGCTCGGCGTGCTGGCCATGACTTTGAAGCCGGGCGGCAGTTCGGTGACCTTGTCGCCGTGGCTCATCCACACTTTGAGCATGCCGTGCCCCTCTGGCGTCGTGAAATCTTCTATGCCGGTGAGCAGCCGGGTGTGGCCATGCGCGCGCAGCTCGGCGTAGCCGAATTCGCGCGTGGCGCTGCCTTCGACCCTGCCGCCGAGCTGCTGCGCCATGGTCTGCATGCCGTAGCAGATGCCAAGCACAGGCACGCCGAGCGCGAACACGGCGTCGGGCGCGCGGTCATCGACCTCATAGACGCTGGCGTGGCTGCCCGACAGGATGACGCCCTTGAGGTGTCCGTCAGCGGCATACTGGCGCACCCACTCGTCGCTCACGTCGCAAGGGTGCACTTCGCAATACACATGCGCCTCACGCACGCGCCGGGCGATGAGCTGCGTGACCTGGGAGCCGAAGTCGAGGATGAGGATTTTGTCGTGTTGCATGGCGGGAGGCCGAGGAAAAAATGCAAAAGCCCGAACGCCGCATCGGGAGGGTTCGGGCCTGTGAGAAGGTTGCCAGTCAGTCGGCGCGGTAGTTGGGCGCCTCTTTGGTGATCTGCACGTCGTGCACGTGGCTCTCGCGTATGCCCGCAGTGGTGATCTCGACGAATTCGGATTTTTCGTTCATTTCCTGGATGGTCGCGCAGCCGCAGTAGCCCATCGCCGCGCGCACGCCGCCCGCCATCTGGAAGATGATGGACACCACCGAACCTTTGTACGGCACCCGCCCTTCTATGCCTTCCGGAACGAGTTTGTCCGCATTGGGATTGCCGGTGCTGCTCTCTTGAAAATAGCGGTCGGCGCTGCCTTGCTGCATCGCGCCCAAGCTGCCCATGCCGCGGTAGCTCTTGTAGCTGCGCCCCTGGTAGAGGATGACCTCGCCCGGCGCTTCCTCGGTGCCGGCGAACACGCCGCCCATCATCACCGTGCTCGCGCCCGCGGCCAGTGCCTTGGCCACGTCGCCGCTGAAGCGGATGCCGCCGTCGGCGATCAGCGGCACGCCCGTGCCTTTGAGCGCGGTGGCCACGCTGTCTATGGCCATGATCTGCGGCACGCCCACACCGGCCACGATGCGCGTGGTGCAGATCGAGCCCGGGCCTATGCCGACCTTGACCGCATCGGCGCCGGCCTCGACCAGCGCGAGGGCCGCGGCGCCGGTGGCGATGTTGCCGCCGACCACCTCGACCTGCGGGTAGTGCTGCTTGACCCAGCGTACGCGCTCTATCACGCCCTTGCTGTGGCCGTGCGCGGTATCGACCACGACGGCATCGACGCCCGCACGCACCAGCGCTTCGACGCGCTCTTCGGTGCCCTCGCCCACACCCACGGCCGCGCCCACGCGCAGGCGCCCGGACTCGTCGCGCGCGGCGTTCGGAAAGCTGGTCTGCTTGGTGATGTCCTTGACCGTGATCAGGCCCTTGAGCTCGAAGGCATCGTTGACCACCAGCAGGCGTTCGAGCTTGTGCTTGTGCAGCAAGGCCTTGGCCTGCTCAGGCGTGGTGGCGTCTTTTTCGTTCACGGTGATGAGCTTTTCGCGCGGCGTCATGATCTCGCGCACTTTGACGTCGTAGCGCGTTTCGAAGCGCAAATCGCGCCCCGTGACGATACCCACCACCTTGCCGCCGTCGCATACCGGAAAGCCCGACACGCCGAGCTCTTGCGACAACTGCAGCACCTGCAGCACGGTGTGCTCGGGCGTGATGACCACCGGGTCACGCAGCACGCCCGATTCGTAGCGCTTGACCTTGGCCACCTGCGCCGCCTGCTCCTGCGGCGTGAGGTTTTTGTGCACTATGCCCATGCCGCCCTCTTGCGCGATGGCGATCGCCAAACGCGCCTCGGTCACGGTATCCATGGCGGCGGAGACGAGCGGCAGATTCAGGCGGATGTTGCGTGAAAACTGGGTCGCAAGGGACGTGTCCTTGGGCAGGACCTGGGAGTAGGCTGGCACCAGCAACACGTCGTCGAAGGTGAGCGCTTTTCCGAGTAGGCGCATGTGAAAGCTCCAAAAAACGAATTGTATCCATGGCCCTGCGCATGAATCTTTGGCGCGGAATCTGCCCTACACTCTGCCCCCATGAAAACGTCCAAACTGCTTTTGCTCACCCTGGCCTGCGCCTTCTCGCTCGGCGCCGCGGCCCAATGGCAATGGATAGACAAGGACGGCCGCAAGGTCTTCAGCGACCGGCCGCCGCCCGTGGACATTCCGGACAAAAACATCCTCAAGCAACCCGGCAGCACCAGCAGCCAACGCAGCACACCCCCGGTGCCCGCGGCCGATGCCGCCTCTACCCCTGCCGCGGCGGCCAGCACCGCAGCTGCCAGCGGCAAAGACAAAGAGCTCGAAGAGAAAAAGGCCCAGGCCGAGGCCGCAGAAGCCGCGAAAAAGAAGGCCGAAGCCGAAAAAATCGCCAAAATCAAGGCCGAAAACTGTGCCCGCGCGCGCCAGGCCAAGGCCGCTTACGACGCGGGCCGCCTCATCGCGACCACGAATGCGCAGGGCGAGCGCGTGTTCCTCGACGAGGCTGGCCGCGCCGCCGAAACCAAGCGCCTCGAAGGCATCATCGCGACCGAGTGCGCGCCCTGAGGGGCTGCGCCTTCGTCGCGGGTCTGCGCCTTCGCTGTGCCGGGCGCGCCCCGCGCGACCTTGAGCGACTACGCCCCGCTCGATCCACCCTTGGCCGTGTCGGCCTTGCGCTTGGCAAACAAGCCGCTGCCGCGCTTGCCCTGGAGCGTGAAGCGCTCGCGCCGCGCGTGCTTGGGGTCGACCTGTAGCGGCCGATAGACCTCCACCCGGTCGAGTGGCACGAGGCGCTGCGTGAGCGCCACTTTGCGCCCCCAGATGCCGCAGTGAAGCCCGGCCAGGGTTTCTTCTGCCGCCGCTGCGTCCGTCGGCTGCACGACATCGACACCGCTCGCGCGCAGCGCATCGGCGACCGTGGCGCCTGCGGGCAGCTGCAACTCCAGCTCACGCACACTACGCGGTGCAAGGCACACCACCACGGTCACCGGGATGAGCGCATCGGGCGTGTCAGCCATAGACCTTCTCGGCGCGCTGCACGAAGGCATCGACCAGACTGTTGGCGATACGGTCGAACACCGGGCCCACCAGCGCCGCGAGCGCCCTGTTCGAAAAGCCGTAATGCAGCCGCAGCTCGACGCGGCACGCGCGCTGCGTGCCGTCGCCCACGGGGTGAAACTGCCAGTCGCCTTCGAGCTGCGAGAACGGCCCTTTGACAAGTTGCACCTGCACGCGCCGCCCCGGCTCGTGCGTGTTGCGCGTGACGAAGGTCTGGCGGATACCGCCCAGCGCAAGGCCCACCTCGGCCACCATGCCCGTCTGGGTGCACTCGAGCACGGCAGCGTGGTCGCACCAGGGAAGAAACTCCGGGTAGTGCTGGACCTGCGTGACGAGGTCGAACATTTCCTGCGGGCTGTACCAGATGAGGACGGACTTGTGGACGGTTTTCATGCAGACGACAGAAGGATCGAAACGCGCATACGGGCAGACTCTTACAATCGCGGGCCCGCGCCGCAAACGAACCAGCGGCGACCTGCCACAGCGTGCACGGCCCGCTCCGCGTTTTCGCACGCGCCCCGGATTGTAGGCAGAGCTTTCAGGGGCTTCATTCCCTTGGATTTGCGCGCCGCACCCCGCATCTACGACCCCATGGCGAAAAAACCCGACACCTCATCCCGCATTGCCGAAAACAAAAAAGCGGCCTACAACTATTTCTTCGAAGAGCGCTATGAAGCTGGCATGGTGCTGGAGGGCTGGGAGGTCAAGGCGCTGCGCGAGGGCAAGGTGCAGCTCACCGACGGCTACGTGCTGATCAAAGGCGGCGAGCTGTTTTTGATCGGCTGCCAGATCAACCCGCTGCGCACCGCCTCGACACACGTGCGCGCCTACGCCGCGCGCACCAAAAAGCTGCTGCTGCACAAGGACGAGATCAAACGCCTGATCGGCAAGGTCGAGCAAAAAGGCTACACGCTGGTGCCGCTGAACCTGCACTGGAAGAACGGCCGCGTGAAGTGCGAGATCGCGCTCGCCAAGGGCAAGGCCGAGCACGACAAGCGCGACACCATCAAGGAGCGCGAGGGCAAGCGCGAAGTCGAGCGCGCGCTCAAGAGCCGCCAGCGCTGAACAGGTGCGCACCCAAGCCAGCAGCCTGTCCGTCCGTCCCCAGAGGCGCTCACTATCGATATAGAAGCTGCTAGCGCTTGATTCATCAATACTTCAGACACTTTTGTGTATGAAGTCCATATATATCAAGCACTAGAAGCTCTCATCACGATAGCATTCGGAGCGGATGCGCCCAGGTGGGCCAGGGGCTCTCGAAGAAGGGCTGCCACATCTCGGGCGTGACGTCTTCGATGCGCGGCGGGTTCCAGCGCGGCTGGTGGTCTTTGTCGATGGCGAGCGCGCGTATGCCTTCGACGGTTTCGCTCTGGCCGGGGCGCAGGAAGAAGCAGTGGCGCACGATGTCGCGCTCCATGCGCAAGTCGTCGGCAAGACCCAGGTGGCGCGCGCGGCGGATCTGCTCCAGCACCACGTGCAGCATGAGCGGCGAGCGGCGGCGCAGCGTGGCCGCGGTGGCGCGCGCCCAGTCGCTGTCGGCGGCTTCGAGCGCCTGCACGATGTCGCGCACCGTGGGCAGCGAAAAATAGTGGTCTATTTGGGCTCTGAGGCTTGCGTGGTCTGCGCTGGCAGCTACGAATTTTGCTTTTATGAAGGCCTCGATCGCGGCGCCGTCGGCAAACGGCTGCGTGGCGATCGCATCCCACACCGCGGCCTGCTGCGCGGCGGGCAGGCAGCCGTCGGCGAGGCCGAAGGCGATCGCGTCGCCCGCGCCGATGGTCTCGCCCGTGAGTGCGAGCCACTCGCCCACGTGGCCGGGGCAGCGCGAGAGAAAGTAGCCGCCGCCCACGTCGGGGAACAGGCCTATGCCCGTCTCGGGCATGGCCATTTTGGTGCGCTCGGTCACGATGCGCAGGCTGCCGCCCTGGCTGATGCCCATGCCGCCGCCCATGACGATGCCGTCCATGAACGCGATGTAGGGCTTGGGGTAGTGGTGCGTGAAGTGGTTGAGCACGTATTCTTCGGTGAAGAAGTCCTCTATCTTCGGGTCGCCCTGGCTGCCTGCCTGGTGCAAGAAGCGGATGTCACCACCCGCGCAGAACGCCCCGAATGCGCCATCCTTGTTGCTGCCGCGGATCGCCACAGCCTGCACGCGCGCGTCGTGCTGCCATTCGAGCAGCACCTGCATGAGCGCACGCACCATGGACAGCGACAGCGCGTTGAGCGCACGCGGGCGATTCAGCGTGATCAGGCCCACGCCGCCGCGCACTTCGCTCAGGACTTCGGCGTTCGGTTCACTCTGTTGCGTCGTCATCTTTGGCTCCTTCGTTGTGCTGGGATCAGGCATTTTCGCGGCTTGCGCGCTTGCGCTCGTGCTCCTTCAAAAAGCGCTTGCGCAGGCGGATGCTTTTGGGTGTGATCTCGACGAGTTCATCTTCCTCGATGAATTCCACCGCGTACTCGAGCGTGAGCTCGATCGGCGGCGTGATTTTGATCGCGTCTTCCTTGCCGCTCACGCGGAAGTTGGTCAGCTGCTTGGTGCGCGTGGCGTTCACCACGAGGTCGTTGTCGCGGCTGTGGATGCCCACGATCATGCCCTCGTACACCGGGTCACCTGCCTTCACGAACATGCGCCCGCGGTCGTCGAGCTTGCCCAGCGCGTAGGTGAAGATTTCGCCGTCGTCCATCGAAATCAGCACGCCGTTCTTGCGCCCGCCGATCTCGCCCTTGTAGGGTTCGTAACCGTCGAAGATGTTGCTGATGAGCCCCGAGCCGCGCGTGAGGTTCAAAAACTCGTTCGAAAAGCCGATCAGCCCGCGCGCCGGGATGCGGTATTCGAGCCGCACGCGCCCGCGCCCGTCGGGCTCCATGTTCACGAGCTCACCCTTGCGCTCGCCCAGCGCCTGCATCACGCCGCCCTGGTGGCCCTCTTCGATGTCGGCGGTCACGAGCTCTATGGGCTCGCAGCGTTCGCCGTTGATCTCCTTGAACACCACACGCGGCTTGCCCACGGCGAGTTCGTAGCCCTCGCGGCGCATGTTTTCGAGCAGGATGGTCAGGTGCAGCTCGCCGCGGCCCGAGACTTCGAACACGCCGTCCTCGTCGGTTTCCTTGACGCGCAGCGCGACGTTGCTCTGCAGCTCTTTTTGCAGCCGGTCCCAGATCTGGCGGCTCGTGACGAACTTGCCCTCGCGCCCCGCGAGCGGGCTGGTGTTGACGCAGAAGTTCATGGTCAGCGTGGGCTCATCGACCTGCAGCATGGGCAGCGGGCGCGGGTTCGCCGGGTCGGTCACGGTGACGCCTATGCCCAAGTCTTCTATGCCGTTGATGAGCACGATGTCGCCGGGTCCGGCCTCGGTGACCTGCACGCGGTCCAGCCCCTCGAAGGTCAGCACCTGGTTCACGCGGCCCTTGAACGACTTGCCCTCAGGCCCTTCCATTACGAGCACGTCCTGCCCTGGGCGCAGCGTGCCCGCGTTGATGCGGCCCACGCCGATGCGGCCGACGAAGCTGTTGTAGTCGAGCGCCGAAATCTGCAGCTGCAGCGGCGCGCTCGGGTCGCCCTGGTGCGCGGGCACATGCTTGAGGATGGTGTCGAACAGCGCCGACATGTCCGGCCCCCACTGCTCGCCAGGCGCGCCCTCTTGCAGCGCGGCCCAGCCGTTGATGCCCGAGGCATAGACCACGGGGAAGTCGAGCTGCTCGTCGGTCGCGCCGAGTTTGTCGAACAGGTCGAACGCGGCGTTGATGACCTTGTCGGGATTCGCGCCGGGCTTGTCCACCTTGTTGACCACGACGATGGGCTTCAAGCCCAGCGCAAGCGCCTTTTTGGTGACGAAGCGCGTCTGCGGCATAGGGCCCTCTTGCGCGTCGATCAGCAGCAGCACGCCATCGACCATGGAGAGCGCGCGCTCGACCTCGCCGCCGAAGTCCGCGTGGCCCGGGGTATCGACGATGTTGATGTGCGTGCCGCCCCAGCTCACGGCGCAGTTCTTGGCCAGGATGGTGATGCCGCGCTCGCGCTCGATGGCGTTGTTGTCCATCACGGTATCGACCACTTTTTCGTGCGCGGCAAAGGTGCCCGACTGGCGCAGCAGCTGATCGACCATGGTCGTCTTGCCGTGGTCCACGTGGGCGATGATGGCGATGTTGCGAATTTGTTGGCTCATGGTGCTTCCGATGGGCCGCCGGCCGAGGCGGGCGGCAAGTTTTGCAAAATTTGTTGGATTTCAATGGGACTCAGCAGGCGCTCGGGCACGAGCTCGCCCGCCTGGACATGCGCGCTGCCCAGCAGCACGCGCGGACGCTCGGCAAACACGGCGACCTGCGCCGCATCGCGCCAGCGCCCGCGCAGGCGTGCGCCACACAAAAAACGCCCGGCATGCTCATCTGCGAGCGTGACAGGCACGTGTCCGTGCAGCAGCGCCTCGGGCGGCAGCAGGGCGTGCAGGCGCTGCGCCTCGTCCATGGCTTCGAGCTGCGCGAGCGTGAGGCATTGCGCCTCGCCAAACGGCCCCGTGGCCGTGCGCCGCAGCCGCGTCAGATGCCCGCCGCAGCCCAGCAGCCGACCTATGTCCTCGCCCAGCGTGCGGATGTAGGTGCCCTTGCTGCACTTTACTTTGATTTCGATAGCTGCTTGCGCTTGCTGCGTCTGCGTCAAGGCCAGATTCAGCGCATGAATCATGACCTCCCGCGGCGCCCGCTCGACTTCGACGCCGGCGCGCGCGTATTCGTACAGCGCCTTGCCGTCTTTCTTGAGCGCGCTGTGCATGGGCGGCACCTGGCGGATGCGGCCCACAAAGCGCTGGCGCACGGCTTCGAGCTGCGCGGGCGTGATCGGTGGCACGGCGCAGCGCGCGATCACCTCGCCTTCGGCGTCGCCCGTCGTCGTGGTTTCGCCCAGCAGCAAGGTGGCTTCGTAACTTTTGTCGGCGTCCAGCTGCTGCGCGCTGAACTTGGTCGCGGCGCCGAAGCACAGCGGCAGCACACCCGTGGCGAGCGGGTCCAGCGTGCCCGTGTGACCGGCCTTTTCGGCGCGCAGCAGCCACTTGGCCTTTTGCAAAGCCTGGTTGCTCGAGAGAGCCAGCGGTTTGTCGAGCAGCAACACCCCATGCACAGGGCGCCGCTGCACCCTGGTGCGTGGCGCGTTCATGGCTCAGTCCTCTTTGGCGCGCGAAGAAACCGCCTTGGCGATCAAGGCGTTCATGTCCGCCGCACGCTCGGTCGTGCGGTCATAGACGAAGTGCAGCGTGGGCACGGTGTGGATATGCAGGCGCTTGAACAGGTGGTTGCGCAAATGCCCCGCGGCGTGGTTGAGCGCCTCCTGCGCGGCCAGCGGGTCGCCCGTGAGCACGCTGAAAAACACTTTCGCGTGCGCATAGTCGGGCGAGACTTCGACGCCCTGCAGCGTCACCATGCCCACGCGCGGGTCCTTGAGCTCGCGCGCGATCAGCTCCGACAGGTCGCGCTGGATCTGGTCGGCAATGCGGTAGCCGCGGTTGGGGACGGAGCTCTTGCGTGGCATGGGGCGGAACGGACGAATCTTGAATCAAAAACCATAGCTGCCAGTGCTTCATGAAAAAGCACTGGCAGCCACTTTCATCACAAGGTGCGGGCGATTTCCTTGATTTCAAAGAATTCGAGCTGGTCGCCCTCTTTGATGTCGTTGTAGTTCTTGAGCTTGATACCGCACTCGAAGCCTTCCTTGACCTCGCGCACGTCGTCCTTCATGCGCTTGAGCGACTCGAGCTCGCCCGTGTAGATGACCACGTTGTCGCGCAGCAGGCGGAAGCGCGCATCGCGCCGCACCACGCCGCTCGTGACGTAGCAGCCCGCCACCGTGCCGATCTTGGAGGCCACGAACACGGTGCGGATCTCCGCCGTACCTATGACTTCCTCTCTCTGCTCGGGCGCGAGCATGCCCGACATGGCCGCCTTCAGGTCATCCACGGCGTCGTAGATGATGTTGTAGTAGCGGATGTCCACGTCGTTGCTCTCGGCAAGCTTGCGTGCATTCGCGTCGGCACGCACGTTGAAGCCGATCACCACGGCCTTGGACGCAATCGCAAGGTTGATGTCAGACTCGCTGATGCCGCCCACACCCGCGTACACGAGCTGCACCTTGACCTCGTCGGTCGAGAGCTTGAGCAGCGACTGCGCCAGCGCCTCCTGCGAGCCCTGCACGTCGGCCTTGAGGATGATGGGCAGGGTCTTGACCTCGCCCGCCGTCATCTCGGCAAACATGTTTTCGAGCTTCGCGGCCTGCTGCTTGGCGAGCTTGGTGTTGCGGAACTTGCCCGCACGGTAGGTGGCGATCTCGCGCGCACGGCGCTCGTCACTGAGCACCATGAACTCGTCGCCAGCCTGCGGCACCTCGGTCAAGCCCAGAATCTCGACCGGGATCGAGGGCCCGGCAGACTTCACCGCGCGGCCGTTTTCGTCGAGCATGGCGCGCACGCGGCCATAAGTCTGGCCGGCGAGCACCACGTCGCCCACCTTGAGCGTGCCCGACTGCACGAGCACCGTGGCCACGGGGCCGCGGCCCTTGTCGAGCTTGGCCTCGATCACCAGGCCCTTGGCCGACGCTTCGACCGGCGCCTTGAGCTCGAGCACCTCGGCCTGCAGCAGCACCTGTTCGAGCAGATCGTCTATACCCTGGCCGGTCTTGGCCGACACCGCCACGAAGGGCGAATCACCGCCGTACTCCTCGGGCACGACCTGTTCGGCGATGAGCTCCTGCTTGACGCGATCGGGGTTGGCGTCGGGCTTGTCGATCTTGTTCACCGCGACCACGATGGGCACGCCTGCAGCCTTGGCGTGCTTGACCGCCTCTTTCGTCTGCGGCATCACGCCGTCGTCGGCAGCCACGACCAGGATCACGATGTCGGTGGCCTGCGCGCCGCGTGCGCGCATGGCCGTGAACGCCTCGTGGCCCGGCGTGTCGAGGAAGGTGATGGTGCCGCGCGGCGTCTCCACGTGGTAGGCACCGATGTGCTGCGTGATACCGCCAGCCTCGCCCGCGGCCACCTTGGCGCGGCGGATGTAGTCCAGCAGCGAAGTCTTGCCGTGGTCCACGTGGCCCATCACGGTCACCACGGGCGGGCGCGGCAGCGCCGGCGCGCTGGCGTGCGCGGCATCTTCTTCGGCGAAAGCCTCGGGATCGTCGAGCGCGGCCACCACGGCCTTGTGGCCCAGCTCCTCGACCGCGATCATGGCCGTGTCCTGATCCAGCGGCTGGTTGATGGTGACCATCTGCCCCATCTTCATGAGCACCTTGATCACTTCCGACGCCTTGACCGACATCTTGTGCGCGAGCTCGGCCACGGTGATGGTCTCGGGCACATGCACCTCGAGCACGCGTGCCTCGGCGGGCGCGGCATGCAAGTCCTCACGCTGATCGCGATGGCCCCTGTCATTGCCGCGACGGCCCTTGGGGCCGGCGCGCCAGGCGCCGCGCCCCGCGCCAGCACCCGTGTCGCCGCGCGTCTTGATTTCTTTTTTCTTGGCCGCGTCGCCCGCCCAGCTCGAGGACAACTTGGCCGACTTGACCTCTTTGCTACCGCCGGGCGCCGCAGGCGCCGCCGTGCGCGCACCGCCGCCGCCAGCACCAGCGCCAGCCTGCGCAGCCGGCTTGTGCAAAGTGCCTTTTTTGGCGTCGCCCGTAGGCTTGGCCGCGGGTTTGGGTTCTTCTTTCTTCTCTTCCTTCTTGGCCACCATCACGGACTTGCGTGGCGTGGCCAGCATGGAGCGAATGGCTGCCGCCTCGGCCTCGGCCTTGCGGCGGCGCGCATCGAGGTCGGCAGCACGCGCGGCCTCCTCGGCGGCACGGCTCTTGGATTCGGCCTCGGCCTGTTCGCGCTCGGCCTGCTGCCGCGCCGCACGCGCCGTGGCCTCGTCGGCCTGGGTGCGCGCAACCTCCTGCTGGGCCGCAGTGGCCTTGGCTTTCTTGTCGGCCTCTTGCGCAGCGTAGGCGGCAGCGCGTTCTTCGGCTTCACGCTCGCGGCGTTCCCGCTCTTCACGCTCGCGCTGCTCGCGCGCTTCACGCTCGAGGCGCTGCTGCGCGAGCTCTTCTTCCTGGCGCCGGATCAGCTCGGCCTGCTGGCGCACCTCTTCCTCGCGGCGCGCCCATTCGAGCTCCTGACCCTCCTGCACCGCAGGCTCGGCAGACTCCTGCTCCATATCGGCCCGGGCATGCGCGCCGGCCAGCGCCGGTGCGCCCATTTCGGCCGTCGTCTCGGCCGTCGCCTCGGCCATGTCCTCGCGCTTGACGAAGGTGCGCTTCTTGCGCACTTCGACCTGGATGGTGCGCGCCTTGCCGCTCGCGTCGGCCTGCTTGATCTCGGTGGTGGATTTTTTCACCAGGGTGATCTTCTTGCGGTCGCCCGAGGCCGTGCCATGGCTGGCCTGCAGGTAGGCGAGCAGCCTTTGCTTGTCCGCCTCGGTAAGCCGGTCGGTGGCGCTGGCCTTGGCCACGCCTGCGGCACGCAACTGGTCGAGCAGGATGGCTGGGGATTTTTTGAGTTCGTTCGCGAACTCGGCAACAGTGTTACTGGACATAAATGCTTCGTGCCTCCCGGACCCTCATTGCTGGCCCGCAAACCAGTGTTCGCGTGCTTTCATAATCAAGGCCTTGGCCTCTTCCTCGGACTGGCCGGTGATGGCCGTGAGTTCATCGACGGCCAGGTCGGCCAGGTCGTCGCGCGTATGCACGCCGTGCTCTGCCAACTTGGCGATCAACTCGGGCGTGAGACCGTCGAGGTCGCGCAAGTCCTGCGACAAGTCCTCCACCCCTTCTTCGCGCGCGATCTCCATCGTCAGCAGCGCGTCCTTGGCCCGCGCGCGCAGCTCATTGACCGTGTCTTCGTCCAGGGACTCTATCGCCAGCATCTCCTGCAGCGGCACATAGGCCACTTCTTCGAGGCTGGAAAAGCCCTCGGCGACCAGGATGTCGGCGATTTCCTCATCGACGTCGAGCTTTTCCATGAACAGCTTGCGCAGCGCCGCGGTTTCCTCGGCCTGCTTCTGCGCCGATTCGGCCGCGTCCATGATGTTGATCTTCCAGCCCGTGAGCTCAGAGGCCAGACGCACGTTCTGGCCGCCGCGGCCGATCGCGATGGCGAGGTTTTCCTCGTCCACCACCACGTCCATCGCATGCTTTTCCTCATCGACCACGATGGACTGCACGTTCGCTGGCGCGAGCGCGCCGATCACGAACTGCGCCGGGTCTTCCGACCACAGCACGATGTCCACACGCTCGCCCGCGAGCTCGTTGCTCACGGCGTTCACGCGCGAGCCGCGCACGCCCACGCAGGTGCCTATAGGGTCTATGCGCTTGTCGTGGCTCAGCACTGCGATCTTCGCGCGGCTGCCGGGGTCGCGCGCGCAGCTCTTGATCTCGAGCAGGCCCTGCTCGATCTCGGGCACTTCCTGGCGAAAGAGCTCGATCATGAACTCGGGCGCAGCGCGCGAGAGGATGATGGGCGCGCCGCGCAGCGTCGGATCGACTTCGAGAATGATCGCGCGCACCCGGTCGCCTATGCGCAGGTTTTCCTTGGGGATCATCTCGCTGCGCTTGAGGCGCCCCTCCACGCGGCCGCTTTCGATGATCAGGTCGCCCTTGTCCATGCGCTTGACGGTGCCGCCGAAGATTTTTTCGCCGCGGCTCATGAAGTCGCTGAGCAGCATCTCACGCTCCGCGTCGCGAATTTTCTGCAGGATCACCTGCTTGGCCGCCATCGCGCCTATGCGTCCGATCGGCACCGACTCGACGGGCTCTTCGATGTATTCGCCCACCTCGATGCCGGGCACACGCTCGCGCGCATCCATGAGCAGCTCTTCGGCGTCGGGATTTTGCAGGCCGGCCTCATCGGGCACGACCAGCCAGCGGCGGAAAGTCTCGTAGTCGCCGGTGTCACGATCGACCGCCACGCGAATGTCCACCTCGCCCTTATAGAGCTTCTTCGTGGCCTGCGCGAGTGCCGCCTCGACGGCAGCCAGTACCACGTCGCGCTCCACGTTCTTCTCGCGCGAGATGGCATCGATCAACATCAACAATTCGCGATTCATGCGACAACTCTCCTGTAATCCAATCCTTGTGCCCACGACCCGTGCGTGCGGCCCATGCAAGCGCTCAAGCAGCGCGCCCCTTGAAGTCCACGATGGGCGCGAGCCGCGCATCGCGCAGCTCGTCGAGCGTGAAGCCCAGCACCTGCACGGGCGCGGGCGCACGCTTTTTGCCCACCCTCTGCCCAGGCTTGGGCGCGGGCGCATCGCTCCAGACGATCTGCCAGCCGCCCGAAGCAGCGCGCTCCAGCGTGCCACGAAACTTCTTGCGCAGCGCATGCACCTGCCCCGCAGCAGCGCCACCTATGGGCGCCTTGAGGGTGATGTCTATCACCGCCCCCGTGAAGCGCATGAAATCCTGTTCGTGGCGCAGCGGCCGGTCTATGCCCGGCGAAGACACCTCTAGGCGCTTGTAATCGACCCCCTCGACCTCGAGGGCGAACTGCAGCTGGCGCGTGACCTTCTCGCAATCTTCCACCGTCACGAAGCGCTCTGCCGTCCCGGCGGCTGCGGCGCGCACTTCCGGTTGCAACTCCGCCACCTCTGGCGGCAGCCAGGGCATATCGATGGTGACGCGCAGCAAGCCCCCCGCGGAGCGTTCGACCTCCACCAGGTCGTAACCCAGCCCGCGCACCACTTGTTCGACGACTTGCTGCAATGCCACGAAAATCCGTTCTCTGTGCCGAAAAACAAAAAAACCCGACAACCCCTGAAACCCTGCTTGGCAAACAGGTCCCTGAGGCTTCGAGCTCCACAAAAACGACCGCTTGAGATTTACCGCCCCAAATGACCGACTTGGCGATCGACCAAAAAAAACGGGCGGATGGCACCCGCCCGATCGGTCGTGAGCCCTCGATTCTAACGGCCAGCGCCCACTCTTGCAAGCGCCTCGAAAGCAAAAAAGAAGCCAAGTGCATGCAAGGCGCAAGATGGAACAATGCGCGCATGTCCATTTTTCCCGCTCCGGACCCACTCGAGCCGCAAGCCGCGCGCGCCGCAACCCGCGCTCCTTGGTGGGGGCCTGCGCGCCCGTCTTTTCTGCTGCTCACGCTCGCCTGCATGGCATGGGCCGTGGCCTGCTGCGGCTGGCTGGCGCGCCAGCATGGACAGGTGCTGGACTGGGCCGCCGCGGCACTCGCCACCCTGGGCGCGCTCGCGGCGCACCTGGGCAGCAATGCGCTCAACGAATATGCAGACTTCCGCTCGGGCCTGGACGCACAGACGCAGCGCACGCCCTTCAGTGGCGGCAGCGGCGTGCTGCCCGCGCGCCCCGCACTGGCCAACGTGGCGCTGGGCATGGGCGTGGCAGGTCTGGCACTGAGTGCGACCACGGGTGTGTATTTTCTTTGGCGGCATGCCGCCGCCTGGCCCGTTTTGCTGCCGCCGGGGCTGGCCGGGCTGGTGCTGGCCGCCGCCTATACCCCCTGGGTCACACGCCACCCGTGGCTGTGCCTGAACGCGCCGGGGCTGGGTTTCGGCCCTTTGATGGCGCTGGGCACGGCGGCCGTGCTGCTCGGCGGCCTCACGGCACAGTCCGCCGCCACCATGGGCCTTGCGGCATTGCTGCCCTTCGGCCTGGCGAACGCCTTGCTGCTGCTCAACCAGTATCCCGACGTCGAGGCCGACCGCCGCGCTGGCCGGCGCACCCTGCCTATGGTGCTGGGCAAGGAGCGCGCCTGGCCCGTGCTGGCAGCGCAATATCTGCTGGCTTACGGCGCTTTGCTGGCCACCGTGGTAGCCCGCGATGTACCCCATTCGGCCTTGCTGGGGCTGCTCACTTTTCCCCTGGCGGTAAAAACCGTGCACTGCGCGGCCCGCCATGCCAACGACACCCCGGCACTGCTGCCCGCCATGCGCTGGAATGTGCTCGTCAGCCTGGCGACACCCGTCCTCGCCGCCGCCGGGGTGGTTGGGGGCGCCTGAGCATGCCGCAACATCTCGCCGTCCAGCAACAACCGCCCGCCACAGTCCCAAGACACTTTCAGGCGCTACGGCGCTCCAGCACCTGCGCCACACCCTGGTTGGCGAGCGCATCGGCGCGCTCGTTGCCCGGGTGGCCCGAGTGTCCGCGCACCCAGCGCCACTCAATGCGGTGCCCACGCTCGCGCACGAGTGCATCGAGCTGCTGCCACAGGTCCACGTTCTTCACCGGCTGCCCGGAAGCGGTGCGCCAGCCTTTGGCCTTCCAGCCCGCGAGCCACTCGGTGATGCCCTTGCGCACATACTGGCTGTCGAGGTGCAGCGTCACGGCGCACGGGCGCTTGAGCGCCGCCAGCGCCTCGATCACGGCGCGCAGTTCCATGCGGTTGTTGGTGGTACTCGGCTCCCCGCCGAACAGTTCCTTCTCGTGGCTGCCCGAGCGCAGCCACACGCCCCAGCCCCCCGGGCCTGGGTTACCCTTGCAGGCGCCATCGGTATAAATCTCTACGTGGTTCAATGCTTTTCCTCGTTCACCGCATGGGCCCCATGCACCTCATCGCCCAGGAGCCTGTCGGACTTTGGGCGTCGAAAGCGAGAATGCGCCGCAGCCGGCGATTCCAAAGTCCGACAGGCTCCTAGCCCCGCGTTCGCCACGCGCAGCCGCGCCACCGGAATGGACGCCGCGGCCCGCTGGCGCGCGGCGCGCCACGTGGGTTCGAGCAGGCGCATGCCATGCACCCGCTTGACGGCCACGACGAAATACACGGCGCCCAGCACGGGCCAGGCGCGCGCCCCAAGTTCGTCCATCCAGGCGAAGCGCTCGAGCCACTGGCTGCCACGCACGGCAGGCCGGTAGCAGCCGAATTGCGCCGATTCGACCTCGAAGCTCAGCAGCCGCAGCCAGTCGCGCAGGCGCCGGTAGGCGATGAATTCCGCCACGCCGGGCACGAAGCGCCCGCCCCAGCCCATGCGCTCCCACCAGCACGAACGCAACTGGCGCAGCCCCCACAGGCTCAGCGTATGCAGGCCGCTGATGACCACGCGCCCCTCGGGCACGAGCACGCGCTCGACCTCGCGCAGCGCCACATGCGGGTCCGTGCTGCGCTCGAGCGTGTGCGGCAGCAGCACGAGGTCCAGGCTTTGCGCGGCGAAAGGCAGGGCTGCCGGATCGGCGAGCAACGCCGGCCGCGTGCCGGACAGATGCCGCTCGACCGCTGTTGCCACACCCTCTTGCCCCAGCGCCAGCCAACGGTGCGGCATGCGGTTGCAGCGCAACCCGTCGAGCTGCGCCAGCCCCAGCTGCAGGCTGTGGTAGCCGAACACATCGGCCACGGCGGCATCGAAGCGCTGCTGCTCCCAGGCCAGCAGGTAGCGGCCGGCAGCGCCGTCGAACCAGTCAAGGCCGCTGGAATCTAGCGCATCCATGCAGGTGCCGCCCGAAAAACCCCTGGCCGCACGCCGGGCACTCGCGCCGCCACGGTTTTTATAATCTCCAGGACCATGAAACTGATTCCTCTACCCGCTTTTAGCGACAACTATCTGTGGTTGCTCCACGACGCTGCGGGCCAGGCCCTGGTCGTGGACCCGGGCGATGCGACGCCTGTTTTCGATGCACTGCAGCGCCTGGGCCTGCAATTGCGCGCGATTTTAGTCACGCACCACCATCCCGACCACGTCGGCGGCGTGGCCGCCCTGCGCGACGCCACCGGGGCGCCGGTTTATGGCCCCGCGCGCGAAACCATCCCTGAGCCGCTCGTGCGCCTGCAGCAAGGCGAAGCGTTCGAAATGCTCGGCCTGCGCTTTGCGGTGCTCGACGTGCCCGGCCACACGGCAGGCCATATCGCGTTTTTTGCGCCCGAGGCCGAGGGCGGGCCGCTGCTGTTTTGCGGCGACACCTTGTTTTCCGGCGGCTGCGGGCGGCTGTTCGAGGGCACGCCCGCGCAAATGCTTGCCTCGCTCGACCAGCTTGCGGCGCTGCCCGGCGCCACGCGCGTGTGCTGCGCCCATGAATACACGCTCTCGAACCTCAAATTCGCGCGCGCCGTGGAGCCCGACAACCAGGCCCTGCGCGACTACCAGCAGCGCTGCGAAGCCCTGCGTGCCGAGGGCTTTCCCACCTTGCCTTCGACCATCGCGCTCGAGCGCGCCATCAACCCGTTCTTGCGCACACGCGAAGCGGCTGTAGCAGCCGCCGCCCAGCGCCACGACCCTGCCGTGAACCCTGCCGACCCTGTTGCCGTGCTGGCCGCACTGCGCGCATGGAAAAACGGCTTTCAATGAGCTGCCTGCGCTGGGTTTTGCTCGCCGGCCTGCTGTGGCTTGCCGGGTGCGCGACGACGAATGCCCCGGGCGATCCTGCCGCCGACAGCGCAGGCGCGCCCGCGCCCCAGACGACACGGCCCAGCGGCGCTGCGCAATTCCCTAGCGGCTCGCTGCGCCCCATCACGCCCGCCGAGGCCGCGCGCGGCGGCGTGGCCTCACTCACGGCACCCGCCGACCTGTGGGAGCGTATCCGGCGCGGCTTTGCCATGCCCGATCTGCAGGACGACCTGGTGCAGGACCGCATCGAGTGGTACAGCGCCCGCCCCGACTACCTGCAGCGCATGACGCTGCGCTCGAGCAAGTACCTGTTTTACATCGTCGAAGAACTCGAGCGCCGCGGCATGCCCACCGAACTCGCACTGCTGCCCTACGTGGAGAGCGCCTTCAACCCGCAGGCCGTCTCGAGCGCCAAAGCCGCCGGCATGTGGCAGTTCATGCCGGCCACGGGCACGAGCTTCGACCTTAAGCAAAACGCCTTTCGCGACGACCGGCGCGACGTGCTCGCCTCCACGCGCGCCGCGCTGGACTACCTGCAAAAGCTCTACGGCATGTTCGGCGACTGGCACCTGGCGCTGGCCGCGTACAACTGGGGCGAAGGCAACGTGGCCCGCGCCATCGCGCGCAACCAGAAAGCGGGGCTGGGCATCAAATACAGCGACCTGACCCTGCCCGCCGAAACGCGCATGTACGTGCCCAAGCTGCTCGCGGTGAAAAACATCGTGGCCAGCCCCGACAGCTTCCGCGCCGAGCTCGCGCCGATCGACAACCACCCTTATTTCCAAACCGTGGAGATCAAGCGCGACATCGACGTGGCGCTGGTGGCCAAGCTCGCGGGCATCCGCGAGGAGGACTTCCGCGCGCTCAACCCGTCGTTTCACCGCCCCACGATCTTCGCCGCCGGCACGCCGCGCATTTTGCTGCCCTGGGACAACGCGCGCGTGTTCGAGCGCAACCTCGAAGCCTACGACCAGGGCGAATACGCGAGCTGGACGGTCTGGACCGCGCCTTCGACCATGAGCGTGGCCGAGGCGGCGCAGCGCGTGGGCATGAGCGAGAGCGACCTGCGCAGCGTCAACAACATCCCGCCGCGCATGCTCATCCGCACGGGCGCGGCACTGCTCGTGCCGCGCAGCGCCACGCGCAGCGACGACGTGCCTGAGCAGATCGCCGACAACGGCCAGCTGCTGCTGACCCCCGAAGTCGTCACGCGCCGCACCGTCGTGGGCGCACGCAAGGGCGACACCGTGGCGCGCCTGGCGCAGCGCTACCGCCTCAGTGCTGCGCAGGTGGCGCAGTGGAACGACACCAAGGTCAACGCCGCCTTCAAGGCCGGTCAGAAAGTGGTGCTGTTCGTGCCCGTGCGCATGGCAAGCGCCGGCGCGCCGAGCACCGCACGCCAAAGCGCGACGCGCAGCCCCGGCCCCGTGCGCAAACAGGCCGCTGCCACCAAACGCAGCACCAAACCTGCTACAGCTGCCAGACCGCGCAAAACAGCCAAGGCTGCGCGCCGCTGACGCCCCATTCACTTCTTTGCTTTGCTGATTTCATGGACGCCACCACCCAACTCAATGAACGGCGCCTGGCCGATGCGTGGGCAGAACTGCATGCCCAGGCACGAAACGGCAATCCGCTGCACGCGGATGCCAACCGGCTGGCCTTTGCCGACCCCGAATTCCTCTTTCGCCGCGAAACCCGCGGCATCCGCTTCCAGCTCGAGCTGCTCAAGCCCGACCTCGGCCAAAGCGAGCAAGGCATAGAAAACACCATCGTCGTTTTCGGCAGCGCGCGCCTTCCCAACCCCGAAGACGCGGCAGTCCAACTGAGCAACGCACAGGCAGCAGGCGACGCGGCGCAGATCGCGCGCGCCCAGCGTGCCGTGCACAACGCGCGCTATTACGAGGCGGCGCGCCGCTTTGCCGCACTCGTGGCGCAATACAGCGAGCGCCAGCGCCCGTCCGAGCGCATCTACATCTGCACCGGCGGCGGGCCCGGCATCATGGAGGCCGCAAACCGCGGCGCGCACGAGACCGGCGCGCTCAATATCGGGCTCAACATCGCGCTGCCGCACGAGCAGCACCCCAACCCGTTCATCACGCCTTCGCTCAGCTTCAAGTTCCACTACTTCGCGCTGCGCAAAATGCACTTCATGATGCGCGCCAAGGCCCTGCTCGCCTTCCCTGGCGGCTTTGGCACGCTCGACGAACTCTTCGAAGTGCTGACCCTGGTGCAAACCAAAAAGGCCAAGCCGCTGCCCATCATCCTGTTCGGCAGCGACTACTGGAAGCGCCTGATCGACTTCGACGTGCTCGTCGAAGAGGGCATGGTGACGGCCCAAGACCTCACGCTCTTTCACTACAGCGACGATCCGCAGCAGGCCTGGGAACTCGTGCGCGACTTTTACGGGCTCTCGAAAGAGTAGCTGCTTGCGTCGGATTTACTAGTAGATCGTTCCGTTAATATGCTTACGAATCATGCGAGTTCCAGATCGAACTTCTTCCAGCGGAAGACGACTGGGGCTGCGTTCATTTCATCGATGCCTTTCAAGATGCGCGCCTTGAGCTCGG
>NZ_VMYE01000009.1 GCF_007655255.1 Extensimonas perlucida
GCGATCATCATGGTGTACGGGCTCCTTTGCTGGCTTGCTCATGTTCCTCAATCAGGGCTTGCAAAACGGCACGAGCCATGAACAGGGGGTAGCGGCGGGAGTCTATACAATCGTCAGGGATGCGACAACTAGCAAATTTGTGAGTAAAAATGGCATCTAGCACAGATGGGGCGTGCGCTTGCAGCTATTAAACCAGGATATTTCTCACGTTTTTCCGGCAAGCGCCGCGGCGTCTGTGCCCGCTTGCCCCGGCCCTTGCGCCGGCTCTTGCGCCTGCGCCAGGATGCCGGCGAGGATGTCGGGGATTTCGAACACCGCGCGGTTTTCCAGCAGGCGCACGCGCGCACGGTAGGCGTCGAGCTGCGCCACCATCTCGGCCACGGCGCGGCGGATGGAGCGAAAGCTGCGCAGCACGATGCCGATCTGCTGCTCTTGCACCCAGACGGTGTTGTAGCGCTCCTGCGGCATGGTCCAGGCGTTGCGCTCGACGATCACGGGCAGGTTTTTCTGCACCGCTTCGCTGAGGCTGCCCGGCCCCGGCTTGCCGATGAAAAAATCCGCCAGCTCCATGTAGTACGGAATTTCGCGCGTAAAACCCAGTACCAGCCGCGGCGCGGTCGCAGGCAAGGCGCGCAGCTTGGCGGCCAGCGCCTCGTTGTGCCCGCAGATCAGGATCAGTTGCGTGTCTTGGAGCCGCTCGGCGATGCCCAGCATGGCCGCCGAGCCGCTGCCGCCGAAAAGCACCAGACCAGTGGGCAGGGCAGGCTCCAGCCTGTGCTGGCGACGTTCGCTGGCACGGTCTATGTTCAACGGACGGTAAAAATCCGGCCGCAGGATCATCCCCGACGTCGCATGCACCTGCGCCGGGCCGTAGCCCATGGCATACGCCTGCGCCACGGCCTTGGGCGTGCCGCAAATGAAGTGCTGCGCCTGGCCGCGCTCGATCCAGAAGTGCGGCGGGTAGTCGGCCAGGTCGGTCAAGATGGTGACGTAGGGCACGCCGGGCAGCGCCGAGGCCAGACTGGCGTAGAGCGCGCGATTGAAATTGGGCACCACCGAGACGACCATGTCGGGCTCGGTGCGCAGCCAGTGCTGCTGCAGACGGCGCACGAGCTGCGGATGGGCCAGGCGGATGACGGCCTGCAGCAGCTTGAGCTCCTGGCGAAAACTCAGCGTCCAGCCGCGCTCGAGGCGCCGGTTGTAGAGGTCTTCGGGGCGCATGCCCGTGAGCTTGCGAAAGTAGCCCTGCGGGTCGAGCACCTCGAACAGGTTTACGAGCCGCACCTGCCACGGCCTGCCTTGCTCGCGGATCACGGCCTCGAGCGCCTGCGCCGAAGCGCGGTGGCCGCCGCCCGCGTCGAAATACACCAAGTCTATGCATGTCATGCGCAGCCATCATGGGTGGCGTTCGTGACTTGTGCGTGACGCGCTGATGACCTGCCGCTTGGCATGAAACATGCCATCACCCTGCGTCCTCGTGGACAATTTGGGTTTAACCCAGATTGTCCATTAGGCGGTGCTGCGCACCTACGCGGGCGCTGGCAGGCGCCTGACGGCCATTTTGGCCGCTGCCTCGGCGTCCATGGCACCGGCCATGGACTTCTCCTCAGCAGCCAAACTGCCTCGCCAGCCACCTCGCCATCATCCCGCGTCCTAATGAACAATCTGGGTTTAAGGCAAAAAATGCTTCTAGCGCTTGCTACACCTGCGCTGGCAGCTCCCAAAACAAAAGCGGGCCGCAGCCCGCTTCGTGGTTTTGGATGCGGCCGGGCTTGCGCTGCAGGCAAGCCCGTGCCTGATGGATCAATACGACTTGGGCAGGCCCAGCACGTGTTCGCCGATGTAGTTGAGCAGCATTTCGTTGTTGATCGGCGCGATCTTGAGCAGGCGCAGCATGGGCCAGAGCGTGACCACGTCGTAGTCGCGGTCGAACCCGTAGCCGCCGTGCGTCTGCAGTGCGGCTTCGACGGCGGCGACGGCGGCTTCGGAGCCGAGCAGCTTGGCCATGTTGGCGTGTGCGCCTGCGTCTTCACCGGCGTCGAAGCGCTCGGCGGCCGAGTAGGTCATGAGGCGTGCAGCTTCGATCTGCGCCTTGGCCATGGCCATGCGGTGCTGCAGCGCCTGGTACGAGCCGATCGGCTTGCCGAAAGGCTTGCGATCTTTGGAATACGCCACGGCTTTGGCGAGCGCGTAGTCGCCCAGGCCCAGCGCGGCGCCCGCGGCGAGCAGGCGTTCGGAGTTCAGGCCTTCGAACATCGCCTTGGCGCCCTTGCCGGCTTCGCCGATCAGTGCGTCGGCGGGCAGTTCGACGTTGTCGAAGAACACCATGTACTGGCGCTCGGCCGTTTCCACCTGGATGTTGAGCTGCTGCAGCTTGATGCCGGGCGTCTTCATGTCGAGCACGAACAGCGACATGCCTTCGGTGCGGTTTTTGACTTCGGCGGCGCGTGTGGTGCGCGCGACGACGAGCATGAAGTCGGCATCGCGCGCGCCGGAGATGAACACCTTTTGCCCATTGAGCGTCCAGCCGCCCTTGCCGTTCGGTTGGGCGAGCGTGGTCATCGCGAAGCTGTTGGTGCCGGCGTTGGGCTCGGTGATGGCAAAGCACATCTTCTTTTCGCCGGTGCAGGTCGGGGTGACGTATTTCTTGATCTGCTCGGGCGTGCCGTTGCGCACGATGGGCACGCGGCCCAGCCCCGTGACCACGAGGAACAGCGTGGGCACGCCGGCCAGGGCCAGGGCTTCGTTGAGCGCGGTGATTTCGAGCACGCCGCCGCCCGAGCCGCCGTATTCCTCCGGGATCGAGAGGCCCAGCAGGCCGAACTCACCGAGCTTGGCCCAGAGTTCGTCGGGGAAGCGGTCTTCCTTGATGCACTGCAGGATGTAGGCACGGTCGTATTGGGCGGTGACGCCGCGCGTGGCTTCCTGGATGTCGCGGATGCGCGCTTGCATGGCCTCCATGGAGGTGCTGGGCTTGATGGGTGCGTTCATGGTCTATCTCCTCGGTGTCAGGGGGTGGGGGAAGGGAAAAGCGTGCCCATCACAGCGCCATTTCGGCGGGGATGGGTACGGGGAAGTCGAGCAGCATCTGCGCGTAGGCTTTGGCTTGCGGGTCCATGCGGATGGAGGCGATGCCGCCGCCGCCAAGGGCTTCTTGCAGGAGGAAGTTCAGCGCATGCGTGCCCGGCAGGTCGAAGCGTTCGACCTTGCCTTTGACGAGGTGCGCAAAATAGCCGGCCACGGCCTGCTCGGTCAGCGCGGCGCGGATGAAGGGCAGGTATTCGGGGCGGCGTGCGATGATGCCGATGTTGGCCGCGTCGCCCTTGTCGCCGCTGCGCCCCCATGCGAGCTTGACGAGCGGCACGGTGCGCATGCCGCGCGCAAAGGCGTTGGCGGCAGGCAACGGGCCCGTGACGGTGGGCAGGCTCGTGGGGTTGAAGGGCTGGCCGCTCCACTGCGGCGCAGGCACGGTCTGTTCGCCCATGTCTATGCTCGCCACCACCTGCGCCTTGGGCACCAGGCACGAGAACAGGCGCACCACCGGCTGCACCTTGGGGCGCCCGCCGGTGAAGCCCGTGATCGCCGGGGCGGACATCAGCGCGAGCGGCGCCACCTCGCGCGAGAACAGCTCGAGCGCGTCCTTCATGGGGTGGCGCACGCCGACCTTGAGCATCACCTCACGCGAGCTCGTGCGCGCGTGCGGGCCGTAAGTGTCTTCGGCGCCAATGGCCTCGACGCTGGTTTCAGTGAAGTCGGGCCAGCCGCGCTGCGCGAAATAGCGGCGCAGGCGCGCGAGCATGGCCGCGCCCACGCGGTGCGCCTTGGGGCCGGCATCTATGCCGCCGATCATGAACAGGCTCGTGGCGCGAAAGCCGTCTGCGTAGGTGACGCTGACCTTGGCCTGGTCGGTGGGTGCGCGGCCGCGCGCGCCCTTGACCTCGACCTGGTCGGGGCCGACCTGCGTGAGCGTGACGCCCGTGAAGTCGCACACCACGTCGGGCAGGATGTAGGCGCGCGGGTCGCCGATTTCGTAGAGCATCTGCTCGCCCACGGTGGACGGGCACACGAGCCCGCCCGTGCCTTCGGGCTTGGTGACGACGAAGCTGCCGTCAGCGCGGCATTCGGCGATCGGAAAGCCCATGTCGTCCCAGCCGGGCACGGACTCCCAGTCGGTGTAATTGCCGCCCGTGGTCTGCGTGCCACATTCGATCAGGTGGCCCGCGAGGCTCCCTTGCGCGAGGCGGTCGTAGTCGCTGGCGCTCCAGCCGAAGGCGTGGATCAGCGGCCCGAGCGTCACGGCGCTGTCGACGCAGCGGCCCGTGACCACGATGTCGGCGCCCGCCGAGAGCGCCGCCGCGATCGGAAAGGCGCCGAGGTAGGCGTTTGCGCTCATGACTTTTTGCGGGAAGGGCGCGCTCGAGAACATTTCTTTGGTCTGCGCGGCGCGCAGCGCCTCGACCTGCGGCATGAGGTCGTCGCCGAGCACGGCGGCGATCTTCAAGTCCACGCCTTCAGCCTGCGCCGCCGCGACGAGCGCCGCGCGGCAGGCCGAAGGGTTGACGCCGCCGGCATTCGCGATCACCTTGATGCCGCGTGCCTTGATTTCTTTCAAAAGCGGGCGCATGGTGCTGATGAAGTCGGGCGCGTAGCCTAGCTCCGGGTCTTTGGCCTTGGCGCGGCTGAGCAGCGACATGGTGATTTCGGCGAGGTAGTCGAACACCAGCACGTCGATGTTGCCGTGCTCGATGAGCTGGGTCGCGGAAAATTCCGTGTCGCCCCAGAAGCCCGAGGCGCTGCCTATGCGCAGGGTGGTTTTGCTCATGCTTGTCTCCAGTGGGTTGATTGAAGTGGGGTGATGGCCGTCAGCCGCCAAGGATCAACTGGCCGCGGCAAGCTTGTTGCGCGGCCAGAAGATGCGCCAGATGCCTTTGGCGGTGGCGCAGACCTTGCCGTTGGCGTCGACGAAGTCGCCCTCGGCAAAGGCGGTCGACTTGCTCACGCGCACGATGCGGCCATGCGCCTCGAAGCGCGAGCCCATGGCGGCGTCGAGGAAAGTGATGTCGAGGTTGATGGTGAACTGGCGCAGGTCGGAAGGGTTGATTTCCTTGGCCTCGGGCAAGTCCATGAGCGCGGACATGATGGCCCAGCCGAGCGCGCCGTCGAACATGTACGAGATGACACCGCCGTTGAGCACGCCGCTGTTGAGCTCGTGATCGGTGCCGCCGCCGCCGAGCTGCGTCGGCTGCACTTGCGGCAAACGCACGGTGACACGGCCAACGCCAGTTTCTTCGACTTCGAGGCCCTGTGCTTTCAAAAACAGACTGTCGTTCCAGGTCTTTTTCCAGGCGGTGATGCGGTCTTGCGCAGAAGCGGTGGTACTCAAAAAAATCTCCTAAATAGGCAAAAAATAAATTGGCATCAGGCGCTCGCCGCGTTCGTGCGCAGCAGCGCGTCGAGCACGCTTTCGAGCTGCACGAGCGAGTTGCACTCGCGCGCGATGTGGCAGTAGGGCGCGTAGCGTTTCATCTCCGAATCGCCCAGGCCCCAGAACGAGGTGGGCTCGGGGTTGAGCCAGATCACACGGCGCGCGCGCTCGTAGAGCAGGCGCATGACTTCGGTGTGTGCCTCGCCGCGGTTGTTGCGCGCGTCGCCGAGAAACAGGATAGTGGTGCGGCGGTCGATCTGGTCGAGCAATTGTTCTTCGATGTCGAGCAGGGTCTGGCCGTAGTCAGTGCCCGAGCCGCCCACGGCCTGGATGACCTTGTCCACCGCTTGTTCGACCGGCAGCTGCGCGAAGGTGTCGCTGACATCGACTAGGTGGTTGGTGAACGCATAGCTGCGCACGCCGCTCAGTTGCTCGTCCAGGCTGTATAAAAAAAGGAGCAAAAAGCGCGCGTACTGGCGCACCGAGCCGCTCACGTCGCAGATAGCGATCACGCGCGGTCTATCGACCACCTTGGTGCGCCAGAAGGTTTCGAACAGGATGCCGCCGTAGGCCGCGTTCTTGCGCAGCGTTTTGCGGAAGTCGAGCTGGCCGCGCACGCGCTGCTTTTTGCGCCGCGCGTGGCGCTCGGCCAGGCGCTTGGCCATTTTGCGCACGATGACATGCATGCGCTCGAAGTCGCGTTTTTCGATGTTCGAGAGCTTTTGCGTCTGCAAAAAATCGTCGTGCAGCTGGCGCGTGGGCGCGGTGCCGTAGAGCGCGAGCTTGCGCTCGACGAAGTTGCGCACTTCGTTGAACAGGCGCTTGCGCGCGAGTTCGAGCTCCTTGGCGCGCTCGGGCGCCATGGTCTGGCGCTTGGCGTCGGCGATTTCGCGGTCGAGCAGCTCCAGCCCCATGGCCTGCTGGATTTTTTGCGTGTAGTAGCCTTTTTGCGTGAAGAACCAGATGTCGGTCAGGCCGACTTCGCGCGCGGCTTCCTGCATGCGCTTGGCAAGCGCCGCCGAGTCGCCCGAGAGCAGCAGTTGCGACAGCGCCTGCCCGCCACTGCCCTGGCAGCCGCCGGGGCCGCCCGAGCCTATCTTGGGCTGCTCGTCCTTGGGCTGGTCAGGGTTGGTTTGATCTGCGCTTTGCGAAGCGGCCTGGCCTGCGCTGGGCGCGCCGGATACGCCGCCGGCCGGCTTTTGGAACGCATCGAAGCGAAAGAAGCGGTCGAAGGCCTCGTCGAACAGCACGCGGTCTGCCGTGGTCTTGGCCAGCGTGGTGCCGAGCGCGTTTTTCAGCAGCGTGCGGTCGCTCCAGCCGACGAGCTCGACGGCGCGCGCCGCATCGACCTGCGCGTTCAGGTGCACTTCGAGGTCGCTGCCGCGCAGCGCCTTGAAAAAGTCTTCAAGCGTGGCTTGCATGGGACAGCTCTGCGTCCTTGCGGGCTTGTTGCAACAGATTCCCCATTTGCTCGTTCGCCGTGGCGATGTCCTGCTCGAACTTGAGGAACACGTTGAGCGTGTCGCGCACCAGGTCCAGGCTCAGGTGCTCGGCGTTGAGCAGCAGCAGCGTCTTGGCCCAGTCTATGGTTTCGCTGACCGAGGGGAGTTTTTTGAGGTCGAGCTGGCGCACCGCCTGGATGAAGGCGACCAGCTCGCGGTTGAGCGTGGCGGACAGGCCGGGCACGCGCCGCTCGAGGATGCGGCGCTCGAGCGCCGGCTCGGGGAAGCTGATGTGCAGGTGCAGACAGCGGCGCTTGAGCGCGTCGCTCATCTCGCGCGTGTTGTTGCTGGTCAAAAACACGATGGGCTTGACCTTGGCCTTGATGGTGCCGAGTTCTGGCACCGAAACCTGGAAGTCCGACAGCACTTCGAGCAAAAAGGCCTCGAATTCGGGGTCGGACTTGTCGATTTCGTCGATCAGCAGCACGCAGCCTTTCTCTTGGTGCAAGGCCTGGTACAGCGGGCGCGGCTCGAGGAAATGCTCGCTGAAAAACAGGTCATCGTGCGCGTGCAGCCTGTCCATGGACTCGGCCAGGCCCTTGGCGCCCTGCATCATTTCGCCGAGCTTGTCCTTGAGCAACTGGGTATAGAGCAGTTGCTTGCCGTATTTCCATTCGTACAGTGCCTTGGATTCGTCAAGCCCTTCGTAGCATTGCATGCGGATCAGGGGCACGGCGAGGATGTCGGCCATGCTCTTGGCGAGCTCGGTTTTGCCCACGCCGGCGGGGCCTTCGATGAGGATGGGCTTTTCGAGGTGAAAGCCCAGATAGACCGAGGTGGCGATTGCGGGGCTCGCGATGTAATCGACGGCAGCGAAGCTTTGGGCGACGCGGTCTATGGATGTGAAATGGTCGGAATGCTCTGTTTTCATGGGTGGAGTGATTGGAGCAACTGCTGCCCCCTTTGGAGTTGACGGGATTGCGCCACGCCGCGCGCGATGCCCAGCACCAGACGCAGATCACGGACGAGCGAAGGAGGTGCTGTGCCCGGCGGCGGGCCGTTCGGCTCAGGCAGCAGCGCTGCGGCCCATGATGCGCAAGCCTTTTCATAGGCGGTCTGCCAGCGCTCGAGCAGGCGGCGCGCGCCTACGGTGGCAAAGGCCAGCGCGTCGTCGCAGCCTTGCACTTCGAGCTGGCGGGCGACGGCGTCGCGCACGGCGTGCAGCGCCTGCCATTCGAGCTGCAGCGCACCGAGTTCGCGCACGGCATCGTTTGCTGCGGTGCCGGCGGTGCCGGCACCGCCCGATGTTGCCATGCTGAGCGCACGCGCGAGCGCTTCGAGCTCGCACTGCATGGCGCCGAGCAGCGGGCCGAGCAGCAGCGCATCTTCGACGGCGCGCACGGGACGTGCGATGGTTTCAAACGCCAGGCCGGGCGGGCCTATGCGCCGGATCGCGGGCACACGGCAAGATTCGAGCAACAGGTCACAGTGCCCCAGCGGCGCCAGCCCTTGCACGCGCGCGTTCGCCTCGCGCCTGAGGCCGGGCGTTTGCGCGTCGAGCAAGAAGGCGTCGAAGCGCTTGCGGCCCTCGTGTTCGGCGCTCACGGCGAGCACGATGATCGCGTCGGCCGCGGGGCCGTTGCTGATGAAGGCTTTGTGCCCGTCGAGCACCCAGTCGCCGTCACCTGCTGGGCGGGGTTGCGGCACGGCGCGCGTGCGCAAGTGCTTGGGCTGCGCGCCCACGCCAGGCTCGGAGATCGCCAACGCGAGCAGGCATTCGCCCGCAGCCATGGCTGCCAGCAGCTGGGCGAGCAAGGCCTGCGATGCGTCCGATGCGCCCTGCTGCACGAGCGGACCGAGCACGTAGCGCCCGAGCAGCTGCTGCATCATCCAGGCCATGCCCAGCCCCAGGCTGCCGGTGGCGTGCGTGATCTGCCCCGCAAGCGCGCTGACCTGCACCGCGTCGGCTGCGGGTGGGCGCCCATCCAGCGAAAACCCCAGGCCCAGCACGCCGCGGCGGCCCAGGTGGGCCCACCAGGCACGCGGAAAACCGCCCGCGCCGTCAGGGCTGCTTGTGGGCGGCGCCGTCTGCAATGCCTCGTGCATGGCACGGCGCAAGTCTTGCGCCGGTGTGCTGGCCGGGGTGGCAGTGGGAAGGGCAGAGTTCATCGCGGGCAAAACGGGTTACTACTTCAGATGTAGCTGCTTATGCAGGATAGATGTGGGCTAGAGGCCGATTTCATGCATAAAAACCGAGCTGGCGCGAGGCCAGGTCGCGCATGACTTCTTCGGCGCCGCCGCCGATCGCATTGACCTTGACTTCGCGGTAGATGCGCTCGACGGTGACGCCGCGGATGAAACCCGCGCCGCCGTGGATCTGCACGGCCTCGTTGGCGCAAAAGGCCATGGTCTGCGTCGCCTGGTTCTTGAGCAGGCAGATTTCGCCCACGGGCTGCTCGCCCTGCTCGACGCGCCAGGCCAGCAGTTCGAGCATGGCCTGCGTGGCCTCGATGCGCATGGCCATGTCGGCGAGCTTGTGGCGCGTGACCTGCATGTCTATGAGCTTGCCGCCGAACATCTCGCGCTGCTTGGCCCAGGCGAGCGCCTCGTCAAGGCACACGCGCGCAAAACCGTTGGCGCCCGCCGCGAGGAAGATGCGCTCGCGGTTGAAGTTCTTCATGATGGCCTTGAAGCCCTGGTTTTCCTGGCCGACGAGGTTTTCCACGGGCACGCGGCAGTTGTCGAAATACAGCGTCGCGGTGTCGGAGCACAGCCAGCCCATTTTGCGCAGCGGCGTCTGTGTGAAGCCGGGCGTGCCTTTTTCGATCAGCAGCAGCGACACGCCGCCGGGCCCGGGGCCGCCGGTGCGCACGGCCACGGTGTAGAAGTCGGCGCGTATGCCCGAGGTGATGAAGGTCTTGGAGCCGTTGACGATGTAGTGGTCGCCCTCACGCCGCGCCGTGGTCTTGAGGTTGGCCACATCCGAGCCGCCCGAGGGTTCGGTGATGCCCAGCGCGCTGATCTTCTCGCCGCGCAGCACGGGCGGCAGCACGCGCTGCTTGAGCGCCTCGCTGCCCACGTTGACGATGGGCGGGCAGCCTATGGTGTGCGACAGCAGGCTCGCGAGCACACCGCCCGCGCCGCAGCGCGCGAGCTCCTGCGAGGCGATGATGGTCATGAACAGGTCGCCATCGTTGCCGCCGTAGGTCTCGGGAAAGCCCAGACCCAGCAGGCCGACTTCGGCGGCCTTGTTGTAGAGCTCGCGTGGAAAGCTGCCGGCGTCGTCCCATTCATCGACGAAAGGCGTGATTTCTTTCGCGACGAAGCGGCGCATGAGGTCGCGAAAGGCCGCATGCTCGGCCGTGTAAAAAGGGCTGGCTCCTTGGGCGCTGGTGGACATAGGCTTCTCCTTTGGTTTTCGCTTCGGGGTAATGATGGGTGTGAGAGTGGAGGCTGTGGAGCCGATCAAGCGTTTTCTTCTTCAGCCAGCGACACCAGCACGGCCTTGGACGGCACCTGGTCGCCTACGCGCACGAGCACCTGATCAACCACGCCGTCGCGGCGCGCGAGCAACTGGTGCTCCATCTTCATGGCTTCGAGCACGGCCACGCGCTGGCCCTTTTCGACGCGGTCGCCGGGCTGCACGAAAACGCCCAGCACCTTGCCGTTCATGGGCGCGACGATGCGTGCCTCGGCGTTGCCCTCGGCACCCGCGGGCGGGGCGTAGGTCAGGTCTTCAAAGCTGGCGCTCAGGGTCTTGAATTCCAGATGCAAGCTGCCGTTGTGGAATGCGGCCAGCGCGTGCTGGCGTACGCCGTCGGCGAGCAGGCTGAGCTGGGCGCCGCTGCGCTCGAGCACGCGAATCTGGTGCACTTGCGTGCCCACCTCGACGCGGTAGTCGTGCTTGTCGAGCGCGGTGACGAAAATCAGGTGGCGGCGCTCGTTTTCGCCCAGCGTCATGGGCCAGCGGGCCGGCCCCGTGGTGCGCCACGGGCGCGCGCCTGCGGGTGCGGTGGCCTCGAACCAGAGCACACCGGCGAGTGCGAGCGCGAGCGAGTCGGGCTGCGGGCGCACCCACTGCGTGGCGTCGAAGTTCTGTGCGATGAAGGCCGTGGTCGCGTCGCCCGCGGCAAACACCGGGTGCTCGGCCACGGCTTCGAGGAACGAGCGGTTGTTCGCGAGCCCCAGCAGCTGCGTGTTTTGCAGCGCGCCGATCAGGCGCCGGCGCGCTTCTTCGCGCGTGGCGCCATGGGCGATGATCTTGGCGATCATCGGGTCGTAGTGCGGGCTCACGGCCTGGCCTTCGATCAGGCCGTGGTCCACACGCACGCCGGGTCCGCTGGGCGGCTGCCACACGAGTACGTCGCCGCTTTGCGGCAAAAAGTCGGCATACGGGTCTTCGGCGTACAGGCGCACCTCGATCGCGTGGCCCGAGAGCTGCACCTGTTCCTGCGTCAGCGGCAGCGCCTCGCCGCGCGCCACGGCGATCTGCCAGGCCACGAGGTCCAGCCCCGTGACGCATTCGGTCACGGGATGCTCGACCTGCAGCCGCGTGTTCATTTCGAGGAAATAGAAGTTGCCGTCGCGGTCGAGCAAAAACTCCACCGTGCCCGCGCCCACGTAGTTCACGGCGCGCGCCGCGGCCACGGCGGCGGCGCCCATGCGCGCGCGCAACTCGGGCGAGACCGCCGGCGAGGGCGCTTCTTCGAACACTTTCTGGTGGCGGCGCTGGATCGAGCAGTCGCGCTCGCCGAGGTGGATGATGTTGCCGTGGCGGTCGCCGAACACCTGGATTTCGACGTGGCGCGGCTCGAGCACGGCGCGCTCGAGGATCAGCTCGTCACTGCCGAAGGCGTTCTTGGCTTCGGAGCGCGCGCTCGTGAGCGCGTTGGGCAGGTCTTCGGGTTTGGCAACGAGGCGCATGCCGCGCCCACCACCGCCTGCTGCGGCCTTGACCATGATGGGAAAGCCGATTTCGCGCGCTTGCGCGATCAGCGTGGCGTCGGACTGGTCGGCGCCCTGGTAGCCGGGCACACAGGGCACGCCCGCAGCCAGCATCAGGCGCTTGGCGCCGGCCTTGTTGCCCATGTGCAAGATGGCCTCGGGGGCTGGCCCGATGAAAACCAGCCCGGCATCCTGGCAGGCTTGCGCGAACGCTTCGTTTTCGGACAAAAAGCCGTAGCCCGGGTGCACGGCGTCGGCGCCCGTGCTGGCCGCGGCGCGCAGCAGCGCCTGCATGTTGAGGTAGCTCTCGCGCACGGCCGGCGGGCCTATGCACACGGCCTCGTCGGCCATGGCGACGTGCAGGGCTTGGGCGTCGGCCTCGCTGTAGACGGCCACGGTACGGTAGCCCATGGCCTTGGCCGTGCGGATCACGCGGCAGGCGATTTCGCCACGGTTGGCGATCAGTATCTTGGTAAAACGCATGGGTTTTCTCACATCCGGCCGACACCGAAGGTGTTGGGGTTCAGTTGACGGGCTTCGGCTTCACGGCACATGGCCAGGGCGGTGGCGAGCACGCGGCGCGTGTCACGCGGGTCGATGATGCCGTCGTCCCACAGGCGCGCCGTGGCGAAGAAGGCGTGCGATTCCTTGTCGAAGCGCTGCAGGATTTCCTCGCGCATGGATTGCATGGCGTCGGCGGGCGGCGTTTTGCCCGTGCGGGCGAATTTTTCTTCGGTGACGATGCGCATCACCGTCGCAGCCTGCTCGCCGCCCATCACCGCCACGCGCGCGTTGGGCCAGGCAAAGACGAAGCGCGGGTCGTAGGCGCGCCCGCACATGCCGTAGTTGCCCGCGCCGAACGAGGCGCCGATCATCAAGGTGATGCGCGGCACGGTGGCGTTGGTGACGGCCTGGATCATCTTCGCGCCGTGCTTGATGATGCCGACCTGCTCCACGTCCTTGCCCACGAGGAAGCCCGTGGTGTTTTGCAAAAAGATGAGCGGCGTGCCTGATTGGCAACACAACTGGATGAATTGCGCGGCCTTGGTCGCGCCTTGCGGATCGATGGGGCCGTTGTTGCCCAGGAAGCCGCAAGGTTGTCCTTCGATGGAGCCCATGCCGCACACCGTGGCGCTGCCATACAAGGCCTTGAACTCGAGAAAGTCGGAGTCGTCGATGATGCGCGCGAGCACCTCGCGCATGTCGTAGGGGTGGCGGAAATCGACGGGCACGGTGCCCACGATCTCGTCGATGGGGTAGCGCGGCTCCTTCCAGGTCTTGGGCGCACGCAGTGGCAGTTTGTCGTTCCAGGGCAGGCGCGCCATGATGTCGCGCGCGATGCGGATGCCGTCGGCGTCGTCCTCGGCCAGGTATTCGGCCACGCCCGAGGTCGTGCAGTGCATTTCGGCGCCGCCCAGTTCCTCGTCGGTGGCGATTTCGCCCGTCGCGGCCTTGAGCAGCGGCGGGCCGGCGAGAAACGCCTTGGCGCGCCCGCGCACCATGATCACGTAGTCGGACATGCCGGGCAGGTAGGCGCCGCCCGCCGTCGAATGTCCGTGCATCACGCAAATCTGCGGAATGCCCGCGGCCGACAGACGCGCCTGGTTGGCAAAGCCGCGCCCGCCTTCGATGAAGACCTCGCCCACGTGCATCAGGTTGGCACCCCCCGATTCGACGAGGCGGATCACGGGCAGTTTGTTTTCCATCGCGATGGCTTCGGCGCGCAGGCCTTTGCGCATGCCCATGGGCGTGATGGTGCCGCCTTTGATGGCGCTGTCGGACGCGATCACCACGCAGCGCACGCCAGCCACCATCCCTATGCCGGTGATGATGCCGCCGCCGAGCACGTTTTTGTCACCATCGTCGTCGTGCATGCGCAGGCCCGCGAGCGTGGAAAACTCCAGTCACTCGGAGCCGCGGTCGAGCAGCAGCGCGATGCGCTCGCGCGGCAGCAGCTGCTTGCGTGCGCGGAACTTGGACTCCTGGCTGTTGGAGGTGTTGCGCACGCGGTCTTCGTAGTCGCGGAAATTGTGGATCAGCGCGAGCATCTGCTCGCGCTCGCGCTGAAAGCTCTCCGATTGCGGATCGATTTGGCTTTGGATGACAGGCATGGGGGCTTTCCCTCGCTCAACGGGTGTAGAAGGCAGCGCCGCGCTGGGCCATGTCGCGCAGCAGCTGGGGCGGGGCGAAACGCGGGCCGACGCGTTGTGCCAGGGCTTCGCAGGTCTCGACGAATTCGGCCACGCCCACGGTGTGGATCTGGCCGATAGGGCCGCCGAGGTAGGGCGGAAAACCCCAGCCCAAAATGGCGCCCACGTCGGCATCGATGGGCGCGAGCAGCACCTTTTCTTCGAGGCAGCGCGCCGTCTCAACCGATTGGATGAACATCAGGCGTTGTTTGACGCTCTCCACGCTGGGCTGCGTTGCAGCCTGTGGGAATTCCTGCGCGAGGCCAGCCCACAGGTGCTTGGGCGCGCCTTGCGGGTAGTCGTAAAAACCCTTGCCGATTTTTTTGCCCAGGCGCCCGAGATTGTCCACCATGCGGTCGCAGACATCGTCGATGGCGCTGCGCTGGTAGGCCGCGCCAAGGTCGGCGGCGGTCTGTTTGCGGATGCGCGCCATGAGTTCGAGCGACACCTCATCGGCCAGCGCGAGCGGGCCCACGGGCATGCCGCACATGCGGCCGGCGTTTTCGATCAGCGCCGGTGCCACACCTTCGGCGAGCAGCGCCAGGCCTTCGCCGACGTAGGTAGAGAACACGCGGCTGGTGTAAAAACCGCGGCTGTCGTTGACGACGATGGGCGTCTTGCGGATGGCCTTGACGAAGTCCATGGCGCGCGCGAGGCACTCGTCGCTCGTGGCCTTGCCGCGGATGATCTCGACCAGCGGCATTTTGTCCACGGGCGAGAAAAAGTGCAGGCCAATGAAATTCGCCGGGCGTGCCGAGGCTTCGGCCAGGCCGGTGATGGGCAGCGTGCTGGTGTTGGACGCAAAGATGGCCGTCGGCGCGAGCTGGGCTTCGGCCTTGCGCGTGACCTCGGCCTTGATGGCGCGGTCTTCGAACACGGCTTCGATCACGATGTCACAACCGGCGAGCGCCGCAAAATCGGTCGTGGGCTGGATCAGCGCGAGCTTGGCGTCACGCTCGGCCTCGCTCATGCGCTTGGCGGCCACGCGCTTGTTCCACAGCGCCTCGCTGTAGCCCTTGCCTTTGTTCGCGGCTTCGAGACTGGTGTCGAGCAGCACCACCTGCATGCCAACCTCGGCGCACGCATAGGCAATGCCCGCGCCCATCATGCCCGCGCCCAGGATGCCGACCTTGCGGTAGCTGGCCTTGGGCACATTCTTGGGGCGCGAGGCCAGCTTGTTCGCGTCGCCGATGCCGAAAAACAGCGAGCGGATCATGTTCTTCGAGACCTTGCCCGTCGCGAGCTTGACGAATTCGCGCCCTTCGACCTTGCAGCCTGTGTCTATGTCCACCTGGCAGCCGTTGTAAACGCTGCTCAGAATGGCCTCGGGTGCAGGGTAGTTGCCGAAGGTCTTGGCGTGCAGCATGGCGTTGCCCAGCGTGAAAGTCTCGTAGCCCACGGGGCTTTGCACCGCGCCGCCGGGCAGTTTGAAGCCTTTGCGGTCCCAGGGTTGCACGGCGTTCTTGGGGCCTTCGGTAAGCAGCCACTCCTTGGCGCGCGCGAGCAATTGTTCAGCGGGCACGACCTCATCGACGAGACCGGCTTCGAGGGCTTTCTTGGGGGGCAGCTTTTTGCCTTCGAGCAGCAAGGGCAGGGCGCCGCGCAGCCCGATCATGCGCGGCAGGCGCTGCGTGCCGCCACCGCCTGGCAGCAGACCGATGGCCACTTCAGGCAGGCCGATCTGGGCCTTGGGGTTGTCGGCGGCAATGCGGCGGTGGCAGGCCAGCGCGACTTCGTAGCCGCCGCCCAGCGTGGTGCCGTTGAGCGCGGCGACGAAGGGCTTGCCGCTTTTTTCGATGCCGCGCAGCAAAGTGTGCAGGCGCGCAACGAAGTCCATCAGCCCTTGCACGTCGGTGATCGCAAGCATCATGTTGAGGTCGGCGCCGGCGATGAAGTCGGGCTTGGCCGAGGCGATGATCACGCCCTTGACGGCGGCGTCTGTCACGGCCTTGCGCACGGCCTCGCTGAAGGCGGGGATGGATTGCTCGTTGAGGACGTTCATCGGCACGTCCTGCATGGCCCAGGTGATGGTGGCGATGCCGTCGGCATCCACCTTGTAGTCGATCGTCATGGTGAGAGTCCTGGTGAAATGGGTGAAACCTGCGTGCTCCGGGGTGTGGCCGGGTCAGATGCGCTCGATGATGGTGGCGGTGCCCATGCCGGCGCCCACGCACAGCGTGACCAGGCCGGTGGAGAGGTTGCGGCGCTCGAGTTCATCGAGCACGGTGCCCAGGATCATTCCGCCCGTGGCGCCGAGCGGGTGCCCCATGGCGATGGCGCCGCCATTGACGTTCATCTTGTCGTGCGGCACGTCCATCACGTCCATGAAGCGCAGCACCACCGCGGCAAAGGCTTCGTTGAGCTCGTACAGGTCGATGTCCGAGGCCTTCATGCCCGCGAGCTTGAGCGCCTTTTCGGCTGAATATGAAGGCCCGGTCAGCATGATGGTGGGCTCGCTGCCGATCGAGGCGAAGGCACGGATGCGCGCCCGCGGCTTGAGGCCCAGGCGCTGGCCGACCTCGGCGTTGCCGATCAGCACGGCCGAGGCGCCATCGACGATGCCCGACGAATTGCCCGCGTGGTGCACGTGGGTGATGCGCTCGAGCGTGGGGTAGCGCTGCAGCGCCACTCCGTCGAAGCCATATTGCTCGCCCTGCACCTTGAACGAAGGTTCGAGCTTGGCGAGCGACTCCAGCGTGGTGTCGGGGCGCATGTGCTCGTCGTGGTCGAGCACCACGCAGCCGTTGACGTCTTTCACGGGCACGATGGACTTGGCGAAGCGCTTTTCTGCCCAGGCTTGCGCGGCGCGGCGCTGGCTCTCGACGGCGTAGCGGTCGAGGTCTGCGCGGCTGTAGCCGTACAGGGTCGCGATGAGGTCGGCCGAAATCCCTTGCGGCACGAAGTAGGTCGGGATGGCCACGGCCGGATCGACGGCCCAGGCGCCGCCGCTCGTACCCATGGGCACGCGGCCCATGCTTTCGATGCCGCCGCCTATGACTAGCGGGGACTGGCCCGACATGACCTTGGCTGCAGCCATGTTGCAGGCTTCGAGCCCGGACGCGCAATAGCGGTTGATCTGCACGCCCGCCACGCTCTGGTCGTAGCCCGCCGTGATGACGGCCACGCGCGCGATGTTCGCACCCTGTTCGGCTGCGGGTTCGACGCAGCCAAGAATCACGTCATCGACCAGTGCGGTGTCGAGCTGGTTGCGGTCGCGCAGCGCCTGTAGCGCCGTGATGGCGAGTTGGATCGGCGTCGTGCCGTGCAGGGCGCCGGAACTGCGGCCCTTGCCGCGCGGGGTGCGCACGGCGTCGTAGATGAAGGCTTCGGTCATGGTGGGGGTTTCCTCAAAGGTGGATGGCGGGTGCTGTCAGAGCGTGCGGCCGATGATTTCTTTCATGATTTCGTTCGTGCCGCCGTAGATGCGCGAGACGCGTGTATCGGCAAAGGCGCGGGCAATCGGGTATTCCCACATGTAGCCGAAGCCGCCGAACATCTGCAGGCATTGATCGACGATCTTGCAGTGCAGGTCGGTCGTCCAGTATTTGGCCATGGCCGCGGTGGCGGCGTCGAGCTGGCCCTGCAGCAGCAATTCGAGCAATTTGTCGACGAACACGCGCGCGACCTGCACCTCGGTCTTGATCTCGGCGAGCTTGAAACGGTTGTGCTGGAAGTCGATCACGGGCTGGCCGAAGACCTTGCGTTCCTTGGTGTAGGCAAGCGTCCAGTCAAGCGCGGCCTCGGCGCCTGCGGCTGCGCCGATCGCGATCTGCATGCGCTCCCAGGCGAGCTCCTGCATGAGCAGGAAAAAGCCCTTGCCTTCGCCGCCCAGGATGTTGCTCACGGGCACGCGCACGTTGTCGAAAAAGAGCTCCGAAGTGTCCTGTGCCTTCATGCCGATTTTTTCGAGGTTGCGCCCGCGCTGAAAACCGGGGCGGTTCGTCTCGACGAGCACCAGCGAGGTGCCTTTGGCCCCTTTGGTGGGGTCAGTCTTGGTGACCACGATCACCACGTCGGCGTTCTGGCCGTTGGTGATGAAGGTTTTCTGGCCGTTGATGACGAGCTCGTCGCCTTCGCGCAGTGCCTGCGTGCGCACGGCCTGCAGGTCGCTGCCGGCGCCGGGTTCGGTCATGGCGATGGCGCCTATGGCTTCGCCTGTGGCCATCTTGGGCAGCCAGGTTTTTTTCTGCTCCTCGGTGCCGTAGGCCAGGATGTAGGGCGCGACGATGTCGGAATGCAGGCCAAAGCCCAGGCCGCTGGTGCCGGTGCGCGCAACTTCCTCGATCAGCACGGCGCTGTGCAGGCGCGTGCCGCCGCCACCGCCGTACTGCTCGGGAATCGCCGGGCACAGCAGGCCCGCAGCCCCGGCCTTACGCCAGACTTCGCGCGGCACTATGCCTTGCTCTTCCCAGGCGGCGTGGTGCGGGAGGACTTCTTCTTCGATAAAGCGACGCGCCTGGTCGCGGAAAAGTTCATGTTCTTCTTGAAAGATGGTGCGAGCGAGCATGGCAGTCCAGCTGGGTTTGAAGGGTGGTCGGGGAATTGATCAATCCAAACAAGATCAATCAAACGCTTGTTAGTTGTGCTAAAGTTTATACCATGAAAAAGACCGCTGCAGACGACCAGACCCCTGCGCCAACGCGGAAAGAGGAAATTCTTTCCGCAGCCGCGAGCCTGTTTCGGCGGCAGGGCTTCGAGCGTACCTCGGTGCGCGAAATCGCTCAGGTGCTGGGCATGACCTCGGGCTCCTTGTTTTATCACTTCGCGTCCAAAGAAGACCTGCTCGTGATGATCATGGAGGAAGGCTTGCGCGATATCACGCAGGCAGTGCGCCAGGCGCAGGCGGAGCATCAGCGCCTGCCGGAGCGCCTGCTCGCCATGGTGCATCAGCATCTGGCAGCGCTGCTCGGGCCGCGGCTCGACGCCATGACGGTGCTGCTCTACGAATGGCGCAGCCTCTCGCCCGAAGCCCAGCAGCGCATCCTGGCCTTGCGCGATGCGTACGAGGTCTTGTGGACCGAATCCCTGACCGAAGCCGCGCAGCTAGGCCTCGTGGACCCGGACGTTGCGCTGGTGCGCCAGACATTGCTGGGCGCACTCAACTGGTCGGCGCAGTGGTATAGGCCCGGTGGAAGGCTGGGAATCCATGCGCTGGCCGAACGCATGTTTGTTATGCTTTTCCCGAAGATGCGGCTTGGGTTCGAGCATGCTGCTGCGGCGTAGCAGCCCCAAATGAATTGCCTGCTTTGCCGCAGGCACCCGTTCCTCCCCGCATCCTTATTTCCCCTTGCCGCTATTGCGGTCCCATTCTCTTAATCCATAGGAGACAAATAGAAATGCAGAAGTCCAGCATCCCCTCGACCATGATGCAGGTGCCCCTGTCGCTCAACCATTTTCTGGAGCGCGCCGGGGTTTATCACGGTAAAAGCGAGATCGTCTCGCGCCTGCCGGACAAGTCTTTGCACCGCTACACCTACGCAGACTTCCACCGCCGCGCCAAGGCGCTCGCCGAGGTGCTGGTGAAGGCAGGCATCCAGCCCGGCGACCGCGTGGCCACGCTGATGTGGAACCACTATGCGCATCTCGAGTGCTACTTCGGCATTCCCGCATCGGGCGCAGTGATGCACAACCTCAATCTGCGCCTGTTCCCGCACGACATCGCGTTCATCGTGAACCACGCGAAGGATCGTTTTCTGCTCGTCGATGACGTGCTGCTGCCGCTGCTCGCGCAGTTTGCCAAGGACGTGAACTTCGAGCGCATCATCGTCGTGCCGCTCACGGGCCAGCCCGTGCCCGCGCCCTACGAAGACTATGAAAAGTTCATTGGCGCAGCCACGGGCGACTTTCAATACGTCGAGCTCGACGAAAACGCGCCCTGCGGCATGTGCTACACCTCGGGTACCACGGGCAACCCCAAGGGCGTCGTGTATTCGCACCGTTCCACGGTGCTGCACTCGCTCGTCGCGGCCTTGCCTGGCGGGATCAGCATCTCCGGCAGCGACGTCGTGGTGCCGGTGGTGCCCATGTTCCACGCCAACGCCTGGGGTTTGCCCTTTGTGGCCACGTTCATGGGCGCGAAACAGGTGTTCCCGGGGCCGCACCTGGATTCGGAATCGCTGCTCGACCTGTACCAGCGCGAGCGTGTCACGGTGACCGGCGGCGTGCCCACGATCTGGTTGTCGCTGCTGCAAACCTTGCGCACCAATCCTGGCAAATACGACTTGGTGCCAGGCATGCGCATGCTCGTGGGCGGCTCGGCGGCGCCAGAAACCTTGTTCCGCGGCTTCGATGAGTTTGGCCTGGTGGTCGGCACGGCATGGGGCATGACCGAAACCTCGCCGCTGGGCACCGTTTCGGCGCTCAAGCCCTGGATGCAGGCGTTGCCCAAAGACCAGCAATACGCTTACCGCATCAAGCAAGGCATGGCGGCACCGCTCGTGGACATCCGCCTCGTGGGCGACGAGGGCGAGGTGCCATGGGATGGCAAGTCGGTCGGTGAAATCCAGGTGCGCGGCCCCTGGATCACGGGCAGCTACCACGAAATGCCCGTGAGCGAGGCCAACTTCACCGCCGACGGCTGGCTGCGCACCGGCGATGTGGGCACCATAGACCCCGAGGGCTTTTTGCAACTCACCGACCGCACCAAGGACTTGATCAAGTCCGGCGGCGAATGGATCAGCTCGGTCGATCTCGAAAACAACCTGATGGGCCACCCGGCGGTGCTCGAAGCGGCCGTGATCGCCGTGCCGCACCCGCGCTGGGCCGAGCGCCCGCTCGCCGTGGTGGTGCTGCGCCCCGGCCACAGCGCGACGGCGGATGATCTGCGCGACCACCTGGCCAAGACCTATGCGAAGTGGCAATTGCCCGACGCCTTCGTGTTCGTCAACGAAATTCCGCGCACTTCGACGGGCAAGTTCCTCAAGACCAAGCTGCGCGAGATGTACAAAGACTGGAAGTGGGAGTAGCACAAGCCTCAAAAACACCTCTTGCGCGCAAAATTCCTGCATCTCTTTGAAAACGAGGCAGGATGAGGCTCCTTCCCGGAGCGAATGAGAAACCCAAAAAGGAGACACGACCCATGGTCACTTCGACAACATCCCCTTCCACACCCGTCACCCAGGGCGTGCCGCCGCCGGGCGCGATTGCGCGCGTGACGATTGGCGACTTTCTGCGCCGCTCGGCGGCGCGCGATCCGCACAAAACCATGTTCGTGCTCGGCAAACAGCGCATGAGCTACGGCGAGTTCAACGATCAAGTCACGCGCTGCGCCAATGCGTTGCTGGCGCAAGGGCTCACGCGCGGCGATCGTGTCGCGACGCTGTGCAACAACTCGCTTGAATTCCTCATCGCGATGTTCGGTATTCACCGCGCGGGGTTGATCTGGGTGCCGATCAACACCGGCTTGGGGGTGGATGATGTGAACTACATCATCGAGCACTCCGAAGCGCGCTTCGCGCTCGTCGATGCGCCCTTGTATGCACGCCCCGAAGTGCGCGCCGCGCTTGAGGCGCAACCGGGGCGTGGCTGGGTGCTAGAGGGTGAAGGTTCAGGGTCTTTTTCGGCCTTTGCGCATGCCCTTGCTGCGCAATCAGCTATCGAAACGGAAGTGGAAATCCACGACCGCGACGTGGCGCAGATCATGTACACCAGCGGCACCACAGGGCGCCCCAAGGGCGTGATGCAAAGCCATCTGTCCGTCGTCATGGCCGCGATGAACAACGCGATCGAGTTTGGCCTGTGGCGCGATGCCGTGAACATCGCCGTGCTGCCGCTGTTCCACTGCGCCCAGCACACGCTGATGTGCGGCGTGCTGGCCGCAGGCGGCACGGTGATCGTGATGCGCTCCTTCGACCCTGGCGCCGTGCTCGACGCCATAGAGAACGAGCGTGTGACTTTTCTGGTCGGCCTGCCGCTGATGCACCAGGCCATCCTGGACCACCCCTCGCGGCCTGGGCGCGATCTTTCGAGCCTGCGCATGTGCGTGTATGCGATGGCGCCCATGCCCGAGACGCTGCTGCGCCGCTTGATCGCCGAAATCTGCCCGAACTACGCGCTCGGCACGGGCCAGACGGAGATGTATCCATTGACCTTGGCGTTCCGTCCCGAAGAGCAGTTGCGGCGTTTCGGCTCTTATTGGGGCGTGAGCGCGCTGATCAACGACACTGCCGTGATGGACGACCAGGGCAATATCCTCGGCCCCAACGAGGTCGGCGAGATCGTGCACCGCGGCCCGAACGTCATGGAGGGTTACTACAAAAACCCTGAAGCCACGGCTGAGTCGCGTGCCTTCGGCTGGCACCACACGGGCGACCTTGGCATGTGGATAGACGGGCAGATGATGTTCCGCGACCGCAAGAAGGACATGATCAAGACCGGCGGCGAAAATGTGCCTTCGGTCAAGGTCGAGGCCGTGCTGCTGCGCCACCCGGCCGTTGCCAATGCGGCTGCGGTGGGCTTGCCGCACCAGCGCTGGATCGAAGCCGTGACGGCCTTCGTCATGCTCAAGCCTGGCGCGCAGGTCGATGAGGCCAGCTTGATCGCGCACTGCAAGGAGCACCTGGGCGCGTTCGAGGTGCCCAAGGCGATCCGCATCGTCGATGCGCTGCCCATGACATCGACAGGCAAGGTGCAAAAGCACCCGCTGCGCGACAAGTATCGTCACCTGTACGAATCGGAAAACTGAGCCAGCGGTTTGCCGCGCCCTCCCTTCGTTTTTGTAGCGAAGGGAAGTGGAAACCTAACTAACAACTGTTCTGCTAACATAGCGGCTCCCGGGCGCTGCAAAGGCATTGCGTGCATTGCCAGCCTGCCGGGTGTCTTGGTCGTTTCGTTTTTCATTCCGTACGCGCCACCGAAAGCTCCCCATGTCCGCCCAAGCCCCCATTTTGTTCAGCACCGACGCCGATGGCATAGGCACGCTCACACTCAACCGCCCCGACCAGCTCAACGCCTTCGACATGGACATGGTCGATGCCTGGCGTGCGGCACTGGAAGCGGCGGAGGCCGACGAGCGCGTCAAAGTCATCGTCGTCACGGGCGCGGGGCGTGCGTTTTGCGCAGGCGGCGATTTTGCCGAGATGGCCAAGTTCAGCGGCATGGACAGCATGGCGCGCAAGGATTTTCTCTACCGCCATGTGCACCGCATCGCGCTGGTGCTGGAGCGCATGGAAAAGCCCGTAATTGCGGCGATCAACGGTGCGGCGCGCGGGGCCGGCTGCGACATGGCGCTGATGTGCGACATCCGCATCATGGCCAACTCGGCCACGCTGGCCGAGAGCTACATCAACATCGGCCTCATGGCGGGCGACGCCGGCGCGTGGTTTTTGCCACGCCTCATAGGCACGGCGCGCGCGCTCGAGCTGTTCTGGACCGGGCGCGTGGTGGGTGCCGAAGAGGCCGAGCGCATCGGCATGGTGAACCGCGCGGTGCCCGATGCGCAGCTGCTGCCAGCCACCTACGAACTCGCGCGCACCATTGCCTCCAAGTCGCAGCAGGCCGTGCGCTTTTTCCGCCGCGCCGTCTATCAAAGCCAGACCATGGCGCTGGCCACGCACCTGGACATGGTGTCTTCGCACATGGCCGTGCTCGAAGACACGCCCGAGCACCGTGCGGGCATCGCCGCCTTTTTCGAGCGCACCAAAAAATAAGGCGGGCCAGCGCATGCAAGGTGTTTTACACGGTATCACCGTTCTCGATCTCTCGCGCCTGATCGCGGGCCCTTATGCCGCGATGGTGCTCGCGGACCTCGGCGCGCGCGTCATCAAGGTCGAGGCATTGGCGGGCGAAGAAGGGCGGCATTTCGGCCCCCCTTTTTACGGCGAGGACAGCGTCACCTTCGTCAACTGCAACCGCGGCAAGGAATCCATCGCGCTCGACCTGCGCAAGCCCGAGGGGCGCGAGGTGCTGCACCGCCTGATCCGCCAAGCGCACGTGCTGGTGCACAACTTCCGCCCCGACTTCGCCGAAAAGCAGGGCCTGACTTATGAAGACGTGCGCGCCATCCACCCGGGCATCATTTATTACATGGTGAGTGCCTTTGGCGAGCAGACCGCGTACCGCCTGCGCCCGGCAGTGGACAGCGTGGTGCAAGGCATGGCCGGCGCCTTTTACGCGAGCGGCGAAGAGGGCGATTCGCCCATACGCATTGGCTTGCCCGTGATCGACGTAGTGTCGGGCATGTGCGGCGCGCTCGGCGTGCTCACTGCCGTGATGCACTGGCAAAAGACCGGCGAAGGCCAGCGCGTGGAGCTCTCGCTGGCCGACACCATCCTCAACATCATGGCCAACAAATTCGGCGAACTCGCCGTGACGCACCATGAGCCCGTGCGCTCGGTGAATCTGCCGATCGCCGTGCCGAGCCGGCATTTCTGCGCCGCTGACGGTGCCTGGTTCAGCGTCTCGGTGGTCAACGAAGGGGCCTTCAAGCGCTTCTGCGCGGTACTCGAAAAACCTGAGTGGCTCAGCGACGAGCGCTATCACAACAATACCGCGCGCATCCGCCACAGCAAAGAGTTGCTCGCCGAACTCGAGGCGATCTTTCGCACCCGTGTGGCGCACGAGTGGGTGGACGCGTTCGACGCCGCCGACATCCCCTGCGGCCCGGTGAACACCGTCGCGCAGGCCATGGCCGATCCGGTGCTTGCTGGGCGTTTCGTGCAGCATCCGCAAATGCCGGGTTACCCCTTGATCCCCTTCCCGGCGCAGCCTGCTGCGGGCATGCGCAAGCTGGACAGCATGGCGCCGCCGCCCGCCTTGGGCCAGCACACGGCGGCCGTGCTCAGCGAATTGGGTTATGCACAGCCCGATATCGAACGCCTGGCCGCGGCCGGCGTGGTGCGGCTTGGGAGTGCGGCACAAAAAACCCCTGAGGAGAAGTGACACGATGAGCAGCGAAACGCCAGAGATTCTGTGGACGCCTGCGCCTGAGCGTGTCGCAAAGGCTGAGCTCACGCGCTTTCAGCAATGGCTGGAGCGTGAAAGAGGCTTGCGTTTTGCCGACTATGCCGCGCTGTGGCAGTGGTCGGTCGATGACCTCGAAGGCTTCTGGAGCGCGATCGTCCAGTATTTCGACCTGCCGCTCGACGATTGGAACGGCCAGGTGCTCACCGAGCGCAAGATGCCCGGCGCGCAGTGGTTCGTCGGCGCGCGCACCAACTACGCACGCCAGGTGTTCCGCCATGCCACCGATGCGCGGCCTGCGATCGTGTTTCGCAACGAGGTGGGCGAGCGCTCCGAGATGTCCTGGCAGATGCTGCAAGAGCAGGTCGCGGCGCTCGCGCAATGGCTGCGCGAGGCGGGCGTGCAGCCTGGCGACCGCGTCGCGGCCTACCTGCCCAACATCCCGCAGACCATGGTGGCGTTTCTGGCCGTGGTGTCGGTCGGCGCGATCTGGTCCGTGTGCTCGCCCGACATGGGCGCGCCCACGGTGCTCGACCGCTTCCGCCAGATCGACCCCAAGGTGCTGATCGCCGTCGATGGCTACCACTGGGGCGGGCGCAGGTACGAGCGCAGCGACACCGTCGCCATGCTGCTCGAGGGGCTGCCGAGCGTGCAGCGCTGCATCTTCCTGCCCTACCTGGACGCGAACGCGCGCCCCGACGGCCTGCGCAACGCCGTGCTCTGGAGCGAAACCCTGGCCCAGCCAGCCGAACTGCAGATCGCCGCACTGCCTTTCGACCATCCGCTGTGGATCGTCTATTCCTCGGGCACCACGGGCCTGCCCAAGCCCATCGTGCACGGCCATGGTGGCATCGTGCTCGAACAGGTCAAGCTCATGCGCTTGCACAACGACCTCGGGCCCGAGGACAACTTCCATTGGTTCTCGACCACGGGCTGGGTCATGTGGAACTGCCAGATCGGCGGGCTGCTCGTGGGCGCGACGGCCTGCGTGTACGACGGCAACCCGGCCTGGCCCGACTACGGCACGCTGTGGCGCTTCGCGGGCGACGTGGGCTTGCATTTTCTCGGCGCGAGCGCGGCATTTTTTGCCGCCTGCCAAAAGCAGGGCATAGAGCCGCGCGCTATCGCCGACTTGCGCTCCCTGCGCGGTGTGGGCTCGACGGGCTCGCCGCTCGCGCCCGAAAGTTACCACTGGCTCGCCGAACACTTGGGGCGCGAGGTCTGGATCAACCCGATCTCGGGTGGCACCGACTTTGCCGGCGCCTTCGTCGGTGGCGTGCCCACGCTGCCCGTGTATATCGGCGAGATGCAGGGGCGCTGCCTGGGCGCGCGTGTGGAGGCTTTCAGCGAGCAGGGCCAGCCCGTGCTCGACGAGGTCGGTGAGCTGGTGTGCACCGCGCCCATGCCCTCCATGCCGCTGTATTTCTGGAACGATCCGGGCAACAAGCGCTACCTCGAGAGTTACTTCGACATGTTCCCGGGCATGTGGCGCCACGGCGACTGGATCCGCATCACGCCGCGCGGCGGCGCCATCATTTATGGCCGCAGCGACACCACCATCAACCGCCACGGCGTGCGCATGGGCACGAGCGACATCTACAGCGTGGTCGAAGCATTGCCCGAAGTGCTCGACAGCCTGGTCGTGGACCTCGAATACCTGGGGCGCGAGAGCTACATGCCCATGTTCGTCGTGCTGCGCCCTGGCGTCACGCTGGATCAGGGCTTGACCGAGCGCATCAAAAATGCCATCCGCACTTCCGTCTCGCCGCGCCATGTGCCTGACGAGGTGTTCGTGATCCCCGAGGTGCCGCGCACGCTCACGGGCAAGAAGCTCGAGCTGCCGATCAAAAAGCTGCTGCTCGGCCATCCGCTCGAAAAAGTCGTGAACCGCGATGCGCTCGCGAACCCCGCGAGCCTCGACTGGTTTCTCGAATTCGCGCGCCGGCGCGCCGCGCAGACGCAGTGATGCGCACTTTGTTTCCCTCCTTTTTCACCCCCTCTGACAATCCCACTACCTAGGAAGCACCATGAGCGATAAAGAAGTCATGTACGACGTCAAGAACTACGTCGCCACGATCACCATCAACCGCCCCAAGACGCTCAATGCGTTCACGGGCGACAACATCAAGGAAATGGAAAGCCTGCTGGCCCAGGCCGCGGCCGACCCCAAGGTCGGTGTGATCGTGCTCACGGGCACGGGCGAACGCGCATTCTGCGTGGGTGGTGACGTGAACTGGGAAAAGGGCACGGGCGGCAAGAGCGGCCTGCAAGACCTGGACTTCCATTTCAACCGGCAGATCGCCGAGTGCCCCAAGCCCGTGATTGCGCGCGTCAACGGCTACGCGATCGGTGCCGGGCACCACATCGCCTATTTTTGCGATTACACGATTGCGGCTGAACACGCTATCTTTGGCCAGAACGGCCCGCGCGTGGGCTCGCCTGCGGGCGGCTACATCGTTGCGCATGCGGCCAACGTGCTCGGTCACAAGCGTGCGCGCGAGCTCTGGATGCTGTGCCGCCGCTACACCGCGCAGCAGGCTTACGAATGGGGCCTGGCCAATGCCGTCGTGCCCATGGCCAAGCTCGACGAAGAAGTGCAAAAAGTCTGCGACGAGCTGCTTTCGCTCTCACCCACCTGCCTCAAAATCGTCAAACGCTCGTTCTACCACCACATGGAGCCGATCCTGAAGTACGACATGAACGACATGATCAAGGAAGTCGCCCCGAACTACTTCAGCACCGGCGAGCAGCAAGAGGGTGCGAGCGCTTTCCTCGAAAAACGCAAGCCCGACTTCAGCAAATTCCGTTGATCGCAACAGCTATTGTTTGAGTAGCTGCTTGCGCTTTATAGACGGGCGCTAGAGGCATATTTCATCTAAATTTTACCGCTGCCTCTGGCCATCCTCCCAGCCCCGTCCTTTCCCATCTTCGTTTGCAAAATGACCACCACCGAACGCTACCCCGAGCTGCGCGCCGCGCTGCGCGATCTTTTCAAGCGCTTTCCCGATGAATACTTTCGCAAAATCGACGAGGCCCGCGGCTATCCCGAGGAATTCGTCGATGCGCTCACGCAGGCCGGCTGGCTTGCCGTGATGATTCCGCAGGAATACGGCGGCGCGGGGCTGGGCCTGGCGGAGGCCTCGGTGGTCATGGAGGAAGTCAACCGCTGCGGGGGCAACGCCGGTGCCTGCCACGGCCAGATGTACAACATGGGCACCTTGCTGCGCCACGGCTCGCCAGAGCAAAAGCGCCGCTACCTGCCCAAGATCGCGAGCGGCGCGCTGCGCCTGCAATCCATGGGCGTGACCGAGCCCACCACCGGCACCGACACCACCAAGATCAAGACCACGGCGACCAAGCAGGGCGACCGTTACGTGGTCAATGGCCAGAAGGTGTGGATCTCGCGCATCCAGCACTCTGACCTGATGATCCTGCTGGCGCGCACCACGCCGCTCAAGGACGTGAAGCGCAAGTCCGAGGGCATGTCGATCTTCATCGTCGACTTGCATGAAGCCATCGGCAAGGGCCTCACCGTGAAGCCGATCCGCAACATGGTCAACCACGAGACCAACGAGCTCTTTTTCGACAACCTCGAAATCCCCGAAGAAAACCTCATCGGCCAGGAAGGGCAGGGCTTCAAATACATTCTCGACGGCCTGAACGCCGAGCGCACGCTGATCGCCGCCGAATGCATAGGCGACGCGCGCTGGTTCGTGGAGCGCAGCGCCCGCTACGCGCGCGAGCGCCGCGTGTTCGACCGCCCGATCGGCCAAAACCAGGGCGTGCAATTCCCGATTGCCGAGGCGCACATCGAAACCGAAGCCGCCGACCTCATGCGCTGGCGCGCCTGCGAGCTGTTCGACGCGCACCAGCCCTGCGGCGCCGAAGCCAACATGGCCAAGTACCTCGCCGTCAAAGCCTCGTGGGAGGCCGCGAACACCGCGATCCAGACGCACGGCGGCTTCGGCTTTGCCTGCGAATACGACGTGGAGCGCAAATTCCGCGAAACGCGCCTGTACCAGGTCGCGCCGATCTCGACCAATCTGGTGCTCAGCTACGTGGCCGAACACGTGCTCGGTCTGCCGCGTTCTTTCTGAAGGGGCCATCCATGCGTCCCTTGGAAGGAATGCTCGTCGTCACGCTCGAGCACGCGATCGCCGCACCGTTTTGCACGCGCCAGCTCGCCGACCTCGGCGCGCGCGTGATCAAGGTCGAGCGCCCTGGCGAGGGCGACTTCGCGCGCGCCTACGACGGCCGCACGCACGGCCTGGCCTCGCACTTCGTCTGGTGCAACCGCTCCAAAGAGAGCCTGACGCTGGACCTCAAGCACCCCGAAGGCCGCGCCATCCTGCAAAAGCTGCTGGAGCGCGCCGACGTGCTGGTGCAAAACCTCGCGCCGGGCGCGGCCGCACGCATGGGGCTCGACCACGCGCGCCTTGCAGCGGTGAACCCGCGCATCGTCGTGTGCGGCATTTCGGGCTACGGCGACGGCGGCCCCTATACCGAGAAAAAAGCCTACGACCTGCTGATCCAGAGCGAATCGGGCTTCGTGTCGATCACCGGCACGCCCGAACATCCGAGCAAGGCGGGCCTGTCGATTGCCGACATCGCGGCAGGCATGTACGCCTACAGCAGCATCCTTGCGGCCCTGCTCGAGCGCGGGCGCACGGGGCAGGGGCGGCAGATCGAAATCTCCATGCTCGAAGCCATGGCCGAGTGGATGGGCTATCCGCTTTACTACACCATAGACGGCCAGCCGCCGCCCGTGCGCGCTGGCGCCGCGCACGCCTCCATTTACCCCTATGGCCCTTTCACCTGCGGCGACGGCAAGCAGGTCGTGCTCGCCGTGCAGCACGACCGTGAATGGGCCACGTTCTGCGAAAAAGTCCTGCAGCGCCCCGACCTGGTGCAGCCCTACCTCGGCAACGCCAAGCGCCTGGCCGAGCGTGAGCAGCTGCGCGTGGTGATAGAGCAGGTCTGCGCCACGCTCACCGCGGCGCAGCTCGTCGAGCGCCTCGACGCCGCGCAGATCGCCAACGGCCAGCTCAACGAGATCGCCGACCTCTGGCAGCACCCCCAGCTCGCCGCGCGCGGGCGCTGGACGCAGATCGATTCTCCCGCGGGCCCGCTGCCCGCGCTCTACCCGCCGCACCACTTGCAAGGCAGCGCGCCGCCGCCCATGGGGCCGGTGCCTGCGCTCGGCGCGCACACCGAAGCGATCCTCGCTGAACTCGGCTATGCCGATGCCGATGTCGCGCGCCTGCGCGCCGCCAAAGCCATTTGAGCTCCCAGCCATTGTGTAAACCAATGCCATGACTGAAAACGCCACCCCGAGCGCCACGCTGGCCGCCTTTGCCGCGGGCCTGCAATTCGATGCCATTCCCGCTGCGGTGCTGCGCCGCACCGAAGACCTGTTCCTCGACTGGTTCGCCTCTGCCCTCGCGGGCAAGGGCGCGCGCCCCGTCGAAGCGATCGAAAGCTATGCGCGCGCCATGGGGCCTGCCGAGGGCAGCGCCGAAGTGCTGATCTCGCGCCGCATGACCTCGCCGCATTTCGCCGCCATGGTCAACGCCGCGGCCTCGCACTACGCCGAGCAGGACGACGTGCACAACGGCTCGGTGTTCCACCCCGCGGCCGTGGTGTTTCCGGCGGCGCTTGCCGTGGCGCAGGAGCTCGCCGCGAGCGGGCGCGAATTTCTCACCGCCGTGGTAGCGGGCTACGAAGTCGGCATCCGCGTGGGCGAATTCCTCGGGCGCTCGCACTACCGCATCTTCCACACCACGGCCACGGCGGGCACGCTCGCCGCGGCCGCTGCTGCCGGGCGCCTGCTCGGGCTCGACGCCGCGACCATGCTGCACGCCTTCGGCAGCGCCGGCACGCAGGCTGCGGGCTTGTGGGAGTTTTTGCGCGACGCGGCCGATTCCAAGCAGTTGCACACAGCGCATGCGGCCTCGAGCGGCCTCGCTTCGGCCTATTTGGCGCGCGCGGGCCTGACCGGCGCGCGGCAGATCCTCGAGGGCCCGCAGGGCATGGCCGCCGGCATGTCGAGCGACGCCGATCCCGCGCGCCTCACCGACCGGCTGGGCACGCGCTGGGCCACGGCAGAAACCTCGTTCAAATACCACGCCTCGTGCCGCCACACGCACCCGAGCGCGGACGCCTTGCTCAGCCTGATGCAAACGCATGGCCTGAAAGCCGACGACATCGAGAGCGTGACCACGCTCGTGCACCAGGGCGCGATCGACGTGCTCGGCCGCGTCACGGTGCCGAGCACCGTGCACCAGGCCAAGTTTTCCATGGGCACCGTGCTCGGGCTGGCCGCCGAATATGGCTATGCCGGACTCAACGAGTTCGAGCAGCATTTTCTCGCGCCGCGCGTGGCCGCGTTCCGCGACCGCGTGCGCATGGAGCTCGACCCTGAAGTCGATGCGGCCTACCCGCAGCGCTGGATCGGCAAGGTGCTGGTCAAGACGCGCGACGGCCGCACGCTGAGCGCGCGTGTCGATGAGCCCAAGGGCGACCCGGGCAACACGCTCACGCGCGCCGAACTCGAAGACAAGGCCCAGCGCCTGGCTGCCTACGGCAAGGCCGCGAGTGCGCAGGAAATGCAGGCATTGATCGCGCGCATCTGGGCCATCGCAGACGCACCGCACATAGGCCGCTGGCTGGCCCCCGCAGCATGAGTAGCAGCGCCCCCGCATTGCCGCCGGCGCTGCCGCGCAGCTACCTGTTCGTGCCCGCAGACCGCCCCGAGCGCATCGCCAAGGCGCGCGCGAGCGGCGCCGACGTGGTGATCGTCGACCTCGAAGATGCCGTCGCCCCCGAAGCCAAGCCGCGCGCCCGCGTGGCGCTGGCCCAGGTGCTCGACCAAGCCATGGCCCAGCCTCCCGCCGCGCAAGGCGCCGGCGCAGCCTTGCTCGTGCGCATCAACGCCGCGGGCACGCCCTGGTTCGAGGACGACCTCGAACTGTGCCGCCACCCGGGCGTAGAAGCCATCATGCTGCCCAAGGCCGAAGGCATAGACGAGGTCTGCGCGGTGGTCGAAACCACGTTCAAGGACGTCATCCCCATCATCGAATCGGCGCGTGGTGTGCACGAGACGGCGCAGGTCGCGCGCGTGCCCGGCGTGGTGCGGCTGGCTTTCGGCAGCGTCGATCTGGCGCTCGACCTGGGCATAGACTGCGCGCCCGAGGGCGAAGAAATCGAACTGCTGCCGTTTCGCGCGCAGCTCGTGCTCGCTGCGCGGCTCGCCGGCCTGGCCGCACCCATCGACGGCGTGAGCACCGCGATCCACGACCTGCCGCGCCTGCAAAAAGACGCCGAGCGCTCGCGCCGCCTGGGTTTTGGCGCCAAGCTGTGCATCCATCCACAACAGATCGCCACCGTGCGCGCCGTGTTTGCGCCGAGCGCCGAGCGCGTCGCCTGGGCGCAGCGCGTGTGCGCGGCGTTCGACGCGGCAGGCGGTGCGGCTGTGGCCGTCGATGGCCAGATGGTGGACTTGCCCGTTTACCAGCGTGCCCGTGCCGTGCTGCGCGATGCTGGGTTGCTCGGCTGAAGGCCGGCCCACGCCAGTTGGCCCGTATTTCCCACGGTATTTTTCATAGCCGGAACAAGGAGTTTCCTCATGGCCCGCAAAAGCAAACCCATCCGCTCCGACATCGCCTGGAGCACGCCCGACCGTATCGAAGTGCGCGGCAAAAGCCTGCCCGACGAGCTGCTGGGGCACATCCACCTGGGCGACATGGCCTTTTTGCAGATCCTCGGCCGCATGCCCACGCCGCAGGAGTCCAACGTTTTCAACGCCATCGCGGTCACGCTGGTCGAGCACGGCATCACACCGAGCGCGCTGGCCGCGCGCCTGACCTACGCCGGTGCACCCGAAGCCCTGCAGGCCGCCGTGGCCGCCGGCTTGTGCGGCCTGGGCAGCGTGTTCGTGGGCAGCACCGAGGGCACGGCCAAGATGCTCTATGAAGCGCTGCCGCCAGGAACCAAGGGCGCCGACCTCGAACGCATCGCCGTCGACACCGTGGCCGCCTACCGCGCGCGCGGGCAGATCATCCCGGGCCTGGGCCATCCGCTGCACAAGCCCGTCGATCCGCGCGCGCCGCGCCTGTTCCAGATCGCCAAGGACAACGGCTTTTCGGGCGACTACATCCGCCTCGAGCAACTGATCTGCGCCGAAGCCGAGCGCGCCGCGGGTAAATCTCTGCCCGTGAATGCCACCGGTGCCATAGGCGCGATCTGCTGCGAACTGAACTTGCCCTGGAAAATCGTGCGCGGCATCGGCGTGTTTGCGCGCGCCATCGGCCTCGTCGGGCACATTCTCGAAGAAAGCAACAACCCGATCGCCGTCGAAATCTGGCAGCGCGTCGAGGACGAGGCCACCCAGCATATCCGGCCGCAAAGCTGATTTTGCTCACCGAGCTGGAGGCTCTTCGGCGGTTGTCCGGTATTTGCTGCGCGCGGGCTTTCCTGGCGCGGCATCGAAAGGCTGGCCATTGACCGTCAGCCCCTCGGCCGAGAGCCGCGTCGCCGAGCGCGGGCCTACGCCGGGCACGCGGCCGAGAAAGTCGTTCCAGTCTTGAAACGGCGCCTGGCCGCGCGCCTCGAGGATGCGCCGCGACAATGCCGGGCCTATGCCCTTGAGGCCATCGAGTTCGGCCTCGCTCGCGCGGTTGAGCTCCACAGGGCCCGCGTCGGCGGCAAATGCTGCAGTCGCGCAAGGGCCCAGCAGGGCATACACCAGAACGCAAGTGGACAGGATGCGCTGCAACATGATGGGTGTCCTTTTATCACTTCGTCTGCCGGACTCACAATTCCTCGACGCGCCGCGGCGGGTAGCTGTCCCAGGACTGGCAGCCCGGACAGTGCCAGAAATGCTGGCGCGCCTCGAAGCCGCAGGCGGCGCAGCGGTAGCGCAGCAGCGGCTTGGTCGCGTGGTCGAGTGCGCGTTGCACCTGCGGGTGGAATTCCTCGTGCTCGAGCTTTTCCGTGCTCAGCCATTGCGCCGCGGCGACGAGTGACAGCTCCTTGTCGAGGTGTTTCACCCACCACTGCCGCGCCTTCTGCGGGTTGCCGGATTGCACGGCCTCGAGCGTGACGATGGCCTGTAGCAGGTCCAGCGCAGGCGCTGCGGCGTAGTGGGTGTGCAGCAGGGTGAGCGCTTGCCCTACCTGGCCAGCGGCTTGCGCCGCCTCGGCAAGCAAGGGGGCCGCCAAGGGCAGCGCGGCGGGCGCGCGATCGGCGAGGCTTTGCAAGCGGGTGAGCGCAGCGGCGCTGCGCCCTTGCGCTTGTTGCAGACGCGCGAGTTCCAGGTAGGGGCGCGCGGCATCGCGCGCGGTCGCTACAGCTTGCTCTAGCAGTTCTTGCGCTCTCTGCATATCACCTTGGGTGCTGCGCGCCTGCGCCTGTTCGCACAGGTAATGTGCGAGCCGCGTGCTGAAGTCGCCTTGCCCGGCCGCCTGCAGTTTGTGCGCGATCGCCGCAGCCTGCGGCCAGTCGCGCGAGCGCTCGTAGAGCGCGAGCAGCGCCAGGCGTGCCTGCTCCTCGAAGGGCGTGCCCTCGAGCGGCAGCAAAGCGGCTTCGGCGCGGTCCAGCAGTCCGGCCTTGAGGAAGTCCAGCGCCAGCGCGTACTGCGCGCGTTCGCGGTCGCCTTGGCTCAGGTCGCCGCGCGCGATCAGGTGCTCGTGCACGCGCACGGCGCGGTCGTACTCGCCGCGTCGGCGAAACAGGTTGCCCAGGGCAAAGTGCAGCTCGGAAGTGTCGGGGTCGCTCTGTACGGCTTCGATGAAGGCGTCTATGGCCTGGTCCTGCTGCTCGTTGAGCAGAAAGTTCAGCCCTTTGAAGTAGGCTTTGGGGGCGCTGCGGTTTTCGGTGCGCAACTGCCGCAGGTCCATGCGCGAGGCCACCCAGCCCAGCATGAAGGCCAGGGGCAGACCCAGCAGCAGCCAGCTGAGGTCAAATTCCATGGAAAGGCGGCATTTCTGCTGAAGAGGGGGGAATGACCGAGGCGGCCGGCGCGGCAGCGGTGGCGGCCTCGGGGGCGGGTTTGCTCGCTACCCTCAGTGCTTCGGCACGGCGTGCGGCGCTGCGGTGCTTCCACCAGCGCGGCACCATCACGAGCATGCCGGCCAGAAGCCCCAAGGCGAACGCCGCCAGCACCACCAGCACCAGCGGGGCGCGCCACTCCATGCCGAAGAAAAAGTGCACGGTGGCATCCTGCTGGTTGTTCAGCGCGAAAGCGAACAGGGTGAAAAAAATGGCTGCCTTGAGCAGCCACAGAAAGTATTTCATGGACCTCTCCGATGGTGCAGCGATTGTAGAAGGCTGCTCGCAGGCTTGGGGGTACGCAAATTCAGGCAATTTGCGGCTCTGACGCGCATGCGGTCAGTGTGACGAGCTACTCTTTTTGGAGCTTTGTGTCGGCACATCGCCGTGCTGTGCGGGCGCCGGGCGCAGGTCCACGGCCTCGCGCAAAGCCTTGCCGGGCTTGAAACGCGGTACGCGCCGCGCGGGAATGGCCACAGCAGCGCCGCTGCGCGGGTTGCGCCCCGTGCGCGCAGGCAGGTGGTTCACGAAAAAGCTGCCAAAGCCGCGGATTTCGACGCGCTGCCCACGCGCCATGGCATCGCCGAGAGCGTCGAGAATGGTCTTCACGGCCTGTTCGGCGTCACGCTGCGTCAATTGTGCGAAGCGCTCGGCCAGGGCTTCGACGAGGTCTGATCGGGTCATGGCGGGCTTTGTGGGCAAGGGGGAAAGAGGAGGGCAGAAACGAACGGGCGCACTCGGCGCCCGCTCAATCAAAAAAGGGCATGCAGGCGGAATCGCCCGCATGCCACATACGGCTTACTTCTCGGCAGTATCGAGCTTGGCACGCAGCAGGGCGCCCAGGCTGGTGGTGCCGGCGCTCTCGCGGGCCGATTGCTGCGACAGGCTGTGCATGGCCTCCTGCTGGTCGGCCGCGTCTTTTTGCCGGATCGACAGCTGGATACCGCGACTCTTGCGGTCGATGTTGGTGACGATGGCCGTGACTTCGTCGCCTTCCTTGAGCACGGTGCGTGCGTCATCGACGCGGTCGCGCGAGATTTCGGAGGCGCGCAGGTAGCCGACGATGTCCTGGCCCAGATCGATTTCGGCGCCCTTGGCATCGACCGACTTGACCTTGCCGGAGACGGTCTGGCCCTTGTCGTTGACGGTCACGAAAGTGGTGAACGGGTCCTGGTCGAGCTGCTTGATGCCCAGGCTGATGCGCTCGCGCTCCACATCGATGGCCAGCACCACGGCTTCGACTTCCTGGCCTTTCTTGTAGTTGCGCACGGCGGCTTCGCCGGGCTCGTTCCAGGACAGGTCGGACAGGTGCACCAAGCCGTCGATGCCGGCGGCCAGGCCGACGAACACGCCGAAGTCGGTGATGGACTTGATCGGGCCCTTGACGCGGTCGCCGCGCTTGGTGTTTTGCGCGAATTCCTGCCAGGGGTTGGCACGGCACTGCTTCATGCCCAGGCTGATGCGGCGCTTGTCCTCATCGATCTCGAGCACCATGACTTCCACCTCGTCGCCCAGGGAGACGAGCTTGGACGGAGCGACGTTTTTGTTGGTCCAGTCCATTTCAGAGACGTGCACCAGGCCTTCGATGCCGGGCTCGAGTTCGACAAAGGCGCCGTAGTCGGCGATGTTGGTGACCTTGCCGAACAGGCGCGTGCCGGCCGGGTAGCGGCGCGCCACGCCCATCCACGGGTCGTCGCCCATTTGCTTGAGGCCCAGGCTGACGCGGTTCTTCTCGGTGTCGAACTTGAGCACCTTGGCGGTGATTTCCTGACCCGGCTGCACCACTTCGCTCGGGTGGCGCACGCGGCGCCAAGCCATGTCGGTGATGTGCAGCAGGCCGTCGATGCCGCCCAGGTCGACGAAGGCGCCGTATTCGGTGATGTTCTTGACCACGCCGTGCACGATGGCGCCTTCTCTGAGCGTCTCCATCAGCTTGGCGCGCTCTTCGCCCATGGAGGCTTCGACCACGGCGCGGCGGCTCAGCACCACGTTGTTGCGCTTGCGGTCGAGCTTGATGACCTTGAACTCCATGGTTTTGTTTTCGTATGGAGTGAGGTCTTTGACGGGGCGCGTGTCGATCAGCGAGCCGGGCAGGAAGGCGCGGATGCCGTTGACCATGACGGTGAGGCCGCCCTTGACCTTGCCGGAGGTGGTGCCGGTGACGAATTCGCCCGATTCCAGGGCCTTTTCGAGGCTCATCCACGAGGCCAGGCGCTTGGCGGTGTCGCGCGAGAGGATGGTGTCGCCGTAGCCGTTTTCGATGGAGCTGATGGCCACGGGCACGAATTGCCCCGGTTCGACCTCGATTTCGCCCTTATCGTTCTTGAACTCTTCGATGGGAATGTAGGCTTCGGACTTCAGGCCGGCGTTGACGACCACGAAGTTGTGCTCCACGCGCACGACTTCGGCGGGGATGACTTCGCCCGGTCGCATTTCAGTACGCTGCAGGGATTCTTCGAACAGGGCGGCAAAAGATTCAGACATGGGTTTCCTTGCCGCAAACAGGTTTCCGTCAGCACCATTGCTGTCGTTTTTAAGGCTGCTTGCGGTCGTTGTGCGGCATGGCCGCGGGTTGAGAGTCAGTATTCCACGCCGCAGCTGGCGCGGCGGTGTGGTACGAAGTCAGCCCGGCGCACGGGGCGCGAAGGGCTGGCGCTCCTGCCACCAAGCCAACACCTGTTCGACGGTTTGCTCTATCGTCAAGAGGGAGTTGTCCAGCAACAGGGCATCTTGCGCCGGCTGCAAGGGCGCGACGCTGCGCGTGCTGTCGCGTGCGTCACGCGCCTCGAGGTCAGCGCGAAGGTCGGCGATATTAGCACGAAATCCTTTAGAAATCAACTGGTTATAGCGCCTTTCGGCGCGTTGCTGGGCGCTTGCGGTCAGAAAGACCTTGAGCGGCGCGTCGGGGAAGATCACGGTGCCCATGTCCCGCCCGTCGGCCACCAGGCCCGGCAGGCGTCTGAAGCCGTGCTGCAGCGCCACCAGCGCCTGGCGCACCGCGGGCAGGGCCGAGACGCGCGAGGCGTTCATGCCGGCTTCTTCGGTGCGGATGGCGTCGCTCACGTCGTCGGCGCCCAGCAAGACGCGGGCGCCATCGAAGCGCACGGGCAACTGGCGCGCGAGCTCGGCGACGCGCGCTTCGTGCGCCCCGTCTATGCTGAGGCCGGCGCGCCGCGCCGCGAGCGCGGTGATGCGGTACATCGCGCCCGAGTCGAGAAAGTGGTAACCCAGGCGCTGCGCGAGCAGCGCCGCGACCGTGCCCTTGCCCGAGGCCGTGGGGCCGTCTATGCAGATCACGGGGATGTGTTGTGGCGCGGTCTGCACGACGGAGAAAAGCGTCTCGAAATAATCGGGAAAGGTCTTGGCCACGCACTTGGGGTCTTCGATGCGCACGGGCAGGCGCGCCGGGTTGAAGGCCGCAAGCGCAAAGCACATGGCCACGCGGTGGTCGTCGTAAGTGTGGATGCGCGCGGCGCGCCAGTCGGCGGCGCGCGCGGGTGGGGTGACGCGCAGAAAATCCGCGCCTTCTTCGACCTGCGCGCCGAGCTTGCGCAGCTCGGTCGCCATCGCGGCGAGGCGGTCGGTTTCTTTGACGCGCCAGCTCGCGATGTTGCGCAAGGTGGTCGTCCCCTCGGCGTAGAGCGCCATCACGGCGAGCGTCATGGCCGCGTCGGGGATGTGGTTGCAGTCCAGGTCCAGCGCCCGCAAGGGCCAGCGGCCGCGCTGCACCTGCAGCCAATTGGGCCCGCCCGTGACCTGCGCACCCATGGCGCGCGCGGCATCGACGAAGCGGATGTCGCCCTGGATCGAATCCAGGCCCAGACCCAATATTTTGATGCCATTTTGCCCCTCAGCGCTTGCTGCAATGGCACCAAGCGCTATGAAATAACTTGCAGACGAGGCGTCGGCCTCGACATGGATGCGGCCCGGGGAGCGGTAGCGGCTGCCTGCGGGGATGGTGAAGCGCTGCCAGTTTTCGTGCGCCACCTGGATGCCGAAGCGCGCGAGCAGCTGCAGCGTGATGGCGATATAGGGCTTTGAGATCAGCTCGCCCAGCACCTCGATGTGCAAGTCCTGCTGCGTGGCAACGAGCGGCAGCGCCATGAGCAGGGCTGTGAGAAACTGGCTGGAGACGTCGCCGCGCACGCGGATGGGCGCCTGCAGCGCGAGCACGGGCACGCCGTGCGCGTGCTCAATGCGCAGCGGTGGGTACCCTTCGTTGCCGAGACAGGTGATGCGGCAGCCGAGCTGGCGCAGCGCATCGACGAGGTCGCCGATGGGGCGCTCGTGCATGCGCGCCACGCCAAAGAGCTCGAATTCGCCGCCGAGCAGCGCCAATGCTGCCGTGAGCGGGCGCATGGCCGTGCCCGCGTTGCCCAGGAAAAGCCGCGCCGGCGAACGCGGCGCACGCGCGCCGAGCCCGGTGATGCGCACGCTGTGCGGCTGCTCGGCCGGCTCCACGGTGCAGCCGATGTCGCGCAGCGCGGCCAGCATGACGCGCGTGTCGTCCGAGTCGAGCAGGTCATAAATGGTGGTCGTGCCCTCGCTCAGTGCGGCGAGCAGCAGCACGCGGTTGGAGATGCTCTTGGAGCCCGGCAGTTGCACGGTGCCGCCCGCGGTGGTGAGCGGCGGCAGGTCGAGGAAAGCGGTGGCGTACATCGGCGCAGTGTCAAAGCTGAGGGGGGGTGGTGCCCAGCGTGCGGTCGGCGCCCATGCGCCAGTGCGCGCGCGCGCCGCTCGCGAGCGTGAGCATGTCTTCGAGCGCCTGCGCGTCGCGCGCGCGCATGGCTTGCTCGAAGGCGTGTAGCGCTTGTTGGAACAGTTGCGACTGTTCCAGCACATGCTCGCGATTGGCGAGCAGAATGTCGCGCCACATCTTCGGCTCGCCCGCGGCGATGCGCGTGAAGTCGCGAAAACCCGGGCCCGCGAGCGCAAGAAAGGTGTCGCCCTCGGCCTGTCCGCAAATGCTTTGCATGAACGCAAACGCGAGCAAATGCGGCAGGTGGCTCACCGCGGCGAAGGCTTGGTCGTGCGCCTCGGGCGACATTTGCCGCACCTTGCAGCCAAGCGCCTGCCATAGCTGCTCGGCCTTGCGCAGCTGTGCGCCCAGGGTGCGCTCGGTGGGCGTGAGCACGACCTGGCAGCCGCGGTAGAGCTGCGCATCGGCAAACTCCACGCCTGCGACCTCGCGCCCCGTGACCGGGTGTGCGGGCACAAAGGAGCCGATCTGGCTGCCCAGCGCACTGCGCGCGGCTTGCACTACGTCGGTCTTGGTCGAGCCCACGTCCATGACCAGCATGTCGCGTGTGACCAGGTGTTTGATGGACTTGAGCGTGGCCTCGGTCGCGGCCACGGGCACGGCCAGCAGCACCAGGTCGGCGCCCGCCACCGCGAGCAGCGCCGAGGGCGCCGCGACGTCGATCACGCCGAGTTCGCAGGCGCGCTCGGTGGTCGAGGGCGACTTGCTGTAGCCGATCACGCGCCGCACGAGGCCGGCCTGCTTGAGGGCCAGCGCGAACGATCCGCCCATGAGACCGCAGCCGATCAGGCCGAGTTGCTCAAACATCGCTGCGCCTCACGCTGCCACGGGGTAGGCGCCGAGCATCTTGTAGAAGGCGCAGAGCCCGCGCAGTTCCTCCAGCGCGCGCGCCACATGCGGCTGCGACGGATGGCCGTCGAGGTCGATGTAGAAGTAATACTCCCAATGCCCGGTGCGCGCGGGGCGCGACTCGAAGCGCGTCATCGAGACGCCGTGCGTCTTGAGCGGCACGAGCAGATCGTGCACCGCGCCCGGGCGGTTGGGCACCGAGACGACCAGGCTGGTGCAGTCCTTGCCCGAGGGCTGCGGCACTTCGAGCGTGTGCGGCAGGCAGATGACGGCGAAGCGCGTGCGGTTGTAGGCGTCGTCCTGGATCGCGTGCGCGACGATGTAGAGGCCAAACTGCGCGGCTGCACGCTCGCTCGAGAGCGCGGCCCAGGCCGGGTTGGTGCTGGCCAGGCGTGCGCCCTCGGCGTTGCTCGAAACGGGGCGGCGCTCGGCGTGCGGCAGGTGCTTGGCGAGCCAGGCGTGGCATTGCGCGAGCGCCTGCGGGTGCGCGAGCACGGCTTCGATGCCGTCGAGAGAGTTGAGCGTGCGCATGAGGTTGTGCCGCACCAGCAGGCTGACTTCGCCGACGATGTGCGTGGGCGAGTGCAAAAACAGGTCGAGCGAGCGTGCGACCACGCCTTCGGTGGAGTTTTCCACGCCCACGACGCCGAATTGCGCGCTGCCCGCGGCGGTGGCGTGGAACACCTCGTCGAAGGTGGCGCAATACATCAGGTCGGCCGCGCCGCCGAAGAATTCGATCGCGGCCTGCTCGCAGAAAGTGCCTTCGGGGCCGAGCACGGCCACGCGCTGCGGCGCCTCGAGCGCGAGGCAGGCGGACATGATCTCGCGCCAAATCGCGGCCACGTGCGGCCCTTTGAGCGGGCCGGGGTTGGCGTTTTGCATCTTCTCGATGACCTGCGCCACACGGTCGGGACGGAAAAACGGCGTGCCTTCGCGTTTTTTGACTTCACCGACCTGCTCGGCCACGAGCGCGCGGCGGTTCAGCAAGCTGAGCAGTTCCTGGTCAATGGCGTCGATCTGCGCACGCAGCGGCGCGAGTTCAGGGGAGGCTTGGGGTTCGGTCATGGAGTGAAAAGGGGCGTGCTGGCAGGCTCGGGCGTTTTCGGCGCGGGCTTCGGGTTCAGGCGTTCAGGCTTGCGTGCGTTCGAATTCTTGCATGTAGCCAACCAGCGCCTGCACGCCTTCGAGCGGCATGGCGTTGTAGAGGCTTGCGCGCATGCCGCCCACGGACTTGTGCCCTTTGAGCTGCAGCAGGCCGTTGGCGCGCGCGCCAGCCAAAAAGGCCTCGTTGCGGCTTTCATCGCGCAGGAAGAAGGGGATGTTCATGCGCGAGCGGCAGTGCGGCGCGACTTTGTTGTAGTAAAGCTGCGAATTGTCTATGGCGCCGTAGAGCAGCGCGGCCTTGGCGATGTTGCGCTGCTCGAGCGCGGCCACGCCGCTGAGCGCGCCTTCGCGTTGGCGCAAAATCCACTGGAACACCAGCCCCGCGACGTAGATGCCCCAGGTTGGCGGGGTGTTGAACATGGACTGGTGCTCGGCCACGTTGCGCAAGTCGAAGGCGCTCGGGCACACGGGCAGCGCGTGGCCCAGCAGGTCTTCACGCACCACCACGATGGTCAAGCCCGCGGGGCCGAGGTTTTTCTGCGCGCCCGCAAAGGCGAGCCCGACGCGCGACCAATCCACGCTGCGCGAGGCCACATGCGAAGAAAAGTCGATCACCAGCGGCGCCTCGCTGCCGAGCTGGCGCAAGTCGGGCAAGGCGTGAAACTCCACGCCGTGGATGGTTTCGTTGCTGCACAGGTGCACGTAGCTCGCGCCGCGGCTCAGATTCCAGCTTGCGGGCGGCGGCACGGTGGTAAAGCCGCTGTCCGCGCCCGAGGCGACGATGTTCACCTCGCTTGCGTACTTGTGCGCCTCGCGCTCGGACTTCTGGCTCCAGCTGCCCGTGACGACGAAGTCCACCACGCCGGCGCGCGAGAGGTTCAGCGGCACGATGGCGTTCTGCCCCAGCCCGCCGCCTTGCATGAACAGGATGCGAAAGTGCGCGGGCACGGCGAGCAGGGCGCGCAGATCGGCCTCGGCCTGCTCGTAGATAGAAATGAACTCCTTGCCGCGGTGGCTCATCTCCATCACGCCCATGCCGCAGCCGTGCCAGTCGAGCATCTCGGCCGCGGCCTGCTCGAGCACCTCTACGGGCATGGTCGCAGGGCCGGCGGAAAAGTTGTAGGGACGCTTCATGGTTTATAAGAAAAATAGGGCGTTTGTGCAGACGTATCAAGCGCAAGAAGCTATTTATTCAATAGCATAGGGGTTCAGGCGGAATCCTCACCCGCGCCCGTGTTCGCGCCTGTGTCGTCGGCCTCATCGGGGTCGCCACCCTCCGTCTGCGCGTCGTTTTCGACGATGCGCTGCAGGCCGATGAGCTTGGCGCCTTGGTCGAGCGCGATCAGCGTCACGCCTTGTGTGGCGCGGCCAAGCTCGCGGATTTCGGCGACGCGCGTGCGCACGAGCACGCCGGTGTCGGTGATGAGCATGATCTCGTCGTCGGGGCGCACCAGCGTCGCGGCCACGACCTTGCCGTTGCGCTCGCTTTGCTGGATCGCGATCATGCCCTTGGTGCCGCGGCCGTGGCGCGTGTATTCGGTGATGGGGGTGCGCTTGCCGTAGCCGTTTTCGGTCGCGGTGAGCACGCTTTGTGTTTCGTCTTCGGCCACGAGCATGGCGATCACGCGCTGGCCTTCCTCGAGCTGCATGCCGCGCACGCCGCGCGCGTTGCGGCCCATGGGGCGCACGTCGTTTTCATCGAAGCGCACGGCCTTGCCGCCGTCGGAAAACAGCATCACGTCGTGCTTGCCGTCGGTGAGCGCCGCGCCGATCAGATAGTCGCCCTCGTCGAGGTCGACGGCGATGATGCCGGCCTTGCGCGGATTGCTGAATTCAGGCAGCGCGGTTTTCTTCACGGTGCCCATGCTCGTTGCCATGAACACGTAGCGGTCCTCGGGGAAGCTGCGCGCCGCGCCCGTGAGCGGCAACACGACGGTGATCTTCTCGCCTTCGGCAAGCGGAAACATGTTGACGATGGGCCGCCCGCGCGAGCCGCGCGAGCCTGTGGGCGCTTCCCACACCTTGAGCCAATACAGCCGCCCGCGGTTGGAAAAGCACAGGATGTAGTCGTGCGTGTTGGCGATGAAGAGCTGGTCTATCCAGTCGTCCTCTTTGGTCGCCGTGGCCTGCTTGCCGCGCCCGCCGCGTTTTTGTGCGCGGTATTCCGACAGCGGCTGCGCCTTGACGTAGCCCGCGTGGCTTAGCGTGACCACCATGTCGGTGGGCGTGATCAGGTCTTCGGTCGAGAGGTCTTGCGCGCTGTATTCGATCACGCTGCGGCGCGCGCCGAGCTTGGTCTGGCCGAACTCCTGTTTGAGCGTCGCGAGCTCCTCGCCCATGATGGCCGAGACGCGCTCGGGTTTGGCGAGGATGTCGAGCAGGTCTTCGATCGCCGCCATCACTTCCTTGTATTCGGCCACGATCTTGTCCTGCTCCAGGCCCGTGAGGCGCTGCAGGCGCATTTGCAGGATTTCCTGCGCCTGCGTCTCCGACAGGCGATACAGACCGTCGGCCTGCATGCCGAAGGCGCGCTCCAGCCCCTCGGGGCGGTAGTCGTCGGCGTTCACCATGCTGCCGTCTTCGCGGGCGCGCGTGAGCATCTGGCGCACGAGCTGGCTGTCCCAGCTGCGCGCCATGAGCTCGCTCTTGGCCACCGGCGGCGTGGGCGACTCGCGGATGATGCGGATGAACTCGTCGATGTTCGCGAGCGCCACGGCCAGGCCTTCGAGCACATGGCCGCGCTCGCGCGCCTTGCGCAGCTCGAACACCGTGCGGCGCGTGACCACCTCGCGGCGGTGCTGCAAAAAGACCTGCACCAGGTCCTTGAGGTTGCACAGCCGCGGCTGGCCATCGACCAGCGCCACCATGTTGATGCCGAAGGTGTCCTGCAGCTGCGTCTGCTTGTAGAGGTTGTTGAGCACCACCTCGGGCACTTCGCCGCGCTTGAGCTCGATCACCAGGCGCATGCCGGATTTGTCCGACTCGTCCTGGATGTGGCTGATGCCCTCGAGCTTTTTCTCGTGCACGAGCTCGGCCATGCGCTCTTGCAGCGTCTTTTTGTTGACCTGGTAGGGCAGCTCATCGACCACGATGGCCTGGCGCTGACCGCGGTCTATGTCCTCGAAATGGCACTTGGCGCGCATCACCACCCTGCCGCGCCCGGTGCGGTAGCCCTCTTTGACGCCGTTGATGCCGTAGATGATGCCCGCGGTGGGGAAGTCCGGCGCGGGGATGATCTCCATCAGTTCGTCGATCGTGGCCTCGGGGTGCTGCAGCAGGTGCAGGCAGGCATCGACCACTTCATTCAAATTGTGCGGCGGGATGTTGGTCGCCATGCCCACGGCGATGCCGGCCGAGCCGTTGACGAGCAGATTGGGCAGCTTGCTCGGCAGCACCAGCGGCTCTTTTTCGCTGCCGTCGTAGTTGGGGCCGAAATCGACGGTTTCCTTGTCGATGTCGGCGAGCATCTCGTGCGCGATTTTGGCCAGGCGGATTTCGGTGTAGCGCATCGCGGCCGCGTTGTCGCCATCGACCGAGCCAAAATTGCCCTGGCCATCGACGAGCATGTGGCGCAGCGAAAAGTCCTGCGCCATGCGCACGATGGTGTCGTACACGGCAGAGTCGCCATGCGGGTGGTATTTACCGATCACGTCGCCGACGATGCGCGCGGATTTTTTGTAGGGCCGGTTCCAGTCGTTGCCGAGCTCGTGCATGGCGAACAGCACGCGCCGGTGTACGGGCTTGAGGCCGTCGCGCGCGTCCGGTAGCGCGCGGCCCACGATCACGCTCATCGCGTAGTCGAGGTAGCTGCGCCGCATTTCTTCTTCGAGGCTGATCGGCAGGGTTTCTTTGGCAAACGGGTTCATAAGGCGACGGTCAGGGTGTCAGCACAAGGCAAACGGGCATTTTAGGCGGGGCAGCCTGTCGGACTGGAAGCCGCGGCACTTTTCACGAAGGGATGCGCAGGTTGTGCGCCGTCTCGAGCGCCTTGCGCCGGGCCTGCAGCTCGCGGTAGCGCTGCAGCGCCGCCGGGTCCTGGCTGGCCGTGGCGATGAGGGTGCTTTCCTCGGCCTTGATCTGTTCGATCAGCACGCGGTTGAGCAGGTCGCGCAGTTCGGCGCGCAGCTCGTGCAGGTCACCCTCGGTCTGGGCGTGCGAGCCGGTCATGAGCTTTTCGGCCAGCGGCGCGCAGGCGTGGCCGCGCAGGCGCTCGCGCAGCAGTGCCCAGGTCTGCGCGCCGTGCTCGTGCAGCTGTTCTTCGAGCCAGACGAACAAAGGCCCGTGCGGTGGCGGCAGGGCGCAGAGGGCGGCATGGTCTTCGGGCGCGAGCTCTTCGAGGAAGGCCATGTGCGACAGCAGCAGCCGCACGGCGTGGTCGGCGCGGCTCGTGGGGGCCGAGCGCGGCAGGCGGGCGCGCCACGCCGTCGCGGCGTAAGGGCTGGCCGCCGCGCCCGCAAACCCGCCGCGCTCGCTGGCGTGCCGTCCGCCGTGTGGACTGGCGCGCGGGCCGCCGCGCTGCGCCGCGCCCGGCGGCGGGGCGCCCGCGTTGCGTGCAAGGGGCTGGGCCTGCGCCCAGAATTCACTGAGCTCCGCCGCTTCGATTTGCGCCAGGCCTGCGATTTCGCCGAGCAGCTGGCGCTTGAGCAGCCCTTCGGGCAGCGCGCTCCACAGGGCCCTGGCGTGGTGCGTCATCTGCGCGCGGCCTTCAGGCGTGCCCAAGTCGCAGCCCTCGCTCGCGGCGTCGAGCAGAAAACGGCTCAGCGGCACCGCGTCGCCGATGTGGCGCGCAAAAGCATCGCGGCCCCAGGCGCGGATGAAGCTGTCGGGGTCGTGCTCGGGCGGCAGGAACAAAAACTTGAAGCTGCGTGTGTCCTGCGCGTGGGGCAGGGCGGCATCGAGCGCCTTGCGCGCTGCGCGCCGGCCCGCGGCGTCGCCGTCGAAACTGAACACCACGGCGTCGGTAAAGCGCAGCAGCTTTTGCACATGCTCGGGCGTGCAGGCCGTGCCCAGCGTGGCCACCGCGTTCGGAAAGCCGAGCTGCGCCAGCGCGACCACGTCCATGTAGCCCTCGGTCACGAGCGCGTAGCCGTGCTCGCGGATCGCGCTGCGTGCCTCGAACAAGCCGTACAGCTCGCGCCCCTTGTGGAACACCGGCGTTTCGGGCGAGTTGAGGTATTTGGGCTTTTCGTCGCCGAGCACGCGCCCGCCAAAGCCTACGCACTCGCCCTTGACGTTGCGGATCGGGAACATCACGCGGTCGCGAAAGCGGTCGTAGCGCTTGTGGTCTTCGGGCTGCACGATGACCAGGCCCGCCTCTTCGAGCAGCGGGTCGTCGTAATGGGCAAAGACGCCCGCGAGCTTGTGCCAGCCTTCGGGCGCGTAGCCGAGGCCGTAGCGCTTGGCCACGGCGCCCGAGACGCCGCGCTTTTTGAGGTAGGCGATGGCGCGTGGCGACTTGCGCAGCTCCTCGCTATAGGCGGCGGCGGCACGCGCGAGCACTTCGGTCAAGGTGGCGCGCTGTTGCCGCTGCGCCGCAGCGCGCGCCTTGTCCTGCGCCGAGGCGTGCTCCTCGGGCACCTGCAGGCCGACTTGCTGCGCCAGCTCGTGCACGGCCTCGATGAAGTCCAGTCCCGCATGCTCCATCAGAAAGCCGATCGCGTCGCCGCTCTTGCCGCAGCCGAAGCAGTGAAAGAACTGCTTGGACGGACTGACGCTGAACGAGGGCGATTTTTCCGCATGAAACGGGCACAGCCCCATGAAATTGGCGCCGCTTTTCTTGAGCGGCACGTAGCGGCCCACGACGTCGACCACATCGACGCGCGCGAGCAGTTCTTCGATGAAAGACTGGGGGATGGACACGGCGCGATTGTCGCCCAAGGTTCGATGGCGCTGCACCCGCGCCCACGTGAGCACCTCCCCGGCACTGTCCCGCCGGGCTCTTTACATGGATCAGCCCCGTGTCAGCCGCTTTTGCTGTAATCGGGTGTTTGTACGGAAAAAACGCAAGGAGCCCCCATGAGCAGCATCTTCGACCAACATCTCGAACGCAACGCAGCCAACTACGCACCGCTTTCGCCCCTGTCCTTCATCGAGCGTACGGCCGAGGTCTATCCCGAGCGCCTGGCCATCGTGCATGGCGAGCTGCGCCAGAACTGGCGCGACACCTACGCGCGCTGCCGGCGCCTGGCCAGCGCCCTGCGCCAGCGCGGCATAGGCAAGAACGACACCGTGGCCGTGATGCTGCCCAACACGCCGCCCATGGTCGAGGCGCATTTCGGCGTGCCCATGGCGGGCGCGGTGCTCAATGCGCTCAACACCCGGCTCGACCCCGAAGCCATCGCTTTCATGCTCGACCACGGCGAGGCACGCGCGGTCATCGTCGATCCTGAATTCGCGCCCGTCATGGCCAAGGCCCTGGCCCTGCGCCAGAACCCGCAGCCGCTGCTATTGATCGACGTTGAAGACGCCGTCTATGGCGCGGCGGCGCAGCGCCTTGGCAGCCTGAGCTACGAGGGCTTGCTCGCCGAAGGCGACCCGCAGTTTGCCTGGGAGCTGCCCGCCGACGAGTGGGACGCGATCGCCCTCAACTACACCAGCGGCACCACGGGCAACCCCAAGGGCGTGGTTTATCACCACCGCGGCGCGGCGCTCAACGCCATCTCCAACGTGCTCGAATGGGACATGCCCAAGCACGCGGTGTATCTGTGGACGCTGCCTATGTTCCACTGCAACGGCTGGTGCTTTCCGTGGACGGTGGCGGCGCGTGCGGGCGTGAACGTGTGTCTGCGCCGTGTCGAGGCGCAAGCGATTTTCGACGCCATGCGCCAGCACGGCGTCACGCATTACTGCGGCGCGCCCATCGTGCACAGCCTGCTCGTGAATGCGCCGGCCGCGCTCAAAGAGGGTGTGCCCCAAGGCATCAAGGCCATGGTGGCAGGCGCCGCGCCGCCGGCCTCGATGATCGAGGGCATGGAAACCCTGGGCTTCGACCTCACGCATGTGTATGGCCTGACCGAGGTCTATGGCCCGGCCACCGTGTGCGCCAAGCAAGATGCCTGGAGCCAGCTCGACATCGGCGAGCGCGCGCGCCTGAATGCGCGCCAGGGCGTGCGCTACCACCTCGAGCGCGACGTGCGCGTGCTCGACCCCGAAACCATGCAGCCCGTGCCGCAGGACGGCGAAACCATGGGCGAGATCATGTTCCGCGGCAACATCGCGATGAAGGGCTACCTCAAGAACCCCGAGGCCACGGCGCAGGCTTTCCGCGGCGGCTGGTTCCACAGCGGCGACCTCGGCGTGCAATACCCGGACGGCTACATCAAGATCAAGGACCGCAGCAAGGACATCATCATCTCGGGCGGCGAGAACATTTCCTCGATCGAAGTCGAAGACGTGCTCTACCGCCACCCTGCCGTGCTCGCGGCCGCCGTGGTTGCCAAGCCTGACCCGAAATGGGGCGAGACGCCCTGTGCCTTCATCGAGCTCAAGCCCGGCGCGCAGGTCACGGCGCAGGACATCATCGCCCATTGCCGCGCGCACCTCGCAGGCTTCAAAGTGCCGCGCGCCGTGGTGTTTGGCGAGCTGCCCAAGACCAGCACGGGCAAGATCCAGAAGTTCGAACTGCGCAAGCAGGCAGGATCGGCCACGGCCATCAACGTATAAATCTGTGGGGCGAAGGCGCGAAGCCGGTCAAAATAGCGCCTTTGCCAGACCCGAAGGGCTGTCGGCGATTTATCGCCCTTGCCGGCATTTGCCGGCTGCGCTGGGCCTTCGGTGTTTTCCCGATCGATTGGATTCATGTTTTCTCTTTTTTCTCGCAGCAAAATGTCCGACGCACCCGAAGTGACCCCGGCCCCGGCCTCCGCCCCGGCCAAGCTCCACGAGCCGCATCCGCTCGATGCACTGACCGGCGGAGCCTTCTCGGCCGCCACATCCGGCGAGCGCGCCGCGCGCATCCGCGAGTGGCTGGCCACCCAGCCCACGCCCGAGCAGCTGCAGGAAGTGTTCAAAGAGCTCAGCGCGCGCGACAAAGGGGCCGCGCGTGCGGTGCGCGAGCGCCTCGACGAAATCCGCCGCGCCAAGGCGCAGGAGGCCATCGCCGCCGAATGGGCCGACAAAGCCCAGGCGCTGCTGGCTGCACCCAAGCTCAACATCGCCGACGCCCTGGCCTGGCAGCGCGACGCCGCCAAGGCCGGCGCGCCGCTGTCGCGTGAGCCGCTCGCCACGCTCAAGACGCAGCTGGCCGAGCGCGTCAAGGTGATCGAAGACCTGCAGCACCGCGTGCAAGTGCAGCGCGAGGCCGCAGTGCTGCTCGCGCAGCGCATAGAGGTGCTCTCGACCAAGCCCTGGCGCGACGCGCAGGCCGCGCTCGAGCAGCTGCGCGCCGACGTCGCACGCTGGCAGGCGCAGGCCGAGGAGCTCACGGGCGACGCGAGCTGGGCGAGCGTGGAAGCGCGCTTTCCGCCGCTGCTCGAAACCTCGCGCACGCAGCTGCTCGCGGTGTGGGATGCCTTCCAGGCTGCGCTCGCGCAGGCCGTGGCCGCAGCCGAAGATGCGCAGGCGCCGCTGCCGCCCGTGCCCGTGTGGGCCGAAGAACTGCGCGCTGCACGCGGCCTGCCGAGCGAGGCCGCCGCGCGGCCCGAGCGCGCCGCCAAGCCCCAGACTGCGCAGATCGCGCCCGAATTGCGCGAAAAAGCCGAGCAGGCCGTGCGCAGCGCCCTCGCTGCGCTCGAACAGGCCACCGCCGAAGGCCAGGGCAAGGCCACCTCCGCCGCCGCCGCCGCGCTGCGTGCCACGCTCAAGGAGCACGGCAAACACATCGGCGCGGCCCTGGAGCAGCAGGTGCACCAGGCGCTGGTGGCCGCGGGTGAGCTCGAAGGCTGGCAGCGCTGGAGCGCCGACCAGCTGCGCGAAGAACTCGTCGCCAAGGCCGAGGCTCTGCTGCAGCGCCCCGAGGGCCAGGCGCTCGGCGGGCGCAAGATGCAGGAAACCTTGCGCCAGCTGCGCGAGCAATGGAAGCAGGCCGACCAGGGCGGCGCGCCCAACCATGCGCTGTGGAAGCGCTTCGACGAGGCCTGCAATGCCGCGCACAAAGTCGTCGAGGAATGGCTAGACAAAGTGCGCGCCGAAGCCGCGCAGCACCGCGCACAGCGCGAGGCGCTGATCGAGGAGCTCAAAACCTGGGCGCAGACGCAGGCGCAAGCCCTTGCAGCCGCGGGCGACTGGAAGGGGCTGCAGCGCGCGCTGCACCAGTTTGCCGAACGCTGGCGCGACGCCGGGCACCTGGCCGAAAAGGTTTTTGCCGAGTTGCAACCGCTGTGGAAGCAGGCCATGGCCGAAGCCAGCGCACCGCTCGAGGCTGCGCAAAAAGAAAGCCTCGCACGCCGTCACGCCCTGATCGAAGAGGCGCAGGCCCTGGCCTCCGCGCCGAGCTTGCGCATAGACGCCGTGCGGGCCTTGCAGCAGCGCTGGCAGACCGAGGCGCAGGCAGTGCCGCTCGATCGCAAGCTTGAGCAAAAGCTCTGGGAGTCGTTCCGCCAGCCGCTCGACGAGGCCTTTCAGCGCAAGTCGGCCGAGCGCAGCAAGGCCGAGGCCGCGCTCTCTGCGCGCGACCGCGCCGTGATCGACGCCGCGCGCGCCCTCGAAGCGGCAAGCGCGAGCGGCGATGCGCAGCAGATCCGCGCCGCCATGGCCGCGCTCGACGCTGCGTTGCACGCGTCCGCCGCGCCCGAACCTGGCGCTGCCCCCGCCGCTCCCGCTGCAGCAGCGCAGCCCACACCGGGCGCTGCAGAATCCGAACCAAATCAGCCCTTGGCGCCCGCTGAATCTGCACAAGCAGCTCCTGAAGGCGAAGCGAAATCGGTCGCAGAAGCGACGCCCGCCGCAGCTGCTGAAGCCGCGGCCGAAGGCACCGAGCCCCAACACGCGGCTCCCGCAACGACGCCCGCAAAGCCCGCACCGCGCCCCGTGATCGCCGTGCGCGGCGACGACCGCCCCGGCGTGCAGAAGAATCTGCCCGCCACACACCCGCACGGCGCCCGGCCCGCAGGCCGACGCGATGCGCGCCCCGAAGGCGGGCGCGCTGCGTTCGGGCGCGATGCCGGCCGAGCGGGCGAGCGCGCAGGGCGGGGCGGGTACGAGGGGCGAGCTGGGTATGAAGGGCGCGAAGAACGCGCAGAGCGCGCCCCGCGCCTGGGTGACACGGCCTTCCGCGCGCAGCGCGAGGCCCTGGAACGCGCCCAGCTGGCGCTCAAAAAGCTCGCGGCGCAGGCGCATGGCGAAGTGCTCACGCACCTGCTCACAGCCTGGGAAAAGCGCGACCCTGCGCTCGTGCCCGCTGCGCAGGAGCTGGGCGCGCGCGTAAGCGCGGCGCAGCGCAATGCCTGGGTGCAGGCCCTGTCTGCGGCGCCCACGGCGTCTGCGGCAGACGCTGAGCAAACGCTGCTGCGCCTGGAGATCGCCGCCGAAGTGCCCACGCCCGCAGAGCAGTTGAGCGCGCGCCGCCTGCTGCAGCTGCAACTGCTCACGCGCCGCCACGATCCCGCCCCGGCGCAAACTTGGGCGCAGGACATGGCCAAGCTGCTCGCTGCGCCCTACGACGCCGCGCAGGCGCGCCGCCTGCAAAACGTGCTCAAGGTGCTGCTGCGCAAATGAGCCAGGCCAAGGGGCAGGGCCAGGGCGGGGTGCCCGAAGCGCATGGGCCGGCACCGGACGCGGCGCCGCCCGCACCAACACCGGCTGTAGGGCAGGGCGGGGCCGAGCAAGGGCATGCCTGCCATACCGATCACGAACCCGCCGACGCCAGTCCCCCTGCCTGCGGCCCGCATGCGCACCACGGGCACCATGCACACTTTCACCCCGAGCACCACCACGGCCAGGCCCCGCAGGACTTCGGCCGCGCGTTCGCGCTCGGCATCGCGCTCAACCTTGGCTTCGTCGTGCTCGAAGCGGCAAGCGGCTGGTGGGCCGGCTCGCTCGCCCTGCTTGCCGACGCGGCGCACAACCTGAGTGACGTGGCAGGCCTGGCGCTCGCCTGGGCCGGCGCCTGGGCGCTGCAGCTCAAACCCGATGCGCGCCACACCTACGGCTGGCAGCGCGCGTCCATCCTCGCGGCCTTCGCCAACGCCGTGCTGCTGTTTGCGGCCATGGGCTGGCTGGCCTGGGAGGCCGTGCAGCGCCTCGCGCAGCCGCAGGCCGTGCAGGGCTGGACGGTGGTGGGCGTGGCCGCTGCGGGCATCGTGGTCAACAGTGCCACGGCGCTGCTGTTTTTGCGCGGCCAGCACGGCGACCTGAACGTGCGCGGCGCCTTTTTGCACATGGCGGCCGACGCGCTGGTGTCGCTGGGCGTGGTGATTGCGGGCGCGCTGTACCTGTGGCGCGGCTGGGGCTGGTTGGACCCGGTCATGAGCCTCACGGTGGCCGTCGTGATCGTGCTCGGCAGCTGGGGGCTGCTGCGCGAATCCACGCGCCTGCTGTTCGACGGCGTACCCGAGCGCGTGGACCCACTCGCCGTGCGCGCTTACCTCGAACAGCTGCCCGGCGTGGAGCACGTGGACGACCTGCACATCTGGGCCATGGGCACCACGCAGATCGCGCTCTCGGCGCATTTGATCGCGCCCGGCGGGCCGCTGGGCGACGCTGCACTGCACCGCGCCGCCGAAGAGCTGCGCAGCCGCTTCGGCATCCAGCACGCCACGCTACAGGTCCTGCAGCAGCCGATCGAGTCACTGCGTGCATCTCACGGTTGAAAGCCGTTTTCGCAACGCACTCGTCCCGCTGCCGCACGCGCTAACATCCGCGCCTTCGTTTTTTTCACCAACCGCCCAACCAAAGAGGAATCCAGATGCTGGGGCTCATGCAAAAACAACCGTTGCTGATTTCTTCGTTGATCCAGTTCGCCGAGCGCTACCATGGCGACACCGAGGTCGTGTCGCGCCGGGTCGAGGGCGACATCCACCGCTACACCTACCGCGAGCTTGCGGCGCGTGCGCGGCAGCTCGCGAACACGCTCGAGCGCGAGGGTTTGCAGTTTGGCGACCGCGTGGCCAGCCTGGCCTGGAATGGCTACCGCCACATGGAGATGTATTTCGGCGTGAGCGGCTCGGGCCGCGTGCTGCACACCATCAACCCGCGCCTGCACCCCGAGCAGGTGGCCTGGATCGTGAACCATGCCGAAGACCAGGTGTTGTGCTTTGACACTACCTTTTTGCCGCTGGTGCAGGCCGTGCACGCGCAGTGCCCAACGGTGAAGAAATGGGTCGCCCTGTGCGACGCCGACAAGCTGCCGGCCGACAGCGGCATCCCCGGCCTCGTGAGCTACGAGTCCTGGATCGGCGGCGCAAGCAGCACCTACACCTGGCCCGAGTTCGACGAAAACACCGCCTCGGGCCTGTGTTACACCAGCGGCACCACCGGGCATCCCAAGGGCGTGCTCTACAGCCACCGCTCGAACGTGCTGCATGCCTACGGCGCTGCGCTGCCCGACGTGATGGGGCTTTCCGCGCGCGACGCCGCCATGCCCGTGGTGCCCATGTTCCACGTGAATGCCTGGGGGCTTCCGTATTCGGCGCCGCTCACGGGCTGCAAACTCGTGCTGCCCGGGCCGGCGCTCGACGGCAAGTCGCTGTACGAGCTCATGGAGGCCGAGGGCGTGACCTTCGCCGCGGGCGTGCCCACCATCTGGCAGATGCTGCTCAACCATGTGCGCGCGGGTGGCCTCAAGTTCAGCACTTTGCGACGCACGGTGATCGGCGGCTCCGCCTGCCCGCCGGCCCTGATCGACGCCTACCGCGATGAATTCGGCGTGACGGTGCTGCACGCCTGGGGCATGACCGAGACGAGCCCGCTGGGCACGCTCTCTACGCTCAAAAGCAAGCACCTGGGCCTGCCGCGCGAAGAGCAGATGAAGCTGCTGCAAAAGCAGGGCCGGCCGATTTTCGGCGTGGACTTGCGCATCGTGGATGGCGCGGGCCAGGATCAGCCCTGGGACGGCAAGACCTATGGCGACCTGCTGATCCGCGGCCCGTGGATCGTCGACAGCTACTTCAAGGGCGAAAAATCGCCGCTCGTGGTCGATGCCCAAGGGCATGGCTGGTTTCCCACGGGCGACGTGGCCACCATAGACCCTGATGGCTTCATGCAGATCACCGACCGCAGCAAGGACTTGATCAAGTCCGGCGGCGAGTGGATCAGCTCGATCGACATCGAAAACATCGCCATGGCGCATCCCGCCGTCGCGATGGCGGCCTGTGTGGGCATGCCGCACCCCAAGTGGGACGAGCGCCCCATCGTCGTCGTGGTCAAGCGCCCTGGCGCCGAAGTCACGCGCGAGGAATTGCTGGCCTTTTATGAAGGCAAGATCGCGAAATGGCAAATCCCCGACGACGTGGTGTTCGTCGATGCGATCCCGCTGGGCGCGACGGGCAAGATGCTCAAGGCCAAGCTGCGTGAGCAGCTCAAGGATTACAAGTTGCCTGGCGTCTAAATCGGTCGCATGGGTGACTCGCGCTCAGGGCAATCCCTGAGCGTTTTTTTTGTGCACTGCAGTAGCCTTGTCGCCTGTCCAACTCACAGGAGACGATCCCATGCAACTCGCTTTCAAGACAATAGCTGCTACCGTCCTATTGGCAAGCGCCAGCGGCGCTTTTGCCCAAAAAGGAGAGACGGTCAAGATTGCCTGGCTGGACCCGCTTTCGGGGCTCATGGCGGCGGTGGGGACGAACCAGCTCAAGACCACGCAGTTCCTGGCCGAAGAGTTCAACAAGAAAAACGCGGCCGGCGTCAAGTTCGAGGTCATAGGCATAGACAACAAGCTCAGCCCGCAGGAGACCACGAGCGCGCTGCGCTCTGCCATGGATCAGGGCGCGCGCTACGTGCTGCAGGGCAATGGCTCGGGGCCCGCGCTCGCGATCATCGACGCGCTCGAAAAGCACAACGTGCGCAACCCCGGCAAAGAGGTGATCTACCTGAATTACGCGGCCGTCGATCCGGACCTCACGAACAGCAAGTGCAGCTACTGGCACTTTCGCTACGACGCCGATACCTCGATGAAGATGGAGGCGCTGACCACCTACATGAAGGATCAGCCCGAGATCAAGAAGATCTACCTCATCAACCAGAACTACTCGCACGGCCAGCAGGTATCCAAATTCGCCAAGGCCATGATGAAGCGCAAGCGCCCCGAGGTGGAATTCGTCGGTGACGACTTGCATCCGCTCGCCCAGGTGCGCGACTTTTCCCCTTACATCGCGAAGATCAAGCAGTCGGGTGCCGACACCGTCATCACCGGCAACTGGGGCTCCGATTTGACCTTGCTCATCAAGGCCGCGAACGACGCGGGCTTGAACGTCAAGTTCTACACCTACTACGCCGTGACCACGGGCACGCCCACGGCCATGGGCGCGGCTTCTGCGGGCAAGGTCTATCAGGTCAGCTACGCGCACTACAACATGGGCGGCGAGATCGGCAAGCTCGCCGACCAGTTCAAGGCCAAGTTCAACGACGACCTCTATACCTCGGACATCTATACGGTGTTCGCATCGTTGGTTGAAGCGTTCACGCGCACCAAGTCGACCGACCCCGTGAAGGTTGCGGCAACGCTCGAAGGGATGCGCTTCAAGAGCTTCAATGGCGAGGTCGAGATGCGCAAGACCGACCACCAGCTGCAACAGGGCCTCTACATCACGCGCTGGGAAAAGGCCAGCGCCAAGTACCCGTATTCGCCCGAAAACACGGGCTACACGCTGGTGCCTGTGAAGTATTACGAGCCTTACGTCGCGAGCACGCCCACTTCGTGCCAGATGAAGCGGCCGTCCTGAGCCTCCTCTGGGCTCTTAACCAAGCAGTGAGCGGAGTGCGCAGACATTGCGCTCTCCGCGACGGCGTGGATGTTTGATTTCCTGCTGCAGATGCCCCCCGATGAATGCCGAATTTTTCGTGATCTCGCTGCTCAATGGCGTGAGCTATGGGCTGCTTTTGTTCATGCTCAGTGCGGGCCTTACGCTGATTTTCAGCATGATGGGCGTGCTCAATTTCGCGCACACGAGCTTTTACATGCTGGGCGCGTATTTCGCTTATAGCCTCTCGGGCGTGCTGGGTTTTTGGCCGGCGCTGGTGCTTGCGCCGCTGCTGGTGTTCACGCTGGGCGCGGCGTTCGAGCGCTATTGCCTGCGCCGTGTGCACCGCTTCGGGCATGTGGCCGAGTTGCTCGTCACCTTCGGCCTCTCGTACGTGATCCTCGAGCTCGTGCAACTCGTGTGGGGCCGTGCCGCCGTGCCTTACGGGCTGCCGCCGCAGTTGCAGGGTGCGCTGTTCACGCTCTACGGCACGCAGTTTCCGAAGTCGCGCGCTTTCATCATGCTCGTGGCCGTCTTGATGCTGCTCGGCGTGTGGCTGCTGCTCACGCGCACGCGCATCGGGCTCGTGATCCAGGCGGCGCTCACGCACCCGCAGATGGCCGAGGCGCTGGGCCACAACGTGCCGCGCGTGTTCACGCTGGTGTTCGGCGGCGGCGCCGCGCTCGCGGGCCTCGCAGGGGTGATTGGCGGCAACGCCTACATCACCGAGCCGGCCATGGCGGCGTCTGTGGGCTCCATCGTGTTCGTCGTGGTGGTGGTCGGCGGCATGGGCTCGCTCGCCGGGGCTTTTTTGGCTTCGCTGCTGATCGGCGTCGTGCAGACTTTTGCCGTGGCCATAGACGCCTCGTTTGCGAGCGCCTTGCAGAGCCTCGGCGTAGCCGTGTCCGAGAGCACCTTCGGCGCGCCGCTGCTGCAGCTCACGCTGGCGCAGGTGGCGCCCATCTTGCCTTACCTGTTCCTGGTGCTGATGCTGATCTTCCGTCCCAAGGGGCTGCTCGGGACGCGCGAGGATTGACCCAGCCCAAAGACGACCAAGACTCCATTTTGAGCCATCCATGCCTTCTTTCTCTGCCGCCACACAGCGTGGCTACCACTTTCGGCCGCTGAACCTCGGGCGCGTTTTTGTCTGGGGGCTGTTCGCCTTGATGCTGGCGCTCGCGCCGCTGCTGTTTCGCAGCAGCCTCGCGCTGACCATGCTCGCGCAGATCGGCTACCTCATCATCATTTGCCTGTCTTACAACATCCTGCTCGGCCAGGGCGGCATGTTGAGCTTCGGCCATGCCGTCTATACGGGGCTGGGCGCCTTCATCGCCGTGCACGCGATGAACCTCGCAAGCCAAGGGTCGATCGCGCTGCCGCTGGTGCTGGTGCCGCTCGTCGGTGGCGTGGCGGGGATGTTTTTTGCCGCCTTGCTGGGTTACGTGAGCACGCGCAAGGCCGGCACCACCTTTGCAATGATCACGCTCGGAATCGGGGAACTCATGGCCTCGATGGCGCTGATGTTCCCGGGTTTTTTCGGTGGCGAGGGCGGGGTGAGCACCAACCGCGTCTATGGCCGGTCTTTCTTTGGCTTTGACTTCGGCCCCAGCATCCAGGTGTATTACCTGATCGCGGTCTATTGCTTCGTGTGTACGGTGGCGATGTTTGCTTTCACGGGCACGCCGCTCGGGCGCATGCTCAATGCCGTGCGCGACAACCCCGAGCGCGTGGAGTTCGTGGGCTACAACACGCAGCGCGTGCGCCACCTGGCTTTCATCATCGCGGGTTTTTTTGCGGGCATAGGCGGGGCGCTCACTGCGATCCAGTTCGAGATCGTCACCGCGGCCGACAGTCTGAGCGTGGTGCGTTCGGGGAGTTATCTGCTGTTCACCTTCCTCGGCGGTGCCACCTTCTTTTTCGGCCCCATCATCGGCGCCGTGCTGCTCGTGCTCGCTTCGGTGCTGCTGTCCGAACTGACCAAGGCGTGGCTGCTCTACCTCGGGCTGGCATTCCTCTTCATGGTGATGTTCGCGCCCGGCGGCATTGCGAGCCTGGTCATGCTCAACCTGCGCCTGGCTTCCTTGGGCAAGCTGCGCGGCTTGGGCGTCGCGTACCTCGCACTGGCCGGCACGGCGCTCGTGGCCGTGCTGGGTGCCGCGGCCATGGTCGAGATGACCTATCACCTGCAGCTCAACGAAGCGCTGGGGCCGCAAATGTCCTTTTTGGGCGCGACGCTCGACGCCAAGGCGATCGATAGCTGGGTCGGTGCAGTCTTGGTGTTGCTTACGGGGGCGGGCTTGTTCGAGTTGTGCCGGCGCCAGTTTGCGCGCCAGTGGGATGCTGCCATGGAAGGTGGTACGCAGGCCGCACACGGAGGTGCGCAATGACGACTTCCACCCTCGGCGCATCCCCAACGGCGCAAGGCTACGCGCTCGAGTTGCGTGACGTGCGCAAGCGCTTTGGCAAGACCGAGATCATCCGCGGCGCGAATCTGGCCGTGGCCGCGGGCGAGCGCGTGGCCATCATTGGCCCCAATGGCGCGGGCAAATCGACCTTGTTCAACCTCATCAGCGGGCGTTTCGCGCCCACGAGTGGCGAAGTGCTGCTGCACGGCGCCCGCATAGATGGCAAAAAACCGTTCGAAATCAATCGCCTGGGGCTGTCGCGCAGCTTTCAGATCACGAACATCTTTCCCAACCTCAGCGTGTTCGAGAACCTGCGCTGCGGCGTGCTCTGGAGCCTGGGTTACCGCTACAGCTTCTGGCGTCTGCTGAGCAAGCTGCACGACGCGAACGAGCGCGCCGCGCAGCTCATGGAGATGATCCACCTTGCGCACAAGCGCGACACCCTGGCCATGCATCTGACCTACGCCGAGCAGCGCGCGCTCGAGATCGGCATCACCATCGCGGGCGGCGCGCGCGTGATCCTGCTCGACGAGCCCACGGCTGGCATGAGCCACAGCGAAACGGCGCACTTCATCGAGCTCATCCGCAGCGTCACCGAAGGGCGCACGCTACTGACCGTGGAGCACGACATGGGCGTGGTGTTTGGCCTGGCCGACAAAATCGCCGTGGTTGTCTATGGCGAGGTCATCGCCTTCGACACGCCCGAAAAAGTGCGTGCCAACGCGCGCGTGCAAGAGGCCTACCTCGGCTCGGCCGTGGCAGACGCGCAAACGCCGGCCAGCGTGCAGGGAGGACATTGACATGCTGCAGATACGCGATCTCCATGCCTTTTACGGCAAAAGCCACGTGCTGCATGGCGTGTCCTTCGACGTGCAGCCGGGCGAAATCGTCGCGCTGCTCGGGCGCAACGGCTCAGGCCGCTCGACCACCGCCAAGGCCATCATGGGCCTGGTGCAATGGCAGGGCGACCTCCGCTGGAAGGAGCAGCCGCTTGCAGGCCGCAAAACCTACGAAATCGCCCACCTGGGCCTGGGCTACGTGCCGGAGAGCCGCGACATTTTTCCGCGCCTGACGGTGCACCAGAACCTGCTGCTCGGGCAAAAAGGCAAGGGGCGCGGCAGCCGTTGGACCTTCGACGACATGTACCGCATGTTCCCGCGCCTCAAGGAGCGCGAGCACACCGAAGCGGGCGTGATGTCGGGGGGCGAGCAGCAGATGCTCACGCTGTGCCGCACGCTCATGGGCGACCCGGATCTCATCATCATCGACGAGCCTACCGAGGGCCTGGCGCCCAAAATCGTCGCGCAGGTCGGGCAATACCTGCAAGCGCTGCGCGCGCGCGGCGTGTCGGTGCTGCTGATCGAGCAAAAGCTCACGATCGCGATGCACATTTCCGACCGTGCGCTGGTCATGGGCCACGGCCGCATCGTGCACGAAGGCCCGCCCGCGAGCCTGGGCGCCGACAGCGCCGTGCGCAAGGAATGGCTGGAGGTGTGACGATGGCAGCCGGCAGCCCGCGGCGGAGGCGATGTCGGCTTTGTCTCTGCCGCGACAGCGCGCTGCCGGCGTGGCAGGCATAGGGTCATATGAAGTCTCTACAATAAAAACGCACGACCGTTCTTTTTTGACTTGCGCAAACAGGGATGCAGCGGGATGCTTTGTCATGGGGTGAACGCCTTGCCCAAGCCCGATTTGCGTAAGTCGTGTTTTTTACTCACGAAGGAAGCGCAGCATGACCGCTGAATACCAAGTCCACGGCGACGTTGCCGTGATCACGCTGAACAACCCGCCCGTCAATGGGTTGGGCTATTTGACCCGCAAGGCCATCGTCGCGGGTCTCAATCGCGCCGAAGACGATGCCGCGGTGCAGGCCATCGTGCTCACCGGCGCGGGCGCGGCTTTTTCGGGCGGCGCCGACATCAAGGAATTCGGCACGCCACAGGCCATGCAGCAGCCGAACCTGCCCTCGGTGGTGGCGATCCTCGAGCAGGTGCGCAAACCCGTCATCGCGGCCATCCACTCGGTATGCATGGGTGGCGGGCTCGAGTTGGCGCTGGGTTGCCACTACCGCGTGGTGGCGCCGGGCTGCAGTGTGGCGCTGCCCGAGGTCAAGCTCGGTTTGCTGCCGGGTGCGGGCGGCACGCAGCGCCTGCCGCGCGTGCTGGGTGTGGAGACGGCGCTCAACATGATCGTGAGCGGCGAGGCCGTGAAGAGCGAGATGCTCGCTGCGCTGCCTGGGCAGAAACTGTTCGACAAGCTCGCCGCTTCCCCTGAAGCGCTGCTGACCGAGGCCATGGCCTTCGCGCGCGAAGTCGCGGCCAAGCACCAAGCCGGCGCGCCGCTGCCGCTCGTGCGCAGCCTGCCGTGCAAGCACCCGCAAGGCGACGGCTACTTTGGCTTTGCGCGCAACATGGTGCGCGGCATGGCCAAAAATTTCCCGGCGCCGCTCAAGTGCGTGGATGCAGTCGAAGCGGCCACGCAGGGCAAGTTCGAGGACGGCTTGCGGCGCGAGGCGGAACTGTTCGCACAGCTCATGCTCACGCCCGAGTCGCGCGCGCTGCGCCACCTTTTCCTGGCCGAGCGCGCCGCGTCCAAGATTCCGGACGTGCCCGCCGATACGCCCAAGCGCACCATCGCCACGGTGGCCGTGATCGGCGCTGGCACCATGGGCGGCGGCATCACGATGAACTTCCTGAACGCGGGCATTCCCGTGAAACTGCTCGAAATGAAGCAGGAGGCGCTCGAGCGCGGCGTCGCCACGATCCGCAAGAACTACGAGGCGCAGATCAAGAAGGGCAAGCTCAAGCAAGACAAATACGAGCAGCGCATGGCGCTTTTGAGCACCACGCTGAGCTACGCCGACATCGCCAATGCCGATCTCGTGATCGAGGCCGTGTTCGAGGATATGGGCGTCAAGGAGGCCGTGTTCAAGCAGCTCGACGCCGTGATGAAGCCCGGCGCCATTTTGGCCACCAACACCTCCACGCTCGACGTCAACAGGATTGCCGCAGTGACCAAGCGCCCGCAGGACGTGCTGGGCATGCACTTTTTCAGTCCCGCGAACGTGATGAAGCTGCTCGAAGTCGTGCGCGGTGAAAAGACAGCCAAGGACGTGCTCGCTACCGTCATGGCCGTGGCCAAGAAGATCAAGAAGACCGCGGTGGTCGCCGGCGTGTGCGACGGCTTCATCGGCAACCGCATGATCGAGCAATACGGCCGCCAGGCGGGCTTTTTGCTCGACGAGGGCTGCACGCCCGCGCAGGTGGACAAGGCCATCGAAAAATTCGGCTTTGCCATGGGGCCGTTTCGCATGAACGACCTTGCGGGCAACGACATCAGCTGGGCCATCCGCAAGCGCCGCTACGTCGAAAAGCCCGACATGAAATACAGCAAGACGGCCGACCTGCTGTGCGAGATGGGGCGCTTTGGCCAGAAAACCGGCGCCGGCTGGTACGACTACCAACCGGGCAAGCGCGATGCCATCCCCAGCCCCGTGGTCGAGAAAATGCTCGAAGAGCACCGCAAGAGCCTGGGCATCACGCCGCGCAAGATTTCCGAGGAGGAGATCGTCCAGCGCCTGGTGTTCGCGCTCGTCAACGAAGGCGCGCACATCCTCGAAGACGGCATCGCAAGCCGCGCGAGCGACATCGACCTGGTCTATCTCACGGGCTATGGCTTTCCGCTGCACCGCGGCGGCCCCATGCTTTACGCCGACGAGGTGGGTTTGTGCAATCTCGTGCAGGCGATGCGGCGTTTCCGCCAGAACCCGAATGACGACGCCGCCTTCTGGCAGCCCGCGCCCTTGCTCGCACGCCTGGCCGACGAAGGCAAGACGTTCAATTAAGCCCGCTTCGAACATCATTCGAACCAAAGGATTCCCAATGACTTCCGCACTCATCGTATCCACCGCCCGCACGCCGCTCGCCAAGAGCTGGAAGGGCTCTTTCAACATGACGCACGGCGCCACGCTGGGCGGCCACGCGGTGCAGCACGCCATCGCGCGCGCGGGCATAGACCCGGCCGAGGTCGAAGACGTGCTCATGGGCTGCGCCAACCCCGAAGGCGCGACGGGCAACAACATCGCGCGCCAGTGCGCGCTGCGCGCGGGCCTGCCGGTGTCGGTCTCGGGCATGACCGTGAACCGCTTTTGCTCCTCGGGCCTGCAAACCATTGCGCTGGCTGCGCAGCGCATCATCGCGGGCGAGGCGCAGGTCTTTGTCGCTGGCGGTGTGGAAAGCATTTCCTGCGTGCAGCAAGAGATGAACCTGCACATGATCGCGGACCCGGCGCTGGCCCAGCAAAAGCCCGAGATTTACTGGAGCATGCTGCAAACCGCCGAGCAGGTGGCCAAGCGCTACGGCATCGGCCGCGACGCCATGGACGAATACGGCGCCGCGAGCCAGCAAAAAGCCTGCGCTGCGCAGGCTGCAGGCAAGTTCGACGCCGAAATCGCACCCATCACCGTGACCGCGGGCGTGGTGGACAAGGTGCGCGGCATCATCACGCGCGAAGTCACCGTGAGCCGTGATGAAGGCACGCGCGAGGGCACGACCAAGGAATCCATCAGCACCATCAAGCCCGCGCTGCCGGGCGGCGTGGTCGCAGCAGGCAACGCGAGCCAGTTTTCCGACGGCGCAGGCGCCTGTGTGGTCGTGAGCGAGGAATACGCGAGCAAGAAGGGCTTGCAGCCGCTCGGGCGCTTCCTCGGTTTTGCCGTGGCGGGCTGCGAGCCCGACGAGATGGGCATTGGCCCGGTGTTCGCCGTGCCCAAGGTGCTCAAGCAGCTGGGCCTCAAAGTCGATGACATCGATCTGTGGGAGCTCAACGAAGCCTTTGCCGTGCAGGTGCTCTACTGCCGCGACAAGCTCGGCATCCCCAACGAGCGCCTCAACGTCAACGGCGGCGCGATCGCCGTCGGCCACCCCTACGGCATGAGCGGCCAGCGCCTGACCGGCCACGCGCTCATCGAAGGCAAGCGCCGCGGTGCCAAGCGGGTGTGCATCACCATGTGCATCGGCGGCGGCATGGGCGCGGCGGGCGTGTTCGAAGTGCTCTGACCTGCGTCAGTGAAGGCCAGAGGGCGCCGGAGCAGGGCAGTGGCTTTGCTCCGGCGCTTTTTTTATTGATAGCCTCTTGTGCCCGTCCATTCTGCCTAAATGCCATTTTTGAGGCCTAAACCATGAACCACCGCCAAACCCTCGAATTCTTGCTCTACGACTGGCTGCAGGCCGAGTCGCTGAGCGCCCGCCCGCGTTTTGCCGAGCACACGCGCGCGACCTTCGACGCCGTGCTCGATACCTGCGAGCGCATCGCGCGCGAGAAGTACGCGCCGTTCAACCGCCTCGTCGATACCGAGGAGCCGCGCTTCGACGGCGAAAAAGTCATCCTGCCGCAGGCCACGCACGAGGCTTATCGCGCGTATGCGGACTCGGGCATGCTCAGCGCAGCGCAGGACTACGACATCGGCGGCATGCAGCTGCCCTACACCGTGGAGGCTGCGGCAAACAGCTTTTTTGCGCTCGCCTCGATCAGCATCAACCCTGCGCTGCTCACCGTGGGCAACGCGAACCTGCTCATGGCGCACGGCAGCGCGCTACAGCAAAAGGTGTTTGCGCTGAACGAATTCAGCGGGCGCTTTGCGGGCACCATGTGCCTGAGCGAGCCGCAGGCGGGCTCGTCGCTCAGCGACATCGCCACGCGCGCCGTGCCCGACGTGCAGGCTGATACTCCGTGGGAGCAGGACCCGCTCGGGCCGCGCTACCGCCTCACGGGGCACAAGATGTGGATCTCGGGGGGCGAGCACGAACTCAGCGAGAACATCATCCACCTCGTGCTCGCCAAAATCCCCGGCCCCGACGGCAAGCTGGTGCCCGGCACCCAGGGCATATCGTTGTTCATCGTGCCGAAAAAACTCGTCGATACCGAAGGGCGCCTCACGGGCGAGCGCAACGACGTGGCGCTCGCGGGCCTGAACCACAAGCTCGGCTGGCGCGGCACGAGCAACACCTTGCTGAACTTCGGCGAGGGCAAATACCCGGTCGCGGGCCGCGCCGGCGCCATCGGCTACCGTGTGGGCGAGCCGGGGCACGGGCTTGCGTACATGTTCCACATGATGAACGAGGCACGCATCGCGATCGGCATGGCCGCGACCATGCTGGGCCTGGCCGGCTACTACGCGAGCCTGGAGTACGCAAAAAACCGCCCGCAAGGCCGCCCGGTGGGGCAGGGCGGCAAGGACGCCGCCAAGCCGCAGGTGCGCATCATCGAACACGCGGACGTGCGGCGCATGCTGCTCGCGCAAAAAGCCTACGGCGAAGGCGCACTCGCGTTGAACCTGCTGTGCGCGCGCCTCGTCGATGAGCGCTACACCGGCACGCCCGAGTCCGCCGAAGAAGCGCGCCTGCTGCTCGAAGTGCTCACGCCCATCGCCAAGAGCTGGCCCAGCGAAAACTGCCTCGAAGCCAACAGCCTCGCGATCCAGGTCCACGGCGGCTACGGCTACACGCGTGACTTTCCCGTCGAGCAATACTGGCGCGACAACCGCCTGAACATGATCCACGAGGGCACGCACGGCATCCAGGCCATGGACTTGCTGGGCCGCAAGGTGCGCATGGAAGGCGGCCGCGGCCTCACGCTGCTGGCCGAGCGCATGCGTGCCAGCGCCGCGCGCGCGCAGGCCGAGCCCGCGCTGCGCGAGCCAGCGCAGGCGCTGACACTCGCGCTCGCGCAAATCGGCCAAGCCACGCAAGATGCCTGGGCCACGGGCCAGCCGAGCGAGGCGCTCGCGAACGCCGTGCCGTACCTGCAGGCCTTCGGCCACACCGTGCTCGCTTGGGTCTGGCTCGACGTGGCACTCGCCACGCTGCGCGCAGATGCTACACTTTCAAAAGCGCAAAGCGTAGGCAGAATGGGCGCCATGCAGTATTTTTATCATTACGAGCTGCCCAAGATCGGCGCCTGGCTGCAGGTCGTGCGCCAGCGCGACATGACCTGCGCGAACCTGCCTGAAGAAGCATTCTGAGCACGATTGCTCTTGCAAAGATAGCTGCTTGCGCTTGATACATAAGGGCTAGCTGCCGATTTTGTTCAAAAAACACATGTCACCCCAAAATCGGCCCGATTGCGCGCCCCACCACGCGCCCGATGGCCGCTTTCGCAACCTGCCCATGGCCGCGCCGGCGCCTGCGCACCGGCTGTCCTTGCTCAAGGCGCTGCGCTGGCTCGTCACGGGCATTGCGCCCGACCCGGGATTCGACGCGCACGTGCCGGCGGACTTCGTCTATCCGAATCCGCGCACGCCGTTCGATGCCGCGCGCCCGCATGCGACCTGGATAGGGCACGACAGTTTTTTGCTGCAGCTCGCGGGCTTGCGCATCCTGACCGACCCGATTTTTGGCGACTACGCCGCGCCCCTGCCGTGGCCTGCGCTGCGCCGCCTGCGCCCCGCGGGCCTGGCGCTCGAACAGGTCGGGCCCGTGGACGCGGTGCTGCTCTCGCACAACCACTACGACCACCTCGAAGCGGCCACGGTGCGTGCGCTGGGCGAGCGCGCGCATTGGTTCGTGCCGCTCGGGCTCAAGGCCTGGTTTGCGCGCCGCGGCGTGCAGCGCGTGACCGAACTCGACTGGTGGCAGACGGTGGAATTGGCGGGCGGCCAGCAACTCACGTTCACGCCGGCGCAGCATTTTTCGGCGCGCGGCTTGTTCGACCGCAACCGCAGCCTCTGGGGCGGCTGGGTCTTACAGGGCGCGGGGCGGTGCGTGTATTTCGCGGGCGACACGGGCTACCACGACCGCATTTTTCGTGACATTGGCGCGCGCCTGGGCCCGCCCGATCTGGCGCTGCTGCCCATAGGCAGCTACGAGCCGCGCAGCTTCATGCAGTCCATGCACGCCGACCCGGCCGACGCGGTGCAAATCCACCGCGAGCTCGGCAGCCGCCTGAGCGTGGGCATGCATTGGGGCAGCTTTCGCCTCTCGGCCGAGCCGCCGCAGCACCCGCCCTGGCGTTTGTTCCAGGCGCTGCAGGCCGCGGGCGAGACGCCCGAAAATTTCCGCGTGCTCGAACATGGGCAGGCGTTGAATTTTTGAACCTCGGCATGCGCGCCACCACTCCAATCGCTCAGGCGACAGCGGCCGCGCAGCCTTGGCTGCACAATGGCGCAGGCAAGCAAGGTAGGCGCCTTTTGCATGCCGCATTTTTGCGTACTGCGCCAGCTGCTTTTTCTTCCTCTGGTTTTCGATCTTCAGGAGACACCCCATGACCCGTACCGTGCAACAACTGTTCGACCTCACTGGCAAGACCGCGCTGGTCACCGGCGGCTCGCGTGGCCTGGGCCTGCAAATGGCCCATGCGCTGGGTGAGGCCGGGGCGCGCATCATGCTCACCTCGCGCAAGGCGTCCGACCTCGAGCAGGCCGTGGCCGAGCTGCAAGACGCCGGCATAGACGCGCGCTGGATCGCCGCCGACTGCGCGCAGGAGTCCGAAATCCAGCGCCTCGTCGATGAAACCCTGCAGCGCGTGGGCGACGTGCACATCCTCGTGAATAACGCGGGCGCCACCTGGGGTGCGCCCGCCGAGGAGCATCCGCTCGAAGCCTGGGACAAGGTCATGAACCTCAACGTGCGCGGCTACTTTATCCTGAGCCAACTCATCGCCAACCGCAGCATGATCCCGCAGCGCGGCGGCCGCATCATCAATATCGCTTCGATCGCGGGGCTGGGCGGCAACCCCAGCGACATGAAAACCATCGCCTACAACACCTCCAAGGGCGCGGTGATCAACTTCACGCGTGCGCTGGCGGCCGAGTGGGGGCGCTTCAACATCACGGTGAACGCGATCTGCCCGGGCTTTTTCAAGACCAAGATGGCGCGCGGCCTGATCGAGATCATGGGCGAGGAAAAAATCCGCGAAAACGCCCCGCTGCGCCGCCTCGGCGACGACGAGGACCTCAAAGGCATCACGGTGCTCTACGCGAGCGACGCGGGCAAGCACATCACGGGCCAGTGGCTTGCCGTCGATGGCGGTGTGAGCGCGGTGATCAACGGTTGAGCGCTGCTGCGATCGCGCCGTTTTACCCGCATTTTCTGTATTGCGCTGCCTGCCGCGCCCTCTGACGTGGCGTGGCGGGGCATGCTTTGGAGGAGTTTTTCGTGTCCGGTATTCCAGTGGATGTGCCTTTCGTGCAGCACCTGGGCTTGGTCGTGCGCCGTATGGAAAACGGTGAGTCCGAGGTTTTTTTCGACGTGCGCCCCGAGCACATGAATTCCTTTGCTGTGGCGCACGGCGGCGCCACCATGACCTTGCTCGACGTGGCCATGGCCACGGCCGCGCGCAGCCAGACGCCCGAGCTTGGCGTGGTCACCATCGAGATGAAAACCAGCTTCATGCAGGCCGGGCGCGGCGCGCTGCTGGCCAAGGGCCGCGTGCTGCACCGCACCGCGCGCATGGCCTTCGTCGAAGGCACGGTCTATGACGCCACGGGGCGCGCGTGCAGCCACGCCACGGGCACCTTCAAATTCGTGCCGCGCCAGCCGCCCGCGGGTGCGCAGACTGCGCAGCCCGTGATTTACACCGACTGATAGCGAAAAATTTGGATGAAAAAGCCGCTTTGCGCAGGATTGATAAGCGCTAGCAGCTATTCAAACCATAGTAAACAGGAGCACGCCATGCCACGCAACACGCAAATTCTGCTCGCGAGCCGCCCGCAAGGCGAGGCCACGGTGGACAACTTCCAGCTCGTCGTCACCGAAACCCCGCCCTTGCAAGAAGGCCAGGTGCTCGTGCGCCACCATTACCTGAGCCTGGACCCGTACATGCGCGGGCGCATGAACGCGGGCAAAAGCTACGCACCGCCGCAGCCGCTGGGTGAGGTCATGATAGGCGCCACCGTGGGCGAAGTGGTCGAAAGCCGCCACCCCGACTACGCCGTGGGCGACCAGGTGGTGGGCATGGGCGGCTGGCAGGAGTACAGCGTGGTCGATGCGCGTCAGCCCGGCGTGCTGCGCAAGGTCGATACGCGCCAGGTGCCGCTGTCGTACTACCTCGGTGCGGTGGGCATGCCGGGCGTCACGGCCTGGTACGGTCTCGTGAAGATCATCGCGCCCAAGGCCGGCGACACGCTGGTGGTCAGCGCCGCCACGGGCGCCGTGGGCAGCGCCTTTGCCGCGCTTGCCAAGGCGCGCGGCTGCCGCGTCGTGGGCATTGCGGGCGGCAGCGAAAAATGCCGCTACGCGCTCGATGAGCTCGGCTTCGACGCCTGCATAGACTACAAACTCCACCAGGGCGACACGCAGTCGCTCGCGCGCGCCCTGCAGCAGGACTGCCCGCAGGGCATAGACGGCTACTTCGAGAACGTGGGCGGCTGGATCATGGACGCGGTGATGCTGCAGATGAACGCCTTCAGCCGCATGGCCCTGTGCGGCATGATCGCGGGCTACGACGGCCAGCCGCTGCCCATGCGCTACCCCGCGCTGATCCTCACGCAGCGCATGCGCCTCGAGGGTTTCATCGTGAGCGAGCACATGGACGTCTGGCCGCAGGCGCTGCAAGAGCTCACGGAGCTGGTCGCGAGTGGCAAGCTGCGCCCGCGCGAGACCATCGCGCAAGGCATCGCTTCTGCGCCCGAAGCGTTCCTCGGCATGCTCAAGGGCAAGAACCTGGGCAAGCAGCTCGTCAAGCTGGTCTGATGGGGCCCGAACAAGGAGCAGGGCGATGATCGACAACTTTCAAGGCAAGACCGCCGTGCTCACGGGCGCGGGCTCGGGTTTCGGGCGCGAGTGCGCACGCCTGGGCGCGCGCTGGGGCATGCAGCTCGTGCTCGTCGATGTGCAGCAGGACGCGCTCGACGCCGCCGCAGCCGAGGCGCAGGCCGCGGGCGTGCCGGTGCTCGCGCGGCGCGTCGATGTGTCCGACGCAGCGCAGATGCAGGCGCTTGCCGACGCCGTGGCCGAGCGCTTCGGCGCGCCACATTTCGTCTTCAACAACGCGGGCGTGGCCACGGCGGGCTTGCTGTGGGAACATGGCGTGCAGGACTGGGAATGGGTGCTGGGCGTGAACCTTTGGGGCGTGATCCACGGTGTGCGCCTGTTCACGCCCATGATGCTCGCCGCCGCGCGCCAGGATCCCGCCTGGCGCGGCCATATCGTCAACACCGCGAGCATGGCCGGGCTGCTGACGCCGCCGAACATGGGCATTTACAACGTCAGCAAGCACGCCGTCGTGGCGCTCACCGAAACGCTGTACCAGGACTTGCGCCTGGTCACCGACCAGGTCAGCGCGAGCGTGCTGTGCCCGTACTACGTTGCCACCGGCATAGGCTAGAGCGAGCGCAACCGCCCCCAAGACCTGCCAGGCGCCGCGCCCACGGCGAGCCAGCGCATAGGCCAGGCCATGACCGACAAGGCCGTGCGCGGCGGCAAAGTCTCGGCCGCCGAAGTCGCACAAAAAGTATTCGACGCCGTGGCCCAAGACCAGTTCTACATCTACAGCCACCCGCACGCACTCGGCGGCGTGCGCAACCGCATGGAAGACATCCTGCTGGCGCGCAACCCCACCGACCCGTTTGCCGAGCGCCCCGAGATCGGAGCGCAACTGCGCGCGGCCTTGCGTGGCGGCTGAGCGGCTGGCTTCCCGCCCGCATCACAGCGTCATCTATACCCACCACGACTTACGCAAATCGGGATCAGGCAAGGCGCTCGCCCCCAAGGCAAAACACTTTCCTGCATCCTTGTTTGCGTAAGTCCAGCCCACGAAAATCCATGCCTTTCACACCCACTCCGTGTGCTGCGCCAAAGGCGATGCGGCGGGATTTGATCGAAGAAGGCGACACATGGACAAATCACGGGATGACGCGCAAGACGCAGCCGGCGCCGCGCCCACCCATTGCAGCGCCTGGGCCATCTTCCTCATCTTCCTGCGCCTGGGCCTGAGCTCGTTCGGCGGACCGATCGCGCACCTGGGCTATTTCCGCACCGAATTCGTCGAAAAGCGCCGCTGGCTGAGCGAGCACGCTTATGCGGACTTGGTGGCGCTGTGCCAGTTCTTGCCCGGGCCTGCGAGCAGCCAGGTGGGCATGGCGCTGGGCTTCTCGCGCGGCGGGTATGCAGGTGCGCTGGCGGCCTGGCTCGGGTTTACCTTGCCTTCGGCAATCGCGTTGATCTTGTTCGCGCTGGGCCTGGCGCGCCACGCCGAACTGCTGCCTGCCGGCGCGCTGCACGGCCTCAAAGTCGTGGCCGTGGCCGTGGTGGCGCAGGCGGTATGGGGCATGGCGCGCACGCTGTGCGCCGACGTGCCGCGCGTGAGCATCATGGCCATCGCCACCTGTGCAGCGCTCGCGCTGCCCAGCGCCTGGGGGCAGGTCGGCATCATCGTGGCTGCGGGTTTGGTGGGCCTGCTGTGGTTCGCGCCGCCGCCGGCACTTGACCGGGTGGGCTTGCCCATCGCCATGGGGCGGCGTGCTGGAGCCGTCTGGCTGGCCTTGTTTTGCGTGCTGCTGCTCGGCCTGCCTGCGCTGGCCGCGGCTTGGCCCAGCCAGCCTTTGCGCATGGTCGATGCTTTTTACCGCGCGGGCGCTTTGGTGTTCGGCGGCGGCCATGTCGTGCTGCCGCTGCTGCAAGCCGAAGTCGTGCCGCCAGGGTGGGTGAGCCAGGAGGCATTTTTGGCGGGCTACGGCGCGGCGCAGGCGGTGCCCGGGCCGCTGTTCACGTTTGCGGCTTTTCTGGGCGCCTCGATGAATGTGGCGCCATCAGGCTGGTGGGGCGGGCTGCTGTGCCTGGCGGCAATTTTTGCGCCCAGCTTTTTATTGATCCTCGGAGCACTCCCATTTTGGGAGCTGCTCAGGCACGATGTACGGGCGCGAAAGGCACTTTTTGGCATCAATGCCGCGGTGGTCGGTCTGCTGCTCGCTGCGCTCTACACGCCCGTGTGGACGAGTGCGATCCTCGCGCCGCAGGATTTTGGCCTGGCCTTGCTCGCGCTGGTCGCGCTGATGTTCTGGAGGCTGCCGCCCTGGCTGGTGGTGCTGGGCAGCGGCCTGCTCGGGAGTCTGTTGGGGGCTTGGGGGGCTTGAGTGTTGCCCCCGCACTGACGCTCTGCGTCAAATGACTTTGGCGATCGCCTGGCAGACGTAGTCCACGTTTTTGCTGTTGAGCGCGGCCACGCACATGCGGCCCGTGTCGGTGCCATAAACGCCGAACTCGCTGCGCAGGCGCTGCATTTGCTCCTTGCTCAGGCCCGAGTAGCTGAACATGCCGACCTGGCGCGTGATGAAGTCCATGTTTTGCTGCACGCCCGCGGCCTGCAAGCCTTCCACGAGCTTTTGCCGCATGAGCTTGATGCGGCTGCGCATGGCGCCGAGTTCCTGCTCCCACTGGGCACGCAGGCTGGCATCGCTGAGCACCTTGGCCACCACCGCGCCGCCGTGCGTGGGCGGGTTGGAGTAGTTGGTGCGGATCACGATCTTGAGCTGGCTCAGCACGCGCGCGGCTTCGTCCTGGTCTGCGCAGACGACCGAGAGCGCGCCCACGCGCTCGCCGTACAGGCTGAAGCTCTTGGAAAACGAGGTGGCGACGAAAAAGTTCAGCCCGGCGGCGACGAACTGGCCGATCACGGCGCCGTCTTCGGCAAGCCCCGCGCCGAAGCCCTGGTAGGCCATGTCGAGGAAGGGCACGAGGCCGCGCGCCTGCACGGTGGCCACTACCTGGCGCCACTGCGCGGCGTCGAGGTCGTAACCCGTGGGGTTGTGGCAGCAGGCGTGCAGCACGACGATGGTGCCTGGCGCGGCGGCGTTCAGGCTCGCGAGCATGCCGTCAAAGTCGATGCCGCGCCGCGCGGCGTCGTAGTAGGTATAGGTATCGACCGCGAAGCCCGCGTTGCTGAACAGTGCGCGGTGGTTTTCCCAACTCGGATCGGAGATCAGCACCTTGGCCTCGGGGTTGAGTTTTTTCAGAAAATCAGCGCCGATCTTGAGCCCGCCTGTGCCGCCCAGCGCCTGCACCGTGGCCACGCGGCCCGACTGCAGGGGCTCGGAGCCCGCGCCGAAGACGAGGTTTTTCACGCCGGCGTTGTAGGCCGGGATGCCGTCTATGGGCAGGTAGCCGCGCGGCGTGGGCTGTGCCATCAGCGCGGCTTCGGCGCTTTGCACGCATTGCAGCAGCGGCAGCTTGCCGTCGTCGTCGAAATAAACGCCCACGCCGAGGTTGACCTTGTGCGGGTTGGGGTCGGCGGCGAACTGTTCGTTCAGGCCCAAAATCGGGTCGCGGGGAGCCATGGTGACGGCGGAAAACAAAGACATGGTGAGTCCTCAGGCGCAGTGCGGGTGGTAAAAAGCGTCGCTTCGGTGGAAATTCCGTGCCTTGCCCTCAGTTGAGGATCGCTCTGCAAGGCTTCCATCTAAGCAAACTGCGAATTTTAGCTAGGCCACCATGCACGCTCCACCCGCTGCACCCACTGCACCCGCCGCACCCCACCCCGACCGGCTTGCGCAAGGGGAGTTCGTCCATTTCCCGGACTCGCCCTTTGCGCTTTTTCAGCCCTATCCGCCCGCGGGCGACCAGCCTGCGGCGATCGCGCAGCTCGTGCAGGGCGTGCGCGACGGCGAGGTGTTTCAGACCTTGCTGGGCGTGACTGGCTCGGGCAAGACCTTCACCATGGCGAACGTGATCGCGCGCCTGGGGCGCCCGGCCATCGTGTTTGCGCCCAACAAGACGCTGGCGGCGCAGCTCTACAGCGAGTTCCGCGAGTTCTTTCCCAAGAACGCGGTCGAATACTTCGTGAGCTACTACGACTACTACCAGCCCGAAGCCTACGTGCCGCAGCGCGATCTGTTCATCGAAAAAGACAGCGCGATCAACGAGCACATCGAGCAGATGCGCCTGTCGTGCACCAAGAGCCTGATGGAGCGGCGCGACGTGGTCATCGTGGCCACGGTGTCGGCGATTTACGGCATCGGCGATCCGCAGAGCTACCACCAGATGGTCATGACGCTGCGCGTGGGCGACCAGGTGGGCCAGCGCGACGTGATCGCGCAGCTCATCCGCATGCAGTACCAGCGCAACGAGCAGGACTTCCAGCGCGGCAAGTTCCGCGTGCGCGGCGACACCATCGACGTGTTCCCGGCCGAGCATTCCGAGCTCGCGCTGCGCATAGAGCTGTTCGACGACGAGGTCGAGAGCCTGCTGCTGTTCGATCCGCTCACGGGCCGCGTGCAGCAAAAAATCCCGCGCTTCACGGTGTACCCGAGCAGCCATTACGTGACGCCGCGCGCGCAGGTGCTGCAGGCCGTCGAAAGCATCAAGATCGAGCTGGCCGAGCGGCTGCAGGAGCTGCTCGCGCAGGGCAAGCTCGTGGAGGCGCAGCGGCTCGAGCAGCGCACGCGCTTCGACCTCGAGATGCTCAGCGAGGTCGGGCACTGCAAGGGCATCGAGAACTACACGCGCCACCTTTCGGGCGCAGCGCCCGGCGAGCCGCCGAGCACGCTGGTGGACTATCTGCCCAAGGATGCGCTCATGTTCCTCGACGAAAGCCACCAGATGGTCGGCCAGCTCAACGCCATGTACAACGGCGACCGCGCGCGCAAGACCACGCTGGTCGAGTACGGCTTTCGCCTGCCTTCGGCGCTCGATAACCGGCCGCTCAAGTTCGCGGAGTTCGAGCAGCGCATGCGCCAGGTGATTTTCGTCTCGGCCACGCCCGCCGACTACGAGCTCAGCCATTCGGGCCAGGTGGTCGAGCAGCTCGTGCGGCCCACGGGCCTGGTCGATCCCGAGGTCGAGGTGCGCCCCGCGACGCACCAGGTCGATGACGTGCTGCAGGAAATCCGCCTGCGCGTGCAAAAAGACGAGCGCGTGCTCATCACCACGCTGACCAAGCGCATGGCCGAGCAGCTGACCGACTACCTCAGCGACAACGGCGTGAAGGTGCGCTATCTGCACTCCGACGTGGACACCGTGGAGCGCGTGGAAATCATCCGCGACCTGCGCCTGGGCGCCTTCGACGTGCTCGTGGGCATCAACCTGCTGCGCGAGGGGCTGGACATTCCCGAAGTGTCGCTCGTGACCATTCTGGACGCCGACAAGGAGGGCTTTTTGCGCGCCGAACGCAGCCTGATCCAGACCATAGGCCGCGCCGCGCGCAACGCCCATGGCAAGGCGATCCTGTACGCCGACACCATCACCGCATCCATGCGCAAAGCCATCGACGAAACCGAACGGCGGCGCGCCAAACAGATCGCCCACAACCAGGCGCACGGCATCACGCCGCGCAGCATCGTCAAGCAGGTGCGCGACCTGATCGACGGCGTCTATAGCGAAAAGTCGGCGCGTGCGGCCGAGCAGCTGGCGCAGGAGGCACTCGCGCGCGCGCAGGCCGAGGCGCTGTCCGAAAAAGACCTCGCGCGCGAGATCAAGCGGCTCGAAAAGCAAATGCTCGAGCACGCACGCAACCTCGAATTCGAGCAGGCCGCGCGCGTGCGTGACCAGCTCGCGCGCCTGAAGGACGCGGCTTTCGGTGCGCATGGCGAAGACAGCGTGTCGGCCTGATGGCGAGGGAATTACCGCCAATCCCGACAAATTTGATTGGGAATTGTGCTAAAATCCGGGCCATTACGAAGAAAACAGCCCAGTACGAAGGGCTTCGCCGCAGTGGGTCTTCAACCCCTTGCTGCGGCGAAGAAGAGGGTGGAGACGGCGCCTGCACACATTGATTGCTGCAGGCAGTTTTTGACAACCCAAAGAGCCTCATTAGGAGCTTGCCATGCGTCTCACAACCAAAGGTCGTTTTGCAGTCACCGCCATGATCGATCTGGCCCTGCGCCAGAACAATGGCCCCGTCACACTCGCGGCCATCAGCCAGCGTCAGCATATTTCGCTCTCTTATCTGGAGCAGCTTTTCGGCAAGCTGCGCCGCAACGAGCTCGTCGAGTCCACGCGCGGCCCGGGCGGCGGCTACACGCTCGCGCGCAAGGCCGAAGAAATCACCGTGGCCGACATCATCCTCTCGGTCGATGAGCCGATCGACGCCACGCAGTGCGGCGGCAAAGAAAATTGCCTGGGCGAATCCGGGCGCTGCATGACGCACGAATTGTGGTCGGCGCTGAACCAGCGCATGGTTGAGTTCCTCGACTCGGTCACGCTGCAAAAGCTCGTAGATGACCAGCTCGCCAAGGGCGTGGAGGTGGAAGCCAAGCCCGCCGCGCGCCGCGCGATCTCGACCACGCCCGTGGTCAAACCGATCCGCGTGAACGCGCCGAACTCGGTGTTCGCGCTGGGCAACGCCTTCGCCAAATCCTGATGACCAAGCGGCTGCGCGCGCCCTTTCACTTCTGATTTTGGGGCGCGTCGCGGCGGTGCGCTGGGCAGACAGCCCGGCAGCGCCGTGCGCGCGGCAGCACGAATTTTTGCTGAGTTCCTATCCTGAGTTCCTATTGCGAGCCGACCATGGACACGAAAACGCAACTCCCCATCTACCTCGACTATGCGGCCACGACGCCCGTCGATCCGCGCGTGGTCCAGGCCATGATTCCCTGGTTGCACGACCATTTCGGCAACCCCGCCTCGCGCAGCCACGCCTGGGGCTGGGAGGCCGAAGAGGCCGTGGAAAAGGCGCGTGGGCAGGTCGCCGACCTGATCGGCGCCGACCCGCGCGAAATCGTCTGGACCAGCGGCGCGACCGAATCGAACAACCTCGCGCTCAAGGGCGCGGCGCATTTCTACCAGGGCAAGGGCAAGCACCTCGTCACCGTCAAGACCGAGCACAAGGCTGTGCTCGACACCATGCGCGAGCTCGAACGCCAGGGCTTCGAAGTCACTTACCTCGACGTGCAGGAAAACGGCCTGCTCGACCTCGACCGCTTCAAGGATGCGCTGCGCCCCGACACCATCCTTGCGAGCGTCATGCTCGTGAACAATGAAATCGGCGTGATCCAGGACATCGCCACCATTGGCGCGCTGTGCCGCGAAAAGGGCGTCGTCTTTCACGTCGATGCCGCGCAGGCGACGGGCAAGGTCGAAATCGACCTGCGCACGCTGCCGGTCGATTTGATGAGCCTGGCTTCGCACAAGACCTACGGCCCCAAGGGCATTGGCGCGCTGTACCTGCGCCGCAAGCCGCGCGTGCGCATCGAGGCGCAGATGCACGGCGGCGGCCACGAGCGCGGCCTGCGCTCGGGCACGCTGCCCACGCACCAGATCGTCGGCATGGGCGAGGCCTACCGCATCGCGCGCGCCGAAATGGCGCAAGACCTGGCCAAGGCGCGCGCGCTGCAAAAGCGCCTGCTCGACGGCCTGCTGCAGATCGAGCAGGCGTTCGTCAACGGCGACCTGCAGCAGCGCGTGCCGCACAACCTGAACATCAGCTTCAACTTCGTCGAGGGCGAGTCGCTGATCATGGGCATCAAAAACCTGGCCGTGTCTTCGGGCTCGGCCTGCACCTCGGCGAGCCTGGAGCCCAGCTACGTGCTGCGCGCGCTGGGCCGCAGCGACGAGCTCGCGCACAGCAGCTTGCGCCTGAGCATAGGGCGCTTCACCACCGAAGCCGAGATCGACACCGCCGTGCAGGCCATTCGCGACAACGTGGCCCGCCTGCGCGAGCTCAGCCCCTTGTGGGAGATGTACCAAGAGGGCATAGACCTCAACACCATCCAATGGGCCGCACACTGACGTCATTGCTTATCTAGAAAAAGGAGGTTTCACCATGGCTTATTCGCAAAAAGTGGTTGACCACTATGAAAACCCGCGAAACGTGGGCTCGTTCGACAAGGGTGACGACACCGTGGGCACGGGCATGGTCGGCGCGCCCGCGTGCGGCGACGTCATGAAGCTGCAGATCAAGGTCAATCCGCAGACCGGCGTGATCGAAGACGCGCGCTTCAAGACCTACGGCTGCGGCTCGGCCATCGCCTCGTCTTCGCTCGTGACCGAATGGGTCAAGGGCAAGACGCTGGACGAGGCCACGACGATCAAAAACAGCCAGATCGCCGAAGAGCTGGCGCTGCCGCCCGTGAAGATCCACTGCTCCATCCTGGCCGAAGACGCGATCAAGGCCGCGGTGCAAGACTACAAGCAAAAACATGCTGTCCCCACAGGCGCCTGAGATGGCCATCACGCTGACCGAAGCTGCGGCGCGGCACGTGCGCCGCTACCTCGAACGCCGGGGCAAGGGCCTGGGCGTGCGCCTGGGCGTCAAGACCACGGGCTGCTCGGGCCTGGCCTACAAGCTCGAATACGTGGACGAGCCCCAACCCGAGGACGTGGTCTTCGAGAGCCACGGCGTGAAGGTACTGACCGACCCCAAGAGCCTGGCCTACATCGACGGCACCGAGCTCGACTACGTGCGCGAAGGGCTCAATGAAGGCTTCAAGTTCCACAACCCGAACGAGCGCGACCGCTGCGGCTGCGGCGAGAGCTTTCGCGTCTGACGCGGTCTGATAAGCTCGCGCGCATCGCTTGCGCTTCACCCAGAGTCCGACCGCCAGCCGCTGGCGGTTTTTTGTTGCCATGAACCTCCAATCCGACGACTTCGAACTGTTTGGCGTGCCGCGCCGCTTCGCGCAAGACCGCGCGCAGCTCGACGCGCGCTGGAAAGAGCTGCAGCGCGAGGCGCACCCCGACCGCTTCGCCGCCCAAGGCCCCGCCGCCCAGCGCGCGGCCATGCAGTGGTCGGTGCGCATCAATGAGGCCTACCAGCGCCTCAAAGACCCGCTGCGCCGCGCCGCCTATCTGTGCGAATTGCACGGCGTGCCGCTGCGCGCCGAGGACAACACGGCCATGCCCGCGCAGTTTCTGCTGCAGCAGATGCAGTGGCGCGAGGCGCTCGAAGAGGCGCGCAGCGCCGCCGAGGTCGATGCGCTGGCGGGCAGCGTGCAGCAAGCCTGGCAGGAGACGCTCGCGCGCTGCGCCGAGCTGCTCGACCAGCGGCAGGACTACGCGGCTGCGGCGCAGGAGGTCAGAGCCCTCATGTTTCTTGGGCGCTTTGCCGAGGACGTGGAACGCCGGCGCGAGGCCTTGGGACAATAAACCCGCGCGTCAACCGGCGCGCGTCGCGTGTGCTTTTTTGCATGAAATTCGCCTTTTACCAAGGCAGGACGTGCGCAAGCAGCTCTTTTTTTGATACTCCATGGCGTTACTGCAAATCTCCGAACCCGGCCAATCCCCCGACCCGCACCAGCGGCGCATCGCCGTTGGCATAGACCTTGGCACCACGCATTCGCTCGTCGCTGCGGTGCGCAACGGCGTGCCCGAATGCCTGCCCGACGCGCAGGGCCGCGTGCTGCTGCCCTCGGTCGTGCGCTACCTCGCGCAGGGCGGGCGGCAAATCGGCTGGGAGGCGCTGGCCGCGCAGGCGCAGGACGCGCGCAACACCATCGCCTCGGTCAAGCGCTTCATGGGGCGCGGCCTCGCGGACGTGGCGCAGGCGCAGCAACTGCCCTACAGCTTCGTTTCGGGCGCTGCGGGCGCTACGGCTGAAGGGCAGGGCGGCGGCATGCTGTCGCTGGCCACGGCGGGCGGCGTCAAGTCGCCGGTCGAGGTCAGCGCCGAAATCCTCGCCACGCTGCGCCAGCGCGCCGAAGACACCTTCGGCCAGGAGCTCTACGGCGCCGTGATCACCGTGCCCGCGTATTTCGACGACGCGCAGCGCCAGGCCACCAAGGACGCGGCCAAGCTCGCGGGCATCCACCTGCTGCGCCTGCTCAACGAGCCCACGGCCGCGGCGATCGCCTACGGGCTGGACAACGCGAGCGAAGGCATCTACGCCGTCTATGACCTTGGCGGCGGCACGTTCGACATCTCCATCCTGCGCCTGAGCAAGGGCGTGTTCGAGGTCATCGCCACGGGTGGCGACTCGGCGCTGGGCGGCGACGACTACGACGCGGCGCTGGCCGACTGGGTGCTGCAGCGGCTCGGGCGCAGCAGCGAAAGCCTCACCGACCCCACCGACAAAGCCGCGTTGCTCCTGGCCGCGCGCGCCTGCAAGGAAGCCCTGACTGCTTCTGAAAGCGCAGCATTCAGCGCACGTCTGGCGGGTGAAGACGTGCAAATCGACGTTCAACGCAGCGACTTCGAGGCGGCGACCGCGCACCTCACCGAGCGCACGCTCACCGCGGTGCGCCGCGCCTTGCGCGACGCCAAGCTGCGGCCCGAAGAAGTGCAGGGCGTGGTCATGGTCGGCGGGGCCACGCGCATGCCGCAGGTGCAGCGCGCGGTGGCGCAACTGTTCGGGCGCGCGCCGCTCAACAACCTCAACCCTGACGAGGTCGTGGCGCTGGGCGCGGCGATCCAGGCGCACCAGCTCGCGGGCCATTCGATGGGCGGCGACGATCTGCTGCTGCTGGACGTGATTCCGCTCTCGCTCGGCATAGAGACCATGGGCGGCCTGGTCGAGCGCATCATCCCGCGCAACGAAACCATCCCCACGGCCAAGGCGCAGGACTTCACCACGTTTCAGGACGGCCAGACGGCGCTCGCGATCCATGTCGTGCAGGGCGAGCGCGACCTCGCCAAGGACTGCCGCAGCCTCGCGCGCTTCGAGCTGCGCGGTATCCCGCCCATGGCCGCAGGCGCGGCGCGCATCCGCGTGACCTTCACCGTCGATGCCGACGGCCTGCTCTCGGTCAGCGCGCGCGAGCTCACGAGCGGCGTGGAGGCGCACATCGACGTCAAACCGTCTTATGGCCTGTCGGACGAGCAGATCGCGCGCATGCTGCAAGAGGGCTTTGCCACGGCGGAGCAGGACATGCGCGCGCGCGCGCTGGTGGAGGCGCGCGTCGATGCCGACCGCATGCTGCTGGCCACGCAAAGCGCGATCGAGGCCGACGGTGACCTGCTGACGCCGCCCGAGCGCGCCGAGATCGACGCGCTCATGGCCGCGCTGCGCACGCAGCTGCAGGGCGACGACGCAGCGGCGATCGAAGCCGCCACGGCGGCGCTGGCCAAGGGCACCGAAGCCTTCGCCGCGCGGCGCATGAACCGCAGCATCCAGCAGGCACTCGCCGGCAAGAGCGTGCAAAGCCTTTGACCACTCTTTTTTGCGCCCCTCCAGAGCCCCGCATGCCCGTCATCAAAATCCTGCCCCACCCTGAATACTGCCCCGCCGGCGCCGAGATCAGCGCGCCCGCCGGCACCTCGATCTGCGAGGCGCTGCTCGAGCACGACATCCCCATCGAGCACGCCTGCGAGATGAGCTGCGCCTGCACCACCTGCCACGTGATCGTGCGCGAAGGCTACGATGCGTTGAACCCGCCCGACGAAGACGAAGAAGACCTGCTCGACCGCGCCTGGGGCCTCACGCCGCAGTCGCGCCTGTCGTGCCAGGCCATCGTCGGGGCGCGTGACCTGACGGTGGAAATCCCCAAATATTCGATCAACCACGCCAAGGAAAAACACTGATTCCCGGATTGCCATGACGCGCCAGATCGTTCTCGACACCGAAACCACGGGCCTTTCTGCCGAAGGCGGCGACCGCATCATCGAAATCGGCTGCGTGGAGCTGCTCGCGCGCAAGCTCACGGGCAACAACAAGCACTTTTACCTGAACCCCGAGCGCGAAAGCCACGAGGACGCGCTCAAGGTGCACGGCATCAGCAACGAGTTTTTGCTCGACAAGCCCAAGTTCGCGGCGGTGGCGCCGGAGCTCATCGAATACCTGCGCGATGCCGAAATCATCATCCACAACGCAGCCTTCGACGTGGGCTTTCTGAACAAAGAGCTGGAGCTCGCGGGCCACCCGCCGCTGCAGCACTTCGTCGCGTGCATCACCGACACGCTGGCCATGGCCAAGGAGCTGTTTCCGGGCAAGCGCAACTCGCTCGACGCGCTGTGCGACCGCCTGGGCGTGGACAACTCCAGCCGCACGCTGCACGGCGCGTTGCTCGACGCCGAGCTACTGGCCGATGTCTATATTTACCTCACGCGCGGGCAGGACGCGCTGCTGGTTCTCGATGAGGTGCAGGAGGGCGCCGGCACGGGCGATGCACGCATCGATCTGCGCGGCTTTGCGCTGCCCGTGCTGCGCGCCAGCGCGCAGGAACTCGCAGCGCACGAGGAAGTCCTCGCGCAGATCGACAAAGCCAGCGGCGGCAAAACCGTTTGGCGCGCGCTGCCGTGAAATTTGCTGCGCGCCTTGTGCCATAATCGCGGGCTCAGCGCAGCACTCGGGTGATTAGCTCAGCGGTAGAGCACTGCCTTCACACGGCAGGGGTCACATGTTCGATCCATGTATCACCCACCAATCTTGCGCTGCGTGCACCGCGGCTTTCGATGAGACCGTGCGTGGCGCAGGCAAATGGGTGCATTTGGTGAATGCGTTTGGGTGATTAGCTCAGCGGTAGAGCACTGCCTTCACACGGCAGGGGTCACATGTTCGATCCATGTATCACCCACCAGATTCGCTTCACCCAAAATTCCACACACACAGTCAGTCTTGCTTAGCCCGATCAAAGGCAGTCTGCCTTGTCCATTCGGGCTTTTTTTTCGAGCCCGATGAGGGGCGCGCGCGCCGGGTGCTTGAGTAGAATCTTCGCGATTCTCTGCTTTGGGCATCGTGGTGGGCGCATTGGGTGCATCTGCACGGCGCTTCCCCAAGCCCCCACCCAACCCATGACCCTCCTCGTCACCGGCGGCGCCGGCTTCATCGGCAGCAACTTCGTACTCGACTGGCTTGCGCAAAACGACGAGTCCATCGTCAACCTCGACAAACTCACCTACGCCGGCAACCTGCAAAACCTGGCCAGCCTGCAGGACGACGCGCGCCACATCTTCGTGCACGGCGACATCGGCGACAGCGAGCTGCTCGAGCGCCTGCTCGCAGAGCACCGCCCGCGCGCCGTGCTGCACTTCGCGGCCGAAAGCCACGTCGATCGCAGCATCCACGGGCCCGAAGACTTCATCCACACCAACGTGCTCGGCACCTTCAGGCTTTTGGACGCCGCAAGGCAATACTGGCAAGCGCTAGAAGCTCCTGAAAAAGAAGCATTCCGCTTCCTGCACGTGAGCACCGACGAAGTCTATGGCTCGCTCGCCGCAGACGCGCCCGCGTTCACCGAGCAGCACTGCTACGAGCCCAACAGCCCCTACAGCGCGAGCAAGGCCGCCAGCGACCACCTCGTGCGCGCCTGGCACCACACCTACGGTCTGCCCGTGCTCACCACCAACTGCAGCAACAACTACGGGCCCTACCACTTCCCCGAAAAACTCATCCCCTTGTGCATCCACCATGCGCTCGCGGGCCAACCCTTGCCGATCTACGGCGACGGCCGGCAGATCCGCGATTGGCTCTACGTGCAAGACCACTGCAGCGCCATCCGCCGCGTGCTCGCCGCAGGCCGCGTGGGCGAGACCTACAACATCGGCGGCTGGAACGAAAAAACCAACCTCGAAGTCGTGCAAACCCTGTGCGCCATCCTCGACGAGCTTGCGCCGCGCGCCGACGGCCAGTCTTACGCGCAGCAAATCACCTTCGTGCAAGACCGCCCCGGCCACGATCGCCGCTACGCCATAGACGCGAGCAAACTCGAACGCGAACTCGGCTGGAAGCCCGCCGAAACCTTTGCCAGCGGCATCCGCAAAACCGTGCAGTGGTACCTGGCCCACCAGGACTGGGTGCGCAATGTCACCAGCGGCGCCTACCGCCAGTGGATCGACCTGCAGTACGCCAGCCCCGAGGCCGACACCAACAACCGCACCAACAAGGAGGCCGCATGAGCCCGCGCAAAGGCATCATCCTCGCCGGCGGCTCCGGCACGCGCCTGTACCCCGTCACGCAGGCCGTCTCCAAGCAGCTCATGCCCGTGTACGACAAGCCCATGGTCTACTACCCGCTGAGCACGCTCATGCTCGCGGGCATCCGCGAGGTGCTCGTCATCAGCACACCGCAAGACACACCGCGCTTTGCCGAACTGCTGGGCGACGGCAGCCAGTGGGGCATGCAGCTGCACTACGCGGTGCAACCCAGCCCCGACGGGCTCGCGCAGGCGTTTCTGATCGGCGAAGCTTTTATCGGCAATGACCCATCGGCGCTCGTGCTCGGCGACAACATCTTCTACGGCCACGACCTTGTCAAGCTGCTGCAAAGCGCGAACGCGCGCACCGCGGGCGCCACGGTCTTTGCCTACCACGTGCAAGACCCCGAGCGCTACGGCGTGGCGGAGTTCGACGCCCAAGGCCGGGTGCTGTCCCTGGAGGAAAAGCCCGCGCAGCCCAAATCGAACTACGCCGTCACCGGGCTCTACTTCTACGACCAGCAAGTGGTCGAGCTGGCGAAGGGCCTGAAGCCCTCGGCGCGTGGCGAGCTCGAAATCACCGATCTCAACCGGCTGTATCTGCAGCAAGGGCAGTTGAGCGTCGAAATCATGGGCCGCGGCTACGCCTGGCTGGACACCGGCACGCACGACAGCTTGCTCGATGCTGCGAGCTTCATCGCCACCTTGCAAAAACGCCAGGGCCAGATGATCGCCTGCCCCGAAGAGATCGCCTACCTGCAGCGCTGGATAGACGCAGAGCAATTGCAGGCGCTGGCGGCGCCGCTGCGCAAGAGCGGCTACGGGCAGTATTTGCTGGGCCTGTTGAGCCCAAGCCACTGAAGCGCCCCTGGAACGCGCAACGAAACGCCTCATGCCCTACCAAGTCACCCCCACCGCCTTGCCCGAAGTGCTCATCCTCGAACCCAAAGTCTTCGGCGACGAGCGCGGCTTCTTTTTTGAAAGCTACAACCAGCGCGACTTCGCCCAGGCCACGGGCTTGCAGGTCGCATTCGTGCAGGATAACCACAGCCGCAGCGTAAAAAACGTGCTGCGCGGTCTGCATTATCAAATTCAGCAGCCGCAAGGCAAGCTCGTGCGCGTGGTGCAGGGTGAAGTTTTCGACGTTGCCGTCGATCTCCGAAAAAAAAGCAAAACCTTTGGTCAGTGGGTAGGCGAAATCCTTTCGGCAGAAAACAAACGCCAGCTGTGGATTCCCGCCGGGTTTGCGCATGGCTTCGTCGTGCTCAGCGACACGGCGGAGTTTCTCTACAAAACCACCGATTACTACGCCCCCGCGCACGAGCGCTGCATCCGCTGGGACGACCCGGCCATAGGCATCCGCTGGCCGATTGCCGCGCCGCCCATTCTTGCCGCCAAGGATGCGGCGGGCAAGCTGCTCGCCGAGGCCGAGGTGTTTGCTTGAGCCACCAAGCGGACTTCCCGGAAAAGTAGAGCCGTGGCGCATTCCATCGATAGCGCCGACTGCGTCGTGATCGGCGCGGGCGTGGTCGGGCTCGCGGTGGCGCGCGCCTTGGCCTTGGCGGGGCGCGAGGTGCTGGTGCTCGAGGCGCAGGGCACGATCGGCACGGGCACGAGCGCGCGCAACAGCGAGGTGATCCACGCAGGCCTGTATTACCCGCCAGATTCACTCAAAGCGCGGTTGTGCGTGCGCGGGCGCGACTTGCTCTACGCCTATTGCGCGGCGCGTGGCGTGCCGCATAGGCGCTGCGGCAAACTCATCGTGGCAACGGCGTCGCACGAACTGGAGCGGCTGGAGGCGCTGGCGCAGCGCGCAGCCGCAAACGGCGTGCACGATTTGCAGTGGCTGGACGCCGCGGCGGCGCGCGCGCTCGAACCTGCGCTTGCTTGCGCGGCGGCGCTGCATTCGCCGAGCACCGGCATCATCGACAGCCACGCGCTCATGCTGGCCTTGCAAGGCGACCTCGAGCGCGCGGGTGGCATGGTCGTTTTGCATTCCAAGGTAAATTCGGCCAAGGTGCTTGATGGACGTGCGCAAGAAGCTATTCTTTTGGAGGTCCACGAGGGCACATTGTTGCAGGCGCGTACGGTGGTCAACGCCGCCGGGCTGCAGGCTTGCGCCTTGGCGCGGCGCTTTGCCGGGCTCGACCCGCGCCACGTGCCCATGCCTTGCTTTGCCAAGGGCAACTACTTCACGCTCACAGGAAAGGCGCCGTTTCGCCGCCTGATTTACCCCGTGCCGCAGGAGGGCGGCCTTGGCGTGCACCTGACGCTCGACCTGGCCGGGCGGGCCAAGTTCGGGCCGGACGTACAGTGGCTCAAAGGGGGCGATGGATTCGATGCGCCCGACGACTTCACGGTGGACGCCGCGCGCGCCGCAGCGTTTGCTGGCGCGGTGCGCAAATACTGGCCCGGTTTGCCAGGCGGCGCGCTGGCCCCTGGATACGCTGGCATTCGCCCCAAGATCAAAATCGATGGCGCCATCGCCGATGATTTTTACATCGCCGGGCCGCAGCAGCATGGCGTGCGTGGGCTGGTCAACCTGTTCGGTATCGAGTCGCCAGGCCTGACCAGTGCGCTGGCGATCGCCGAGTGGGTGCTGCAGTTGCTCGCCGACGCGGCATAAGCCATGATCACGCGGTCTTGACTTGCGTCATTGAGGGATTTGCGGCCAGCGGCTAAGATGCTTCTGACCGTGCGAGGCTTGGTTTGTGCGGCTCGGTTGCTATTTTGTTTTCACTTTACTGAAAGGCTTGTATGACGACCTCCATCAACTCCACCCAGGCAGAACTCGAGAAACTGGTCGCCGACCTGCGCGGCTTGATCGCCAGCAAAGACCTCGACGCCGTGCCGGAAATCAAAGTGCTGCGCCAGCGCATCGACGACGGCATGCACTCGGTGCGCGAGGCCACCGTGCGCGCCGCGCACGAGGCCGCGCGCCAGGCCAAGGACGCCGCGCTGGCAGCCGACCGTTACGCGCACGACGAGCCCTGGCGTCTGGCTGGTGCCGCGCTCGCCATTGGCACGCTCGTGGGTTTCGTGCTTGGCCGCCGCTGATCGGCGTGGCACGGCGATGTCCCACCGTTCTTGGGCGGCAGCATGAACTGGCTTTCGCTGCTCGGGCTCGATGAATGGTTGGCGCGCTGGCATACCTCGCTGCGCGAAGGGGCTGTCGCCGCCGAAGACCGCTTCGAGCTCGCGCGCCTTGAGTGGGAACAGCTCAAGCGCCACGGGTTCACGTTGCTGCTATTGGGCGTGGCGCTGCTCGTGCTCGCGGTGGTGGTGTTTGTGAGCCTGTCGGCGGCTGTGTTGCTGCAGTTTTGGGACAGTCCTCAGCGTGCGCTCGTCGCGTGGCTCGTGGCGCTTGCGTGGTTGCTGTTGTGGGTGGGCGCGGTGGCCTGGGGCTGGTCTTTGGTGCAGCGCTGCCGCAACGCCTTCGCCCTCACACAGCGCGAATTGGCGCAAGACTGGCGTGAGTTCAAGGAGCGTTTGTGATGTGCGCCGACAAATCTGCCCCGGCAACTTTGGATGTGACGCCTGCGCAGCAGCGCGTGCTCGAGCGCATCGCCGTGCAACGCGAACGTCTGCGCGCACGCCGCGCCGCACGGCGGCAGGCGCAAGCGCGCACGCACGAGGCGGCAAACGCCGCCACGGCTGCGGCCGATGGCTCTGCACCGGGGGGCTTGTACCCCCCCGATGCTTCCTTTGCCGAGCGCCTGGCCTTGTTTGCGCGCGCCCACCCCGCGGTCGCGGGCACGGCGGTGGCGGCTCTCATCGCTGCCGCGGGTCCGCGTCGCGTGCTGCGCTGGGTGACGGTCGCGTTGCCTTGGATCTTGCGTTTGCGTGGGTGAGGGCAGGGCATTGCCCCCAAAATCCTGATTTCTTACCGCATCCCTTGGATCGCCCGCGCAGCCTCTGCGACCAGCGCAGGGCCGCGGTAGATCAGGCCGGTGTAAATCTGCACCGCGTCGGCGCCGGCGCGGATTTTGCTTTGCGCGTCTGCCGCGCTCAGGATGCCGCCCACGCCAATGATGGGAAAGCGGCTGCCCAGCGCCGCGCGCAATTGGCGGATCACTTGGTTGCTGGCCTCGAGCAGTGGCGCGCCGCTCAGGCCCCCGGCTTCGTCGGCGTGGGGTAGCCCTTGGACCTTGTCGCGGCGGATCGTGGTGTTGGTGGCGATCACGCCGTCCATGCCATGGCGCTGCAGCGCGGCGGCGATCACGGCGACTTGCGCCTCGTCGAGGTCGGGCGCGATCTTGAGGAAGATGGGCACGCGCCGCGCCTTGCCGGCTGCGTCGCGCTGCTGCTGCGCGAGCGCCTCGCGCCGTTCGGCGAGCGCAGACAGCAGCGCATCGAGCGCAGCGTCGCTTTGCAGGGTGCGCAGGTTTTGCGTGTTGGGCGAGCTGATGTTGACGGTGACGTAGTCGGCGTGCGGATAGACGCCCTCGAGTCCGATGAGATAGTCGCGCGTGGCATCCTCGATGGGAGTGCTTGCGTTCTTGCCGATGTTGAGCCCGAGCAGCATGGTGCCGGGCGCGCGGCGCAGGCGCGAGCGTTGCACGTTGCGCACGAAGGCATCCAGCCCTTCGTTGTTGAAGCCGAGCCGGTTGATCAGCGCCTGCGCCTCGGGCAGGCGGAACATGCGCGGCTTGGGGTTGCCGGGCTGCGGCTTGGGTGTGACGGTGCCGACTTCGACGAAGCCAAAGCCCATGCGGCCCAGCGCGTCTATGCAGCGCGCGTTTTTGTCCAGCCCTGCGGCCAGGCCCACACGGTTCGGAAAGCGCAGGCCCGCGAGCTCTATCGGGTCTTGCACGGTTTCGCTGCACCAGGCCCACTGCAGCGGCGTGTGCTGGCCGCGCTCGAGCAGTGCGAGCGTGTGTTCGTGGGCGGTTTCTGCGTCCATGCGAAACAGCACGGCGCGGGCGAGGGCGTAAGGGAGCAGGGACATGAAGAGATAATTCGAAGTTTTCGCGATTTTCCCCCACGCATCCCCTCCCAAAAGCACGCCATGACCTCATTGATGTCCCTATCTTCTTCTGCCCCGACCCAGGACGAGCTCAAGACCCTCGTGGGACGGGCGGCTTTGCAGTACGTGGAGCCGGGCAGCATCGTCGGCGTGGGCACGGGCTCCACGGTGAACAAGTTCATCGACGCGCTTGCCGACGTCAAACAGCGCATCCGCGGCGCGGTGTCCAGCTCCGAGGCCAGCACGGCGCGGCTGCGCGCGCTGGGCATTGCGGTGTTCGACGCGAACGAGGTCGATGCGCTGGCGGTGTATATCGACGGCGCCGACGAGATCGACGGGCGCGGCTACATGATCAAAGGCGGCGGCGCGGCGCTCACGCGCGAAAAAATCGTCGCGTCCATGGCCGCGCAGTTCGTGTGCATTGCCGACGCTTCCAAGCAGGTCGAGGTGCTGGGGCGTTTTCCGCTGCCCGTGGAGGTGATCCCCATGGCCGCGCGCCAGATCACGCGCCGTTTTGCCGCATTGGGCGGGAAGGCGCGCCTGCGCCTGCAGGGCGGCGCGCCGCTCGTGACCGACAACGGCCAGCATCTGCTCGACGTGCACGGCCTGCGCATCGACGCGCCGCTGGCGTTCGAGTCCGAAGTGAACCAATGGCCGGGCGTGGTGACCGTGGGCGTGTTTGCGCACCAAAAGGCGACGCTGTGCCTGCTCGGCACGGCGCAAGGCGTGCAGACTTTGCGGTTCGATTGATGGCGCACCGTGAGCCGCAATGCGCCGGTGCTGCGCGCAGCGCGGACCTGTGCACTTCCCAGGTGCGCCCCTTCACGCAAGGCTTGTTCGCCAGCTTGTCGATCGGTGCGGGCTACTTGCCCGTGGCGTTTTCGTTCGGGCTCGCGGCGCTGCAGGCGCAGCTTTCGCCGCCCGTGGCCTTGCTCGTGTCCGCACTCGTGTATGCCGGGGCGAGCCAGTTTGCGCTGGTGGCGCTCGTGGCCGCGGGCGGGTCGCTGCTGTCGGTGGTCGCCACGGTGGCCTTGATGAACGTGCGCCATGTGTTTTATGGGCCGGTGATCCTGGGCAAGCTGCGCGGCGATGCGCATCCCGGCAGTGGCGCCGCGGACGGTGCGGGCCAAACCAGCGGTGCGCAGGGTTTGGGCGTACCCTTGCCGCTGCTCGCGTTCGGCCTGACCGACGAGGTGTTTGCGCGCGCGGTGGGCGGCCTGTCGGCGGTGCCGCTGGCCGGGCGGCCTTACTGGTTCGCCGGGCTCGAACTCGGCGCCTATGCGAGCTGGCTGCTCGGCACGGCGCTGGGCGCGACGCTCGGGCAGCAGATGCTTGCGCAATCGGTCTTTTTGCGCGAGGTGCTCGCGTTCATCCTGCCGGCGCTGTTTTTCGCCTTGCTGCTCGAAATCATGCCCGGCACACGCCGGCTCGTGCTCTGGGGCGCGGGCCTTGCGACGGCGGCGCTGGCCTGTGTGCTGCCCGCCTACCTGGCGATGGTGGGCGGCATGTTGGCGGGGGCCGCGTTGGGTTACAGCAAAAAAAGCGCATGACTTTGAATTTCTCTCACGAAACCCTGGCCATCGCAAGCGCGGCGATTTGTGGCGTGCTCACGTTTTTGATGCGCTGGCTGCCCCTGCGACACCCGCCGCAGCGCTCGCGCAGTGCACGCGGTCACGCCGTGTGGAGCATGCTGGGCGCGCTCGGGCCGGCGGCGATCATGGCCTTGCTCGTCGTCTCGGTATGGCCGTCGTCCGCGCAGTTGGCAGACGCGCCCACCTGGATCGCGCTCGCCGCCGGGCTGGGCACCGTGTGGCTGGTCAAGCGCTTTGCGGGTGGCATTGCGCTGCCGACTTTGCTTGCGGCGCTGGTGTATGGCGCCTGCCGGTATTTTTTGGTGGCTGCGTAGGCGAGAAGAAGGGGTGCTCCCTGCCTTCTGGATGGCGCAGGCCGGTCAAGCCGTCTCTTTGGCAGCAGGCGGCTGCGCCATGCCTTGGTGGCGCAGCAGGGCATCGAGCTGCGGCTCGCGGCCGCGGAAGGCTTTGAACGACTCCATCGCCGGGCGGCTGCCGCCGGCTTCGAGGATGGCCTGGCGGTAGCGGCGCCCGACCTCGCGGCTTGGCAGGCCGTCGCTGCCCACGGTTTCTTCGAACGCGGCGTAGGCGTCGGCGCTCAGCACCTCGGCCCATTTGTAGCTGTAGTAGCCCGCAGCGTAGCCGCCCGCGAAGATGTGGCTGAAGGTGTGCGGCATGCGGCCAAACGGCGGCGGCGGCATCACCGAGACCTCGCTGCGCACCTGCTCGAGCAGCGGCATGAAGTCCTGCGCGGGGTCGTGCACGGTGTGCAGCAGCATGTCGAACAGCGAAAACTCGATCTGGCGCAGCGTCTGCAGACCGCTTTGGAAGTTTTTCGCGGCAAGCATCTTGTCGTACAAGTCGCGCGGCAGCGGGGCGCCGGTATCGACATGCGCCGTCATATCCTGCAGCACGCGCCACTCCCAGCAGAAGTTTTCCATGAACTGGCTGGGCAGCTCGACGGCGTCCCACTCGACGCCCGCGATGCCTGAGACGTCGCGCTCGTTGACCTGCGTGAGCAAATGGTGCAGGCCGTGGCCGAATTCGTGGAACAAGGTGATGACGTCGTCGTGCGTGAGCAGCGCGGGCTTGCCCGCCACGCCCGCGGCAAAGTTGCACACCAGGTGTGCGACGGGCGTTTGCAGCACGCCCGTGTCGGGGCGGCGCCAGCGTGTGCGCACGTCGTCCATCCAGGCACCGCCGCGCTTGCCGGGGCGCGCGGGCAGGTCGAGGTAGAACTGGCCGACGAGCGCACCGTCGCGCTCGATGCGGTAAAACTCCACGGCCGGGTGCCACACGGGCGCGCTGTCGCGCACGATGCGCACTTCGAACAGGTTTTCGACGATCTTGAACAGCCCCGCGAGCACCTTGGGCGCGGGGAAGTATTGCTTGACTTCCTGCTCGCTGAAGGCGTAGCGTGCCTCCTTGAGCTTTTCGGCGATGTAGGGCCAGTCCCAGGCTTGCGGATCAACGATGCCCAGCGTGCGCGCGGCAAAGTCGCGCATGTCGGCGAGGTCTTTTTCGGCGTAGGGGCGCGCACGCACGGCCAGGTCGCGCAAAAACGCGATGACCTGGTCGGGCGACTGCGCCATCTTGGGCACGAGCGAGACGGCGCCGAAGTGCGGGTAGCCGAGCAGCTGCGCTTCTTCGCGGCGCAGCGCGAGGATTTCATGGATCAGCGCGGTGTTGTCGAAGCGCTTGGCCTCGCCCTCGGCCTGGTCGGACGCGCGCGTGACATAGGCGCGGTACAGGCGCTCGCGCAGCGCGCGATCGTGCGCGAACTGCATCACAGGCAGGTAGCTGGGCATTTTGAGCGTGAGCTTGTAGCCCGTGCGGCCCTCGGCCTCGGCGGCGCTGCGCCCGGCCTGCAGCACGTCGTCGGGCACACCGGCGAGCTCTTCGGCGCTCGCGTAGTAGGCGAAGGCGTCGGTCGCGTCGAGCGCGTTTTCGCTGAATTTCTGGCTCAGCTCGGCCTGGCGCTCCTGGATTTGTGCAAAGCGCTCCTTGGCCGCGCCCTGCAGCTCGGCGCCGCTGAGCACGAAACCGCGCAGTGCGTTGTGCAGCGCGCGGCCTTGCTCGGCGTCGAGTGTCTCGGGGTCTATGGCTTTGTATTTGGCGTACAGGCGCTCGTCGGCGCCCAGGCGCGTCCAGAACTCGGTCACGCGCGGCAGTGCGGCGTTGTAGGCGGCGCGCAGCGCGGGCGTGTCGGCCACGCTGTTCAGGTGGCTGATCGCGCCCCAGACCACGCCGAGCCGCTCCGTGGCCACGTCGAGCACGCGCGCGATGGCGTCCCATTGCGCGGGGAAGTCAGGCGCGGTGACGGTCTCGAGCGCCTGGTTGGCGCGCTCGAGCAGCGTATCGATGGCAGGGGCCACGTCTTCGGGCTGGATGCGGTCGAAGGGCGGCAGGTCGGTGAAGTCGAGGAGAGGATTGCTCATGGATGCGCAGGTGGTTGCCGTGGGCGGTCGCTTCAAGAGGAGATTCAGTGCGCGGCGATAGGTTTCGCCAGGCCGGCAGCGCGCTCGGCCGCTTCGAGGGTGTTGACCAGCAGCATGGTGATGGTCATGGGGCCGACGCCGCCGGGCACGGGCGTGATCCAGCCGGCGACTTCGCGCACGCCGGCGAAATCGACGTCACCGCAGAGCTTGCCCGCGTCGTCGCGGTTCATGCCCACGTCTATCACCACGGCGCCGGGCTTGACCATGTCGGCCGTGAGCACATTGCGCTTGCCCACGGCGGCGACGATCACGTCGGCCTGCAAGGTGTGCGCCTTGAGGTTTTGCGTGGCGCTGTGGCAGATGGTGACAGTAGCATCTTGCGCGAGCAGCATCAGCGCCATGGGTTTGCCGACGATGTTGCTGCGGCCTATGACGACGGCGTGCTTGCCACGCAAGGGGTAGCCTATGCTTTCGAGCATCTTCATGCAGCCGTAGGGCGTGCAGGGCTTGAAGCCGGGCAAGCCGGTCATGAGCGCGCCGGCGCTCGCGATGTGAAAGCCATCGACGTCCTTCGCGGGCGAGATCGCCTCGATGACTTTTTGCGCGTCGATGTGCGCGGGCAGCGGCAGCTGCACCAGGATGCCGTGGATGCGCGGGTCGGCGTTGAGCGCCTGCACGCGCGCGAGCAGTTCGGCCTCGCTGAAACCGGCGTCGTACTTTTCGAGCACCGAGTGCAGTCCGCTGTCTTCGCAAGCCTTGACCTTGTTGCGCACATAGACCTGCGAGGCCGGGTTGTCGCCCACGAGGATCACGGCGAGGCCGGGGGTGATGCCGCGCGCCTTGAGCGCCGCGGCGCGCTGCGCAACCTGGGCACGCAGCTGGCGCGAGAGGGCGTTGCCGTCGATGAGTTGGGCTGTCATGGGTGCTGAAAATAAGTATGAAATATGCCATTAGCGCCCGTGTAGCAAGCGCTGGCAGCTATCGATGAAGGAGTGCTATGGGCGTCAGAGCTTGGGCGCGTTCTGGCCCAGCGCGATCTTGAGCAGGTCGGCCACCGTGTTCGCGTTGAGCTTTTCCATGATGTTGGCGCGGTGCGCTTCCACGGTCTTGATGCTGATGCCCAGGTCGTCGGCGATCTGCTTGTTCAGGCGCCCGGCGACGATGCGCTCAAGCAGCTGCGCCTCGCGGCTCGTGAGCTTGGCGAGCATGGCTTCGCGGTTCGCGGCCTGCTGGTGTTCGGCAAAGGCTTGTTCGGCGTTTTCGAGCATGCGCTCGACCAGGCTGAGCAGCGCTTTTTCGTCGAAGGGCTTTTGGATGAAGTCGAGCGCACCCTTTTTCATGGTGCTCACCGCCATGGGCACGTCGCCGTGGCCCGTGATGAAAGCGATGGGCAGTGGCGACCCGCGCTCCAGCAGGCGGTCTTGCAGCTCGAGGCCGCTCATGCCGTCCATGCGGATGTCCACGAGCAGGCAGGCGACCTCGCGCGGGTCGTAGCGCGCCAGAAAGACTTCGGCCGAATCGAAGCCGCGCACCAGGTAGTTGCTGCCCTCGAGCAGCCATTGCAGCGAGTCGCGCACGGCCTCGTCGTCATCGACCACGTAAACAGTGCCATTTTTCGGAATCAAACTCATGCCACAGTCCTCGTGCTGGGTACATTTGCTACAGATTTGGATGCAATACCTGCAGGCTTAGCAATGGGTAGCCAGAAAGAAAACCTGCAGCCCACGACCTCGGCGCCATTGTAAATGTTGTCCGCCTGCAGCCGGCCCTGGTGTGCCTCGACGATGCTGCGGCACAGGTTCAGGCCTATGCCCATGCCTTCTTGCTTGGTCGAGTAAAAGGCTTCGAACAGGCGCTCGCGCATCTCGGGCGGTAGGCCTTTGCCGCTGTCTTGTACGGCAAATTCGATCACCTCGTTGCCCTCGATGCTGCGCGGCAGCACGCGCAGCTCGACGGTGCGTGCTGCAGGCGGGCGCTGCGCCTGCTGGATCGCCTCGGCGCCGTTTTTGAGCAGGTTGATGAGCACCTGCTCGATCAGGATGGTGTCGGCGCGCACGCTTGGCAGGCGCGCGGCCACATGGTGCGTGAGGCGCACGTTGTGGCGGCGCAGCTCGATGCCGGCGAGCTCGATCGCTTCCTGCACCATCTTGGAGACGTCTGCCTGCACGAATTGCGGCTCGCTTTTTTTCACGAAGGCGCGGATGTGGTGAATGATCTGCCCCGCGCGCTGCGCCTGGTGCGCGGTTTTCTGCAAGGCCATGCGCAGCATGTCTTCGCTGAGCTGGCCGCTTTCGATGCGCGTGAGCGTGCCGTTGCAGTAGTTGCTGATGGCGGTGAGCGGCTGGTTGAGTTCGTGCGCGAGGCTGGACGCCATCTCGCCCATGGTCACGAGGCGGCTCACGGACTGCGCGCGCTCGGCCTGGCGCGCGGCCTGCTCTTCGGCCTGGCGGCGCTGCGTGATGTCGGTGGCGATCACCATCTGCGCGAGGCGCCCATCGACCCAGCTCAGGTAGCGCGAGCGCACTTCGAGCCATTTGCCGAGTTCGGGCAGGAATATCTCGGCGTGGTCGGGCAGGGCATTGGTGATGGCGTCGGCTGGCAAGCCCATGAGGCCGTCCTCCTCGTCCATGCCGCCCGTTGGCTGGTAAGACACGGGCAGCTTGCCGGCTTGCGCCACGAGTTGCAGGTGCCCGTCGGCCTGCGCACCGAACCATTGACGGTAGAGTTTGTTGGCGAACAGCAGTTCTTCGCTGCCCAGCGGCGCTACCGAGACGGCGGCGTCCAGCGCTTCGAGCACGATGGTGAAGCGCTCGTGCGCGGCGGCGAGCTGTTCGCGGATGCGCGTGGGCTCGGTGATGTCGGTCATCGAGGTCATCCAGCCGGTCTGCTGGCCGTGCGCGTCGATCAGCGGCGAGACGTAGAGCCGCGCGTCGAACAGGGTGCCGTTCTTGCGCTTCACGCGCATCTTGTAGCCGCCCGAAGAGCCTTTGCCGCTGAACTGCTCATGCAATTTTTCGTTCAGCAAATGTTTCTCTTCGTCGGGCCAGTACGGAAACGGCGCTTTGAGGCCCACGAGTTCCTCGGCGCTCCAGCCCGTCATCTGGCAGAACGCGGCGTTCACGTAGGTGATGCGTCCTTCGAGGTCGAGCGCGCGCATGCCCGTGGCTATGGAGTTTTCCATCGCGCGGCGAAAGTTCGTCTCGGCCACCAGCGCTTGCTGCATCTGCAGGCGCCGGCGCGTGTGGCGCCAGGTGGCGACGAGCAGCCACGTGGTCATCACGCTGAGCACGCCCACGAGCCAGAACAGGCCGCTGCCAACCACGCCCAGCGAGGTGCGATACGCCTGCGCGCGCAACACCAATCCACGTCCCACGGGCGAGACCTGAATGGCGTACTCGCTCGCGCGTTGTTGTTTCCAGGGTAGGAAGTGGGCGTTGCCGGTGTTGTTTGCCATCGGGGTGCCTGCCAGCAACTGGCGGTCGCCATCGAGCAGGGTGACGGCGTAACGGGCCAGCACGCGCGGCGGCATGCCGTAGCGCAGCAAGCTGTCGTTGGAAAACTCGCCCAGCACCACGCCGCCGAACTGCCGCCCGCGCACGATGGGCACCAGCAGTTGCAACAGCGGCGGCGCTTGCCCCGGCGTGGCCAGGGGCTGGGCGAACGCCGACTGCCGTTGCTGCCATGCCTGGGTCCAAGATGGGGTGTCGAGTGCGATCTGCTCGCCCGGCGAACGCTGCTGGCTGGCAGGCAGGGTGGGCGCAGCGTGGCTCGCCCGGATGCGGCCTTGCGGGTCTATCCAGGTAAGGGCCTGCAGTTCGGGGTACTGGTTGACGAGCGCCTCGGCGCGGTTTTCGAACTCGGCCGGCGCCAACTCCTGCAGGGCAAGCTGCCGCGCCAGGCGCATCAATTGCTCCTGGCGCTCGAGCAGGAGCAGACGCACGCGCTGCTGCGCGTATTCCAAATCGCGCTGCAAGGTTTCCTGCTCGCGCTCAGACTCCTCGATCTGCAAGTAAGCAAAGGCCGCGACGATGGCCCCAAGGAACAAAAACACCGCCACCAGCGGAGCCAGCAGTGCGAAGCGGTCCTGGCGCAGCGGCGTAAGGTTGCGCCACCAGGCGCGCCACCAACGTACCAGGACAGGGCGGCGCGGCTGGCAAAGGGTTTGAAGAAGTCATCACACCAGTAAGTGTAGGAGTAGAAGCGGCCCTGCGGCCCGCCATATTTTGTGTGCATCAGCGGCGAATTATCACATTACGGTATTTGCGACCATTATTCGAAACCACATGCGCGCATTCTCATTAGAATGGGCTGCAGATGCCGAGCCCGCATCTTCTTTTTGCCAGGAGACATCGCATGATCGAACCCACTGCCTTTGCATCCGAAAGCTCTGCTGCCGACCCCGACCCGCAGGAAACGCGTGAGTGGATGGACGCGCTCAGCGCCGTCATAGAGAAAGAAGGCCCTGTGCGTGCACACGCGCTGCTCGAGCAGTTGCTCGAACACGCGCGCCAAAACAGCATAGACCTGCCGTTTTCGGCCACCACGGGTTACGTGAACACCATAGAGCCCGCACAAGAGGCACGCTGCCCTGGCAACGTGGAAGTCGAAGAGCGCCTGCGCGCCTACATGCGCTGGAACGCCATGGCCATGGTGGTCAAGGCCAACCGCCTGCATCCCGACGATGGCGGCGACCTGGGTGGGCACATAGGCTCCTTTGCCTCGCTCGCCACCTTGTTCGGCACGGGCTTCAACCATTTCTGGCACGCTGCGAACGCGCAGCACGGCGGCGACTGCATCTATATCCAGGGCCACAGCTCGCCCGGCATCTATGCGCGCGCCTACCTCGAGGGCCGCATCAGCGAGGAGCAATTGCTCAACTTCCGCCAGGAAGTCGGCGGCAGGGGGCTGTCGAGCTACCCGCACCCCAAGCTCATGCCGGAGTTCTGGCAGTTTCCCACCGTGTCCATGGGGCTGGGCCCGATCATGGCCATTTACCAGGCGCGGTTTCTCAAATACCTGCACGCACGCGGCATCGCCGACACCTCCCAGCGCAAGGTCTGGGTGTTCTGCGGCGACGGCGAGATGGACGAGGTCGAGTCGCTGGGCGCGATCAGCCTCGCGGCGCGCGAGAAGCTCGACAACCTGATCTTCGTGATCAACTGCAATCTGCAGCGCCTCGACGGCCCCGTGCGCGGCAATGGCAAGATCATCCAGGAGCTCGAGGGCGAATTCCGCGGCTCGGGCTGGAACGTGATCAAGCTGCTGTGGGGCCGCGAATGGGACGACCTGCTCGCGCGCGACAAGGACGGTGCGCTGCGCAAGATCATGCTGGAGTGCAACGACGGCGACTACCAGGCTTTCAAGGCCAATGACGGCGCCTACGTGCGCAAGCACTTTTTCGGGCGCGATCCGCGCACGCTGGCGCTGGTCGAGCACATGAGCGACGACGAAATCTGGAATCTGCGCCGCGGCGGGCACGACCCGCAAAAGGTGTATGCCGCGTTCCACGCCGCCTACCACCACCAGGGCCAGCCCACGGTGGTGCTCGCCAAGACCATCAAGGGCTACGGCATGGGCAAGATCGGCGAGGGCAAGAACACCGTGCACCAGACCAAAAAGCTCAGCGACGAGGACGTGCGCGCCTTTCGCGACCGCTTCGACATCCCCATCCCCGACAGCCAGATCCCGGACTTGCCCTTTTACAAGCCTGCCGAGGGCACGCCCGAGATGAAGTACCTGCACGCGCGCCGTGAGGCGCTGGGCGGCTACCTGCCGCAGCGGCGCACGCGCGCCGACGAGCAATTCACCGTGCCCGCGCTCGAAACCTTCAAGGCCATCCTCGAGCCCACGGCCGAGGGGCGCGAAATTTCCACCACGCAGGCGTATGTGCGCTTTCTCACGCAGCTTTTGCGCGACCAGGCGCTGGGCCCACGCGTGGTGCCCATCCTCGTCGATGAGGCGCGCACCTTCGGCATGGAAGGGCTGTTCCGCCAGATCGGCATCTACAACCCCGCGGGCCAGCAATACACGCCCGTCGATAAAGACCAGGTGATGTACTACCGCGAGGACGCCAAAGGCCAGATCCTGCAGGAAGGCATCAACGAGGCCGGCGGCATGAGCAGCTGGATCGCTGCGGCCACGAGCTACAGCACGAACAACCGGATCATGATCCCGTTTTACGTGTTCTATTCGATGTTCGGCTTTCAGCGCGTGGGCGACCTGGCCTGGGCCGCGGGCGACATGCAGGCGCGCGGCTTTTTGCTCGGCGGCACTTCGGGGCGCACCACGCTCAACGGCGAGGGCCTGCAGCACGAAGACGGCCACAGCCACATCCTCGCGGGCAACATCCCCAACTGCGTGAGCTACGACCCGAGCTTTGCGCACGAGGTCGCGGTGATCATGCAGCACGGCTTGAAGCGCATGGTCGAGCGCCAGGAAAACGTGTTTTACTACCTCACCCTGCTGAACGAAAACTACGCCATGCCCGGCCTCACGCCCGGCACCGAGGAGCAGATCATCCAGGGCATGTACCTGTTCAAGCCGGCTGCAGTGGCCGATGCGCAGGCACCGCGCGTGCAGCTGCTGGGCTCGGGCTCCATCCTGCGCGAGAGCCTGGCCGCGCAGCAGCTGCTGGCGCAGGACTGGGGCGTGGCGGCAGACGTCTGGAGCTGCCCGAGCTTCAACGAGCTCACCCGCGAAGGCCGCGACGCCCAGCGCTGGAACCTGCTGCACCCCACCGAGGCGCCGCGCGTGCCTTTCGTGACCCGCCAGCTCGCAGATCACCCGGGCCCCGTCGTGGCCTCGACCGACTACGTCAAAGCCTACGCCGAGCAGATCCGCCCCTTCATCCCGGCGGGGCGCAGCTACCACGTGCTGGGCACGGACGGCTTTGGCCGCAGCGACTTCCGCTTTCGCCTGCGCGAACACTTCGAGATCGACCGGCACTACATCGCGCTCGCCGCGCTCACGGGCCTGGCCGAGCAGGGCCAGCTGGCGCGCGAGCGCCTCGCGCAGGCCATCGCCCAATACGGCATACGCACCGAAAAACCCAACCCGCTGATCGCCTGAGGCGGGCACCCGGCATTACAAGAATCGCAGGAGAACGATATGGCCATCCAAGAAATCAAGGTGCCCGACATCGGCAACTTCGACGCCGTCACGGTGATCGAAATCCTCGTCAAACCGGGCGACACGGTGCAAAAGGAGCAGTCGCTGGTCACCGTGGAATCCGACAAAGCCTCGATGGAAATCCCCTCGAGCCACGCGGGCGTGGTGCAAGAGCTGCGCGTGAAGCTCGGCGACAAGGTGCACGAAGGCTCGGTACTGCTCACGCTCGACGTGGCAGAGGCGCCTGCCGATGCTTCCCCTGCGGCGCAAAATTCTGAGCAAAATCAGCCTCTAGCGCAGGTGCAGCAAGCGCAAGAAGCTAGCAAAACAGAAGCAACGACACAAGCCGCGAGCGTGCAAGCCGCGGCCCCTGCGGTGGCTGTGCCCGTGGCGCCGTCCGTGCCAACGCCCGCCGCAAGCCCCGCGCCCGCATCTGCGGCGCAGGCATCGCCAGCCCCAGCCCCCGCCACCACGGGCCAAACCGCGCCGCACCAGCCCGACCGCAGCGCGCAGCTCGCGCAACTGCCGCACGCCTCGCCCGCGGTGCGCAGGTTCGCGCGCGAGCTTGACGTGCCGCTCGAAGAAGTGCAGGGCACGGGCCCCAAAGGGCGCATCACGAGCGCCGACGTGCAGGCCTTCACGCAGGCCGTGATGCGCGGCACGCTGCAAACGCGCGCCGCCGCGGCCCAGCGTGCAACCATCGGTACAGGCGCTGGCGCACCGAGCGGTGCGGGCCTGAACCTGCTGCCCTGGCCGCAGGTCGATTTCGCCAGGTTCGGCCCCGTCGAGCGCAAGGACTTGTCGCGCATCCAGAAAATCAGCGGCGCCAATTTGCACCGCAACTGGGTGATGATCCCGCACGTCACCAACCATGACGACGCCGACGTCACCGCGCTCGAAGCCTTCCGCCAGCAGCTCAACGAGGAGCACGCCAAGGCCGGCGTGAAGGTCACGCTGCTCGCGTTCATGGTCAAGGCTGCCGTCGCGGCGCTGCGCAAGTTCCCGCAGTTCAACGCCTCGCTCGACGGCGAGCAGCTCGTGCTCAAAAAATACTTCCACATCGGCTTTGCCGCCGACACGCCCAATGGCCTCGTCGTGCCCGTGGTGCGCGACGCCGACCAAAAAGGCATCCTCGAGATCGCGCAGGAAACCGCGGCGCTGAGCCAGAAGGCGCGCGAGGGCAAGCTCACGCCGGCCGACATGACGGGCGGCTGCTTTTCGATCTCGTCGCTGGGCGGCATTGGCGGGCGCTACTTCACGCCCATCATCAACGCGCCCGAGGTGGCCATCCTGGGCGTTTGCAAGAGCCACACCGAGCCGCAGTGGGACGGCCAGCAATTCGTGCCGCGCCTGATGCTGCCGCTGTCGCTGTCGTGGGATCACCGCGTGATCGACGGCGCCGCGGCGGCGCGCTTTCTCGTCTATTTCACGGGCCTGCTCGCGGACTTCCGCCGCGTGAGCTTGTGAGCCCACGCCCCACCGCATCTGTTTGGAGAAGCAAACCATGGCCCTCATGGACATCAAGGTGCCCGACATCGGCGACTTCCCCGAAGTCACGGTGATCGAGGTGCTCGTCAAACCCGGCGACACCATTCGCGCGGAACAAAGCCTGGTCACAGTGGAGTCGGACAAGGCGTCGATGGAAATCCCCTCGAGCCACGCCGGCGTGGTCAAGGAGCTGCGCGTGCAACTCGGCGACAAGGTGCACGAGGGCAGCGTGCTGCTCACGCTCGAAACGGCGGATGCCGCTGCCGCGCCCGCGGCGGCAAACGCTTCTGCTCCTGATTCAGAAGCTGCTCGCGCCAGCGGTTCAGCCGATTCACGCGCCAATGTGCTTGAAACAGAGGCAAAGCAAGCGCAAGCAGCTCCTGCAAGCGTAGCGCCCACCGCTGCCGCAGAGAACGCGCCGGCCGACCTCGAATGCGACCTGCTCGTGCTCGGTGGCGGGCCGGGCGGCTACAGCGCGGCCTTTCGCGCGGCCGACCTGGGCCTGCGCGTGGTGCTCGTCGAGCGCTACGCCGAGCTCGGCGGCGTGTGCCTCAACGTGGGCTGCATCCCGTCCAAGGCCTTGCTGCACGTGGCCGCGGTGATCGACGCGGCGCAGCACCTGGCGGGCGCCGGCGTGTCTTTCGGCGCACCGCAGATCGACCTCGAGCAACTGCGCGCGCACAAAGCCAAGGTGGTGGGCCGGCTCACGGGCGGCCTGGCCGCCATGGCCAAGATGCGCAAGGTGCAAGTCGTGCGCGGCTACGGCAGCTTTGCGAGCGCGCACCGCGTGGTGGTCGAAGAAACCGCCGGCCCCGCGCAAGAAAAAACCGGCAAGCGCAGCACCATCGCGTTCCAGCGCGCCATCATTGCCGCGGGCAGTCAGGCCGTGCGCTTGCCGTTTCTGCCAGACGACGCGCGCATCATCGACAGCACGGGCGCGCTTGCGCTGCCGTCCGTGCCGCGGCGCATGCTCATCATCGGCGGCGGCATCATCGGGCTGGAGATGGCCACCGTGTATGCGACGCTGGGCGCGCGCATAGCCGTGGTCGAGATGAGCGGCGAGCTCATGCCCGGCGCCGACCGCGACCTCGTCAAGGTCTGGCAAAAAATCAACGCCCGTCGCTTCGACCGCATCCTGCTGAACACCCGCGTCAGCGGCGCGCACGCCACGCCCGAGGGCGTGCAGGTGCAGTTCGCCCCGGCGCAGGAAGGCGCCACGGCCGATGCCGCAGCCCTCGAGCCGCAAACCTACGACCTCGTGCTGCAAGCCGTGGGCCGCAGCCCCAACGGGCGCAAGATCGGCGCCGAAGCCGCCGGCGTGCATGTTGATGCGCGCGGCTTCATCCCCGTCGATGCGCAAATGCGCAGCAACGTGCCGCACATCTTTGCGATCGGCGACATCGTCGGCCAGCCCATGCTCGCGCACAAAGCCGTGCACGAAGGCCATGTCGCGGCCGAAGTGATCGCGGGCGAGCTGCAGGGCAAGGCCGAGCTGGCGCGCGCCGCGTTCGAAGCGCGCGTGATCCCGAGCGTGGCCTACACCGACCCCGAAATCGCCTGGGTGGGCCTGACCGAAGTGCAGGCCAAGGCGCAGGGCATCGCCGTGCGCAAGGGGTTGTTCCCCTGGAGCGCATCGGGCCGCGCCATCGCCAACGGCCGCGACGAAGGCTTCACCAAGCTGCTGTTCGACGCCGGCACCGACGCGGGCGCCCCCGGCCACGGCCGCATCCTCGGCGGCGGCATCGTCGGCCCGCATGCGGGCGACCTGATCGGCGAAGTGGCACTCGCGATCGAAATGGGCGCCGACGCGCTCGACATAGGCCAGACCGTGCACCCGCATCCCACGCTCGGCGAGAGCATAGGCCTGGCCGCCGAAGCCGCTGTGGGCCATTGCACCGACCTGCCGCCCGCGCGGCGTTGAATCCAGCGCCCGCCAGCGCCCGCCAGCCCCGGGTAAGTGCGCAGCACCGGGGGGTTGACGACTACAGGTTCCAGCGATAGCGCGCGGCTTCGTGCAGCGTCCAGCCGCCGTCGCCGGAAAGCTCCAGCACCCAGGCGTGGTGCTGGAGCAGGGCAGGGTGGTGGCTCACGCTGACCGGGGTGATCGAGAGGCCGCGCAGCTGGCCGTAAAGCAGCGCTTCGTTGCCGGCGTCGAGCGCGCTCGTGGCCTCGTCGAGCAGCAGGTAGCGCGGCTTGGCAAGCAGCGCGCGCGCAAAGGCCAGCCGCTGCTGCTCGCCCACGGACAGCACCTTGGCCCAGTCCTGGCGCGCCTGCAGGCTGCCGAAGCGCACGGCCAGCGTGGGCAGGTTGACGCGCTCGAGCCACTGCAGCAGTTCCTCGTCCGAAACTTCGTGCCCGGTCTGCGGGTACGTGAGCTGGCAGCGCAGATCACCGAGCGGCAGATAGGGCTGCTGCGGCAGAAACATCATGTCCAGCCCCGCGGGGCGTATCACCTCGCCCGAGCCCGCATTCCACAGGCCGGCCATCGCGCGCAGCAGCGAGCTTTTGCCGGCGCCGCTCGCGCCCACGATGAGCAGCCCTTCGCCGGGCTGCACGCTCAGGCTCAGCTCGCGGATCAAGAGGCGCTCGCGGTGGGGCGTGAGCAGCGTCAGGCGATCCAGCGCCAGCTCGAAGCCCGGCACGGTGCGGACCTGCGGCACGGGCTCGGCGGCAGGCTCACCCTGCGGCGTCTGGCCGTCGAGCGCTTCAGAAAAAGCGTACAACCGCTCCACGCCCGCGGAAAAGCGGCTCAGTCCTTCGAAGTGCTCGACGATCACCGTGAGCGCGCTCAGGATGGCGGTGAAGGCGCCCGTCGCCTGGATCGCGCGGCCAACCTCCAGCTCGCCCGAAAGCACGTCGCCCGCGATGATTACCGTGGGCAGCAAGGCCATCAGAAAGCTGTGCGCGTACTGGAACAGGTTGAGCTTGAACTGCGCGCGCAGCACCCGCTGGAAGTTGGCATACACCGTCTGAAACACGCGCTGCAGCAGCGCCATTTCGCGTGCCTCGCCGTGCTGGAAAGCGATGGGCTCGGCATGCTCACGCACGCGCACGAGGCTGAAGCGGAAGTCCGCCTCGCGCTGCAGCTGGCGAAAATTCAACGCGATGAGCTGCCGCCCGAACACCGTGCCCGTGAACCAGGTGCTCACGACGGCATAAGCGAGCAAAAAATACACCAAGGCGTGCGAAATCGACCACAGCACGCCCGCAAACGCGACGAGCTCGATGACCGATCCCAGCACGATCATCGAAAAATAGAGCGACTGCTGGGTAAAGCTGTTGATGTCGTCGGCAATGCGCTGGTCGGGGTTGTCTATGTCCTCGGCCATGCTGAGCCGGTAATACGCGCGCTGGTGGAAATAGCGCGCAAGAAACTGCTCGGTCAGCCAGCGGCGCCAGCGCAGGCCCAGCGTGTCGCGCACGAAGTAGTACAGCGCATACAGCGGCACTGCCGCCACGAGCAAGGCGGTGTAGCGCCGGATCGAAGCCCAAAAGCGCGCACTGTCGCCCGCCGCCAGCGCCGAGGTGAATTCGCCGGTTTCCTGGTTGAACAGCACGTTGCAGGCGGTCTGCACGAGCAGCAAGCCCACCAGCAAGGCCAGCAGCCCGCCGGCGCGCCAGCGCTCCTGCGAGCGCCAGTAGGGCTGGGCAATCGCGGCAAAACGCCGCCACAGGCGCAGGTTGAAGCCCGGGGTTTCGGTGGCTGCCGGTGCGGTGCGGTCGTCGCTGTTGTCGTCGTCGTCGCTGTCGATGTTTGCTTTGGTGTCCTTGCGCATGGCCGTATTGGACCTGAGAGGCTGAGTCGTGGGCGGGAACGCCGACCCGGGCGGCTCAAAAAGAAGGCACACTTGCGGGGTTCGTTACTTTTTTCTACACCTTTTCATGAGCGCCACTGAAAACCCCGTCGTCTTCGGCACCGAAGACCTGCTGCTGAGCCTGTGCAACTCGGTCACCAAGGTGCTCACCGTGGCCACGCAGAGCGCAATCCATTACTCAGCCATGGTGCAGCGCATCAGCAAAACCTGCCTCAAGCCCGACATCGGCTGCTTCGTGCTGTTCGACGGCGGTTTTTCGGGCCTGGTGATCATCAACTTCTCGGCCCAGGCGGCGATGGAGCTCTACCAGAGCTACATGCTCAACATGGGCATGTCGCGCGACGATCTCGCGAGCTCCTACACCTCGGACGACGTGGCCAACGTCATGGGCGAGCTCATGAACCAGGTCGTGGGCGACTTCGTCGGCAAGGTGCGGCGCGAGCTGCAGACCCACATCACGCAAAACCAGCCCAAGATGCTGGCGCTGAACAAACAGGTGGTGCTGAGTGTGGACGCCAACCTCGACCAGCCCGAGGCGCGGCGCGTCACTTTCTACACCGGCGCGAACCACATCTTCTACCTCGAACTCGCGATCGACCGCACCGAATTCATCAAGCTCTACGACTTCGAGCCCCAGGAAGCGCCCGACCCCGACGCGCTGATCGCGCAGGCGCACCTCGCCTCCGCTGCGCCCGCCCCGGCGGCGCCAGATGCCGGGGCGAGCGATACCGAGGAACTGCTCAAATCGCTGGGGATGTGAGCGGGGCGGGAGGTGCGCCGCAGCTCACGCCGCCGCCTCCAGCCCCTGCGCAAAATGCGCCTGCATGGCCTGCACGCTCGCGGCCGCGTCGTGTGCCTGCAACGCCGCGAGGAGGGCGCGGTGTTCGCGCAACGAATCTTCGATGCGCCCCTCCTTGAGCAGGGAATTCTGGCGGTTGAGCTTCATGACCTTGCGCAAATCGGCCACGACCTGGCTGCGCCAGCGGTTGTCGGCGAGCTCCAGCAGCCGCATGTGAAAGCGCTCGTTGACCGCAAAAAAGCGCTCGCGTTCGCCCACGGCGGCTTCGAGTTCGGCGTGCAGCGCTTGCAGCTCCTGCAGTTGCTGCGGCGTGGCGTGCGCGGCCACGATGCCTGCAGCGTCGCTTTCGAGCAGCGCGAGCAGGTGATAGACGTCGCGCAGGTCTTTTTCCGACATCTCGGTCACGTAGGCGCCGCGGCGCAGCTTCATCGTGATGAGCCCCTCGGTGGCCAGCACCTTGAGCGCCTCGCGCAGCGGCGTGCGGCTGATGCCGAATTCTTCGGCGATCTTGAGCTCGTCTATCCAGCTGCCGGGCTCGAGCTCGCGCCGGAAAATGCGCTGGCGCAATTGCTCGGCCACTTCTTCATAGAGCGCGCGCGGCGTGAGGGTAGAGGAGGACATGGGCTGGGCGGCACAAGGCAAAATAGCGGTTGCAGACGGGACGCAGGCTTGGATTCTGAATTCATAATTATGAATGATATAAACTCCGCCCCTGCTAAACGGACGTTTGCCGCAATGTTCGTCGCCCGTTGCGCGTGAGCCGCCTCACGCTTTTCGCCTTCTTGCACCGCCAGATTCGTTTCCATTCCCCCGCATTGCCTGAACACAGAAAGCCGCGCCATGAGTGAGCCCCACAACGCATCCCCCGAATTTGCCCAAGCCAGCCTCGCAGACTGGGCCAAAGCCGCGGCCAAATCCGCCCCAGGCGGGGACTTGAACGCGCTCGACTGGATCACGCCCGACGGCCTCACCGTGAAGCCGCTCTACACCGCGCAAGACCTGCAAGGCCTGCCTTATACCGACACGCTGCCGGGCTTCGAGCCCTTCATCCGCGGCCCGCAGGCCACCATGTACGCGGTGCGCCCCTGGACGATCCGCCAGTACGCGGGCTTTTCCACGGCCGAAGAGTCCAACGCGTTCTACCGCAAGGCGCTCGCCGCGGGCGGGCAGGGCGTTTCAGTGGCGTTCGATTTGGCCACGCACCGCGGCTACGACAGCGACCATCCGCGCGTCACGGGCGACGTGGGCAAGGCCGGCGTGGCGATCGACTCGGTCGAAGACATGAAGATCCTGTTCGACCAGATTCCGCTCGACAAGGTCAGCGTCTCCATGACCATGAACGGCGCCGTGCTGCCTGTGCTCGCGGGCTACATCGTTGCGGCCGAAGAGCAGGGCGTGAAGCAGGAGCAGCTCAGCGGCACCATACAGAACGACATCCTCAAAGAGTTCATGGTGCGTAACACCTACATTTATCCGCCGAAACCGAGCATGCGCATCATCGGCGACATCATCGAGTACACGGCAAAAAATATGCCGAAGTTCAACTCGATCAGCATCAGCGGCTACCACATGCAAGAGGCCGGCGCCACGCAGGCGCTCGAGCTCGCCTTCACACTGGCCGACGGCAAGGAATACGTCAAGACCGCCACGGCCAAGGGCATGGATGTGGACGACTTTGCCGGACGCCTGTCGTTCTTCTGGGCGATCGGCATGAATTTTTATCTCGAGATCGCCAAGATGCGTGCCGCGCGCCTGTTGTGGTGCCGCATCATGAAGGGCTTTGGCGCCAAGAACCCCAAGAGCCTGATGCTGCGCACGCACTGCCAGACCAGCGGCTGGAGCCTCACCGCGCAAGACCCGTACAACAACGTCGTGCGCACCACCATCGAAGCCATGGCCGCGGTGTTCGGCGGCACGCAAAGCCTGCACACCAACAGCTTCGACGAGGCCATCGCGCTGCCCACCGAGTTTTCCGCCCGCATTGCGCGCAACACCCAGCTCATCCTGCAGGAAGAGACGCACATCACCAACGTGATCGACCCCTGGGCCGGCAGCTACCTGATGGAAAAGCTCACGCAGGACATGGCCGACGCCGCTTGGCAGATCATCGAAGAGGTCGAGGCCATGGGCGGCATGACGCAGGCCGTGGACAGCGGCTGGGCCAAGCTCAAGATCGAGGCAGCCGCCGCCGAGAAGCAGGCGCGCATCGACTCGGGCAAAGACGTGATCGTGGGCGTGAACAAATACAAGCTGGCCAAGGAAGAGCCGGTGGACATCCTCGAGATCGACAACCTCAAGGTGCGCGAAGGCCAGATCGCGCGCCTGCAAAAAATCAAGCAAAATCGCGACCAGGCCAAGGTGCAGCAAGCGCTGGATGCTCTCACAAAAGCAGCGGAAAGCGGCACGGGCAACCTGCTCGCGCTCACTGTGGATGCCATCCGCCTGCGCGCCACGGTGGGCGAGGTCAGCGAGGCGCTCGAAAAAGTCTTTGGGCGCCACCGCGCCGACACGCAAAAGGTGACCGGGGTGTACGCAGCCGCTTACGATTCGGCCGAAGGCTGGGAAAAGCTCAAGACCGAGATCAACGAATTCGCCACCGAGCACGGCCGCCGCCCGCGCGTGATGATCGCCAAGCTCGGCCAGGACGGCCACGACCGCGGCGCCAAGGTGGTGGCCACGGCCTTTGCCGACCTCGGCTTCGACGTGGATATCGGCCCGCTGTTCCAGACCCCCGAAGAATGCGCGCGCCAGGCCATCGAAAACGACGTGCACGCCGTGGGCGTGAGCACCCTGGCCGCAGGCCACAAAACCCTGGTGCCCGCGATCATCGAGGAGCTCAAAAAACAGGGCGCGGACGACATCGTCGTGTTCGTGGGCGGCGTGATTCCGCAGCAGGATTACGACTTTCTCTACCAGGCCGGCGTCAAAGGCATCTACGGCCCGGGCACGCCGATCCCGGCCAGCGCGAAGGACGTGCTGGAGCAGATCAAGAAGGCGCAAAAAACGCGCTAAAAGCGGACGACGTGATACAGCAATACCGTATGTATCTGACGAAAATTGGAGCATCTCATGGCTGTATCCGTGCGCATGGACCCTTTGCTGGAAAAAGAGTTGGCGCTGGCCGCCAAGCGGCAGGGCATTACCAAGTCGCAGTTCATTATCGAGGCGGTGGAGCGAGCCCTGGGCCGAAAGGATCCGGCCGCGCTGTACCACAAGGTCATGGAGGAATCGGCGCGCTACCGCGTGGGCGAGGAAGTGCCAGATGATGCGTTGTCGCCCATCAAGGCCGCCCTGCGCCAGCGCCTGCGCGCGCAGCACGCGCAGCAGCAGGACGACTACGCTGCCTACCTTGCCGAGCGCGAGACCAAGGCCCAGAGAGGCGACGCTTGAAAGTCTGCCTGCTCGACTCGGGGCCGCTGGTGGCCCTGTTCCACCCAGGCGACCGCTTTCATGCGCACTTTCGGCAGCTCATCGTGGACACGCCGGCGCCCATCCAGATGCACACGACCTGGCCCTGCGTGACGGAAGCCAGTCACCTGCTGGGGCCGCGCCAACGGCTGGCCTTGTTGCAATGGATAGGCCATGGAGCGGTGCAGGTGTTCCCCTTCGACGCACCGGACCTGCTGGAGATGTGCGTGTGGATGGAGCAATACACGCAACAGCCCCGCACCGAAATGGACCTGGCCGAAGCCTCGCTCTACTGGCTGGCCTGTGCGTCCGGCGTGGCGCAAGTCCTGACCATCGACGTGCGCGACTTTTCGCGCTACCGCCTGCCCGACGGCCGGGCGTTCGAGATTTTGTGAGCGCACAAGGAATGCAGATCACGACAACCCAACCATCGACCGCCGCTGGAGCCTGTGCATGAACGTGCCTGAGCTGCAAGCCGCGATCCTGCACGGCACGCCATTGCAACGCCGCCGCGCCATGGCCAAGGCCATCACGCTGCTCGAATCGACGCGCGCCGACCATCGCGCGCAGGCCGATGCGCTGCTCACCGCCTTGCTGCCACACACTGGCAAGGCGTTCCGGCTGGGCATCAGCGGGGTGCCGGGCGTGGGCAAGTCGACTTTCATCGAGGCGCTGGGCCTGTACCTGATCAGCCAGGGCCACCGCGTGGCGGTGCTTGCGATCGATCCTTCATCGAGCGTCTCGGGCGGCTCTATCCTCGGCGACAAGACGCGCATGGAGAAGCTCTCGGTGCACGAGATGGCCTACATCCGCCCCAGCCCCAGCAGCGGCACGCTGGGCGGCGTGGCCGAGAAAACGCGCGAGGCCATGCTGGTGTGCGAGGCCGCAGGCTACGACGTGGTCATCGTCGAAACCGTGGGTGTGGGCCAGAGCGAGACCGCCGTGGCCGGCATGACCGACATGTTCGTGCTGCTGCAGCTGCCCAACGCGGGCGACGATCTGCAGGCGATCAAAAAGGGCGTGATGGAGCTGGCTGACCTCGTGGTCATCAACAAGGCCGACCTCGACCCCAAGGCGGCCACGCGCGCGCAGGCGCAAATCACCTCCAGCCTGCGCCTGCTGGGCCTGCACGGCAACCCCGAACACGCGCACCACGACGACAAGCTCTGGCACCCCAAGGTGATCCAGATCAGCGCCCTGCTCGGGCAGGGCGTCGATGCCTTCTGGGCCGAGGTCAGCGCATTCCGCCGCCTGCAGACCGCCAACGGCCGCCTGGCCGCGCGCCGCCAGCAGCAGGCGCTTGCGTGGATGTGGGAGCGCATAGACGGGGGGCTCAAGCAGGCTTTTCGCCAGCACCCGCAGGTGCGTCGCCTGCTGCCCGCCATGGAAGCCGACGTGGCGCAAGGCCGCGTGCCCGCTTCCACGGCCGCAAGAATTTTGCTCGCAGCCCAGTTCGGCAAAGCGCCGAAAGCTATCGAATAAATAGCGAAAGCGACCACAGAACAGCCAATTCACCCAAAGGACGAACCATGCAAGAAATCCTGGATCAACTCGAAAAAAAGCGCGAACGTGCGCGCCTGGGCGGCGGGCAAAAGCGCATAGCCATGCAGCACGCCAAAGGCAAGCTCACGGCGCGCGAGCGCATCGAGCTGCTGCTCGACGACGGCACTTTTGAAGAATGGGACATGTTCGTCGAGCACCGCTGCACCGACTTCGGCATGGAAAACAACAAGACGCCGGGTGACGGCGTGGTCACGGGCTACGGCATGATCAACGGCCGCCTGGTGTTCGTCTTCAGCCAGGACTTCACCGTGTTCGGCGGCGCACTGTCGGAGGCGCATGCGGAAAAAATCTGCAAGATCATGGACCAGGCCATGAAAGTCGGCGCCCCCGTGATCGGCATCAACGACTCGGGCGGCGCGCGCATCCAGGAGGGCGTGGCCTCGCTCGGCGGCTATGCAGACGTGTTCCAGCGCAACGTCATGGCCAGCGGCGTGATCCCGCAAATCAGCCTGATCATGGGCCCGTGCGCGGGCGGTGCGGTGTATTCGCCGGCCATGACGGACTTCATCTTCATGGTCAAGGACAGCAGCTACATGTTCGTGACCGGCCCCGAGGTGGTCAAGACCGTGACGCACGAGGAGGTCACGGCCGAGGAGCTCGGCGGCGCGAGCACGCACACCACCAAGAGTGGCGTGGCCGACATGGCGTTCGAGAACGACGTCGAAGCCCTGCTCATGCTGCGGCGCCTCTACAACTACCTGCCGCTCAACAACCGCGAAAAACCGCCCGTGCGCAAGAGCAAGGACCCGGCCGAGCGCATGGACCTGAGCCTCGATACGCTCGTGCCCGACAACCCGAACAAGCCCTACGACATGAAGGAGCTGATCCACAAAACGGTGGACGACGGCGACTTTTTTGAACTCCAGCCCGAATATGCGAAAAACATCGTGATCGGCTTTGGCCGCATGGAAGGCCAGACCGTGGGCATCGTGGCGAACCAGCCGCTGGTGCTCGCAGGCTGCCTGGACATCAAGAGCAGCACCAAGGCCGCACGCTTCGTGCGCTTTTGCGACGCCTTCAACATCCCCGTGATCACCTTCGTCGATGTGCCCGGCTTCATGCCCGGCACGGCGCAGGAATACGGCGGCATCATCAAGCACGGCGCCAAGCTGCTCTACGCCTTTGCCGAATGCACCGTGCCCAAGATCACCGTGATCACGCGCAAGGCCTACGGCGGCGCCTACGACGTGATGAGCTCCAAGCACTTGCGCGGCGACGTCAACCTGGCCTGGCCCAACGCCGAAATCGCCGTGATGGGCGCCAAGGGCGCGGTGGAGATCATCTTCCGCGAAGACAAGAACGACCCCGAAAAACTCGCCGCGCGCGAGGCCGAATACAAGGCGCGCTTCGCCAACCCCTTCGTCGCCGGCGCGCGCGGCTTCATCGACGACGTGATCCTGCCGCACGAAACGCGCAAGCGCATCTGCCGCAGCCTCGTGATGCTGCGCAACAAAAAGCTCGAGAACCCGTGGAAGAAGCACGGGAACATTCCGCTGTGAAGAAGTTTCGGTGTGGCTTCTGACGCCACACACGATCCAGCAACTGAAAAGCATCATTCAGCAACACGGGTCATAACCATGTTCAAAAAAATCCTCATCGCCAACCGCGGCGAAAACGGTCGCGCGGCGGTCGTTTCGTCAAATCGCCTGCCGCAGCCCGCGCTGCGCGCTGCTACACGCTGTCACATTGCTTGAGGAGTCCAAAACCATGTTTTCCAAAATCCTGATCGCGAACCGGGGCGAGATTGCGTGCAGAGTCATTGCCACGGCCAAAAAAATGGGCATCGCCACCGTCGCGGTGTATTCCGACGCCGACAAGGACGCGCGCCATGTCAAGCTCGCCGACGAGGCCGTGCACATCGGCCCGCCGCCCAGCCGCGAGAGCTATCTGCGCGCCGACAAAATCATCGCCGCGGCCAAGCAGACCGGCGCGCAGGCCATCCATCCGGGCTACGGCTTTTTGAGCGAAAACGAGGCCTTCGCCAGGCAGGTCGAAGAAGAGGGCATCGTCTTCATCGGCCCCAAGCACGCGGCCATCGCCGCTATGGGCGACAAGATTGCGTCCAAGAAGCTCGCCCAGGAGGCCAAGGTCAACACCATCCCCGGCTACAACGAGCCCATCGCGGGCCCTGAGCAGGCGGTGGAGATCGCGCGGCAGATCGGCTACCCCGTGATGATCAAGGCCAGCGCGGGCGGCGGCGGCAAGGGCTTGCGCGTCGCGTTCAACGACAAAGAGGCTTTCGACGGCTTTGCAAGCTGCCAGAACGAGGCGCGCAACAGCTTTGGTGACGACCGCATCTTCATCGAAAAGTTTGTCGAGCAGCCGCGCCACATCGAAATTCAGGTGCTCGGCGACGCCTTTGGCAACGTGGTCTATCTGAACGAGCGCGAATGCTCGATCCAGCGCCGCCACCAAAAGGTCATCGAAGAAGCCCCGTCGCCCTTCATCAGCGAGGCCACGCGCAAAGCCATGGGCGAGCAGGCCGTGGCGCTGGCCAAGGCCGTGGGCTACCAGAGCGCGGGCACGGTGGAGTTCGTGGTCGGCAAGAACCAGGACTTTTACTTCCTCGAGATGAACACGCGCCTGCAGGTCGAGCACCCAGTGACCGAGTGCATCACGGGGTTGGACCTGGTCGAGCAGATGATCCGCATCGCCGCGGGCGAAAAGCTCTCCTTCACACAGGCCGAGGTCAAGCGCGAGGGCTGGGCCATCGAGTGCCGCATCAACGCCGAAGACCCGTTTCGCAACTTCCTGCCGAGCACGGGGCGGCTGGTGCGCTTTCAGCCGCCCGAGCAGACCATGTTCCAGGCCGACACGAGCAAGCGCTACGGCGTGCGCGTCGATACGGGCGTCTATGAGGGCGGCGAAATCCCTATGTATTACGACTCGATGATCGCCAAGCTCATCGTGCACGGCAGCGACCGGCAAGACGCCATCGCCAAGATGCGCGAGGCGCTCAACGGCTTCGTGATCCGCGGCATCCACAGCAACATCCCGTTTCAGGCAGCATTGCTTGCACATCCCAAATTTCTCAGCGGCGACTTCAACACCGGCTTCATCGCCGAACATTACGCGCAGGGTTTCCGCGCCGAGGACGTGCCGCACGAAGACCCGCTGTTCCTGGTCGCACTCGCGGCCTATATGAACCGGCGCTACCGTGCGCGCGCTTCGGGCATCAGCGGGCAGCTCGAAGGGCACGAGGTCAAGGTGGGCGAGCAGTTCGCGGTGGTCGTGCTCGGCGCGCAGGGCGAGCACCTGTACCACGAGGTCTCGGTCACCGATTTTGAAGACAAATCGGGCTCCAGCCTAGTTACAGTGGGCGCAAGAAGCTACCAAATCAGCAGCAATGCAACGCTGGGCCAGATTCGCGTGCAAGGCCAGTGCAACGGCAAACCCTTCACCGCGCAGGTCGAGCGCGGCACGCCCAAGAACCCTCTGGCGCTGCGCGTCGCGCACAATGGCACGCAGATCGACGCGCTGGTGCTGTCGCCGCTGGGCGCGCGCCTGTACCAGCTCATGCCCTACAAGGCGCCGCCAGACATGTCCAAATACCTGCTTTCGCCCATGCCGGGGCTGCTGGTGGATGTGGCCGTGGAGCCGGGGCAGAAAGTGGAGGCTGGTGAAAAGCTCGCCGCGATCGAGGCCATGAAAATGGAAAACATCCTGTTCGCGGCGCGCGACGGCGTCGTGGGCAAAATCCACGCACAAAAAGGCGAATCCCTCGCCGTGGATCAAATCATTCTGGAGTTTGCTTGATGAACACCGCTGCCGAACAAACCATCACCGTGCACCGCACTTCCGTCCCCGCTGCAAATCCCGCACCATCCAGTGGCCCTTGGACGGTCGAAGCCATCCAGGCGCTGCTCGACAAGCCCTTGCTCGATCTGGTCTATGAGGCGCAGACCGTGCACCGCCAGCACTGGCCCGCGGGCGACATCGAACTTGCCACGCTGCTGTCGGTGAAAACCGGCGGCTGCCCGGAAAACTGCGGCTACTGCCCGCAGTCAGCGGAATTCGACACCGGCGTCAAGGCGCAAAAGCTCATGGAGGTCGATGAAGTCGTGCACGCCGCGCAGGCCGCCAAGGACGCCGGCGCCACGCGCTTTTGCATGGGCGCGGCCTGGCGCGCGCCCAAAGACCGCGACATCGAAAAAATGAGCGAACTCATCAGCGCCGTCAAGGAACTGGGCCTGCAAACCTGCGCCACGCTGGGCATGCTCGAAGCGCACCAAGCGCAGGCGCTGCGCGACGCAGGGCTGGACTACTACAACCATAACCTCGACACCGCGCCCGAGTATTACACCGACGTGGTGAGCACGCGCGCCTACCAGGACCGCCTCGACACGCTGCGCAACGTGCGCGCGGCTGGCATCAGCGTGTGCTGCGGCGGCATCGTGGGCATGGGCGAAGCGCCCGTGCACCGTGCGGGCCTGATCGCGCAGCTCGCCAACCTCGATCCGTACCCTGAATCGGTGCCCATCAACAGCCTGGTGCGCGTGCCCGGCACGCCGCTGGCCGATAGCGACCCGATCGACCCACTCGACTTCGTGCGCGTGATCGCCGTGGCGCGCATCACCATGCCCAAAGCGCGCGTGCGCCTCTCGGCCGGGCGCCAGCAGCTCGGCGAAGCAGTGCAGGCGCTGTGCTTCATGGCCGGCGCGAATTCGATTTTCTACGGTGAAAAGCTGCTCGTCACGGGCAACCCCGACACCGAGGCCGACGAGCAGCTGCTCGCCAAGCTGGGCCTGCGCGGCCACCGCACCACGAGCACCGAGGCGCACGACCTGCACCACCATCATCACCATGGCGAAGGAGCATGCGCATGAGCGAAGCCAACACCAGCGCGGCAGCGCAGCAGCGCCCCTTCAAGGTGCTGGGCATACAGCAGATCGCGATTGGCGGCACCGACAAGCAGCGCATGAAGCGCCTGTGGGTGGACATGTTGGGCCTCACGCAGACCGGCACCTTCCAGAGCGAGCGCGAAAACGTCGATGAAGACATCCTCGCCATGGGCAGCGGCGCCTACAAGGTCGAGGTGGACATCATGCAGCCGCTCGACATCGACAAAAAACCGGCGGTGCACACCACGCCGCTCAACCACATCGGCTTGTGGATAGACGATCTGCCCAAAGCCGTAGCCTGGCTCACGGCGCAAGGCGTGCGCTTTGCGCCGGGCGGCATCCGCAAGGGCGCCGCCGGTTACGACATCTGCTTTTTGCACCCCAAGAGCAATGAGGAATTCCCCATTGCGGGCGAAGGCGTGCTGATCGAACTCGTGCAGGCGCCGCCCGAGGTCATTGCGGCACTGGGCTGATTCTCGATATTCCTAAAATAATAGCTGCCAGCGCTTTACCATCAAGCGCTGGCAGCCATTTTTATCTGCAAAAAACGGACTTCAGGATTTCTTTTCCATCGGGCAGGTGTTCATGCCCAGCAAGCTGTAGAGCGGGCAGAACTTGAACAGGCCCGTGAGCAGCGGCACCACGCCGATCCAACCCCACCAGCCTACCGTGCCGGTGGCGGCCAATAGGATCAATACGAGACCAACGACGATACGCAGGATGCGATCGATTCCCCCAACATTGACTTTCATGCTTTCCTCCTTGGTGCTTCGATGCTTGGAAAAGCGCCTTGCGCCATCGTGGCAAGGCAGGGGAGGGCAGCGGTGCGCAGCATCTCGGGAAACGCCCCACTGCCATGTGCACTATTTGAGGCGCTGCCCCGTCGAGTCAAGCACTTGCAGCTCGATCGGGATGCCCTGGCCCACGCTCTGCGTCACAGTGCAAAAAGCCTCAAACTGACCGAGCACGCGGTCGAGGTGTTCGAGCTGGCCCGCGGGTACGCCCAGGTGCATGATGGCCGTGATCTTGAGCACGCGCACACGGCCCTCGGCGTTGCGCCCAACCTCACCCGTCACGCTGGCGCGCAGCGGCTCGGGGTTTTGCTTGAATTTGCGCAGCGCAAACAGCAGCGAATCGCTCAGGCAATTGCCCACGGCCGCGCACAGCAGTTGCACCGGCGTGGGCCCCATGCCCGTGCCCAGCGGCGGCGGCTCGTCGGTGGTGAGGCCGGGAATGCCGGGGCCGAAATCGACATCGAAGCGGTAGTCTTGCCGCTGCTTGAGTTCGACGGTGACGATTTTCTCGCTCATGGGGTTCTCCTCGTTCGTTGTTGGGCCGTGGTAGCAGGCTGGGTTGCAACCCAGCCTACATCGGCTGCCGCCCTACCTCGTTTCTACCGCGCTCAACCCCGTTCGATAGGCCTTTGCAACTGCAGCGCCACGTTCGCCGCCGAGCCGCCGTTGATGGCCTGGCGGTAGCCAAGCTGGCGCATGGCGTCGCAGGCCATGCCAGAGCGCGCACCCGAGACGCAATACAGCACGATGGGTGCGTCCTTGTCGGGCGCGACGCGGGCGATGTCTTGCATGAAGCGCTCGAGCGGCAGGTTGATGGCGCCGCGCACATGGCCGGCCATGTATTCGCCGGGCGAGCGCACGTCGAGCAGCACCAGACGCTCAAGCTCCGGGGCTTCGGGGCGGTTTTCGTCGGGGGGCGCGGAAGGGGTAGGACTCATGGAGCTTGTTCCTGGATTTTCCTGAGAGAGCGCAGTCAATGTTCGAGTCTGTGGATACCCAGCAATTTGAGCACGTATTTTTCGTAAATCGGCTCGGAGCTGCCGGTTTTCATCTTGTAGAGGAAGTATTTCTCGAATGCAACCTTGGACCAGTGCACCCATTTGCCCATTTTGAACCAGTTGGTGTTGCGCGGCGGGATCTGGGGCAGGGCGACGAAGGCGGCGCCCGTGTCGCCCATGTCGGCAAGGCAGATCGCGTTCCAGCTACCCTTGGCAGTGCCGGTTTTGCCTTCGAGGTCGGCGGCGATGTTGTGCACGATGGCGGTGATCATGGTTTCGATCATGTAGCCCGTCTTAGGCGCACCCGTGGCCACGGGCGTGACCTCGACGGGCGGGATCGCCACGCAGACGCCGGCTGAGAAGATGTTGCGGTACTTCTTGCTGCGCTGGTATTCGTCGATGATGACGAAGCCGCGCGGGTTGCACAGCCCCTCGACGGCCGCGACGGCGTCCACACCGCGAAAGGCCGGCAGCATCATGCTGAACTTGAAGGGCAGCTCGTGCTCCTTCTTCACCTGGCCGTTCTCGTCGAGCTCGGTGACGAACATCTTGCCCGGCTCCACGCGCGTGACCTTGGCGTTGGTGATCCACTTGATGTCGTTGCTGCGCAGGGCGCTTTCCATGAGCAGCTTGGAGTCGCCCACGCCACCCAGCCCCAGGTGGCCAATGTAGGGCTCGCTCGTGACATAGGTGATGGGCACCTTCTTGCGCAGCTTGCGGCGCTGCAGGTCTTTGTTGAAGATGAACGAAAACTCGTACGCCGGCCCGAAGCACGAGGCGCCCGGCATGGCGCCTATGATGGCCGGCCCCGGGTCTTGGAGGAATTCCTGGTAGTCGGCCCAGGTCTGCTCGGCGTGATCGACCGTGCAGATCGAGCGGGTGTGGCCACCGGGGCCCGAGCCGGGCACTTCGTCGAAGGCGAGCTTGGGGCCGGTGGTGATGACCAGGTAGTCATAGGCCAGGCGCTCGCCATTGGCAAATTCGAGTGCATTGCCTTCGGCGTCTATGCGTGTGACCAGCTGGGCCACGAAGCCTATGCCTTTTTTCTCGAGGTGTGGGCGGATCGGAAAGGTGATGCCGTCGCGTTTGCGCCAGCCCACGCCCACCCAGGGGTTGGAGGGCACGAACTGGAAGTAATCCACCGTATTGACCACGGTGATCTGGTGTGCTTTGTCCAAGCGTTCGCGCAGCTCGTAGGCTGCAGGCATGCCGCCGGTGCCGGCGCCGAGAACGACGATATGGGCCATTTTGAGTCTCCTTGGGGCAAAAAATCGGGGTGGATCAATGCTGCAGCAGCGCGTTCACGCTCTGTAACTGGGCTTCATCGAGCTGGCCTGCCAGGGCCTGCAGGCGCAGCCGATTTTGCAGCGTTTCCGTGCGTGCTTGCAGCCAAGCCAGGCGCGCGGCGTCGGCGTCGTTTTCGGCGTTGAGCAAATCCAGCGTGGTGCGGTCGCCCACTTCGCGCCCAAGCCGCGTGGCGGCAAGGCGGGCCTCGCTCGCGGTGACGGCTTCGGCCAGCGCGGCCACGCGTGCCTGCGCGGTCTGCAGGGCCAGCCAGGCTGCGCGTGTCTGCTGGCTGACTTGCTGGCGCGTGAGTTCGACCTCGGCACGCGCCTTGTCTTCGAGGCGCAGGGCTTCTTCGAGCTTGGCGCTGCGCATGCCGCCCGTGTAGAGCGGCACATTGAGCTGCAGCCCGATCATGTGTTGCTTTTGCGTGGTGCTGCCCGAGCCGAAATTGCCGTCGCCCTGCAAGCGGTCGCGCCCCGCCTGCGCGACCAGGTCCAGCGTGGGCGAGGAGGCGGCACTGAATTTTTTGACCTCTTGCTGCGCCGCCTGTGCCTGGGCCTGCTGCAGACGCAGCTGCGGGTTGTTGGCGAGCGCGAGCGCGATCCACGCGTCCAGCGACTGCAATGCAAATGCGTTGATCTCGGCTGCAGGCGGCAGCACCTGTAGCGTGTCGGGCACGAGACCCGTGGCGTCGGCCAGCGCATTGCGCGCGAGCTGCCATTCGCTTTGGGCGGCCAGCACCTGCGCCTGCAGGCTGCGCGCGCGCGCCGTGGCTTCGTGCGTGTCGGTGATGGGGGTGTCGCCGAGCGCGTAGCGCTCCTTGGCTTCGGCCAGCGCGTGCTCGACGGCGGTTTGCTGCTGGCGCAGCAGAGCGAGCTTGCGCTCGGCCAGCACGAGATCGAAATAGCGCTGTACGGTGCGCAGCATCACGTCCTGCTGCGCAGCCTGCCAGCCGATTTCGGCCGCGGAGGCGGCGATGTCGAGCTGCGCGCTCTGCGCGCTGCGCTCACCGTGGATCAAGGGCTGGCGTGCGTTCACGGCCCATTGCGTGGCCGTGCCGCTGTGCACCGAGGTGCCGAACGACACGCCGTTCGAAGTGCCCATACCCGGCGCCGAAAATTGCGCGCCGCGGATGTCCGTATCCGCGGTGCGCTGTCCAACACCGCCGCTGAAGCCTAGGTTCGGGCGCCAGAGCGCGCGCGCCTGCTCGCGCTGCGTGGCGCCTGCGGCGCGCGCCGCTTCGGCCACAGCCATTTGCGGATCGTGCGCACGCGCGGCCTGCCAGACTTGCAACAAATCGGCCGCATGTGCGCCCGAGACGCACAACGCCAGCAGGGCGGCGGTGGGCAGTGCCTTCATGCGCATGCGCATCTCCTGCTCAGCAGCCGCCCGGGACGCCGAGCTTGCGCAGGAGGGAATCCATCAGGCACCACTTGGTGAATCCGCTTTGCAGCAGGTTGAGCCCAATGAAGGCCGTGAACGCGAGCCACCACTGGCTCACGAAAATCGGGCTGCCCGGGATGCCGAGCGCCAGGGAAAGCAGAATGAATGTGCCTGCGATCACGCGCACGAGTTGCCAGCTGGTCATGAGAATGCTCCTTCAGAGTGAGTGGTTGACGAAGTATCCGCCTTGGCTTTGCGGTGATACGCCATGTAATACAGGGTCGGGATCACCACCAGCGTCAGCAGGGTGGAAACGAAGATGCCGAAGATCAGTGAGATCGCAAGCCCGTTGAAGATCGGGTCGTCGAGGATGAAAAACGCCCCGATCATCGCGGCGAGCGCGGTCAGCAAAATGGGCTGCGCGCGGATGATGGCCGCCTGCACGATGGCGTCCTTGAGCGGCACGCCCGCGCGCTCTTGCAAGTGGATGAAGTCCACGAGCAAGATCGAATTGCGCACGATGATGCCCGCGAGCGCGATCATGCCGATCATGCTCGTGGCCGTGAATTGCGCGCCGAGCAGCGCATGCCCTGGCATCACGCCGATGATGGTCAGCGGAATCGGCGCCATGATGATCAGCGGCATCAGGTACGAGCCGAACTGCGCCACCACGAGCAAGTAGATCAGCACCAGGCCCACGGCGTAGGCCAGGCCCATGTCGCGGAAGGTCTCGTAGGTGATCTGCCACTCGCCATCCCACTTGAGCGCGTAATCGCGCAGCGCGTCGTCGGGCTGGCGGATGAAGTATTCGACCATAGGGCTGCCGCTGGGCGTGGGCAGGCGCGCGATGTCGGCGCGCATCTTGAACATGCCGTAGAGCGGGCTGTCCACCTTGCCCGCCATGTCGCCGACGACGTAGCTCATGGGCAGCAGGTCTTTGTGATAGACGGGCTGCTCGCGCAAGGTGTCGCTCACGGTGACCAATTCACGCAGCGGCACGAGCTGCCCGCTGGCGTTGCGCACCGTGAGCTGCAGCAGCGCGTTCAAGTCACCCTGGCTTTCTTCGGGCAGTTGCAGCGTGATCGGCGCCGGGTATTTGCTCGCGTCGTGCAAATACGTGGTGTCCGCACCCGCGAGGCCGGCGCGCAAGGTGGCCACAATGGCTTGCTGCGGGATGCCCAGCAAGGCGGCCTTGCGCCGGTCCACGAGCAGGAGTTTGCGCGGCGCGCTCTCGATATTGCTGTCGTCCACATCGACGATATCGGGCGTTTTCTCGAACACGGCGCGCACGGCGCGCGCCATGTCGCGCCGGCCTTGCGCCTCAGGGCCGTAGATTTCTGCCACGATGGGCGAGAGCACGGGCGGGCCGGGCGGCACTTCGACCACTTTGACGTTCGCACCAAAGCGCTTGCCGATCTGCTGCAGCGCGGGCCGCACGCGCGTCGCGATCACGTGGCTCTGGTCGCTGCGCTCGTGCTTGTCCACCAGGTTCACCTGAATGTCGCCCACCTCGCCGCCGGCGCGCAGGTAATACTGGCGCACCAGGCCGTTGAAGTTGATCGGCGCCGCCGTGCCCGCATACGCCTGGTAGTCGGTGACCTCGGGCACGGTGGCCAGGTAAGCACCGAGCTCGTGCAGCACCGCCGCGGTCTGTTCCACCGGCGTGCCCGCAGGCATATCGACCACCACCTGGAACTCGGACTTGTTGTCGAGTGGCAGCATTTTGAGCAGCACGAACCCCGTGACGGGCAGCGCCACCGATACGGCGATCAGCAGCGCGACGCCCAGGCCCATCAGGCGCCGATTGCGCTTGCCGCTGCGCTCGTCGAGCAGCGGCGTGAAAATACGCTCGAATACCGGCGCAAGCCTTGCCGTAAGCGCGGAATGCGCTATGGATTTGGATAATTCGCCAGAGCTTTGCGCGCCTGTATGGGCGCCGCCGTGGTGCGCCTTCATCCACAGGCGCGACAGCCAGGGCGTGACGGCGAAGGCAATCGAGAGCGACAGCAGCATGCCCATGCTCGCGTTGATCGGGATCGGGCTCATGTACGGCCCCATGAGGCCCGAAACGAAAGCCATGGGCAGCAGCGCGGCGATCACCGTGAGCGTGGCAAGTATGGTCGGCCCGCCGACTTCATCGACGGCGCCGGGGATCAGTTGCACGAGCGTCTTTTCGGGGTGCAGCTGCTGGTGGCGGTGGATGTTTTCCACCACCACGATCGCGTCATCGACCAGGATGCCGATCGAGAAAATCAGCGCAAACAGCGACACGCGGTTGAGCGTGAAGCCCCAGGCCCACGAGGCAAACAGCGTCGCGGTCAAGGTCAGCACCACGGCGGTGCCGACGATCGCGGCCTCGCGCCGCCCGAGCGCGAGGAACACCAGCACCACCACCGACACGGTGGCAAAGAGCAGCTTTTGGATCAGCTTTTGCGCCTTGTCGTTGGCCGTGGCGCCGTAATTGCGCGTTTCGGCGACCTGCACGCTGTCGGGAATGATGGTGTTGCGCAACTGGCCCACGCGCTGCATCACGGCGTCGGCCACGTTGATGGCGTTCTCACCGGGCTTTTTGGTGATGGCGATGGTCACGGCCGGGTATTCGCCGCCGCCGGCTTTTTGCGCAAAGCCATACCACACATAGCGGCTCGGGGGCAGGGGGCCGTCGCGCACCTCGGCCACGTCTTGCAGGAATACGGGCTTGCCATTGCGCACGCCCACCACCAGCTCGGCCACGTCGCGCGCCGTGCTCAAAAACGGCCCGGCTTCCACTGCCACGGCCTGGTTTGCGCTGAGCAAGTCGCCCACCGGCAGGCCCATGTTGGCCGACTGCAGGGCTGCGCGCAGGTCTTGCACCGTGACGCCCGCACCCGCCATGCGCGCCGGATCGAGCCGCACGAGCACGGCGCGCCCCGGCCCGCCCACGGTCTGCACCTCGCGCGTGCCCGGCACGCGCTTGAGCTCCACCTCCATGCTGTGCGCCACGCGCTCGAGCGCAAAAGCGCCTTGCTCCGGATCCTTGCTGTAGAGCGTGAGCGTGACGATGGGCACGTCGTCTATGCCTTTGGGCTTGATGATGGGGTCGAGCACGCCGAGGTCGCGCGGCAGCCAGTCGCTGTGCGTGCGCAAGGTGTCGTGCAGGCGCACCAGCGCGTCGATGCGCGCCACGCCCACCTTGAACTGCACCGTGAGCACCGCCAACCCCGGGCGCGAGACCGAGCTCACGTGCTCCACGCCCACCATTTGCGCGAGCACCTGCTCGGCTGGCGTCGCCACCATCTGCTCCACGTCGGCCACGCCCGCCCCCGGGAAGGGGATCAGCACGTTGGCCATGGTGACGTTGATCTGCGGCTCTTCCTCGCGCGGCGTGACGAGCACCGCAAAAACGCCGAGCAAAAACGCCACGAGCGCGAGCAAGGGCGTGATCTGCGCGCTCTGGAAAAGCGTAGCAATGCGGCCCGAGATTCCGAGGGAGGAGGGGGTTTCCGTGCGCATGTCGGTACACCCTTTCAACGCATCTTGGCCGCAGCTTGCGGATCGGTGGCGACCTTGTCGCCGGCGCGCAGGCCACTCAACACCTCGACCTGCGTGCCGTCGCTGTAGCCCAGCCGCACCTGGCGCAGCAGCGGCCGCCCTTGCGCGTCGAGCACGTACAGGCCCGTCATTTCTGCGCGGCGCACGATGGCACTGGCGGGCACCAGGAATTGCTGGCCCACGGCTTGTTCAGCTGCTTGCCCAGCCTCTTTTGCGGCCGGCGCTGCGGCATCGGCACCGCCTTGCCATGCCACGCGCGCGAACATGCCCGGCAGTGCACCTTGCACCTGCGCGGGCAGCGGCACGCGCAGCTGCACCGTGTGCGTGGCCGCATCGAGCGCCGGGAAACGCTGCACCTGCGCCGTGGGCACCGACAAGCGCGCCACCTTGGCGCCGGGAACGTCCACTTCGACGGCAGACGCCTGCGCCAGCGAAGCCGCGGCAGACTGTGCGACCGTGGCCGTCACGCGCAGCGCGGACGGGTCATACACGCGCACCAGCGGCCGCCCCGGCATGGCCATGTCGCCCAACACCACGGGTACTTCGCTCACGATGCCGGCGTAGGGCGCTTTGAGCACATAAAACCCCGACTGCGTCTGCGCGGCGCCAGCCTGCGCCTGCAAAGCCTGCACCTGCGCCTGTGCCGCCTCCCACTGGGCCTTGGCGCGGTCGAGCGCGGCCTGGCTGATGTAGTGCTTTTGGGCGAGCTGCTTTTGCCGCTCATACTCCTTGGCGGCCACGTCGAGCTGCGCACGCGCGGCTTGTACCTGCGCCGCGCTCGCCGCCGCATTCTGGTTGGCCGCGCGCGCATCTATGCGCAGCAATTCCTGCCCAGCCTGCACCTTGTCACCGACCTTCACGTGTAACGCGACCACCGCGCCTTGCACCTGCGCGGCCACCTGCGTGTCGCGCACCGCCTCGACCACGGCCTCGGCGCTGACGCGCTGGCCTTGCCGGGCCGGCGCCTGGACTTGGTACGTCGCCAAGGTAGCCGGCTGCGCGGCCAAGGCACCGTTGACGGCCCCGCCGAGCACCATGCACGCGGCGACGAGATCACGAGTTTTCAGCATTCGACCCTCCATGCCCAGCAAGCATCGATTCCAACACATTCCCGACAGATTTTGCATTATTTAGCTAATCAGCTAAATATGCAACGAGTTTATCATAGCGTCTGCGCGAAATTTGCGAGAGCTCATCATGCCCATGAAAGACCTCCCTCCCGAAGCCCTGGGCCAAGTGGCAGCATACTTCCAGGCGCTGTCCGAGCCGACGCGGCTGCGTATCTTGAACATGCTCCATGACGGCGAGCGCAGCGTAGGCGAGCTTGCGCAGTTGTGCAACTGCACCGCCGCCAACATCTCACGCCACCTCGCGACGCTGGCCAAGCACGGCCTCGTCACGCGCGAGGGCCGCGGCACCAGCGTTTACTACCGCATCGCGGACGAATCGGTCTATGCGCTGTGCGACCTCGTCTGCGGCAACATCGCCCAGCAGCTCGAACGCTCGGCGCAGCGGCATGCGATGTTTACGGGAACGAGAGGGGCATGAAGCCGCGACCGAGCACAGAGTTCGTACGTACTCCCGTTTCTGCATCAGTTAATTAACATAATACAAATCGTATTTGATAAATTGATAAGCCGCCCGACAGTGCGGCCTTCCTCAGAAAGCCCCGACCCAAACTATGTTTGGGCCTACCATCCGGTCTGTGGCGTCCTGCATGTGCCACGAAAGCCAAATTTTCACCCAGCGACACCAACACACCATGCGAATCCTTCACACCATGCTGCGCGTCGGCAACCTGCAGCGCGCCATCGAGTTCTACACCAAGGTGCTGGACATGCAACTGCTGCGCACCTCGGAGAACCCCGAATACAAATATTCCCTGGCTTTTCTGGGCTACGAGGGCGGCAACCCGGCGCAGGCGGAGATCGAACTCACCTACAACTGGGGCGTCGAGAGCTACGACCACGGCAATGCCTATGGACACATCGCCATCGGCGTGCCCGATGTCTATGCGGCCTGCGAGCGCATTCGCGCGGCCGGCGGGCAAGTCACGCGCGAGCCGGGGCCCGTCAAGGGCGGCACCACGGTGATCGCTTTCGTCACCGACCCTGACGGCTACAAGATCGAGCTCATAGAGCGCCCCGACGACAGCAAGAGCGGTCAAGGTTTGCGCTGAGAGTCTTCTCTACGCATACGTCATGCGTTTGATTGTAGTAACATTACTACATTTCTCCGATGAAGGGATCAGCATGACCATCACGACGCTGTCCAGCCGAGAGCTGAATCAAGACGTTACGCGCGCGAAGAAGGCGGCCCAGAACGGCCCCGTATTCATCACAGATCGCGGCAAGCCTGCGCATGTGCTGTTGAGCATTGAGGAATATCAACGTCTCACACATCAACGCCGCAACATCGCCGATGCGCTGGCCATGGCGGATGTAGCAGACGTCGATTTCGAGCCGCAGCGCGTAACCATCGAGACCCGTTCGGCTGGGTTTTGATGATGTACGTTCTCGACACGAATGTGGTCTCCGAGCTGCGAAAGGTACGCGCCGGCAAGGCGGACTCGAAAGTTGCGGCCTGGGCGCAAAGCGTGGACGCTGCGGATCTGTTCGTGTCCGCCATCACCATCATGGAGTTGGAGCTTGGTGTCTTGGCGATGGAGCGCAAGGACGCCACCCAAGGGGCACTGCTGCGCACCTGGCTGGAGCGGTATGTGCTGCCGGAGTTTTCCGCTCGGACACTGCCCGTTGATACGGCCGTGGCGCAGCGCAGCGCCCGGCTGCACGTGCCTGACAGGCGCAACGAGCGTGACGCGCTGATTGCCGCCACGGCTCTGGTGCACGGCATGACCGTAGTCACCCGCAACGTGGCCGATTTTCAGCCTACCGGGGTGGCTATCTTGAACCCCTGGGAGCCCAGCGTGACGGACTCCCCTGCACGAACGCGGTCGTAAACCATCCTGCGCATGGGCAGAAACGGCTTTATTCCACCGGGCGCGCTATCCACTGCGCGATGATGTCCACAGCCTCTTGCTCCATGCCGATGAAACCGTGCCAGTGGAAAGCTTCGCAAGGATCGCCCGTTGGGTTTTCGCCTCCTTGCACCATGACGAGCTTTTTCCCGCTTGCGTTTTTGAGCCCGCGCAGGATCGCTGGCACTTCATAGGGCCGGCACAGTGGGCAGGCGTCTTTTTCGTGGTGCAACACCAGCACGGGCACTTTGATCGCAGCCAGGTCTTGTTTGGGGATGGCGCCGGGCTTGTTGTAGTTGACGACGCTGGAAGTCAGCACCAAGCCTGCGAACTCTCCTTGCCAGCGAATGCCTGCAGCCGTCGCAGAAACGGTGCCGCGGCTGGTGCCCACGAGCCATACCGGGGTGTCGGCCTGGGTTTTGATGAAGTCCAGCACTTTGTGCACATCGGCCATGTGCGCTTCGCTGGTGCGGTCGGTGTAATCGAGCTCGCGCAAGTCGCTGGGGCGCCCGAAGATCGCGACGTTGAAGCCCTTGGCGACGAACAATGGCGCCGAGCGCACGAGGAAGTTGCCGCTGGTGGCCCTGCCCTCCTCGACCTTGCCAAAGCCACCGCCACCGCCCGGAAACAGCAGCAGCGTGGCTTTGGCGTTGGTGGCGGGCTCCCAGAACAAGGTGGTGACGACGCCCTCGCGCGTGGGTAGCTTGAGCAGCGTGCCGGCCATTGCCCCCAAGGGCGCCCCAAGCAGTCCAAGGCAAACGATGAACAGGCCCCAGGCCCAGCGCGTTCCACTGCGCAAAAAACAAAGTGCTTGCATGGTGAGTTTCGAGCAAAAACGTATTACACCTTCGCCCCGCGTCCCGCGCGCCAGGTGCCGAAGAGGGCGAGCAGCCCCGGCACCAAAATCAAAGCCCAGATGATCTTTTCGAGGTGCATGCGCACCCAGGGCAGATTGCCGAAGAAATAGCCGGCCGTGCAAATGCCCAGCACCCACAAGAGCGCGCCGCCCACGTTGTAGGCGCTGAATTTGCCGCGCCCCATGTGCGCCACGCCCGCGACGAAAGGCGCGAAGGTGCGTATGAAGGGCATGAAGCGCGCCAGCACGATGGTGATGCCGCCGTAGCGCTCGTAAAACTCGTGCGCCTGCAGGAAGGCGCGGCGGTTGAACCAGCGCGAATCCTCCCACTGGAACACCTTGGGGCCGACGTAGCGCCCGATCGAATAATTGCACTGGTCACCGAGCACCGCGGCAAGCAGCAGCACCGCGCAGGCCGGCGCAAAGCCCATGAGGCCCGCGCCGCTCAGCGCACCGACCATGAACAGCAGCGAATCGCCGGGCAAGAACGGCATGACGACCAGACCCGTCTCGACGAACACTATCAAAAAGAGCAGCGCATAGACCCACAGGCCGTAGTTCTGCACGAACATTTCGAGGTATTTGTCCACGTGCAGGACGAAGTCGATCAGGAAGGTCGCAAACTCCATGGTGCTTTCGGCAAGAGGAAGGGGGAGCGGTATTATCCCCAGCCTGCAAAAATCCCTTTAGCCCTGCACCGCCCTCCCCTGCCCGCCTGCATCGCGGGCGGTTTCGTCGTTCCATGACATCTCCAGCGATCCGCCGCCCCATCCGTGAACTGCCCGACGAGCTCATCAGCCAGATTGCCGCAGGCGAGGTGGTCGAGCGCCCGGCTTCGGTGGTGCGCGAGCTCGTGGACAACGCACTCGATGCCGGCGCCACGCAAATCACCGTGCGCCTGCTTGCGGGGGGCGTGCGCCTGATTGCCGTGGAGGACGACGGCAGCGGCATTGCGCCCGACGAACTGGCCATTGCCCTGCGCCGCCACGCGACGAGCAAGATCACGAGCCTGCACGACCTTGAAACCGTGGCGACCATGGGTTTCCGTGGCGAGGCGCTCGCGGCCATCGCCTCGGTGTCGGAGCTGGCGCTGCTGTCGCGCCCGCCCGAGCAGGCGAGCGCCTTTTTGCTCGACGCGCGCAGCGGCGAACTGCGCCCGGCGGCGCGCGGCGTGGGCACGACGGTGGAAGTCAAGGAGCTGTTTTTCTCCACGCCCGCGCGGCGCAAGTTCCTCAAGTCCGACGCCACCGAGCTCGCGCACTGCATAGAGGCCGTGCGCCGCCACGCGCTCGCGCGGCCCGACGTGGGCTTTGCCATCTGGCACGAGGGCAAGCTCGTCGAGCAGTGGCGCGCCACATGGACACCGGGTGCGCCGCCCTCCCCCGATGCGCTCGAGCGGCGCCTGGCCGACGTGCTCGGCAGCGACTTCGTGACGCAGTCCGTGGCCGTACAGCACCAGGCGGGCCGCGTCACGGTGACGGGGCGCGCGGGCCTGCCCGACGCGGCGCGCGCGCGCGGCGACCAGCAATACTGCTACGTGAACGGCCGCTTCGTGCGCGACAAGGTGCTCACGCACGCGGCGCGCAGCGCCTATGAAGACGTGCTGCACGGGCAAAAGCAGCCGATTTACGCGCTCTACGTCGAGCTCGACCCCGCGCGCGTCGATGTCAACGTGCACCCGACCAAGATCGAGGTGCGCTTTCGCGACAGCCGCGAAGTGCACCAGGCCGTGCGCCACGCGATCGAAGACGCGCTCGCGGCGCCGCGCGCCGCCCTGCTCGCCAAGCAGGGCACAAACCCTGTGCCGAGCGCGCCGCAGCTGCGCCCAGAGGGCAGCGACGATTCAAGGCCAAAATGGCCGCAAACCAAGGCGTGGCAAGCGCAAGCAGCTATGCAATTTGAGGATGGCGCAGGCCACCGCGTGCACGACCTCGCCGCGCTGTGGGGGGCGCCCTCCTATGCCCCGATGTCGGCAACGCCAGGCGCCGAACCGGCTCTCGCTGGCACCGCAGGCGCCTACGCAGGTGATACGGCAAACGCCTTGGCGCCGCTGCCCCTAGGCGTACAAGAGCGCGCCGCCACATTCAGCATTGCGTCAGCGCCACCCACGCCACCATTGACGCAAGCCGCCGCCACCGCCACCCACGACAATCATGCGCCGCATGCCGACGCGTCCATGCCGCTGGGCCAGGCCGTCGCGCAACTGCATGGCATCTACATCCTGGCCGAAAACGCGCAGGGGCTGGTGCTCGTCGATATGCACGCGGCGCACGAGCGCATCGTCTATGAGCGCCTCAAGGCGCAGGCCGCCCAGGGCGCGCGCATCGCGAGCCAGCCGCTGTTGATCCCGGCCACCTTTGCGGCCACGCCCGAGGAGGTCGCCACGGCCGAAGAAACCGTGGAACTGCTCGCCACGCTGGGGCTGGAAGTGACGCCGTTTTCGCCCAAAACGCTCGCGGTGCGCGCCGTGCCTGCGGTGCTCGCGCAGGCCGAACCCGTGGCGCTCGCGCGCAGCGTGCTCGCCGAGATCGCGGCGCACGGCGTCAGCGGCGTGGTGCAGCGCGCGCACGACGAGCTGCTGGCCACCATGGCCTGCCACGGCGCCGTGCGCGCGAACCGGCGCCTCACCATCCCCGAGATGAACGTGCTGCTGCGCCAGATGGAAGTGACCGAGCGCTCCGACCAGTGCAACCACGGTCGCCCGACCTGGCGCCAGCTCACGCTGCGCGAGCTCGATGCGCTGTTTTTGCGCGGGCGCTGACCCACTAAACCGTGCCATGCACCTCCTGCTGATCGAAGACGACGCACCGCTCGCGCGCGCCCTGCTCGACTTTCTCGCGGGCCAGGGTTTCATCGGCCAATGCGCGCCCAGTCTGGCGCAGGCGCGCGCGCTGTTGCCGCTCGCGCACTGGGATGCGGTGCTGCTCGACTGGCAACTGCCCGACGGCGAAGGGCTCACGCTGCTGCCGCTGCTGCGCCGCCAGCTGCCGGGCAGCCCCGTGCTCATGCTCACGGCGCGCGACCAGATCACCGACCGCATCCGCGGCCTCGATGCCGGCGCCGACGACTACCTCGTCAAACCTTTCGACCCGCAAGAGCTGCTCGCGCGCCTGCGCGCCGTGGAGCGGCGCATCAGCGGCATGCACAGCGCCGTGCTGCGCATGCCGGGGCTGGAGATCGACCTGGGCCGCCAACTGGTGCTGCGCGACGGGCAGCCGGTCGAGCTCACGGCCAAGGAATGGGCGCTGCTGCGCGTGCTCGCCCTGCGCCCCGAGCGCATCCACACGCGCGAAAGCCTGCAAGCCGCGCTCTACGGCCTCGACGGCGAGGCCAGCAGCAACACGCTCGAAGTGTTCATCAGCAACCTGCGGCGCAAGATCGGGCGCGAGCGCATCCAGACGCTGCGCGGCCTGGGCTACCGGCTGCAACTGGGTGCCGCGTGAGGGCGCGACCCGAGAACGCCAGGAGGACGCGATGAGGAAAGCCCCCGCGAAAGTGCGCCGCACGCGCAGCCTCTCGTGGGCGCTCACGCGCGCGCTGCTGCCCTGGACGGGGCTGCTGTGGCTTGCCACCAGCATTGCCGTGGGCTGGTACATGCAGCACGAGCTCGAGGCGCAGCTCGACGCCGGTCTCATGCAAAGCGGCGAGCGCCTGCTCGATCTGGCCTCGCACGACGCGCGCAACCACCGCCTGCCAAGCCAGCGCGACGGCACGCTGTTTCGTGAGGAGGTGCCGCACCTCAACCTCGGCAACACCGCCCCGAGCGTCATGCTCTACCAGGTGGTGAACGACCGCAACGAGCTGCTGCTGCGCTCGTCCGACGCGCCACACCGCGCCTTGGCCGTGCCGCTGCGCACGGGCTTTGCCAACGCCCAGGGCTTGCGCATCTACACCCTGGCGCACCCGGACATGCCCATGTTCATCCACGTGGCCGACACGCTCGAATACCGCCGCGCCGCACGCAACGAGACCTTGGCCGGGCTGCTGCTGCCCTTGCTCGTGCTGCTGCCCGCCTACGCGCTGCTGATCCGCGCCATCACGCGCCGCACGCTGGCGCCGGCCGGGCGGCTCGCGCGCGAGCTGCAGCAGCGCGACGGGCGGCATCTCGCGCCGCTGCCCGAGCAGGACTTGCCGACCGAACTGCAAACCATAGCGCGCAGTGCCAACCATCTGCTGCAGCGCCTTGCGGACGCGCTCGACACCGAGCGCGCCCTGGCCGCGAACGCCGCGCACGAGCTGCGCACGCCGCTGGCCACCGTGCGCCTGCACCTGCAGACCGCACTCGATCAGCTGCCAGCAGGCGCCGGGCAGGCAGCGCTGCAGCAATCCCTTGTTGCGCTCGAGCGCCTGAGCCGCCGCTGCGAAAAACTGCTGCAGCTCTCGCGCGCCGAGTCGGGCGCAGCGCTTGCGCAAGAGCGCATCAACCTCGGCCAGCTCGCCGCCGTGGTGGCGCAGGAATTCTGGTCTGCCGACGCGCGCCTGCTGCAGCGCCTGCAACTGGTGCTGCCAGAGCACACCGACGTCTGGGTGCGCGGCGACTTCGACGCACTCGCGATCGCGCTGCGCAACATCGTCGAAAACGCCCAGCGCTACGCCCCCGCGGGTCCCATCGTGCTCGAAGTGCGCGCACCTGCCCGCTGCAGCGTGCGCGACCAGGGGCCGGGCATGGCGCCCGCGCAGATCGCACAAGTGCTGCAGCGCCACCAGCGCGGCCAGGCGGCCTGCGGCACCGCATCGCCCGACGCGCATGGCGTGCGCGTGCCGGGCTACGGCCTGGGCCTTTCGATCGTGCAGACCATCGCCGAGCGCCAGGGCGGGCGGCTCATGCTGCGCTCGCCGCCCGTGGGACAAACTTCCGGACTTGAGGCCGTGCTGGAACTCGTGCCGGCCTGAGACGCTTCTGACTGTTCTGACAGCGCGGGCCCGGCAGCGCCGCCGCCATTCATCTTGTCTTCAGGAAAAAGCCTTATCGTCACGCCCAGTGCGCCACCGTGGCGCGATCCACAAATGACAGGGGTTTTCCACATGCCAACGTATTTGCGTGCACGCTGGGCGCTGCGCGTGTTCCTTGGTGCCTCGCTGGGCGCGGCTGCGGCCTGCGGCGCGCAGGCCGCGCAGGCCGCGCAGGCCGCGCAGGCCGCGCAGCCGCAGCCCACGCCACCAGCGCCCGCGAATTCCACCGCCGCCAAAACCGCGCCCCCGGCCGCAAGCAAGCCTGCATCCTCCGCTGCTGCTCCAAATTCTGCAGCAAATGCCACCGCCCCTGGCCTGACCCCGATCGCCTGGAGCGCTGCGCAGGCGCAGGCCGCGGGCGTGCGCACGCAGGTGGTCACCGCCGCTGCGGCGGGCGCGGCCGCGGGCATGGTGCTGCAGGGCACGGTGGAGCTGCCGCCGCAGGCCGTCGAAGTGCTCAGCGCGCCTTTGGCCGGGGTGGTGCAGCGCGTGTACGTCGGCGCGGGGCAGCAGGTCAAGGCCGGCGCGCCGGTGGCGCAACTGCTGAGCCCCGAGCTCGTCGCCTGGCAGCGCGATCTGCTACAGGCCAAAGAGCAGGAGCGGCTTGCTGCGAGCCGGCTGGCGCGCGATGAAAAGCTGCATGCCGAGGGCATCATCGCGGGCTTGCGGCTCGAAGACAGCCGCGCCCAGCACCGGCTCGCGCAGCTCAACGTGCAAGAGCGCCAGCAGGCGCTGCGCCTGGCCGGTGCAGCGCCCACGGGCGCTCAGCTGCAGCCCGCGCTCGCGGTGCGCGCCACGGCGGCAGGCACGGTGCTCGAGGTGCAGGCCGCGCCCGGCCAGCGGCTCGAGGCCGGCATGCCCGTGGCCAAGCTCGCGCGCAGCGGACAGTGGGCGATCCGCCTGCAGGCCACGCCGGCGCAGGCGCAAAGCCTGCACGTGGGCGACTTGCTGCGCGTGCCGGGTTGCAAGGCGCCGGCGCGCCTTGCAGCCATCGTGCCGCAGGTGGATGCAGGCAACCAGATGGTGCAGCTGCGCGCCGACTTCGACGCCAAGGAGGACTGCCTGCGCGCAAACCAGTTCGTGCAGGCCACGGTGCTCCCAGGCGCTACGCCTTCAGGAGCTTCTCACGCAGTATCCACGGGCGCTTTGCTCGCATTACCTGCAGAAGCTGTGGTGCGCGACCAGGGCCGCGCCTACGTGTTCGTCAAAACCCCCAAGGGCTTCGTGCCCACGCCGATCGAGGTGGCCAGCGAAAGCGGCGCCCAGGTGCTCGTGCGTGCGGGCCTGCGCAGCGGCGCCGAGGTCGCCGTGCGCGGCCTGGCCGCGCTCAAGGGCGCGTGGCTGGGCATGGGCGCTGAGGAGTGACGATGCTGTCCCGCCTGATTGCCTTTTCACTCGCGCAGCGGCTGCTCGTGGCCGTGCTCACGCTGGGGCTGCTGGCCGCGGGCGTGCTGGCGCTGCGCGACCTGCCGATCGACGCCTTTCCCGATGTCTCGACCACGCAGGTCAAGATCATTCTCAAGGCACCGGGCATGACGCCCGCCGAGGTCGAAACGCGCATCGTCGCGCCCATCGAACAGGAGCTGCTGGGCATTCCGCACCAGGTGATGCTGCGCTCGCAAAGCAAGTATGCAATCGCCGACATCACGCTCGACTTTGCCGACGGCACCGACATCTACTGGGCGCGCCAGCAGGTCAGCGAGCGGCTCGCGGGTGTGATGGGCGACTTGCCTGCAGGCACTACGGGCGGGCTCGCGCCCATCACCACGCCGCTGGGAGAAGCCTTCATGTTCACCATCGAAGGGCCGGCGAGTCTGGCCGAAAAGCGCCGCGTGCTCGACTACGTGGTGCGCCCGCGCCTGCGCGATCTGCCCGGCGTGGCCGACGTGAACACGCTGGGCGGGCTGGTGCAGACCTTCGAGGTGGTGCCCGACGTGGCGGCGCTGGCCGCGCGCGGCGTGTCGCTGCAGCAGCTGCAGGACGCGCTCGCGGCCAACAACCGCAACGATGGCGCCGGGCGCCTCTCGAGCGGCGAAGAGTCGCTGCTGGTGCGCAGCGACGGCAGCATACGCTCGCTCGACGACGTGCGCGCCATCGCGATCACGCAGCGCGGCGGCAACGCCGTGCGCGTGGGCGACGTGGCCACGGTGCAGCTGGGCGCGCTCACGCGCTACGGCACGGTGACCGAAAACGGCCAGGGCGAGGCCGTCGAGGGGCTGGTGCTGAGCCTGCGCGGCGCCAACGCCAAGCAGCTCGTGCAGGACGTGAAAGACCGCCTGCAGGAGATCCAGGCCAGCCTGCCCAAAGACATGCGCATCACCCCGTTTTACGACCGCGGCAACCTCGTGGGCCGCGCCGTGGGCACGGTGACCAAGGCGCTGCAGGAGGCCATCGTGCTCGTGCTGGTGCTGCTGCTGCTGTTTCTAGGCAACCTGCGCGCAGCGCTCGTGGTGGCCTTGATCCTGCCGCTGTCGGCGCTGGCCACCTTCGTGCTCATGCAGCAGTGGGGCTTGTCGGCCAACCTGATGTCGCTCGGTGGCCTGGCGATTGCGATCGGCATGCTGGTGGATGCGGCCGTGGTGGTGGTGGAGAACATCGAGGCGCGCCAGGGCGAGCGCAGCGTCTCGCGCCTGCACATGCTGTACCGCGCCACGCAAGAGGTGGCCACGCCGGTGGCCGCGGGCGTGCTCATCATCATGATAGTGTTCCTGCCACTCTTGACCCTGCAGGGGCTGGAGGGCAAGCTGTTCGGCCCGGTGGCACTGACCATCGTGTTTGCGCTCGGCGCTTCGCTGCTGCTGTCGCTCACCGTGATCCCGGTGCTGGCCTCGGTGGCGCTCCCGCAGGGCGCGCACCACGGCAGCCCCTGGCTGGTGCGCAAGCTCGAAGCCGCGTACCAGCCGCTGCTGCACTGGGCGCTGGGCCATGCCCGCGTGGTCATCGTCGCGGCGCTGCTCGCGCTCGTGGGCGCGGCGGCCCTGTTTCCGCTCATCGGCAAGTCGTTCATGCCCACGCTGGACGAGGGCGACATCATCATGCAGGTGGAAAAGCTGCCCTCGATCAACCTTGCACAATCGGCCGCCACCGACATGGCGCTGCAGCGGCGCATCCTCGCGGCCGTGCCCGAGGTGCAGCGCATCGTCGCGCGCGTGGGCTCGGACGAGCTCGGCCTGGACCCGATGGGGCTCAACGAAACCGACACCTTTTTGGTGCTCAAGCCGCGCGAAACCTGGCGCTTTCAGACCAAGGAAGAGCTCGTGGACGCGATCCGCAAGGCCGCAGGCGCGATTCCCGGCGTGAACCTGAGCTTCACGCAGCCGATCGAAATGCGCACCTCAGAAATGCTCTCGGGCGTGCGCGGCGACCTCGCGATCAAGATTTTCGGCCCCAATGCCGACGAGCTCTCGCGCCTGGCAGCGCAGATCGTGCAGGTGGTACAGGCCCTGCCCGGCAGCGAAGACGTGCTCACGGCGCAAAACGGTGGCGTGCAGTATTACCGCATCGCCATCGACCGCGTGGCCGTGGGCCGACTCGGGCTCACCGTCGATGCGGTGCAAAACGACCTGCGCGCCTTGGTGGAAGGCCAGCGCGTGGGCGTGGTGATGCAGGATATCCGGCGCGTGCCGCTGGTGGTGCGCGGCAGCGAGGAGCTGCGCCTGTCGCCCGCCCAATTCGCGCAGCTGCGCCTGCCGCTGGCCGACGGGCGCACGGTGGCGCTGAGCCAGATCGCGCAGCTCGAGGTGATCGACGGGCCCGTGAAGATCGAGCGCGAAAAGTCCCTGCGCATGGCCGTGGTGCGCGCCAACGTGCGCGGGCGCGATTTGGTGGGCTTCGTCGCAGAGGCCAAGGCCGCCGTGGCGCAAAAGGTGCCGCTGCCCGCGGGCTACAGCCTGGCCTGGGGTGGCCAGTTCGAAAACCAGCAGCGCGCCGCCGCGCGCCTCAGCATGGTCGTACCGGTGGCGCTGGCGCTGATCGTGGGCGTGCTGTTTGCCACGCTGGGCAGCCTGCCGCAGGCGATTCTGGTGTTCGTGAACATTCCGCTGGCGCTCATCGGCGGCGTGGTGTCGCTCGCGATTTCGGGCGAATACCTGTCGGTGCCGGCCTCGGTGGGCTTCATTGCGCTCATGGGCATCGCGGTGCTCAATGGCCTGGTGCTGGTCACCTACTTCAACCAGCTGGCCGCGCGCGGCATGCCCGTTGAAGAAGTGGTGCGCCAGGGCGCATTGCGCCGCCTGCGCCCCGTGCTCATGACGGCCAGCATCACCGCGCTGGGCCTGATCCCGCTGCTGCTGGCGACCGGGCCGGGCTCCGAAATCCAGCGCCCGCTCGCGGTGGTGGTGATAGGCGGGCTGGTCAGCTCCACGGCGCTCACACTTGTGGTGCTGCCGATTCTGTACCGGCGCTTTTTCGACCCGGCCACGCACCGCGCCAAGCCGACCACGACCGAGGGGGCCGCATGAGCCGCAACCAAACCACCACTGCGCCCGACTGCCTCCTGACGCTGGCGCTGCCACAGGCACTCGAAGAAGAGCTGCTCGACGCGCTGCTGGCCCTGCCCGAACAGGTGCCGGGGTTCACCGTGCTGCAGGCGCAAGGCGTGGGTGCGCACGTCGCCCTGCCCTCTTCGATGGAGCAGGTCACGGGCCGCGCGCGGCGCGTGCTGGTGCAGGTGGCACTGCGACAAGACCACGTGTCCACCTTGCTGCAAGCCCTGAAACAACACCTGCCCAGCCCGCAGATCGCTTACTGGATTGTGCCCCTGCTGGCTTTTGGACGATTGGGAGACGTTGCGTGAGATTCCGCCTGAAGTTTTGCATTCCAGCGGGCCGTCGCCCTTGCTTTCCCTATGGCTTGCGCGCGCTGTCCCTGGCCCTCGCAGCCGCGGGTGGGTGGACGGCCGCCGCGGCGCAAACCCCGCCGCCCGTGCTGCCGCCCGAAGCCAGCGTGCGCGCAGTGCTCGCGAGCCTGCCGCAGGTGCGCGCAGCCACCGCCGGCATCGACCTGGCGCAGGCGCGCAAACGGCGCTTGGATGCCGGCCCCTACGACTGGGTCGCCAAGACGGCTTACGACCGCCGCGTGGCCGCGCAGGGTAAGCGCTTTGCCGAGGAGGAAATCGGCGTGGAAACCGGGCTGCGCTGGCCTAGCAAGCAGCGCACCGACGCGCAACTGGGCGAAGGCGAGGTGCAGATCGGCCAGTTTGCCTACGCCGACGCCTGGCATGAGGCCGCACGCACGCTGCTGCGCGACTGGTTCGATGCGCTGCGCGAACTGCACAGCGCCAAGGTGCTGCAAGCGCAGGCCGAGCTCGCGCAGGCGCAGCTTTCCGCCATCGAACGCCGCGTGCAGGCAGGCGAAGCCGCCAAGCTCGACACCCTGGCCGCGCAGGCCGAAGCCGCGCGCATCCAGGCCCAGGCCGTGCGCACGCGCGCCCAGGCGCAGCTGTTGCAGCAAGCCTTGCAGCGCCAATACCCAGGCCTGCCGCTGCCCAGCGACGCGGGCCTGGAAGAGGCTGCTCTGGAGGGCGCCGACATTTCCGTGCCCGACTGGGCGCAAAAAATCCTCGCCGACAACCACGAGCTCGAACTCGCACAGGCGCGCGCCGCGCAAGCGCGCTTGCAGGCCCGCCGCACCGAGCAGGAGCGCACGGGCGATCCCACGGTGGGCGTGCGCGCGCGGCGCGAGCGCAGCGGCGAAGAGCGCATCTGGGGCGCCTACCTTTCGATCCCGCTGGGCAGCGCAGGCCGCCGTGCCGACGCGCAGGCCGCTGCCGCGCAGGCCGAAATGGCGCAGCAGGAGTACGAACGCACGCGCCAGCGCGTCACCACCGACGCCTGGCGCGCCGCGAGCGAGGCGCAGCAAACACGCACCACCTGGCAGCAGTTGCACCGCGCATGGCAGCAGATCGCACAAAGCGCGCAACTGCAGGCGCGCGCCTACGAACTCGGCGAAAGCCCGCTCGCCGACCTGCTGCTGGCGCGGCGCAACGCGCTCGAAGCGCAGCTCGCTGCCGACGGCGCCGCGCTCGACGCCATGCAGGCGCAGGCGCGCCTGCTGCTCGATGCGCACCACATCTGGGCAGCACCTGAAGAAGGCGCACATTGACGCAATGTATTGGTGCGATGTATTGGTGCGATGTATTGGTGCAGACGCACCAAAATAATGCATATCCGCATGTTTTTTCTACATATTCACCCGGCAACTAAGTTTTGCTCTGCGGCATAGCTCACCCGCGGGTCCTCGAAGTAAGAACGCACCCGCTCAGGGTTATCGTGCAGCATCTGCATGTGTGTCTCGGTGGCCTGCCTGAGCTTG